>CAVUFV010000008.1:0-272622 GCA_963740915.1 uncultured cyanobacterium
ATGCCTGTACAAGTGCTATTTTTCGCGGGCTAAAAGCTTGGCCGTGGAGACATGAGGGTGTTTGGCATCAGCAACTAATGGCTTTTTCGGTAGCTTCTTTTTTCTGGGTTGCTTGAGAAAACGTTTCAGCTCGACTTGGGCCGCTAGATCTTTGAGAAACGCTGCTAGATCAGGCAAAGTCATCTCGCTGAAAATGCCCCAATGGGTGGGTGGAATGGCAATCATCATGCCCCGATAGGTGCCCTGTAACTCCTCAACCACATAAAAGTCAGAGAGCGCAGAGTCAATTTTGCCGACGCCATGAACGCTCGCTAAGGCGGCTCTTAAGGTAGCCAAAATGTTGTAGGCCATCAGCGCCAGCGTAAAGCTCAAAAGTGCGGCTTTGGGATAAGCCAGGGTATCAATCTCGCCCTCAAAGTTCTGCGTCACGCTCAAAAATAATCCTTCAATTTGCCAACGCTCCCGGTACAGTTGAACAACTCGCACCGCATTGGCAGCAGTCTCTGGGAGGTTGGTGAGTACCACGATTTCGGCGTCTCCATGCCGCGTTGGTTTGGTTAATCGCAGCACCACACGGCGTAAGCGCAAAGGCTCGCCATCATGCTGTATTTGAATGCCCTGTTCAAACACGCTACCGGCTTCGACTTGGCCTGCTGGTTGCAGTTCACTCACCGCTTCCCAGGGCAGATGCTTGTGCTCTCGAATCACGAAAGCAGCCTCTCGTCGGGCGATGCCACCGAGAAAGCCCAACGTACACATATTGCGGTCGGCAAGCCAAAGCTGTTGGGGCTTAATCGTGGCTAGCACCTGCTCAAACAACCGTCGTTCTTGGGCGTGGCCATCTTCGCAAGGAAAGATATCAACCGCTAGTCGCAAGGCAGGGTCTAAAACAACCAGAGATTTTCCCGGTAAGGGGGCAGCGGCCACTGTACGCAAAACCTTTAGCCGTCGCTCGGTCGCGGCTAGGGCATTGCCATCAAGAATTCGGCTTTGATAGCCTGCTAGCAGCGGCGGCGACTCGCCGCCCATCTGTAGAACTAACTGCGATAGCTCTGCGGTACTGGTTCTCAGAAGGGCGGAACTCACCTTGGGTTCGACCCCGTTGAGCTTGGCATAGATTGCATTGCGCGTCACATTGATCTCGTTGGCTTTGGCCTTGTAGGCCGCGTTGACCGATGGATGAATTCCACAAACAACCAAACTTAGAAGGTTCACCAGATCAGAAAAAAGCAGCTCGCGCGTATACTGAACCTCGGCATGTTGCTCGAATATCTCATCTATCCGTTCAGGCCGAAATACCTTCTCCATAACGCCTCGAAGCATCACGCTCACCGGACTCGCTGCCACAAACGCATCAAAAATAGCCGCTAACATGGAGGTATCTGCCTGCTTCAGGATGACTACCTGTTTACCTTAGCGGGCGGGGCTTTATGCGATCACCTTTTTCCGCACTCATTTGCCACTTGTACAGGGATCGGTCAGCACCTTAAGCAACCAACCGACTAACCGTTTAGCGTACACATCGAAAACCCCTCCCTTACGGTTCCCATAGGGAACCAAGTCCTAGATCTCTAAACACACAGCCAGTTTCCCCTCCGCCGGAGGGGTGGCGCGCAGCGACGGGGTGGGTCAGCACCTTAAGCGACCAACCGACCAACGCTAAACACGTACGTTTTTACATCACCTGTCTAAATTTTGTCTGAAAATGCGAGCTTGCAGCTTAATAAGGGGGTTCGGCTGGGCCTTCGTAGCCGCACATGCCTACGCGAGGCGAGTTGACTAGCAGCATCGGTTGGCCGTAGTTGTGGTGTGGGTGAGTTTCAGCATGTTCATCGCATAAGGTGCCCCAGGTTTCGTCTTCATACATGCACTCTATGCAGAGCTGAGTGGCGGGTTTGCCGCACTCTATGCAAGTTTCGGCGGGTGGGTTGTTGCGGGCCATGAGGAAAATGGGCTTGGCGGTGAGGGGGTTGCCCTCACGGGCGGTAACCCTTTTGACAATAGTTTCTGAAGAGGTGCCGAAGTCGTAGGTGTGGTTGATACCGTCAGCGTGGCTAAAAACATTGTCGATGGTTCGGCTCATGCCAACGGTGTTTTGAAAGCCGCCTAGCGAAAATTCGCTGAGGTGGCCACAGCATTCTAGCCAGATGGATCTGAGGTAGTTGTCTAGATCGGTGAGTTTTTTGGAGCCGCGCATTTCTAAGTTGAGCCAAAACTCTGGACGATAGGCATCTTGCACACGCAGATGGTAGAGCGTTTCGGCTTTACCCTTTTTCTGATTGGCTTTTTCAATAGCGCTTTGCCGCGCCTTACAGCTAGCGAGATGCTTGCTCATACCGCCTTTTGAAAGGGCTTTGTCGCAAAAAGCGCAGTTGCCTGTGGATTGCTTTTTACCAGCCACGGATGCCTCTCTCCATTTGGTTAAGTTGTTTCTATTTTCTATAATAAGGGAGCCGCAAATAAATAACGTACCGCTTTCCAGTATTTGACTCATAGATGTGTGTACGCGGAAGCCCATCGGGAGAAGGGTTGGGGATGAGGGCGCTGAAAGCTTTAATTCGTCGGTACATTATTCAAATGCATGTCCCTTACCACCTCAGACAAGACATAACGCTGTTCATTGGGATTGAATCATTTGTTAGCGACTTAATAAGTTATGACTGAACTTTTACAACAAGCCATTGCAGAGGTTTCAAGGTGATCGAATGAGCAGCAGGATGCGATCGCTACTCGACTCCTCGCTGAGTTAGCAGACGAGCAGGCTTGGCAAGTGCGTTTCGAGGCGACTACCGATACCCAGTGGGATAATCTTGCAGCTTCGGTGCGGCAAGAGATCGCAGTGGTTTTTAGTATGGGCCGCTGATACTGCGCTAGGCATTGTTGGTAATGCGGTCGATGATGCTTTGTACGGTTTGAGCGCTGGGTGAGCCGATCTTTTGTAGGATAGTGAGGGATTCTTGCAGGTAAGGAATGGCGGTTTCTGCATCGCCTGTTTCGTTAGCAAGACCACCTAACCACCAAAGCGTCATGGCCTTGCCTTGCACATCACCGATTTGTTCTTTTATCTGTAAAGACTGCTGAAAAAGGGTGATCGCACCGGCAACGTCTCCCTGTCGCGCTTTGAGGATAGCTAGACAGTGCAGGGTAGAGGCTTTGGTTTTCGCGTCCCCAATCTGTTCAGTTATCGCTAAGGACTCCTCGTAGAGCGCGATCGCACCGCCAACGTCTCCCTATTGCGCTTTGAGGACGGCTAAACAGTGCAGGGTAGTGGCTTTGCCTTGCGCGTTGCCAATCTGTTCTTGTATCGCTAACGACTCCTCGTAGAGCGCGATCGCACCGCCAACGTCTCCCTGTTGCGCTTTGAGCCCCGCTAGTTCGTGCAAGTTAGCGGCTTTGCCTTGTGCGTCTCCACTCTGTTCAGCTATCGCTAACGACTCCTCATAGAGTGTGATCGCTCCTGCGACATCTCCCTGATACGCTTTAAGTATTGCTAAACAGTGCAGGGTAGGCGCTTTGCCGTACATATCCCTCATCTGTTCAGCTATCGCTAGCGACTCTTCATAGAGCGTGATCGCTTCTGCTACATCGTTCTGTTGCGCTTTGATTCCTGCTAGTTGGTGTAAGGTAGCCGCTTTACCTTGCACATCCCCAATCTGTTCTTTTAGCGCTAGCGACTCTTCATAGAGTGCGATCGCTCCTGCTATATCGTCCTGTTGCGCTTTGATTCCTGCTAGTTGGTGTAAGTTAGCCGCTTTACCTTGCACATTCCCAACCTGTTCTGTTAGCGCTAGCGACTCCTCGTAGAGTCTGATCGCTCCTGTTATATCGCCCTGTTGTGCTTTGAAAATCGCAATAAAATAAAGAAGAGAACCCTTCTCTGCTGGATTATTAGGACAGTTTTCAAAAGCCTCTCGATATAGATACTCTGCTCTATTGATATTACCTAGTTGGTGTTCTGCATAGGCCATTTCTTGTAAAAGCCATGTATTTTTAAAAACTTCATTAGATAGGCTACCCAGCGCAACAACTTCTCGAAAACGACCTTTTCTACGCCACTCACCACTTATTTTATAGGCGATTACTTCAACAATTTCTTCGACTCCGCCCAATACCGCCAACCGATGGATCTCTAACTTCTGCGCCTCACTAGCACTCTCCTCCCCCTCCCACCAAATCCGATACAACGCTTCCGCCGCCTTCGCCGCCAATCCTTCATCCTCTACCCCACCCAACGGCAACACCCTCGGCACCCGCAGCGCCTCATCCGGGCTCTGCTCCAACAGCCCCAACGCCACCGCCCGCACCATCAACCCCGCCACATCCGCCACCTCCTCACACACCGCCTCAATCGCCCCCTGCGGCACCGGGTGTAATTAAAAGTGACAGTAAAGCATATGAATTACTTTAGCCGGGATTGAATCTGAGGGACGTTACAATCAACCTAGGGCGAACGCATCTAAATTTTAACCAGCTAAAACCTTGAGCAGGTAGTCATCGTCCCATCCGGCTCGCAACCGTTTGTTTTTAATCCCTATTTTGGCAGTTTTCTCTTGGTTCAACGCACTCACTGCCAGATGCCGCAGCAGTGTGAAGTTCTCAGGGGCGTGGCCGTTGCGAATGCGACACTCGTCTTCGCGAAAGGCGATATCTAAGACCCAGTGTAAGGGATTCTCAACACTCCAATGAGTGCGAATAGCTTCGGCTAGGCGCTGGGCATCTGGGGCCAATGAGCTGATGTAATAGCGCGCCTCGCCACTGGTTTTACCATCACATTCTCGCACCGATTCCACTCTAGCAATGCTGGTAAACTGTGCCCATTTCTCCGCATCTATCAGCCACTCGACTTGGCCCAGACTCCAGCACCGTCGCTGCTCAACCCGACCATGGCCGACGTCTTTAGTTTCATAAAAGTCATACTCAATGCCCTTAAAGTTTTGCGAGAGCGCCTGCTCAAAAATCTGTTCAACATCCTCAAACAGATTACCCTGATTCCCTTTGAGCGCTAAGACATAGTCTCCCCCTTGCTCAATGATTTGCTGGGTGATCGCTTTCTGAGTTCCCATGGCATCAATCGTGACAATGCAGCCATGAATATCTAAGACCTTCAGCAGTTCTGGAATGGCGGTGATTTCATTCGACTTGGCATCGACTTTTCGTTGGCCGAGCACCAATCGATTTTGACTCGCCCAGGCACTTACCATATGGATAGCGCCCTTCCCTTTTCCTTTGTCATAAGACCGACGCGCCGTTTTCCCGTCGATGGCGATGACTTCACCTGCCGACAGTCGACTGACTGAGCGCACCCAGCTCAGAAAAGCGGCCTGTAATTGCTCTGGGTCAAGACGGGCAAACACTCGCGCGAAGGTATCATGACTGGGAATGCCGTTCGGCAGAACTAGAAATGTTTTCAGCCAAGACTCTTTCGCTTTCCCATACGTTTCTATCCCTACCCAGCCATCGGCACCGCAGATCACTGCTAAAATTGAAATCGTCAGGATATCGAGCAGCAAATGTTCCTTCGTACGCTCTATTCTCGGATCTGTTACGCTCTCAAAGTGTGCGGCAATGCCGTTTTTCGGTTTTAGTTTCATCGGCGGCTAGGGCTCTATGCGCTCATCCACATAACCCTAGCGCTGCCCATGACTTATCGTCAGATTTAAGATGCGTTTGCCCTAACAATCAACCTATTCATTACCGTCCTCATTTGACTGAGTTGATACAATATGTCTCTGCCAATTAAGTCCTCTGCCGATAGCCCCACCAACAGTTTAGAATCTCGCTTGAATGCCCATCCGGCGCTCAAGGTCAAAATAGAAAGTTTGTTGTCGGTGGTGGAGAATGCCGACGGCGATCTTCAAAGTGCGCATGAAGCAGAACAGCGAGTGATAGAAGAGATTCAAAAGCTGGGACAAACAGCGCTTCAAGGATGGGCAATACAACAAAATGAGAAACAAAGAGCAACCTTTGTCGAGGCCAATGCCCAAGCCCATCGGAGCCGAAAAAAACACTCTACTGGTATACCCGATTCGGTGAAATCAGGGTTGAAGAACAAACGTTTACATCCGGAAAAAAAGGACGGTTAATCCGTCCCTTTTCGATGAGTGCCAACGTGCATTGCCGGAGCTATTCATTACCGTTACAGCGGGTGGTCACCGACTTTGGCGCAGATATATCCTTTGGCCGGATTCCCAGAAAACTGAAAGAGCATCATGGCATTGAGGTGCCGATTAGTTCAGCCCAAGCGATGACTCAGGCTCATGCCCAGGTCGTCCATGAAAGCCAAGTGCTGAGCGATGAAATCCCGAACCAACCCGGTGTCCGTCAACTGGTTGCGCAAATGGATGGAACATTGCTGCCGATAGTTGAAACGACAGCCGCTGTGACCGCCGAAGGAATTCCGATTGACCGTCGTAAGACCCGTCAGGTTAGCTTCAAGGAAGCCCGGTTAGCACTAGTCCGCTCTAGCGATGAGGAACATCCCCACTTTGGCAGCACTTTTGGTGGGGTTGATGAAGCCGGTGCCCAATTACTCAATAGTGCCATTGCCAAAGGCTTAGGCGCAAATACCCAGGTTCATGCGGTGGGCGATGGTGCTCCCTGGCTTGCCCATCAAGTTGAGGCTCGATTCGGTGAGCAAGCCACTTACCTAGTCGATTTCTATCATGCCAGTGAGTATCTGGCAGCGGCCAGTCAGGTCTGTGCCTCGGAGGATGCTAAGGGCTGGCTGAAAACCCAACAGACACGGCTCAAACATAATCAATCGGCGCTGGTACTGAGCGCACTGTATCCATCCCTAGAACCCGACACTGTGGACGACAAACAGGCTCCCGTTCGTGCCGCCTATCGTTATTTGAATAATCGCCCTGATCAGCTAGACTATCAAGGCGCAATCTCTGCTGAGTTGCCCATTGGCTCAGGGGAAATTGAAAGTGCTCATCGCTATGTCATCTTGGAAAGGCTCGATATTGCCGGGGCTTGGTGGACTGTAGAGAAGGCTGAGCACCTCATGGCGTTGAGAGTATTGCGAGAAAATGATGGCTGGAATGAGTATTGGCAGAAACTATTGCCTACGGCTGCTTAACCCCGACTGCCACTTTTAATTACACCCTGCGGCACCGGCAGCTCATACACGCACGCCCGCCCCAACATCACCCGCATCGCCTCATCCACCTGCGCCAGCAGCGCCGCCGCCATCACCTGCTCCCGCAGCTCCACTTGCCGCTCACCCGCCAGCGCATCCAGCAGCGCCGCCACATCCACCCCCGCCGCCTGCATCACCCTATCCAACCACTCCAACAGCCTCGGATTCCCATCCGCCAGCCCCAGCGCCCGCGCTTGCAGCTCCTTCTCAACCCCGCTCCCCCGCTCAAACGTCTTCAACTGCGCACACTTCTTCTGCAAATCCGCTGCCCTCAGTCCCGCCAAAGGCTGCTTATAAAACCCCGCCAGCCCCGAAAACTCAAAATCGTACCGACAGGTCATCAGCAGCTTATGCCCTCGCCGCGCCGCCGCCAGCGCCCACAGCAGCGCCCCCAGTACCCCAGCAGGCTCCGCCCCAATCCGCAAATTCCCCTCTGCCAAATTTGCCTCAAAATCATCCAGCACCAGCAAAAACACCGGCCCCCCTGCCGCCGCCAACAAATCCCGCAGCCGATACTTCAAATCCTCCCCCGGATCTTGCAGCCGCAGCCGCCCCTCTCGCTCTACAAAATCCCCCAGCCGGTTCACCAGCGCCGCCTCATCCAACCGGCCAACCCACACCACCCGCTCAACCCCATCCAGCCGATCGCAAATCCGCGCCGCCAGACTGCTCTTACCCAGCCCGCCCATGCCATACAGCAGTACACCCGGCACTGCGGAATCTTGCAAGGCCCGCAAACAGTTCTGCAACGGCCTGCGCCGTCCCACAAAACTTTCCCGCGTTGGCACCTTCACCCGCCCCTGCGCATCCAAAAACTCAGTCGCCGCCGCCGCCTGCACCGCCAGCGCCCGTCCCGGCGTATTCTTGGGCGTCACCAACTTTCGCGGCACCGCCCCCCGCACATACAGCCGCAGCAAATGCCAGTCCCGCGCCTTTGCCGCAATCATCGCCTGATAGGTCAGCACCAACGCCTCCGGCAACTCCTTCGCCGCCGCCAGCGCCGCATACAGCGCCTCTGCCGCCAAAATTCCGTCTTTATCCAGTACCGGACGGCCCCAGCCCAGCACCGCGATCGCCCCATAGCCCAGCAGCGCCGCCGCCAGCGAAGGCACCTCATCACCGCCATTGCCGCGCCCACCCTGCCCCGTTTTGCAGCCCGACAAAAATATCAGCGCCGGAAACCGAAACTGCAAAGCCTTGGCAATATCCTGCGGCGACGCATCCACCCGCGCCCCCGTCTCACTCTCAGTAATAAATAGCGGCCCCGCCGCCGTCACATCCGCATGGCCGGTCAAATGCACCACATCAAAATGCCCCGGCTCATGGGAGGCCAGCAAATTCTCCAGCTCCACCAAACAGCCGCTCTCCTCCACCGTCAACGTCATCGGCTGCCGCTTCGTCGCCGCCAAAATCCGCCCCTCTTCCGTCTCAAAGTCCAGCACGGGCACCACCCCCTCCGGCGAAGTCGCCATAAACAGCGCCTGCAAAGGCCGATTCGGCACCGCATCTTGCCGCCAGCTCAGCGCTTTACTCTGGCCCTGAACCTGCCACCTCTCCTGCCACCTCACAGGCACCACCACCGGAAAAGGCCGCGCCACCAAAAAGCTTTGCCCATCATGCAGCACTTCCCAGGGCAGATGCGATAGGCGCTCAGTGGTGGCGATCGCTAACACCACCCCCGACTGAGCACGCTCTAGTAATTGAGCTAACCAGCGATCGCACCCATCTAGCCAGTCATACAGCCGCCGCCCCGTTTTCACATAGTCTTCCGGCAGCGCCACATAGTAGTCCCGCTCCATCAGCGCAATCAGATCTTCAATTTCTGCCAGCGCCAGCCGCCGCCCCTCAAACGCATTCAAATTCTCCCAGCCGTATCGCAGGTCAGCATAGCCCTCATCAATAGAGCGCAGGTCAATATGGAGAATCTGCATCGCGGTTTGCATTAGTTCCTTAGCCGATCCCTGTACAAGTGGCAAATGAGTGCGGAAAAAGGTGATCGCATAAAGCCCCGCCCGCTAAGGTAAACAGGTAGTCATCCTGAAGCAGGCAGATACCTCCATGTTAGCGGCTATTTTTGATGCGTTTGTGGCAGCGAGTCCGGTGAGCGTGATGCTTCGAGGCGTTATGGAGAAGGTATTTCGGCCTGAACGGATAGATGAGATATTCGAGCAACATGCCGAGGTTCAGTATACGCGCGAGCTGCTTTTTTCTGATCTGGTGAACCTTCTAAGTTTGGTTGTTTGTGGAATTCATCCATCGGTCAACGCGGCCTACAAGGCCAAAGCCAACGAGATCAATGTGACGCGCAATGCAATCTATGCCAAGCTCAACGGGGTCGAACCCAAGGTGAGTTCCGCCCTTCTGAGAACCAGTACCGCAGAGCTATCGCAGTTAGTTCTACAGATGGGCGGCGAGTCGCCGCCGCTGCTAGCAGGCTATCAAAGCCGAATTCTTGATGGCAATGCCCTAGCCGCGACCGAGCGACGGCTAAAGGTTTTGCGTACAGTGGCCGCTGCCCCCTTACCGGGAAAATCTCTGGTTGTTTTAGACCCTGCCTTGCGACTAGCGGTTGATATCTTTCCTTGCGAAGATGGCCACGCCCAAGAACGACGGTTGTTTGAGCAGGTGCTAGCCACGATTAAGCCCCAACAGCTTTGGCTTGCCGACCGCAATATGTGTACGTTGGGCTTTCTCGGTGGCATCGCCCGACGAGAGGCTGCTTTCGTGATTCGAGAGCACAAGCATCTGCCCTGGGAAGCGGTGAGTGAACTGCAACCAGCAGGCCAAGTCGAAGCCGGTAGCGTGTTTGAACAGGGCATTCAAATACAGCATGATGGCGAGCCTTTGCGCTTACGCCGTGTGGTGCTGCGATTAACCAAACCAACGCGGCATGGAGACGCCGAAATCGTGGTACTCACCAACCTCCCAGAGACTGCTGCCAATGCGGTGCGAGTTGTTCAACTGTACCGGGAGCGTTGGCAAATTGAAGGATTATTTTTGAGCGTGACGCAGAACTTTGAGGGCGAGATTGATACCCTGGCTTATCCCAAAGCCGCACTTTTGAGCTTTACGCTGGCGCTGATGGCCTACAACATTTTGGCTACCTTAAGAGCCGCCTTAGCGAGCGTTCATGGCGTCGGCAAAATTGACTCTGCGCTCTCTGACTTTTATGTGGTTGAGGAGTTACAGGGCACCTATCGGGGCATGATGATTGCCATTCCACCCACCCATTGGGGCATTTTCAGCGAGATGACTTTGCCTGATCTAGCAGCGTTTCTCAAAGATCTAGCGGCCCAAGTCGAGCTGAAACGTTTTCTCAAGCAACCCAGAAAAAAGAAGCTACCGAAAAAGCCATTAGTTGCTGATGCCAAACACCCTCATGTCTCCACGGCCAAGCTTTTAGCCCGCGAAAAATAGCACTTGTACAGGCATCGGATATAAGCTTAAGTCCTGAGGATATAAGCTCAAGTCCTTAGGATATAAGCTTATATCCTCAAACTTCCTACTCAACTCGCTAGCCTTTAAAGCCAACCCTTTAGGCTATAAGCTCAACTCAAGCCAGAGATTATTGGATAAGTTCTGGCATTGCAAAATGCCGAGACTGCAATAGTGGCCTGACTGTTCTAGCTACGGCTGTTTTTATGGATACGGTAGATCGCCTGATTGCGCTTGATCGTCAGCATGTATGGCATCCTTATGCGGCCATGCCGAATCCTTTGCCGGTGTTTGCAGTGCGCTCGGCAAAGGGCGTGCGGCTGGAGTTGGAAGATGGGCGATCGCTCATCGACGGCATTTCCTCCTGGTGGACTTGCATTCACGGCTACAGCCATCCGCGATTGAACCAAGCCGCTCAGCGTCAAATGGAGAACATGTCTCACGTGATGTTTGGCGGGCTCACGCACCGGCCTGCCGTAGAACTCGCTCAAAAGCTGATAGAAATAACGCCTGAGCCGCTACAGCACGTTTTCTTTTCAGATTCAGGCTCAGTCGCGGTCGAAGTCGCGATGAAAATGGCGGTGCAATACTGGCACAACCGGGCTCAGCCCCACAAGCACAAATTTCTCACGCTGCGCAGCGGCTACCACGGGGATACCTTTGCCGCCATGTCCGTTTGCGATCCAGTCAATGGAATGCACCCTTTGTTTAACGGGCTGCTAGCCAAGCAATATTTTGCCGATGCGCCGCAAATTCGCTTCGATCAGCCTTGGCAAGAGCGCGATATTGCCAGCTTTGAGGCATTGCTCAAGGCGCATCACCAAAACATTGCAGCAGCCATTTTTGAGCCGGTAGTGCAGAATGCGGGCGGCGTTCGCTTTTATCATCCCGAATATGTGCGCCGCGCCAGTGAGCTGTGCAAGCAGTACAATGTGCTGCTGATTCTGGATGAAATCGCCACGGGCTTTGGCCGCACCGGCAAGCTATTTGCCTGTGAACATGCAGACATCTCGCCCGATATTATGTGCGTGGGTAAGGCGCTATCGGGCGGCTTTATGTCGCTAGCAGCAACCTTAACGACTACTCACATCAGTGAAACGTTCGCCAGCGGCGAGGCGGGCGTCTTTATGCACGGGCCTACGTTTATGGGTAACCCGCTAGCCTGCGCGGTGGCATTAGAGAATTTGCACCTATTAGAAAGCTATGACTGGCCCGCTAAGATTGCCGCGATTGAAGCGCAGCTCAAGGCAGAACTTGCAATTTGCCTGAGCCTGAAAGCCGTGAAAGACGTACGCGTGCTCGGCGCGATTGGCGCAGTTGAGCTGCATCAGCCGGTGGATATGGCCCAGGTGCAGCCGCAGTTTGTCGAGCGCGGCGTGTGGATAAGACCCTTTGGCAGATTGCTCTATACGATGCCGCCTTACATTATTGAGCCGGATGAGTTGCAGCAGGTGACGGCAGCTATTTATGAAGTTGCGGCAATGCTGTGAAAAGCGATGAAAAACCTAAATCCGGGCCAAAAATCTAGATGCGATAACCCTCACAGCAAGGTAGCAGCTCTAGCCGCTAAATCAGAGCGTTCGCCTTGATAGAGCGTAATGTGGCCCGCTAAGGGTTCATTGCGAAAGCGCTCAATTACGTAGGTCAAGCCATTGCTAGCCGCATCGACATAGGGATTGTCAATTTGGGCTGTGTCGCCCGTGAGGACAATTTTGGTGCCTTCGCCAGCGCGGGTAAGGATAGTTTTGACCTCGTGGGGGGTGAGGTTTTGGGCTTCGTCAATCACGAAAAACTGTTTGGGAATGGTGCGTCCGCGAATGTAGGTGAGCGCTTCGATTTGCAGTAAGCCTAAGTCCATTAGCTCTTCGTGGCCGCGTCGCCAGTGGTCGGGCTTGTCGGCAGCGTCTTGCGTGTTGAAAATTAGATCAAAGTTGTCGTAGAGCGGCTGCATCCAGGGGGTGAGCTTTTCAGTCATATCACCCGGCAGGTAGCCGATGTCTTTGCCCATCGGCATGACCGGGCGCGAAATCAGCAGGCGGGTGTAGCGCTTTTCTTCGGCTACTTTTTGCAGGCCAGCAGCGATCGCCAGCAGTGTTTTCCCGGTCCCTGCCTTACCCACCAGCGTCACCAGCGGAATCGCATCATTTAGCAGTAGCGCCAGCGCAAAGCGCTGCTCTCGGTTGCGCGCATGAATCCGTGAAACGCCGCTGTAAGGAATTTTGGGTAGCGGCACCAGCTGTCCATCCGGACGCAGAGTCGCTAGTGCCGTATGCGATGGATTATTAATATCAATCAGCGTCAGCGCCTGATTCGGCGATAGCTTGCTCAATTGCGGAAATGCCTCCGCGCTCTGATTGCCCGATTGAAACAGATCGTTCATCTGTTCAGGACTGACCAGCACTTCACCCATGCCGGTATAGAGATCGTCTACATCTATTTTGTCCGTTTCGTAGTCTTCCGCCGTGAGCCCTAGCGTGTCGGCCTTAATTCTCATGTTGGTGTCTTTACTCACCATCACGACCGGGCAGTCGCACTGCTGCTTCACTTCTAGTGCCACTGCCAAAATCGCATTGTCACCGCCATCGCCGCTGCCGCCGCCGCTGTAGAGTTCTGCGGGGAGATTGTCGAGCGTTTCACGATGGCACAACGCCACTCGAATTCGCCCACCATTCGCCAGTTCAATGCCTTCGGTTAGGCTACCTTTTTGCCTGAGCCCGTCTAACATTCGAGAGGTTTGTCTGGCGTTTCGCCCCGTTTCTTCAGGCCGCTTTTTAAAGCGATCTAGCTCTTCGATGACGGTGATCGGTAAAACCACATCGTTGTCCTCAAACCTTAGAAGCGCATTGGGATCATGCAGCAACACATTGGTATCAAGGACGTAGAATTTTTTCATAGGAGCAGCAGATCTGCTTTACAGACCTTAAGGTGTAGAGATTGCAACGGGAAGCAATCGTGAGTACAAGCAAAGTAAAGTCAATGCAGCTAACTTTAATGTAGCCACAACGGTTGGCCAAAACTACTTAGGGATGAAGATTAAATAAGATCCACAACTTCCTGATGCCCTCACCCCCAGCCCCTCTCCCAAGTTTGGGAGAGGGGAGTCCGGATTCTTGTCCCCCTTCTCCCAAATTTGGGAGAAGGGGTTAGGGGATGAAGGCCTTTGAGAGCTACGTAAGATAGACATTCTATTAAATCCTCATTCCTTAGGGTTGCCGGTTAAGTGAGCTGGCTCTGATTTTTGAGGTTCGTTTTTTTGGGGTTCGGGCACCGGATCGTAGCCGCCAGGATGAAAGGGATGACAGCGGGTGATGCGACGCACCGCCAGCCAGCTACCCTGCCACGGGCCAAATCGCTCAACAGCTTCAATGGCGTAGCAAGAGCAGGTCGGTTCAAACCGGCAAACGGGCGGAAATAGCGGTGAAATGAGCTGTCGATATCCCTTAATAAGCAGCAATAAGGCGACTTTCATAGGCTTTTTGCAAGCAACGTAACCCTAATTTAGCAGGATTGCTGGGGCGCTGGGGCGGGTGGAAATCCGTTGGGGATCAGGTCAAATCTATAAACTGGGTGAGCCAAGGAAGATCAAAAGCTATTGAAAACTGCTTTCTATTACAGCCTGTTCTAAAAACTGTTGAGATTTAACTGAGGATTGAGGGCTAATGGCCGTAAATAGAGGCCATAGTCTACTATAAGAAACTGGTTACGCTGTAATTTTTTTCCATTGGTTTGACGACCGCGCGATCGCTATGAGTACCGGCACCCTGTTTGATAAAGTTTGGGCCGCACATACCGTGGGCACTTTGCCTTCCGGCCAAACTCAGCTATTTATTGGCCTGCATCTGATCCATGAGGTGACCAGCCCTCAGGCGTTTGCAATGCTGAATGAGCGGGGGCTGAAGGTAATGCATCCTGAACGCACGGTGGCAACGGTCGATCACATTGTGCCCACTGACAATCAGGCGCGGCCCTTTGCTGATGAGATGGCAGAGACGATGATGGCAGCGCTGGAAGCCAATACAGAAGCGCATGGCATTCAATTTTTTAATGTGGGTTCTGGCAATCAGGGCATTGTCCATGTGATTGCTCCTGAGCTAGGGCTGACGCAGCCGGGCATGACGATTGCCTGTGGCGATAGCCATACTTCTACACATGGGGCTTTTGGCGCGATCGCCTTTGGCATCGGCACCAGCCAAGTGCGCGACGTGCTGGCCTCGCAAACCCTAGCCTTGGCCAAGCTAAAAGTTCGCCGCATTGAGGTGAATGGAGAATTGCCCACAGGCGTATATGCCAAAGATGTGATTTTGCACATTATCCGTAAGCTCGGCGTCAAAGGCGGCGTGGGCTACGCCTACGAATTTGCTGGCAGCGCAATTGAGAGCCTTTCGATGGAAGGCCGGATGACGCTGTGCAATATGTCAATTGAAGGCGGCGCTCGCTGCGGCTATGTCAATCCTGACCAAACGACCTACGACTACATCAAAGGCCGCGATTTTGCGCCAACAGGTAGCGATTGGGAGCAGGCGATCGCTTGGTGGCAGAATCTGCGCAGCGATGCCGATGCCGTTTATGACGATGTCGTTAGCTTCGAGGCCGCAGAAATTGCCCCAACCATTACTTGGGGGATTACCCCAGGCCAAGGCATTGGCATCAATGAAACCATCCCTACACCAGAAACAATGGCCGAAGATGAAAGGCCCATTGCCGAAGAAGCCTATCGGTATATGCAGATTTCACCGGGACAACCGATTGAAGGCATCAAAGTGGACGTGTGCTTTATCGGGAGCTGCACAAATGGCCGTATCAGCGATTTAAGGGAAGCGGCGAATGTCGCCAAAGGTCGCCATGTGGCGAATGGGGTGAAGGCTTTTGTGGTGCCGGGTTCGGAGCGGGTAAAGGCGCAGGCCGAAGGCGAAGGGCTCGATAAAATTTTTGTTGAAGCGGGATTTGAATGGCGTGAGCCGGGTTGTTCGATGTGTTTAGCCATGAATCCCGATAAGCTAGAAGGCACGCAAATCAGCGCTTCTTCCTCCAATCGAAACTTTAAAGGACGGCAAGGATCAGCTTCGGGCCGCACGCTGCTGATGAGTCCAGCAATGGTGGTGTCAGCGGCAGTAACCGGGCAGGTCAGCGATGTTCGTCAGCTTGCACCAGTGAAGTAAGGGCCTGCTTATAGTTTTTTCTGCAAATGCCTGCTAGAAAAGTGACTCTAGATGTATTCACGAATGCAATGAAATTTCTGCGCTCCTTTGTGAAGACTGATTTTTGAAGACTGAGAAATATAGTCTGTCACTTAACATAGGCAGCGGCTGTACGATCGCTCCTTCTTCTCTCTCAACCCACTCACAGATAACCTGCCGATACGCTTCAATCTAAAGACGAAACTGGTGATCGCTCTCAATCACTTAGCGCTAGCACCTTCAAAGATACTTATAGATAACCTTAGATGCACAACCAGTCAATTCTGCATTGAGTTTTTATGCGGCGTGATTTAACGCAGACAGTACCATCGCAAACAACTCGTTTGCATTGTTGGTACAGCCAATAGCACCGCGACGGCGCGACTCCGCAACGTGATCGGGATTTCTCGAACCAGCGTAAATGATAAATGGAGTTTGATCTCCACTAGAGCGCAGCTTATCGAGAAGCGTATAACCTGCACGTAAATCAGGTGATCGCCCCATGTCGGAAATTATTGCATCGAAACGTCGTCGAGAAATTTTCTTTAGCGCCTCATCGGTCGATTGTGCCAACACAAAACTAATGCCCAGCACTTCAAATGCTTGGCGTTCGTAGCTATTATTATTGGGGTTGTCGTCCACCCAAAGGACTGTTGATCTACTTGCACGTCTGATGGCGCGAGGGGTAACAACTTCAGCGACGACATCTGCGGCAATCATCGCTTCCTTCGCAATACTCTCACGAGTCTTATCTTCATCAGGTTTAGACGCAGCCGCAGCAGACAGAGCCGCGACCGCTTGTTTGCGCTTTAAGGAAGCCTCAAACCCAGCTCCTTTAAACGATAACTCACCCAAGCTTAAGAAGAATTCACGCAAGTCCTGACCAAACCGAATCAGGATGAACAAAAGCACTCCCGGCCAGATGAGGACGTTGAGCAATTTTGTAATCGCGTCAAATAGCTTAACAATATCGTCAACGCTCACTGTTCACCTAACCAAAATATGAAGTAACAAGCATCTACCGATAACCTTTCAGTACGCCCTCAGAAAGGATCAAGCCGCACAAATCACATCTCTTTTCTCACCTCAGCCCGTATTCCGCATCCCAGCGGCGACCCCGTTGATCGTCAACAAAGCGCCGCGCAACAGTTCGCCTTTGCTGTAGCGCGATCGCACTCTGCCAGTCACCGCATCATTGCCATACTCCCGCAGTCGTTTCAACAGCGCTACCTGCAAAAAGCTCAGCGGCACAATCGAGCCATTTCTAAGCTGCACAGAGCGCTGCAAACTCGGATCGCCATCTAATAGCTTTTTGTGATTAGTAATATCGAGCACCACCTCACGCGTGAGATAAAATTCACTCGCAATTTGATCAAACATCGCCTGAAAATCTTCACGTTTATCAGGGCTGCTGAGCTGATTTACATAGTGCTGCGCAATCTGCAAATCTACTTTCGCTAAGGTCATTTCCACCTTAGAAATCACCATTTTAAAGAAAGGCCACTTCGTGTAAAAGTAGCGCAGCATCTCCAAATGCTCAGACTGATTTTCATCAATAAATTCTTTTAGAGCAGTGCCCACGCCATACCAAGAAGGCAGCAAAAATCGCGTCTGCGTCCAGCTAAACACCCAAGGAATCGCCCGCAGCCCGTCTAAATTGCGCTTGCCCTTGCGACGCGCTGGGCGAGAGCTAATTTGCAGTTGCGAGATCTCTTGTACCGGCGTTACCTGATGGAAAAATTCCACCAGATCAGGCTGCTCATAAATCAACGCCCGGTAATGCTGACGAGAGCGTGCACTCAGGCGCTCCATAATCTCATTCCAAGGCTCAATACTGTCAAAGCTGCTGCCCAGCACGCTGCCTTGAATGACAGCGGTTGTTACCGTTTCAAGATTGTATAAAGCCAGATCCGGCAGGTTGTATTTAGAGGCCAACACTTCTCCCTGCTCAGTGATTTTAATGCGCCCGTCTACACTGCGACCGGGCTGCGCCAAAATTGCCTCATAGGCAGGCCCGCCGCCCCGGCCAACCGATCCACCGCGACCGTGGAAAATGCGCAGAGCCACGTTGTATTCATCAGCGATCGCCTGCAACGCCTGCTGCGCCTTATGAATCTCCCAATTGCTGCTGAGAAAGCCCGAATCTTTGTTGCTGTCCGAATAGCCTAGCATCACCTCTTGCAAAGCCGTTTCAGCCGCTTCTGGATTGGTTTTGGCCGCCGCCATTGCCTCATATCCGCCCTGTAACATTGAGCGGTACAAAGGCAGTTCCCATAGCTGACGCATCACATCCGGGGCTCGCCGCAAATCTTCAACGGTTTCAAATAAAGGCACTATTTTAAGCGCCCCGATGCCAGTTGCCGGATCATACAGCCCGGCTTCTTTGGCGAGTAGCGCCACTTCTAGCAAATCGCTGGTCGTGTGGCTCATACTAATGATGTAGCTCTGGCAAATGCTAGGGCCAAATTCTTGATGAAGCCTGCGCACCATCCGGAAAGTGGCAATAATTTCAGTGGCTTTTTCAGAAAACGGCAGCTCGCCCGGAATCAGCGGTCGGCGCGTACACAGCTCCTTGATTAGCCAAGCATTTTTCTCTTCTTCACTGAGATCGTTATACGGTTTATCGAGCATACCTAGATACGCTGTGACTTCGTTAATGCAGTCAGAATGCTGCGTGCTTTCTTGACGAATGTCGAGCTGAGCGAGGTTAAATCCGTAAATTTCAACTTGGCAAATCAGCTCTTCGAGATCTTGACAAACCAAGCCGGTTTCTTTGAGATTGCTTTGAATGAGCTGAAGTTCAGCGAGAAAATCATCGCCTGTTCGGTAGATCCGCCCACTAGCTACATGGCTATCTAAGTTGATTTCCGGCGCTTGTAAATATTCGCCATGAATGAGCTTTTGCGATCGCACCAGCGTATTCTTCAGCCGATGCTCGATATAGGCCAGCTTTAGCCGATAAGGCTCTTGCCGATAGCGAATCGCCAGTTCGTCATAGATCTCCGGCATCTGGGTTTGATCTTGCTCTAAAGATTCCAGCAAATCGGGCAAAACTTCGCTCCAATGCAGCGAAAGGCTTAACAGGTGAGTTAGCTTGCCGATAGAGTCAATGTACTTGCCAACGACCATATTGCGCTGGAAGTTAGCGGTTTTCCAGGTGATTTGCGGGGTTACAGAAGGGTTGCCATCGCGATCGCTACCCACCCAAGAACCAAACCGACAAAAGTTTCGCCGAGGCGGCTGAAGATTAGGGAAAGTGCCCTCCAAAGCGCGGCAAATCCGCTGATGCAGCTGCGGAATTGTCTTAAAGAGCACCACATCAAAATAGTGCAGCGTAAAATCGACCTCATCAAGCACCGAAGGCTTGAACTGATGCAGCTCATCGGTGCGCCACCACAGCCGAATTTCTTCCACGAGCTGAGCTTGAAGCGCTTTGATTTCCCAAGATGAATCGAGACCTAGGCCACGGGCGCTATCTTCTTCGCGATCTAGCTGACGCAAAATCGCCGAAATTCGCCGCTGCTTATCGCGAATCGTATGTCGCACAATTTCAGTTGGGTGCGCAGTAAAAACCAAGCGCACATCTAGCTGATTGAGCAGGCGCTGGATCATCTTAGGCGGTACATTCAGCCGCTTGAGATGGGGAAATAGCCAATAAAAGGTGCCCACATCGCGGCCCGTTTCAGCCGTCGATGGGGAAGCGTGGTCAGTCGCCGCGCTAGCGCTCATCTCCGGGATCGAATGCCGAGGCTCGCGGCCATTATTTTTGTCAGCAGAGGCTAGGACTGCATCTTCATAGGCGGCTCGATATTGCTGCTGCTGCCCGCGCTGCTCGTAATGCTGCTCAACAATATTGATGAGCTGAAAGTAAAGCGCAAAGGCCCGCGCCATTTTAATCGCATCGCTCAGTTCTAGCTCTTCAATGAGCCGAAGCACGGGCGATGCGTCGGCGGCATTGGCCTGACCATCCGGGGCACAAAGCATTCGCAAACGAGTCAACAGAGCCACTAAGGTGGATCCACATTCCTCTTCTAAGACGGCTGCCCAAGTTTCTTCTACCCGTTTGAGTCGGTGACGCAGCAGCCAGTCGTGAGTAGCCACTGCCGGCATGACTTCAACATCCGATACATCTAATACATCTGTCAGCGTCGTTGGCATAGTACCTGTTAGATAGGGGCCTTGGGCGGAATGGCCTGGAAGTGAATGAATCAAGTGACTGCAACTTACTCTACTGCACTCTTTAAACAGCACCCATTGGCAAGCTAGCTGGCAGTCATTCAGGCGCGATCGCTCGCAATGATTGTAGGAGTTTTAGGGACTATGCGGGATCTTTGCCCTCAATTCTCTGGCCATCAGCGTTTGTCTTTGCGGGCCTATTCTATTCGCCGATTCAACTCGCCTTTTGTATTTGTTCATACCTTTAGCGCATCTGTATTATTCGTAACAAATGCTAACTGGCGCTAGTTTGATGCTAGTTTTCAGGGCTCAAGCAGCGGCAAAATGGGGAGGCGATCGCCGCGAAACAGCTCCTCACTGGCCTCACCTAGATCACTCATAGCCCCCGTCAAAGCGCGCTCTAGGAGCAGCAAGCTCAGCAGCGGCACAGTCGTCAGACAAACCGTAACATCCACCGCTAACGGCAGCGCCTTGGGCAGATCCAGCGGAGATAGTACAGCAGGTTCGCGAAAAGATTGCATGAGAATTTCCTTTCGTTAGAGGTTTGGGGAAGTTTGGGGAGGGTTGGGGAAGTTCGTAGCGATTTGCAAAGGCTGCTCTCAGGCTTTAGGAGGTGATCGTTTTACAGCGATACGTACGTAGTAGCAGAGCTTGACACGTTGAAAGTTTACCGAACGATCACATAAAATTTACTCGTGCAAAATGCACAGCAGTGACCTAGAATGCAGCGAGCATGTTGGCGCTCTACCAGCGTAGCGCTCTGTATTCATTTGAGTTTCTTCAGATTTGAATTTCTTCAGATTTCAGTTTCTTTGGGCCTGTTTTTAGGCTTGATTCATTTGGCTCTTACAATTAATGGGCTAACGCTCAATTAAACGCTGGGGGCGAGCATCTGTGAAGCTGAGGTTTGTTCTCTATCGCTACATATGTTAGGTCATTTTCCGGAAACACCCACTCACGCCAATCCGGCGACATTGCTCCCCTGGCTCAAGGCCACGCTCTTGGGTTCGGACATCGGCTCACTTCCTGAACTTCACCTGAAGCTTAGGGGCAATATTCTGCATGTCTTGTGCGAGTTTAGCCAAAATGGGTCACATCATGCGAATCTATCAGCGCTATCTGCATCAGTGCCCGCTCAAGACGATGTGCTATTGCGGTTAGTGCGATCGCTCATGGATCCTGACATCAAGGCTCAGCTTGATCATCAGTTTCCCCAGATTCACCAGGTTTATGTGTATAGCCGTCTGGGGTCTGAGGCCAAGCCGATTTGGAGCGCACCGATCTATCTCAACCGATTGGAACAGCACCTAGAGCGGCTGATTGAGCGCAGCTGTGATCGCCCAGCGGCGGCGACTTTACCGGCTTCACCTGAAGTCACTCACTCGCCCGATCTGTCCATTGAGCAGATCTCAGAACCGGAAGTCCCGGAAGTCTCGGAAGTCCCGGAAGATCTGGAAGTCCCAAAAACTTTAAACCTTCAAAGGGCCCGTCAGGGTGATTCAGGTGCGATCGCTCAATACCTCAGTGAAGCCCTCAGCGCCCTTAATGTCGGCGTCAAAGTCAGCGCCCGCGTAGTGCCTGGCAAAGCCCGTCGGGCTCAAATCACTCCTGATGCTGATCGCGAACAAGATCTAGTTTCGCGGCTATGGGTGTTCTGTGAAGCCAGCTACAGTCCAGATCCGCTGCTGATTGCCGAACCGATTGCCGAACGGCTCAGACGGCTGCACCTACAGCAATTTCAAGATGCCGTCATCACCATTCAAGTAACAGGCGAAGTCGCTTCTGACTGGCGGCTACGCGTCGATTTGACGCCGCCCGATATCATGCTGCGCGAATGGGCTAAATGGGGCGACTTACCGGCAATTTCTCGCCTAGCCAACCAAATTTCTCAGCCCTACGGCCTCAAGCTGATTGCTGAAATCAAAAAAGAGACCCTGCACCTCATTAGCTATCCGCTGAAATCTGGTGGTGATGAGTCAGATAGGCCTGACGCTGATAGGCCTGACGCTAGCAAAGCCCCAATTGATATCGAAGCGCTCGTAAGTGCCCTCTCTCAACAGTTGCGCGCTATAGCTCCGCAGGGCATACAGCGGGCCATGATCTACGGCCCTTCGACCGACGATATCAGCCCCGAATGGCTGCGGGGGCTCGATTTGCCTGCCGCTCAGCAGATCGACTTAGCGCCCTCGACCGCCGCTATAGCCGCTCAAGGTAACCTTCCAGCGATCGCCTACAGCCTGACTAGAGCTCTCAACCCAGATATTAAAGAGCAGCTAGCAACTGGCGGCATTCGCGTCCAGCTACTGCTGAAAGACGATCTCATGCACGTCATGGCTGACGGGCCAGTGTGCCCACCCAAGCACGCCATCGTACCGTTAGTCACACAGACGCTAGCCCCGCTCAGAGCCGCTAATTGCACAGCATCTGAATCAGCTGCCTTCAAGCTGGAAGGACTGCGGCTCTATGGCCGTCGCGCCGGACAAAAGCAGCCGATTTGGACGCATGGCCACGACTACACGCCGCGCCCGCGCCTAGTCCCTGAGGCCAAGCCAGAATTCGCCGCCTCAGAAGCTTATATCGGGGAGCTCATCACCCCCATCAGCGAACAGAGCTTAACGGCCGATCTAGCGGAACCTGATGAAGCGGAAACAGATGTCAAATTAGGGGGGCTACTGCTACGAGCTGTGCAGTATATCCTGCTCAAAAGCCAAGTTTTTGTGCCCGCAGAAGCCGATGAAAATTTGCCCTCACAGCTCTCATCTAATCAGCTCTCTGCTCACTTGCCGAGAGCGTTTCAAATTAAAGGCGGCAAAATGGCGCTACTTTGGGGCGCATTGGGCGTGCTCTTTGCCATTCAAATAGACTTTCTAATTAGCAAAGCCCTTCAGCAGGCCGCGCAGCCGCTAAATCGAACCGATATTCTTGCTCAAGCAAACGCTCCAGCAACCGGGATAGAGCGGATTAAGCCCAATCGTTATCAAGACGAGCTAGCTCGTCTGAACTGGGGTAAAGGAGAGCCCCTGACAGGGGCTGCGTCAGCTACAGATGACGGGGACTTGGCCCAGAGCGGCAATCGCTTTGACAGCGATGACTTTACCGCTTCGGCCATTGATGACGGGGCGCTGATTTACAGCCCGCAGCAGGATATGGTTTCAACCACGGCGCTGCTAGCTGATTCTACGCTGCCGTCATTTCGCTCTCAGCAGCTCGATGAAAAGCTGGCGCTCTATCGACGGCAGGTAGCTCGTTCAGGCCCGCCTGATGTGCTAATCATTGGCAGCTCTAGAGCTTTGCGCGGCGTCGATCCGGCGGCGCTGCGTCAAGCCTTGGCACAGTCCGGGCACGAAGGTCTGAGCGTGTTTAATTTTGGCGTCAACGGCGCGACTGCTCAGGTAGTGGATTTGATTGTGCGGCGGCTGATTGCGCCGGATCAGCTACCCCGAATTATCGTTTGGGCGGACGGTGCACGCGCGTTTAATAGCGGCAGAGTTGATGTGACTTTTAATGCGATCGCCACGTCAGACGGCTACGCGCAGATCGAAGCTAATAGCACGGCAGCAGGCGGCGGCATTGAGGCGTTAGTCAATGGCGGCTTAGCGACTCAGATCACCAGCCGCGCCAAACAAATTGACCGGCAGCTCAGCGACCGATTGGGCCAAGTCTCAGCGGGCTATAGCTACCGGGATCAAATTCGAGCAGCGATGGGACGAAGCTATGGCGCTATAGCACCCAGCTTTACCACTGCCGCCGACTCTAGCAACAATTTAGCTGGCGATACGCCCACTGAGCTACCCACCGAAACCAGTCTGATTGATCTCGACGGGTTCTTACCCTTGTCTATTCGATTCAATCCCGCCACTTATTACCAGGATCACGCTCGGGTCGCAGGCGATTATGATGGCGACTACAAAGCCTTTCAACTAGTGGGCAAACAGACCGCCGCCCTCGACAGTTTGGTACAGTTCACAGCGCAAAAACAAATTCCCTTAGTCTTCATCAATACGCCGCTGACGGATGAATATCTCGATAGCTACCGGACTCGCTCTGAAACCGAATTTCTGCAATATATGGTGACGCAAGCCGAGCGCACACCGGTTATGCTCTTTCGGAACCTAGCGCAGCTATGGCCCCAAAACTATGACTACTTTTCTGATCCGAGTCATCTCAATCGCTACGGCGCGTATCAGGTTTCTCAGAGACTAGCGCAAGATCCACTCATCCCGTGGCCGCAGGCTTTGCCACCCGAAGAAGACCAAGTAGAAAAATAAACAAAAAAATAAGCAAAAAATAATATGCTTCAGCCGTCTATTCTCTACGGTTTGTTTTTATTGAACGTAATACTGCTCTACTGGGCGCTGCCCAATAAGTCAGCCAAACTCTGGGTGATGCTGGTGAGCAGCCTAGGGTTCTATGCTTCTTTACAGGCGCAGTACGTGCCGTTAATGCTGGTACTAGTCGGCCTTAATTTTGCGATTGGCAAAGCCCTTGGGGCCCCGCTCGACTGGCGCATTCCCAATGAGGCTTGGCAGTATGCAGAAGCCGACTGGGAGCAACGACGCAAACGGCTGCTGGGGCTCGGCATTGTCTCAAATGTCTTGCTATTGCTCGGCTTTAAATATCTATCGCCTCTATTATTACTGACTTTTCCAGAGGCGGTAGATAGCCCAACTGCGATTTGGATGCCGCTGGGGCTGAGCTTTTTCACCTTTGAGTGTATTGCTTACTTAGTCGATGTCTACCGAGGGTCACCAGCAAGCGATCGCCTGCTAGAATTTGCCGCCTACAAGCTATTTTTTCCCAAGCTCATCTCCGGGCCTATCACTCGGTTTCACAGCTTCGCCGGTCAGATCAAACGCCCCATCTTTCCCAACCCTGCGCAGCGGGCAGAAGGGCTGTGGCTGATCGCGATCGGTGCCGTCAAAAAGCTGCTAATTGCTGATCGCATTGGCCTACTGGTAAATCTCAGTGCTGATAGCTTGCCTCGCGCGGGCAGCGGCGACATCTGGCTCTTAGCCGTAGCCTATGGCCTACAGCTCTACTTCGACTTTAGCGGCTATGTCGACATGGCTAGAGGCAGCGCCCTTTTGCTGGGCATTCACCTACCACAAAACTTCAACTTTCCTTATTTTGCTATCAGCATTGCTGACTTTTGGCGGCGCTGGCACATCACCTTGGGCGACTGGCTGCGCAACTACCTTTATTTTCCCTTGGGCGGATCGAGGCGTGGGCTGTTGCGCACTTGTCTCAACTTGATGATTATTATGCTAATTGCAGGGGTATGGCACGGCGATCGCTGGGGCTTTATCCTCTGGGGCGCGATTCATGGCATAGCGCTGATAATTCACCGACTCAGCGTGGCGCTTTCAGAGCGCTCCAAACTCATTCAAGCCTTTTGGGCTAGTCTTCCCGGCAGCATTGCGGCCTGGGCACTCACCCAGATCACCGTCTTCTTAAGCTGGATTTTCTTCCGCCTGCCCAACCTTAATGACGCCAGTCTAGCCATTCGTCATTTATTCGGCCATGCTGCCGACGTGCAGTTCGCCCAAAAGGTTTATATCGAATCCTTCAGCCTCAGCCGCCCACAGATCTCCCTGCTACTAGCCAGTATCTTTGCCTGCATGGCCCTCGCATACGCCATCCAGCGAGGGCTTAAGCTTCAAATCAGCTGGCCGATTAAAGTCTTTCTACTACCCGTCTGCTTCTATTTGGCCTGGGTGCTAGCCCCTTCAGAAGCTTCACCCTATATCTACTTTGATTTCTAGCTTTGATTTCTAGCTTTGATTTTCCGGCTTCGATCCTTAGCCAATAACGAACTGGCTAATACCAAATTAATTATTAAGGGAATCGTTTTTCTTTACCCTTGCTCTTAAATTATTAATAGAGTGAAACAGAAGTTTACTTCTTTTGAGTAAACGACGCCCTCTAATACGTACCTAACTACCGGAATAATAAAAATGACTACTACACTACAGCAGCGCCAAAGCGCATCGTTGTGGGAGCAGTTTTGTCAGTGGGTCACTAGCACCGAAAACCGCCTCTATGTAGGTTGGTTCGGGGTGTTGATGATTCCTACACTACTTGCTGCTACCGCATGTTTCGTAATTGCCTTCATCGCCGCTCCTCCCGTTGACATCGACGGCATCCGTGAGCCCGTTGCGGGTTCATTGATGTACGGCAACAACATCATCTCTGGTGCGGTTGTGCCTTCATCAAACGCGATTGGTCTTCACTTCTACCCGATTTGGGAAGCTGCTTCACTCGATGAGTGGCTTTACAATGGTGGCCCTTACCAGCTGGTAATCTTCCACTTCCTGATTGGCGTATTTTGCTACATGGGTCGTGAGTGGGAGCTATCCTACCGCCTCGGTATGCGTCCTTGGATTTGTGTTGCTTACTCTGCACCGGTTGCAGCCGCAACCGCCGTATTCTTGATCTACCCATTGGGTCAAGGTTCATTCTCTGACGGGATGCCTTTGGGTATCTCTGGTACATTCAACTTCATGTTGGTGTTCCAAGCCGAGCACAACATCTTGATGCACCCCTTCCACATGTTGGGAGTGGCCGGTGTCTTCGGTGGCGCGCTCTTCAGTGCAATGCACGGTTCGTTGGTAACGTCTTCGTTGGTTCGTGAGACGACGGAAACTGAGTCACAGAACTACGGTTACAAGTTTGGTCAAGAAGAAGAGACTTACAACATCGTGGCTGCGCATGGCTACTTTGGTCGTTTGATTTTCCAATATGCTTCGTTCAACAACAGCCGTAGCCTTCACTTCTTGTTGGGTGCATGGCCAGTCGTTGGAATCTGGTTCACGTCTTTGGGCATCAGCACGATGGCGTTTAACTTGAACGGTTTCAACTTCAACCAGTCAATCATCGATTCACAGGGTCGAGTGATTGGTTCTTGGGCAGATGTATTGAACCGGGCGAACTTGGGTATGGAAGTGATGCACGAGCGCAATGCTCACAACTTCCCGCTTGACTTGGCTGCTGGCGAAGCTGCTCCTGTGGCTTTGACTGCTCCTTCTATCAACGCATAATCCAACGCATAGTCATTTGATTGTTCCTTGCTAGCTTAGTTTCTCCTCTCTTAAAAGTGGTAGAAATTAGCAGAAAGCCCTCCGCACCTCGCCTATTCATAGGCTGTGCGGAGGGCTTTTTAGTTTGCGGTTTGGTTCTAATACTGGTTTTGAATATAAGTGAAATGCTAGGGAATGCTGGAAAAACGCTTTCTAGGTGATTACTTTTCCTCTATGTACATCTCAGGCTCTACTGCAAAATTATTTAGCCGACCCGAGTCATCCACAACGTAGCCATCCGTTGTTTTCAAGTCAGAATCCGCTTCTTCTGCTTTAGCCACAGCAATATCATCTCTAGCCTGATCAACGTTTCCCCCCGGCATAGTACGAGTGCCTTCTGGCTGCACAGCGTCGCCAACTGGCTGAGCCGTCTGTACTGCCCACTGATCTCCAGCAGCGCCTTTTCCCGGCTCAGCTTCCTTCTTGATAGAGTCATTGTTAGTTTGTTCAGTCGCCATTCGGCAAATCCTCTGAGTTGTATAAGCCATATAAGCCTATTAGGATCGAGCTAGCTAGCTCATCTTGCCTTAGATAGGTTTGCTTGCTAATGACGTTATAACCATTAATAGAACTATCAGAGAAGATTTCATCTATAAAATCTGGTTCCAGACTTAAGCTGATGTCACCTCAAGAACACCTATTCTAGGACAAGACTATTTGTTCACAGACTATTCATAGATTCCAAGCTCGCACGGTAGTTGCTGCGCTCTTGGAGAAAGCTAGACAACAGTGAAGCAGGCTGCTGCTGGTGCGGCCAAGCAAACGCATGGCGAAAGGCCGCCGTCTGACAAGCGCGCAGACCATCGAAGCCAATCACATCGTGAGTGAGCAGGTTTTCATATTCAAAAGGCAATCGCACATTGTGTAGTCCCGCATTGTCTGTGCAGATGGCAATGTCTACCCCAGCGTCAAAGCAGCGGTTAAAGACTGTTTTGAGCTGGCTGATGTCGTCTAATGTCCCTGTCTGCAAATAGGTAGTCGGGCAGACTTCTAGGCATTGCCCACGAGCAGCGACTTCTTTAAGCAACTCAGGGTAGCGTAGCGGAATTTGAATGCCGTGACCGATGCGCATTAGGTAAGGCAATAGATCAGGGTAGCAGCCATCTTTGGTTTCGTAGAGGTGGCCTGTCGTGTTTAGTCCCAGATTTCGGGCGTGAGCGTACAGCAGCTTAAGTTCTTCTAGGTTGTAAACTGCGTCGCCTCCGGCGATATCGATGCCACACACATACTCAGGATATTGAGCTGCTAGCTCCAAAGTCGCGCGGTTAATTTCGTAAGGCAAACGAGAATGCAGACACAGGATTTGCTTAGTTACGACCGGATATTCGCTTTGATGGCTCGCCCGACCGACCACTTCAATAATTTCCGCCATTGCGTCAATTCTTTGGGTTGAGTCGAGCTGATGGGGCGTTCGGTAGTAAGGCGTGTAGCGTAATTCTAAATAGGCTAAATTCTCAAAAATATAAGCGCCACGAATGAGGCGATAAATAAAGTAGGGAAGGGCTTCCTTGGTCTGGACGCTTTCTACTAAAGTATGTAGCTCTAAATATTCTTCGAGGGTGTCTTTCGGCTGGGTATAAAACTGCTCAAAGGCTGAGTAGTCCGTAAATCTATCAGAAATATCGGGTCGGTTTTGCTCAAAGTAACGCCACAGTACCCGAGGCACCACAGAGCCTCCTAGATGTCGGTGTAGTTCTGCATAAAGGCTCATTCTTTATATCCTCTGTCTATAGGGTTTGTGAGTTTTGTGAGGTTGATTAGATTGTGTAAGTTTGATGGGCTGCAAATGTTAGGGATAAAAAATAAAGTTATGTAAGATTCAGCGGATGAAATAGAAAAATTAGGGGCGATCGCACAAAGAGAAAATTCAAAGGCGAGAAAATTCAAAGGCGAAAATTACCAGAGCAAAAATTGTGATTCCAAAACGGCTTTACAAAAGTTGTATAAAAACTTATTACTCCCTTGTAACGCATAAGTAAGATTTCTGAGAAGGGGGCCAGCAACCTATCTGCTGAGTTAACTCAACGAGTACAGCTAACTCAATTGGCTAGTTGCCAGCTTTTGCCAACTTTTATTGTTGACACTTCAATCACCACTTAGTGATAATGGTTGTTTGTTTGAACCCTAGCGATGTAATTCTTTTGGCTAACGTTATTGTAATCGGCGCTCAGTGGGGCGATGAAGGAAAAGGCAAAATCACAGATTTGCTTAGTAAATCAGCAGATGTGGTTGTGCGCTATCAGGGCGGCGTCAACGCTGGCCACACCGTTGTTGTCTCTGGACAGACTTTTAAGCTCCATCTAATTCCGTCAGGAATTTTGTACCCGAAAACGGAGTGCATAATTGGTAGCGGTACGGTGATTGATCCAAAGGAACTGATCGCCGAGTTAGACAAAGTGGAGGCGCTGAATGTCTCTTCAGATAATTTGTTTATCTCACAGACGGCGCATGTGACGATGCCCTATCACCGGCTAATAGATCAAGCCGCAGAGGAGCGGCGCGGCAACAAAAAAATCGGTACGACGAAACGGGGAATTGGCCCGACCTATGCTGATAAATCCGAGCGTACGGGCATTCGAATCGTCGATATGATGGATACGGATGAATTTGCCGAGCAGCTTAGGTGGACAATTGACTATAAAAACGTAGTGCTTGAAAAGCTGTATGATTTGCAGCCGCTCAAGGCAGAGGACGTGCTAGAGGAGTATGTGGCTTATGCCGATAGACTGCGATCGCACATCACCGATAGCTCCTTGCACATCTACAACGCCGCTCAGCAAAAAAAGAACATCCTCTTTGAAGGCGCACAGGGCACTTTGCTCGATCTCGATCACGGTACCTACCCTTACGTCACCTCTTCTAATCCGGTAGCGGGTGGAGCCTGTATCGGCTCAGGCGTTGGCCCAACTACAATTGATCGCGTTATTGGTGTGGCCAAAGCCTACACCACGCGGGTCGGCGAAGGCCCCTTCCCGACCGAATTAGACGACGAGGTCGGCAATATGATCTGCGAAGTCGGCGCAGAATTTGGCACTACCACGGGTCGTCGCCGTCGCTGTGGCTGGTTTGACGGCGTTGTTAGCCGCTACGCGGTGCGCATCAATGGCCTAGACTGTCTCGCAATTACTAAGCTAGATGTGCTAGATGGCATTGACGAAATTAAAGTCTGCGTCGCCTATGAGTTAGACGGCACCCGCTGTACCGAAATGCCTAGCAGTGCCCGTCAGTTTGCGCGATGCAAACCGATTTATGAAACGCTGCCCGGATGGCAGCAATCTACTGAAAGCTGTCGCACTTTGGCAGATTTACCCAAAGCTGCTTTAGATTATCTAGAGTTCTTGGCCAAGCTAACCGAAGCGCCAATTGCTATCGTCTCGCTCGGCGCGAGCCGCGATCAGACCATCATTGTTGAAGACCCTATTCATGGGCCAAAGCGAGCTTTATTGAAAGAAAATACCAGCGCTTTTAAGATGATGGCTTAGCGATCGCCCCATCAGATCCCTTGATCAGGTAAAATAACTCTCCGGGCCAATTTTCGTGTTTTCGCCGATCGCACTGATAGCACCCAAAAACTGCCAAAAAACTGCCAGAAAACTGCCAGATTTAATCAATCTGTAAATCGCTCAACCTCGTCAAACCCTAGACTGACTAAACAACCTTAATTCTCATGGATTTAACAATTGACTGCACTCAGCGTGCATCGGACGAAAAGCCTAAAAAACTACGCCGCGAAGGCACCCTGCCAGCCGTTTTGTACGGTCACGATGGCAAAAATTCGGTAGCGCTAAAGCTCAGCAACTACGAAGCGGAAGCGCTGTTGCGTAAAGCCACCATCAACAAATCGGTGATTACCGTTAACGTAACCGACCTGCCTTGGCAAGGAAAAGTCATTTTGCGCGAGGTGCAAAAGCATCCTTGGAAAAACAAAATCCATCACCTCAGCTTTTTCTCAATTTCCTCGCAATCTGAAATTGAAGTGAGTATGCCCATCAACTTCGTGGGCGAAGCGATTGGTGTCGTTAACAAGGGCGGTACACTAGATACCGTCATCACCGAAGTTCAGCTCAAATGTCCGCCTGATGCCATCCCGCAATCATTAGATGTCGATATCTCTGAGTTAGATATTGGCGATGCGCTTCATATCGGTGAAATTAAGCTGCCTGCGGGTGCAACCATTGCCGCTGATCCAGAGCTGCTAGTCGTATCGGTGCTAGCGCCTCGCACTGCGACAGAAGATAGTTCTAGCGGTACCGAAACAGTTGCTGAAGCATTGGGAACTGAAACTGCATCGGCTTCATAATTAGCACTCATAACCAGCATTAGATAATCATTTTGAATACAGCCAGAAAGGGGGCATAGAGCGTTATTCTATGCCCCCTTTGACTATGAATTTTGACTATGAATACATTCCTATTAAGATCATCAATGCGGCTTTCGACTGCCAAGCTGCATAATAACTGAGCCAAACCTCGTAATCGCCATGACCGACGCTGCTCTTCCCATTCTCATTCAGCAGATGCTTCAGCCGGATTTTTATCCTCATCCGGTCGTAAAACCGATTCAACTGATGCAGACTCACGTCTCTTACGTGCTGCTGACCGGCAACTACGTCTATAAGATCAAAAAGCCGGTAAACTTCGGTTTTTTAGATTATTCCACCTTAGAAAAACGCAAGCACTTTTGTGAAGAAGAGCTGCGTTTAAATCAGCGTGGGGCGGGCAGCTTGTATTTGAGTGTGATGCCATTGAGTCAGGTTGACGATATCTTTGAAATCGACGGCAACGGCGAGACGGTCGAATACGCGCTCAAAATGCGGCAGTTCCCGCAGTCGGCGCTGCTGAGCGATCAGTTTGAAAAAGGGCTGCTGAGCGAAGCAAAAGTAAGCGCATTGGCCAAAACGATTGCTCAGTTTCATGGCAAAACCGAAACGAGCAAGCACATTCGCAGTTATGGCACGGTGGAAATGATTCGCCAAGCCTTTGATGAAAATTACGAGCAGACAGCCGGTTTTGTGGGAGGTGATTCGATCAGTACGCCTCAAACTCAACAACAGTTCGACGAGACTAAAGCCTACAGCGATCATTTTTTTGAAACGCAGCAAGCCCTCTTTCAAAAGCGCTTAGATCAAGACCGGATTCGGGCCTGTCATGGCGATCTGCACTTGGGCAATATCTGCGAGTGGGAAAATCAGATCTACCTATTCGACTGCATTGAATTTAATGAGCCTTTTCGCTTTGTAGACACGATGTATGACATTGCCTACATTGTGATGGATCTAGAATTAGCCGGTCGCAACGATTTGAGCACTATTTTTCTCAATCAATATGTTGAAGAAACGGGCGACTATGAGGGCTTAGAAATTTTGCCGCTGTATGTAAGTCGTCAGGCTTATGTGCGAGCCAAGGTAGCTTCTTTTATGCTGGGCGATGCGTCCGTGTCTGAAGCCGACAAGCGGGCAGGGAGTGAAAGGGCTGCTAAGTACTACACGCTGGCCTGGGCCACCCTATCCAAATTTGGGCAAAAAAAAAAGGGTGCTTAGTGGCAATGGCGGGCCTATCGGGTTCGGGAAAAAGCACGACCGCTGGACAATTAGCACGCCTCGCGGGAGCCATTCGACTGCGCTCGGATGCGATTCGTAAGCATTTGGCAGGAGTAGCGCTATATGAAAAGGGTGGGGATGAAATCTATACGCCGGCCATGAGCGATCAAACCTATAGCAGGCTAATTGAGTTAGGAACTCAGTTGGCGAGCCGGGGCTATCAGGTAATTTTGGATGCTAAATTTGACCGGGAAGCGAAGCGGCAGGAAGCTTTGCAGGCGGCTCAAGATCGAGATATCCCGCTCACTTTTCTACATTGCACCGCTCCCGATGAAGTGCTCAAGGCCAGAGTCATCGCCCGCAGTGGCGACATTGCCGATGCGACGGCAGCCATTTTGGCCAAGCAGTCGATGGAGCCCTTTGGAGATAGTGCTGCTGTCACCATCATCGATACGACGCTTGCCGATGATGAGATTCAGCGGCACTTGGCCTCTGTGTTTGAATATGTTTGAGAAGTAAACGCCACGATATCACATGATATCAACTGTGATTGGGGTATATTTGGGGGTATAGAGAGGGCAATTGCCGTGGCTGATTTACTCATACCCGCAACGATTCGAACTTGGCTATTTTTTCTAATAGCGTTTGTCCTATTGGGCTATCCAGTGACGTTTAGCATCGTGTTCGGCGCAATTGGCGGACTCGCTGGCGGGCTAGCGACGGCTTGGTGGCAGGTTAAAGGCGGAGCCCCAATGCCTGCTGATGAGGAATCGAGAACTGAAGCTTGGCGGCGATTGCATCAGATCAAAGAGATTGCGAATCGCTGGGATTTGCCTTTGGTAGGCCCTAGCAATGCTCAAAAGCGCTATTTGGAGCGCACTCAGCGGACCCGATCAACCAAAATACCGAGTGGCAGAGTCAATCATCGCATTAGCCGCCGAACTAACAGTCGAATCAGCCGCAGCACCCGGTAGGCGAATCGTTCTTCTTTGATGTTTTTTCTTTCTAAACTGCTGCCTTTATTCGTGTACCCGATTGGGCTGAGCAGTTTGCTGATGGGGTTGGGGCTGCTGTGGCTATGGCGCTATCCTCGACGGGCAACGGTTGCGATCGCCCTAGCTCTATCAATCCTTTTTATGACGGGCAATCCTCTAGTCAGCAACTGGCTGGTGAGTACATTAGAGTGGCGCTATTTGCCGCCAAGCCCAATGCCAACCGCCGATGTGATTGTAGTGTTGGGCGGTGCGACCGAACCGGCATTGGCTCCTCGGCCTTGGGTAGAAGTGCGTGAACAGGGCGATCGCATTCTCTATGCGGCCCATCTGTACAGCCAAAAACGAGCCCCCAAGCTAATTTTGAGCGGCGGACGCATTAGTTGGCGCGGCGGCAGTAGCGATCCGTCCGAAGCCGATGATATGAAAGAATTTGCCATGGCGATGGCGGTACCTGACTCGGCAATTATTCTAGAAGGCGAATCGCTCAACACCCGACAAAACGCCGTCAATGTTCAAAAAATTCTCACCGCGCAGTCGCTTCAATCGGTACTGCTGGTCACATCAGCCATTCATATGCCCCGCGCTGTCGCCATTTTTAATAAGATCGGCATCCCAGTCATTCCAGCGCCTACCGATTATTTAGTACCGAGCGAACTCAATCAAAGCTTCAAGGCAACCTGGCAAGGGCAGCTTTTGTCTCTCTTGCCAGAAGCAGAATCGGTGAGCCGCTTTACTCAAGCGATGAAAGAATATGTGGGCTTTGCGATCTATCGTCTGCGGGGATGGGTGTAAACGCTAGGATAAAGCCAGCCTCAGCTGTGCCGCCAATGTTTGAATGCCTATGTTTGAATATCTCCTGCCCAAATCAGCAGCCGAAGTCCAGCAGATAGAAGATGCCTTGGAACTTCATCAAGCCGCTCACGAATTTCGTTTTGAAGTAGAGCGGCGGCAGGCTCAAGCCCAATACTGCCAATGGTATTACGAAATGGCTAAGCAAACGCAGGCGGAAGCGGCGGCAATGGAAAAAGACTTTAATTTCTTTGGCTGGTTCTGGGGTCGTAAGCCAGACTAAACAAACCGGACTAAGCCTCACGAACCAGCTTCACCATGAAAAACCCGTCCATGTGCTGCTGTTGAGGCCATACTTTGATCCAACCTTTCTCAGTTGCTAGCGCCGCCAGTGATGACGCCGGGGGCGCTATTCGCCAGCCATCATGCTGATTCAAAAACCACTCAATCTGCGCTTCGTTTTCGTCAGGATGCAGCGTGCAGGTGGCATAGACCATGACGCCGCCCGGTTTGACCCAAGTAGAAACGTGACTTAGCAGTTCTCTTTGCAAAGTGACTAGACTATTCACCGATTCGGGCGTTTGTCGCCAGCGAGCATCGGCATGACGGTTCAGGGTGCCTAAGCCTGAGCAGGGTACGTCTAGCAATACGCGATCAGCTTGGCCAATGAAGGCAGGCTGATCGCGGCTGTCACACATTAGGGGGCGGACAATGCTCGCACCTAGTCGCTCGATGTTTTGCTGAATTTTTTGAGTGCGGGCAGCAGTGCGATCGCAGCTCCAAATCACCCCTTCATCACCCATCAGTTCAGCCAGATGCAGGCTCTTACCACCCGGAGCCCCACAGGCATCCATAATCGTTTCACCGGGCTGCGGATCAAGCAAATAGCCCACCATCTGAGCGCTGCTATCCTGCACAGCCCACCAGCCTTCTGAGTAGCCCGGCAGGCTAGCAACTGCCCCCGTGTGTCCTTTAATCCGCAGCGCTGAAGGAACTAACGGTACTGGTTCTGACTCAATGCCTTTTGCGGCAAAAATCTCTGTTGCCTCTGCCAGGGAATACCGATGCAAGTTAACTCGCAAATGTAGCTGAGGCGTTTGATTAAACCATTCGCATAGAGCCGCAACTTGATCATCCGGTAGCATCGCCTGCCAAACTTGAACAATCCAGTCAGGGTAGCTGTGAAAAATGCCCAATCGCGGCTGTTAGATCGACCGGAAGCTGTAGCGGGTCAATGGATTCATCATTCTGGCCATTACTTTGGCTACTTTGACTATTACTTTGGCCAGTGCTTTGACGAATGTACTGACGCAACATGCCGTTGACCACACCGCTGAGCTTACCAAGGCGCTGAGATTTAGCCAGCTGAACGGTCGTATCTACGACGGCGTGATCGGGTACATGGGTAAGATAACGAATCTGATAAAAGCCTAGTCGCAGTATTTGCAGTAAATCAGCCTGCTGCTTGCTGGCTTCGCGCTTACCAAACTGCGTAATCAGGGCATCTAAAGTGCGCTTGCGTCTAACGGTACCGTATACCAGTTCTGTCACAAAGCCTTTATCTTGAGCGCTGAGCTGAGACTGATTCAGCTTTTTATCTAGCGCTACATCAGCAAAAGCGCCCCGATCAATGGCTCGGAGCGCTTCAAATGCAATTTGTCTTGCCGTATTTTGAGAATTCAATGCTTCCGGCTCATTTTCTGTCGAATAACGATCCTAACGATCTAGTGCAATGATGAGATCTTCTAACCACTTATTTTTTACGGTTTCCTTTCATACTGGGCATGGCGTCAATATCTCGGCCTCGGCGACGGCGATCGCGCCACTCTACTGCCGTCAGATACCCGACGCCAACGGTGACAATTAGCAATAGCAAAAAGGCCAGCACTGATAAAACAACCAGCAGCTGATTTTGGGAGGCCGTAGTTAGAAAAGAACTCAAGACTTGCTACTCAAACTCGACAAAAAAGAAGTTAAAGAAAAAAACGTCTAGAAACCGTTGCGGCCCCAAATCACCATTGAAATAGAAAACGTAAAGCAGGCCAGCAGCGAAACCCAACCCAGTGTCAAAATATCCATAAAGCAAAGCAGAAATTCTTCACTTCCTATCATACGGTAAAGTTAGGTCGCCTAAAGCCTAAAAAAATAACCCTTGACCTAAACTAAGGAATTCAATTGACGTGAGTGGATCAAATTCATCTTCATTGGAACTAGAAGCTTCCTTGGCTGAAATGCGGATGGAGTCTATAAAAGCTGGGCTCTTGGGAGCGATTGCCCTTACCTTAGTCGCAGCGCTAGGCTGGATCAGCGCGATCGCGCTCACCATTCCCTTACCTTTGCCCAACAGCTTTATAGAATGGCTGGTCAACTTGGCTGTAGCTTTATCTTCTGGTTTTTTCTTCGGTGTCACCTACCGCTATATTGTCCGGCGAGATGACAATTTGCATTTGGGCAGCGGGGCGGTGGGGGCCTTTGCTTTTGTGCGATCGCTCGCTCAAATCGAAGCCATTTGGCATGACACCTTTGCCTTCACCCTGTGGATTTTAATCACCGGAGAAAGCTTCTTGTGGTTTGCCGCCGCCCGCTACACCCTCGATTGGGCCATTCGTCAGCAGTTCCTCAAACCGCTAGATTGAGCTGATTAGTTACCCACAGATCCTTCCCTACAGATCAAATACCTCGAAGCTCTTCTCTGTACGCTTCATAGAAAGATCAATTGCTGAAAAAATCTTATTGTCCGATTTATCGCTCTTTAAGCACCGCCCTACTAAAGCAGCCACTGCCGCCCGTGGAATCGATCCAGCCACCGTTACATCTTCCGTTAAAACTTCTTGCCCGGTCGCAGGTTCAGACAGCAGTCCGCCGGGACGGATTACTGTGTAAGTAAGGCCACTATTGACCAAGTGCGTCTCAGCTTGAGCTTTTTCTTTTAGCACTGGTCCTAGCGTTTCTAGCACATTCGGTGGCAGGGCTTGGGCGCTATCACCGCTGCCGATGGAGCTAATTAAGATAAATCGCTGGACTTGAGCGGCGATCGCGCCATCAATCAAATGCTTATTACCCAAAAAATCAGCGCGATCGCCCCCATCACTCGGCAGTCCGCCAATGGTACTAATCACGATATCGGGCGATTGCTGTTGGATTAAGTGAGCGATCGCATCACCTTTTAGAGCATCGCCTTTAACCGCCCTTACCCCTATCGCCGCTAGCTCAGCTTCTGCGTGATCACTGCGCAGTAAGGCAATCACGTCATACCCTGCAACCACAAGCTGCTCCGCAATTTCACGACCCACCCCTCGACTTGCCCCGGCCAAAAAAATACTTGTCATATCGGTCTATTTCCTGCAATTTAGATAACTTTAAGAAGATTTCTTTTAAAACACGCTTAGAAAAACGCTCACACACAGACAATAGCAAAGCAAAGCCCTTCGGGTTATCCACACCCTGCCAACGCCGGACAAAGGCCGGGTGAAGTCTGTACAATCAAATGGACGCATAACCGATCAACGAAGCTGCTAATGATTCCCACCGTTATTGAGCAATCAGGTCGCGGCGAACGCGCCTTCGACATCTACTCACGCCTGCTCAGAGAGCGCATTATTTTCTTACATGGGCAAGTCACCGCCGACTCTATGAATCTGATCGTGGCCCAAATGCTCTTTTTAGAAGCTGAAGACCCCGACAAGGACATCTATCTCTACATCAACTCTCCTGGCGGCTCGGTATCGGCAGGCTTAGGGCTGTACGACACCATGAATCACATTCGTCCTGATGTGGCCACCATCTGCATGGGTCTAGCGGCCAGCATGGGTGCGTTTTTACTCAGTGCAGGTACCAAGGGCAAACGGATGATTTTGCCCAATGCCCGAGTCATGATCCACCAGCCTTCTGGCGGCGCCCAAGGACAAGCTACTGACATCGAAATTCAGGCCAAAGAGATCTTGTACCTCAAGTCTATGCTGAATGAAGCGATGGCTAAGCACACAGGCCAGCCTTTAGAAAAGATTAAAGAAGACACCGAGCGCGACTTCTTTATGTCTCCAGAAGAAGCCGTCAGTTACGGCCTCGTTGACAAAGTGATTGACCGACATGCCGTTGGTTCTCGCCCAATGGCCGTAGATTAGGGCACATTCGACATTCAAATTTGGGCATAACTGTCGCAAATTCAGACAAAAAGGGCAGGGTGCTTACCCCATTAGCATTCTGCCCTTTCTGCTACTGCAAAAGCTGACTAAATACGAAAACTAACGGTCTTTATCAAAAGAGCATTCCACGGTAATGCTGAGGTTACTTTCAGCCGTTCCCCTAGTCACATACGGGACACCCGCCTCACCGCTGACTCGAATCCCAAAAGATAACGTGACCTTATCGACATTGGCATGGGCCATATCTTTGAATGCGCTGAGCGTGTGATTGGTGTAAGTCCGAATGGTTCCTTCAATCGCTTTAAAGCTTTGAGCCGCTGCTGCTGCGCTGCCGCTACTGCTGCCTCCCCACCCTTTAGCTTGTCGCGTCGTAATCCCTTCTTCCAAGTCAGCCTCGGCAGGCACATCAACGTCTTCGGTCGCTTCGAGATAAATGACGCTGCCGTCTTCTTGAGTAATCGAAATAAGTTGGGCCATGATTGCTTCTTTGCAGGTAGATACGACGGAAAATGAATCAGAAAATTGAGCTTATCTTTCCCTGCAAACGCAAGCAAATATCAATTTTTGCTGGTTTTTCTGCCGCAACTCACATCAGTTTCTATTCGTCTTTCTATGCGTCGGTGGATGGATCAAATGAACTAAATAGCTATCATGAGCGACAGCACTGATACTTCAGCGCGCAATGACGATGACAGGTCTTGAAAAGAAATTTTGGAGTCATATTTTGAGGAGTGCATAGCTTTACTTTTTCCCAGGCGTGCATCGTCATATTGACTGCCCCACTGGGCGACCTGATCGCTTCTTTTCCGGGCTATGGGGTTGTTTAAGCGGGCTTTAGGTTTCGATGGCAAAATTGCTAGACTACCAGCAGCTGACGGTATTTTTGATATGGCTCAGTTGGAAAGTTTGCAGGAACAGTTAGTGAGAGGGCAGATCTCACTAGATGATCTCCAAGGAAAGCTACGGTAGACCACTATGGTTGGGCAATGACTGCTGGTTTCTCCGGTTTTCCCTACTGTGCCAAGACTCTTTTTTTTCTATAACTGTAGATATGCAGTTTTTTTAATCTTGACCATCTAGCCCCTATGTAAATCATGGCCGACCTTTACGCCAGCGAAGAAGCGCAGCAGATATTGCAGATTGCGATCGCGAAAGAAACCGAATCAGGCGATCTCACGCGCAACCAGCTGATTGAAATCGCCTCTGAGCTAAATATCGCACCCGAAACCCTGTGGTCAGCCGAACGAGAATGGCTAGCGCTAAAAAGCGAATCGACCCAGCAAATGCTATTCAACCAGCAGCGTCAGCAAAAGTTTCAACACCATCTGATTCGCTACGGTATTGTCAACGGTTTTTTATTGGTTCTGAGCCAAGTGTCCTGGCTCGGATTGAGCGCGGTTGCCGTGGTTGCTCTAGTTTGGGGCATCCCACTCACGCTTCACGGCTGGCGAGCCTACCAGTTATCAGGCTATCGCTACCAAAAAGACTTTGAGCAGTGGCAGCGAAGACAGCAGGTGAAGCGATCTATGAGTAATCTCTTCAACCGCTTCTTAAAGGCTTAGTTTCTTAAAGGCTTAGTTTCTTAAAGGCTTAGTATTGCCCTTGCTGATTTACCTGACGGCTGCTGGAATTTTTTCAAGCATAAGCTTAGAGTTCTTAACCTGCACAGGAATATCAATCGGATAGTCGCCGGTAAAGCAAGCAGAGCAGAAGCTATCGACAGCCACCCCCGTCGCGGCTAACATTCCTTCCCAACTAAGGTAGGCGAGTGAGTCTGCGCCTAGCTGCGCTTCAATTTCTTGCACAGATTTAGTCGCTGCGATTAGCTGATCTTGGCTGTCGGTGTCAATGCCGTAAAAGCAAGGATGGGTAACTGGTGGCGATGAAATCCTCATGTGAACTTCGGTTGCGCCCGCATCATAGAGCATTTGCACCAGCTTACGACTGGTGGTGCCTCTTACAATCGAGTCATCAACAATTAAAACTCGTTTGCCTTCAAGCACGTCGCGCATGGGGTTGAGCTTCATCCGGATACCGGCTTCGCGCATGGCTTGAGTCGGCTGGATAAAGGTACGGCCTACGTAGCGATTTTTGATCAGACCTTCTGCATAGGGAATGCCAGAAGCTTCTGAATAACCAATGGCTGCGGGTACACCCGAATCGGGCACGGCCATGATCAAATCCACGTCTGCTGGGGATTCTTTGGCGAGCTGCTGGCCGATGCGCTTGCGATAGCTGTACAGGCTCTCGCCATGAAAGACACTGTCAGGCCGAGCGAAGTAAATCATTTCAAAAATGCATAGCTTGCGTTCGGCTTGGGCCCACTGCACCGATCTCACGCCGTCGGCATCTATCCAGATCAGCTCACCGGGCTCCACATCTCTAAGATAGGTCGCGCCGACAATATCTAGGCCACAGGTTTCTGAGGCGACGACAAATTGGCCTGAGCAGTAGCCTGCACCAGCAGGAGTAGGTGCTTGAGAGCCCATGTAGCCGAGTACCAGCGGGCGAATGCCGTGCGGATCGCGGGCAGCAATGATCCCAGTGGGGGTTCCAATCACAAGACTGAAGGCTCCTTCGCAGCGTTTGAAGGCAGCGATCGCGCCTTCGATCCAGTCATCGCCATCGTTGACGGCTTCCATCAGCGCGATCGCAATCAGCTCCGAGTCTGAAGTGGTCACTAGGCTATAATTCTTGCGCTTGAGCAATGCATCTCGGAGGCTATTGACGTTCACAATATTGCCGTTATGAGCCAACGCCATTGATCCCAATCGCGTTTCCAACACAGCAGGCTGAGCATTGACTTCATGGCTAGATCCGGTTGTGGAATAGCGCGTATGGCCCACTGCCCACTGCCCCGGAATTTCTTTGAGGGCTTCATCGGTAAAGACCTGAGAAACAAGCCCCATCCCTTTGTGTAGATGCACCTCTCCTTGGTCAAAAGCGGCAATACCAGCAGCTTCTTGCCCCCGATGCTGAAGGGAATATAGCCCGAAGTAAGTCAGCGTTGCGACCGCCTCTCCCGGCGCATACACACCAAAAACGCCGCAAGCTTCTTCCGGCTTATCAGCGCGATCAGCTACTGGCCGTTCTTCCAGCAGGCTCAATTCAGAAGACTCAACATTGGCAGCAGACTGGTTTGCAGCAGACTGGGGGGACAATGACATGCTCAATTCAAACTCCAATAAAACCCGTACAAGTACTGCGAATACAGCTGTCACAGCCTGAATTTGGCTCGACAGCCGACAGCGATGAATGATCCGAATTTACGCTCACAGGCGCGATCGCTGACAAGCTACCTTAATGACTTAAATTCATCAGTTAGACAACTATTCAGAGCAACCTTAAAAAATAGCGATTTGATTAATCAAAACATTACCTATTCAGTCTAGTCGCCTAGCTTGTTAATCGACGATTCTTTTCGCTCACATCAGCTAATCAAAACGAGTCACGGCTAACCCAGCCCATTTGGCTGCCCATTTGAGAAATGAATAAAGATATGAAAGATGAAAAAGGTAAGCCTTAGGAATTTTAATGTTTTGTTAAACATTCTATTCAAATCCTATCACTCCCTTGCAGTGATGTTTTTTTTGAGTTGTCAGGAAATCAATGTAATTTTTTATACATTGATTTTTTATACATTGATTTCCCATCCATTGACCCAAACGAGGCGCTAGTTGATCGGCGTAAGGGCTAGCTCAATGGCATTTTCCCAAGCATCAGCAAGATCTTCAATGGGTAGCTCTAGGAGATCTATCAGATTGGCTTCATTTGAGGCTTGAGCCGTGGTTTGGCCAGTAAGTTGAATAGTCAGCGGACTTTGAGGAGTAGTGACGGTGCCGATAAACTGCAAATCAGGTAAATGGCTATGGCAGTGATTTTCCCATTCGGCCTGGTGCGCTGGAGCGACACTCACAATAATCCGAGCGCCCCCCTCAGCGAACAGCAGCGTGTCGGTTCGGAGTAAGCCTCCGCTAAGCGTAACGGCTGCGCCTCTTTGACCGCTGATACAGGATTCGGCTAGGGCAATAGCCAATCCCCCTTCTGCACAGTCATGCGCCGAGCGAATCCATCCCTGTCGAATCCCATGACGGCAAGCGGCCTGCACCTTTAACTCCAAATCCACATCAACTTTGGGCGGCTGACCGGCCACCTGCTGATGGATAACCTTGAGATATTCAGAGCCTCCCAAGGTCACCGATCCTGCGCCCAAGCTATCGGCGCCGACACCCAGCAAATAAATCAAATCGTCTGCGCTCTGAAAGGCTTGCCCGCAAACTTGAGTAATATCAGGCACTAAACCCACCATGCCGACTACAGGCGTCGGGTAAATCGGCTGTGGCTTGCCTGTACTGTCTAGGGTTTCGTTGTAAAGCGAGACGTTGCCGCCCGTGACAGGCGTAGAGAAAGCCCGACAGCCATCCGCTAGCCCTCGGCAGGCTTCTGCTAGCTGCCAATAGCCAACCGGCTTTTCAGGGCTGCCAAAGTTGAGATTATCCGTAACGGCGACCGGCTCTGCGCCCACACAGCTCAGGTTGCGGGCGGCTTCGGCCACGGCGGCTAAAGCTCCCTCATAAGGATTGAGATACACATGTCTGGCATTGCAATCGACGGTTGCGGCGAGTCCGGCTTTTGCGGCGGGATCGGGATTGATTTGCGTTGGCAGAGCCTCCCCCGTGGGGAATCGCAGCCGAATCACCGCCGCATCCGCACCACCAGGCATCATGACCGTATTATTTTGCACCTGATGGTCGTATTGCCGGTACACCCACTGTTTAGAAGCGATCGTCGGGGTGGCGAGTAAAGCCAGCAGCACTTCAGCCCAAGACTTGCCAGCAATCCCCTTAGCCGTCGCTGTGGGCAAATCCTGCTCTTGCCAAGCCCAAGCCGTTTGGGCATACTCAGGCGGCTCCTTCATCAGCTCCCGATGATAGATCGGCGTATTGTCTGACAGCGCTGTTGCGGGGATTTCAGCCGCCGTTCCGCCTTCAAACAAAATTCTTACCACGGGCTCAGCAATTACCGAACCGGCCACAACAGCTTGCAGCCCCCAGCGATGAAAAATCTCAATTAGCTCCTGCTCACGGCCCGCATGGGCCACAAACAACATGCGCTCTTGAGATTCTGACAGCAAATACTCATAAGGCACCATTCCAGATTCACGCGCCGGAATTAAATCGAGATCTAGCTCAATGCCTACGCCGCCATTCGCCGCCATTTCTGCCGTAGAGCAGGTAATGCCCGCTGCTCCCATGTCTTGAGCCGCAGCCACACCGCCCGTTTTAAAGGCTTCTAAACAGGCTTCTACTAACGATTTTTCTAAAAACGGATCGCCTACTTGCACAGCGGGCCGATTTGCTTCTGATTCATCACTTAGCTCAGCGCTGGCAAAACTTGCGCCGCCCATGCCGTCGCGCCCGGTCGTCGATCCCACATACAGCACCGGATTACCAATGCCCACCGCTCCAGATTTGACGATTTCATCTGTTTCCATTAGCCCAATCGCCATCGCATTCACCAGCGGATTGCCGCTATAAGCTTCATCAAAAAAGACTTCACCGCCGACAGTGGGCACGCCAAAGCAGTTACCGTAATGCGCAATCCCGGAGACAACGCCCGTAAAAATTCGGCGGGTACGGGCATCTTCTAAGCTGCCGAAGCGAAGTGAATTGAGCACTGCAATCGGCCTAGCGCCCATGGTGAAAATGTCTCGCAAAATGCCGCCCACGCCAGTTGCCGCGCCTTGAAAGGGCTCAATCGCAGACGGGTGATTGTGAGATTCTATTTTGAAAGCGACCTGCATCCCGTTGCCGACATCAATGACGCCGGCATTTTCACCGGGGCCGACGAGAATGCGATCGCCTTTCGTTGGAAACTGGCTCAGCAAAGGTCGCGAGTTTTTGTAGCAGCAATGCTCTGACCACATCACGCCAAACATGCCTAGCTCAGCGCGGTTAGGGTGACGGCCTAACCGCCTGACAATTTCATCGTACTCATCGGGCTTTAGCCCTTCTGAGGCAATATCTTCGGGTGAGCAGGCTTCAGGTGAAACAGCAGAGGAGACAGTAGGAGTTGCCATAGGGTCACGTTGGCGATCAGCAGCGTTGGGAGAAACAGCTATTAATTCTATCGTCCTACGGAAAATGCCTCTCGGTAAAACGTAACTATTTCGCTGGAGCAGCTTCTCGGTGTATGGTGAAAGAAGATTGTTAAGGAAGCTTAACTTTATCTTTTACTACTGTTTTTAACTATTGCAAGAGGGTTTTCCATGGCGACTTATAAAGTCACGCTCATCAACGAAGATGAAGGCATCAATCAAACCATCGAATGCGCCGATGATGTCTATATTATTGAAGCCGCTGAAGAAGCGGGCCTTGACTTACCGGCTTCCTGCCGCGCTGGCTCCTGCTCTAGCTGCACCGGCAAGCTAGTATCTGGCACGGTCAATCAAGACGATCAGGTTTTTCTAGAAGACGATCAAATGGACGCTGGCTTTGTGCTCACTTGTGTGGCCTATCCGACGTCTGATTGCACCATTCAAACTCACCAAGAAGAAGCGCTGCTCTAAGCGTTTGCAAGTTTGGCAAGGCTAAATTCTTCACCGCGATCTGGGGAGATGCGCTCTAGATGAGGATTGCTGTGAAAAATTTAGCCGAGAGCTGAGCAGAATTCTTTTAAGACTGTGAATATTCACCCGCTCAGAGATGAGATTGATTACACTGGAATTACTTAGCATAATTACAGAACTAGACGCTCATGTCAGTTAGTCGATCTTCTCAGCCCATCGATCCAACAGAAATTTCAGCTACGGCTAGCGATCGCTTTAATACTCAGACCCGTGTGGGGGCACAAAGCGATCTCTCGGATAGAGAGCTGCAAATCGTTGAGCAGGTAACAGCGGGACTGACGAATCAAGAAATTTCAGAAAGGCTAGAGATTAGCAAGCGGACGGTAGATAATCACGTCAGCAATATTTTGAACAAAACGGCTACGGGCAATCGGGTGGCGCTGGTGCGCTGGGCCTTACAGTCAGGTAAAGTGTGCATTGACGAGCTAAATTGCTGTCACTTGCCCGATAATTGGCCTGAAAACTAGCTTAAAGATTATTTTGTATGAGCAGCCTGCAAGCCATTCGTGGCACTCGTGATATTTTGCCCGCAGAATCGCCGCTGTGGCAGGCAATCGAAGACTTAGCTAGAAAGGTGCTAGCTAAGTCGGCTTATCGGGAAATTCGCACGCCTATTTTTGAGCCGACAGAGCTGTTCGCCAGAGGCATTGGGGAAGCGACCGATGCGGTAGGCAAAGAGATGTACAGCTTTGAAGATCGCGGTGGGCGATCGCTAGCTCTACGCCCTGAAATTACAGCAGGTTTGGTGCGAGCCTTCATTCAAAACAAGCTGTTTGCCCAAGGCGGTGTGCAGCGGCTGTGGCACTTGGGGCCAGCGTTTCGCTACGAAAGGCCGCAAGCAGGGCGACAGCGGCAGTTTCATCAGCTTGATGTAGAGATTTTGGGCAGTCGCGATCCGAGAGCAGATGTCGAAGTTATTGCGATCGCCACCCAAATTCTCACTGACCTTGGCCTGAACGCACTCAGCCTAGACATCAACTCGGTTGGTAGCGGTGAAGATCGGCAGCGCTACCGGGAGGCGTTGGTCAGCTACTTGACGCCTTTTCAAGCAGAGTTGGATGAAGATTCGCGCGATCGCCTCACCCGCAATCCGCTACGCATTCTCGACAGCAAAGATAAACGCACTCAAGAAATAGTCACAGAAGCCCCTAGTCTTTTAGACTTCCTGAGCGACGACTCGCAGCGCCACTTTGACGGCGTGCAGCAGCACCTCACTCACTTAGGCATTGCCTTTAACATCAATCCTCGCTTAGTGCGCGGCCTCGACTATTACACCCACACCGCTTTTGAAATTCAATCGGCAGATCTCGGCGCACAGGCGACGGTCTGTGGCGGTGGCCGCTACGACGGCTTGGTAGCGCAGCTCGGTGGGCCAGATACGCCAGCGATTGGCTTTGGCATGGGCATCGAGCGGCTGATTATTTTGATGGAGCAAATGGAGCGCTATCAAACGACGCCTGATCTGGATATTTATTTGATTTCTAAGGGTGAAAAGGCAGAGTTTCAGTCGTCGCTGTTGGCCAATCAGCTACGTCAGCAGGGCTATTCGGTGGAGCTAGATCTCAGCGGCAGCGCCTTTGGCAAGCAGTTTAAGCGGGCTGATCGCAGTGGGGCAGTGGTAGGGCTGATTTTGGGAGATGCCGAAGCAGAGGCGGGTAAAGTGCAGATCAAGTGGCTAGTTTCAGGTGAACAAGCAGAGCTAAGTCAGAGTGATTTGCTAGCGCAGACTGAGGATTTGCAGCGTCGGATTGCCCAGCGGCGCGGCTAGAACTGTGTTGATCAAAGTCATGATTGCCTGGCCATGATTGCTTGGCCATGATTGCCTGGTCATGATTGTCGTAAAATGTTGCCAACACTACAGAAGTTAGAGAGCTATCAGTAAGCCAGTCAGTGGATGGTCGTAAAACTGTCTGATCTGCAAAAGGGCTTGCAGATGTTATTTGCTAGCTTCGAGCGAAGTAGTTCTTAGAATTGTTTTTTAAGGCTGTTTCAAAGCTGTTTTTTGGCAGCCGCATACGATGACTAGACTGAGCGAAAATCCTCCTCCAGCCAGTGCTTCAGACATTGTTACGTTTATTGAGCGGGCGCGCGATCGCGGCGCATCTGATGAATTTATCGCTCAGCTACTGCGTCAGTTTGGCTGGCCTCAGCGAGATGTAGAACGCGCTTTTTTTCAGGTGTATGAGCGGCTTACCGGCTATCCAATGCCTGCGCCACCAGCGGGCGGAGGTGAGCTAGCAAAGGACGCCTTTTTCTATTTACTGTCGTTTGTACTGCTGGGGCTGTGGACGTTTTCAGTCGGAGAAATTGCCTTTGTTTGGATTGATCGAGTCGTGCCCGATGCGACTCAAAATGGCTATTACAACGACGATCCGTTTCGGTTGGCCTTTGGCTTAGCGCGCTTGATCGTGGCCTATCCAGTCTATTTATGGCTGATGCGAGGTCTAAATCGGGAACTCGCTCGGCACCGCGAAAAGCATTTTTCGAGTGTGCGCAAGTGGCTGACTTATTTGACGCTGCTGATTGTGTCGCTAATTGGCATCGGCACGCTGATTGCGTTTTTGACCTCCTTTTTGCGAGGAGAGCTGACGGCTCGATTCATTCTTAAAGCACTTGTGGTGTTGGTAATTGATGGCGGCATTTTGCTGTATTACCTCAATTGGTTACAAAGAACCCCTAGTCGAGCAGATGCGATCGCCGGAGTAAACCCATGACTTATCGCCAACACCAAAAGACGGATCGCACCTTTGTCGCAGTTTCTACAGCAGCCGTTTTAATCGCCATTGTGGCGGGCTTCTTGCTGTTAGGATCGCCCGGTCAGCAGCGGCTCCTCTCACTGGATTCAGAGCGGGTCAATGATTTATCTCAAATTGCCTCCAATTTAGCCTTTGCGGTCGAAAATCCTGGTAAAGTCACACCCGCACCACAGCTACCAGAGAGTCTGCCTGACTCGGTTACTAGTCGCGACGACTTAAGAGATCCGCTGACTAATGAACCCTACGAATATCGACGACTCAGCGACAGCGCCTATGAGCTATGCGCAACCTTTGCAACAGACTCTACTCAGCCAGATAAAACATCGCAATTTAGCAACACTCAATGGCCGCATCCTGCCGGTCAATGGCCACATCCTGCCGGTCGGCACTGCTTTGAATTCGCAAAATCAGCGAGTCAGCCCAAGCCGTAAGCACCTATAAATCTGCTTTCGTAAGCTTGCTCTTGCAATCTAATCTATTGATCTTCCAGATACAGCAAAAAGCTCATCAGTTCTTCATCGGTTAGCTGATGGCGCGATCGCTTCCCGTATGTACGCTCCAAATACTCCCGGCCCTGATCACTCGTCCAGCCTAAGCGAGTTAGCTCCACGCTAGTTTGCGCCATCACATCCGAAAGATCGACCGGGTGAACGCTATTGGTGTAGTTTTCAAGAGCTAGTGTGGCGACCGAAGGCTTGGCAGGCGCGGCTGCCACAGGCCCTTCATCCATCATGCTGTGATGACTAGGATCGTCGTCAATGATATCGATAGGTAGACCAAAGTCTTCTTCCGCAGGTTCGTCTAGAAGGTCAGTCGACTGGAGATCACTCACCTGAAGATCCTTTTCCGTTGACTGAGCGTTAGCTAAATCATCAGATAGATTGTTCAGTGACGCGTTCTCTGCTGGCATCGCTGGCGATTGACTGCTAGCAGGGAGCGGATCAATTTGATGGATACCTAGCGCTGCGATCGCTCGTTCGCGCGCCTGATCTTCGGCTATGGTCACATCGGTATGGGCAGCAAGTCCAGTCGCTAAAACGTCACCTTTATGAGTGATGACGGCGCGCACAATATATTGGCCATCATGCAGAGAAACCAAATCGGCCATCAGGCCACCCTCAGGGTATTGGGCTCTAAATTTTTCGAGGGGAGTAACCACAGGTGCCAAAGAGGAAACAGCATAGCTTTGAGCTTTCGATCTATTCTAGATAGGGGAGGGCAAGTCTGGCTTCATCTTGCTAAGAAAGAGAGTGAGGCTATTTTTGAAACCCGACCGTTTTTAGATACCTTTAGATAATTCTTCCAGGGCTTGCCCCTTTGCCATTACCCCTTTGCCATTAAATGCTAGATCGCCTGCTCGAAATGTCTCCTACCATCGGGGGAGATACCTTACTATTGCTGCCTGTGCTGATTTTGCTGGAGCTGGTGCTTTCGGCAGATAATGCTATTGCCCTAGCAGCTATAGCCCAAGGCTTAGAAACCGCAGCCCTGCAAAAAAAAGCGCTCAACTTCGGCCTAGTGGTCGCCTTTATTTTGCGGATCGCTCTAATTTTAGCGGCGGGCTGGGTGCTTCACTACTGGCAGTTTGAAGTCGCTGGCGCAGTTTATCTGCTCTGGCTGGTGTACCAGCACTTTATTGGCGGCAGTGGTGAAGACGGCGAATCGCACAGGCCAAAATTTTCCTCACTGTGGCAGGCAATTCCAACCATTGCCTTAACGGATCTGGCTTTTTCATTAGATAGTGTGACGACCGCGATCGCGATTTCTAAAGACGTCTTCATTGTTCTGCTCGGGGGCACCATCGGCATCATTGCCCTACGCTTCATGGCCGGACTCTTCATTCGCTGGCTAGAAATTTACGTTCACCTTGAAGATGCTGGTTTTGTCACTGTTGCCTTTGTCGGATTGCGCTTGCTAGTGCGGGTCATAAACCCTGACTGGGTACCGCCTGAATGGGTGATGGTAACGCTGATTTTTAGCCTGTTTGCCTGGGGCTTTTCTAAAAAAGTGAGCGATGACCCCGAATCAACCACCATTGATATTCCAGACCTGTCTGATGAGGTCAGTGAGATTGAGGTCAGTGAGATGGCTGTGGCGAAAGAGCCTTTGGTCGCAGCTGGAGAGGAAAAGTCCGCTGAGAGTTTGTAGAGAGCGAGTTCAGCGTCGCCAAACTGTCTTAAACTGCGAGTTCTATGGTTCGCTGGCGAATAGCGAGCAAATTAGTGGTCAAGTTCTGACAGATGTGATGCTCTATCAGCGCAGCAGGCATGGCTCTGGGAGGCTTGACCAGTAGATCATAAGACAGCTCAGTGCTGCGTTTGTCTTCCGTAGGCTGTAGCTTCCAAGCGCCCTTAAATAGCTTAAAATCGCCTTCCTTCATGGCAAAGCCGACTTCATGAGGGAATTGCTCAGTCATATCGAGCACGACTCTGGCACAAAACTTGAACTTAAGAAAGCACTGCGTTCCCATTTGCTCTAAGCGAATGCGACCCTCTGAATTGGGAATCAGCTTGCTAGAGGTCAAATTAGGCACAAAGTCAGCAAGATGCTCGTAGTCAGTGATAACTTTCCACACCTGATCGATTGGCTGAGGAATAAGCACCGAAGCCAAAATTCGTCTTTCCTTTTCCGGTCGCTTTTCGGTGGCGATCTTAACGGGTGTAGCGCCTTGAAATGGACGGTCTTGAAATGTACTGTCTTGAACAGACTGCTTTTTGGGAGATAGCGTGTTGTGTATCACAGGCGTTTCCAGAAATCTTAAAGGCGACTTGATTGCTCTATTAGTATTCTCAAGGTGGTGCTAAAGAGCACTCAGTAATTTAGCGGGTTTATGGGAGGTTTGACGATGGTTGATCTAGGTTGATCTAGTCGATCTATCATTATCACTACCTTAGCGCCGCTTATCAAAGCTATCAGGTCAAAGCAGTTGAGTTATGCCAATGGCTATACATCTAGCAGGTAATTAGACCTAGTTTAGGATAGCAATATTTTTCAATAAAATAAATGGCGTCTGATGCCAGCTGTGACTGAGCTGGGAAGCAATGCAATAGTAAATTTGTATGGGTAAAACGTGCAACCCCTTGCTAGAGCTGCTATAAACTGTCAGTGAACGTCTTTTGTCATGGCTGCTATGGTTAACCCTTCCGCAAATTCCCAAGCCTGTGTGATTGGTACAGTGAAAGGGCCAGGAGAAAATGGCAACCAGTATCTATTCATTACGTCAGATAATCGTCAGGTTAAAATCGGTGAGTTTGTTTATTATCAGGTGCCGGCACCGGGAAGCCGCGCCGGAAAGAACCCACTTAGAATTTTAGGCAAAATTTCGGATCGGCGGCTGAGCGATCACTTGCCTGATCGTATCTTTGCCGATACTGAAATTAGCCCGGAGGCGATCGCTGCTCTCATTGGCTTTTCTCACCCCAACCCCGAAATCTACGAAGTCACCGTCGATGTCATCGGCTACTTTAACCCTGCGTTAGGCTTCATCAACCCCCGATTAACCCCTGATCCGGGCGCAAAGGTTTCGATTGTAGATGACGAAACCCTGCTGAATGTGATCAATCGCAAGCAGCCCGGTGAAATCGGATCGGCGCATGTGGGTTCGCTGCTGCTACGCCCCGATGGTGCGGTGCCAGTGGCTTTGGATGTCAAGGAACTAGTCAGCACTCACATGGCCATTTTGGCCGGGACAGGCTCTGGCAAAAGCTACACCGCTGGGGTATTGATTGAAGAATTTTTGCAGCCCTATAACCGAGCAGCGGTGCTGATTTTTGATCCTCACGGTGAGTATGGAACGCTGAGCGAAATGCGCGGGCATCCCAAGTTTCAAGGCGAGGATGGCTATGTGCCAGATGTGCGAATTTTAACGCCAAATGATATTACGATTCGGATTTCATCGTTGGATTATTATGATGTGCTGACGCTGTTGCCGGAGATGAGCGATCGCCAGCAGTCTATCCTCAACAAAGCCTTCAGAATCTTGCATCGTCACAAGCGGGGTGAATATCGCTGGAATGTAGATGATTTGATCGCGGCTGTGAATGAAGCGGATACGGCTGAAGATGACGAAGGCAACCTAAAAATTGGCTCCTCCGCACCGGCTATTTCTTGGAAGCTAGAGCGCTTTGCTAACTCGCCGTACTTTCATCAAACCAATCACCTAGCGCCCAAAGACCTGTTTGTTCCGGGGCGCGTGACGGTGCTGCAAATGAATGAAATCAGTCAGGAAGAGCAGCAGGTGATCTGTGCGGCGGTGCTCCGGCAGAGCTATTTAGCCCGAATCAATACCGAAAAAGACAAGATCAATGAAGGCGATGAAAATTATTTGCCTTATCCTGTGTTTACCCTCGTCGAAGAAGCCCATCGGTTTGCGCCCGCTAGTGAACCTTCGCGCTGCAAAGCAATTTTGCGCACGATTTTGAGTGAGGGCCGTAAGTTTGGCTTAGGCGTTGGGCTCATTACCCAGCGACCGGGCAAGCTCGACTCAGATGTACTCAGCCAGTGCATGAGCCAGTTTTTGATGCGAATTGTCAATCCGGTCGATCAAGAAAGCCTCAAGTACGGGGTAGAAGCCGCTGGGCGAGATTTACTAAAAGAGCTGCCAGCGTTGACCAAAGGGCAGGTAATTATTTCGGGAGCCTGTGTAAACACGCCCGTACTCTGTCAGGTTCGGCAGCGCCTGACTAAGCACGGCGGTGAAACGCTAAATGCACCTACTGAGTGGCAAAAGCACTTTCAGCCAGCTCGGGTGCGATCGCAAACCATTGACCGCGCCCCAGTCGCCGCCAAAGCCAAAACCAAAATCTTGCGCGGCATTAGCCTCGAATAAGCGATCGCGCAATTCGCTTAATGCACTCAATGCGTCTAACTAAACCAAATTAAACGCCCGCCACGCCTCTATAAAATTTAGGGCCGCATAGGCCGTGAGATTCGACTGTAGCGGTGTCACTGTGATGTAGTTTTCTTTAATCGCTCTAACGTCGGTCGTAAACTGATTGCTCAGAGCTGACAGCGCTTTATCTAGATCCGCCTGATCCTCTGACGGGACATCTAGTTCGACCTCGCCTTCTTCCATAACCTCGCCAGCCAGCCAGTAATAAATTTTGCCCCGCGGATCGACCCGCTTTTCAAACTGATCAAAATAGCGCCGGATTCCCTGACGAGCAATCACAGCGCCTTTAATCGCGTCAGCGGGCACAGGCGGCACGTTCACATTCAGCAGCACCGGCAGATTTAAAGGGTTCTTTTCTAACCGTGAAACCAGCTTGACCGCAAAGTCAGCCGCCGGTTGAAATTCTTTGCAAGCGAAGCTGGTGAGACTGATAGCGATCGCCGGAATCCCTTCCAACACCCCCTCCATCGCCGCCGATACCGTACCCGAATACAGCACATCCGTACCCAAATTAGCGCCGTGATTAATTCCCGACACCACAAAATCAGGTGCCGCCGGTAAAATCGCATCCAGCGCCAGCTTTACACAGTCAGAAGGCGTCCCCGAACAGGCCCAAGCCGTCACGTTAGATGCAAACACATCCTCTATTTGATTCACCCGCAGCGGTCTGTGCAGGGTCAACCCGTGCCCCGTCGCCGAGCGCTCTCGATCAGGGCAGACCACCGTTACCTGGTGGCCAGCAGCAGCCAGCGCGTTCGCTAGCGCCCGAATCCCTAGCGCAAAAACGCCATCATCATTACTCACCAATATATTCATTCAAATCCAGCCCACCAGACCTCATTAGTCTTCCCTGGCAGGTTACCATAGACTAATTTGAGAATTTCTCTAAGTCTCAAGTCAGCCTTAAGCAGCCACCGGTACCATGTCATTATCCGAAATCGAAGCCCAGCTCAGCGACGTTCAGCAACGGGCGATCGCCGATATTAGCGCTGCCACCACGCTTGATGAACTCGATCAAGTGAGGGTCAAATATCTCGGTAAAAAAGGCGATCTTTCCAAAGTATTAGGCGGCATGGGCAAACTCTCTGCCGAGGAGCGGCCCCAAGTCGGCGCGTTGGCCAATCAAGCCAAAACAGCCCTGCAATCGCAGCTAGAGCAGTGCAAAACTGACCTACAGTCCGCTCAAATTCAAGCGCAGCTAGCCGCCGAAACCATTGATGTAACGATGCCAGGGGTCTATCAGCCACAAGGCCGCATTCACCCGATCAACAGCATCATCGATCAAATCACCGATATCTTTGTCGGGCTCGGCTACACCGTCGCTCAAAGCCAAGAAATTGAAAGCGACTATTACAATTTTGAAGCCCTCAACTTTTTGCCCGACCACCCCGCCCGCGACATGCAAGATACTCTGTACTTGCCGGGTGGTCAGCTCATGCGCACCCACACCTCCAACACCCAAATTCGCTACATGGAAAATCACGAGCCGCCGATGCGAGTGCTCGCCTCTGGCCGCTGCTATCGGCGCGACACGGTAGATGCTACCCACGCCGCCGTATTCCATCAAATTGAATTTTTCGCAGTCGATAAAGACATTACCTTCACCGACTTACGCGGCACTGTCCAGCTCTTTTTAAATGCGCTGTTTGGCGATATTGAAGTGCGCTTTCGGCCTAGCTACTTTCCGTTTACTGAGCCTTCTGCCGAAGTGGACGTACGCTGGCAAGGCCAATGGCTAGAAGTCATGGGCTGCGGCATGATCGATCCCAACGTCCTCAAAGCCGTGGGCTGTGATCCTGAGGTGTATTCAGGATTTGCGGCAGGTCTTGGAGTGGAGCGTCTGGCGATGGTACAGAGCAAAATTGATGATATTCGACGGCTTTACAGCAGCGATTTGAGATTTTTAAGGCAGTTTTAGGCGCTGTAGAGTACGAGTGAGCGCCTAAAACCAAAAAGCCCTAAAACCAAAAAGCTCGGCCAACCAGTGCCTGAAAGGGCTAATGATCGACGGAGCTATTAAAGATGAGTAAATTGAGGTTGCGGCTATTGAGTGAGCGATCGCCTACGCTATTTCCATCCAATCAAAGGTTTTTTCAAGCTGCTGTAGGCTGAGTACGCCTTGCTGCCACAGCACCATTGGCAAGGGGCCCAAATCTTGCTTGCACTGCTGTAGCGCTAGCTTAATAGATGTCGGGGGAACGGCAAGCTCCTCCTGTAAAAAACGAATTAATCGGGCGTGATCGCTGGACATTATGTGTTGCAGTTTTAAAGATAAGTTGGTGGGGCTATAGAAAAAGCTTTGCCGTTGACTTTTGCATTTGAGCTCATGACGATTAGCTTATGGGCAATTGAAAAGCCTGTAGCAAAGATTGTTGGTGCGTATCGTCGCTTGAATTATCAAAACAAAACTCCACTATAAGAAGTAGATTTGAGGATGTTTTACAGGGAGTTAGAAGGAGATCTAAACAATCAACCCAAATTAGCCTGGGCTTAGAACTACTCAAGATCAAGGCACCTAATACCAGGGGTGCATGAAATACCAGCGGTGCATGAATCTTTGAGGATTATCCTGCTGGGAACTGAGCCTTAGTAAACCCAACTTTTGCCCTGTAGAACAGCTTCTATTCTGGCGAGCAAAAAAGCTCATGCGCTTTTGAGTTCCGTAATTCTACGGTAGATCGGCAAGAGGGCAATATTTTATATAGATTTACTTAATATTTGTACTCAAAGGCTCGCCTAACCGACTCAGGAATGGGCTATTGCCCTGGAGAAAGGGGGCTAATTGTGACGGTATCCCCTGGTTGGAGGTCGATTTCAGCGGCGCGGCCACTGCGTAGCTCTAGTACCATATCGACGATTTGGCCGTTTGGCCCATAGGAAGGGCAGGGTTCGGTAGGGCAAGGTGGGACTTGGGGAGCGATCGCAATGACTTCCTGATTTCGGATAAAGACCATATCTAGAGCTACCGGCACATCCTTCATCCAAAAGCTAGTGCGCCGAGGCGATGAAAACGGAAACAGCATTCCCCGGTTGTCAGGCAAAGCCGAACGAAACATCAGACCAAGCGCCTGCTCTTGATTCGTCTGCGCGACTTCTAATTCAAAAATTTTGCCTTTGATGACAGCCGTCGCTGAAACCGGCAGTAGCTGGCCTGGGCCATTTAACGTAATTGGGGGAGCTTCATCGGCGGTTGAATCTGCTGGCAGCGTGGCAACATCACCAGGATTAGGACCATCTGGCACTGAGCAGCTCACAAGCAACGCACATATTAATAGAGGTAAAGCAAAAGGCAAAGCAGCAGAATGCGCCCTAGGACGCAAGCGCATCGAATTCCATTGTGTTGTCATCAGCATTCTCCTTAGCTTTTCCTTCGTAGCTTTCTCTTAGCTTTCTCTTAAGACGTAGCCGACACTGCGCACTGTTTGAATGAGGCGCTTTTCATTTTCGCCATCTATTTTGAGCCGCAGATAGCGAATATAAACTTCAATCACATTCGATTCTCCAATGAAATCATAGCCCCACACGCTCTCTAATATTTGCTTGCGAGTTAGTACCTCACGCGGGTGCTCCATTAGATATTTCAGCAGCTCAAATTCTTTCATCGTTAATTCAATCACACGGTCATTGCGAATGACCTGCCGCTGCGCCAGATCTAGCACCAAATCGGCAAATCTAAGCTGCTCACCGCTGGCTGCACTGGGCTTCAGGTAGGCATTGACGAGCTTAATAAATTCATCGCAGCGATACGGTGCCAGGAAATAGTCATCTGCTCCTGCTTCTAAGCAGGCAATGCGATCAGCTAGGGCATCGTGAGCCATCATCAGTAAAATTGGTACGCGGTTTTGATCGCTGCGCAGTTGACGACACAGATCTAAGCCTGACTCGTCGGCTAGCCTTTTAGCCACGACGACCAGCGATGGCACAGTGCTCCGCGCTTGACGCAAACCGGTTGATAGAGTGTGAGCTTTCAAGAAGGCATAGCCAGCTTCGTGGAGATCTACGCCAATCTCATTGGCTAAACTTTCGTCGCTCTCAACGATGAGAACCTGAGGGGCTGCTTGCGAGGGCAAATCGGCGGGGGTAGAGGGCTCACTCATAACGGGGTTGGGCCAGTTGGGGGGATGATTTTGAGCGGATGGGCTGTATCTAGAAGCCAAATTAAAATTATGGAGGCCCAGGCTGAAAAGTCGAATGGGCTCAGGGTAGCTCTACTGAAGTCGGCTTGGCAATATGGGGCAGTCCCCAGCCTAGCTTTTCGCGCAGCACTCGAAAAAATTCGGGAGACTTGAGGCGGACAAACCGAGCGGAGTAGGGCGATCGCGTCAAACTCACGCGATCGCTCGGCACTACGTAGCAGCCCGCATTGCCATCGACCACCATTACCAGCGCCTCTGGCGTAGCCGACGTCACCATCACCGGCTCTGAATCTGGAAACACCAGCCCCCGAGACGCTAAGGAATGCGGGCAAATCGGCATCAGCTGCAGAACCGAAACGCCCGGTGCGATCACCGGCCCACCTGCCGACAGCGAATAAGCCGTCGAACCTGTCGGCGTTGAAATAATAATGCCATCAGCGGCAATATCGACAGGGGCATGACTACCAATTTGCACCTCAAAGTGGCACATGCTAGTGAGCGGCTGACGCTGCATCACCAGTTCATTGAGGCACAGCGCCTCCCAGCTTAGCTGGTCATGGCTGTACAGCCGTACCAACACCATCGCCCGATCTTCTATTTGATAGTCGCCCGCCACTAGCCGATCTACCGCGTCATGCAGCTGATTGAGATAAATTTCTGTCAAAAAGCCCATATGGCCGGTATTAACCGCCAACAGAGGAATGCCCTTAGGTGCAACTTGGCGAAAAGCGGCCAGCACCGTACCATCTCCACCAAACACCACGGCAAAATCCATATCTTGCTCAAATCCGGGTGGCACCAAGCTGTCTACCGGCGTATGGCAGACCGGTTTTCCAGGATGAGAATAGCCCAATAGGCCCGTAGCACCCGTTGCAAGGCACACCTCATAGTCCAAAGCTTTGAATCTGGCGTACAGCTTTTGGGCAGCTTCATTCGCTACGGGCTTAATGTCGTTATAGATGATGCCAACCTTCGGCACGGTGGAGGATCCTGTGGCTATGGGTGAATACCTTATAGGCTACCGTCTTTGACGATGCCTTGAATAGTGGAGAATGTCGAAAGGCCGAGGCCAAGCCATGGGTGAGGGCAATCTATGACGATGTTAGGGCGATAGATCAAGAAATATACTTCTTAATAAAATATTTCCAGTCCTAAGGGTGGTTGTGGTGGAGATGGCCCGCTATCTTAAGATTTAAAGCGTTGCTTACTGATTTATTTGCGATTTGTATCCTGTGAGTTCTAGCCCGCATTTGCCAACGACGATCGCCCATGTGCGCATTACCCACCAGTCTTGGCAAAATGGCCGGATTGAGGGTGAAGTGAGCGCTAACGAGTTTGAATGGCGCTTTCGCTGGCGCTTTCGCCAAGGGCTGCTGTCGGTAGAACCATCTTTGGGTCGCGCCTTGATTCAAGAGCCCTTAGGTCGTTTTTTAGAGCAATTTGATTATCAGTTAGAGCCCGGAGGCGACTATTCGTTTACGATTAGAGCCCAGCTGTGACTTCAGCTAAGCGCTGTTAGCGAACCTCAACTCGGCGCAAGTCGAAGCCTAATCTTCGCCAGATAGCCTTTTCAAATATCTTTCCACCAGCAAAATCGCGACGATGTCATCAATAGGTCTGGGAATACTGCGCATTCCTTGTGGAATAAGCTTTTCGAGCCCTTTTGGAGGGTACATTTGCCAATAGCGATCGCGCGCCTCCAAAGAGCTATATCGCTCATCGACTAGCGTCATGCGGGGCGCATTAGGCAGAGCCGACAGCAGCGCTTGCCACTCCTTAGACCCCGTCTGATCGCCTAAAACAATGCTTGAAATTGGGTAAGTGTCTCGCAACTGATGAATAATGTCAGTGACTTCACTAACCGGCACAACTTGGTGGTAATGTAACGAGCGATCTAAGCCCACCACTGCGAGGCCGCACTTGGCTCGGCCCGGATCGAAACCAAGAATAGCTGGCCCTAACAAGGGTGGCTGAAGCTGAGTAAGATTTGAAAAAGGCACACCAATACGCTCGTGAAAACAGTCGAAACAGTCGAAAATTCAGGTTGATAGAGTCAGTTAGAAAGGCATCACAAACGGCGCTAAAAACTACAAGTTAAAACAACATTTGAAACTTTGTAATGAAAAAAGATGATTTTTGCGCCATTCTTTGTTAAGAATACGACTTACCAATGCTATTTTTTTATCAGTACATCCGCACTGCTGGGTGCGACGCCTGAGTGCACGTAAAAAGAGTCGAACTCTCAAACTTTAAATCGTTCGGTGGTGCTACAGATGTCCCCCTTTTAAAAGGGTTTACGGTCATTTCTGGGCCCAATGGTTCTGGCAAGTCGAATATTCTCGACTCGCTACTGTTTTGCTTGGGCTTAGCTAGCTCTCGCGGCATGAGAGCCGAAAGACTGCCTGATTTGGTCAATCAAAACCAGGCTAAGCGCCGTGCTACCGTCGAAACAACCGTCACCGCCACCTTTGATATTAGCGATGTCGCCGACAAGCTGATCACCGAAACTGAAGATCTGCCGACCCGCGATGACGAGTTGCTCAACGAGCTAGAAATTAGCACGGGAATCGTCAAGGCTCCTAAAGCCGATGAGATTGACTCTGAAGCTATTGAAACCGCTGAGACAGTTGAAAATATTGAGATAGAGCCTCTGACTATCAGTCAGAACGGTCATCAAAACGGCCAGAATAGTCATCAAAACGGTCAGAATGGCAGTAAAAATGGCCATCAGCATGGCAGCCACCAAAACGGCAGCGGTACGGCCTCCGAATGGAAGGTAACCCGGCGGCTGAGGGTGACGGCTCAAGGCACCTACACATCCAATTACTACATCAACGACGAGCCCTGTACCCTCAACCAGCTTCACGATCAGCTTCAGCGCTTTCGGATTTATCCTGAGGGCTACAACGTAGTGCTTCAAGGCGATGTCACTAGCATCATTTCGATGAATGCCCGTGAGCGGCGAGAAATTATTGATGAGCTAGCGGGCGTGGCCTCGTTTGATCGAAAAATCAATCAGGCGAAAAGCAAGCTTGATGTCGTCAAAGACCGGGAAGAGCGCTTTCGTATCGTTGAAACCGAACTGACTAGCCAGCTAGAGCGCTTAGATCAAGACCGCCGCAAAGCAGAGAAGTATAAAAAAATTAAAGCCACCCTGCAAGAGCAGCAGTCGTGGGAAGGGGTAATGCAGTGGCGATCGCACCAGCAGCAAGCCGAGCAGATCACCCACCAAATTGCCCAAGGCCACCGCGAAGGCGAAGCCCTTGAGCAGGCAATAACCGCACTGAGCGCGCAAATTGAAGCCACTGCCGAGCAGCTTGCAGTACTCAACGCTCAAGTCAAAGCCCTAGGAGAAGAAGAGTATCTCGCCCTACAGGCCAAACTCGCTACGCAAGAAGCCGAACTGCGCCAGCTCGGTCGTCAGCAAACAGCCTTAGTAGATTCTAGCCGCACCATCACCACCCAAATCGCAGACACTCAGGCTCAGATTTTGACTCAAGACGGGGAACTGAGCGCCTTAGACCAGCAGCTTAGAACCCTCACTGAAGATGAGCTAAATCAGCTCACCACGGCGCGTGATGTGGCAGTAGCCCAGCTTGAGGCCAAGCGTGAAGAGACTGCCGCGATCGCCTCTCAATCTCAAGCTTGGGTGCAGCAACAAACCGACCTGCGCCGCCAAATAGAAGCCCTGCTCAGCCAGCTAGAACCGCAGCGTACCGAACAAGTTCGGCTGCAAGAGCGTCTGCATCAAATCGAGGCTCAATCAACCAGCCAACGCCAAGCCCTCGCCCAATTAAGGCGTGAAATGGACGATGAGTCCGCAGCGGGTAACCCTCAAAGTGACAGCCCGAATGCCGACCAGACGGAACTAACCGCCAGCCAAACAGCGATTCAATCACTGGCCCAAACGGTTGCCGACTTAGAATCCGAACTACAAATTCAGACCCAAACCCTTAACCGGCTGCTGCAAGAGCAGCGTGATAAGCAGCGTGAGCTCGATAAATTAGAGGCTCAAGAGCAGGCCGTTAAAGAATCTCAAGGCACTCAAGCGACCGAAACGCTAAAGCGCAGTCACCTCAGCGGACTGTGCGGCATTGTCGCCGAGCTAGGCCAGGTCGAACCCAAGTTTCAGCTGGCGCTCGAAATTGCAGCGGGCGGGCGAATGGGCTTTATGGTCGTAGAAGATGACCGGGTGGCCTCGGCGGGGATCGATTTGCTCAAGCAAAAACGAGCTGGCCGGGCCACCTTTTTGCCCCTAAACAAAATTCGCGTGCCTAGCTTTAAGCCTGCTGATAAGTGGAACCGGCCCGATGGCTTTATTGACTATGCGGTGAATTTGATTGAGTGCGATCGCCGCTACGCCGATGTCTTCGCCTTCGTTTTTGGCAGCACCGTCGTTTTCGACTCGCTTTTGGCCGCCCGGCAAAACATGGGCAAATACCGTATCGTCACCTTAGAGGGCGAAATTCTCGAATCCAGCGGGGCCATGACCGGCGGCAGTCTGCGGCAGCAGGGCAGGCTGCACTTTGGTACGGTAGCGGCCGGAGAATCGCAAGAAGCCAAGGGATTGCGCGATCGCCTCGCCGAAATTTCCGCCATTTTGGGCCGCTGCGAACAGAGCGTTAATCAGCTCACCATTCAGGCCAAAGCGCAGTCTCAAGCCCTCATAGAAGCCAAACAAACCTACCGTGAACAAGAACTCAAAAACAGCCAAGCCCAAAGCCAGCGCCAAGCCTTACAGCAGCGTCTCACCCAAGCCCAAGCCCAGCTAGATCGCACCGATCAAGAGCGCATCGGAGCCCAACTGCGGCTCAGCGATCTAGAGCAAACCTTACCGGCCCAAGAGCAGGCGCTAGCCCAAAAGCGTCAGGCCCTAGAAGCGCTAGAAACCTCTCAAACCCACAGCGAATGGCAGCAGGCCCAAACCGCCGTGCGCGGCCTCGAAACTCAGCTCAATGAACAGCAAAATCGCTTGCGCACCGCCGAAAAGCAGCAACAAGATCTCGCTGCTCAGCGGCAGCGCCTACAAGAAAACAGCCAGCGTAATATCGAGAAAGTTAGCGCTTTACGTCAGCAGCAGCAGCAGCAGATCAACCAAAACTCAGAAATTTCTCAGCAGCAGCAGACCTTAAACGAAGAAATTGCCCAAACTCAGCAATCCATCGCCGTGCTTGATGACCAGCTCAAACAAGAAAAAACCGCCCGCGACACCGTAGAGCGCCAGTACAAAATCGAGCAAAACCAGCAGCAGCAAAACCAATGGCAGCTTCAAAAGCTGCAAGAAACCCAAGCCCTCCGCCAGCAGCAGCACCACGACCTGCAAGCCACCATTGAACGCCAAGCCCAAACGCTGCCCCATCCGCTGCCCGAAATCCCTGAAGAACTCACCCTCGAAGAACTTGAAAAATCCCTTAAAGCCTTACAGCGTCGCCTAGAAGCGCTAGAGCCCGTGAACATGCTCGCACTAGAAGAATACGACCGCACCCTAGAGCGCTTGCAAGAACTCACCGATAAGCTCACCACCCTCGAAGACGAACGCACCGAACTGCTGTTAAGAATCGAAACTTTCACCACCCTTCGCAAAAAAGCCTTCAAAGAAGCCTTCGATGCTGTCAACGAAAACTTTACGACCATCTTCGCTGAACTCTCCGACGGTGACGGCCACCTTCAGCTCGACGACGCCAACGATCCCTTCAATGGCGGCCTTACCCTGGTTGCGCATCCCAAGGGCAAGCAAGTGCGCCGCCTCGCCTCGATGTCGGGCGGCGAAAAATCCCTCACGGCTCTAAGCTTTATCTTTGCCCTTCAGCGCTATCGCCCTTCTCCGTTTTACGCCTTCGACGAAGTAGACATGTTCCTCGATGGAGCCAACGTTGAGCGCCTTTCTAAGATGATTCAGCAGCAGGCACGTCAGGCTCAGTTCATTGTCGTCAGCCTTCGCCGCCCGATGATCGAAGCTGCTGAGCGCACCATTGGCGTCACCCAAGCTAGGGGTGCCTATACGCAAGTGCTAGGCATCAACCTAGCCAAAGCAACCTAACACCAGCCGAATCCGAATATTGTCTCAACTAGTTCGGCATTCCCTCTCAGGCAAAGGGAAGGCAGTTCGATACAATAGATCAATTAATAAGGTATAGTCCCTCAAACTACGCAAACTGTGACCAACAAATGCGAGGCCATTTTGAGGCACTTCTTGAGGCAATTTTTGAGCAGCCATGACTTTTGAACAAAGCCGACTCCGTTCTGACATTGTAGGCACCCAGGTCATTACCCGCAGCACCGGTCGCCGATTGGGCATGGTGAGTCAGATGTGGGTGGATCTAGATCGTCTAGAGGTGGTGGCCTTGGGCCTTCAAGAAAATATTCTGTCTAAAGTTGTGGCGAATAACGAAAAGGTCATGCTGCTCAGCGACATTCGCCAAATGGGTGATGTGCTGCTAGTTGACGACGATACGGTGATCGATAGCGACATTAGCACCGTTCCTTTTAGCAGCTTGGTCAATAGCGAAGTGATTACCGAATCAGGCGAAGTCATTGGCCGAGTGCGCGGCTTTAAGTTCGATGTCATTACCGGCAAGCTCGAAACTCTGGTAGTGGCTTCTTTTGGATTACCACAAATTCCTGATCAGGTGCTTAGCACCTATGAGCTACCGGTCGAAGAAATTGTCAGCACTGGGCCGGATCGCATCATTGTGTTTGAGGGCAGTGAAGAAAAGCTGATTCAGCTCAGTGTGGGCTTGCTAGAGCGTTTGGGCTTAGGCAGTGCGCCCTGGGAAAGAGGTCTTAGCGACGGCTATGTGATGCCGGTTTCGGCTTCTAACCAGCTTCCTTCAGGCATTAAAAATGAGGGCCGCCAAAGCAATACTCGCGAACGTCCGGCGGTCGAAGAACGCTGGCGCGAAGAGGCTCCGGCTCAGCGCGATTTGCGGAGGCGCGAAGAGGTCTCCCCTCAACGTCAATTTCCTAGCAGAGAAGAACCGCTGCCGCGCCGAGAAGTCGTTGATCTTCCGGCAGAAGATGTCGATGTAATGGGCGATGTATGGGATGAACCCGCTAAGCAGGAAGAGCTGATTGAAGCGCAGCCACTAAACCTGCCTAAGAAAAAAGTGATGGAATATGAAGAGGAAACAGATTACTAATTTGGTTGCTGATTCAGTCTGCTAATTTGATTGCTAATTTAGCTAATTTAGTCTGCTAATTTTGAATAGGAAAAGAATAGAAAAAGAATAGAAATTAGCAGATGTCAAGGTAGATCATGGGTTCAGATCAGCCAGAAAAACTAGAGACGCTCTCAGTGATGGGACTGCCGGTGCACGACGCTCAAGATTACGTCGGCTGGTTGACTCATCGTTTAGCGGTGGGCAAAGGCACTCATGTGGTGACGCTGAACGCGGAGATGTGTATGCAGGCGCAGCAGAATGAGCCGCTGCGAAGATTTATTGAAGGAGCAGATTTGGTGGCTCCAGATGGATCGGGCATTGAGCTTTATTTTCGGTATTTGCGAGGGCGATCGCTCCAGCGCTATCCCGGCATTGAACTGGCCGCCGATCTGCTCAAAAGCCTTAATCCTGATACCAAAGTCGCCTTTTATGGCGGTCAGCCAGAAGTTGTTGCCGCCGCCGCCAAACAGTGGCAAACCAACTGCCCAGCGCTTAATTTGGCAATCGTTCAGCATGGCTACGCTCAAGGCACTGATTTAGAAAGCTTTGTGCAGAAGCTTCAGCAGATACAGCCAGAGATCATTTTTGTGGGGCTAGGTGTGCCTCGGCAGGAATTTTGGATTGCTGAGCACCGGCATTTGTGTCCGAATGCGGTCTGGATTGGCGTGGGCGGCAGCTATGACATTTGGTCTGGGATGAAAGCGCGGGCGCCGCAGTGGATGCAAAGCCTTCATTTAGAGTGGCTGTACCGGCTGTATCAAGAGCCTTGGCGCTGGCGGCGAATGCTGGCACTGCCGCAATTTGTCTGGGCGTCTTTTTGGTATCGATTGCAAAAAGGATAGGTGCGATCGCTCTCATCTAGGTGGCGAGTTCTACAGCGAGTTCTTAATGCAGCTAACTTTTCTGGCAGTTGTTATCAACTATCGCTGATGAAGGGGAATAGTAAAGGCAGCGAATTTGGTGACATGCCTTTTTTTGCTTTGCTGAACCCGATTAGGTGCTAGTTGGCCCCTTCCGGGAAGCTAATGGACTATGGGCCAAAACGTTCTTTTGTCACGCCTGTTATGATTTCTATTCTTCCGCGTAAAGCAAAAGCCCCTTTCACGCCGCCGCTGGTTCCACCGAGACAACCGCCAGTCAATCGCCAGCCAATCACTCAAAGCGTAGCCGATCAGCAAAAAGCGGCTAAGGCTGCTGTAGAGGCGACGACTGCGTCCCTTATTTCTATTAACCGCGTCAGCAAAACCTATGCCAACGGCTCTGCGGCCCTAGTCGATGTCAACCTCACTTTAAACAAAGGTGACTTTCTCTTCATCACCGGATCTTCTGGTGCAGGCAAATCCACCTTGCTCAAAATGCTTTACGGCGAAGAGCGGCCCACTACGGGCAGCATTCACATCAACGGTCAAGCCATTGAGCATCTGCGAGGCAACCAACTGGCCATGCTGCGCCGCCGCATTGGGGTCATATTTCAAGACTACAAGTTGATTCCTTTGCGCACTGTCGCTGAAAACGTCGCCTTTGTGCTCCATGCCCAAGGCTACAGCCGTAAAGAGATTGATCGCCGCTTGCCTGTCACGCTCAAGATGGTGGGCCTGCAAGACAAAGCCGATAGATTTCCCTCCCAGCTTTCAGGCGGCGAGCAGCAGCGCGCTAGCATTGCCCGCGCCATTGTGGGCACGCCGCCGCTACTATTAGCCGATGAACCGACTGGCAACCTCGATAGCGACAATGCTTGTCAAGTGATCAATATTTTGCGTAAGCTCAATCAATTGGGCATCACTGTGGTGGTGACCACTCACAATGAGCATATGGTGCGATCGCTCACCTACCCCGTCGTTCAAATTCGCAATCACCGACTCTACGACGTTCGCTACTGATTCAACGTCTACAGCAGCTTTTTCAGCAGCGCCAGCTTGCCTTTGTAAGGTGGATAGCGCAAGGCTAAATCTAGCCAAGTCGGATTTTTCAAAATGCTTTTGGAATGAGAAAAGGTATCAAAGCCTGCTTTGCCGTGAGCGGCACCTAGCCCGCTTTGTCCGACCCCGCCAAACGGTAAATCACTGATAGCGTAGTGACTTAGGGTTTCGTTAAAGCATAAGCCGCCCGATGAGGTTTGAACTTCCATAGCCTTTTGCTGCGCTGCATCGGCTGAAAATAAATAGACAGCTAAGGGTTTGGGGCGCTGATTGATGAAGGCAATCGCCTCGCTAAAATCGTCATACGTCACCACCGGCAAAATCGGCCCAAAGATCTCTTCACGCATTGCTGCCGCCGTCTCAGGCACCTGATCTATGACCGTCAAAGCCATATAGCGAGTGGCCAAATCGCATTGGCCACCCATCACTTGTTGCCCGCCTGCTAATGCCTCGTTCATCAGCTCATAAAGCCTTTGGAAATGGCGAATACTCACAATTCGACCATAGTCAGCGCTAGCCGCCATATCCTCCCCAAAAAACTCGACGGCAGTATGAGCAATAGCTCGCATCAAATCAGCTTTTACCGTCCGCTGCACCAGCAAATAATCGGGAGCCACACAGGTCTGGCCCGCATTAAAACACTTGCCCCACACAATCCGCCGCGCTGCGACGGCGATATCCGCCTGATCGCTCACCACACAGGGGTTTTTGCCGCCTAGCTCTAGTGTCACCGGGGTCAGGTGCTCAGCCGCCGCCCGCATCACAATTTTGCCAATCGCTGGACTGCCGGTAAAAAAGATATGGTCAAACGGTTCGGCCAAAAGGGCTTGAGCGGTTTCTACGCCGCCTTCTTGTACCGTTACGTAGTGCGGCAAAAATGTTTTGGCAATCAGCTTTGCCACCTGACTCGAAGTTTGAGGGGCAATCTCAGACGGTTTGATCACCGCACAGTTGCCCGCTGCGATCGCGCTCACCAATGGCCCCAAGGCGAGCTGAAAAGGATAGTTCCACGGGCTAATAATCAGCACCACGCCCAAAGGCTCAGGCACAACTCGCCCGCTTGCGGGCAAAAAAGGCAACGGAATTTTGGCTCGCCGAGCCCGACTCCAAATCGGCAGATGTCTCAGCGCCTGCTTAATTTCACGCTTAATGAGCGCTAGTTCACTGACATAAGCTTCTAGCTCACATTTGCCCAAGTCCGCCTTGAGAGCTGCATAAATGTCATCCGCAGATTCTTCTATATTGGCCTGTAGCCGGTTGAGTTGAGTGCGCCGAAAGCCGAGTTCCAGCGTCTCGCCACTCGCAAAGTACGCGCGCTGCGCTGCCAAAGTATTTTGCATAACTGAGGGAAGAGTTACGGTTAGCTAAATAGCTAAATTAATAGTGAAAAATTAGTAGTAAAAAATTAATAGTGAAAAGGAATGGTAATCAGCGGACTGAGCGAAAGGGCGATCGCAACCCACTGCCAATTGATACGGCCAGCGCCTTTATCAGCGGTGCCTCGATCCGATACCGGAAGCAGATCGCCCTCTAACAAAGCATCTACTCTCTGGGCCAAGCGGCTACGCGGTGCGGCGCAGCTAAACCCCGCACAAACTGCCTCATCCGCCATCAGCGGCGCGGTAATCACACTCATCAGCGACTCTGCTAGCACCAGCGGATCGACTCTACGCACTGCCCAACTGTCCGCTCGTATCTCCCGCAAGAGCAGCAGATCTTGCCACAGCGCCTCAGTATGCGGCAGCCATCTCGTTGAGCGCCGCAGTCCGCCCAGCCAAAAGAACCAGAACGTATCTCGATAATACGCATGGCCCGACTCATGAGCCAGCACAGCCGCCAAATGATCATCATCTAAATACTCCAGCAAGCCCTGACTGACCACCAGCTCAGCTGACCACAGCCCCACCTGAGCGCTGAAAACAGCAGGCGCATCCAGTATGCGGCCAGTCACAGGCGCTGACTCTACACCGCCAGAACCATCCGAATAAATTTTTATAGGCTTTTGAGGATAGCGCCGAATTTCGTAGAGCGTATTGCGCACTGACCAGACAAGCTGCGCCCATAGCGCGATCGCCCCAGTCAAAAAGCCAACCGCCAAGGCGTAGCTAAGCTTACCTTCCCAAGGATGAGCCGTACTGATACCCATGGCCACCACTGCCACCGCTGTCGCCACGAGCAGCAAGGGCGGCACGACAAAAGCCGTCAGCGTACGATGCCAGCGCAATTGCCAGGAATAGATAGATCCTGATCGAACGGACATCGCCTCAGCCGACCGATTGCTAGCAACCAGACGAGTCATGACCGCGATCGCCAATGCCAGTCCAATCATTTGCAAGTGCATCATAGCTGCTGACCTCTTGCTTGGCGGGCAGCCTGAATTTTTTGAGCGATCGCCTCTAGCTGCGCCAAACTTGCATCGTCTAACGTATCAGCAAAAGCTGCCACAATCTCAGGCGATCCGACCGCTAAAAACCGATGGAGCTGTTCATGGGCTTTGAGAATAGTCGCCTGCTGTTGGGAGACAAGTGATCGCCAAACATACACCCGGCCCCTACCCTTTTCTGCGACAGACACCTTCTCACAGCTCACCCAGCCTTTTTTTACCAGCCGCTTCAATACCGTCGAAACCGAAGAATAGGTCAACTCCCGATCGATATCCGCCAAAATATGCTGATGCACCGCCGTTGCCGAAGTCGGCCCCAGCAGCCACAAAATCTCGACAATTTCAGTTTCTAGCGGCCCCAAAGAAAGATTGCGCGGTTGATAAGGCGGAAAAGCAGCCATGTACGAAGCCATCCAGTGGAGGCATTGCATCTTACCTTATAAAGGCTATCACCGAAGCACAGCCAAAGACTAAATACTTCCCAAAAGCAAAAAAGTACAGCAAGAAGGCTCCTCTAAATCTAGAAGAGCCTCCTTATTCAGCCAATAGCTTTAAGATCGCGATCACCGCTAAACGCCAACAGCCGTCCGCTCAGTCGTCGCCGCCTTAAGCACTGCAACTTTATCCGTTTTCTCCCAAGGCAAATCTAGATCATCGCGACCAAAGTGGCCATAGGCCGCCACATCTTGATAAAACCGACCGTTGCGCTCTTTCGGCAAACCGCGCAGGTTAAAGGTTTCAATAATCCCCGCCGGTCGTAGCTCAAAATGTTCGTTGATCAAATCCAGCAGCTTGTCATCATCAATGGTGCCCGTGCCGAAAGTTTCCACAAAAACGCTCGTCGGTCTAGCTACCCCAATTGCGTAGCTAAGCTGAACTTCACACTTGTCAGCCAGCCCAGCCGCCACAATATTTTTGGCCACATACCGACAAGCGTAAGCCGCACTGCGATCCACCTTAGTGGGGTCTTTTCCCGAAAAAGCGCCGCCGCCATGACGTGAATAGCCCCCGTAGGTATCCACAATAATTTTGCGGCCCGTTAAGCCCGAATCTCCTTGAGGCCCACCAATCACAAACTTACCCGTTGGATTGACCAAAAAACGCGTGCTCTGGGATGGCTGCAATGCCAAGCCCGCAAAAGCCGGTAGAACCACTGCTTGCCACAGGTCTTGCTTAATTTTTGCCTGCACGTCTTCATTACTGCTCAACTCGCCAATGGTTTCTGTGTGCTGAGTAGACACCAAAATCGTGTCAATCCCAACCGGCTTACCATCTTCATACTCAACGGTGACTTGAGTTTTGCCATCAGGGCCCAAATAAGCTAGCTCACCGCTCTTTCTCACCCCTGCTAGCCGATAAGAAATCCGGTGGGCCAAACTAATCGGCAAAGGCATTAGTTCAGGCGTTTCATTACAGGCAAAGCCAAACATCAACCCCTGATCGCCAGCGCCAATCGCATCCCAACGCTCATCGCTAGTTTGCTCACGGCTTTCTTGAGCTTGATCGACGCCTTGGGCAATATCAGATGACTGCTCATCTAAAGCAATCAGCACAGAACAGCTATCACATGAAAATCCATTGTTTTTGGGATTGGTGTAGCCAATTTCAGCAATCTTTTGGCGAATGATTTTGACATAGTTAGCTGTCGCCGTTGAGGTAATTTCGCCGGTAACGATCACTAGCCCCGTATTCACAACAACCTCTGCCGCCACTCGACTACTCGGATCGAGCGCCAACACCGTATCTAAAATGGTGTCAGAAATTTGATCGCAAATTTTATCGGGATGGCCCTCTGTAACTGACTCTGACGTAAACAGGTAGCGACGAGACAACAGCTAATCCTCCTTTCACCTTATAAAAAATTCGACAATACTAAGCTTTCCAAAATGCGTACACATCTACACTTTGATGGCCCTCGCCGACCAATAGTCAACTGACCTAAGACTGCAACTCATCACCTAGATCTACTCGCTGCCGGGCTTACAGTAACAATAGAGTATCTGATTTCTATCAAACTTTCTCAACATGAGTATTCCCTAATTTGGATCATCCAACAATCTAAAGGATTGATAGGGATCTACTTGAAACATTCAACTTGCGTCAGGCTCGATGTGCTGGCAATGGCTAAATCAGGCTGAGCCTCTGTATTAAAGCCCTTCTTAGGAGCACTGATATGAAGCAGTTGTTTCCATCCGCCCGTCACGCCCAAAAAACCCGCGCTGCCTTGATGCGCCAAAGCCAAATCGGCTGCCGAATCACCGATTACCAGCGTTTGATCGGGCCGCACATTGATCGCCTCGCAAGCTGATTTCAGCGCATTGGGATGCGTTTTCGGTAAGCTGCCTGCGCTAGCGCCGCGATACCAGCAAATTTCTGTGAGCTGATAGTGCTGGATAAAAGCGGTCACTTCGGGATGAGTATCAGCTGAGAGGATAGCCACTATTATACCAGCCTGCTCTAACTGCTGTAATAGTGGCAGAGCACCTGCCAACAGAGGCGTCTGAGTGACTTTAGGGCTCAAAATGGTGTCCGCTTGATGAAAAGCCGTTTGCACAAGAGCAAGGGCCGCAATCCATCCTATTCCGATCGCGGCGAGGTAGGCAGCTAGGGCCACTTCATTTTCGTAACGACTGCCGACCGCAAGGAGTCCGGCTGGATCGAGGGTTCCGTTTTTCAGGCCAAAGGCGGCTAGGAAGTTGCTTTGCAAGGCATTCTGCTGGGCTTGTGAGCGCGGAACTTGAACTGCAGTTAGCTGCGATCGCACCTCTGCCAACCGAATTAAATAAGTCTCCACATCCGCTAGAGTCCCGTCCTTATCAAAAATCACCGCCTGAATATTTTCAAACGTATGTGCTGAGCAACGCACAGTCGCCATTTTGCTTCACGCTAGGAAGAGATCAAAAAATTACTGATTAAAAAAGGGAAAAAGCATCAACGCTCTTTCCCTTTTTACTTATACAGACTGTCTTTTGCAAACTGTCTTTTACAGGCTGCAAGCGTCAACTCACCACCATAGATCCGATTAGTCTACAGCAGCCAATACGTCCTCATCAACAGCGTAGTCGTCTGCTTCTTCGGGTTCGCTAGCTTCTCCTAATTCCCCTAGCGCTTTTTGACGAAGCTGCTCACGGTAGCGCTCAGCCATTTCTTCGGCCTTTTCGTACACTAAATCAGGATTTTTCACCATGTCACCCGGTTCTGGCTCAAGCTGCTTAGTCGAGAGCGAAATTCGGCCCCGCTCAGCATCTAGATCAATAATCATCACCTTGATTTCGTCGTTGACGTTAAGCACTGAATTCGGCGTATCAATGTGGTCATGAGAAATTTCGGAGATGTGCAATAGGCCACTGACCCCACCGATGTCAATAAACGCACCGTAAGGCTTAAGGCCGCGAACCGTACCAATCACCACTTCGCTCACCTGCAAGCCGTTCATCTTACGCTCAACTAGGGCGCGACGATGGCTCAACACTAGGCGATTACGCTCTTCGTCCACTTCTAAAAACTTTAGAGGCAGCTCTTCGCCTACTAAATCTTCCTTCGGCTTGCGGGTGCTGATATGAGAGCCCGGAATAAATCCGCGTAGCCCTTCAATGCGTACTAGCGCACCACCGCGGTTTGTGGCAAAGACGAGCGATCGCACCGTAGCGTCTTCTTGCTGAAGCTGACGCACCCGCTCCCACGCCCGCATGTACTCAATTCGACGAATTGAAAGCGTGAGCTGCCCATCTTCGTTATCGTCGGTCAGAATGAAAAACTCGCGAGTCTCGTTAGACTGCAAAACTTCTTCAGCGCCCTCTACCCGGTTAATAGACATCTCCTGAATTGGGAGATAGGCAGCCGTTTTAGCGCCAATATCAATCAAAGCTCCCCTAGGTTCAATGCTGAACACCGTACCCGGGACGATGTCGCCAGGGTTGAAGTTGTAGTCGTATTGGTCTAAAAGTGCAGCAAAGTCCTCATGCGTAAAACCAATGTCGGTGTTTTGGTCAGTATTTTGAGTATCCGGGTTGGCCATGCTAAATGTTTCCTACAGTTTTTCTCCGTGAACGAGTGAACACCTCGCGAGCACACAGTCGCCAGTTGCAAATTCAGGGTGACAATCCAAACCCCCTTATTGCAAATGAAACAGCGCGCGCACCGCTTGTAAATCCTTACTAAGAACCCCGGTTAGGGGCTCTACCAAAATTGGCAGGACAAATTTATAAGAGGGAAAGAACTTTGATAGTCTTTGAGGTCTAATGTCACAAGACTATTAATGATAGACCAAAAAGTATCCAAAAGCCACTTATTTACAACTCAGTTGTGGGGCGCGATACCTTTTCTTAAAGCAATTTGTCGTGGCTAAATCTACGCCTTTACCGGCAAGGTTAGCTCTAGATGGGCTGAAATATCTGTTGAATTTTCAAAAGTCTGAGCAGACGGTGAAAGCGATGAGGAGTCGTGGTCATCTTCAAGCTGGCTTTCAAGCTGGCTCATAGTTTCGGTAAAGTCGCGAATGCCTTGAAATTGCCTGTATACCGAGGCAAAGCGAACGTAGGCCACTTCACTGAGCCGCTGTAATCGGTTGAGCACCCGTTCACCAATTTCTTCACTGGTGACTTCTCTGACGGCTTTTTGCTGGATTTCAGCCTCTATTTCATCAACCAATAGCTCTATCGCGTGGGGGCTGACACCGGTTTTTTCGCAGGCAGTGATGATACCGCGCAGCAGTTTAGATCGATCAAAAGATTCGCGATCGCCGCCTCGCTTCATCACCGTTACCGGCACATATTCAATTCTTTCATAAGTAGTAAATCGGCGTTCACAGGCCATGCATTCACGGCGGCGACGAATGCTGCGATCTGACTCTGCTGATCGAGATTCTAAAACGCGATTATTGGGATGTTGGCAAAATGGACACTGCATGGGCTGGAGCCTCGCTTACCCTAATGACACAAAGTTACGACAAAACGGCTCATTCAAAAACTGCCATCACAAAAACTAGAGACCGATTCGCCCAAAAAATCAAAAAAATCAAAAAGCAAGGGCTCGGCGCACCTTCTTTGATGCTAACCGAACCCTTGCTTTATTGATCATGAGGCGATCGCTCGACAGCAGCCATGAGCTAGGCTATTTTTCAACCTTTCCTAAACGGAAAAGCCAAAAACCTAGCAAACTATCATCAGATCAAAATATTGCTTTGGATCAAAAAACCAATTATCTAGTCTTTGGTAATTTTTGGGGGTTCGCGAAAGGCGATCGCAAAAAACAACGTTCCAATAATTAGAGCGAAAATCAAAATGTAGGCAACAGCTTCCATGTCTTGTTTCCAATGAAGAACACATCTATTGAGTCTAGCAAACTCATCGTTTCTGTGAGGTAACTATCCTGAACTAACCATTCTGAAGCAGCTGCAAAGAGCACTAAGAGCAATGAGTAGTCAAAAGCGACAGGAATCGAAACAGGATCTATCGCTTTTGACCACAGCCCCTACAGGCTCAAACGCTAGCTTTTACCAGCGGTTTTTGTAGAGAGATCACCCAACTTCTGGTAGTAACCCCACTCAACCTGCTCCGGAGACAGATCAGGATCAACTCCTGCAAATACATCTCTAAACAACGTACGAGAGCCATGCCAGATATGCCCGAAGAAGAACAGCAGTGCAAAGACTGCATGGCCGTAAGTAAACCAGCCGCGAGGGCTAGAGCGAAATACCCCATCAGAATCCAACGTTTCACGGTCAAACTCAAACGGTTCACCGAGCTGAGCCTTACGCGCATAGCGCTTTACAGCTGCTGGATCATCAATGTGCTGACCATCTAGCTCACCGCCATAAAAGTCAACCACAACGCCAGTTTGCTCAAAGTTGTACTTTGATTCAGCCCGTCGGAAAGGAATATCAGCGCGCAACACGTTGTCCTTATCAACTAAAACCACAGGGAAGGTTTCAAAGAAGTTCGGCAAACGACGAACAGAGAGCTCTCGGCCTTCCGCATCGTGAAAAACAGGATGGCCAAGCCAAGCCGTCGCAATCCCATCTCCAGAGTCCATCGGACCAACGCGGAACAAGCCACCTTTGGCGGGGCTATTGCCTACATAGTCGTAAAAGGCTAGCTTCTCAGGAATTTGAGCATACGCATCTTCTAAAGAAGCACCCCTTGCAATTGATCGCTGAGTTCGCCGCTCAATTTCTTCGGCAAAATAGTTGCCGTCCCACTGATAGCGGGTTGGGCCAAATAGCTCAATCGGCGTCGTCGCAGAGCCGTACCACATGGTGCCAGCAACGATGAAAGCAGCAAAGAAAACAGCCGCAATTGAGCTAGAGAGCACCGTCTCGATATTACCCATACGCAACGCTTTGTATAGGCGCTGCGGGGGTCTTACCGTGAGGTGAAATAAACCAGCCACAATACCGACAATCCCAGCGGCAATATGGTGAGCAACAACGCCACCCGGATTGAATGGATTAAAGCCGGCTGGGCCCCATTCCGGCGCAACGCCTTGCACATGCCCCGTCAGACCGTAAGGATCAGAAACCCACATCCCTGGCCCCCAAAGACCGGTGAGGTGAAAGGCTCCAAAGCCAAAGCAAAGCAAACCCGATAAAAATAGATGAATGCCGAACATTTTAGGCAGATCTAGAGCCGGCTCACCTGTGCGCGGATCACGGAACAACTCCAAATCCCAGTACACCCAGTGCCAGACAGAAGCTAAAAATAGCAGCCCTGCCAAGACGATATGAGCCAGTGCTACACCTTCAAATGACCAGAAACCCGGATTGACGCCGACAGCTCCGGTGATATCCCAACCACCCCAAGATCCGGTTACACCCAACCGAGTCATGAAGGGCAAAACGAACATGCCTTGTCGCCACATGGGATTGAGGACAGGATCGCTCGGATCAAACGTGGATAGCTCAAACAGTGCCATTGAGCCTGCCCAACCTGCCACGAGCCCAGTGTGCATCAAGTGTACAGAAATCAATCGACCTGGATCGTTCAGGACAACAGTATGTACTCGGTACCAAGGTAGACCCATTGACTACGCTCCTCCTTGCTTTTGCTAAAAGTTGTATGTGGTTAGCTCAAATGTTGAGCTAAGTAAAGCCGGGGCTTTATAAATTAAAGTTCGATGTCTTATGAGAAGACTTCAGTTACTTATAAGGCTACCAGATAGAGACCCTCTCAAAACCTAGAAAGCCCTTACAGATCGCCATAATGTCTTTCTTTTTATGTGAGGTCCAAAGGCGAAATTCCACTTGAATCGCCCGGTTGGCTCACAAAAATGTAAAAATGAAAGCACATAAAGAAGTGTAACTAGCTTTTGACGCCCAAGCTAGGTGATAGCGACAAATAGCGAAAATAGCGATTGATGTGATGTCTTGAGATCGCGATCACATTCCAAAAATTCAGGTAAGATGACCGCCCATGACTATTATTAAGTTTGTTAAAGAGAACAAAGAGATTGACGCTGCTCTCGGCTCCAACTTGAGATTTAAAGCTCAAGAGAACAATATTGATCTTTATACATTTGTTGGCAAACTTTCGCAGTGTGGGGGCTATGGCCAGTGCGGCACCTGCGTAGTGGATATCATTTCTGGGGCTGAAAACCTATCTCCTCGCACTGCGGTTGAAGAAAAAATGCTCCGAAAGCGTCCTTCTAGCTGTCGGTTAGCTTGTCAGACCATCATTCAAGGGATGCAGGGTACCGTGAGCATTGAAACCAAACCCAATAAAAAGGACAGCTTGAAAAAAGCAAAAGCGGAAGCGGCTGCCAAACAATTCGCAGTGTCTGCTAGCCCGGATTCTGAACCTGCTTCGACTGCGGCTGAATAGCTTGTTTTAGGTTGCCTGGGCATTCGTGGACAAGCTGTCATCTGGGCCAATCATCCGCTAGGAGTGATATGCTGAAGGTATAGATGCAATGAATATTCAGGAGTAGATCACGTCTTATGGAAACTAATAAATTAGGGTTTGTCGCTAGCGTCCTATTTGTTTTTGTCCCGACCGTGTTTTTGTTGATTTTGTACATTCAAACGGCTAGCAAAAAAACGGGGGCTTAAGAGCCTGTTTCAGGTGCTGAGTCTGCGGTAAAGGCTGGTTATTGGCGGTTTACCCTAAGGTATGACTGGCCAAAAAGTCTTAGTGACGTGCGCTAATCTAACGGCTTATTTTTCAGCGATCGCTTCTTATCGGGAAACTCTATCGCCTGCAACGGGTGAGAAGATAAGCGCGTTTTGATTTGAACTTTGCTTAAGATCAACATCAACGAAAAATTGGGCGCTCTATCATCCTAATGATAAATGTTTGATCTAACGCCATGCTCAATTCGGTGCAGTACGCTTTGCTATATGGCTAGGTTTGAAATGCCGTTGGTCATATCAAAAACCGGCGATTGTAGTGACTGATTAGTCGGTGATTATCAGTGGATGAGGCGCTGACTGATTGAGCCACTAAGCGATCGCCGTATTCAGCCGCGACTCATAACCCTCTCCCCCATCGATAGCAAAACCAGTCCGAATCACTCACTGTCCTCTTTGGCTCAGTATCTAGACCACATGCGTGTAAAGGCCAAGGGTGACGAACAGACCATAGGCCATCCCTAGAGAATGCTGACAAACTTCTTGAGCGCGGTGTAATTAATTTCGCGCGAACCGGCCAACAGCACCCTTGTGACCTAGCCCACCAAAGCAAAACCAAACAACTCACGGCACAGCCAAAAAGCAGCTGGTGAGATCAGCTTCATTTGAACATTTGTGAACTGAGCGTTGTGCCGAGTGCATTTTCAGTCGCCTTGATTATGGCGTCATTGAACAACACCTGCAGGATCGTAATAGTCTCTTGACGCGCGGGCCAAATGCAGATTTTCAAAAGATTTGAAAAAAGTTATTAGCTACTCGTTCATATTTTTGTAGGTAGCAACGGCTGACGGTGAAATCCGGTTGAGGTAGCGGAAAATCCAGTATTTGAAGACGGTATCTAAAATCACCGGGAAGGTAGCGATAAATAAGAAGATAAAGTTTCGATTTGCGGGTAGTCCTAAATGGTTGGCCATACCTTCTAATAGAACTTCCCACCCATGCGGCGAGTGAAAGCCGACAAAGGTGTCGGTAAACAAAATAATAATAAAGGCTTTGGCGCTATCACTCAGGCCGTAGATAATTTCATCAATGAAGGCTTTGAGAGTTGCCACTTTTTCTTTGCAATTGCTGAGTAAGAAGGCAAATGTTAGGACGGCAACCGCATCGGCAAAGACATTTTCCACAGCGTCAGCACTGCGACTGCGGTATTCTTCTTCAATATCAACGGCTTTTTGCCTGACCCGGTTTTCAATTTCTTGCTCCCCAATTTCAGGGGTTTTGCCAATCAGCACTTCAAAGCGAAACCGCTCTTCGTACTGCTGCAATTCGTGCAGCGCATCTTCTTCCATTTCTTCATTTAGGAAGACGTCGGCCTGAGTGCTATCGCGGCTGTAGTCCACTAGCGGACTAAAAATAAAGTTTTTGCTGAGATATTGAGCTAGCAGCGGAATGATAATGAGCTGCAAGACAAAGGTGATTGCGATAGTTGTTTGCGTTTTAGAGCTGCGAAAGTTGCGCACAACATCTACTTCGGCATCGGGATCTAGGTCCTGTTTGATGCGATCTACTGTCCGTAAAATGGATCGGGGTAGAACGCTACTGCGACTGCTGAGAGCTTCGTTGGGTGTTTCATCAGCCGGGGTAGGGCGAGTATCACCAGACAACCTAGTTGGCTTGCGAGTTTGAATTTGACTGAGGGCAAAAACAGGCTGGGCAAAAATTGAGGGCTGCTGATAGCGATCAATAATTTCGTCGATAAGCTGGAGCTTGAGGAAGAAAATGGCCGAACCCTCGATTTGATCAAGAGGAAGGTCATCTGACAAAGAGCGATCACGCTGATCGGCTAAGGCACTACTGCTAAGATCTGTTGCCGTTGGCAGGTAATCTGAACTGCTGACCCTAAATTCGGTCATTCGCCTTTTAACAATCTTGAGATACTTGCTGAGTTCTTGCTCTAATAGGCGATAGGCGCTACGGCTGTAATTACCATAGCTATCAGAAATCGGCTGGCCATCAAAGTGCTTGTCTTCAATCTGACGAATTTTAAGCGCAGCTTCATAGGCTGAATCAAGCGCTCGGCTTGGCGTTTCTGCGAACCACTGCCAAAGCTGGCCAACCAGCCCAAACCGTTGCGAAGAGTTTGTCATTACTTAACTGACACCGCAAACCAATAAATATTAAGCGAATCACTCTATCTTAAGGGGGGAAATGCGAAAACTGTTGGCTTTAACCTACTTAATTTCAAGTTGCTGATAAAGCCGATCAGTAAAATGCTCAAAGCGCTTGCATTAGGACTGCTGACAGGATTGCTCCCAAAGCAGCTTTTTCTCAACCGACTGAGACTTACCAGGAGCAGCGGTGCGCTCATCCATGAAATAAACTTTGAGATCCTGAAGGGGGTAGCCACGGCGATCGCTCTGCTGGCAAATATAATTGCCATAGCTAGGCAGCACTTTTTGGCCAACATGACGATTTAGGTTGATGTAAAAGGTGCGCCACTGCATGTTTTTGTAGAACTGAGTGCGATCGCTTAAGCTAGGTTTTTCAAACCGAATCGACTGCTGCGGCTCAAGCACATTGATTTCATCGCCCCTCAAAGCGGTGCCCGTAATCACATGCCATCCATCATCAGTAGGGGGCCCTGGGGCAAAAATGCTCCAGCTTTGATCGAGCCTAGTGACCCTGCCAACCCAGTCAAGCCTTTGAGCCGTGCGGCTAGTGACGACTCGACGGACCAGTTGCACAAGGGGCTGTGGACTATCGGCAAACGCTGGAATGCTGACAACGCTACGCAGATTCCACATAATCGTCAGCGCCAGCAGCAATAAGGCTAATGCACTCAGCCAGCCAGGATTTTTGACCGTGAGCGGCTTGAACTTAAAAGGTTTGGTAAAGCGGCCCGCAATTTTGCGGTGAGTGGCAATCCACTCGTAAAACCGAGTGCCAACGCTCATGACCGGTTTCCAGCGCAGCAAGGGGGCAAAGCCTCGAAATACAGGAGAAAGGCTTACCACATAAACAATTCCTTCAAATTTGTAGTGGTGCTGGCCCTGCCAATCAACAATCACCCACGAATTTTGGCGCTCCATGGCCTGATGAATTTCTGGGATGCTTTGAGCGGTAGCTAAAGGCGTATGGGGAAGTACTAGCAGCATCCGAATGAGATGCACCACTTTTTTACAAAATCCACAGTCAGCATCGTAGAAAATTTTGAGACCCGTGCGCGATCGCCCGTGGGGCTCAGATCCATAGGCTTTTTGGCTCAACGCCTCCCACATTGAGGTAGGGATAAAAGCCAGCCAAGTAACGATGCTCAAAGCGGGAAAAATCCCCAGATTGAGCGTTAGGCCAAAGCCCGCATGAAGGCTGATAAATAAAGCGACTGCAATCAGACGGCAGGCATCGTTGCGCCACGGCGACCAGATTAGCAAGGGGCCCACCCATTCCAGCACCAGAGTGACAAAGGTAAATATTGTCAGCAATGGGCCTAGATTCAGCAAAAAGTGCCCCAGCGCGGTGACATACTGGTCATAGCTAAGGGCATAATAAACGGCGCTGCCTTCAGGCCACCACGTAACGCTAGTCGTTTTAAAGGCGGCTGAGAAAATATAGATAAAGCACTGCTGGGCCATGAGCGCTAGTGTCGCCCCGGATAGTATCCGTAGTGGCACGGGGCGGCTAACGGTGTTCAGGGCTCTATCGACTGAATAGGCTGCGCCTAAAGGCAAGAACATCGCCCAGAACATCATCGCTCTAAGCACATCATCAGCAGCGAAAATGAGCAGCGGATTTCGGTTCTGCATAGAAATGAGCAGCGCCCACGACACGATCACAGCCAGCCGCGAGTGGTAGCCGAACAGCATTGCCACCACAAAAATAGTAGCCGTTAAAAAAAGAAACCCCTGAAAAATAGGCGCACCGCTCAAGCTATGGATTGTCCAGTAGCCCGTTTTGATCAATCCATCGTTTAATACAGATCTAGGCAGTACCCCTGCATCGGTGTAGTGAGCAGTTAAGTCGCCAAAGCGCGTCCATAGGTCGCTGAGCAGTACCAGCGCCAAGCCTATTCTGAAGAGAGCAAGCGATCGCACATCCAAGCTATAGCGCTCTAAGTACTGATGGACTGCACCTAAAAAAGTATAAGAAAAGCCCTTTTTGGGAGGTTTAAAAGTCATGCTGGTTACGGAAATAGCTGTTTGGACGGTGGCACTTTTAATCGCTAGATAGAATTAGCTTTCAAAAAACGCAATGATTCGCTGATCGCTCGACGAGCGACCTTAACCTGATGGCGGCGAGTCGGCATCCGAAAAATGTACACACCTCGACGGCTCAGGGCTGCAAGCTTACCGCCAAGCGTGATCCCAAAACTCCACAGTCCAGCGTCACCGACACCAAGCGTGATCATGTCACCGAGATGCAGATAGTTAAAAGGTTTGGGGGCTTTCCCTTGCGTGAGCGCGGCCACATTGGCTGCCACTCGATTAGCCGCCTGAAAGGCTGCCTGAGCGGTGTTAGGCGCAGGCTTTTGGTGACGGCTTCTCACATCAGCGCTATCGCCCAGAACGAACACATTGTCGTGAGAAATGAGCTGAAGCGATCGCCTAGTCAGCCTTTGACCATAATCATTTTCAGGCACCGATTGATCACCTAACCAAGGTCGAGGCTGCGTCCCAACCGCCCACAGTGTCAGTCCGCTAGGCAGGACTTGGGTGCTATCCCCCTGCTGCAAAGTGACTGACTCAGCCTCTATTTTGATCACTGAGGTTTCGGTCAATAGCGTGATCCCTCGGCGGTCAAGGGCGGCTTTGCCTAAGCGCCTGAGCCCTTTGGCAAAACCTTTAAGAATGGTTGACCCGCGCTCTATAAGGGTGATTTGAGCGCGATCGCCCAAATAATCTGAGACTTTACCCGCTAGCTCCACACCGCTTGCGCCGCCGCCAATAATAGTGACCGGCATCGGCACCACAGGGTTTTGAAGGGCATGTGATCGCACCATCTGATCTAGCCTTGCCTTAAGCCTTTGAGAATCTTCGAGCGAACGAAAGATCAAGGCATGTTCTTGAACACCCGGAATAGTGACCGGGCGGCTTTCAGCGCCGTTAGCCACCACCAAGTAATCGTAGGTGAGCGTTTCACCCCGACTAGTCGTCACCGTTTGCCGTGCCAAATCTATGGCGCTTGCACAGGTCTGCTGCCAGCGAATAGAAGTCCCCGCAATCAAACTGCTATACGTTGGGGCGATCTCCCACTCCTTCAGCTCATCGGTGATTAACTCGTACATCATCGGCGTAAATAAAAACCGCTCCTTAGGCTCAATCAAAGTGATGCGGCTACTGCGCAAGTGGCGATACTTTTGCAGATACAGAGCCGTATACAAACCGCCAAAACCACCCCCTATGATGCAAATGTGCGATCGCGTCGGCAGCGGATTCCGATTTGTGAACGGCTGAGTCATCTTTTCGGCACTTCTTTTGAGCAATCTTTTGGGCACTTACTTACGGAGCAGTCAACAAAGGCTTAAGCTGGCTGGCAAGCTGCTGGGATCTCACTTTTCGGCCTTCTGGCTTCAAATGGTAATGAGTATCTGCGAACAAGGTGGGTTGAGCTTGAATATTGAGCGTTTTTTCATCGATCAAAACAGGCACGATTTCGCTGAGTTCTTCAGCAGATTTTTGGATATTAGACCGCGTAAGCGCTTCCTCAGCATTGCCATAGATCCAAGGCATCGCCAAAATTAGCTGGCCGCCTCTCGCTTCGACTTCAGATTTAAACTGCGCAATGCGCTGAAGAGCATGAGGTGAAACCGGATCGGGAATTGATAAGGGCCACCACGCGCCCTCGCGCAGCTTGGTTTCAGTCGGATCGCCCTGCTGTGTTAGGGGGCCATCGTAATAGCCTGTAAAGTGACCCTCCTCAGTCATATCTACAACCGCTTTAACGGCCCATCGCAGAGACGGAACGCCCATTTGCAGTGTTTCTAGAGCAAGCTGTTTAGCCGGTATGCCGCCAAGCTCTGGTTGGTCAGTAGCTACGGCAAACATACCTGATCTATCGCCAAAGCCATCTTCATCCAGCAGCAGCATATATTCAGGAATCAGCAGCACCGTATCTCCAGGTTTCACGGTTTCTAAGATACTAGGCAAAATTACATCCAGCCCGACGGGCCCATCTAAGCCGAGGTTAACAACAGGCATATTGAGCGCCTTAGACAGCACATCAGAATTGATGGTGTAGTGTGCGCCCGATCCGCCTGTGACAATCAGCTTCGGGTCAGGGGTTTGATTCGCGATCGCAATTTTATTTTCATAAAGCGATTTGAGCCAATGGGCTTCTCCTCCCAAATACACGTTGTAAACAAAGCCGCCTCCCCAAGCTAGAGCGGCCACGGCAAACCAGCTCAAAAGCTTGGGCAATTTTAACGGTGGCAGCTTTGAGTTTGGCATCTTTAAACTGGGCAGCTTGGTCGTCATAAGGATGTCTAGAACTCAAAATAAATAAAATCAGCCGGAATATTAGCCGCTAAGAGAATTGTCAGCACCAGCAGGATCTTAGACATCCAAGGTGAGGTCAATAGCTCATATTCACAATCACGCTCTTGCCATACGGCAATGTGCTCTAGGGCAAGGAAGGCTATTGCCAGCCCCAGCGTTACACCCAATACCAAGCCTTCAGGCGAATTAAACACACCCACTGCCTCCATAAAATGGGCAGGCGAATAGGCCCAAGGCGTCACCAACGTCACCAGCTTAGCCAACAGCCGCCGACTGTTGGTTTCCATAAAAAAGAGGCAGCCTAAAATCACCGCCCCAAACGTCAGCGCCCAAGACACCACTTGAGGCCGCTTCACAAACCGATTAGTCACCTTTGCAAAGGGTCGTCCGGCATAGCGCAGCAGCAGTAGCAGCGCCCCGTGATACGCACCCCAAATCATAAAATTCCAAGCCGCACCATGCCAAAACCCTGACAGCGTAAAAGTGATAAACAAGAAAAAAGCCGCCCACTTTTTGCGCTTGCCCATCAACGGCAAAAATACATAGTCACGAAACCAAGTGCTCAGTGATCACATGCCACCGTCGCCAAAATTCATTGATGCTTTGAGAAGTATAGGGCGCGAGGAAATTGATGGTGAGCTCAACGCCAACGATGCGCGCCAAGCCCACCGCCATAAAGCTGTAGCCGCCAAAATCGAAATAAATTCGCAGGGTAAATAGAAAAGCATAGAGCCACACTAGCCAAGGATTCGCACTCTCACCAATGCCATCGGCAATGTAGGGCGAAAGATTATCGCCCAGCACAAATTTCATGAATAGGCCCAGCGATAACCACCGCATCCCAACATCAAAATTATCAGCGCTGAACTTAAACTTAAAGTCTTGAATTTGGGGCAGCAGCTTACTGCGTCGCTCAATTGGGCCTGCAACAATTTGCGGAAAAAAGGACACAAAGTTAATGTAGTCCAGCAGTTTTAAGGGCTTTTTGCGACGCGCGGTGTACGAATCGACTACAAACGCCACCATTTGAAAAGTATAAAAAGAAAGCCCTGGTGGAATCGTTTGAAAGACAGGCAGTGGAAAGCTGGCTTGCCAATCGCTAGAAATGGGCGCTGCTAACCCGATAAAGTCTTCAATAAAAAAGGTGAGGTATTTGAAATAGGCTAGTACCACCACGTCAAAAACAATAATAGCCGTTGCAATCAGCTTTGCCTGCTGACCTTCACGGCGCAGCATCAGGCTCACCATGTAGTAGTTAAACAGAACCTCAAAGAGAAAAACTGCAAAGCTAGTAGGGCTAGCATTGAGAAACAGCAGCAGGGAAAGTGCTGCAATGCCAACGGTGTCGAAGCGATCGCGCCACCAGTCAAACCGTTGGCCAAAGTAGCGCACCGTAAAGAACGGCACGCTTGTCAGCAACAGCACCCACCAAAATGAAAACTCGGAAAAATTCAATGTCTTTGCTCTAGCGCAATGGGCCGATTAGGTGATAAATGAAGAGGCTCAACCGAACCTACAAACCAAACCTGCAGACCGAATCTGCAAACCGAACTTACAGAGTGACGTCAAATTCTTCGACCATATAGGCAGCAGCTTTTTCGATACTGGGGTAGTCCCATAGCAAGGTGGAAGGCAGCTCTAGATCTAGCCAATCTTCTAAGTCACCGACTAGGGTCACCGCATCGATGGAATCTAGCCCGTAGCGAGTCAGTGGCTGCTTCACGTCAATGGTAGTTGGATCCAGCGAAAGCACATCAGCAAGCTGATCAACTAACCAAGCTTGAATTTTGCTGACGGGCGTAGTTTGAGTTAATGGCTCAGATGCGCTGGGGTTCTGGAGCTGTTGCATAAGAGTTAGATTCCTGTGTAGAGAGACAAGTTATTGAAAAAGAAGTGAATGAACCGTTTGTAAAATTGCCGTTTGTAAGATCTCGCCGTTTGCAGGATCTTAAGTGACCAAACAGGGAGCGGCTATAGCTGGCGTGCGCGATCGCTGGGCTAGCTGAAACGGCACAATTGAGAACATTTTGTCCGACTGATGTAGCTGCAAAAGTTCTTGGGCTACATTTTCGTAATAATTGCTGGGGGGCAAGGGGAGCGATCGCCGAAAGCGAGAAAGCAGCCGGTGTAAGCTCAGCACCAGCCATTCACCCTCGGCAAAAAAGCCCTGCATATCTTCGTGACTGCGATTGTGCATCCACATCAAAATGCAGGCTGTAGCCGCATGCAAATGGCAGTACTGCTTGGCAAGTTCAAAGCTCTCAAACGACTGATCATGCCCGTGCTCAAACGCCGACTGAGTAATCAGCGCATCTTGGGCCGTAATCTCTTCGAGAATGACTCTTCCAAGTTCTATCACCTGGGAAAGTACCGTTTGGTTCACGGCCTGACTGGCAGACTGACTGGCCATAGAATGGCTAGATCCCTGCCAGGCTTCGAGATCAGCTAAAGTGCTCTCTAGCCCTTGCATTACATCGTCAGCCCCGCGGCTAAACAGCTCTAGCCGGTTAGGCTCAAACGTTGGCAGGCTCTGATCGAGTGAAAAGCTTTGCGCCAAGCGAACCTTAAGGGCCGCTAGCTGGTCAGGCTTTTGGCGAATCCGCAAACGAGCTTTGGCTAGCTGCCGACGCTGCAAAATCAGCGCATGCAAATTAACCACCGAGCTGCCGTCAAACATGCTGATGATGGCACTGTCTCGAAGCGCCTTTTGAAAGACCCCCGAATCGTGCTCATCGCGCATGTAAAACCGCGATCCCAACACAACTGAGGTATCTTTCATCACCTGTTCTAGCGTCACCGGAACAAAATATTTATCCACCGCTGACCAGACGCTGAACTGGTCAGTCGCGACATGAAAACCTCTAGCGGCACCGATGTTGACACAATCGCAAATGAGCATATCGACAAAGGCGTTCGTCAGCGTGCGCCGCGCGTGCGGCATCTCAATTACGGTTTTGCCATAAAGCTGCCGATTCACCGCGAAATTGAGCGTCGTACGCAGCGCTGTATCTGCCGCACCTTGAGAAAAAGCAGCACATAGAGCCCGCGTGATTTGAAAGCCCTTTAAGCCCAGCTCTAGCCCATGACCTTCTTTGCCCAGCAACATCTTGTCAGGAATAAAGCAGTCACTAAAGCCAATGCCGCTCATATCAGCAGCGCGAATGCCGTGAGTTTTAATTTTAGGTAAGTTGTAATACTGACTCGGCTCCAGGTATTTTTTCTCCACCATAAATAGCGAAAGCCCTCGATTGCCGCCTTCGGGATCGGTGCGCGCTAGCACATAGGTGACACCAGAAATAGTCGCTCGATTAATTGGCCACTTTTCGCCATTCAGCAAATAACCGCCTGCAACTTTAGTCGCCGTCACCCCACCACCGACCAAATCACTCCCATGCTCACGCTCAGAATAGGCCAAACACATGGCCGCATGGTCTTCACGCATGAGCTGAGAGAGCTTTTGCTTTTGCTCATCGCTGCCTGCCATCCAGGTCAAGAAGGACCAGAAAAGCGTGGTAAACGCAATCGAAATGTTGAGATCGCGGCGGGCCAATACCCGCACAAAGGCCACAAACTCCTCAAAAGATGTGAATTTACCGCCACACTCAGTCGGAATATAGTAATTTTGCAGACCCCAGCTATACAGCCAGGCAATTTCGTCGTGCGGAAACTTTTCAGCTTCGTCTAGTTCGGCAGTGCGCTGAAAAGACATCAGACTCTCAATTTGATGAGGATTGCCCAGGGCCTGCTCTAACTGCTCTGCGAGTTGGTATTGCGCTAATGTCATGAATGCCTCCCTTTTTTAATCCCTTGCCTTAATTCTTTTTTTCAATCCTTTTTCAATCCTATTGATGGCTTAGCTTTTGCACCAAGGACTCGACCTCGTTTTGCAGACTGCGTACCTTCGCAGTGAGTCGAGGGTTTTCGCTCCAGTCTGCCAGGACTTCTAGATCACCTGCCAAAAAACTCGCCTTACACTTGCGTCGCTGAATTTTGCCGCTTGAGGTTTTGAGCACATTGCCTGATTTTACGAGGGCCACTGCGTAAACTTGCAGCTCATGGGCTTCCGAAATCGCCTGACGAATTTCGGCAATTAGCTCCTCAGCATCGAGATTTAGCTGATGCTGCCGCTCAATTTCTTGCACCACGACTAGCTGCTCTTCACCGTCTTCAATAATAGAAAAGCATGCGCCGTAGTCAGGCCGCATAGCCGGGGCAGTTTGCTGCACTGTCCACTCAATGTCTTGCGGGTAGTGATTGGTGCCGCGAATAATGATGAGGTCTTTAATGCGGCCAGTGATGTACAGTTCACCGTCTTGCAAAAAGCCTAAATCGCCGGTTCGCAGATAGCGCGTGGCTCCTTCTTTAGCAATTTGCGCCTCAAAGGTTTCGCGGGTGGCATCGGGCCGTTGCCAGTAGCCATGCGCAACACCAGGATCATTCACCCAAATTTCACCAATTTCGTCGGTAGCGCAGCGCTCTAGCGTATCGGGATTGACAATGGCAACGGTCGTTTCGCAGACCAGGGTGCCGCAGCTAACGGCTTCTCGAACGTAAGCAGTATTGAGGGTGTCCACGTCGGCTGCGACTACTTTGCCCTGCTCTAGGTCACTAGCTGCCAGCTGTAAAATCACAGGCGATCGGCCAACCGGCGTAGAAGAAACCAGCAGTGTTGCTTCCGCTAAGCCGTAAGCGGGCGAAAAGTTTTCCCACTTAAAGCCACAGTCTGCAAAGGCTGCATAGAAGTCGCGCATAACTCGCGGGTTGATCGGTTCGGCGGCGTTGCCGGCGCTGAGCCAGCCGCTGAGATCTAAGCCTTCGCGCTGGGCGGGTTTGATGCGGCGGACGCAGAGATCGTAGGCAAAGTTAGGAGCTTGACTGTGGGTCGCTCCGTATTTTTGAATGGCTTGGAGCCAGCGTAAGGGGCGCTTGACAAAGGCCAAAGGGGCCATGATGTAGCAGGGTGCACCGTTGTACAGCGGCTGAATGAGTCCTTCCACCAGGCCGTAGTCGTGAAAGTAGGGCATCCAGGTGACGGTGGGGCCACTGGGGTGGTAGCCGCAGCCTCTTTGTAAGTAGGCAGAGTGGTGCAGCAGGTTGTAGTGGCTGAGCATCACGCCTTTGGGCGTAGAGGTGGAGCCTGAGGTGTATTGCAAGTAGGCCAATACGTCTTTATCGATGTGGGGATCTTGCCAGTCTTCGGCTAGGGCTAAATCGACGGTTTCGGTATCGATCCAGCGCATGGCTTCAAATTCAGGGAAGTCGAGGCCGCTTTCTTGGATCAGTTCAATAATGTGGGCGTTGCTTAAGACGATGGTGGCTTCAGCGTCCTTGATGATTTCGCGAAGGCGAGGTAGGGTGCGCTTCATGCGGCCGGCATCGGGTGGGGGCACAGGAATGGCAATTACGCCAGCATAGAGGCTGGCGCAAAAGGCCGCAACGACTTCTATGCCTTGGGGGTAGAGCAGTAGGGCGCGATCGCCTTTGGCCTCCTGTTGCTGAAGTAGTGCTGCGATCGCCCGCGCCCATTGATCTAACTCGGCGTAGGTATAGGCCGCCCCTTCGCTTTTGCCATCGACTAAAAACTGATAGGCCAAATCATTGGGCTGTGTTTTGGCCCGATGCTGAAGTAACTCTATTAGCGTAGAGAACTGGGTACTTTGCTGGACGCTTTGGTGATGAGCATCGCCTAGGGCATTTTGAGCTTGGGCATTTTGAGCTTGGGCGTTTTGAGGCGGAGAATAAATCATCGCTAGCAACCGAGAAAAATCAATTGAGCAGTGCTGCCAAGTCCCTTTGGGCTTGCTCATATTGACAGATGTACACTGGGAGAGTGAGGAGAATGTTTAGGGTGAAACTGCTGGCATAAGTAGAACGAGAAATCGAGATAAAAGCAAGATGATTGCATCACCCTCTTTACGCCTCTTACGAAAGAATACTGACACACTCGTTCTCTAAAAAAAAACGGCTGCGCGCACGCTTTACATAAAAAACAAGCTTTTACATTGTCTTTATGAATAAATCTAAGGGTTGTGCATTTCCGGATAATATTAGCCAACATACCGATACCTGACCAATACCTGCTTTAGATTTCCCAGGCATGAAACGCCCATAACTTCTGCTCTCCCACTCATGCGGTGATTCGCTGACGCAATTAGTATGGCAAAAGCACTATGAGTGGTGATATTCAAGTTTGGCAAATTCCGCTTCAGGTCAGCTTAAAAACAGTTAATGGCTATTTAGACTGCCTTGGCGAAGATGAAATTTTAAGGGCTAATCGCTTCAAGTTTCCGGATGATAGGCGGCGCTTTGTGGTGGCGAGAGGGGCTTTACGCCATCTACTGGGCAAGCGCATAGGTAAAGCCCCGGCTGCTGTTGAGTTCGGCTACGGCGAATACGGTAAACCCTTTGTCAAGCAAGTCTTTGCAGCGCAATCAGAGTCAGTGGGTTCTTTGGGTATCTTGCCTCACAAGGCTTTTGAATTTAACCTTTCTCACTCAGGAGAACTGGCCTTATGTGGGCTAGGTCATGATCGAAAAATAGGCATTGACATCGAAAAAATCAGATCTATCGGTCGGCTAGAAATGATGATGGAGCGCTGCTTATCAACGGCTGAACAAGTGCGGGTGAAGGCTGCGCGACTAGAGGATCAATCCCGCCTGTTTCTAGAATACTGGACTTGTAAAGAGGCTTACTTGAAGGCGACTGGACTGGGCTTAACCCAATCTATGCAGAGCGTTGAGATAGCCGCTTCGCAATTGGTTCACGTTCCGGATGATTGTGCTCAGCGCTGGCGTTTGCATTCAATAGCGGTGCCTGAAGGCTATGTTGCAGCGCTGGTCGTAGCAGGGACAACAGACACTAGGGCAAATATTCCAATTAAGGCGTGGTCGCATCCTGATTTCGCCTGATCATAATGACGGATTTGACCGGGCGCTGAACCGGCTGACCTTCTGCGCCTAGTTTGCCAAGGTAGGTTTGTCCGTCGTAGTAGAGAGAAGATGAGCTGCCGCCGTCTAGGTTGAGTAGTTGGGTCGCGCCGAGAACGGTGGCAAATTCGGTGAGTTCAGCTAGCGTCATGCCAGTTGCGGTTTGACTGTTAGCTTCCTCGTTGGGCAGGTTAGCGCGCTGGGCGACCATGATCAGGAGCAGGGTGCCATCGGGACGAATCGCCAGGGCACTTCTGGCATTGGGCTGCAAACTGCCAAGGGCATCGCGGATTAGGGTGCCATTCTCGTTGCCATTTTCATAGCCAGTGAAGGCTTCGATAAAAGCGGTGTCTTGTGGCAAAAGCTGCGGGCCAGCACCGAGCGCCGTTTCGGTTTCGCAACCGCTAGGTGAAGCGGCATCGTGGGGCGCGATAGCATAGCGAATCTGGGCTGAGCCTTGGTCTAAACCTGGATCTAAGCCTTGACAGCGATAGATGCGAAACTCGGAGCGGTTCAAAATTTGGGGTAGATAGGCTTGAAGATTGGGGTTGCCGGTCAGCCTTTCGTTGTCATCTGGATTGCCGACTGATTCGCCTTGAGAGATTAGATGCGAGGTGGTTTTGCCGTTTTGCGGATCAAAAAAGCCACCATTGATTACAGCGATCGCGTTATTTTGCTGGGCGAAGTCTGTGACGGTGGCGAGGTTGGAGGCGGTGGCGATCGCCACTACCCCACCAGCCTCAACGCTCACCACATGAACAGTCGCTTGCGGCAGATCGTATGCTTGGTAATGAGTAAAAGGTTGGCTAGGGGACACCGATGAATTCTCTAGCGAATTATCTGAAGTCAGCGTCGTTTGGGACGGGTTGGCCTTTGACAAGGCTAAGTGAGTTCTGGCAGGTTTGGCCAAATACAGCAAGACAACGCCAGCACCCAAGACAAGTGGCATCCATAAATAGAGCGCTTTAGGCTTTTTATCCGGCAGCATTGCGTACTTTCTCACTGTAATCTTTGGGTCGCATTTGGCGAAAGCCCTGGAACGCGAGTTGCCTGGCCCAAGCTGGTAAATACGATAGCACTTGGCCGACTCTGGCTCGATTCGAGAGCGCTTTAACATTTTTAAGATCCGCAATCAGGGCTCTGCCTCGCTGGGTTTCGCCTTTTTCGATCAGACGCATGGCCAGCACCTGTTTAAGCCCCTGCAGCTTAGTCATCCGCGCCTGCTCTAGATCAGGGCGATCCGGAAAGTGGTAGCTCTCTAGGCAGAAAGATTTGGCGCTCAAGAAATGAATATCTTGTTTGAGGCTGGTTTGGCCACCGTGAAAGCGGTATTCCATCAACCGTTCGGGAATGAAATAGGCGCTTTGATTCGCTAAGGCACAGCGCACTAATAGATCGAAGTCCTCGCAGCCATCGGCCTCGAACCGCATGAAGTCTACGGCCTGTAGGCTGCTTTTGCGAAACAGGGTTGAGCCAACCTGCAAGCTCTGGTGCAAGAAGGTTTCTGCGAGCAAATCGTCAATTACACGATGCCCTAGCCGGTCTTTTCCCCATTTGGCTGAATTGGCGTCTGTGGCAGCGCAGTCTCGTTCGTTATGGGCGTTGATAATCCAGTGATCTGAGCAGACAAAATCAACTTGCGGCTGATGATCGAGAATGGCGACGGCTTTTTCTAAAAAAGTGGAAGTAAGCGCGTCGTCATCATCGAATTTGATGAAGTACTCACCTTGGGCCGCTTCGTAGCCGGAGCGCATGTTGCGGCTGCGCTGAATATTCTGCGGGTGGCGCAGATAGCGGATGCGCGGATCTGACCACTGGCTGACAATGGCAGGAGTGTGGTCGCGCGAGGCGTCGTCACAGATGATCAGCTCAAAATTTGGGTAGGTTTGGCTGAGAACACTTTCGACAGCGTAGGGCAAAATATCAGCGCGGTTGTAGGTAGGAATGCAAACGCTGACTTTAGGCGCGGAAGAAAGCGATGGGTTGGAGAAAGACGCGGGAGAAGGTTCGCTAGACACGGGTTTTGGGTAAGAGGACTGAAAGGATATGCCGGTAGTGGATAGGCAGTAGATGTTAGCTAGCGTACTCGCTGTTTTATCTATTGATATGGCTTGGATGTAAATATTTTTCGGGGACGGGGTAGATCTGTATAAGTATCTGTTGAAGATCTGGAATTCAATGGCAGCAGATATTCAAAAGCTGCCATGATCAGCTTAATCAGCCAGCGGAATAGGGTAGAAGGTGTTCGATGCGTGATTTGATTGGGTTTAGGTGGCAGGGATGGGCGTCTCTTTTATGATGGCGGATTCGATGGCGGTGCCTGAAGCGCACTTTTCAGAAGGGACCGATTTATATTGCCCGAAGGTTTCTGTGATTGTGCCGGTTTATAACGGCGAGCAGGATTTGCCCGGTTTGTTGGCTTGCCTGATCGCGCAGACTTATCCCGCAGAGCAGGTCGCATATTTGCTGGTGGATAATGGCAGCAGCGATCGCACCCCCCAAATTTTAGCCAATGCCGCTGAGCACTTCGCCGACAAGGGATTAACCTGCAAGGTGCTCAGCGAAGGCAAAATTCAAAGCGCTTATGCAGCTAGAAACACTGGTATCCGCGCGGCTACTACCGAGTTTTTGGCTTTTACAGATGCTGACTGCTATCCCCTGCCCGGATGGCTGATGGGACTGATGCAGCCTTTTCAAAACCCGCAAGTAGGGCTAGTCGCCGGAGAAATTACGGCGCTACCGGGAAGTACCTGGTTAGAGCGCTACGCTGAGCGCAAGCAGACGATGAGTCAAAAAAATACGCTGGCTCATCGATTTTGTCCTTACGGTCAAACGGCAAACTTAGGAATTCGGATGAAAGCCTTAGAGCAAGTGGGTCTGTTTCGCCCTTATTTAACGACCGGTGGCGATGCGGATATTTGCTGGCGCATACAGCGTGAGGGCCAAGTGGAGCAGTCTCCGTGGAAGATTTGCTATGCAGCGGATGCGGTGATTCAGCATCGTCACCGGCAAAGCCTAACAGAGCTAGATAGCCAGTGGGCCCGCTATGGCAAATCGAACCGGTATCTGCACGAGCTGCATGGGGTAGATTTGACGGGGCCGCTGCCAGTCGCTGATCGCAATCGCAGTTTGCTGAGGTGGCTGCTCAAAGATCTGCCAGTGGCGGCGATGAAGTGGATGCTTGGCCGGGGGCCAGCGATTGATATGGTTATAACGCCTTTGGATATTTACTGTGGGCGATCGCGCGATCGCGGCCAAAAAGCAGCCAGCCTTCCGCCTAAAGCCCGAGAAAAAGACTACCTACCCATCTCATCTGCTGACAGCCGATAGAGTCTGCCTCAGAACGCTCCTTTACTTTGAAAACGCTGGTTTTATGAATATTTTGATGCTCTCAGCGACGTTTCCCTATCCGCCGACTAGAGGCGGCACTTCGGTGAGAACGTTCAACTTACTGAAGTATCTGAAACAGCAGCAGCATCAGGTATCGCTCGCGACCTTGCGCGCTGGCGATGTCACCGATGCGGAAGTAGCGGCATTAGCGGCTTGGGTAGACAATTTGGCGGTGTTTCCTCGGCCTTTAGATCGCCATCAGGCAGCGGGGATATTGGGGAAAGTGCAGCGCTGGGCAAACTTTATCATCGGCGGCGTACCGCCGAGTGTGGCCAGTACCCGTTCGGGAGAAATGCAGGCATGGGTAAATAAGCAGATTGCTAGCGCTCAGTTCGATGTGATTACCTGTGAGCACAGTGTAAATGAGGTGTATGTACCGGCTGAGATTGGGCGCTATATTCCAAAGTCAGTGGTGAATATTCACAGCTCTGTGTACGGCACTTGCGCGCATCAGCTAGCGGGCGGGATGGCGGAATTTCCTTGGCGCGATCGCCTTAGCCTACCTTTGCTAAAGCGATACGAGCAGCGCTACTGTCAAAAGTTCTCTCACCTGGTGGTGACTACGGCTGAAGACCAAAGACAGATGGCTGAGCTGAGCGGCAAGCAAGCCACGATTGTATCTAACGGGGTGGATTTAGACCTGTTTCCGCCTCGACAGAAAGATCCCGGCGGCTACAGTTTAGTTTTTATTGGAGCAATGGATAACTTACCCAATATTGACGCGGTGACCTTCTTAGCTGAAGAAATTTTTCCGTTAGTGTGTCAGGTCTATCCGCAGGCGACGCTGACTTTGGTCGGCGCAAGGCCCACTGAGAGGATCAAGGCGCTGTCTGCATTACCGAATGTGACAGTTACGGGCAAAGTACCGGAGATGACGCCTTATTTACACGGGGCTACGGTATGCGTAGTGCCGATGCGCACCGGCTACGGAATTAAAAACAAAACGCTCGAAGCGATGGCAGCGGGCGTACCGGTCGTGGCAAGCGATCGCGGGTTAGAAGGTTTAGAAGTAGATGACGAAAAATTACCGCTACGAGCCCTTCGAGCGAATACGGCGGGTGAATATGCAGCAGCGATTGGACGACTGTTTGAATCAACTGATCTAAGGTCGCAGCTTTCGCAGAATGGCAGGCGGTTTATTGAGGAAGGCTATACGTGGGCGATCGCCGGACATCAGTACGAGCAAGTCTTACTGAGTCAGTCATAGACAGTCCCTAGACTTCACAATACTCCTGTAAGCCTTAGCCTCGTACTTACGAATAGGCATACGAATACGCATTAGATGGAGAGAATATTCTACTCAACTATTTTCGGCCTGATACAGCAATGGTCAACGGCCTCAATCAGTTAATTTAACAGTTAATTTTAAGCACAATCTACGGATCAAAAAAGCCCCACGCCTTATACGAGGGGCTTTTGATATATTGCACAAGCGCTAGTAAGCGTCTTGCAGTTCGTAGAAATCAGGAGAGATGTAGTCTTTTCTCAAAGGCCAACCTTCCCAGTCTTCAGGCATGAGCAGACGCTTGAGGTTTGGGTGACCTTCGTAGGTGATGCCAAACATGTCATAGCATTCGCGCTCTTGCCAGTCCGCAGCTTTCCAAATCCAATAAACTGAAGGAATCGACGGATTTTCTCTAGGCAAGAAACATTTAATGCGCACCTCAGCTGGTGCATCCGCATCGTCAGTCATTTTGGTTAAGTCGTAAACGCTAACTAGCTCTTTGCCAGGGCCAGAATCGTATGCGCTTTGACAGCGTAAATAGTTAAAGCCATAGGCATACAGTGCGGTTGCGAATGGCAGTAAAAACTCTGGATCTACCTTTAGAACCTCTACACCAGCGTGATCGCGCTCCATGAGTTCGTGGGCAAATCCCTGCTCGCTGAGCCAAGTGGAAACTTCACCCGCTTCTACGATTGCTGAATCTGCTGCGCTGGCAGTTGTCTCAGGTGAGTCATTGCCTGCTGGCTTTTTGGTTTCTTCTGTATCAGCCATCGGTAATTATGTTTTCTCCTTTTCCGCTTCGGCAATAGCAATCGGCATACCCATCGCTTCCATTAGCTCCTTGGGCGGCGTATCACGAGTTTCAGAGGCCAAATATTTACCCGTCAAAATCGGATCGACTGTCTTCATGCTGTGGCTGCGGGTGTAAAAGCGGTGGGTACTTTCAAACTGCGATCGCTCCCGCATAGACTCATTAGCAATTTTCTTACGCAGCTTGATGACTGCATCAAAAATAGCCTCAGGCCGGGGCGGACAGCCTGGAATGTAAACATCCACAGGAATAATCTTGTCTACACCACGCAAAGCGGTTGGAGAGTCAGCGCTGAACATACCGCCCGTAATCGTGCAAGCGCCCATGGCCATCACATAGGCAGGCTTAGGCATTTGCTCATACAGTCGTACCAACGCCGGAGCCATCTTCATAGTCACCGTACCCGCGACAATAATGAGATCGGCTTGGCGGGGGCTAGCTCTAGGTGCTAGCCCGAAGCGGTCAAAGTCAAACCGAGAGCCTAGCAGGGCTGCGAACTCAATAAAGCAACAGGCAGTTCCATATAATAACGGAAATAGACTCGAAAGCCTTGTCCAGTTATAGAGATCATCGACTGTCGTTAAGATCACGTTCTCCGAAAGATCTTGCGTGACACCCGCATTACTAGCAGGATTCATTAACCGCTCATCAGGGCCCATAAAAGCGCCCTTTCCAGCGCCTTTTCCTTTGAGTGCGCCTGATTGGGTACCTGATGCTATGACCACTCCAAAGCTCCTTTACGCCAAGCGTAGACTAAACCAATAACCAAAATTGCAATGAAAATCAAGGCTTCGACGAATGCTAGAACCCCCAAAGTGTGAAAGGCAACTGCCCAAGGGTACAAAAACACTGTCTCTACGTCAAAGATAACGAAAACCAGCGCAAACATATAGTATCGGATGTTGAACTGAATCCAAGCGCCACCAATCGGCTCACAGCCTGATTCATAGGTGGTGCGGCTCGCGGGGCCAGCGCTCGCAGGCCGCAGGAGCTTAGATGCGCTCAAGGCAATGACGGGCACTAGGCTGCTAATAATCAAAAAGCCTAGAAAGTATTCGTATCCACTTAAAACAAACACAGCGATCGCCCCTATTGCTGTCAACCTTCTGCTCATTGTAGCGGGCTAGATCCGCAAAAATGAGCAGAAGCGAGATCTTTCTATCTCTATATCTAATAGCTACCAAAGAAAATCTGAATGCCTATTGCTAAAGGCGCAAGCGCACAGTATAAAACCCAGCGTATGCAATAATAGTTTACAGATATTTTCATATTTCTCCAGCTTCAGATCATCTCCAGATAGTTCTGCTAAAACTTGCTAAAAGGCTGGTGATAAGGCCAAATCCTTAAGCTTACGGTCGATTTCAGATCGTCTTTAGGCTTTGCAGCTTCACTTTAATTTATTTAATTTTTGATGATGAATTTTAAATTAGCGTCATGAATACTGAGCCAAAAACCAATCGCGATCCAGAACAGTCGCCGCCAGTGGAAGAAATGATTCCGCTAGTAAAGCCTGGCAAGACGGCAGAAGATCTCTCGCCAGAGCTTTCGTCAGAGCTTTCGGCAACGTCAGCCGCCGCTGAGGATAAGCCGCTGACGCCCATAGAAATGGATTGCTATGAGTGTCGCGCCTGTGGCTACACCTATGAGCCGACTAAAGGCGATGGTCGCACCAAGGTTCCTGCCGGAGTAGAGTTTAAGGACTTGCCCAAATCCTGGCGCTGCCCCGTTTGTGGCGCTAGCACGACACAATTCAGCAATATAGGGCCAGTGGGAACGGCTTCTGGCTTTAAAGCGAATTTGAACTATGGATTTGGGGTCAACAAGTTGACGCCGGAACAGAAGAATATCCTGATTTTTGGGGCACTGGGAGTGGGCGTGCTGTTTTTCTTGAGCCTTTATGGATTGCAATAGCAAGCAGTAGATGAAGCAGACAGTGAAGGCCGCGGCTAGCGCAAGACGTTGGTAGTTCGCTGAAATAATTCGCTAAATAATATCGGTAATTTCGAGCCCTTGTAGTTTTTTGATTAGATTTAGGTTTTTGCTGGAGTAGTCATGCAGACGGTTTTAGGATTTTTGGTGGGTGTTTGGGACAGCGCGACTGTTTTTGGAGGACACGCGGCTAGCTGGCTTAAGAAAGGAATTGTACTGCTGCTGGTTGCGGCTCTGACTACTAGCTGCGGCCAGATCTTTTTGGCAGAGACAGAAACGAACCCTTGGGAAGTGATTGCTTTGCCCACTGAGGCCAGTATTGCTGATGTGGCTTTTGTTGAAGATGGTGAGCATGGCTGGTTAGTAGGCAGTCGCACGACGCTACTAGAGTCTACCGATGCGGGTAAAACTTGGGAGCCGCGCATTTTAGAGTTAGGCGAACAGCAATATACCTTCACCTCGATTGATTTCAACGGCGAGGAAGGCTGGCTGGTAGGGCAGCCCAGCATCATGCTCCACACGACCGATGGCGGCAGTTCTTGGTCAAATATTCCTTTAGATCCGCAGTTGCCCGGTCAGCCTTTGCTCGTTACCGCTATTGGTCAGCAATCAGCTGAGCTAGCCACTGATATTGGCGCTATTTATAAGACGACTGACGGCGGACAGCAGTGGAAGGGCTTAGTACAGTCGGCGGTAGGTGTAGTCAGGAATATGGCCCGTAACGACGAAGGCAAATATGTGGCGGTGTCTTCTCGGGGGAACTTTTATTCCACATGGCTACCGGGGCAGGAAGCTTGGCAACCGCATAACCGAGAGAACTCGAAGCGCCTACAGAATATGGGCTTTACGAAAGATGGCTTGCTGTGGCTAATCGCTCGTGGGGGGCAAATGCAGTTTGGGACTGAGCAGGTTAGCTATGAGGACTGGACTCAGCCTGTCAATCCTGAGTTTGCCTCTAGCTGGGGTCTACTGGATATGGCTTACCGTACACCCCAAGAGCTTTGGGTCACGGGCGGCAGCGGCAACCTCTTGATGAGTGATGATGGCGGCCAAACCTGGAAAAAGGACAAAGCCGTCGAAAATGTGCCGACCAACTTCTATCGCGTTAAGTTCTTGGCGGGCGATCGCGGCTATGTGCTAGGTCAGCGTGGCTATTTGTTGCGCTATGAAGAAGAGCCTACTCAATCTGCTTAAGCAGACCCGCTGAATGTGACTTGGCTTAATTTGCTCAGTTGCTTGTGAGGAGAGCTAACAGTTTCGTATGATAAGTAACAATTGCTGATGTGTTTTAGTTAGGAGATTTGAGATTATGGCTGGCGATACTGGTGAAAGACCCTTTGGCGATATTGTAACGAGCGTTCGCTATTGGATTATCCATAGCATCACGATTCCGGCTTTGTTTATTGCGGGTTGGCTGTTTGTCTCGACGGGCCTGGCGTATGACGCCTTTGGCACCCCTCGCCCGAATGAGTACTATCCCAGCAATCAGATGGAAATTCCCATCATTGATAACCGCTACAACCCGGATACGGTGCTGCCTAAATAGCGGCTGCTAGCAGTGATGCTGACTAGCTGCTTTAGGTTTTATTTTTGTAAGCCTTTGGGCTTTTTAGCCTTTTATATTAAGAGGCGATCGCAGACAATATTTTTGGAGATTTAATATGACCAGTAGAAACCCCAACGAGCCGATTACGTATCCGATTTTTACCGTGCGCTGGCTGTCAGTTCACGCTTTAGCAGTGCCTTCCGTTTTCTTTTTAGGCGCGATCGCTGCAATGCAGTTCATTCAACGATAAGATTCAACGATTAGGAGATCTTCATGGCTGATAGACCCCGTAACCCCAACCAGCAACCCGTTGAGCTAAACCGAACCTCTTTGTTCTTAGGTTTGCTCATTGTCTTTGTGACCGGCTTGCTATTTTCCAGCTATTTCTTTAACTAGCGATTGATCCGAGTTTGGCGCTCGCTGATTGATTCAGCCTAATCAGCTTGGATCATCGAGTTCTGAACCTATCAACGCACTGATATAGACTTGTATAGACTTGAATTGTTCATGTTGTGAGTAGGAAGAGCTTGTAATGTTTCAAAATGGTAAAATTCCCTTGTGGATTGTGGCAACAGTCGCAGGCACTGGTGTATTGGTTGTAGTTGGCATCTTTTTCTACGGTTCTTACGTAGGAACAGGCTCAGCGATTTGAGGCGATTTAAATCAATCATTTTCGAGCCGACTAACCGCTAACTTCCTTTTGATAGCGAACTGAGAAAAATCAAACTGAAAAAGCGGCCCGTCTAGTGAATAGACGGGCCGCTTTTTAGTGAGAAAACTCGCAGTCTATGCCGCCTGATCGCGCTCAATATAGAGAAAAAGAGCTGCCATCGCGACTGCCGGGAAGATCAGACCAACAAAGGGAACGAGAAGCGTGGGTAGGAAAGAAGCTGCCATGAGAATTGTCCTTTTTTGATACTAATACATTAAAAAGCGTGGGCCGAAAGTAATTGGCCAGCCTCATAACACTACTCTGAATCGGGTCAATCGCTGCTTTTCTGGTACATAAAGTAAAGAAAGAAACAGCGATGCGTAGCGGTTAGTAAAGAAGGAAAAAGAAAAGAAAATCCTACTTTTCTCGGTCTAAGCCTCAAAACAGCTATTAGTTCCCGATTTTTCTGCCCCCAACGGTTCATTCCGAAGATACAGACCACTTTATGCCTAGAGAAAGACAGGGAAACTCATCCCGCTCAGCTAAAGTATTAGCACTTAGACATTCGAGTCTCAAAAGAGGAGCCCTGCTTCTCTACGATCAAACTTACTTTACTGGAGAACTATTAAGATGGGCATTCTTGCTTGGGTTGTATTAGGTCTATTAGCTGGAGCCATTGCTCGAGCAATTTACCCCGGAAGTCAGGGTTTAGGCATTTTGGGTACGATGGTATTGGGCATCATAGGCGCACTTGTTGGCGGTTTTCTATACTCGCTCATCGGTGGAACCGGTTACGCGGCGCTTACTGTAGGCGGTGTAGTTGTAGCCGTTTTGGGCGCTATTATCACGCTCTTTATTTACTACGCAGTTACCAAGCGCACCGCATAGAAACATCGGTAGCTTTTTGGCCGTAATAAAGGAGGGTTGGCTAGGTTCTTGCTTAGCTGACCCTTTGTTTTATGATGGGTAGCACTTGCAAAAAAAGGCCAATTAAACTCTGATGGCGAAAAAACAGGTCAAAACACAAAGTAATAAAGCAGCAGCGGCGGGTGTCAGTGCTGTTTTAGAAAAAGGATTAAATGGGGCTGAACATCGCTCGGCACCCGATGATCTAGACCAGCGTATTCAGCGATATTTAGTCGCAAAGCAAGCCTTTAACGATTTTGTATTTGAGGCTGAAGACGAGGTTGCAACAGCCTTAGAGGTTTTTACGGCTGAGCAGCTCAAGCGGTGGGCTAAGCCAATACTGTCAGGGCTCAACCGCACGGATTTAGCTGTTGATATGTTTTTGAGCGAAGGTAAGGTTGCCGATCAGCGAGTAATAGATCGGTTCCTTCATCTGAATCCAGATTATTTAGCCGATCTCAGTGAAGGAACACGCAGCTTTAATGGGCTCTTCGTGGTGCGCCGCCAAGTGGAGGGCGGCTATGAGGTGATGAATTGGTTGACGGAAAAAGATTATTCCGTTTGGATCGATTCGTCGCAGTCCCCTGAAGTGATGGGCCGGTTGAGTCCGGATGAAATAGTGCTGGCTAGGCTATGGCCAGTCAGCGAGTCAGATTGGGTTTTTTCGGGACCTCTGACGCTATTAGGCAAGTTGGGTAAGCCCAAGTTAGCAGTGGCAATTGGTAATTTTAAGCAGTGGTTTCCGCAGCAGCTATACGGCGATGCGCCTGAGCTAAAAGAAGCGGCTTGGATTTCGGTAAAGCAGCAGTATGATGACTTTTTGACGTTTTTTGGATCGCCCCCCATCACACTATCGGGCTATGAATTGAACAAAAAACTGAAGGTCTATCAGGCTCAAACAACTGAAAAGCAGTTGTCTGAGGCGGGTTTGGATAGCAATCAGTCGCTGCGGGAAATGGCTGAAAATGCGGGGCTCTCAGATGAAGAAGTGATGGAGGCGATCGCGACCGTCGGCGAAGAAAGCTCAGTCGCTCAAAAAGTCCTTCAAAGTAATCAGTCACTCAAAATGGTGATGCCTGAAGTTTCGCTGCCTGATGAACTGCGCAAAGCTGAGGCAATCACCGTTTTTTCTCATCCGCGCTGGGGGCAAAGCTTTTTGAAAGATTACAGTCGTTTGATCGAGAAATTAGAGCAAGCTGAGCAATGGGATGATTCCATTGACGTCCCTGATGCACCGCTTAATGCCGATTTTGAGCTGCTGGATCGCTGGGTACTCAAGCATTTGGAAGATGCGCAGGTGAATGCTTATGTATGGGAGCAGTTAGCGAAAAGCTATAGCAGCAGTTTGGAGCGATCGCTGCGTCGTATTCTCAGTCAACCAGCCTTCAGTATTAAGCAAGATCTACCCAAGGTGCTAGCTCAATATGGCAAGCCGCTAACTCCCGTTCTACCCGAAAGCGCCAGCGTCCCGATTCATTTGCACAACCTTTTCCAAGAAGCGATGGTGTCGGTGAGTAAGAGCGCCAGTCAAAAAGGAGCCGGGCAGAAACAGTCTAAAAAGAAAAAGTCAGGGTTTGGCCGGTAAGGTTGGCCAGTAAGTTTAGCTAACAGCTTCTACCCGCTCTTTTGAGCCTTATATCGCGCCTTAAACTCAGCTTGCCGCGCTTTGTGACTGACGATAGGGCTAGGATAGCCCGTACCTTCTAGTTCTTGCGAAGGGATATCACCCGTTACCAAAGCACCTGTATTAATATGGCGGATTTCAGGAAGCCATTCGCGAATGTACTCGGCGTCGGGGTCATATTTTTTGGCCTGACTAGCAGGGTTAAAAATACGCAGCGGCTTGGGATCCATGCCGCTAGAGGCGCTCCACTGCCAACCGCCATTATTCGCAGAAAGGTCACCATCATAAAGGTGCTGCATAAAGTATTTTTCGCCCCAGCGCCAGTCGATAATGAGATCTTTGGTTAAAAAGCTAGCCACGATCATCCGACAGCGATTGTGCATCCAGCCCAGAGTATTGAGCTGACGCATAGCAGCATCGACAATCGGGTAGCCAGTTTTACCGTCGCACCAAGCTTGAAAATGGGCTTCGTTATTATCCCAAGGGAAATCTTTCAAAGGGTCACGGTAGGGACCTTCAGCTAACTCCGGGAAAAAGTACATGACGCCTTGATAGAATTCGCGCCATGCGAGTTCTTGTTGCCAGGTGCGAATGTTGCTGTGGGTTTCATCACTACGGGCGCGGCTGTAAGCTTCATCGGCAGCTTGCCAAACGGTACGAATACCGATAGTGCCAAACTTTAAAGCAGCGCTGAGCGTGGAAGTGCCGGAAACAGCAGGAAAATCGCGCTGCTCGTCGTACTCGGCAATAGATCGCTGATTATCGCAGAACTTTTCCAGTTGGGCTTTTGCTGCCGCTTCTCCCGGCTCCAGCAAAAGCGGATGTTCCCACATATAGCCCAAGTCTTTTGCCGTCGGTAATTCGATATTGCCGGCCTTATTTGCGACTGATTTTTCATGAGGGCTAAGCCCGGTCACGTTCGCCAAAGTAGGAACCGGATCAGCCTTATATTTACTAATCCAGTTGCGCCAAAAGGGGCCGTACACTTTATAGGGATCACCGCTGCCGGTTTTGATCGTATCTGGATCATGTAAGAGCTGATCCCAGAACTTAGTTTGCATCTCAATGCCTTTTTCTTTGAGCGCTTTAGCCACTTCGGTATCGCGCTGACGTGAGTAGGGTTCGACATCTCGATTCCAATACACAGCAACTGCACCGAGAGCGCTAGCTAGCTTCAAAATGGCAGTTGCGGGATGGCCTTGCAAAATTAACAGCTCACTGCCCGCTGAGCGATAGCTATCTTGTAGAGCGCTGAGCGATCCGATCATGTAGGTAACGCGGGCAGGCGCAATGTCGTCACCGTCCAAAATGGCAGGATCCAGGCAGAAAAGGCCGATGACTTTGGAGGTGCGATCGCGCGCTGCGGCTAACCCCAAATTGTCTCGAATTCGTAAATCCCGACGATGCCAAAACAGCACCAAATCGTCAGCCATTGATTTTCTGTCAGTGAGTCATCGCAGTTAGTATAGCGAGTTTTGATTATTCTCACCCCCTTAAAGAGCCTAAGGAAGTATAGATAAAGCTTGCTACAGATAGGCTTTGGCCATGTAAAAAGCGGCAATAGATTTGGCATCGATGGGAGTGCCGTTGAGAATGGCTTTTTCTAGATCAGCGGCGCTCATTTGGATGACTTCAATGTCTTCGTCTTCATCGAGGGCGAGGGCTTCAGGCAGCTTTTCCAAATCAGTGGCAAGGTAGGCGTAAATAATTTCGTCAGAGTAGCCAGGAGCATTCGGAAAATTGCCGAGGGTTTTCCAGGTATGGGCGCTGTATCCCGTTTCTTCTTGAATTTCACGCTGAATGGTTTCTAGCGGCGTTTCTCCTTTTTCGACCGTACCGGCGGGGAATTCGAGCAGGCGGCCCTGCATTGCGAAACGGTATTGACGCACGAGCACAAACTGACCGTCGGCAGTAACCGGGACAGCCATAGAACCGCCAGGATGGCGAATGCATTCGTATTCACCAATGGATCTGTTCGGCAGCTTGAACCGAGAAACCTCGTAACTGAACTTGCGGCCCTGATAAAACATAAGGCTTTTGAGAAGCTGAGGAGGTTCTTGACCGAAGGGCATAGCAGGTGGGGGAGAAAGGTTATGTTAGGAGTTAATTGAGCAGATCAACGCCTGCAATTGGCTGACTCGTCGAAAGCTGATCCAAAAGCTGAGCAATGGTTTTGCCGAAAATGGGGTGAGGCCATTGCGGCGCAATATCCGTCATCGGCACAAGGACAAAAGGGCGCTCGTGCAGGCGAGGATGAGGAATGGTAAGCCCCGGCAAATCGACAATTTGGTCGCTAAACAGCAAAAGATCCAGATCGAGCGATCGCGCTCCCCACCGTTCTTGACGCACCCGGCCAAACTGATTTTCGATAGTCAGTAGCTGCTGCAAGAGGGCTCTGGGCGTCAGGCTGGTTTCGATTAAAATGCAGGCATTGAGGTAGTCAGGCTGGGGCGGGCCGACCGGGGCAGTTTTGTAGAGGGGCGATCGCGCAATCACCCGGATTCCATAGACTTGATCAATGGCGGTGATGGCGCTGATCAAAATGCGCTCGGAATCACCTAAGTTTCCACCGAGTGCGATCGCTGCCGTCACCGGCTCAATCACCATTCGATGATCGGGTTTAGAGTCAATTTGATAATCGATTCGCCTATCAAGCTTTCCTGACGCTGAATGTTCTGTCATAGCGTTGGAGTACCCGCCTCCACCGGCCGTCTATGCCTGCTCGCTCAATACTCCGCGCACTCGGCCCATGAGCTGGTCAGCTGTCAGCACCCCTTCAATGCGATCCACTGGCTGGCCCTGATTAAATAAAATCAAAGTCGGCAGCGCGTGAATTTTGTGCTCAGAAGCAATTTGAGGATACTTCTCAGTGTCAATTTTAACAACTTTGACTTCGCCTTTCATATCCGCCCCAACTTGCACCAAAATTTTGGCCATCATCTGACAAGGGCCACACCAATCGGCATAAAAATCGACCAGCACCGGCTCATCCGAGCCATTGATCATTTCATCAAAACTATTGAACTGCTGCTTGACTGCCATAGATTTTTTGATTGCGAAGAAAACAATGCTCCTATGCTAGATGCCTAGATCCAAATGTGGGCATTTGCTACGCAATAATTTAAGACTATAACTTTAAGGCTGCGCAGTATTTAGGGTCTTGTCTATTGCCTAGCCTAGCTATTCAAGAACAGCGCTCGTGAGAGGTTAGCCTACTTGGCCAAAGCGAAAATGATCGCATACCTGCACTATACCTGCACTTTCAAGAGATTTCACTTTGCGCCTGCAACAATTGCTCTGTTTACCCTAGAAAGCTTACAGTGATTGGGCTAACCATACGCATTTTAGGGAACTCACATCACTATGGCTAGAGCATTAGACGGTAAGGTGGCCATCATTACAGGCTCATCTCGGGGAATTGGTAAAGCAGCAGCTTTGGCCCTCGCTGAGCAGGGTGCCAAGGTGGTTGTAAACTATGCTCGTTCTGGCGGGGCTGCGGATGAGGTGATAGCGGAAATCACGGGCAATGGAGGTGAAGCCATTGCCCTCCAAGCCGACGTTTCCAAAGCAGATGAAGTAGACGCTATGGTCAAGGCCACCCTAGACAAATTTGGCCGGATTGATGTACTGGTCAACAATGCAGGCATCACCCGCGACACCTTGCTTTTGCGGATGAAGCCCGAAGACTGGCAGGCCGTAATTGATCTCAACCTCACGGGCGTTTTCCTCTGCACTCGCGCCGTCAGCAAAATCATGCTCAAGCAGCGCTCAGGCCGCATCATCAATATTTCTTCGGTCGCTGGCCTCATGGGTAACCCTGGACAAGCCAACTACAGCGCGGCTAAAGCAGGCGTCATCGGCTTCACCAAAACCATCGCCAAAGAACTTGCCCCTCGCGGCATTACCGCCAATGCCGTCGCCCCCGGCTTCATCGCCACCGACATGACCGAAGATCTCAAGAACACCGAAGACATTCTCAAATACATTCCCCTCGGTCGCTACGGGCAACCCGAAGAAGTCGCTGGCCTCATTCGCTTTTTAGCGGCTGATCCTGCTGCAGCCTATATTACTGGCCAAGTGATGAATGTAGATGGTGGCATGGTGATGCATTAAGACCAAAGCAAAGTCAGTTTTTTGCCAGCGCTGCTTTGACAGCAGCACTTTGGTCGCGGCGGCTAATCCAGCGGTGGTAGGTGCGATTGTGGACGGCCACGGAGTGGCCCATCATCCGGGCTGAAACAGTGTCAGGTAGGCCCATATGGACGGTGCGAACGGCCCAGGCATGACGCAGATCGTAAGGGGCAAAGGGAATGCCGTAGCGCTTGAACTGGAGAGAAACCTGCTGGCCAACAAGTTGCAAAGTGGTTTGGCTCAGATCGGTGTTGAGGTTAGGCAAATTGACCTTTCTTAGATTGAACGCTTCTATCCACTCAGGGTAGAAGGGCCAAACGTCATGTTGGCCGGTTTTGGTGGTTTCGAGGACTTCGATGGCGGCTTCTTGATCGCCGCTTGTGAGCATAGCGTAGTCACAAAAGAAAACTTCGTGGTTTCGCAGGCCATACGTGGCCATGATGCCGTAAACAAACTGCCAAGCGGGATTAGGAATGCGTTTATAGGCGCTGAGGATGTCTGCATCGGTGGGCAGGGTGCGGATTTGGGTTTTGCTGCTACCGTAGTTGCCCCAAAATGACTGGAGTGGGGTGGGTAACGGCACATTGAGGAACGCGGCAAAGGCATCTAGGGCAGTGCAACAGATTTGGCGGCTGCGAGAGTTAGCTGAGGTACTCTGAACGGTAGCGTAGATGACTTCCGGGAGGGAGAAGCTAGGGTGCTGAGCGGCTAGAGCGCTGAGCTTTCGTAAATAGGGGGCGTAGGCTTTTTCCCAGGTGGTACGTACAGAAGCGGGCTGAGGGCTACTTTCTCTGAGCTGAAAAAAATGGATTTGAAAGGCTTCTATCTGGGCAGATAAGTCTGCACCTACTTGTTTGAGTCCGGCAGTAGGGCCTAAATAGTTGTGCCAGTCGAAGGTATTTTCAATGAGCTGCGCGGCAATGACTTTGGCGGTTTTTTCGATTTGCTTGAGGCCCGCTTTGTGAGCGGGCAAGCCCAACGGAATGCGCTGCTGAGAGGGCCGTAGCTTGGGGCTATCAGGACGGGGAGGCAGGGTGCCACGAAGATTGAGGGTTTCACCCCGACGCTCAATTTTGAGGCCGAGTTTGGCGGCTTTGAGGCGAGTGTTGACGGCTTTGAGAGATTCGTCGAGAGGATGAGAGATCATATCGGTAGAGCATGAGGCAGCCGATTAGCGACCATCGGCAAAAAAGGAAATGTTTCAGCGATAGCGTTAGTTGTTACGATAGCCAAAGCTGATAGCAGTACTTAAAAAATATTAAGCGTAGAATACGCGATTCATTATGGGCCGTGTGGGAGTTTTATTACTAAATTTGGGTGGGCCAGAAAAGCTGGAGGACGTGCAGCCTTTTTTGTTTAACCTGTTCTCAGATCCTGAAATTATTCGGATTCCCTTTCCGGCACTACAAAAGCCGCTAGCCTGGTTTATTTCTAGCCGTCGCGCCAAAACATCGCAAGCAAACTATCAGCAGATTGGCGGCGGTTCACCCTTGCGCCGCATTACCGAAGAACAGGGATCTGCTTTGAAGGCCAAGCTGCAAGCGCAGGGCAAAGATGCGGAAGTATTTGTGGGAATGCGCTACTGGCATCCTTTTACTGAAGAAGCGGTTGCCCAGATCAAGCGCGAGAACCTTGAGAAGTTAGTAGTTTTGCCGCTGTATCCGCAGTATTCAATTAGCACAAGCGGCTCTAGTTTTCGGCTGTTGGAGCAGCTTTGGCAGAACGATCCGAAGCTAGCGCCGATTGACTATACGCTTATTACCTCCTGGTATGCTCGTCCAGGCTATGTACAGGCAATGGCAGGGTTGATTCGTACGGAGCTAGATAAGCTGCCTAACCCGGATAGCGCTCATATCTTTTTTAGTGCGCACGGGGTGCCGGTGAGCTACGTGGAGGATTTTGGCGATCCGTATCAGCAGGAGATTGAGCACTGCACTGAGCTGATTATGCAGGCGCTAGGGCGACCTAATCAGCATACACTGGCCTACCAGAGCCGGGTGGGCCCGATTGAGTGGTTGCAGCCCTATACCGAAGATGCGATTCAGGATTTGGCCCAAAAAGGGGTTAATGATTTAGTGGTAGTGCCGATTAGCTTTGTTTCGGAGCATATTGAGACGCTGCAAGAAATTGATATTGAGTATCGTGAAATTGCGGAAGAAGCCGGAATTGAAGGCTTTCATCGGGTGCCTGCGCTAGATACGGATGAGGCATTTATTACGGATCTAGCGGCAATGGTGAATGAGGCAATAGCGACTCCATCCGTTCGCTTTTCTGATCTCGAAAAGCCCAAAAAACAAGTCAAAATATATCCTCAAGACAAATCGGCCTGGGGCATGACCCCGGTTGCTGAAGTTTGGAATGGCCGCTTGGCGATGCTGGGCTTTTTGGCGCTGCTGGCTGAAATCGTTACTGGTCACGGCCCGCTGCACTTAATCGGGTTACTTTAATTTTAATCGGGCTAATATAGAGCCTAAGCAGGGGCGACAACCGCTAGACACCATAAGCGCCAAAGACTATGAACGATAAGCGCAGCATTTTTAGTGAATTTAAGCAACAGATTCAGATTTTACTGACTGTGGTGGCTATCTTATGGGCCATTGAAATTGCTGATGGGCTCATTTTTCAGGGCGCGCTAGATCAGTGGTTTGGGATTCGCCCGCATCGCATCAGTGGGCTGTGGGGCATTTTGTTTGCGCCTTTTTTGCATGGTGATTTTACGCATTTGCTGGCGAATACGGTGCCGTTGGTAAGCTTGGGCTGGCTAATTATGCTGCGCAAGACGGAAGATTGGTTTGTAGTGAGTGCGATCGCAGCTTTTTGTAGCGGCCTTGGCACCTGGATTGTCGGATCTCCTTACTCTGTGCATATTGGCGCAAGCGGCGTTATTTTTGGCTACTTTGGCTTTTTGCTGCTGCGGGGTTATTTTGAGCGTAGCGTGGTAGCGATTGCCTTTTCTCTTTTAGTCGCTTTTTTCTATGGCGGCATCATTTGGGGCGTGTTGCCTAATCAACCCGGTATTTCGTGGGAAGGTCATTTATTTGGCTTCTTAGGCGGCATCCTGGCAGCGAGGCTACTTTCTAAGCCGCGTAAAGCCTCGTCTGATTCGCTGGATCTGTAGCGATTCGCTGACTAGCTTACCAACGCTTTGGATCAGGCTTTCAGTCTGAAGGTTAGCCTAATTCCAACGTGCCAGCGACTGCATCGGTGAGATAGTTAGCAGCGGCTTCGACGGCAGCGACTGCATTTTCGTACAGCATTCGAGTCGGCCCTAGCACCCCCAAGCTGCCGACTGGCCCCGGCGCTTGACCGTAGGTAGAAGTCACCAGCGCACAGGACTGCATAGGCGTAAGGGGATTTTCGGTGCCGATCCAAATCCGCAGGCGCTGGGTATTGGTAAGATCGACGGTAGAAATCAGCGGCCAGAGCTGGTCGCGACCATCTTCGAGGAGGTGGACAATACTGCGGATTTGGCTGCGCTCAGAAAATTCCGGCTGATCGAGCACTTCGGCTAGGCCGCTGATGAGGATTTGGGTGGCGGGGTTGGTGTGCGATCGCTTTGCCAAATCCACCATCGCCTGCTGAAAATGGCGGGCATAGCGTCGAAACGCCTGATCGATTTCTGACCAGTCTAGATCCACTTCTGTGAGCGATTTCCCTTTGAGCTGATCGGTCAAAAAATTAGAGAGGATTTGCAGCTCACGCTCATTGATCGGCTGGCTTTCAGCAGCATTTGTTTCAAAATTACCTGTTCTGGCAATACCTGGTTCGGCTAGAGCATCAGCTTGGTGAGACATCAAAATAGAGTGATTGTTGCAGGTATCGATCACCACTAGCAACAGCTGTTCGTCATTTACGCGCACGATTTGTACATACTTGATCTGGGCTTGGGTTCTTTGCGGCATGGTTACCAGCGCAATGTAGCCACTGAGACTGGCCAAAATTTGGGCTGATTCTTGCAAAAGTGCTTCCATCGCCTGACCATTCCAGCCGATGCGCTGATTGAGCGTTGCTTCGATTTGGCGAGTGAGTGGATTAATGACTGCATTGGATAGCGGCATCAGCTCATCGACATAGGTACGATAGCCAGAATCTGACGGAATTCGGCCAGCGGAAGTATGCGGCTGATAGAGCAAGCCGGAATCTTCAAGGGCGCTCATGACGTTGCGAATAGTAGCTGAGCTGACTTGCAGGTTATAGCCGCTAGCTAACGCTTTTGAACCTACGGGCTCGGCAGTTCTCACATAGTGGCGTACGGTGGCGCGAAGGATATTTTGCTGCCGAGGAGTGAGCTTCATAGACCAGTTGCCTAGAGAATTCAGAGTGATTCAAAATAATCAGCATAAATGGATTGCTGAGATGGCCCTAATTGATTTTGCCTTAGGTTAACAGATTGTTAATGAAGCGCTGTGATTCTAGCTACTGAACAAATGTTTACTATGAACAAGCGACTGTGTTTTTGATCCCCTGAACTGTTTCTCATTATGACAGTTTGCACGGTGCGATCGCTATTTCAAGGGGGCTCAAAAGTGTGATCTTCAGCAATCGTCTCAATATCCTGGTAAATTCAGAGAGTTGCGGTAGTGATATCAACTATTACTGGATTCCTGCTTAGCCAGGATATGCCATCATGTCTGACCTTCCTTTTACCCTTGATCAGCTTCGCATTTTAAAAGCTATTGCATCTGAGGGTAGCTTCAAGCGTGCAGCGGACAGCCTGTATGTCTCTCAGCCTGCGGTTAGTCTTGCAAGTGCAGAACTTAGAGCGATCGCTAGCCGTACCGCTGTTTGATCGCGGTGGTCGCAGAGCGCAGCTCACCGAAGCGGGGCATCTGTTGTTGGAATATGGCGATCGCATCCTCAACCTGTGCCAAGAAACCTGCCGCGCCATTGAAGATTTACAAAACTTACAGGGCGGCACCCTAATTATTGGAGCCAGCCAAACCACCGGCACCTACCTGCTACCACGCATGATCGGTCAGTTTCGGCAGCGCTACCCCGAAGTCGCCGTACAACTGCACGTTCACTCTACTCGTCGCACCGCTTGGGCCGTCGCCAATGGCCAAATCGATCTCGCCATTATCGGTGGTGAAATTCCGCCTGAGCTTCAAGAATCGCTAGAAGCCGCCTCCTACGCCGAAGATGAACTCGCACTAATCATGCCGGTTTTTCATCCCCTAGCAACTAGCGAAGTGATTGCCCGCAGCGATCTCTACAAGCTGAAATTTATTACCCTCGATTCTCAATCCACCACACGCAAAGCCATTGATCAGGTGCTCACTCGCGGCGGCATCGAAACTCGGCGCTTGCGCATAGAGATGGAGCTGAACTCCATTGAAGCGATAAAAAACGCGGTGCAGTCAGGCTTAGGCGTCGCCTTTGCCTCTACTTCTTCAATTGAAAAAGAGCTACAAATGGGCGTCATTCACCGCGCCCGCATTGAATCAGTTGAGGTCAAGCGGACGCTATCAGTCATTTTTAATCCCAATCGGTATCGCTCTAAGGCCGCAGAAGCATTCACTAAAGAAATTTTGCCGCAGTTTACTAACCGTGAATTAGCATTTACCAGAGCAACCGCGAAAAGCGCTGCTGATAGCAAGGCCGCGGCAGCAAAGATCGCGGCGGCGAAAAGCGCTGTTGCCAAAACTATCAGCACTCAAGAAGCCTCTGATGCAATGCTAGATAAATTTTCTAACCAGTCTTCTAACCAGACAGTCGCGCTGGATATTGAGTAGCTAAACGACTAAAGCTATAGTGACGACAGCTAAACTGGCTACAGCGCTATTGACAGTAGCAAAACTAGCTATGTCAACGGTATCTAAAGCTAATTTTTTGGGCCTATTTATCATTTTTGCCCATGCAACTGTACTGTACCCGTCCGACCTGCCCATCTCCTAAAAATAACTTTGCCGATCTCGATCATCCCAAAGTGCCTCGACCTCTGAAGCAAAAGTACTGTGGTGCTTGTCGAATGGAGCTGATCTTGGGTGGGCGCTATTTGCCAATCAGTGTACTGGGCAAAGGCGGTTTCGGCACGGCCTTTTTGGCGCGTGATTTTGATTCGCCGACTAAGCGTAACTGTGTCGTCAAGCTATTTCAACCGCCTGTGAATCTGAGTGCGCAGCAAATGGCCACCGCCCAAAGGCTGTTTGCCACTGAAGCAGAAGTGCTGGAACGCTTGGGCCTACAGCATCCGCAAATTCCCAATTTGTACGCCTATTTCCCGCTGATGATCACAAATCCGCTGACAAATCAGTCGGAGGAATTGTTTTATCTAGTGCAGGAGTTTGTCGAAGGTGAGGATCTCCAAAAAGTTTTAGATAGGCAGGGCAAGCTGCCAGAAATAGAAGTCAAAGCCGTGCTGACGGCGATGCTCGATGTGCTTGATTTTGTCCATAGTAAGGGCGCGATTCATCGCGATGTAAAGCCCTCAAACATTATGCAGGGGTCGGATGGACGGCTATCGCTGCTAGATTTTGGCGCGGTCAAAGAAGTGGCAACAGCCACAGGATCGCAGCGGGGGCCCACGACAATTTGCTCACCGGATTTTGCGCCGCCGGAGCAGATTATGAATGGGGTGGTGGATGCGACCTCTGATCTGTACGCGCTGGCGGCGAGCTGTGTGGTGCTGCTGACCAATAAGCCTTCGAGCGATCTGCGCGATAGCTCTACTAATAGCTGGCGGTGGCAGCCTTACGCTCAGGTATCGGCAGAATTTGCGCAGGTGCTAAACCGAATGCTGCAAGCAAGGCCGAGCGATCGCTACCCATCAGCCAAAGCAGTGCGCAAGGCGCTAGCAGACACTGCCCGAAGCGCTCATGCTAACCCATCAGTCAGACAGAAACCTCCGGCCCCGTCGGTTACGCCGCCAGCAGCCGTACCGCTAGCAGCCACACCGAACGCCTCTAATCCGCCGCCCAGTTCACGCCCTCATTCGCCTCCGGTCGCGCCCAAACCGGTTCCCGTGCCGGTTCAGCCGCTGCCCTTGGTGAAGTTTTTGAGCAATGCGGCGTTTACGGGAGTAGAAGGGGGACTGCTGGCGATCGCGACCTTCAGCCTACTGGGCACCACCCTATCCGGTGGCACGGCATGGCTAGCGATGCTAGGAGGACTGCTGTTGTTACAAATGCGGCGCACCGTTGAAGGCTGGGATTTACTGATTATTGCGGGGATTACCCTAGCAGCAGTGGTTTTCTTCTCGCCGCTAAATACGCTTTTAGGCGGGCAACTGCCGCTGATTTTGGTGATAACGGTCATGGCAGGCGGGGGCATGGTGGCGATCGCCGTTATCTTTCGGCTTATCTTTCGCTTGCTTTCCCGTATTATGTGATCAATTCAAATGCTTTTAATATCAGAGCTTGAGCTAATCACATGGCCAAAAAGAACGAGCTGCCCGCCCTTGTCATTTCTTTACTCGTTACAGTTGCGCTGCTAGGCGCAGGGGCCTGGTGGCTGAAAAACAATGTCTTTGGATCAGGCGGCTTGCCAACCAGTGGATTAGGCTCTAGTACCAACGGCAACGGCGCTTCGAGCAAAAAGCCAGATCGTCTAGATGTGGCTAAAGCTGATGGGAGTTCGGGGCGCTCCATTTTACCTACCCCGGTGAGCGCCAGCAAGGAAAAAGGATTAGAGGCGATGGCTGCTAGCGACTATGCCGGGGCTCAAGCCGCCTTTAACGCAGCGCTGCAAGAGAATCGCAACGATCCCGAATCGCTGATCTATCTCAACAATGCCAAAATTGGGGAGGCGAGTGCCTATACGATTGCGGTATCGGTGCCAGTGGGTTCGGCTAGCAATCAGGGCAATGAGATTCTCCGGGGAGCGGCTCAAGCTCAGCAAACGATCAATCAAGCCGGGGGAATCAAGGGTAGGCTGCTAAAGGTACTGCTGTTTGATGATGGGGATGATCCGCAGACGGCTAGGGCGATCGCCACTGCTCTGGCCAATGATTCAGAAGTGCTGGGTGTCGTCGGCCATTTCTCTAGTGGAACCACCCTAGCGGCGGCTGAAGTCTATGAGGCCAAGGGGCTGACGATGATTTCGCCAGCGAGTACAGCGGTCAAAATAGCCGATGCCGGTAAGTACATTTTTCGCACAGTACCGAGCGATCGCCTCGCTGCGGCCACCCTATCGCGCTACGTACTCAACACATTAAACAAAACCAAAGCCGCCGTTTTCTATACCAGTGAAAGCGTTTACAGCAGCTCTGTGCGCTCAGAATTTACCACTGAATTGCTCAGCAACGGTGGCCAAGTGGTGGCTGATATCGACATCAGTGAGGCCGGTTTCAGTGCCGGCAAAGCCATGCAAACGGCCAAAGCAGCGGGCGCGGATGTACTGATGCTGGCACTGACCGATCAGACGGTAAACACCTCTTTGCAGCTGCTGGCGCTGAACCAGCAGGCGCTGCCGGTGGTCGGGGGCGATAGCCTTTACGACTTCAAGATTTTAGACGTCGGGCGTAACAATGCGCTAGGGCTGACGGTAGCTGTTCCCTGGCACATTCTCAGCCATGAGCAAGCGCCGTTTGTCAAAGAGTCGAGGGTGCTTTGGGGCGGCGATGTCAATTGGCGTACAGCGACCGCTTACGATGCGGTGATGGCGCTAGCAGCAGGCATTGGGGAAAACCCCACGAGAGAGGGCGTCGAAGTAGCTTTGGCAAGTTCATCTTTGAACATCGAAGGAGCGACTGATCCGGTGCGGTTTTTGCCATCGGGCGATCGCAATCAGCCCTCACAGCTTGTGACAGTGAAGGTGGGCAATCGCTCCGGCACTGGCTACGATTTTGTGCCGGTGCAGTAGGTCAGTCTCTTTAGGCCAGCATCGTTGACTGAGCCGCTAGCGTCTTGTCCACATGTCGTAAATCGACAGGACAATTTCGGCCACAATCAAAATCACGATGTACCACTCCACTCGGTGGCTGCTATCGCGCTGCATCACACCTAAGGCAGTCTCCACAGTTCTCGAAACAAGATCTAGCTTTTGCTCTAGCGCCAACAAGCGCTCCCTGAGCTCATATTCATTTTCTAGGCGCAAATAGAGCCGGTCTAGCGCTGGATAGTCCCAAATCGGATCGGGCTTTTCACCCACTTCGACAATGCCCAACATTTTTTGCTGAATCAACAGCGTGCCGCCAATATAGCTCAGCAGCTCTTTTTCTTTGGGCGGACGCAGGTTCTTGCCCTGAATCGCGGTGGTAAAGGGCTTGATTCGTTCAAATAAGCTCGATACTTCGGTTTCGTAATATTCGAGCACGACGCTTTTACCCAGCGCTTCGGCCACAATTTGCAGCCGTTCGGCGCTGCATTCCTGTAGCCAAAGCAGGTCGCCTTCTAATCGCTCTTTGACTTGCGGGCGAAAGGTGATTGCTAGCGCTTCTGAAGAGGTTGATTTTAATTTTTCGCGGATATGAGGTCCTAGGGAGTCCAGCAAGGCAGCTTCTTCCTCAGCGCTCAGATCAAACGTAACGACCACACCATAGCGCAGCAACACGGCGCAGCCACTCGCCCCCGCTCGAATGATTAATGGATTGGTTGCCAGCACCGGAAAGCCTTCGAGCGCTTTAGTCGCAATTCGTTCACCGACAATGCAGGCGCGCACGGCGATCGCCTCCTTAGCCGACCAATCCACTCCCACAGCGGGAATCAGCGTTTGAGAATCTATGTTTTGAGTGTTTTGAGCGGCAATCGCGTCCGGAGAAAGCATAAAAAATAGTGACGTTACGTAAAACGGTCGTTTTTTTGAAAGGCTGGGTTATCTAGTTTAAGGATATATAGTTTGGCGCTGATGTCGCTTACAGACTTTGATCGACATCAGCCGCTAGCTCTAGTTGCGCTACTTTCAAGCGTTGACACATCAGCAGTTGCTGATACAGCGGTCGCCAGTTCCAAAGGGCATTGGCCAACGCTTCCCAGAGCGTAAGCCAGCCAAAGACCGTTACCCCCTGGCTAAGTAACAGCCGCCCGATGCTGACCTCATCTGCACCGCTTTGAGTATCTAAAAAAACCGATAGCCCTAGCGCTGTCGCCCCCAATCCCCCAAACAGCGCCGCATCCCAAGCAAGCTTGGTCAGGCTTTGACGGCGCACATTTTCGAGGTAGGCAAAGTAGCGCTGGATGGCGCTGTGTAAAGCTTGCGGGGAAGCTTGAGGAGAGGCCTGAGAAGAACCCTGAGGAGAGACTTGGGGGTCATCGTCAGCAGGTAGCGTCACCCGCAAAAGCAAGGCTTCATCGCCTACTTCAGCGATCCGGCCAAACAGGTACTCAATTAAATCCTTATTCAGGTTAAGTACAGGCAAAGTCTTTTCGGCGTCTAGATCGCTGCCAAAGTTAATTGGAAAGCTCTCAAACGGCATCAGCAGCGCCGCTGGTGAGCTTAATCGCAGGCGGATGATGGCTTGGCCTTGGGGCGATCGCGCATAGCATTCCGGCAGTTGTTCAGCCGTGACCGCGGGGCGACGCTGAGGAAACAGTCGAATAACCCGTTTCATAGGTATTAGTCATAAACGGTAAGCCTAAGCTATCGAGCCCCCGATAAAGCAGGCGTTTTGGCCTCAGTTTTTTGCATTTCTGCCAAAATCGCCGCCACGTTAGACTTCGCATCGCCAAAGAGCATTTGGGTATTGTCCCGGTAAAACAGCGGATTATCTACCCCGGCATAGCCCACCGAGAGGCTGCGCTTCATCACAATCACATTGGCAGCATTCCAGACTTCTAGCACCGGCATTCCAGCAATCGGGCTAGTCGGATCATCTAGGGCGCTAGGGTTAACGGTGTCGTTGGCACCAATCACAAGGACGACATCAGTAGTGGCAAAATCTTCATTGATTTCATCCATTTCTAACACGATGTCGTAAGGCACATTAGCCTCGGCTAAAAGCACATTCATATGCCCCGGCAGACGACCGGCCACGGGGTGAATGCCAAATCTAACGGTGGTGCCGCGATCGCGCAAGATCTTCGTAATATCAGCCACTGCGTGCTGCGCCTGCGCTACGGCCATGCCATAACCAGGCGTAATAATCACGCTACTTGCGTCATTTAGCAACTCCACCGCATCTTCTACCGTTGTCGCCGTTGCCGTACCACCCGGCACACCGCGACTAGCATCACTGCTCACCGCACCCTGACCAAAACCACCCAAGATCACGCTAATAAACGAACGATTCATCGCCTGACACATAATGATGCTGAGAATCGCTCCGCTGCTGCCAACCAACGCTCCCGTCACAATTAGCAGATCGTTCGAGAGCATAAAGCCCGCCGCCGCCGCTGCCCAACCTGAGTAGCTGTTCAGCATTGAGATCACGACCGGCATATCTGCGCCGCCAATCGCTGCGACTAAGTGCATTCCCAGTAGTCCCGCACAGACGCACATACCCAATAGAGCAGGCAAACCGCTAATACCTTCTGCATTCATGAACACAACGCCTAGGGCAACGGTGCCTACCAGCAGCGAAATATTTAATACATGCCGAGCGGGCAGCATCAAAGGCTTACTGCTAATAATTGCTTTCAGCTTACCAAAAGCCACTACAGAGCCCGTAAAGGTGACTGCGCCAATGAAAACGCCCACGTAGATTTCAATCATGTGAATGGTTTCTTCTGCGCCCGTCAGCACCAATCCGGAGCCTGATGCTGGCTGTAGATAATTACCAATGCCGACCAGCACCGCCGCTAGCCCCACAAAGCTATGCAGCACCGCCACCAGTTCGGGCATCTCGGTCATTTCTACACGCGAGGCCAAAAACGCCCCGATCACCACACCGGGCACAATTACCGCCACCAGCGCAGTGTAGTTGCTAATGCCCGCCCCAAATGCGGTGGCTCCAATCGCTAGGGCCATGCCAATCATGCCGTAGAGGTTGCCGCGTTGGGCACTTGATTGATTGGACAATCCGCCCAGGCTCAAAATGAACAGAACAATAGCCGCAATGTAAGCGACCGTTACTAAATTGTTGGACATTAATATTAATTTCCTAGGGTTTGGTAGCTTTCTGCCGTGAATGTTTAGGTCTGTCTTTGAAGATCTATTTACTTGCGGAACATTTTTAGCATTCGCTGAGTGACCAAAAATCCGCCTGAAATATTGATCGTGCCGACTAGAATAGCGATCGCACCTAATCCGCTAGTCACACTAAATCCGGCTGATTCACTGGACTGAAGCTGCAACAGCCCGCCGATAATAATGATGCCGCTAATCGCATTGGTCACACTCATCAGCGGCGTGTGCAGCGAAGGGCTCACATTCCAAATCACCTGCCAGCCGACAAAGCAAGCCAAAATAAACACCGTAAAGTGATCCAGAAAAGACGGCGGCGCGCTCAGCCCAATCGCTACAATTCCGCAAGCTAAGGCGCTTAACCCTAGCGCCTTAATAACGGGCGAGGGCTTTTTCTTTTCAATCACGGTTGGTGCCACCACAGTTTTGGGCGGCGCAGCGACGGCAGGCGGCTGCGGCTTGGGTGCAGGCCACATCACTTCCCCGGCGTAGGTAATCAGTGCCCCGCGTACGGCTTCATCTTCAAAATCGACTTTGTACTCATCTGAGCCGCCCATATCGCTGAGCAAATGGCAGAGGTTCGTACCATAGAGCTGACTCGACTGACTCGCCATCCGACTCGGAAAATCAGTAATACCAACAATGGTGACATCGCCATAAGTGTAAATTTCTCCGGGCCTGGTGACTTCGCAGTTACCGCCCTGCTCAGCAGCCATATCGACCACCACTGACCCCGGCTTCATGCTCTCTACCATTGCCTTCGTAATCAGCAGTGGAGCCCGCTTACCGGGAATCAGCGCCGTGGTGATGATGATATCAACCTCTTGGGCCTGCTCTGCAAACAGCGCCATTTCCGCTGCAATAAATTCTGGGCTCATGGTTTTGGCATAGCCGCCTTGCCCCGTGCCATCTTCTTCAAAAAATAGCTCCAAAAACTCTGCGCCCATGCTTTCGACCTGCTCTTTCACCACGGGCCGCGTGTCAAAAGAGCGCACGATTGCGCCTAAGCTTTTGGCCGCACCAACAGCGGCAAGACCCGCAACGCCCGCGCCAATCACCAGCACTTTGCAAGGCGGCACTTTACCGGCTGCGGTAATTTGCCCCGTAAAAAACCGTCCAAAGTGATTGGCCGCTTCAATCACCGCCCGATAACCGGCAATGTTGGCCATAGAGCTGAGCGCATCCATTTTTTGGGCGCGGCTGATGCGAGGAATCGCATCCATGGCCAATACAGTGGCCTGACGGTTAGAGAGCTGTTGCACAAGTTCGGGGTTTTGGGCGGGCCAAATGAAGCTGATTAACGATTGATGGGAGCTGAGCAAATCGGCTTCGTGACGGCCATCGGCGTGAGCTTGTGGCGGCTGCACCTTGAGAATAATGTCGGCCTGTTGCCATAGCTCTGGAGCTGTCTTTACTAAGGTGCAACCGGCAGCTTCGTAAGCAGCATCGCTGAACTTAGCGGCTTCGCCAGCAGTCGATTCTATTAGCACCTCGAAGCCGAGCTTTTGCAGCTTTTTAACGGTCGCTGGCGTAGCGGCCACTCGGCGCTCATTGGCAGCAATTTCTTTGGGAATGCCTATTTTTCGGGGGGAACGCTGTGGTTGAGCGGTGGTGTCAGTGGCGGCCTTGATAGAGTCTGTGGCAGTGGCCTTTTCGACTGAAAGAGTCATGGCATCTCCCGGGTAAACGTAAGACTAAATATTGGCAGAAGAGAAATACACACAGAACCCGGCATTACAAAGATTGACTTGCGATCGCAAAAGTTTTTGAAGGCAGTTTAAAGCGATCGCGAAGGCTTTACATTAGCTTGATTCCTAGCTCAATTACGGGCCAAATCGTTGGCTCAATTACTGGCTCAATTACTGGCCTAATCACTTGAGAAACCGTCCACTTTAAGAAACGAGTATTCTGCGCAAGATGTTAAACGTAATATAAGTAAAGCAGCTTATTTCGGATGTCACGGATTTACTCAGCGGTTGATGAACGGCTGATCGAGTCGTCGAAAAAGCCTCCTAAATAAAGAAAGCCTAGATTAAATCTGAGCGTATCAAAGCTGTCTTTTCATTAAGTAACGTTAATAAACCTGTTTGAGGAGTTATCAGCGAATGTCTGCAAAGCGTTCTATCTCTCGTGTGTTGTCAGGATTATTCCTCTCTGGCGCAGCGATCACCACCACTCTATCAATCCTATCTACGCTGCCCACTCGCCCCGCGCTTGCCCAGACTAATCAAGGCGTGACCCTTTTCGGCGGCGTCGGATCTGAATATCGCCTGCCCTACACGCTCAACAATAATCAGCCCCGTAGCCGCCGCGCTGAATACTATTTGCGAGTTCCTGGCGATCGCATGGCTAGCGCTGCTGCACATTTGCGCATTTCCTATCCCGAGGCTTTCACCGAGCGTCGAGGTGCTTTTGACACCGATCAAATTAAGGTGCGTCGCGGGCGGGGCAGAGGCGATCGCGAAATTCCTATCCAAGAAGTCGTTTGGTCACCAGAATCTAGCCAAATCGACATTTACTTAGCCGAAGATATTCCTGCTGACACCAGCTTTGTCGTTGCCATGACCGGCATCCGCAACCCTGATCGCTTCGGGATGCAGCGCTTTAATCTGCAAGCAGAATCACGGGGTGATGTAGTACCTCGCTACTTAGGCACTTGGGAATTGTTAGTTGCAGAAGATATGGGTAACCGGTAGAATGCAGGATCTGTGCGTGAATTTGAATTAAAGAAAAGCGCACACAGAGCTTAGCTTGACCGTAGTTAGCCAGACCGTAGCAGGAGAATTGACCCATGACTAAACGCACATTAGGCGGAACTTCCCGCAAACGCAAAAGAGTTTCTGGCTTCAGAGCCAGAATGCGCACTAAAAATGGCCGCAACGTGATTAAAGCGCGTCGCAGCAAAGGTCGCGCTCGGCTCTCTGTTAGCGGTTAATGAGCGTTTAGCGGGCAGCTGCTGCTGCTGCTAATAAACGGCTAAAAAAACTAACTAGGAAAACTAGGCTCAGCAATTTTGTGGCACTTTCCAAACAAAATCGATTAAGGTCATCCCGTGATTTTGCTCGGGTTCACCATCAAGGAGTCCGAGCCGCAACCCAGAATTTAGCTATCAGAGCCCTCAAAAAAAACGCATTGCTATCAGCAAAGCCGCGCCTACGCAGCAGTCAAAGCGCAGATGGAAATCCGTCTGCGCTTTCGTCACGTTTTGGCATTTCGATTAGCCGCAAAGTCAGCAAACGAGCAGTCGTGCGAAATCGGATTAAGCGGCAGCTAAAAGCCATTATCCGGCAAAATTTGCCTTATATCCCTCCCAACTGGCAGGTCGTGATTGTGGTGCGACCCGCTGCGGTAGAGTGCGAATTTGACGACTTTTTGAGAGAATTAGAAGACCTGTTAAAAAAGTTAAGCATTATTCAACATTCACAGAACATTCACGGCTAAATACTCGACTCGCAACCTTGAGGTGTTTTATGGCAATTAGTGAAGAGGTTTATTACGAAGGTGGCCCCCACATTGGGGAACTGATTTTTAATATCGTGTTGGCTTTTACCATCATCTGCATTCCGCTGACGGTTGGAGCTGCTGTACGGGCGCTGTGGCTACGCTACCGCATTACCAGTCGACGAATTTCGATTACGGGGGGATGGATGGGGCGCGATCGCACCGACATCATTTACTCAGAAATCGCTAAAATTGTCACTGTACCCAGAGGCCTTGGGGCATGGGGCGATATGGTTGTTACCCTCAAAGACGGCAGTCGCATTGAAATGCGGGCAGTGCCTAAGTTCAGAGAAGTTTTTGACTATATGAGTGACAAAATTTCTCCTCAAGCCAAAGTCGCTAGTGGCGCGGTTGGCGTATCGTAGCCATAGACTAGGCCATAGACTCAAGACTAGGCCACCCAAAGACTTAGAGTTCGGTTAACTCACACTCAATCACGAGTTGATCACGCCATTATTCAGATAAATTAAAGTCATACACAATAGACAAAGTTATACACACAGAGCTAGAGCGCGCGCATGGACTTCGGAATCGGCTTCCTTTCAAACAATGTAATGCTGCCAATCCTAGATTTTTTCTACGGAATTGTGCCCAGCTACGGGTTGGCAATTGTTGCCCTCACCTTAGTAATTCGATTTGCGCTCTATCCGCTGAATGCGGGTTCTATTCGCAATATGCGAAAAATGAAAATCGCCAATCCGCTGATGCAAAAGCGAATGGCCGAAATCAAAGAACGCTATAAAGACGATCCAGTCAAGCAGCAAGAAGAAATCAAAGGCATTTATTCAGAATTTGGCAACCCCTTAGCGGGCTGTTTTCCAGTGGTGCTGCAAATGCCGATTCTATTTGCATTATTTGCCACCCTACGCGGATCACCATTTGCTAATACCAACCTTCCTGTAAACCTCAAGATCTTGCCTCAAGAAGCGATTGAGCAGGTAGAGCAAGCGCCTTTGACCACCAAACCCAGCAATATTTTTGTCGCTGACGGTGAGCATTTTCAAGTCAGCGCGGTGGTGCCGACGGGTAGCACATTAGCCATTGGGGAAACGACCAAAGTTGAGCTGCGCTCAGTTGACAACAAATCATTAGACGAGCTGAGAACTGAATACGCTGAAGAAGGCGTGGACATTACCCCGAAGTGGCAAATTACTAAAGGCCAAGAGCTAGCAGAAGTGCAGGCCGACGGCACGATTAAAGCGCTAGCACCCGGTGACATTACAATTCAAGCGGAAGTGCCTGGTCTGGCTGCTGACAAAGGCTTTTTGTTTATTGAAAAGCTCGGTCAAATTGGCGTCCAAGGCGAAAACGGAGAAATCCATTGGGATATTCTCTTTATGATTGTGTTCTTTGGCATAAGCCTCTACGTCAGTCAGCAGATTACCCAAGGCAGCGGCCCCGCTGGGGATGAAAAGCAGGAGCAGCAGCAGGCTATTGCCAAATTCACTCCGATTATTTTCTCCGGCATGTTTTTGTTTTTCCCACTGCCGGCTGGGGTGCTGATGTATATGGTAATTGCCAACGTTTTCCAGACAGCGCAATCATTCATTCTCTCTAGAGAGCCGCTGCCAGAAAATCTGCAAAAATTAGTCGATGCTCAAGAAGCCCAGCAAAGCAGAGCCGACGGCAGCGGTCGCGGGCAGTTAGCGTTTGAACCCGGCAGCACCAAAAAACCGGCGGCTAAAGCGACTTCAGGAGCAAAGCCGAGCCCTAAAACTACTGTTAAATCAAAGGCCAGTAGCGCGGGGAAGGGCGTGGATAAATCGGACGGTAAATTGGATAACAAATCGGCCAACAAATCAGACAGTGAGAAAAAGGTTTCCAAGAAAAAGGCTTAGCGATCGCCCTTGATCATGTCTTGAGCGTCGCTTTACCCCCCCTCTGATACCAATGGCCTATCTGTCGAACATGACGGGTGGGCCATTATCGTTATAGAATCGGCTTCACAGCAAGTAAACCGTCATTGAACAGGTCAGCAAGCAGTAAGCAAGTAGTAAGCAAGCAGTAAGCAAACAGTAAGCAAACAGTCGGCCAACCGTCGGCAAACGGTCAGATCTATGGAAAAGAGCATTGCGTGGCTAGAAAAACTATTGACGCTTCAGGGGCTAAGCGCTAATGTGAGCGGCCATCAACAGGCCGAAACCCCAAGGGAAACCGCCGAGGGTGAGGCTGTTACAGATGATAGCTTCTGGCTCACGATTGATACCGCCTCGCTTTCGCCAGAGCAAGTGCAGGGTCTAATTGGCGATCGCGGCCAAGTCCTCGATGCCATTCAGTATCTCGCCAATACCACTCTCAATATGGCCCAAGCCGAAGGCGATCAGCGCGCCTACACCATTGAAATCAACGGCTACCGCGAACAGCGTCAGGCGGAACTCAAAGGCATAGTTGAAGCCGCCGCCGAACAAGTACTAGCCGATGGTGCAGAACATGAGATCAAAGGGCTATCTGCCGCTGAACGCCGCTATGTGCACGGCCTGTTCGGCGAATATGGATCAACTTAAAACGTTTAGCCGAGGCCGAGAGCCCGAACGCCATCTCGTCGTCACGCTCATCGGTGATAATGATGACACTGACATCAACGCCGATACCGACACTGGCAACAGCGCTGATATCGACCAGTGAGTCAGCCGTCCGATAGCGGTCACCTGATAAATGGCCTCTAAACCGCGTCCAAACCCTGTCCCAACCGCTTCCCAACCGCTTCTAAATAGCGTCCCTGCATACAGCAATCATGAGAGCTATCCCGATTCCGCAGCTACTGAATGCGCCTCAGAAAACGATTTCGCTAGAAGTCGCCGAGCATTTGCCCCCATTAGAAACGCTGACGCCCGTCAAAGGTCGTGTGAGCGTCACTCACCAGGGAACTTACCTGGAAGTGAAAGGACAAGCCGAAGCAATTATGACGCTGGAGTGCGATCGCTGCCTGCAAAGCTACAACACCCGCATTCAGGTAGATAATTCAGAGTTAGTGTGGCTAGAAGAGGCTACGCCTGAAACTGCTTTAGAAAAAGAAGTTGATCTCGAAGACTTAGTAGAATCACTATCGCCCCAAGGCAACTTCGATCCCATCGAGTGGCTCTATGAGCAAATGTGCTTGGCCATTCCGCAAAAGCAAATTTGCCGCGCCGACTGCGAAGGCATTCCTTTCAACAATCCAAAGGACATAGAAGCCAATATCGATCATCGCTGGTCAGCCTTATCAGCACTCAAGCAACAGCTCCCAGAGTAGCTTCCCCACTAGACTTACAGATAAAGCCTCCAGAAATAGACTCACAAAAGTAGGTAGCGGTATGAGTTTTCGCGAAGAGCTGAGTTTGTTAGTGCGATCGCGCTACCCCGTCATCTACATTCCCACCCGCGAAGAAGAACGCGCCGAAGCCGCCATTGCTCAATGCGCTGTAGAGATGGGCACTGGCCTAGCCAATACCCGCGCCGTCTACACTTGGGATTACGTTGACGGCTATCAGGGCAACCCTACTGATAAAGGCTTTGGGCGTCGCAACCCTCTGCAAGCATTAGAGCTAATTGAAAAAATCCCAGCCACCGCCGCTGCGCTCTTTGTCCTCAGAGACTATCACCGCTTTTTAGAAGACATTTCCATCTCCCGTAAGCTTCGCAATTTGCTGAGCCTACTCAAATCCCAGCCCAAAAACGTAATCATTATCTCCGCCCAGCTCACCATTCCCGACGAGCTGAGCAACGTCATCACCGTACTAGAATTTCCCTTACCTGACCCGATCGAAATTCGCACCGAAGTCGATCGGCTGCTGAGGGCAACTAACAGCCAGCTATCAGCCAGTGACACTGACGAACTGGTACGCTCCTGTCAAGGGCTAGCGCTAGATCGCATTCGCCGCGTCTTAGCCCGTGGCATTGCAGCCCATGGCAGCTTTGAGCCTAGCGACATCGACTTGATCTTAGAAGAAAAACAGCAGACCATCCGCCAAACCCAAATTCTAGAATTCTATCCAGCTAGCGAACGCATCTCCGACATCGGCGGACTCGACAACCTCAAAGACTGGCTGCTCAAGCGCGGCGGCGCTTTTTCGGAAAAAGCGCGACAGTACGGCTTACCGCATCCCCGCGGGCTGCTGCTGGTAGGCATTCAAGGCACGGGCAAATCACTGACAGCTAAAGCTATAGCCCATCACTGGCACCTTCCCCTACTGCGCCTCGACGTAGGCCGTCTCTTTGGGGGTCTTGTGGGCGAATCCGAATCACGCACCCGGCAAATGATTCAACTGGCCGAAGCCCTCGCCCCCTGCATCTTATGGATCGACGAAATCGACAAAGCCTTCGCTGGCTCCGACGGTCGTGGCGACTCTGGTACCACTAGCCGCGTGTTTGGCACCTTCATTACCTGGATGGCCGAAAAAGCCTCTCCTGTTTTCGTCGTTGCCACGGCCAACAACATCCAAGCCCTCCCACCCGAAATGCTCCGGCGCGGTCGCTTTGATGAAATCTTCTTCGTCGGTTTGCCCAGCCAAACCGAGCGCGAAGCTATTTTCAGCGTTCACCTCACCCGCCTGCGCCCTCACAACCTAGCCGCCTACGACCTCAAACGGCTGGCCTACGAAACCCCCGACTTTTCAGGTGCCGAAATCGAGCAATCGCTGATTGAAGCCATGCACATCGGCTTTAGCCAAAACCGCGACTTCACCCACGACGATATTCTCGAAGCCGTCAGCCAAATTATTCCCTTGGCCCGTACTGCCCAACCGCAAATAGAAGCTTTGCAAAACTGGGCTGCTGCTGGCAAAGCCCGCCTTGCCTCCCGCAAAAATCCGCTGGCTGATCGCCTATCCGAGCATTTATCTGAGCAGCTAGAGCAGCGCCGCCAAGACGAATCGTCATGAGAATAGTGATCTAGATCAATAAGCCTTTACCAATCGCGCACTTCACGCTATAACCATAAAGCTCTTGCACGTTGCGCTAGATCATGGTGATGAAAAACTTTTTGTTGGGCCTTAGCAAATTCGTCCTTGGCATTATTTTGGCCATGCTGATTATGTCGCTAGCAGGCTTATCAATGGTCAAGTACTTTATTACCAAACATGCTGAGCAGCCTGATCGCCCTATCTATGAGAACGATCTGCCAAACGATCAGCCGTCTGCTTCAGATACAGGCAGTAGCGGTGAGCAGGCCAGTGAAGGCCCGTCTATTGAAACGGAAGCGCCTCCGGCTAAAACAAATGAACCTTTGCCAGCCGGTGCTTATAAGGTTGTTGTCAATCAGCCAGTGGGCCTGATTTTACGATCCGGGCCTGGGGCGGACTACGAGAATATTGGCGGACTAGCATATCAAGAAAGCGTTACCGTACTCTCAGAAGAGAGCGGCTGGCTTAAAGTCACGCTCGACAACGGCGAAGAAGGCTGGATCAAGGACGGTAATGTCGATAGAGAGTAACTGCTGAAAGCTTATTGGGGGCTAAATGAGAGAGTTGTTAAGAAAGCTATCTCAATTCAACAGTTGGTTACGAAATAGAGCAGCTAGCTGAAAGCGTCAAGCCTAGAATGATACGTTGGAATCGCCCAAAAGATATATAAGGCATCAAGACATTCCGCTATGTATAACGATTCTAAAAGAGACTGGGTGGGTTCGTTAGTCGTTGCTGCGTTAGGGGCGGGCGTGATTACGTCCTTTGCTGTCAGCCAAGGCCAAAATCCTTTGGAAGGCTTAGGCATTACGGCAATAGCTGCATTAGCCGCCGTCATCATAGACTACTTGCTGTAAAGCCAAACAGCCAAACAGCCAAACAGAGGCCTTAAGTCATCTGCTTTTAAGCCATTTGCCGAGTTCTGCTGACCATACTATCTATTGACCATACTATTTATTAACCATACTAAGCGCCACCGCCTCAGCGACCTTAATCCCATCAACAGCCGCCGACAGAATCCCGCCAGCATAGCCTGCACCCTCTCCAGCAGGATAGAGTCCTTGAGTATTCAAGCTTTGGTAGCTGTCATTTCGCTTAATCCGAATGGGGGATGAGGTTCTTGTTTCAACGCCTGTCAGTACCGCATCGGGCATCGCAAAGCCTGGAATGGTTTGATCAAAGGCCGGAATAGCTTCACGGATAGCAGCTATAGCATATCCCGGCAAACTCTCACTCAAATCACCCAAATGCACGCCCGGACGATAAGACGGTTGCACTTGCCCTAAAGCTTTTGAAGGCCGCCCTGCCAAAAAGTCTCCGACTAACTGTCCCGGCGCTTCATAGGTGCCGCCGCCTAGTTCAAACGCTCGCTGCTCTAGCGTTCTTTGCAGCGCCATACCTGCTAACGGATCGCCAGGATAATCTTCTTCTGGGGTGATGCCGACCACGATCCCGCTGTTTGCATTTTTGCCGCTGCGCTCATACTGACTCATGCCGTTAGTGACCACTCGCCCCGGTTCAGAGGTTGCAGCCACGACCTGCCCGCCGGGGCACATGCAAAAGCTATATACCGTACGCCCCTTAGCCACCCCCTGCTGGCAGTGATGGACTAGCTTATAGTCGGCAGCGCCCAAAATCGGATGTCCGGCATTCTCGCCATAGCGGCACTGATCGATTAACGGCTGCGGATGCTCAATCCGAAAGCCCACCGAAAAGGGTTTTGGCTCAATATAAACCCCTTGCTTATGCAGCATTTCAAAGGTGTCTCGCGCACTGTGCCCGACGGCTAACACCACATGATGGGTAGCAATAAACTCTCCACTTTCTAGCCTTACCCCTTTTACCTGTCGGCGCTGTTGTGCCGTTTCATCGGACTCTATTTCAATAGTCTCTACCCGGCTTTGAAAGCGAATCTCGCCGCCTAATGCGATGATTTTATGGCGAATATTCTCAACAATTTTCACCAGCCGATACGTGCCAATATGCGGCTTGCTAATGTACAAAATCTCTGGCACGGCGCCATGTTCCACTAGCTCGGTAAGTACTTTGCGCCCGTGGTGATCGTTGTCTTTAATACGGCTGTACAGCTTGCCATCAGAAAAAGTTCCGGCTCCGCCTTCCCCAAACTGAGCGTTCGATTCGGGGTTGAATTTGCGCTTGCTCCAGAAGCCGAACGTATCTTGCGATCGCTCATGCACGGCCTTCCCTCGCTCTAAAACAATCGGGCGAAACCCCATTTGTGCCAACAACAGCCCAGCATACATCCCGCAAGGGCCAGCACCTATGACCACCGGACGAATTTCCAGCCCCGGCGGCGCTTGCGCGACATAGCGATAAGCCATATTGGGTGTAGGTACAATACCTGCATTTTTCTTGCTGTGACTGAGAATTTGTTTTTGTCGAGAAGTTTCTACATCTAAGGCATACACCAGCGAAATCGCGTCGCGCTTACGGGCATCGTAGCTGCGCTTAAAGACGGAATAGCCGCTCAGTTCCCGCGCAGAGATTTTGAGCTTTTGCAAAATCGCCGCCTGCAAATCTTCTTCAGTGTGGTTAAGCGGCAGTTTGATTTGATTGAGACGTAGCATGAGTAATTGTTTTTAAACAGATCTAAAGAGAGCTAGAGAATGCCTTCGAACTTGAGTTCAAAGCCGGGTAGAACAGGTTCACCCGAAAGCTAGGCAAGATTTTGCAGGAGTGCTGTAGGCAGGTTAGGCCGATAGATTTCAACCTGTTGTTCTTTGCAGTTCAGCAGCCAGTCGAAACAAGCCCCATTCTCGATATATGCATGCATTTTTGCCTGTAGGGGTTGGAAGCGATCGCTAGCAAATCGCAGGATCCTCTGACAGCTGCGTTGATGACGGAAATTGCAAGGTCAGAGCAGCCATAGCAGCCAATAGGTAATCACTATTCAATCACTGGACAAATTATCGAACAAATTATTGGGCAAATTATTGGGCAAATCAGCGGACAAACTAATGGTTGCAGCCATACATCCAGTTTACAGTCATACCTATTTTTTTGATTGTGTAGCTACGCCACACGGATTGCAAAGATGTGTCAATTTATACGTCCATCTCTATGCATTACTCAATTAGCAGTGCTTTTATAGAAGCTGGTCAGCAATGGACTTTATCAACATGCACCTCAAACAATTAACTCTGGTGGCTTTAACCGCAACAGCTGTAACTCTTGTGCCATCAGCGTTTGACTCGGCCCAAGCAGCCACTTTAGGCACCGGCACTACTTGCGCCAAAGCGACTTTTGCTTACACAGATTGTGCCGGTGCCTTTGAAGGTAATGACAAGGGCGCTCAAGGCACAGCACTCACCAATTTGAATGCGTTGTTTGGAACGGGCTGGTCTTTTAAAGGCGATAGTGAAGCAGGTGGTATCGTTTCTTTTCTCTCAGGCGGCACTAGCACGACTTCGGGAGTGGCCAAAACTAGCCTAACGGGGCCAGGTGCGATCGCTGTGAAAGCCGGAAATTCTTATTCTCTTTACACCATTAATAACCTCGCTACCTTCAATTGGAATACCCTTGGCGTCACCCCCGTGGGCAAAAAAGGAAATACGCCCGATCTTTCTCATATTTCTGTTTATACTCAAGCAGGCAAGCCTCCAAGTACTCCTCGTGATATTCCTGAACCTGGAATGTTGCTGGGCTTGGGGGCGATCGCAGGAGCAAGCGTCCGATTGAAGCAAAAAGGCGACTCCTCGCCAGCAGCATAAGCTTTTTAGTTTTTGCTTTTGACTAATCATGTTCTAAGTCACTCGATCAAGCATAAAATCAATGACTTGAGAGTTTTTGGTTTAAACCCTTGGGTTGGAACAGCAGCTTCTCAGGGTTACTATTTGCCAATACAGAACCGGCTGAAAATTTCATCCAGCATAGATTCCGTCATCTCTTCGCCTGTGACCTCACCGAGCGCGCGAATCGCAGCCCGCAGATCTATTGTCCAAAAGTCTAGCGGGAGTTCGTTTTCGATGGTAGTTTGAACTTCTATCAGGGCCGATTTAGCCTGTAATAGAGCCGTCGCTTGGCGCTGATTAATGGCAATATCCGTGTCGGCAGCGGCCAGATTGCCGCTGTGAATTGCCGTGAGAATAGCGGCTTCTAGCGACTCAACACCGTGAGGAATAGCAGTTTTGGGGTTGACAGCAGTGTAGACAACAGCGGCTGTCGGGAGATCGAGTCGGGATTTGTCGAAATCCAACAAATCTATTTTATTCACCACCAGGATGTAAGCCTTGTGTTTGATTTGTTCGTAGAGTGTTTGCTCGGCAGTTTGCCAGCCTAAGGTGGCATCAAGCGTTAGCAAAACGAGATCGGCAGCTTGAGCGGCGGCTTGCGATCGCGCTATCCCCAGTTGCTCCACCTCATCCGCCGATTCGCGAATGCCGGCGGTGTCGAGCACTTGCACCGGAATGCCACCGACAATCAGCTGAGACTCGACCACATCGCGAGTGGTGCCCGGAAGCGGCGTGACAATGGCGCGATCGCTCTGGCTCCAAGCATTTAATAAGCTGGATTTACCGACGTTGGGCTGGCCAATAATCGCAATTTTGATACCGGATCGCAGCAGTTCGCCTTGCGGAGCCGTGGCTAAAATATGAATGATGTCATCGAGTATGGCTTGCAGTTGTGATCGCACTTTTGCTTCATCTATGGGCGGCAAATCATCGGCAAAATCTACCCGCGCCTCGATTTCTGCCAGCACATCTAGACACTGCGATCGCAGGGTTTTAATCACGCCCGCTAGCTTACCGCGAATGCCCATCAGCGCCGTTTGCGCCGCTTGCGGCGACTGCGCCCCAACTAAGTCGGCAATGCCTTCAGCTTGGGTGAGATCTAACCGCCCGTTCAAAAAAGCCCGCAGCGTAAATTCTCCGGGCTGCGCGAGCCGAGCGCCTTGCCGCACACAGAGCTGCAATACCTGCTGTACGGCCATAATGCCGCCATGACAGTGAAACTCCACCACATCTTCACGGGTATAAGATCGCGGTGAATACATCAATAACAGCAGCGCTTCATCAACAATTTGCTGGCTGTCGGGCTCTAGCACATAGCCATACAAAATCCGATGGCTTTCCCAAATTTGCTGACCGGGCGCTCGAAACAGCGATTGGGCAATGGCAATGGCTTCTATGCCCGAAAGCCGGACAATGCCAACGCTGCCCTGCTGCGGGACGATGGCAGTCGCGATCGCGGCAATCGTTTCTGCCTGATAGACTGTTGATATATTTGCTGCTGTATTCGCCGCCAAATCTGCTGCCAATGCTTACTCCACTTGATTTCGCTTGACTGTATTAAGCTGCATAAGTATAGAAATTGTTTTTAGCGCTTGCGGATTCAGTATTTTTATTCAGTATTTATACTGTGAAGTAAAGCGTATTTGGTTGTAATGCGCAATCCGCACGGGCTGCTAAGGTCGCTGAGGCTGTAGAAAGCTGCTAAAAAATGGGCTTTATTATAGAGACATAGATCTTACATAAAATTCTTTTAGCCACTCTAAAATTTAAGCCAAATTAGAAATCAAAAGGCTAGGCTAAGCGCAGGTAGCAAGCATACCGTTTATGTAATCACCATGTCAGAGTCAGAATCAAACCGCAATGCCAGAGTCAATGCCAGATCTGGCACTGACTCTAGCGGCAAAAGCAGTACCCAGTATTCTAAAAGCACCCTTGCTCAAAATATGACCGTAGAAGAATTGAGCCATCCTGATCTGCAAAGCCCAAATTCCGTCATTCAAAAAAATGCTGAGCGCCGCTCTGTGCCAGAAAATTCTGTGCTCAAAATGCTGGACTTGACGTATTGGAAACGGCTGGCACGCTATTTTTATATTCGCTTTATCAGAATGCAGAGCAGCCCTCAGGCAATCGCCCGCGGGCTCTCGGTGGGCGTGTTTTCAGGCTCATTTCCGCTGCTTGGCTTTCAGTCGCTGATTGCGATCGCCTTGGCGACCCTTTTTCAAGGCAATAAGGTAGTGGCGATCGCTAGCACCTGGATCAGCAATCCGTTAACGTATCTGCCGCTTTTTGCCTTCAATTACTACATTGGCTGCTGGCTATTGAGGATGCCCAGCGTCACTAATTTACCGACTACTTCACTCAACATTACCGAGTGGATGGCGATGGGCAGAGATGTGGCTACCGCCCTGATGCTGGGCTCACTTGTCGTGGGTCTAATCAACAGCGTCTGGGGATATTATTTGGGGCTAGTCGTAGCTCAGCGCGTACAGGCAGCGCGTGAAGCCAAACGAAAATAGTAGGCCCTTTTCAATCGGGCTACGCCAATTAAACCACGTCCAAGTTGAAACCTTGAGTTTTCCCACCGAGAAAACTACAGTTCTGGACGTGGACAAGGTTTAGAGTACTTCAATTACTTCAATTGACGTTACTAAAACTGAAACCGCTCTGATAGGCCACTAGACTGCTCATAAGCTGTAAATAAGTTGTTTTATTTCACATCAGCTTTTGAGGGTATCCATGTTTAAAGATTTGATCAAAGTCGGCGTTCCGGCCCAGTCTGGCCACCCATGGCCTTTTTCACTGGTACTAACAGCGCTGGTGCTAGCGCCGTTAGCGGGCTATGCGCTATGGCCTGCTCAAGCTGCTAGCGCGCAGACTTATCCACAGTCGGGCTATCAGCAGCCGGAGCGATCGCTCAGCGTCACTGGCCAGGGCATGCAAACCATTCCCACGACGCTCACAGAAGTTCGATTGGGCGTTTTGGTAGAAGCGAATACGGCTGAAGCCGCGCAGCAGCAGGCAGCTGAAAAATCGACGGCGGTGGTGGAATGGGTGCGATCGCAGAACGTCGAAAAACTACAGACCACGGGCATTTCGCTCTCACCCCGCTACGACTATGTAGACGGTCGGCAAATTTCTAGAGGCTATCAGGCCACGAATACCCTTAGCTTTAGAGCCCCGACCGAAAGCGCAGGCGCAATCATCGATCAAGCGGTAAAAGTAGGGGCTAGTCAAATCGAAGGCGTCAGCTTTGTCGCCACCGATGCCGCCATTGAAGCCGCCCGTCAGCAAGCCCTGATCTCAGCGGTCGAAGACGCCCAAGCGCAGGCTGATACGGTACTAGCCGCGTTAGGACTTTCTCGCCAGAGCGTACTCAACGTTTCTATTGGATCGATCAGTGCGCCACCGCCTAGCCCAGCACCTGAAGCCTTTGCCCAGCAAGATCGCCTAGCGAACGCCGCTGCCAAAACGCCGATCATTGGCCAAGAGCAAACCATCAATGCCCAGGTAACCTTGCTGATTCGGTACTGATTCGATCCTGAGGCTGACCTGATCCATGTCTGAAGAATTAGTGATTCATACTCAAAGAGTTACTGATTCTATGACTGATCTATCCCCGAAGCATTACTGAGTTTAATGAGTGCCTAATATTGCTGTCTTTGGCATTGTCAATTACGTAGTCCAACGCTGTTTATCTGTTAAAGAGAGACATAAGATTAAAGTTGCGATAAAGAAGACAATTGCTGAAGGCGCAAAAGGCCAATAAGTATGCTGGGACAGACACTCATTGGGCGCTATCAGCTAACCCGAATTTTAGGGGCAGGTGGGTTTGGACAAACGTATTTAGCGACCGATTTAGCGACCGATTTAGCGAGTGATTTAGCGAGTGATTTGGGAAATGGCTGCGCTCAGTGTGTCGTCAAGCAGCTCAAGCCCGCTAGTCAGGATGCCAGTTTTTTAGCGATCGCCCGCCGCCTTTTTGAAACCGAAGTAAAAATCTTAGGAAAATTAGGCGACCATCCCCAAATTCCTAGGTTGCTTGGCTCTTTTGAAGAAGGCAATGAATTTTATCTGGTGCAAGAATTCATTGACGGGCAGTCTTTGGAAGATGAAATTCGCCAAGCGGGCAAATTTACCGAAGCGGAGGCCATCGCTTTACTCAACAGCGTTTTACCCGTTCTAAGTTTTATTCACGATCACCATGTCGTGCACCGCGATCTCAAGCCCGATAACCTGATTCGCCGCCGAGATACTGGCGAAATTGTGCTGATTGACTTTGGCGCGGTCAAAGAAATTCGTACCCGGCTGATTACCGGTGAGCGCACGGCGCTGACGATTGGCATTGGCACTCAAGGCTATACACCGAGCGAGCAGCTTTCCGGGAAGCCGCGCTACAGCAGCGATATTTATGCGCTGGGAATGACGGTAATTCATGCCCTGACCGGGCGATCGCCTACCGATTTGCCTGAGGACTTGGGCAGCTTAGATCCTTGCTGGCGCGACTATGCAGAGGTCAGTTCTGGCCTAGCGATTTTGCTAGATAACATGATTCGCCACTACATTCAGCAACGCTACCCCAGTGTCGCGGCTGTGCAGCATGACTTAACCCGCTTAGACCAACTACCGCTAGAGGCGGCAAGTGCCAGCACTGCGCTAGAAGATTCTGCAGTTCAGGCCCGCCTAAACGCTAGCGGACAATCTGCTATTTTGCGATGGCAGATGAGTCGGCAGGCCAAATACTGGACGGTCGCGATCGCCACTGCTGCCACCAGCGCCCTGATCTTAGGACTGCGTCAAATCGGTGTGTTTGTTCCAGCGGAGCTAGCGGTGCATGATCAGCTCGTACGCGCTCAGGTGGATCCGGGCCCTGATCCTCGGCTGTTGATTGTTGAAGTGAGCGAGGCAGATTGGCGATCGCCGTCTGCTTTTGCGCCGTCTGATCAAGCGATCGCCACCGCCATTGAAAACTTGCAGCAATATCAGCCGGCCCAGATTGGGCTAGATCTATTAAGTGACTCATTGCCAGGATTTAGTCATGAAAGCCTGCGCCAAAGCTTAAAAGCACCCAACGTCGTCGCCATTACCAAGCTTAGCGATGCCAGCCCAGCCCCATCCACTTCGCCATTCCCCAAAATCTTGCCCGGTCAAACCAGCTTCAGCAATATTCTCGAAGATCCAGATTTTCGGGTGCGCCGAGCCTTAATGGTCGATTTTGCGAATCGAAACCGTAACCAAAGTAAAATAGACAATAACGCTCAGCCGGTCTTTGCCTTAGGCGTTGATCTAGCCATTCGCTATCTAAAGCAGTACAACAACATTGAGCCAGCGCCAGGAGATATTTTACAGCTCGGTGGGGTTCGATTTGCGCCTATGGCGGAAACTTTTGGCGGCTACCGACAGATGGAAATTGCGGGCTATCAAATGCTGATGAGCTACCGATCAGCTCAAAACGTAGCGGCTAGAATCAGCTTTGCGGATGCGCTCAATCGCCGCTTTGATCCCGTTTTGGTCAAAGATAAAATTGTGCTGATTGGCCCCACCACTGACAGCAGCCGCGATTTGTTCTTGACACCGTTTAGTTCAAGACGTGACCACCAGCAAAAAATGCCTGGGGTCATCATTCACGCTCAAGTGAGTAGTCAAATTCTCTCAGCCGTCCTCGATGGTAAACCCCTCCCTTGGGCATGGCCTGACTGGGCAGAAGTCGCGTGGATTATCGCCCTGACCGGCACGGGCAGTGTGCTGATGGTACTCACGCAAAAAGGATCCACCCTGATTCTGTTTGGAGTTAGCGGCCTTAGCGCGATCTGTTTGATCAGCATAGGATGTTTTCAAGCAGGAGGCTGGGTGCCTATGGCTGCGCCGATGAGTGCTTTTTTTGTAGCCGCCGCAGGCGTGCGCGTTAGCAAGAGCTATCAAAGACGCTATTGGGAAGCCCGTCAAGAAGCGACTTTCATTTTTCCTGGCGATGTTGGTGGGATAAGACGATCTGCTCACAGCTGAACGATCATGGCCTTCGCGAGTTGATTGCAGGTTTCTGTGAGTTGTTCTAAATTCACTGTGACTAACTGCCCTTGATCAATGACCTTTTTGCCGTTGATAAAGCTGTAATCTACGACTGGCGGCTGGCAGAATATGAGCGCTGCGACTACATCGTGATGACTGCCGACCAATGCGGGCGTATCGATGTTAAAAGCCACAAAATCAGCCGACATTCCGGGTGCTAAGTAGCCGATGTCATCTCGGCCTAATACTTTTGAGCCGCCGATGGTGGCCATTTCTAGAGCTTCGCGGGCTGTCATGGCAGCGGCGTTTTGCTCTCTGAGCCGAGCAACTAAAAAAGCGGTGCGGCTTTCTTGCAACAGATTTGAGGCATCGTTAGACGCGGCGCCATCGACCCCTATACCAACCGCTACCCCTTTATCAAGCATTTGGCGAATGGGGGCGATGCCACTGGCGAGACGCATGTTGCTACAGGGGCAGTGGGCCACGCTGGTGCCGGTGCGGGCAAATTTGGTAATAGCATCATCGCTAAGCTGCACACAGTGGGCGTGCCATACATCGTCGCCTAGCCAGCCGACTGATTCGGCATAGTCACCGGGGCGCAGGCCAAATTTGCTGAGGCTGTAGTCTACATCGCTTTTGTTTTCGGCGAGATGGGTGTGGAGCCGGACACCCTCGTAGCTACGAGCCATCGCGGCAGATTCTCGCATCAGATCAGAAGAGACGGAAAAAGGAGAGCAAGGCGCTAGGACAATGCGCATCATTGCATGGCGGCTGTTGTCGTGATATTGCTCGATGAGGCGCTGTGAATCTTTGAGGATGTCTTTTTCGTTTTCGACGAGGTTGTCGGGGGGCAGTCCGCCTTGGCTTTCGCCTAAGCTCATGCTGCCTCGGCTGGCGTGAAACCGAATGCCAATGTCTTGGGTAGCGCGAATTTCGTCATCCAACGTGCAGTCATTGGGGTAGAGATAAAGGTGGTCGCTAGCGGTGGTACAGCCGGAGAGCATGAGTTCGGCAGCGGCCATTTTGGCGCTGGCGTAGACGCCTTTAGCGGTGAGCGTTGACCACATCGGGTAGAGGATTTGAAGCCAGTTGAAGAGATCGCAGTTTTGGGCGGCAGGAACGGCGCGAGTCAGGGTTTGGAAGAAGTGGTGATGGGTGTTGATAAGGCCAGGGAGAACAATGTGGCGATCGCTCAAATCCAGCACCTGATCGGCAGGCATCGCCGCTAAGCTAGCCTCCAAGCTAGCGGTGGTCCCGACTTGTTCAATAATGTTGTCTCGCACGAAGAGCGCACCATACCTAATCTCTCTTCGGGCTTCATCCATGGTCACCAGCGTATGGATATTTTTGACCAGCAGTGTCCCCATTTATTTATGCCGTATGTTTGTTTATGCCGTATACAGTTTGCTGAGGCCAAGCATTGCGAGCCCTTTACGGTAGGCAATTGAGGTTTGGTCGGCTTCGATATGAGCTTCGGCGCGAAGATCTAGGGGCAGATCTTCGGGGTACTGAGCCTCTATAATTTCTCTATCTTCGTCAAAAATTTGATAGTTAAATTCATAGACCGGTTCGAGTGGCTGATCTTTATCAAAATTGCGGCAAATAGGTGAGAACAGCCGAGTTTTGCGGGCAGAGATGGGCGAGGCGGCGTTGAGAATGCACAGACGCCCTTCCTGGGGAAAATGCACTCTTAAGATGGCCGCAAAGGGTAAAAAGACGGTGAAGTCTCGCAGCCACTGAAAGTCTTTGGGCGCACGGTGCTGAATGCTTTTGGGGAAGTTGCTGACGCTGCTGATGTACTGGGCGTTAAGGCCCCGTTCAGTGGGGGTGACGCTGTATTTGGGGACAACGGGGTTGGTGCGATCGCCAAAAGACTCGGCATGTACCCAGGCAAAATGCGCCACATCTAAAAAGCCTTCCATTTGACGACCGGCGGCGGCTTCAACGGCAATCGGGTCGGGCAAAATTTGCTGGTAGTCAGCGTCTGTCCATTCGGGGAGTTCAGGCAGCGCTTGCGGATCGTTGGCTGAGCCGGTCAGTGTCGTCCAGACTAAGCCGTAGGCTTCTTTGACAGGGTAGGTTTTGAGACAGAGTTTGCTGGGCGCGCTAGCGCTTGGATTAGCTGGAATTAACGTGCATTGACCGGCAGCGTTGTAGTGAAAGCCGTGGTATTTGCAGATGAGCTGATCGTTTTCTACCATGCCCATACTGAGCGGGACGCCTCGGTGCAGACAAATGTCATTGGCAATGCATAGGCCCGCAGCGGTTCGCCAAATTACTAGGCGCTGATCGAGCAAAGTGGCGGCAATCGGCTCGTCACCGATGGTGTGGCTAAAGGCAACGGGATACCAAAAAGAGGCGATCGCCTCCCAGTCGGCAGGTAAAAATGTGCAGCCCTTCGGCGGGTGATTGGCGGCTTTGAAAGCGTTTTTTTGGCTTGTCTGTTCACGCGGTTTCTCGCTTTGAGCTGCAGTCGCAGTAACCTGTGCCATGGCTGTGCTTGATAGAGGTCAAGGGGGGGGGTGAAGGCTCGATGCTTTCTAATCGTCACTAATTTAGCGATGATTATCTGTCGCACTTGTAACGGAAATAATGCCATTGTATACAAAAGATTGGTTGGCGTAATATCCTGGAAGCCACGGTGAAACGCCAGTAAAATGCCGGTAAATGCCAGTGAAACGCCGCTGAAACGCCCCTGAAACGCCCCTGAAATGACCTGTAAGGTTGAGGATTTCTACCTCAAGACAGGGAACCAAAACAGGCTTGCCAGCCTACATTTTGTTCATAACTGTTTGTTCATAACTGTGCGTTGGTGCTACTCAAAATACCCGAATGGAAACAGCCGCCGCGATCGCCCAAAATCAAGCTAGCCATCAAGCCAGTCACCATCAAGCCAATCAATGCATAGCTGAACAAAATCGGCTGATGACAATGCTAGCGGCGGCAGCGCCCATAGAGGAATGTCTCGCGGCTATTTGTGATTCGATATCGCGAATCAGCCCCGGCACCAGTGCCGTCATTTTGATCAAAGATCTCGTAGAAGATCTGGTAGAAGAATCGCTCCATCAATCATCAGATGATCGCGCCTTAGCGCATCACGCAGTCCCAATTGTCGCTGCTGATCAGGCTCTTTTAGGATCGCTTGTCTTGAACTTCGACACGGTGAGATCGGCGACGCCTGAAGAGAAGCAGCTAGCCGAATTTGGGGCTCATTGTGTCAGCATTTTGCTAGAGCGCGATCGCATCAACAATGCGCTATACCGTTTCAAAAAAAAGTATCGCAGCCTATTCGACTCAATGGACGAAGGCTTTTGCATTTGCGAAATGCTGTTCGATGAAGCGCATAAGCCTTACGACTACCGATTTTTAGAAGTCAACTCCAGGTTTGAAACCCTCACAGGACTCAGTAATGTTGTAGGTAAAACCATCCGCGAACTTGTTCCTGATCTAGAAGCGGAGTGGTTTGAAATCTACGGCCAAGTCGTGCTCACTGGCAAACCTATTCGGTTTGAGCAGCAAGCCACCGCGATGAACCGCTGGTTCGATGTCAATGCCTTTCCCATTGGCGAGGTGCAAAGCAATCAATTTGTCATTATATTTACAAACACCACTGAGCGGAAACGAACCGAACAAGCGCTTATGGCCAGCGAAGCCCAGAGCCGAAGCATTTTAGAAAGTATCACAGACGCTTTTTTTACCGTTGATCAAGACTGGAAAATTACGTATCTCAATCCTCAAGCCGAGCGGCTGCTAAGCCGTCAGCCGGGTGATCTGATGGGCAAAGTCATGTGGGAAGAATATCCCGGCATTGTGGGCAGCGAGTTTGAAATAGCCTACCGCCGCGCTGCTGAAGATAAAATAGCTTCCTCGGTCGTCTCTTACTATCCGGATCATGAGCGCTGGTACGAAGCACACGCTTATCCGGCAAATGAGGGCATGACCGCCTACTTCAGAAACGTCACCGACCAAAAACAAGCCGAAGCCGCGCTGCAGAAAAAACGTCCAGCAACTGCGTGCGATTTACGATGGCACCAGCCGGTATATGGGCCTACTAACTCCCGATGGCACCTTAATTGAGATCAACCGGGCCGCGCTTGATTTTGTCGAAACTCAAGCGGAGGCGGTAATCGGGTTGCCGCTATGGGAAACGGTTTGGTTTCGCTACACACCGGTAGCAGCTGAGCTGGTTCGGCAATCTGTGATGCGAGCGGCGGCAGGGGAACGCGACCATCAAGAAATTTCGGTCGCGTCTTCAGTGGGTAGGATCATCACATTTGAATTTTTGTTTTACCCCATCTTTGACGAAGCGGGTGAGGTGATTTTTATTGTGCCTGAGGCCACAGATGTGACCGCTCGTAAGCAGGCCAAAAAAGCTTTGGCAATGAGTGAAGAGCGCTTTCGCAACCTAGCAGACAATATTGCCCAACTGGCCTGGATTGCAGATCACGAAGGCAAAATTGACTGGTATAACCAGCGATGGTTTGACTATACCGGCACGACGATGGCAGAGATGGCCGGCTGGGGCTGGCAGCAAGTGCACCATCCGGATCATATTGATCGCGTTTTTGAAAAAGTTAAGCGCTGCTTTGAGCGCGATGAACCTTGGGAAGATACCTTTCCTTTGCGCGGCAAAGATGGAAAGTATCGCTGGTTTCTCTCGCGGGCGATTCCGATCCGCAGTGAGCAAGACCATGTGCTGCGTTGGTTCGGTACCAATACTGACATTACCGAACAAAGAAAAGCCGAACAGGCCCGAGAGCTGCTGCTAGTGCAAGAGCAAAAAGCCAGACTTGCCGCAGAGTCGGCAAACCGGATTAAGGATGAGTTTTTGGCGGTGATATCGCATGAGCTGCGGACGCCGCTTAATCCAATCCTAGGCTGGTCGCAGCTTTTGCAAAAAGGGCACCTACCACCGCATAAAACCGCTCATGCCTTACAAATTATTGAGCGCAATGCCAAAATGCAGGCTCAGCTCATTAGTGATTTGCTCGATGTATCTCGAATTTTGCAAGGGAAACTAAGTTTAAGCGCTCAGCCGGTTGATTTGGGCTATGTCATCCGAACGGCGATGGAGACAGTGCAGCTCTCGGCGACGGCTAAATACATTCATTTGCACATGGCGCTCGATACATCTGTGGGCACCGTGTCGGGCGACGCTAACCGCTTGCAGCAGGTCATTTGGAATCTGCTCTCGAATGCTGTCAAGTTTACGCCTCAAGGCGGTCGCATCACCATTCAACTCGAACGGGTTGGCGCAGAGGCTCAAGTTAGCATCAGTGATACAGGTAAAGGCATTCATCCGGATTTTTTACCTCATGTGTTTGATCATTTTCGGCAAGAAGATGCCAGCATTACCCGCAAATTTGGTGGGCTAGGGCTAGGACTAGCGATTGTGCACCGGCTAGTGGAATTGCACGGCGGTACGATTCGCGCAGACAGCGCTGGCGAAGGGCAAGGTGCGACGTTTGTGTTTAGGCTGCCGCTGCTGCCTACACCTGTCTTGCAGACGCTTCTACCAGAGCTGCTAGAGCCCTTAGATCTAGAGACGGTGCCCGATGCAGCGGCACTCAGCTTACAGAATAGAAGAATTTTGGTAGTCGATGATGATGACAGCAGCCGGGAGTATGTGACGGCTGCATTAGAAACGTATGGCGCTAGCGTAAGGGCAGCGGCTTCGGGCCATGAGGCATTGGCGCTGCTAATTGAGTCGCCACCGGATGTGCTTGTCAGCGATGTCGGCATGCCTGAGATGGATGGTTACGCCTTGATTCGCAGAATTAGAGCCTTACCGGCGGATCAAGGCGGCAAAACGCCCGCGATAGCTTTGACCGCTTACGCTGCCAAAAGGGACTATCAGCAAGCGATGTCGGCAGGCTTTCAAAGGCACATTGCCAAACCGGTCGAAACCGATGCGCTAATTGAGATTATCTGCTTTTTATTGGAATCGCCTTAGCCTCCTTTAAGGGCCAAATTCAGCAGGGAATTTATGAAGGCGGAGAGGGCGATTTTAAAGCAGGCAAGTACACGTTGATTTGCGTGCCTTGGCCTAGTTCGCTGACAACTTCGAGAAAGCCGCCCGCGTTTTTGACAATACCAGATACAGTCGAGAGTCCTAAGCCGGTGCCTTTGTCGGGGGCTTTGGTGGTGAAAAAGGGATCGAAAATGCGATCGCGCATCTCAGGCGCAATGCCTATTCCCGTATCGGCAACTCGAACCACAATGTAATACCCCACTGCCGCCTCTAAGTTTTTGCTAGCAGCAGCCTCGTCAACATAGCAATTATCCACCGTAACGCTCAAGACGCCGCCATCGGGCATGGCATCGCGAGCATTGATACATAGATTCATCAGCACTTGGTGCAAATGCGTAGAATCAGCCGAGACTTCTTTTAAAAGCGGCTGGGAGGAAGCGGAATGAACAATGTCTTGATGAATTTCAATCGAGCTGGGAAAGCCCTGACGGACCACAGCTATCACCTCTTGCAGCACCACGACAACATCTACAACGGTTTTACTTTCAGAGCTGCCTTGGGCAAACGTGAGAATTTGTTTGACCATATCAGCGCCGCGCTTAGCGCTGCTTTCTAATAAATCGAGCTGTTGCTGTGTAGTCGCATCAATGTTTTTTTGAGTGAGGCGCAAAAGCTGAGCAATGCCTAATATGGGCGTGAGCATATTGCCCAGATCGTGAGCGATCCCGCCTGCTAGCCGACCGAGACTTTCGAGACGTTGGGCTTGATAGAACTGAGCTTCGAGGCGCTTTTTCTCAGTGATGTCAGTATTGACTTCTAACAGCGAGTGCGGACGATTATCTCTATCTTTTACGAGCGTCCAGCGGCTAGCAACTAGAATGCTGTCTCCGGCTTTAGTAGATTGAGTCAGCTCGCCTTGCCAAAAGCCTCGCTCTAAAGTGGTTTTAAGCGCCTTTTTAAGATCGGCCTCCGTTTTTTCCTTTAAAAGCTGTTGGGCTATGTTTCCTATGGCTTCTGATGCTGTCCAGCCGTACAGCCGCTCTGCCCCGTGACTCCAAAACAAAATATGGCCGTCTAAATCGCGCACAAAAATAGCATCGGTAGCGATATCAATCAAAGCTGCCTGCTGCTGCGTTTTTTGGTATAGCTCTGCCTGCTGAATGGCGATGCCCATTTGGGTTGCCACTTGCTGAAGGAGTTGGGTGCTTTCATCTGTCCACTGCCGAGGGGCGCGGCAATGGTGAGCAATCAGCAGCCCCCAGAGGTGATCGCCCTGTAAAATGGGCACGACTAGATTTGCCTTTACCTGCAAGCTTTTTAGCAATTCTCGATGAAACGGATCGACATCTGCCGTCTCGACATCATCAATCGCACTGACACGCCCCTGCCGATATTCACCGACATAGACGTTACCCAAGCAGGCATCTTGAATTTTCAGCGCTAGGGTTGACTTGCCACCTAGAGGCTACCGATTCGGATTCTACAATGCCTTGCCAATCCGATAAAAAGCGAAAAACAATGACGCGATCTGTTTCTAGAAAGTGCCGTACCTGATCGACGGCGACACGTAAAATTTTGTCTAGATCTAGCGTTTGACGAATAGAATCCGTAATTTCGGCAATCAGGCGCTCACGCTCTAGCTGAACGGCTATTTGATCGCGATCGCGCCAATCTCGCTGCGCCCGACGCACCAAAAACGCTATGCGTGTCACCAAATCCTGATCGGAAAAAGGCCGAATTAGATAATCATCGGCGCCGTTTTCTAAAGCCGCGATCGCTCCCTGCACCTCAGCCGTCTCCAACAGTACCAAAATAGGTATCTGACAGCCGTTTTGCCGCAGATGGTAGCAAATGTTTTCCCTGTCTAGATCCTGTTTTGACCCGTCCAGAATGATCAAATCGTATGGATGGGCACCCTCGACAGCGGCTATTTTTTCCCAAGCCGATGCCCCGTCCGTGACGGTTACAATTGCGTGGTAATCGCCCAAAAGCAGACACTGTAGGTGATCGGCAATCGCTCGGTTAGCCTCTACAACCATGATTTTCATGGGGAATTCTGAGAAGGGTTTCTGATTAACCTTCACAGTCTAATCAACAGTTTTTGGCAGAATGCTCTAATACAGATAATAAACAATAGTTAAGGCTAGCCAATATCACAACGGCCCAATGACTGATTTCTACCATTTTGATTAATCAAACGATCAGCGCCCCTCCCAAAACCGCCATCAGCAGAGCGGCCCATAAAAAGCCCGATCAAAAAACCAATAAAAAACCTGAGCAAAAGGATTTCCAGCTCAGGCTAAAGAAATTTGAATGAAATATAGAATTTAGAAATTAGATTTTGGCTGATGTCTGCGTGCTTATCGGCGTGACATAAAAATGCGCAAAATGTACCAGAACAGCAGCATCACGGAAGAAAATAGCGCTAAAGAAGCGGCCACATAGTAGTCAGTAGGGTAGCGGCGCATGACTTGTGAAGTCTGGTATAAAATGGCCGCAGCCGCGAAAGCCACCATCGCAAACGAGAAAAAGATCCCTAGATTCAGGCCGAAAATAAAGCTACAGACAATTAGCCCCAAAGCGACCATGCCCGCCACTTTAATCGCACCGCCCAAAAAGGTGAAATCTTGACCTGTGGTAAAGACCACGATAGTAAGCCCCCCAAATAGAAATAGGGTGGCGATCGCTGCCGCCTGAATTACACCTGATCCCATCGTTGAGGCAATGGTTAGCAGCGGCGCAAAAATCATCGCCTCGCCAATCACATAGAGCCCAAGCCCCATGTATTGCGTATTGATATCGCCCGCTTTAGTGGTCAAGCTGCTAGAGAGATAGCCCAGCACCATAAAGCCGCCGAGCATCCCAATCCAGCCTAACCGAGAGTCCATCACAAACTGAGTCATTGCGAAGGCAATCCCGGTTTGAAACAGCAAAAACTCAACCACCATAAAAGCGGCTACTGCACCCGCAAGGTGCAAGTACGTTTTTCTAATAAATTCTGCGCGTTCGCTCGGACGCGCCTGAGCCACTAACACCATACAAAGCTTCCTTAACTGACGGCCTTAACTGACGGGTTTATATACAGCATCGTTTAGATCTAATATAGCGGAAGGCTAAGGAAAGTATGCCTAAACGAAAGCCCAGGCAGAAGTCCAGATAAAAGCCCCATACAACCCTCATGAACAACGCTCTATAAGAGCCAACAAATGATCTGCCGAGTTTTCCAGATGATCTTTACCGAGCAAAGCCAATCGCTGCTTTAACTTTATCGAGTGTGGGCGCAGCAACCGCCTGGGCTTTGGCCTTGCCGTTAGCCAGTACTTGCTGAAGATAGGGGCGATCGCTCATCAGCGCCTGATACTTTTCCTGAATCGGTCGCAGCGCTTCTACGGTGGTTTCGGCCAGCAGCGGCTTGAACTGCCCCCAGCCCATCTCCTGGCACTCAGCCGCAACGGCAGCTTTAGTTTGATTCGACAATAGCTGATAGATGCCCAGCAAATTATGACATTCAGGTCGCTGCGGATTGTCAAATTCTAAGCCTCGCAGCGGGTCAGTTTTGGCCCGCTTAATTTTTTTGGTAATCACCTCTGGCGGATCGGTTAAGTCAATCCGACTCTGATCCGAAGGATCGGATTTAGACATTTTTTTGGTGCCGTCAGTCAAGCTCATAATTCGTGCACCGTCTTTACGAATCAACGGTTCTGGCACCTTCAAAATCGGCTTGTCCTCACTGCCAAACTGAAAATTTAGCCGCGCAGCAATATCTCTCGTCAGCTCCAAGTGCTGCTTTTGATCTTCGCCAACCGGCACCCCATCCGGCTCGTACAGCAAAATATCAGCCGCTTGCAGCACCGGATAATCCATGAGCCCAACGCTGACGTTATCGCCCTGCTTCAGTGCTTTTTCTTTAAACTGAATCATCCGCTCTAGCCAGTTCAGCGGTGTAATGCAGTTAAAAATCCAGGCCAGTTCGCTGTGCTCCGGCAGCTGCGATTGCACAAAAATCGTTGAGTTATCTGGATCGATCCCGCAAGCCAGGTAGGTCGCGGCAATTTTGAGCGTATTTTCAGCCAGGGTTTTGGGATCGTGCGGCACCGTAATCGCGTGCAGATCGGCCATGAACAAGAAGCACTCATGGTCTGCTTGCAGCTCTACCCAGTTACGAATAGCGCCCAGGTAATTGCCCAAATGCATGTCGCCAGTGGTTTGAATACCTGAAAGGATACGGGGCTTAGCCATGAGTTTTTAATCGGAATGCCGGTGAGGGGTCGCCCTGATTTTAGAGGAGCTTTTGGCTGGCGTCTAGTGCAGTGTTGGGGGAAAGGGGGACGCTATTCTATTTCTGCTTTCAGCACAGAGTTATCTTGCGGCCCTAGTGTCAGCGCTAAGGGTCTGTTTTTTTCAAAGGCTTTGACGGCCTGCCGATACACGTCGTAGTCGGTCGGTAGGGTTTGAGTTTCACCGGCTTTGTTAAAGGTGATGGCGTAGTCTATGGATTTGATCACTTCGGGCGATCGCGGCGTTTCTCCTTTGAGCTGCCGCGATTCAATGACATCGACCGTCGGTTCGGGGGGCAGCACCGGCCACCACAGCCCCTGACTATCCGGCCCAGAGCCTGCGGCCTCAGGGCGAGTGCCATTAACATTGGTCACAGTAGTTGAGTCAAATTGCTCTAGGCGGCGATCATTGGGGCGGTCTTGACTGATGTTGCGAGGCACGTACTCGACTTGCCAAGTGTAGGTAGTTTTGGCAGTCGCTTCAAAGTCAGCGATCGCATCGTAAGCGTTCGTGCTCACTTGAGTGCAGCCACTGAGCGTAAGCCCAATGGATAACAGACCCATCGCCGCTCGCTGCGGAAAACCATGCATTCAAACAGCCTCAATTTCTGCGCTACCAGCTTAGCGCTCCATGCACCTACGCGCTACTTACGCAGTATGCCAGATCACAAATTCCTAATGAGAAAAGTGATCTAACACTTCTCTAACTACGCCGCTTTTGCCGTGACAGTGCACCTTAATTACCTCTCCAGTCAGCATTTGAGTATCTTTAAGCTGCTTAACGCACTGGGTGACGGAGTGATCAACGTAGCTGGTAATCGTGACAATCAGATCGCAGTTGCTGATTTTGTCTTTAATTTGGCTACGGCTGTTGCTGACGATGCTGTGTGGCGGAATGTGGATACAGCGCTTCAGGCCGTATTTTTTGAGTTCTTCACTGACTTCGCGGTGGGTGGTTTCATGTCCACCGATGAGCGCGAGGGAGACGTTGGAAAGATCTATTGATAGGTCAGTCTCGGCTGCAAGATCGGCAGGCTGAGAGGGAAGCGCAGAAGGGGAAAAGGAGAGAGGGGGCGACGGAGAAGATTGAGGACGGGGAGATCTTTTTTTGGTGGTGCTTTGAGATTGGGTTTTGTGGGTTTGGAGGGCTTCTATTTTTTGATTAAGAAAAATAACTTGGCTTTCTAGCGCCTCGTTTTGTTCTCTCAACTCTTTGTTTTCGGCTCGGATATGTTTGATCTGCGATCGCAATTTTTGACTGTTTACGCTCAGCTTTTCAGTTTCTTCATCGGCGTAGCTCAACAGCTCATCCATATCGCGCTGAAGCCGGTCGTAGTCAGTTTCTAGTCGCACTAAGCGCTGGGCTAAGAGACGTTTTTCGAGCCGATCTTTTCCGGTAGCGCCATTCAATAGGAGCTGAAATGGCTGAAGCAGAGCTTTGAGCATGGACCCCCCGGAAAAATACTGGTTCACTCCACCATAACGGCTTCGACTAAAAAGCGGTCACCCTTAAAGCCCTCAGTCAGGTTTTGTTTAATTACTTTTGGTTGCTTAATTTAAACTAGCGGCAAAGGTTCGGATGATTTCATCGAAGCTGCGATCGCCGACAAACCCCAGCGATAACGCCCGACTCACCTCAAAGCGACTGGGCCAGCTGGCGACGATTTCAGAGATCGCCGGATCCGGCTGACATTGAATTTTACTGACTGCCGCCGCCCCCGCCACTCGCTCAAGCGCTGCCATCATTTCCTGCACAGTAACCGTAATCCCTGGCAAATTAATCGTCCGATTAGACCCTAAGCAATCGGCCTCCAGCGTCAAGGCATGAATCAAATTATTGACCACAGCTTCCGGGCTAGAGAGCCATAGCGCCAAGCTCAAATCAACTGGGCAAATAGCCGTCTTACCCTGAAGCGGCTCTCGAATCAGGCTGCTCACAAAAGAGGACGCCGCCGCATTGGGCTTTCCTGGACGAACGCAAACGGTCGGCAGCCGCAGCACGCGGCCATCAATAAACCCCTTGCGACTGTAGTCATTGACCCACAGCTCCCCAATTGCTTTTTGCGTGCCATAAGAAGACTGCGGTCTGACGGCGGTAGCATCCGTAATCACCTTGTCAGCATCGGTCAATAGCGCGCTGCCCAGAATAGGGTCAAAAACAGGCCCAAACACAGCCAAAGAACTTGCAAACACAACCATTGCGCCCGGCGCTTGGTGTCTTACGGCTTCCAGCAGATGCCGGGTGCCATCGCAGTTGACCGCCATTCCCAAATCAAAGTCAGCTTCTGCCTGCCCACTTACTACCGCTGCAAGATGGTACACAGCGTTCGTTTCAGGCGCAATTAAAGCGATCGCTGCTTGCTGATCGCTTAAGTCAACCTGCACGCTAGTCACCCTAGAATCTTGAAAATTGGGGGCCATCACCACATCTGCCAGCGTCAGGCTTTCGACGCTGAGACCAGCACCGTTGAGCAGCCGCTGAGCCAACCGCTGCCCTAAGAACCCAGCGCCGCCAGTAATCAGAATATGCATAGCGTTACCGGTAATAAAAGCTAACGTTTTTGAGGGCTATTAGCCGGGATTGATTGAGCCGGTAATGATAGCTGAGGCGGCGCATGAGCTTGTCTAATACCGGATTTTTGGGTGCCGAATTTTTAGGTGCTGAATTTTCAGGTTTGGCTCCCGCGCCATCTTCTAGCAAGTCAATCGGCTGAGCGGGCCTAGAAACATCTAGATGCTTGCTGGCTTGATTAATCGCATCGACCCAAGCGGGGGCGGTAATGGCAAGTCCCGATTTGGCAGCAGCGAGGCCAATGGCGTTACCTTCGCCAGAATGCAGTCCGTGGAGTTCTAAATAGCGGGCCAGACGATCCCATTGATAAATGAATTCCGTAGCTTGCTGATCGCTTGCCGAAATCGCAAATAGGGCTTCGCCAACAAAAGCGATACTGTTAGGATCAAGATCTAGCTTGTGAGCGAGTTTTTTGAGATGGCCCAATCTAGCAGGATTGTATTTTTCTGAGTGGGCTACCATGTTGGCAAGGTAGGAACCGGAGATACCGGCAGATAAATCAACGCTATCCGGCAGTGGGCCGATGAGCTGAGTGTCGGCGTCGATTTGAATGACGACTTTGAACTGCTGCAAGGCTTTGGCAATCACAAAGCGTTTGTCGTGGTAGCAGTGCAGAACGCCTTTTTTTTTGAGCTTGAAGGCCAAAACGTTAGCGCAGTCTCGAAAAGCGTCAGGATTATCGGTGCCAACCACGAGGGTCGTGCCCGGTGAAAACTTAGCCACGTCAGCCGCTAGGTTTTTAGCAAGCTGCTGATATTTGGGCTGGAGGGCGAGTACGCTAAAGCAAACTTGCGAATCCATTGAGTGACTCCTTGATGAATGACTCCTTTTAAATGATTCCTCAGAGAAGCGCAGTTCAATCATGACCCAAACAGGGTTAATTCAGGACAGATAATTTCAGTCAGACTTGTTATATTACTACCGACACAAGAAAATAACTTAAAGGTGGAGTATGAAAGCACTGGCAATAGCGCAGCGCACCTGTTTTACGGTTCACATTGCTTCACTGGTTTTTGGCTTAGCCGGACTTTTGGTAGTGCTGCCAAATACGGCGCTGATCGCTCAGCTGCCTGAGTTTGGCCAGCAGGCGTTTCAGTGGTCCATGGTTGGCGGCGGTGCGGTGTATATGATATCAGGAGCGATCGCGGTCTCCATTTATGCCTACCGCAACTTAGGCTTATGGCACTGGCTGAGCTTTATGCTTCCGGCGCTGATGGTCTCGATCAGCGCTGAACTGCTCGGCACGAGTACCGGCTTTCCCTTTGGCCAGTATCACTATCTCACGGGCCTCGGCTACAAAGTCGCAGGGCTGGTGCCGTTTACAATTCCACTGTCTTGGTTTTACTTGGGCTTTAGCGCGTACCTGCTGGCCTATATGGGCTTAGCAGGCTTAAACCGGCTCAGAGTTCCGGCAGCGATCGCGCTCGGTTCACTGCTACTGATGTCTTGGGATTTTGTGCTCGATCCAGCCATGAGCCAAACGACGATGCCGTTTTGGGCCTGGGATCAGCCGGGGGCATTTTTTGGCATGCCCTATCAAAATTTTGCCGGTTGGTTCGGTACGGGCGCTGTATTTATGGCGATTGCCGCCTTCCTCTGGCACCAAAAGCCGCTAGAAACCGTGGGCCTACCTTTGGGTTTGCCACTAGCGATTTATCTCAGCAACTTCACGTTTGCAATGGTAATTAGCTTGGACGGCAAAATTTACTTTCCAATTTTGCTTGGCATACTGCTCGGCGTGCTGCCTGCGTGGCTACTGTATCAGTTTGCCATTGGAGAAGATGAAAATGCGGTGGCAACTAGGCACTTTGAGCGATTAGCAGTTCCGGGACAGGGCGACGCCTAAGTGACTTTTTTAGATTCTACTGCTGTAGTTGGGGCGATCGCCCTGACTCTAATCGCCTTTCAGCTACCAGCGACCTTTTTGCTGATCTCACGCCTGCTGCGAGGGGCCAAGCGTCAGCGCCCCTTACAGCCAAGGCTAAAGACAAAAGACCCGGCAACCGTCAGTATTGTGGTTCCGACTCTCAATGAAGCGCATCGAGTTGATCCCTGTCTCATTGGCCTTTCTAGCCAAGGCGACGCCGTGCGCGAAATCTTAGTCGTCGATAGCCACTCAACCGATGGCACACCTGCCAAAGTAGAAGCGTTTTCCCAAAAAGATGCGCGCATTCGGTTAATTACTGACGAGGCGCTGCCCGATGGCTGGGTCGGCAGACCCTGGGCGCTGCACACTGGTTTTTTGCAAAGCGATGCCAATAGCGACTGGGTGCTGGGCATTGATGCTGATACGCGGCCTCAAGCGGGCCTCGTCGCGAGCTTGCTACATGAGGCTCAAACGCAAGGTTACGACATGCTATCGCTGTCGCCTCGGTTTATTTTAGGCACGGCTGGCGAGTGGTGGTTACAGCCTGCGCTGTTGATGACGCTGATCTATCGGTTCGATTCGGCGGGGGTGCAGTTGCCGAGCGCTGAACGGGCAATGGCCAATGGGCAGTGCTTTTTATCGCGCCGCACGGTGCTAGCTGATCTCAAAGGCTATAGCTGCGCGGCAAGTTCTTTTTGTGATGATGTGACGCTAGTACGAGCGGCGGCGCGGCGCGGCTACAAGGTGGGCTTTTTGGATGGGGCTAATGTCATTAGCGTACGGATGTATGAGGGCATGGCTGAAACTTGGACGGGGTGGGGGCGATCGCTCGATCTCAAAGACTCCATTTCACGCGCCCAGCTTTGGAGCGACCTTTGGCTGCTAATAAGCACTCAGGCGCTGCCGCTGCCGCTGCTATTTTTTGCGCTGCTAGAGATTAAGTTCTACGGATGGCAGAGCGTTGGATCGCCGATGTTGGGGGTAGCAATCGGCCTTAACGGATTGTTGTTTCTCATCCGCTGCGGAATGCAGGCCGCCGTAATTGGTTCTTACGACTGGTCTAAAGCCAGCTTCTTTCAGTCTCTAAGCTTTTGGCTCGCACCTTTAGCCGATCCGCTAGCCGTGGTCAGAATCATCCTTTCCGCCACTCAACGCTCCATCCAATGGCGCGGACGAACCTATCAATCTGGTCAGATCTGAACGGGTCAGTTAACAACTGCTCTGAAGCGGATGAAGCCATAGGAATCGGTAGGAATGCCGTCGCCAGTGGCATTAGGCACATCGCTTAAGTCCACAACAATTGCGCCATTGGTATTCGACCCGCCGCAGCCCACAGTTTTGCCTGGAAAAGCGCTGCTAGGATCGACGCCGGGAGCAAAGTAATAGCCGCCAATGCCATTGTCATTACCGCCCGTATTGGCGATTTCATCGCCATCGTTAACATTGGTTAGCGCGACGTTAAGGCCGTTAAAGCTGATAAAAATGCCGCGATCATCTGGCCCAGCCGCAGCCGATGTGCTGCTGTTGAAGGCGGTAGGGAGAAAGGCAGTGTTGAGGGGAATGCGATCGCAAATCAACAGATCTCTCGCCGCCGTGTTCCCATTCGACAAAAACGGAATCGTATATTCCAACTCATCTCCCGGTTGAATCGTCGTATTCTCCACCGCCGTAATATCGCTAATGCCGGTAATGCCCATCAGGTAACTTTCCACAGGTGTTCCGGCGCTGCTGCCTGCATTAGCTGTAACTGAAGGCCCAGGCCAATTGGGCGCATTGTCAGCATCTGCATTGTTGCCCACATTGACGTAGCTAGGATTAGCCAGTGCGTTAAAGATCTGTTCATTTACCAACCCTCGATTAATCGCAGTAATTCTTTTCGCTAGCAGTACCTCCGGGCTACTTGCTACTGCCGCTGTGACGGTTACTGAATAATCCTCTACTTCGCCATTGCCGGCCAACCCACTAGGTTTACTCGCGTTAATACTGGCATCAGTGGTAAATCTAAATCGAGCGTAAGTATTGCCAGCTGCGCCCGCCGTAATACTATTCCAAACGAGGTTCCCAGAGGCTATCCCGTTGGTAACTGCCACACTGGCATACTCACTGGCACTAAACACTCCATTTTCATCAAAATCCACCCAGCCATGCAGCGTCCCTGATCCAGTCGCGGCAATATTGCTAGCCGGAATCGTGTAGCTAGTATCACCGGCTGTCAGCATCGGTAGAGTAATGCCATCTTCATCTGCGCCATCGCCGCTACCATTTAATGGGAGCACCGCATCAGATTCACTATCTGGGGCCGTGCCAAGGTATAGTCCACTGACGATAGTATGACGAGCCCCATTATTGGCATTAGTTGTTCCGTAGCTATCGGGTGCATCTCCATAGTCAACGACATTACGGGTGGCCCCTTGCGTACAGTATTCAAAAGTGCGCAGACCAATCGTCACCGTACCAGTACTGGTAGAGTCTTTCCCGGAAACAACTGTGATGGTATCAATTGGCCCAGTAATATTTAAATTGTAAGTATTTGTATTAACAGAGACTCCACCTGTCGTATTGCTACTCACTACAGTGTCACTTTGACCATCTCCGTCAGCGTCTTTCAGGATCATGCCAGGACTCAAATTACTGAAGTTCGCCGCTGTAATTCGAATCGGAATCCCTTGATAGCTTGCAGTAATGGTAGTGCCATCATCATTATTAAGGCCGCTACCTACCATCGCAAAACTGGTTAATTGCTGAGGAAATGAGAAAATATACGTTACTTTGTTATTACTGGAGAGATAGTTGGCCGTGTTACTAGGCTGCAAGAATAAGTAGTCGCCGACCGTTAGATCGTTTTGCACTTGTACGCCACCAGTCCAGGTTGCGGTACCACTCAATGAAGCATTGAAACTCATGCTGCCGCTAAGAAATGTTAGCGGCAGTGAATTTTGCAGCGGTGTATTTAGCGAGTAGTTGGCAGTATTGAACGTGGCGCTAGAAGGCGATATGCAGATGGCAGGCGGTGGTGGAGAATACAGCGCAATCGTCGCAAACTGGCTGGCACTGGCTTCTTGTCGATGAAAAGTGCTGTCTCCATTGACCGGCATTCCAGGAGCTTCTGTTTCTACTCCGGTTGTTGCGAGAACATCTACTCCATCGCCATCTTGGTTATCTTGAGTATAGAGATCTAAACTATTGCCCCCATTATTGTAGGGCTGGTTTCCTCGATTGTTGGCTGCCGTATCGCCTAGGACAACACTCACCTGGGTATTGTTAGCCAGTCCGGCACTGACTTTTACTGGCACCCGCACAGTCACCGTGCCACTCGGTGCAATCGATCCATTCGGCAGGCCCAATGCCGATCCGGTTGTTACTCCTGATGAGGCAATATTGACAGGCGTTGTCAGCGTCGTACCACTACTGCCATTGGTGTTGTAAGCAACAATTTGAATCTGGCCGCTGAGGCTGCCATTCGTAATGGTGGCATTACCCGGAATGAAAAACTGAGTCGGATCGTTGCCTACATTCGTCATCTGAAAAGTGAAATACACCACATCTTCAGGATTAAGGGTGCCATCTCCTTGATTGGGCCCTGCGTTAGCAACACCGCTAGGAGCCTCGGTAGGACCTGTGGCTATTGCGGTAATGCCAGCGACTTCGGCGACGGTAACCAAAACAATATTGGATTCAATATTTTCGGTGCTGCCGCTCCCTGGATCTGTAAAACTGCCAGTCGCTTGGTTTTGAATAACGGTGCCAGCAGGTGGGCTGTTGGCGATCGCTATAGCCGCAGGCAGCAACAGCGTACTGCCTGTCCCTAGTATCCACCACAATATCTGTCGTAACCCACCTTTATAGGTTCGATAGGTTGGATGACGGTTAGCAATAGTCGATGGAATCACTCGCTGGGACATGACAAAGCGCTCAGGCTATCTATAAGGGTGAAGTTAAGAGAAATAAAGAGAAATAAAGAGAGAGCTGTTAAGGCTCTCTGACATCGGGTTAAGAGGATGGCGTTGCGTTGATGCGCGTCCTAAAGCGAAAGAATCCATAGGCATCATTAGGCATACCCTGCCCAGTGGTTTGAGGTAGCTGGGTCAAAACTGGGTTACCAGTGCCCGCTGCGCCAGTAACATCAATCATTAGAGTGCCGTTGTCGTTGGGAGATTTTAAATTGCAGGTGCCCGGAACGACGATATTGGCAGCAATTAGTTGAGTGCGATCGCCGCCGTCATTCGCCGCCGTCAAGTTCAGCGCAGAACTAGTACCTAGCTTGAACTCCACGTCTACGCCACTCCCATAGGCATTGGCAACAAATGTTTGATTGGGGAAAAGGCGATCACACAGCCTGACATTACTCGCCGCCGCCGTTCCCTTATTGAGAAAGTACACGGTATATTCCACTTCATTGCCGGGTTGTACTGCCCCTGCATTGATCGCCCCGACTAAATAACTAGCGGGCCAATTCGGGTGATTGTCATCGGTGGTGGTGGTGTCATCAACGATCTGATTGAGCGGCGTATTGTCGTTGATGTTCAGCGTACGATTGCCATTTACTGCCGTGATCCGTTTCACCAAAATCAGGGCTGGCTGGGCATTTGTCACGCTGTTTTTAAGACCGAAGTTGTTATTTTGATCTTCATTTGGGCTAGCAGGCACTCCATTAAAGGTAGCGATCTCTACATTGTCGGTCGTAAAAGTCGCCCCACTGAGGAGAGTAGTGACATCTACAGCCATCACAAAGTTTCCTTGCAAACCAAGACTGGCTCTGTAGATACCTGCTGAATTGGTAACGATGGTGCTAATCAGCGTATCACCCGCATCGACTGCGCCAATCACGCCGCCGTTGTCTTGGTAGATCTTTACAGCAACATTGGCAACGCCGCTTTCACCACTGTTAAAGATTTGGTTGTTATTAGCGTCTTCAAAGACAAGGCCCGAAATGATGTTGAGCCCAGTGGCCGGGGCATTCACAATTTCGACCGATTCACTTTCAGTGTTATTGGTCAAGTTACTGTCGGCGGTATTACTGATGACAGTCGCGGTATTGGGAATTTTGCCGGAGACTAGGCCCTTGACGGTAAGGGTAATATCAACCGGATCGCTGGCGTTTTCGCTAGTACCTATATTGATCAGATTGCAGCTCACGATGCGGCTAAGACTGCTGTAGCTACAGGTGCGAGTCAAGGTGCCTGCACCAAACGGGTTGCTAATGGTGGCATCGCCCGCATCGATAGTGGCTGACACAAACTGGAGGCTAGCAGGTAAGGGGTCGCTAACACTCACGCCTTCGGCAGTTACTGGCCCCAAGTTGGCAACTTTCAGAGTATAGAAGAAATTGCTGTTGTAATTTTCTTGTTCAATGCTGCCCTCAATATTGTGAGTTTTGACGATGCTGAGATCTGTAGAGACACCGCCAGTGATTTGAGTTTCTTGGACAGCGCAGTTGTTGGTCGGTTGGGTGGTAAAGCTGCGATCGCAGCTCAACTCATTTGGATTATCCGGCTCCGGCGTAAAGCCTGAAACCCTGACTAAGTTGCGTACCGTAGCGGGAGCATTGTTAGCCACCGCTACCGACAGATTGATGGTAGAAGGCGCATTTACAGCCAAGCTAGAAGTGCGCACAAAAGTCACCTCATTGGCGCTGTCGTTATAGTTCACCAGCGACCAACCGCTGCCACTAAAGCCGGTGTAGCTCAGCCCGGTTGGCAAATAATCTGTCAGATAAATATCGGGCGCAGAAACCCCTGGCCCTAAGTTTGTCACGGTGAGACTATAAGTGCCTGTACCTCCGGCTGTCGCTGTACTCAGTCCAGACTTTTGCACCTGAAGATCGGCAGGCGCGGTAATGTTTGTCGTCTCAGAGCCGCTAGCACTACCGCCATTAGCACTGGTAACTTGAGCTGTATTGTTGCGAGTACCAACGGCCGCATTGCTATCTACCGAGACAACAACTTCTACGCCTGAGGTGGTGTTAGCTGGCATATTTAAGGCTGTAAATCCGGTGGCATCGTTAAAGCGATCGCCATCGCCGTTAGTATCTGACCACAAGCCATAAAGACAAGAGAAATTACTGCTGCCTACTGTACCTGTACATTTCCAATTAGAGGTGAGGCTATATCCGGCGTAGGTGAGGCCGCTAGGCAGCGTATCGCTAATAGTGACAGGCTGCTTGGCACTAGCAGGCCCATTGTTAGTCACGACTAGCGTGTACTTACCAGTTGTACCCTGGCTAAAAGCGGATTGAAGTTTAGAGTTAGTAGGTTCATCAGGCATTTCTCCATCATTGTCATCTTTTGACAAAGACAACACCGATGTATTGGATTGCACGGTCACATCCACCGACGAGCTGTCGTTGGTATCCCCTGTGGGATCGTTAGCGCTGGCAAGGGTTGCACTATCGAGGGTAGCCGTGTTGCTGCGTAGGCCCGTGGTACCACTGCTAATAGTGACTGGCAGGGTAAACGAACGGCTTTCACCTGCGAGTAGCCCGCCGGATTTGGTGCAAGTGACCGTTTGCCCTACCGCAGTGCAGCTAAAGCCGTTGCCTCCAGATCCGGTCGCATTGAAGCTAAAGCCTGAAGGTAAGGTGTCGCTCACCGTTACAGTGCCCCCATAGTTGGAGGGGCCATTGTTGGTCACTTTAATGGCGTAGGTGCTGGTTTCTCCTGCTACAAAACTGCTGCTAAGCGTTTTCTCAACGGCGAGGTCAGAAGTAGGGGTAACAGTGGTCGATAGCGTTGTGCGGTTGTTGGTATTGGCGCAGCTAAAGGTGACGCAAGCATCGCTGCTGCTTGTGACTCTAGCTTGGTTGGTAATAGCATTAGTACCTGTTGCCGTTGAGCCAGAAACCAACACTCGTAGATTCACAGTGGCGGTTTCACCAGGGGCAATATTGGTGTAACGGGTGCAGGTAACAGTGTCGTAGCCGTCGGCCACGCCGTTGTTGTCAGCATCGCCCGTCGCTGTACAAATCCAGGGTGCGCCGACAGGGGTGCTGCTGTATAAAAAGCTCAGGCCAGGAGGAAGTTGGTCGGTGATGACGATAGGGGCGATCGCAGCCGTAGCTCCACTTACCGCATGGTTACTCACGGCCAAGCTATAGATCACTTCTGAACTCAATTTAAAGGGTGCGCCCATAGCCGTTTTAACAATGCTCAAATCGACATTCGGTGCTAATACCGTAGTTGGATCGTTGGCTGTATTGTTCGTAATAACCTTGTCATTACCCGTAAAGACATCGGCTCTATTAGTGAAAGAGCCTGCTTCCGAGCGATGACTTTTACACTAATCGGCGGTGCACTTGCACCTTTTGCCAACGCCGTAGGATAGGTACACAACACCTTGTGATCAGTCGCATTGTAATTGCACGACCAGCCCGTTCCCGATGCCGTCACAAATTCAAAGGCTTTGTCAATCGCACTCACTGGCAGCGTATCCGTCACCACAATTGGTTCTGTGGTGGCCCCATCTGAAGTAGCTGTGGCATTAGTGACTGTGAGAGTATAGGTACTTTCTGCATCCTGAGCAAAGTTTCCCGTATGAGACTTGGCAATGGTGACATCAGGCTTGGCCACGCTGACAATGCGGCTAGAGAGGTTGTTGCTTGTAATTGAGTCAATTAGAATTGCACCGCTACTGTTTAAGGCACTAACGGTCGCAGTATTTGAGAGAGTACCGCTAAAGCCGGACTTTACCCGTGCAGTCACAAAAATTCTTACCCGTCCCGGCAACTTAGTGTTACCTCCACTTAATTTCTTCAGTGAAATTCGAGGCAATCGGATTGGGAGCGTTTGGCTCAAGCTACCGTTGATAGGTTCATTGGCATTGGTAGGGGTACAGGAATTTGTTCCCTGTCCACCAGTAAGACCGGTGGCGAGTGCCTCACAGCGCCAGCCAAAGCTACTGTTGCCTGGCGGGAATTCTAACCCTGGTGGCAAAGCATCTTCAAAAGCAGCACCGTCTGTACTACCTGCTGAAGATTCGTTGCCTACAATAATTGTATAAGTGACCGTAGCACCCGGTGTAATCGTCGGTGTTCCTACCGTTTCATAGATAAAAGATTCAGGCGATGTGTTCCCGCAGAGGATATTGATTGTTTCATTGCTAGTTGCTTCGGCATCTGAGATTTCACTGGTAAAACATTTCTTTACAGAGACATCTTGGTTACTGCCACTAGCGCCCAATGGCGTATCGTCTGTGGCTGTGTTATTCGCGGTATTTATTTCTCCCGCAGTCGTTACAACAGCAGTATTCGAGGGTGTACCACTCAGCGCCGTTGAATCTTGGAGTTGAATACGATAAATACTTGTTGATCCTGGTGGAATCGGCGCGAAGTTTTTACAAGTAAGCTGACGCGAACCATTATTAAAGGTGCAGTTCCATCCGGCATTGACATAGGTATTGTAGGTGGTGTTACCAATAGGGTAGTTAGGAGCGATCACACTTCCCGCTGCCGCAATCTCATACTCAGCATTGAGCGTATCGGTCACAGTTACGACACCCGTAGTGCTGTTGATACCTACATTCGTAACGGCAATTTCGTATTCAACCGTACCGCCACTAGCAATCACTCGGCCAAAGTCTGTTTTGGTAATGCTCAGATCAGGCGCGGGTACAGCCGTAGGGGTCGGATCTAAAGCTCTGTTATTGTTGGGGTTAATGTCTAGAGTTTGGCTGCTGACAGTAGCCACATTGGTAACCGCTGCGCCGGTCGAATCTATAGCAACACCGGAAGTAACATTGACATTGAACTTTACCGTTGCAGTGCCGCCTGCTGGATCTGGCTCGTCACTACCATCTAAGCTATCGGTATTGTTTTGACAAATTACTGTTTGGCCCGACGCACTACAGTTCCAGTTGGGGCTACTGCCCGCCGCATTAAAGCTGTCAAAAACTAAGCCGCTGGGCAACGTATCGGTAATTGTCAGCGGGGCACTGGCATCGAGATCGCCTTTGTTAGTAACCGTGAGGGTGTAGATACCTGTATTACCCACTAAAAAAGTGGTTGGTGAGTGAGTTTTGGCCAAGGCTACATCGGCCCCTGACAGTACCGTTGTAGGGTCGCTGGCAGTATTATTACCGGCGTTGTTGTCGTTGGAAGCTGAAACGCTTACAAAGTTGGTACTGCTAACTGCTGCCGTCGCTCGACTCACCGTGACGCCCAATGTCAGCGTATTAACAGCGCCGTCTGGAAAGTCGTCATCGGTGGTATTAGCAGGTGTAGCGTTGTTGTAGGTGCAACTCACGACTTGTCCAGAAACGCCGCAGACCCATTTGGTCGCATCTGCCCCTGAGAGCCCGGTGAAGCTATAGCCAGTAGGCAAGGTATCGGTAAAGTTTACAGGCGCTTTAGCCTTTGCCCCATTAGCATTGTCAGCTATTTTCAGAGTGTAGGCATTGGCACCATAGCTGAAGTTGCCAGTATGAGTTTTAGTAATACTCAAATCTGTAGGGGCAGGATTAGCAACGGTGATATTAATGCTGTTAGTGGCCGTGCCATAATCTGCGTTGTAGTGATAGCTAGAGCCTGAATAGTCCAACATGATGTTGGATACTCGTATCGGGTTAGGAATTCCGTTCGGAAACCCTAATACTTTAATGGTGTAGATGGTTTCAATGTCATTGCCAACAGCGCCTTTGCTACTGCCAAAAGGGTATTGGTCTGTATATACATCTCCGTTGCCGCCGGTCTCACCTTCACAGGCACTCGGACTGCGGTGATAGCGCGGATCGGTAGGGTTTTGCACCCAGCCGCAGCCATCGGCATAAACGGTGCTATTTTGACCGCCAGCAGGGCTGCTGTAGGTCGTTTTTACATTTAACGTTTGAAAGACAACGTTGGGAATATCGGCGGTGAAGCTGACTTGTGGGTAGGCCGTTGCCGTATGGGCTCTAGCTCGGCATTGAAAAACATCGCCCACCGTGACCGCAACACCCCCGGATTGATATCCGCTGCCCGCATCGCAGGCAAATTCGTAGACGTAGTTACGAGCCTGTGAGATCATCTGTTCGATATAAATTTGTCGGGGCCGAGGCGTGACTACCCGCGAGGCATTATCGGCTGAGGCTTCAATGTAATATTTTTGATAGGTGTTGTGAGCACTGAGGCTACGGCTCACTTCAAAGTTGTAGTAAAAGTCTTGACAATAGTTAGGCGTACTGGCAAGCCGGTATTTACTCTTGTTTAAGCTGCCATTAGCAGGCTCATCAAAAACATAGCTAGCAGCGCTGATAGCATTGCTGCCATTGTCAGCGGCAATCACTGGGAACCGATAGGTGTCACTGGCTTGAAGCTGAATGAAGGTGTAACCGTTGTCAACGCCGTCTTTGACAAATCGGGTAGTGACGTTAATAGCATCTGAGCTGCCGACGTTACAGACGCGAGCCCCTACTACATACGTATTAGGCCCCTGAGATTCCGGTTTATTGCTATCTAGGCCAACAAAGTCCCAAGTGATGGGCTCAATTCGCAGGGAGGTGTTACTGGCAAAAGCGGGAAGTGTCCACCAAAGTGTGAAACCACTGGCTTGTATAATGAGCAGACAGGTAAGTAAAGAGGTCAGACTAAAACGTCCGATGCGTTTTTGCTGTAGCTTTTGCCAGCGAATCGAAAGCTGCTCTGTGAGCGAGTGGTATCGGCTGATAGAGCTGTGTGAATAGTCCGCTGCTCTACGAGTGTATTGAGGCGATCGCTGTTTAACAACTCGATGAATTACCCTCTCCCATCCCATCTGTCCAAGAGCAATCAGCCCACACCATAGTTGCGAGACAAATCTCCACAGTGAAACTGCGTGACGAAAAGCTGATGACTGACGAGATGGGGCTGGCATAATGAAACTCCTCAAAAATTTCTGGGTATGAAAGGGTTGGATTCATTGGGCAAGCAGTAAACCACAGGGATGCGATTCTCCGTAGGAGGGGCATACCATCGCACCAAATCGAACACATCAACCCATCAAACCAAGGAAAAGCCGATAAACACTCTCTGGAAGAATGCCCGAATACAGTCCTAAAACTTCAACTTTTATTGATGGTTGATGTTTAACTAGGTTGCCTTAACGTATTGTTATGGTTCGATCTGTAAGGAGTGCTGTGGCGCTTCGCTAGGTATTGGGGTAGTGCATAAGGTCATCTCTATCGGCTCAGGCTGGCGAATAGCTGCGGTCTCCCTATTGCTGAGCGAGCGAATCAGAATATTGCTGGCGGGTTCGGAGGTACCGTAAATTGGGTCGGTTGCTACAGCACTCAACATCTCCCCTGCCGCCACTGAATCCAACTCAAATTCAAACTTCCCGGTCGCATCTGCCATCGTCACCGCAATTGGCTCAGAAAGCGGCCCATACTCGTTCGCTCTGCCTGTCGTGCGATATAACTGAATTTCGTTATTCGGATCGGCTTGGCCGCTCACCACCACTCGGCCATTGATTAGTAATAGCTCACTGCTCACAAACTGGGGCGCATTGACCGCGCCATTGGCCGTTGCCTGTCTGCGATTCTCGCTATTGCGCTTGGGGTTAATGCCATCGCCATACTGATAGTCTCGCGGCGCGCGATCTTCTCTCGCGGTGAGATCAATGCTCAGCCCTTCAATATGGCTAAAGCGATTGCCCGTAATCACATTTCCCTGGCTAATCGTATTGACGCTTTGACCTACGACTACGCCGCCCCCTTTTTGGGCCGTAATGTCATTGTCTATAACTCGATGATTGTCTCCAATCAAATACACCGCCGCTCTTCTAAAGCGCTGTCCATTAAAGCGAATACGATTGTTAGTGATAGTGACTCGACCGCTAGGGCGAAAAACAAAAATGCCGCTGCCGCCATTGCCACAGAGCAAGTTACCTGAAATCAACCCCTCATTAATTTGGCCATCTAAGCGAATGGCATCCGGCATCCCCGCCGTGCCGTTGCCAACAATAATGTTGTTTAATACCGTCAGGTTGTCGGCCTGACGCCCCGTAATAATGCCGCTACCGTTGTGATACTGAATACGATTTTGGCGAATAGTTGTGCCCGCACTGTCAAAAACAGAAACCCCAAAACCAGAAGGCACCGCTGGTCTGCTGCCATCTGCCGAAAGCCCTAGCCAGTTGTGTTCTATCACAATGCCTTTAGGCGGTTGATCCAGCGAAAAAACATCGCCAGCAGAGGGTAGTGGCGTTTCTCGATTGAGCGGAATTTGTCGATTAGAGATAAAAATGTCAGCCGGGGGCGTTGATTGCGTAATTTGGCTCGCTGAGTTGAAGCCGTACAGGCTGAGCCCGCGAACGGTGATGTTGTCGGCAGCTAAGGTAAGGCCGCGAAACACCTCAATGCCATTGGCAGGATGTAGCGTAACGATAGGAATTGAAATCGCAATTTCAGCCGTTGCTGAACCGTTTGGATTGTAGCCGGGTTGAGTAGTGCCATCTACAGTGAGATTGGGTTGAGCGATCGCTGGCAACACACTTTCCAATTCAATCGTAGTGCGCCCCACCGGCAGATCAAACCGAATTTCAGAACGAGATTGGCCAGTCATCACCACAAGCTGTTGTTCATCTACGCTCAAATCAGAAAACGATAAAGTGCCATTCGTTAGCTCAATTGCCTCCCGCAAGGTCAGCCCCGAATCGGGTTGAGGCGATCCATCAGCAGCGCTATTAACCGTAATTTGAGCAAAAGGAGGTGCTGAAGCCGATGCTGAAATAGGTGAATCGACCTGCGCCCAGCTCGCTTTAGGCAGCCAAATGGTGATCAGCAAACCGAAAGCCATGAGCCCCATTCGACTGTTTTGGGCCAGATGTTTTTTGAGCGGTAGGTGAGTCATGTTCTGGGCAATTTTTGAGCGGTTTTGGGCAGTTTTTGAGCGGATAGAGTGAGATGAAAATAAAAACTAGAGTTCAGTGGCCGTGGGAGAGTTGTTGCGTGAGGCTTCAGCGGTTGGGGCTTCACCTGTGGGCATTTCAGTAACCGATACCTCAGTGACTGAAGGTGCAATCGAAGATGGAACTTGCTGATAGGGCGCAGTTGGCTGAGAACCAAAGCCATTGAGCAGACCGCTGAGCTTCGCGGTGATGCCAAAGTAAAATCCGCCCGCACTGCGATCGCTGCCAAAGTCACGATCATTCGCCGCACCTGCGCTATAGCCCGCCGACACTCTCAAATCAGGCAGCGGATAGTAGCCCGTTTCAACGGCAAAGCCAGTTTCACTGTAACCGCCGCCGCCTAGCCAGCGGGCTTCACCGACGACATCCCACTGGTAACCCAGTCGGTAGGTGGCTCTAGTTTGGGCAAGCTGAACGGTGCTATTGGTGGCAAATCTACCGTTTGCCCCATCAATAGAGGTGCTGCTGTTGCGAACCGCATACTTGCCGTAAAATTCCCACTGCCAGTTAGGGGCATAGATGGCCTCAGCCGCTAGCAAATGCTCCTGAGTTTCGGTGCCCGTGCCAAAGTTTGTAGCTGATGGAATAGAGTTAGGATTCAGCCGATATTCATAGCGCAGCAGGGCGTTGAAGCGATCATCTTCCAAATTTCGGTAGGCCAGCCCTAGTTTGAGCAAGCTAGTTGTGCCCAATCCGGTAATATTCTGATTGGCGGCGCTAGCTAGGCGATAATCTCCCAAAATAGTGAGAGAAGGCGTGGCTCGACCCGCCGCAGAGAGCGTGAAAACCGTATTTGAGCCATTTGTAGAGGTGCGATGCTCAAACCGACTGCTTGCTTGAAAACTTGGATTGTTGCTATAAGAGAGACCGACGCTGTAGCTTTCTCCGCCCGCCAAGGCAAGCGCTGAAGCATTAGCACCCGCGACCGATTCGCTAAGCTGAGTGCCTGCTGCGGTAGCATTACCCAAGGTGGAAAAGATTTTTTCGTAGCCCAAATCCAAGTCCAACCCCGGTGCAAGATTGATACCTTGCTCTAAGCCAAGGCTGCCGCCGACTTGATAGCCATCAATAGCTGATAGACGGCCGCGCACGGTGGTGTTAGAAGCAAAGGTATGTTCACCCGAAACGTCAATGCTGGTAGAGCTACCTCGGTTGTTGCCACCGCCACCATAAAAGATTTGATTGACGCCGATATTGAGCCAGGGAAACGCCTCCCAATTCAATCCCAGCAGCGTGCGACTCGGATAAATTGGATCGACAGCAGAAGAGAGATTGAGTTCGTTTTGGGCAACAAATGTGAGATTTTGGGCTAGCGGAGTCGTGAACCGGCTTCTGATTTGGTCGGTGGAGACGCTGGCATTGGCAATGGTATTGAGGCGATCGCGGCGATCGCGATGAATCCAATCAACTTCGGCAGTACTGGCTCCAATTTTCTGGGTAACGCCTAGTGAATAGGTCGTGAGCGAGTTATCTAAAGGGGTGCCCGCTGGATTGGTGAATGGATTAGTGAATCCAGCTAGCAAAGGCGAGAGATCCGTTACTTGGGGAGCAACGCCAAAGTTATCTTCATGGTCGAACTGAGCCCGCAGTGAGGTGGTGTCGGTAAGCTGACCAATAACATCTGCGCCATAGCGGGTTTGCCCAGGCACAAAGCTAGTGGTGGCGGCATTTGTAAAACCAGCGCCAGTGCTGCGGAAATAGCTGCGGGCGGTAATGCGATCGCTCAAATCTCCGCTGATTTCCAGCCGATACGCCGTCCCGCTAACGGTATCACTAGCCGTATTGCCAGCCGCGTTTCCAACCGCTGCAAAGCTACTCGAAGATTGGGCAATTTCGGCAATAAGCTGAGCGCTTTCTCCTAAGGCAATGCTTGTGTCTGCGCCGTAAAGGGTGAAATTGCGATCGCCCTGCCGCTCGTTAAAATAGCTGGTGCCCAGCCAAGAATTCTGCTCCGGTTGACCATCCAAATCGTACTGCAAACGACCCGCCACCACATGGGTATTGCCGCCCCCTTCGTACTGGTAAGTAGTCACAATCCGACGCACCAACAGTTGACCAATGTTGTTAAGGTCGGTGCGTCTCACCGGATCATTAAAGAGCAAGGTGCCTCGGTCGTAGTCAATATCATAGTCGAGCCCACGCGATAGCTGACGGCGCTCTAGCACCGTACCTGGACGCTCTAATTCTTCCACTTCAAAATAAACATTTTCACTGCCGGGCACAATATTTCGTTGCGAGGTGAAGTAAAAGCCGCTGGTGCCATCAGGGGCGAGCGTATCTCGCTGAAAACCCTTTACATTGTTGGCATACAGCCCGGCAACGGCCAAATTGCCAAAGTTGTAGTTTGCCTTAAAGCCATGAAACTGACGGCTGGTGGCCGTAAAAAACTGGGCCGCTGTAGCGAACTCTTCGGTGCCATAGTCGCCCCATAGAGCATAGTCAGTACCGGCGCCGTTGCTGGGCGAAGTGCGCTCTAATCGCAGATATACGCTATCAAGCGAGGGGGCGCTGGCTTCCGAATAAGAACCGTCGCCAGTCGTTGGGTAAGTGTTATCACAAAAACCACCCTCGGTTTGAAAAAGACCTGATTCCCCCTGACAGTTTTGATTGAGGGCGCGGCGGCTGTTATAAGCGCCGCTATACAACCACTTTCCAAGATTTCCAGTAGCAAAAACAGCCGCATTCACAGCTAGCGCATACGAGTTGTCACGATCTAGCGGCAAAAACTCTCGCCGACTGCTGTAATAATCTGTGCCCCTTGCCCCCAGGCGCAAATCCACAACGCCTGAAATGAGCGTGGGCCTTTGCGGCGTGATGAACTGAATTTGACGAAAGGTTTCAAAGCCAGAAGTTGTCGCCTGTAGCTGCACCAAATGCGATGTTAGAGAAGATTGCAGATCAGCCGAAAACTCTCCATTGATGACCGGCACCTGGAATCCGGGCTGATCTGGTGCTTGATCGGTGCCTAAAAAGCGCCCATCGCTGGCATTGAGCGTAACGGTCGTATTCCACACTGACGAAATGCCTACACCATCGACGAGTTGACCTCGAATCGTCGCCGTAGAGCTACCGTCAGCCGGTAGGGTTTGGGGGGCAAATAGCGTCAGATCTTCAGGCTGGCCTCGCACAATAACGGGCGCACTCGCAAATACCTGGCCAGTTTCTGTCGAGATCACCTCAATCAGGTTGTCTCCCGCTTCTAGCGGAATCCCGTACCAGGTTTGAATTCTCAGCTGCGTGTTAGGGTCAGTTTCGGTGCGCCCGACTTGGCTAGAGTCAATCAGCTGACCGTTGACAATCAAAGCGATTTTGGCTCCGACCGGAAAGCGTAGCGCAATGGGGGTGGAAGGAATATTCAGAATCGCTCCAGACTGAGGCGTGAGAATATCTACCTGCTGAGCGGAAACGGTAATTGCAGCTTCTTCTTCCGCACTAGCCATTTCTATCGGCGTAATCGCGATTTGAGGGAGACCACGAACGTCATAGATCACCTGATTAGGGTCAGAGAGTCCTGGCGATGAAACGGCTAAGCGGGGAACGGCGCGATCGCTCCCCAACAAAAAGCGATCTCCGGCATTCGAGGCTGGCAGTGTCAGATCTAGGTATTCTAGATTAGTCCAGGCAGGAGAAACGGCGACTGGTTCGGGCGTATCAATAACGCGATCGCTCAATGTGACCGCGCGGGTGCTCCACGTCAGAGGAGCATTAGGATCGCTGAGGCGATCGCTGAGTTCTCCTAGGGTGGTGGTTGGGATCGAGAGCAAAGCCAGCCGCTGATCGGGCGTTACGTTCGGATCTGGTGAGATCACTCTAGAGATAACAACGTTGCGACTGTCGGCAATTTGGACGGGCGATCGCAGCCAATCAGGCGTCACGAATGGTTCAGATCCGGCAGAGGCGGGATCTGAATCTGCCACCCACGTAGGTACTACTGCTACATAAGATGAACGATCAGCTTCAGGTGCGGCTAACCCATCTGTGATTTCAGGCAGCGCCAATACCGCTGTTGCATCGTCTTCATGGGCTTCAGCTGACAAGCTGTCTGAAGCCGCCTGAACTTTAGAAGCCCCCACCGGAATCAACCCAATGCCTAACAAAACGCCCGTTAAACCCGCTCGCAGAATCTGTGCTTTTTGTTTTTTAGAAACCATTACGGCTGGCCCTCCTGAAAAGTGGGCGTCACCCCAAAATTCATCCGACCTAGCCCACCCGGCGCTAAATTGACCAGCCTTGAATAACTATTGCGCTCGTTAAAATACAAATTAGGCGCTAGCGTATATCCCGGCAGTGAAACCAAATCCAGTGTGCCTGTACGCTGTCCCGGCAACACCTTTTGGAGAGAAAACAACCCATCCGCGTCGGTCACTACCCGGTTGCCGTCATCCAAAAAGATCACCGCATTAGCAATGCCTGCTTCACCGGTTTGCTGTTCGCCATCAAAGTTTTTATCTTCAAACACTCGGCCAATCAGCGTGCCACAGTTCGAATAGATACCCGGATCGAGAGACATCCGGTGAGTTTTAGGACCATCTTGTAATCTGAAGCGGTTGTCTATGCGCTGTGCGGTTGCAGTAGCACTGTTGCGACCACTGCCTCGAACCGCATCTGCACTGACTCTAGTGGCATAAATAATCTCTAGCTTCTGATCGGCTCCGATCACATCAGCTACAGCAAATGTCACCGTAGAGCCCGTCTGTTGAACAACAACAGCAGCAGGCGTTCCATTAATCATTCCAGACACCGATTCTGGAATGAGTTGAAAGCCTAATGGCAGCGTATCCACCGCCATTGCAGAATCAATGCCTACCTCAGACAAGTTTTGAATCAGCAACCGATATACCACCGTATCTCCCGGCTGCACCGACGAGCGATCCGCCGATTTGACCAGATTCAGCTGATTGCGATCGCACAGCGTCGAATTCACACCCAATTCAAAAAAGATCAGGCTTTGAACTGCTGCGTTGCGAATTTCAACCGCTCTCACCAGCTCCGTCTGGCCATCAGTCCCAATCGGCTGGCCGTCTAAAGCAGTTGCCCGATAGCTCAATACCGCTGTGTTAGTTGCCGCATTTTGAACAACATCCAGCACCACTAATCGGATGCGCCGTTCAATAAAGCTAGAAGTCACCGGAGGGTTGATCACTAAAATGTACTCAGCGCCCTGAGCAGTTTGAGTTTTACCCAAGTTGCGAGGCCCAGTGAGCGATTGGGTTGCATCCAGCAAAAAGTTGTACTTTCCTTGCCCAGCTAAAAAAGAAAACGGATTGACGTTGCGACTATTAGGCAAAATACTGTCAGCACCTGTCGTAGTCGTCAACTGCACCAAACTTCCGAGACCTAAGCCACTGGCATCCGGCTCATATAGCGACATCGAAAAGCCCGCATAGCTAGCAAGCGGCAGGCCGTCACACCCCAGCAATGCTCCCCCCGGATCGATCAATGGGTTACCCACCTCTATTTGCAGTGGATTGGAAACGAGATCAATCCTTGTACCTGAGGCGCTGTAGCTAGCCGTTGCTTGGTTGTCAATAGATACAGCTTGTGCCGGTGTCATTTGGGCAGAAGCCACAAAGGCTCTGGGCTGACTCAGCCAAACCATCAACAGCGCAGCCCAAAAAAGACCCATTCTTAAGCGATAAGAAACCAGCAGCGATGAAACCAAGCAGAGAGGTTAGGCATTGACATTATCTGTCTAATAAAGTGACGACAGCGCAAAAACACATCCCTACAGTTTTTTTAGAGCAGCCCAAAATCAGCTCGATAGCCAATGCGCCGCTCTAAAAAAGTTGTTAATTCAGCGCTAAGTCATTGATCAAAAACAAGAAGGCAACAAAAGACAGAGGCCCACACCGCGCGGTCGCCACAGTGCACGGTCGCCACAGTACGTTAGAAAAATGCTTTAAGCTGACAATATCGAGATCAACCCAAATAAATTTAAAAAGTAGAGGCCAAGCCCAGAGCCCAAACATGATTGACCCTAGGCTTGTGGGGCTAAAAGCCAGCTAAAAACCCGCTCAGAATTCGTGTTATTTAACAGTCGCTTCTAAAGAAACCGAAACAGCTTCCTTGGCTCCTAGCGCTTGGCTAAAGTCCCACTTAACGTGAGTGTATGCCTCTGCCGGAGCAGGCTGCATTTCTACCGTGCCATCGGGCAAAGTGACTTCAACCATCGGTTCGGCAACAAAAGTTTTGCCAGCATCAATGCTGTAGGTGGTCACAGCAATCTCATTGCCCTTAGCTGAACCCAATGTGTAAGTCATCTCAGGAGAGATAGGCTGAGTAATCACTAAGTTTTCGGCGGCCATTTCGCCTGCGTTTTCAGAAGCGATCGCATAGCGCAAGATATCTCCGGGCTGTACGGTAACATCGCCTTCGAGCTTTTCCCAAGCCAGCTTAGGCCGACCATGTTTCATCTGTCACGGTAACTTGCTTATCCGCGCTCATCACCAGCTTCACTTCAGGCTGAAGCAGCTTTTGTACAATCGTCGCTCCTGCTTCTTGCAAATTTGCAAATACTGGCGTAGTGACCGCCAAAGGCGCTGTTACCAACAGCGCTGCAAAACCAAATCCAACTAAAAACTTGCGTTTCATTGTCATCAAACCTTTTCAGTGTACAGAAATAATTAAGTAAGATTGCCATGACTGGAAAAGCTAATACATTAGGCATTAGTCCCTACAGTCGTGGACTTATTTGACTTGGCGACGGAAGGTGAGAGAACCCGTCCCAGCAGGTGCAACTGTGCCAACTGTATTCACATAAACATCCACTTTTGTGCCGTTTGCAGGGTCTGCATTGACGGTTGGCCCTGTCAGATCCTGGTAAGAAACCGTACCCGAAGTAGCCCCTGTGTTTTGCAAGTGAGTGGTTATTGTTGCCCAGTTGTTACCACCTGTGGTGCCATTCTCAGTGAGTACAAAGTTGTTGGCATTGAGAATGACATTTCCACCGCCGCCAGCAGGTGCTGGTTCAGAGATGTTCGTGTAAGCGACTTGATACTCAAGCGCATCACCCGGTCTAAGATTAAATGAGTTCAAAGTCGCTGGGTTGGAAGAAAATGCTGATGGTGGCAGCGTTACACCATCTCTTTGAGCATAGACGACGCGCGCGCTTTTCACTAGGTCCATAAATCCGGTATAAGCGCGGTCAATCGTGATGTTAGAGACTGTTTCAGTGGCTGGTGTAAATAGACCATTGCCGTCATTGTCAACAAAAGCAGCAATTGGTACCCCATAACCTGCAATTTGCGGCGTACCAGCAGGCAGATCAATATCAACTGTGTAGCTTTGAACCTGCCCAGAAAGCAATGTGCCAATGACAACAGGAGATGGCAAAGGCGTTCCTGCCCCGCCTACGCCTTGGAAAGTGCCGCTTTGAACCTGATAGGCTGCGGTTTGAGCGCCAAATTTGATGGTGACGATAGTGAGATCGGGCAAAACATTACCAAAGACGCCAGCGCCAGCAGCAGCTGTCGCTTCAGTGGGGGTCAATGGCAACAAAGTTACTGTATCTAGGCGAGTGGGTGCGCCTACTGGGTTCTGCACTTGGTTGGTAATTGTGACCACATTAGGATTGCTCGCTACCCCTTGAGCACCTAGCTGCACAGGCAGAATGGTCGCAGATACGTTGGTAAAATCATCGTTGATGTTGGTCGGACCAGTGGCATTTGGAACGCCGTTAGGGCCATTAAACAAATTGCCAGGATTATTTGGAACGGATGAAACATTAACAACGTTGGATTCACCCTTGGGGCCAGTACCATCGTTGGCATTAGGGGTGTTTTCAGGATCCGCTATGTTACCTACACCAAAATCTGTAGCAGGATTAAACGTTGTCGTTTTACTAGTAGGCGTAAATCCATCGTCAAAGTTGTTAGGTCGTTGGTCACCCGATTCATCATAGACAAGGTTGTTACCAGCATCGCCTTCGGTTTCACCAAAGACCTGAGCGATGTTAGCAATACTACCGCCCGGTGCAACAAGCCCATTAGTAATGACCCTAAAGCTGAACCCAGTGACTGTAGTGAGTGGCGCTAGAGAACCGCTAGTACCTGAGTTATAAATGAAACCAACCCGAGTAATGTCAGCGGCAGTAGCTGGCTTAGCTGTTGTCCAAGCGGCTTGCTGGGCGGTGGTTGTTAGCGGGGTGATGGAATAAACTGCTGTCCAACCTGAAGGCGCTGTAGGTGCAAAAGCCGGATCAAAGTCAGTATTCGCAGGTACAGCATCCGAAACCAAGATCCGACTGACGACATTGGAGCCGCCGCCAGTATCTAAGTTAATGTTGGTGCCTTCCAATCTACCTGAATCAACACTAGGGAAACTTTGGTTACCCAAGCGCAGCTCTAAGTTGTAGACGATGGTGTCATCGGCAGGATCGGCAGGGGTCGTTGAATTACTGTAGGCAGAAGTCTTAAGCAAAAGTGCTTGAGCCAAGGTGATAGGCGCTGTGTTGTAGGCTTCAGAGCGCGAAGCTGCAGCTTCACGTTCACCATTAACGGGGGTTAGAGCACCTTCATTTAGTGTTCTCAAGTCGTTAGGATTGGACGCGGCATCTGTGGTATTAGGAATATTTTGCTGATTTTGAGTGCTATTGGCAGGCGCAGTTGTATTGTCTAGGGTGTTACCAAACTGAACACCCACACTTTGACCAACAGAGTTAGCCAGTGTTGCAGCTGTTACGGTGACACGGACTGTAAAACTAGCATCTGCTGGAATCAAACCACCGTTGGGAACGGTACCTAGTCCTTGAGTGGTGATACCACCGACAGGAATAGATCCGATGCTGGCACCTGATGCATTAATAATATCAACGCTCGTAATAGTGCCGTTCGTGACGTCAATGTTGCTAGCACCTGGAACAAAGACATAGGTAGAAGCGTTACCTGTGTTGGTAACTAAAAAGTCATAGGTGAGCGTGTCACCGCCGACAATACTACCGCGATTGTCATCATTGAAACCAGAGCTGCTAACGGTTAAGCCTGCAATCTCAGCGACGTTAATCGTAACGGTATTGGAAACAGCATTAACATTATTGCCATTGCCATCGTTATAAGTAGCGGTGGCAGTGTTGGTAATAGCGGTGCCTGCGGTGGTACCTGCTGCGACGACAGCCCCCACCATATTGAAAACGCCAGCCACTGCAAAAGCCGCAGCGAGAAGAGGCTTGTAAGCCTGCCAACGAAAGATTGTTTGTTTCTGTATTTTTGCCATTATTGTGGTGTCTAAATTTTCAAGCAGAGTTTCAGGCGAGGAGGTCGAGCTAGGTAAAAGATTGTTTGCCAAAAATAGATCAAGGTCTCTTGAGAAAATACTTACTGACAGACAGATGTTGAAAACAAAAAACAATATCTACTAAGCACCTAACTAAACCTAAATTGCCCCATTGCTGCGCTTGTAGGCATAGGGCTATTTACTGAAATATCAATCATCATTGTTTCGGTCTTCACTGACAGCATTTTTACTGAAGCCGATTAAATTCCCCATTTTCAAAGAGATTGAGAATTAATTTGACATTTTTGGAGTGATGTGAAATCAAATTGTTTCCGGCTTTCAAAAATGAAGTTATTTTTTGAAGTTATTTTTAAACTAAGAAAAGACGCTTTGTAGCCTAAAAAGCGCCTTTTCTCGTTAACTATTGTCAACATCTAGATATTTGGATAGTACATGTTTAGATAGTGCGAGATTTTAGATAGTGCGAGATTTTAGATTTTAGATAGTGCGATCCGGTGTCAGTGTGTGCGCCAACTCAAACAGAGATCTGAAGCGAAGGCAAGGTGATAATGTAGCGATAGCCGTTGGCTGATGATCCCTGAACAAAGGCTGTGCCGCCGTGAATTTCGGTGAGATGGCGACTGAGCAACAGCCCTAGCGTCTGGCGAGAAAGATCTACTTTTTGAGCGGTGGCTAAAACCTGAAAAACGTCTTTCGGTGAGCGGGTGATCGTTTCGGTCACAGAGCTAACAGCAGCTTCAGTCATGACTTCGGTGGCGGTAGAATCCTCCTCTAGCTGGTTCATTAAGGCTAAAGAAAACCCACTTTTTTCCCACGCAATCACAGCTTGCGGCAAGTCTTCTCCGAGCCAAGGGTTAGAAACCCAAAGGGCAATACTGATTCCGTCTTCTCGGCGAGAAATGTGCAGACGAACGGTGCTCCCGGCTGTAGACATTTTGATAATGCTAAAGACAAGATGATAAATGAGTTGTTTAATGACTCGTTTGTCTAAGTTCCAAAGGCGAGAGCCCGGTTCGACGGTGAGCTTAAGCAGCAGGTCTTGCTGCTTGGCTAAGTTGCTGAGGGCGGCGATCGCCTGCTGTGCGACCATTTCAATATCGACCGTGGACAAGAGTAGCTGATAGCCGCCTTCTTCGAGATCGCCAACTTCAACAATTTCATCCACCATCGTTAGGAGCTGCTGAGAACTGCTGAGAACAATTTTGGCGTACTCTTGTTGCTTCTCGCTAAGCGGGCCATAGATCTCTCGGCTAAGCATGTTGGCCATACCCGTGATCGAAGTGAGTGGATTTCGCAAATCTTGCGTTAGTTGCACAATGAGGTCGAAACGGACTTGGTTGATCTTTGAAAGCAGTGAGGAGACAGTGGCACTGCTGCTAGGTAGGCGAGGTGATCTGTTGGGATTTTGGGTTTGATTCTCGCTGAAGCGGCTAGCGTGTAGGCTACTAGCTGATGATGACTGAAGCACTTGATCTCTGGCTTTTAGAGCCGCTAAAATGTGTTGCTTTTCAAATTCGCTGATGCACCATCTGGCGCTGATTTCTAGAAAGGCAACTTCCTGCTGCGTAAAGTCGTGGGGCCGCAAATTCATGATGGCAAGCGTGCCAATACAGCAGCCTTCATGGGTGACTAACGGCACGCCCAAGTAAGACTGAATGCCGTAGTGCTGAACCAATAAGCTGCCCGAAAAGGCAGAGTGATCGGTGGCATCTGCAAGTGCAAAGGGTTTGCCGCTGTCGATGACATGGGTACAGAAGGATTCGACGCGAGGGATGCTGCGGGCGACGGCAAGATGGTTCATCAAGCCCAGGCTAGAGAGCCCGACTACAGACTTGAACCGCTGCAAGTCAGCGTCAATGACGCTAAGAATGCAAATCGGCATGGCTAGCTGCCGGGAGACGGTTTGGGTAGCTTCGTCAAAAACTGGAATCACATTGGACTCTAGCAGGTTGAGGCGAGCTAGCACCTGAGCGCGATCTTGGTCACGCTGAGCCGGAGAGCGTCCTTCTAGGAGGCAAGAGAGCCGGGTTTGAATGGGATTGTCGTTAGCTGGATCGGGCTCCGAAGCGCTAGAAGTGCCGTAAGTCATGCGTTATGCATTGAAAGGGTAATCAGTTGACTTCATCATTCCCTGACGATTGAGAGAGATAAATCCGTAGCTTTACAGATTCTCTTGGTACAGAGGTATTTCTTCGTTCTGGAGACGTTTTTGAGGGGGTGGCATTTTCGGCCATTGATCCGCAAAAACATGGAGTAGACTAATGAAGCGATCTGCCTATGATTGTCCTATATCTATATATAGATATTTTTTGAAATAATTTTGAGCTTATGCAACCTGCTATTGCCATAGGAGCTATTCTCCAAAACCACTATCGCATCGTTCAATTGCTGGGACAGGGCGGATTTGGCCGAACCTATTTGGCAGAAGATCAGGGCCGCTTTAATGAGCGCTGTGCGATTAAAGAGTTTGTGCCGACGCAGGGAGCAGATAGGTTTTCGGATAAGGCAACTGAGCTGTTTCAGCGGGAAGCAGCGGTGCTGTATCAGATTAGTCATCCGCAGATTCCGAAGTTTCGCGCGACGTTTGAAGAGGAAGAGCGGCTGTTTTTGGTGCAGGACTATGTGCAAGGGCCAACCTATCACGAGGTGCTGAAGCAGCGTAAGCAGCTAGGTGGGGCTTTTTCAGAAACTGAGGTGCGGCAGTTTTTGCAGCAGCTTTTGCCGGTGCTGGCACACATTCACGCGAAAGGAATTATTCATCGGGATGTGAGCCCGGATAACATTATTTTGCGGCAACAGGATGGACTGCCGGTGCTGATTGACTTTGGCGTGGTGAAAGAAGTTGTGACCCGGATGCAGCTAGACGGGGTGGTTTCTCATGCGACGACGGTCGGCAAGGCGGGCTACGCGCCGAGTGAGCAGATGCAGACGGGGCGGGCTTATCCTAATAGCGATCTGTATGCGCTGGCAGTGACGGCGGTGGTGCTGCTGACGGGCAAGGAACCGCAGGATCTGTTCGATGATGTGAATGCGGTTTGGACTTGGCGCGATCAGGTGACGGTGAGCCCAGAGCTGTCGGCGGTGCTGAATAAGGCGCTGAGCTACAGGCCGGGCGATCGCTTCCAATCCGTCAGCCAAATGAGTCAAGCCTTGCAGACTGGTCGCATCGAAGATAGTGCCAGCCCTCAGCCTAATCAGGCTTTGGCGGCGCCCAGCCAAATGGCTAGACCCGTGCCGCCGGTTTCACAAATGAAAACTATAGCGGTGGGCCGCGCTAATCCCGATCAGTCTTTTACCCATCCAGGGATGACTCAGGGGATGACTCAGGGCGTAAATCCGGGAAACCCAACCGCGCACCGCCCAACCACGGTGAATCAGCCGAGTACTCGCATGGTGATGCCTTCGGAGCGGCCTTCGCAGCCATCTCTGCTGGAAAATCCTTTAGCAGTAGGTGGATTGGCGGTGGGGCTGGCAGCGATCGCAGGCTTCGGCGGCTGGGCTGTTGTGAAGTCTTTAGACAACACCGTGACCCCAACACCAACGATTACCTCCTTGCCACCGTTAAATAGCAATCCGACACCAACGCCAACACCGACCCAATCCACCCCTGAACCCGTGGAATACAATCAGCAGCCGCTGAACCTGGAATTGGGCGTTACCAAAACCGTTGAAGGTAACATGCGCGGCGGCGATAAGGTGAACTATCCACTGAGTGCCGAGGCCGGTCAAACGCTGAGCGTCGATCAATCTAGAGACAATGTCCGCTTCAGCGTTTTGGGGCCAAATGGTCAGCCTGTGAGCGCTCAAGCTGATCAGGTGAATCAGTGGGAAGGGGTCTTAGCAGAAGGCGGCGAATATACGGTGCAACTGACGACTGTTCCTGGCGTCACGAGCAGCAACTATCGCCTCAATGTGAAGCTGAGCCCAGTAGTCCCCGAACCCGAACCTACCGAAACCCCAGAGCCGACCCCAACCGATAATCCAACGACGCCACCTTTACAGCCACAGGTGCTGTCTCAGCGGGTGTCGTTTCCCAGTGGCTCAGATGGAGTGCTAGTGGCTAATAGCGTCGCGCCGGGACAAATTCGCCGTTACATTGTAAATGCGCAAGAAGGACAGATCTTGACTGTGAAAATCAATGATCCGCCGCAGGGACCTGTGACCTTTGATTTGGTGATGCCAGGCGGTGAGCTGGTGCCGGATGCGAGTGGGATTGTTTCTTGGCAAGGCTTTTTGTCCGCAGACGGCGATTATTGGGTAGATGTTCGCAGCGATCAAGAAGCGGCGTTTACGATGGAGATTCGAGCGAGCGCTCAAGTGCCGACCCAATGACCATGGCCCAATGACCATGGCCCAATGACCATGGCCCAATGACCATAGCGTAGATAGAAAAAAGGGATGTAGAGAGAAGGAATTTTGGCAGCGTTATTAGTCACGGGAACAGATACAGATAGCGGCAAGACGGTGCTGACAGCAGCGCTAATCGCCTATTGGCAAAAGTACTGCTGGGCTTATCGGCTCGGGGTGTGTAAGCCAGTGCAGTCCGGCACGGGCGATCGCGAGTTCTACAGCCGCCTGTTCAAGCTCGACCAAACGCCTGAGCAGCTCAATCCGCTATGGTACAAAACGCCGGTTGCGCCCCCTTTAGCAGCGGCGCTAGAAGGTAAGCAGGTAGATATTGCCAAAGCCTGGCAGGTCTTTTCACAGTTAGAAGCTGAGCGGGATTGGGTGCTGGTAGAGGGCGTAGGCGGGCTGGGTTCGCCGATGGCGGAGGCACTGACAGTGGCCGATATGGCGGCGCAGTGGCGGTTGCCTGCGGTGCTGGTAGTGCCGGTGAAACTAGGAGCGATCGCCCAGGCGGTGGCCAACGCGGCCCTCGCTCAGCAAAAGCAGGTGAAGCTGCTAGGTATTGTGCTGAACTGCACCCATCCGCATACACAAAACCAAATCGATCACTGGGCTCCGATTGACATGATTGAGTCGCTGACTCAGTTGCCTGTATTGGGCCAACTACCTTACTTAAAGCAGTTAAACGATCCAGCAGTGCTAGCCGATGCAGCGGCCCAGGTGGATTTGGAGCGGCTAATGCCGAAGGCATTTTGGGCATGAGTAGAACGATGGATTTAGCTTCGGCAGTGGCGTCTATTCGAGATTTTTCGGCGGTGCGCCCTGAGATTAAGGCACTGCAAGATCAGCTCGTCGATTGGCGCAGGCAGATCCATCAGCGGCCTGAGTTGGGCTTTGAGGAAGTCATCACGGCGCAGTTTATTAGCGATCGCCTGCAAGCCTGGGGAATTAAGTTTGAAAGTGCGATCGCTCAAACTGGCATCGTCGCTACTATCTCAAGCCATTCCGCCCAGTCTGCTGATGCGATCGCGCCCGTTCTTGCCATTCGCGCCGACATGGACGCGCTGCCCGTACAGGAACAAAATCAAGTCCCGTACCGATCTGTGCATGACGGCAAAATGCACGCCTGTGGACATGACGGACATATCGCGATCGCCCTGGGGGCAGCTCAATATCTCAGTAAACACCCAGATCGGTTTGCAGGCACCGTCAAATTTTTATTTCAGCCTGCTGAAGAAGGCCCAGGCGGGGCGCTGCCGATGATTGCCGCAGGCGCACTCCAGCATCCAAACGTAGACGCGCTTGTCGGTCTACACCTGTGGAACAATCTACCGCTCGGCACATTAGGCATACGCAGCGGGCCGATGATGGCCGCCACTGAGTTCTTCACCTGTACGATTCAGGGCAAAGGCGGTCATGGCGCCATTCCACAGCAAACAGTGGATGCGATTGTGGTCGCAGCGCAAGTCGTCACCGCGCTGCAAACGATTGTGTCACGCAATATTGATCCGCTTAAGTCGGCGGTGGTTACTGTCGGCGAATTTAGAGCAGGAACAGCGGTCAATGTGATTGCCGACAGTGCGTTTTTAAGTGGAACGGTGCGCTATTTTGATTCCTGTTATGGTGAACTGATTCCTCAGCGGTTAGAGCAGGTGATAGCAGGCATTTGCGAGGCGCACGGCGCCGGTTATAAGCTTGATTATCAAAAGCTGTATCCGCCTGTGATTAATGACGAAACGATTTCTGAACTCGTGCGCTCAGTGGCGCTGTCCGTCATTGAAACGCCTATGGGCATCGTCCCCGAATGCCAAACGATGGGCGGCGAAGACATTTCCTTCTTTTTGCAGAAGGTGCCCGGCTGCTACTTCTTTTTAGGCTCAGCCAATGCAGCCAAGAGCCTAGATTATCCGCACCATCATCCTCGATTTGATTTTGATGAAACGGCGCTCGGTATCGGGGTTGAAACCTTCGTACGAATTGTCGAAAAGTTTTGTGCGGTAGAAAAGCAGGAGTGATTTGGATGAGTGTGTCTAACCCTACTAGCCACCTAGCTGACGATCTGCCGTTAGACGAGGAAACTCGCACCGCAGTTTTGCAGGCCGTGGTAGATCAGTTAAATGAGTACGCTTTTGCAGATGTCGCAATCAAGCTTCAGCAAGACATTCAGCGCCGCCTTGAAGATGAAGGCTATCAGGCCATCCGCAGTGGCGCTCAGCTAGCCGCAACCCTCACCGCTCAACTTCAAACCCTCAGCGCCGATCAGCAGATCAAGGTGTACTTTAGTCCGGTGGCACTGCCCCACTTAGCGCCGCAAGCCGAAATTCCACCCGCAGAACTCGCTCAGCAGCGCCGTTTGAGCGAGCTGCGCAATTTTGACTTTAATCAGGTGTCGCGGCTACGAGGCAATATCGGCTATTTGGAGCTATTTAGCTTTGAGCCACCCGAATTCGCAGGAGAAACGGCAGCAGCGGCCATGCAGTTTTTGGCTCACACCAGCGCCTTGATTATTGACTTACGCCATAATCGCGGGGGCTCTGTCAGTATGGTGGCGCTGCTGACGAGCTATTTACTCCCGGCCTATCCGGCCCTGCACTTGACTAACTTATGCTGGCCAAAAGCAGATCGCACGCAGCAATCTTGGACGCTGCCTCATGTGAGTGGGCGGCGCTATCTCGATAAACCGGTGTATGTACTGATCGGCCCAGAGACATTTTCGGCGGCTGAAGAATTTGCCTATAACTTGCAGGCTTTGAATCGGGCGGTGATTGTCGGGGAGACGACGGCGGGCGGAGCAAATCCGGGAGCGGGCTTTAGGCTACACGATCACTTTTGGATGTTTGTGCCGACGGGGCAAGCAATCAGCTCGATAACGGGCGAAAATTGGGAAGGGAGCGGCGTATTGCCTGATTTCAAGGTGCCCATGGAGCTAGCTTTAAAGGCGGGGCAGCTATTGGCGTTTAGAAAACTGCTGCGATCGCAAGCAGAAGGTGAAATCTCTCTAGAGCCCAGCTTGCAGCGTGAGTTAGAAGAGTCGCTGACGACCGTAGAAGCGGATTTGGATCGGATGCAGCAAGATTTGGTCAGTAGCTTAGGCAAGATTCGCTAGCAGGCTAAAAATACTTCATCTGTCCGCCCCTACAGATTTTCGGAGACAGATTTGCAGGAAGAGAGCTTTGCAGGAATACTAGAGCAATCGCTTTTTAAGAACCGGTTTTATGACTTTGCCGCTGTCACCTCAAGACTCTAAATCACGCTCTCAATCACGCTGTTTGCAGCGTTACGTACGGGGAACAGGGTCAATCGCGTTAGGGGTAGCGGTGCTGTTTTTGGGTGATGCAGCGATCGCCTCCACTCCAGCAGAACTCTCTGGATATTCAAAGAGTCCTTTGCTCATCAGTCAAGCGATCATAGAACCAGCCAGTCCCCTCACACCGCCCCCACTCCCCACCTCAGCGCCTCAGCCGTTTTCTCCCGTGCTATCGGGCATTACGGATCTATCGAGAGGATCCGCGCCGATTGTCGGTGTGGGCCAGTTGCGGCCCCTGACTGTAGAGTCTCTGCTTAGGGATGACGTGGGCTGGCTAGAGTCTGTGGCACTGCCACTCTATGTCTCACCAGGGGGCGATCACTGGGGCTGGATCTATCAGGGCTGGCTGATTATCAACGGCCAAGCACCTCTGGCCATAGGACAAGACGCGGGCTTTGGGATGGTGCGCCCCTACGACACTCTGCGCACCTTTCCAGTGTTGGAAATGCGACCAGATGGCTGGGCGCGGGTGCAGTACACAGCGGGCGGCAGCGCCTGGGTGCATACCTCCCTGCTGAACTTGGGGAAAATCCCTTTAACAATTGAAACTTGGGCGGATCGATTGGAAGATCAGAAGGTGGTTTACTTTTTGGATAGCAAAACCACTCAGGCACTGCGATCGCAGCCCGAAGCAACCAACAATATTCTCAGCCTGGTCACTAACGATAGTCTGATCGAGCCTTTAGCCTTTGACGGTGACTGGATGCAAGTGCGAGTAACAAGGCCAACAACAGTGACTTGTCAGCCGCTGACGGGCGCAACTGTCACTGAAGGCTGGATGCGCTGGCGAGGCAGTGCCCAGCAGTCATTGATTTGGTATCGGCCTAGCCCACGCTGCGCCCAGACCCGCTAACCGGTCTATCGACCCTTGACCGAGATCTAGCTGGGATTAAACCGAAATTCGTTCGACAATCGCTCTAAGCCTCAGTCCAGATTCGGCTCATCGTTACAGAGGCTTTTGCCGTACAATCACTTAAGCGGAGGGCGTTGAATTGGAGCTAAATTGAACGTTTTTTACGCTGTCGTGAACCGCTGTAAAAAGTTTTCATTTTTATTTTTTTTAGGCACCCTTCCCCATGTCGATTGGTTATGTTGCGCTCGTTCTTCACGCCCATCTTCCCTTTGTTCGCCACCCTGAAAGCGACTTTGTTTTAGAAGAAGAATGGCTATTTGAAGCAATCACCGAAACCTATGTCCCCCTATTAACGATGTTTGAGGGGCTTAAGCGAGACGGCATTGACTTCAAAATGACCATGAGCATGACGCCGCCGCTGGTGTCTATGCTGCGCGATCCGCTTTTGCAAGAGCGCTATGACGTGCATCTCACTCAGCTAGAAGAGCTGCTGGAGATGGAAATAGAGCGCAATACCCACAACGGCCATATCAAATACCTGGCCGAATATTACGCCAAAGAATTTGCTCAGGTGCGCCAAGTGTGGGAGCACTATGGCGGTGATTTGACCAAGGGCTTTAGAAAATTTTTAGAGAGCGGCAATCTCGACATTATGACTTGCGGGGCTACTCACGGCTATTTGCCGTTGATGAAGATGTACCCCGAAGCAGTCTGGGCTCAAATTGAAGTCGCCTGCCAAAGCCACGAGGATAATTTCGGCCGCAGGCCAACCGGCATTTGGCTACCGGAGTGCGCCTATTACGAAGGCTTGGAGCGAATGCTGGCCGATGCGGGTCTGCGGTACTTTCTCACCGATGGTCACGGCATTTTGTACGCGCGTCCGCGCCCGCGCTATGGCGCTTACTCACCGATTTACACCGAATCTGGCGTAGCGGCCTTTGGACGCGATCAGGAATCTTCGCAACAGGTGTGGTCTTCCAAGGTTGGCTATCCTGGCGCTTCAGAATACCGGGAGTTTTATCGCGACCTAGGTTGGGACGCTGATTATGAGTACATTAAGCCCTATGTGATGCCCAACGGTCAGCGCAAAAATGTGGGCATTAAGTACCACAAAATTACGGGTAAAGGGCTAGGCTTGTCGGATAAGGCTTTGTACGATCCGTACTGGGCTAGAGAAAAAGCGGCTGAACATGCGAGCAACTTTATGTTCAATCGGGAGCAGCAAGTCGGCAATTTGTACAATATGATGCAGCGCAAGCCGATCGTGGTATCGCCTTACGATGCGGAGCTGTATGGCCACTGGTGGTACGAAGGGCCGTGGTTCTTGGATTACTTTTTCCGTAAGAGCTGGCATGATCAGAGCACTTATGAAATGACTCATCTGGCTGATTACTTAAAAACGAACCCAACCCAGCAGGTGGCAAGGCCATCACAGTCGAGCTGGGGCTATAAGGGCTTTCATGAATATTGGCTGAATGAAAAAAATGCCTGGGTGTATCCGCATTTGCACAAGGCGGCGGAGCGGATGATTGAGCTGGCCAAGCGCGAACCAGCAGATGAATTGCAGTGGCGAGCGCTGAATCAGGCAGCGAGAGAGCTGCTGCTAGCACAGGCTTCGGATTGGGCCTTTATTATGCGCACCGGGACGATGGTGCCCTACGCGATTAGAAGAACAAGATCGCACCTGATGCGCTTCAACAAGCTATGGGAAGATATTCGCGCCGAGAAAATCGATGCTGGCTGGCTAGAAAAGGTCGAAGAAATTGACAATATTTTTCCGAACGTTAATTACCGCACCTATCGTCCGCTCTAGGCATAGCGGTAAGCTGATGAGCTGCCATGGTTAGCCTTTGGCAGCTCCCGATTTTGGCTATAACGACGCTGTATCAGGCAATAAGCCTGATATCAAGATAAATCAGCAGTCCCCGGCGGGTCAGCAAGTAAAGGTTAGGAGACTATTGTCTGCATATAGGGCATTTGTCGTCAGAGAATGCAGCGATCGCAGAATCAGCCCACAGTAGCAATAGATCACCGCTTAAGCAGGGTGAAAGAGTATTGGCTGTCAGAGATGATTGCCCCTTTTGCCGAGGTTTGCTGATGCGATCGCGCCAGTTGTGTTGAGCCGAGACAACATCAAAGCCATGCTTCGCAGCTTTTCTCGTCCCCAGCACTCGCTGACAATGACACGTGAAATTGCACAGCTAGATGTCAGCGGCCAGCAGCTTTAAGTCGCCAACACCCTCAGCACCTTACCGATTGTTAACATCAAAGCCAGCCACTTTTCAAACCGTCTTGGCTCACAAAATAGCTTTCCTCCGCTAGCATTGAAACAATCCGTCACAGAATGCACCGAGATCTTATGATGCTATCGATTGATGCTATCGATCCAATGCACGTAGCTACTTGCTGACAAAAGCAGCCATTTCATCTGGACAGAAGATGATTCAGCCCAAAAGCATCGTTCGCGTCTTACAGCACCTGCTAACGCCAGCCTAGTCTTGTAATCAATATCCCTAGCCTATCATCACGAAATACTTTACAAGAAAATCATATACACATCTGGGAACCGTGATATCTAATACATAACATCGGTGAAATATCAATGGATTCAACTGAACCTATCTTCAACTCAACCCAGGTACATCCAACCGCTATGAAGGCGAGACCACCTGTAGCTGTCGTTCAAGCCAGAATGCATCCCGATCTGAAAGCCGCCGCCGAGTCTGTATTTGCTCATCTTGGCCTGAGCCCATCAGAGGCAATCCGCGTCTTTTACAAACAGGTAGAACTCCATCAAGGTCTACCCTTCGATCTCAAGATTCCGACGCCCAGTCAGCCCAGTCAGCCGAATCAATTTCGCCGCTCGCGCCAGCTACCTGCGTCAGAATTAGCCACTATTGACAAAGAAGATATTGATGATCTAGGTGCTAACGCCCAAATTGATGCGTTATTTAATAATTTATAGCTAGCTTCCTCCAGCATCTATCTATCCACAACAAACAATTTTCGCTGGGTTTGTCTGTCACCTGTAAGTCAAGATCAAAGAAGGAGCCTGGCCTAAAGCCAAGCTCCTTCTTTCTGTTCAACGGTATTCCGTTAGTGTAATCACAGCATCTGTTTAGAAGCTCATTTCAGCAGCTTGAACCCGCTCAACCTGCTTCTTCTTCAGCACCAGCAGAATCTGAGACAGGCTAATCGCAACTAAGAACGCAATCAGTCCCTTAATGCGATTAGGGCTCTGGAGCACCAGCTCTTTTTCGGTTTGGCCAAAGCCACCTACATTCGGATTAGTCGTTAGCGCTGTGCCTGCGGTCACCGCATCACCTTGACTCACCAAAAGCTCAGGCCCAACGGGAATGTCTTCAGTCACTGTCGTGCCGTCTTCTTTCAAGATAGTCAGGCTATAGCCAGTATCAGTAGTGTCCACAGCAGAAACAGTTCCTGTCGCCGAAGCCTTGTACTCGCCATTGTTAGAAGCTAAACCAGTCGGATACACCTGACCACGACCCCGGTTTCCGCCCACAAAAACCAGGCTCTTACCGAAGTGAACGCTTTTATTAGTAGCAGGATCGGGAGAAAGCACCGGAAATACAATTTCCTGATATTGCTCACCCGGCACAGGGCCAACCAGCACAATATTGGGCTCATTGTCGCTATAAGGCATGAAATAGGTACTGCCAACTTCTTCACGCATCTCATCCGAAATGCGATCATCCGGCGCAATTTGGAAGCCTTCAGGTAGCATCAGCACTGCACCTACATTCAGACCACCTTTGCTGCCATCACCCAACACCTGCTGAGTCTCCAGGTCATAGGGAATTTTGACAACGGCCTTAAAAACAGTGTCAGGTAAAACGGACTGCGGCACTTCGAGAATCGTTTTCTTTTCACCGAGATGACAGTTTGCACACACGATGCGGCCAGTCGCTTCTCGCGGTGAGGCGTAATTTTCTTGGGCCCAAAAGGGATAAGCTTCAGCAGATTGAGGCAGCATGGCCCAGCTACTGACGACTAGAAACGTAAAAGCAACCAGGGCAATACCTGTTTTGCTTGCCCAAGCTTGAAGCTGAGCCTGGAGCTTTGAAAAAATTGAGGTTAAACGTGAGGTTTTCATGCGGGCTAGCAAGTGAAGAGGTCTATCAGCGTGAAAGTACAGTGTGAAAGTATTGATTGTGCGAACAAATTATTGTGCGAACAAAGGATGAGAATTCCTTACCACCAAGGCCTATTACCAAGGCTTACCACCAAGGCTTATCGCCTGTGCGGAAATCAGTTTCGCTCCAGGTTGAAAGCACCACGTTGTCATCTTCCGTGACATCTGCGTGAGCGAGCGCTAACGATAGCGGCGCGGGACCTCGAACTACCTTGCCCTGGTAGTTGTATTGAGAACCATGGCAAGGGCACATAAATTTGTTTTCGTTAGCATTCCAGGGCACCACACAGCCAAGGTGTGTGCAGATAGAGTTAATGCCGTAGCTCTCTAAGCTACCACCCTCATCTTTAACTACCAAATAGGTCGGATCGCCTTTAAGACCTTGAACCAGTACTCGTTCACCAGCGCTATGCTCACCTAAAAAAGCGGTGACCTTGACGTCGTTGCCCAAGGCATCTTTTGCGGTCACGCCGCCACCACTGCCGCCACTGCTAGGCGGGATAAAGTATTTAATCACTGGATAGGCAGCCCCTAATACGGTTCCTGTGATGGTTCCGAAAGTTAGCAGGTTCATAAACTGGCGACGGCCTAAATCAGGCACATCGGCATTGCTAGCAGCTTGAGTCATAGGTCAAAAAATATTTGTCACAGAAGTTTGCAGTTCCTTAGAATATTATTACACCGTTCCGGGCTCCGACTGCTTTTCGGCGCTAGCAGCTATGCTATAACGGCGCGTAGATGCTGGGTAATAGCGATAAAACGGTGCTTAAAGCGTGTAAATAAATGTAAATTAGAGGCATCCTCGCCCCTAGTGTTTATGACCGGACAAGATTTACACACACTGCTAGTTGAAAAATGGGGCTATTCTTACGATGTGCAGCTCCGAAAGCTGCCGCGCAAAGTTTTTTTTCAGGTGATGTGGCGCTATCTTGAGCAGTCGTCTTTTCCCCTGAGTGAACGAGATTATCTGGCCCATTTAGATGAGGTAGCGGCTTATCTAAATGCTTGGGGCGCAGCGGGGCAGATTCAAGCGTTTATTGAGCAAACCACTGAGCGCCCGCGACTAGGCAAAGCCGTTAGCGTGCCGGTAGATTTGGGTTCGCGAGCTTCTGAATGGCTGCTAGATGATGGGTAAGGTCGAGAAAAAAAGCTGTAGAAAATTCTATGAAAATTTAATGCGGGTTCCTTCGTATACTAAGGCTATAAAATATTCGCTAAAATGACTGTTTAGCCAGTATGGGCACTGATAAATCAGCATTTATATTCAAGGGGCATAGATCGCCTAATTGTCTTACAGCCTAATTTTGCTAGGTAAAAACTGTCAAAATTTAGATTCTTGTATCCTTAAAATCCAGATTTCTACGCTCTTTTATATTTTTTCTATGCTGTCTAAATTAACCTGATGCCGTGACGGCTACGATTAATGACTGGCTAAGAACAGTCATTAATTGAGTTCGCTGCTCTGTGGGGGCGCTGCTAGCTGATGAGGCTAAGTGTGCCGTTATTTCTGTGGGAGTGATCTGTAACTAAGTGTTAAGGTTTTCTTGACTATTTCTAATGACTTCTAACTACGTTTTGAGGGCTTGTCTGTGATCCGCTCTGCAACACTGCCGCTTAAGACGATGCTTTCACGCATCGAAACAAACAATCGGCTCAAGATTTTTTCGGGTTCATCTAACAGAGCGCTTTCTCGCGAAGTTTCTCGCTACTTGGGAACTGATATGGGTCCTATGGTGCGCAAGCGTTTTGCAGATGGCGAACTTTATGTACAAATTCAGGAGTCTATTCGCGGCTGTGACGTGTACTTAATTCAGCCAACCTGCCATCCGGTGAATGACAACCTGATGGAGCTGCTAATTATGATCGATGCCTGCAGACGGGCATCAGCTAGACAAATTACAGCAGTTGTACCCTACTATGGCTACGCAAGAGCTGATCGAAAGACGGCTGGTCGCGAGTCGATTACGGCGAAGCTGGTCGCGAATTTGATCACGCAGTCTGGCGCTGATCGGGTACTAGCTTTGGACTTACACTCAGCGCAGATTCAGGGCTATTTTGATATTCCTTGTGATCATGTGTATGGTTCACCGGTGCTAGTGGAGTATCTAGCGAATAAAGAAATTGAAGACTTGGTGGTGGTGTCGCCGGATGTGGGCGGAGTAGCGCGGGCGCGGGCCTTTGCCAAGCTGCTGAATGACGCGCCGCTAGCAATTATTGACAAGCGGCGGCAAGCGCATAATGTGGCCGAGGTGATGAACCTGATTGGCGATGTGGATGGGCGTACGGCGGTGCTGGTCGATGACATGATTGATACGGCGGGCACGATCAGTGAAGGGGCGCGGGTACTTAGAGAAAATGGCGCGCGCCGAGTATATGCCTGTGCTACTCATGCGGTTTTTTCACCGCCTGCGATTGAGCGGCTATCGAGCGGATTGCTGGAAGAGGTGATTGTGACGAATACGATTCCGGTGGAGCCGGATCGTCAGTTTGAGCAGCTAACGGTGCTGTCGGTGGCGAATATGCTGGGAGAAGCGATTTGGCGGATTCACGAGGAAACGTCGGTGAGTAGCATGTTTCGGGGCTAGGTAAGATCCTTTAAAGTCTCACCAAAAAGGGTCTGCACTCACAAATGCAGACCCTTTTTTAGCTTTTAAAGCTGGTTTTATCCTTGAAACTTTAGCTGCGAGAGCGGCGCTTGCGCTGACGCTGACGGGCTAGCGCTTTGCGCTTGTGCTTTTCAGGAGGTGTCTCAAAATAGCGATTTTTCTTGATGTCTTGAAAAATGCCTGCGCGCACAACTTTGCGCTTAAAGCGTCGCAGCGCTGCTTCGAGATTTTCGTCTTGTCCGAGGACAACTTGAGCCATGTATTACTTCACCTCCTTGGGGTTAGCTCCAGCATCCTAGTGTACCGCAATCGTGAATGAATGCAGCGCTATCAAGTCAGGAATTTTAAGCCAAGAATTTTAGGATGGCGAGTTAGGTTTTGATTTTGACTAGCTCCAGCCGCCACCGGAGGAGCGATCGCGCGGTTCACGCGGCTTGGCTTTATTCACTTTCAGCTCTCGGCTCATCCATTCGGAGCCATCTAATGCCTCAATGGCTTTGTCTTCGGTGGCATCGTCTTCCATTTCGACAAAGGCAAAGCCACGGGGGCGACCCGTTTCGCGGTCGGTGGGTAGGGTAATGCGCTTGACTTTTCCGTACTCCCCAAAGACCTGCTCTAGATCTTCTTCTTTAGCACTGTAAGACAAGTTTCCTACGTATATTGACATGGCCAGTGGGCTCTCCAAAAAAGTGAGATTTTAATAGCAGATAGCGTAATTATGAAGGACTCAATTATTTTTTAAGACAAGTTAAAGTAGGCTTTTAGGGCTAGCTTTAACTTGTGACTGAGCCTTTATGAATCGGCAGTCTGAGTCTTTAATTGTTTACAACAGTATCACATTCATTTAGATCGGCTGAATGGATAGGGATCGATGATTTATAAATAGTTACGAAGGAGCGAATTCGCAACTTTAAAAGCGCTGCAAGTACCTGTGCAGCTGGATTAGGATAAAATTTTAATCCTAAATTGTTCAAGAAATTGTTCAAGAATTTAGGGCTGATTCAAGCGGTCGATATTTTACCTTTATTCAACAAAGTTCACGTTCTAAAAAGCACGCCAAAGACTCAATTGATAGGAGCCGATCCGGTGGCAGCGGCTAGCTATCGTCATGCAGATTCTTTGGCGTGAGTTTAAATCGTTATTTGGTTAAGTTAACGGGGATATGAGCGTTAGTTTTAACGGGTCTTTTGTGACCAAACGCGAGTGGGTAAGCCCCAAACATAGATGAAGCCTTCGGCGGCTTTGTGATCAAACTTGTCGTCTGCGCCGTAGGTAGAGAGTTCGTCAGTGTAAAGAGTATTGTCTGATTTGCGGCCAGCGAGGATGGCGTTGCCCTTAAACAGCTTGACTCTGACGGTGCCGGACACGCGGGTTTGGGTTTGGGCAATAAAAGCATCTAGGGCAGATTTGAGCGGGCTGTACCAGAGGCCGTTGTAAATCATTTGGGCGTAGCTTTGCTCAATGTTGCGCTTGTACTGAGTCACATCGCCAGTCAGGGTCAGGCTTTCGATGTCGCGGTGAGCGGCAATTAGCACCAATAGGGCAGGCGCTTCATAAATTTCGCGCGATTTGATGCCGACGAGGCGGTTTTCGACCATATCGATGCGGCCAACGCCGTGGCGACCGACGATTTCATTGAGCTGGGTAATTAGCTCAACGGGACCTAAGCTGTTGCCGTTGAGGCTAACGGGTAGACCTTGCTCAAAGCCGATTTCGACGTATTCGGGCTCATTGGGCGTGTCAGCTATAGCGCGGGTCATCACAAACACATCTTCAGTCGGCTCATTCCAGGGATCTTCTAGTGGCCCGGCCTCAATTGAGCGACCGAGCAAATTTCGATCAATGCTGTAAGGCGAGGATTTTTTGACCGGGAAGGTGAGGCCAAACTTTTCGCCGTAGGCCATCGCCTCTTCGCGGCTCATACCCCATTCGCGGGCGGGGGCCAGCACCTTGAGATCGGGATTAAGCGCAGCGATCGCCACATCAAAGCGCACTTGGTCATTGCCTTTGCCGGTGCAGCCGTGAGCCACCGCATCGGCTCCGTATTTGGCAGCGGTTTCGACTAAAAGTTTGGCAATTAATGGCCTTGCTAGCGCGGTTGAAAGCGGGTAGCGGTTTTCATAGAGAGCGTTGGCCTGAATGGCAGGGAAGGCGTAGTCAGTAATAAAAGGCTCGGTGACGTCGGTGACGACCGATTCGCTAGCACCGCACTTCAGCGCCTTTTGCCGAATCGGCTCTAGCTCGTCGCCTTGACCTAGATCAGCTGCTAGGGTAATGACTTCTTTGACACCGTATTTTTCTTTGAGGTAGGGGATACATACGGTTGTATCGACGCCGCCTGAATATGCCAAAACGACTTTATCTGCAAGACCCATAGCTTGTTTGTACCGTTTATGAAGTGATTCAGCTTCATATTATGGCAGGAGAAGGCCGACAGAAGGCCGCTGAGAGCGGAAGGATGAAATAGAATGTGAGGAAACCGGAACATCATAAGGTCTATGTTTTTCAGCGTTGTCATTCCGACATATAACCGTCAGCCGATTCTAGAGAAGTGTTTACGGGCGATGGAGCATCAGGTGCTGAGCGCTGACGGCCCCGTGGAAGGCTATGAAATTGTGCTGGTAGATGATGGCTCCACCGATGGCACGGTGGAATGGATTCAAGCAAGCGCCGATGAATTTGCGCATGTAAAGCTGTACGAGCAAGATCATGAGGGCGCTGCGATTGCTCGTAACTTCGGCGTACAAAAAGCCGAGGGCGATACGATTATTTTCATCGATAGTGACTTGGTGGTGCTAGATAGCTTTTTGCAGCATCATGCGGACGCGCTGACAACAGCTTATGAGCAGGGCAATGAGCGCGTGTTTACCTATGGCAGAGTGGTCAATACCTGCAACTTTGAAGCGCCCACGACGGAAAGCTTTAAAGTTACAGACTATTCACGGGCGTTTTTTGCGACGGGAAATGTAGCGATCGCCAAGCGCTGGCTGCTAGAAGCGGGCCTGTTCGATGCGCAGTTCACCCAGTACGGATGGGAAGATCTAGAGCTTGGCGTTCGGCTAAAAAACAACGGTCTATCACTGATCAAGTGCCCTGAAGCGGTGGGCTATCACTGGCATCCGGCCTTTTCGGTCGAAGAGTTGCCGGATCTAATTGATAAAGAAATTCAGCGGGCTCGCATGGGTGTGGTGTTTTATCAGAAGCATCCGACGCTGGACGTGCGGCTGATGATTCAGATGACTTGGCTGCACCGAGCCCTGTGGGGGGCGCTGTCGCTGGGCGGGCTGTTAAATGAGCGATCGCTAGGGCCAGCTTTACGCTGGCTCATTAAGCAGGGCTATCCGCAGGTATCACAAGAGCTGTCGCGCGTATTTTTAAATTGGTATAACGTCAACGCAGTGTATGCCGCTTATCGGGAGTCAGTTTCGCGGTAGGCTCTGGTTTAGGGTCTAGGGTTGTCTCTAGGTAGCTGAGGGTCATAAAAAACGATGGCTGACGACGCAATTAAACTGTTTCGGATGCTGGTAGAAGCGGGGGCAAAACCAGGAGAAGATTTTTCTTACGATTTGCAGACAGCTTCGGCTCAAATTAGCGATCGCGCCTTCGAAAAGCTCCAAGCCGCTTATCCTGAAGTAGACTGGCTAGGCATTTGTGAACGGGTAGAAATCGATCCCAAGCTCCCGGCTGAATACCTCAACACCTACCTCGGCATTGACTTTGTAGAGCGGCTGCTGTTGTGCATTGAGCAGCGGCTCGAAGAACTCAGCGATCCGCAAGCGGCTTGGTACTTACAGCAGGTACTCGGCGGCGTCGAGCACCGCACCAATGTATCTTTATATGTGCTACTACAAAGACGGCTTTCGCTCAGCAAGCAGGCCCGATTAGAAAGCTTGCTCAGGCAGCAGCAAACTCAGATCTGCTATCTCTGGATTGCAGATCTAGTTGAGGCAGCTGGCGGCAGCCCAGAAGATGTGGAATTGCAGGGGACTGAAGCAAGCCTTACACAGGTAGGTTTGACCCTGCTTACTACGGTATGGGCCGGTGAATACGATTTGTCAGAAGATGTGGACAATTGAGATAGATTCAAGCCAGCTAGCCTTGAACCCATAGGGTACAGCCTTGCAAATCGCGGCTATGAACGGCTAAATACATAATTGCTTCGGCACTATCGGCAAAAGGACGGAGGATCTTACCCCCTTCCATCTTTGGCCCCGCTAGAACTTGCGCTAAAACTAGGCTTGACGCGGCGATGAGATCTTCGTCTGCCAGAGGATTTGCCAAGCTATCATCGACATCAGACGACACCCAAATCAAATTCGCAGTAGCAGAGTGAGTCAGCTTTGTAGGGGCCAAGCGAGGAGTCATATCCGTTGTGGACAGCTGATGCGCTATTGCCTTCGTCAAGGCCACGATTCCACCCTGGCAAATCGCCGCCATCAGGCGCATCTGAGCTTGCCTCGGCGGCGGTTGAATTAAATTAATAATCGTCCCAGCCTTAGACTGCTGCAAAAAAGGCAGCGCGCACTGGCAGCAAAAGAACGTACCTTTGATCGCCGTTTCACTCACCCGATCCCATACTGCTTCTGATACCTCTAATAGCGATTCAGTTGAAGCCTCTGGAGCCTCTGGAGCCTCTGGAGCCTCTACAGCTTCTAGATAATAGCTGCTGACATCATTAAACAAAATATCCAACCGGCCATAGGTAGCAATCGTTTCATCCACCGCTGCTTTAACATCGGCTAGCAGAGCGATATCGGCCAAGGCAAACGTCGCTCTGCCACCACTATTGCGAATTTGCTTGACGGTATTCATGCCCTGAGCGCCATCGCGGCCACAGATCATGACCTTTGCTCCTGCGCCTGCTAGCTGCATAGCGGTCCTCGCACAGATGCCAGTGCTACTGCTGGTAATGAGGGCAACTTTATCGTCTAGTCGTTGGGGCGATCGCTGATCTAAGCTCATCGCCTTACCTCAGCGAGGCTAGCAGCCATAGCTTCAGCGGCTAACATCAACCAGGGCAGAGATAATGACGACAGACAGATATCGTAAGACATAGAAAATATAAGAACGCCTCTATGAGAAGTGCTAACGCCAGCAAATCCCATCATTGCCCAGCACTTTGGCTAATTATTGGCCATATCGGTGAATTATGGCCCATTAATAGTAAAAAACTCTACCCTACCTATCACTAGGGCGATGTGTCAAAACGTTTTGGTTAATCCGAAAATATAATACCAAGCGCTCGAACCAACCCCTCTGCTAGTGACTTTGCGATAGTGACTTTGCGATAGTGACTTTAAAATGCCGTCAACCCTAATTCTGTGGCCTACAGCGATCGCTCACTTGGCCTTTGAGCTAGAAGCTGAGCAGCATATTGACAATGCACCTTACAATGCACCTTACATTGAGCAACGGAAACAGGCAGGCCATGAATCCGCCATCAGATCGAAGATGAGGCCCACTTCGTTGCAGTTACAACCACAGCAGATCAGCCAGTGGGCTATCTCGTTTTGGCGGAAATTAGCAGCTCGCATCGCATGGTTGCCCTGCGGCGAATTGTGGTTACCCGCAAGCAGCAGGGCTATGGCCTGAGCTGCTTGCGGGTAACAGTTTATGTATTCAAGACATTAGGCTATCACCGGCTGTGGTTCGATGTGCTGATCAGCAATCAGCCGGCGCAGGCGCTGTACCGGAGCGCAGGCTTTGTAGAAGGCCAACTGCGCGACGACAGTTGGAGGTCAGCCAGCGGCTATGAGGACAGGCGCGTGATGTCAATGCTGGCTCCATGAATATCAGAACCTGGAATATGGCGTGAATAAAGAGCCCTAAGCAGCGACTGCAACCGGTAAATATGTCAGCACTTCTACACCTGATTTGGTAACAGCTAAGGTGTGCTCAAACTGAGCTGAAAGCGATCGATCTTGAGTAACAGCCGTCCATTGGTCGTCCAGTAATTCGACTTCGTGGCTGCCAACATTCAGCATCGGTTCAATCGTAAAGACCATGCCGGGGCGGATTTTTTTACCTTTGCCCTTAACGCCATAGTGCGGAATCTGTGGCTCTGCGTGAAAAATGCGATGCACACCGTGCCCCACAAAATCGCGCACCACCGAAAAACCCTGACTCTCAGCATAAGTTTGAATAGCCGCGCCAATATCGCCAATACGTCCGCCTGGTTTAACGGCCTTGATCCCCATCCACATCGCTTTTTCAGTGACTTCAACGAGTTTGCGGGCAATTGGCGAGACCTCCCCGACCATAAAAGTACGCGAGCTGTCGCCGTGATAGCCATTCAGTAGCGGCGTGACATCTATATTAATGATGTCGCCCTCTTTGAGAATATCTTTTTTATTAGGGATGCCGTGACACACGACTTCGTTAAGGCTAGTACAAATAGACTTGGGAAAATCGATCGCGCCTGGCGCACCGGCATATCCCAATGGGGCGCTAGTGGCTCCGTGCTGGCGCGTCCACGTTTCAGCGGCGTCATTGAGCTCTAACGTGCTAATGCCCGGTTGTACCATTGGAGCTAAAAAATCTAGCAGCTGAGAAGATAGCTTACAAGCAGGGCGCATTGCGTCTATTTCTCGATTGGAAAGTAGCGTAATGCCTCTAAAGGGAGCCTCGGGGGAGTAGTCTTTCACAGAAAAATTCGTTGCGCTATGAGATATCTTTCTACTCTAGCGCCATTACCCCCCATTCGCCTTCGCGCCTCATTATTTACAGAGGGTGTATGCTGAAGCCGTTGATACCGAACGACAGATATTTGAGTGGAAAATGCCATGAGAGTTTGGCTAGCTGGCTTTGTTTTGCTATTTGTGGGAGTGGAGCTATTTGAGTGGTTTACTCAGTTGGGCAGCGTGCAGGCGTCAGGCATGGGGTTAATTTTGGGAGGAATGGGGCTAGCAGCCATCAGTAATGCTGGACGCTGGCAGAAACCAGTGTCGGGCGAAGAAAAATCTACTAATCAGCAAGCTTTAAATATTGAGACCCCAACCCTCCAAACGCCAGAAATCAAAGCGCCAGCGCGAGAGGCGGTAGATCGTTCACAAGATTCGATTTCTTTCAAGGTGCGATGGCCTGGGCGCTGAGCCAAGGCAAAATGGTCTGGCTGAGGGGCTTTATTTTGAGGCCATAAATTGCTTAACACCTTTGCGCAATAGCCCTCTAGGCACTAGCCGAGTCGAAAAGGTGAGGAGCTGATTAGCGAGGCCGTGGACGGCGACAACTTGGCCTTTTTGCAGGGCGCTATAGCCAAATTCGGCAACTTCGGCGGCGGTTGGAATTTTGTCGATAGAGATATTGTTAGCCAGCGCCATATTGTCCATGTTGGCAGTATCAATGAAATCGGATTGAGTCGGGCCGGGGCAAAGCACGGTGACGTTGATGCCTTGATCTTCGGTTTCGGCAGCGATCGCTTCACTCAACGAAAGCACATAGGCTTTGGTCGCAAAGTAAACCGCCATCATTGGGCCGGGTTGAAATGCGGCGGTAGAAGAAACGTTAAGAATCTTGCCGCGACCGCGAGCGACCATCCCCGGTAAAAACAGCCGAGTTAGATGGGTAACCGCCAATACGTTGAGCAAAATCATGCCTTGGAGTTTCTCCCATTCGCTGCTGACAAACTCGCTATAGTCGCCATAGCCTGCATTGTTCACCAGCACGTCTACCGTAAGGTTTTGCGCTTGAATTTGGCTAAAAAGCTGGGCCGGTGCATCTTTGTCAGTGAGATCGTAGGCGCAAACAACCACGTCGATAGCGTATTGCTGGGATAGTTCTTGCCGGAGGGCGTTGAGTTTGTCTTCGCTACGGGCAACCAGGATGAGGTTGTGCTGGTTGCGGGCAAAGACTTTAGCAAGTTCTAGGCCGATGCCGCTGGATGCACCTGTGATGAGAACGGTTTGGATCATGATGAAAGTAAAGAAAAGGGGCAAAAAAAGCGGGCGCGAGAAGGATGTCAGCAGGTTTAGTAAGCATCAAGGTCGCTAGCGCTGACCCAGCCGCTTGCACCGGAGTCAAACTTGACCTGATACCAGGTATTGCCATCATTGCCTTGGGTGGTATTAAGGATGCTGACAATATCACCGGAGAGCCCGTAGTGAGGAGAGTTAGCTGAGGTGGACGGACTGGCATAGACGTTGATTTGAGCGCCGGGAGGGCCAACCAGCTCACCTGCCGTAGCACTAGCAGAGTCAGCACTATTATACTCAGCGCTATTGGTAGATGAGGCGACAGGTTCAGCGCTGGTGATAAAAGACTGAGCGATCCAACCTTCGGCCCCGGATTCGAATCGAACGAAAATCCAGGCGTTGCCATCGCTGCCTTGGGTGGATTGAAAAGTAGTGATGCGATCGCCCGGCAACCCATAGTGTAACGGGGCTTCATCCGCAGTCGGATTTCGGAACACGTTAATGCGCTCAGCGCCGAGATCTTGGCGCAGTCTAGCGGGTGAACCTGACGTTTGGGGCGTATTAGAAACAGCTACTGGCGCTGAATCAGCCGCAGTTGGTTCACCTGCCGGTAGCTTACTGTCGTCACTAGCTGGCACAGGTTCAGCCGCATTTGTGCCCTCAGCACCCTCCGCAGCCGCAGACGTAGAGTCGTCAGCTTCAGGCGTGTTCTCGATTTGGCCGTCTTGCTTGTCGGCCTGCGGCTGAGCAACCAGTGGCTGAAGCGTCGTCTTATCGCCCATTGAGCGACTGATCAGCAGCCCACTGCCGATTAAACCACTGCCCACGGCGGCGGCAATTAGACCCATCGTCAAGGGAGTGAAAGGAAGCCGCTTTTTTGGAGTATTTGCCTGGGTATTTGCCTGGGTATTTGACTGAGTATTTGCGTGAGTAGAACCATGATTAGCGCCTGCTGCCACAACGGTGTTGTTGAACTCACTATTCGTGGCGGTCTGTAGGGGCTGCTGGTACGTTGAAGCTTGATTTTGGGTAGGAGGTGTCAAACCAGGACTTACGGCCATCGTCTTTAGATGACTAGCTGAAGCAGGAACAGCAGATGGGAAAGCCACTGGCTGGTTGACCGCAGAGTGAGTAACTTGATCAGATGCGCCTAAAAGGGCTGCTAGCATTTGAGGGGCACTACTGTAGCGATCGCGCGGGTGAGACTGCATTGCCTGCTCAATCACCGCCACCAGTTCTGGGCTCACATGCGCCGCCTCATGCCGCCAAATAATCTCTCCCGACTGCGGATCAGAATTGAGTTCCTGGGGCGACTTGCCGGTCAGTAAATACACTGCTGTTAGCCCCAAGCTGTACAGATCGCTCGAAGGCAACGGTCTACCGGCCGCCTGCTCAGAAGGCATATAGCCCGGTGTGCCAATCACAATCGAACTCGTCGGATGATTGCGGCTATTAAACACCGTTCCCATCGTCTCGCGCACTGCCCCAAAATCAATCAGCACCGGCTGTTGCGTGCTGGATCTGAGCATAATATTATCCGGCTTGATGTCGCGGTGAATAATGCCTTGGCCATGTATAAATTCTAAGACGGGTAAAAGCGAACACAAAATCGAGTGCACCTGATCTTCACTCAAAGGGCCATTAGCCGCTACGATGGCCTCTAGCGTCTCGCCCTCAATCCACTCCTGCACCAAAGAAAACTTTCTATCCGGCGGTTGGCCCTCACTAAAGTAAGCAAACAGCCGAGGAATTTGCTGATGATTTTCGCCTAGCCTTTCTAAAATCGCGGCCTCTCGCTGAAACCGCTCCTGCACGATTTGATACACTTCAGGCGTCGTTATCACTGGCTTAAGCTGCTTAATCACACAGCGCCTGCTGGAAGGCATTTGTGTGTCTTCTGCCAAATAGGCATGGCCAAAGCCACCTTCGCCTAACGTGCGAATCACCTGATATCGATGGTTGATGAGCATATTAAAGTCAATCAGCGCGGGGCTTGGCTAACGGCTTGGCTAACAGAGGGCATTACTATAGTTTAAGCCTATTCTAGAAGCTGATAGCCACGGCATCTATTGATGCGTATATTGAATCCGACCGCCGTAGGACTTAATCGCTGGCACCGGGCTCGATGAGGTCATCATCACGGTGCGGCGATCGCTTCATACACAAGCCCTTAAACTGTAAGCAGTGCCCTCTTTACCAGCCTCTATGACTGCCTCCCAAGCTGCGGATCTGCCCTTGATTCAACCCGTTCACCCCCATCAACCTAGTCAACCTAGTCAACCTAGTCAACCTAGCCAAATTGAGCCAACCTACGGCATCCCGGAACGACTTGCCAAGCATACGGTGCGCTACGCCGATTACCGCGAAGTTAGCCGTGAGGCCATGACACCGATGATGCGTCACTACGCCGAAATTAAAGACCAGCATCCATATGCACTGTTGATGTATCGGGTGGGAGACTTTTTTGAAACGTTTTTTCAAGATGCGATTACGATCGCCCGCGAACTAGAGCTAGTACTCACCAGTAAGGATGCGGGTAAAGCAATTGGCCGAGTGCCGCTTTCAGGGATTCCTCACCATGCTCTAGAGCGCTACTGCACACAGCTCGTAGAAAAGGGCTATGCGGTGGCAATTTGCGACCAGGTAGAAGATCCGGCGCAGGCGGTGGGTCTAGTCAAACGAGAAGTGACTCGCATTATCACGCCCGGAACAGTAATAGAAGAGGGAATGCTCAGCGCCCGCTGCAACAACTTCTTGGCGGCGGTCGCGATCGCTGGCGAGCACTGGGGCTTAGCCTACGCGGATGTTTCGACGGGAGAATTTCTCAGCACCCAATCGAGTGGATTAAGTGATCTAGCCCAAGAGCTGATGCGGCTTCAACCGGCAGAGATTTTGGTGCCGAGCAATGCCCCGGATCTAGGGGCATTGCTGCGGCCAGGAGAGCGATCTGCGCAGTTGCCTGAGTGCCTGCCGAGCCAGTTTTGCTACACGTTTCGCTCACAGACGCCATTTACCAAAGCAGAAGCGCAGCAGCGGCTGTTGGAGAGTTTTCGGGTGCGATCGCTCGAAGGCTTTGGCTGCGCCCATTTGCCCTTAGCCATTCGAGCGGCGGGCGGTTTGTTGGAATATTTAGAAGATACGCAAAAGGAAGCGATCGCCCCGCTCCAATCACTCGCAACTTACTCACTGAGTGAATTTTTGGTCATCGATCACCAAACTCGAAGAAACTTAGAGATTACCCAAACCTGTCGAGACGGCATTTATCACGGATCTTTACTCTGGGCTTTAGATAAAACGGTGACTGCGATGGGCGGGCGGGCCCTGCGCCGATGGCTGTTGCAGCCGCTGCTGAGCTTACCCGGCATTGAAGCCCGACAAGACACGGTGGCCGAACTGGTAACCAATGGCAGCTTACGGCAGCAGTTGCAGCAGTTGCTCAAACAGATTTATGACTTAGAGCGCTTGGCCGGAAGGGCCGGATCGGGCACAGCGAATGGTCGCGATTTGGTGGCGATTGCTGATTCATTTGCCAAGCTGCCGGATCTAGCCGCCCTGATGGATCATGCCACGTCGCCCTATCTGGTGAAACTGCAATGGGTGCCGCCGGAGCTAGAAGAATTGGGATCTGTGCTGCGATCGCACCTCGTCGAAACCCCACCCCTTTACTTAAACGAAGGCAATCTCATTCGCGATGGCGTCAACCCGCAGCTCGATCAGCTCCGGGCTCAAATTAGTGCCGATCAGCAGTGGATCGCTAATTTAGAGACAAGCGAGCGTGAGCGCACCGGCATCTCTACGCTCAAAGTCGGCTACACCAAAGCCTTTGGCTACTACATCAGCATTTCTCGCAGCAAGTCGGCCCAAGCCCCGGATGACTACACCCGCAAACAAACTCTCACCAACGAAGAGCGCTACATTACCGACGATCTCAAGCAGTGCGAAGTCCGCCTGATGACTACTCAAGGCGAAATTCAAGACCTCGAATACAAAATTTTTGTGCGTCTGCGCGAGCAGGTTAGCGAGCAGGTCAGCCTGATTCGCCAAGTCGCCGCCGCCGTGGCTGCTGCCGATGTGCTGGCCGCGCTGGCAGAAGTTGCTATTTACCAAGGCTACAGCCGCCCTAAAATGGTCAGCGGGCGGCCCGTTTTTATCGAAGATGGCCGTCATCCGGTGGTGGAGCAGTCTTTACCAGCAGGCTTTTTTGTGCCGAATGACACGGGGTTAGGCAGCACCAGCAGCGATTGTGCACCCCTAGATTCTGAACGCATTACGCCCGATCTCATCATTCTCACCGGGCCTAATGCGAGCGGGAAAAGCTGCTATTTACGGCAAGTGGGGTTAATTCAACTGATGGCGCAGGTGGGGAGCTTTGTGCCGAGCAAATCGGCGACGTTGGGAGTGTGCGATCGCATTTTCACCCGCGTCGGCGCAGTCGATGATCTGGCCACTGGCCAATCCACCTTCATGGTTGAAATGAATGAAACCGCCAATATTCTCAACCACGCCACCCCCCAGTCATTAGTCCTACTCGATGAAATTGGTCGCGGCACGGCCACCTTTGACGGCCTTTCAATAGCCTGGGCCGTTGCCGAACATTTAGCCACCGACATTCGCGCCCGCACCATTTTTGCGACCCACTATCATGAACTAAATGAGCTGGCCTCTATTCTCTCGAATGTAGAAAACTATCAGGTCACCGTCAAAGAACTGCCTGATCAAATTATCTTTTTACACCAAGTGCGGCCTGGTGGAGCCGATAAGTCTTATGGCATTGAGGCCGGACGCTTAGCCGGATTGCCGCCTTCGGTCATCAGCCGGGCCAAGCAAGTAATGAGCCAAATTGAGCAAAACAGCACGATTGCCGTCGGCTTAAGAGAGCCCCATCGCCCTAGTAAAGTCAGGGGTAAAAAAAACCAGTGACAAAACCAGTGACAAAACCAGCAGAAAAAGCGACAGCGATCGCGCTAGCGAGAAACAGAAATCAAAAGAAAGTTCTTTGCTGGAAAAGCAAGCCCAGACGGAAGATCAGATCGAAGTTCAGACAACAGTAAACCCTGAGGAACAGCTAGATATCTTCAGCGATTGAGGGACGTGGACTATCTCTCAATACCTCTCAATACGCTGTCTGCTGATGCGATGCAATTTGCTTTAGATTGCGGGCCAAACGAGTCAGTAACAGTAGCAGCACCACGAACTGCATTAACCAGCCAATGAAAATACCGATAGACACACTGCCTAACTCGGAAGCCCGCCAAAACGGCAGGCCCAAAAATGTCCACACCGCAATCATCAAGCTTGATCTATCGCTACCGCCATTAGTGAGAATAGCGAGAATAGTTGGTGGAACAAACGCGAAAGTAGCAACAATGCCAGCAGCCCAAATCAACGGCGATCGCAGCCGCATACTAAGAATAATCTGCACTAGCGTCGTGTAAATCAGCACATTAGTGCCAATGCTCAGCGTCGCTAATAAAATCGGCACCGGCAACAGCAAATTAGGGCTGCTCCAGTCTGAAAGCAGTAGCCAAGGCACGATCAGTCCAGCGGCTATGGCCACATTGATTGCCATGGCCAATATCGACGGACTGCTATCATGCCAAATCCAGTCAAAGAGAGTGTGTTTTCGGTAGCGCAGCCAGTCGAGCAGCGTTTGGCGCGAAGGGGCGATCGCAAATATCAGTCCCAAAAACACAAATGCATTCAGTACCAGCAAAAAGACTGCGCCTGCTAAGCTCGCTTCAGCCGACAGATCACCACTTTGAAAAAAGCCCCAGGCCAATACATTTAAGTAAAATACGCCAATATAGCTCAAGCGCTTACTCACCAGCGTGGCTTGCGGCACCCGAAACTTTCGCAGCAAAATTCGCCACACCAGCAGCGTCGCTATCACTAAGTTGCCAATCGTAAACAGATGCGCAACGAATTTATTGGCAGCAATTGGCAGATACAGCCACTCTAGCGGCGCAGCAGAAACTGAATACTCATCAAACAGCGGTGAAGCAGCCCCAAAAGCGCGCCAAGTGACAAAAGAGTTCCAGGTGACAAAAGCGGGCGCAATTACAATCAGCGCTAGCCCCGCAAACCCGATCGCACTCAGCGCCTGCTGCTTACCTAAAGGCGAACGGCTACCTACAATACCGAACAACAGCGCTAGTGAAAAAACCAACGCACTGCTAGCTACAATCAACAAATAATAGCTCAAAAACCACTGCGCTGAGACGCCGCCTAGCAGGCCAGAGATAATGTGTAGAGGAATCGCGATCGCAATCAAAATCACTGGCAGCAAAGGCACTCCTAGGAGTTTACCCAGCAAAATTTCAAAGGCCGGACGCGGACTGAGCCGAATAAAGTTCAGCGTACCGCTTTTTTCTTCTTTAGCTAAATCATCCACTAAATAGTAACTGCCTAAAACAAACAAACCATAGGGAATGATAACAGTCAGTGTTCGACAAATATTAAGCTGATCGGAAACGTCGATAGCTGTGCCAATCTCTGCCATTGAAATATACAGCAGAAATTGAAAAATCAGAGACAGTCCCACAGCTGCCATCACGCTACGAGGCTTGAGCCGCCCTCGACATTCCCGTAAAAACTGAGGATTGCGATCTCCCAAGTTGTTCAATCCAATTAGCCATAGCATCACAAAAAGAGATTAATAAAAGGGCATTCTATGCAGAACATCAGACAACTTTTCTTAAGACGTGCGCTGATATCCTAGCCGCACAAAGATATCTTCTAACGTCTCTTGCGTATAGTGAAATTCACTTACTCGAACCCCTTCTGTCACCAATATTCGCAGCAGATCGGCCGCCTCAGCTTCAGTGCCCGTAAAAGTCACGCTGAGCTTACCAGATCGACCAGAGCGGGACTCCTCAAGGCGCTCATAGCCACTCACCAAAGGATGCTCTTGCAAATATCTTTCCAGCGACGCAGCATTATTCTCTAAAACGGCAATCAATAACTGTTGCCCTTCGCGCCGATACAGCGACTGCAATTGACTGCTCTCTACCAGTCGGCCCTGCTCCATGATGCCAATCGTCGTACAAAAGTCTTCTAAATCGCTAAGAATATGCGACGAGATTAAAATTGTCATTCCCTGCTTTTGCAGCAGCTTAATTGTTTCACAATACTCAATGCGAGCGATCGGATCGAGCCCTGAAACCGGCTCATCTAAAAGCAACAGCCGAGGCTGGTGAATTACCGTTCTAGCCAAGCTCAACCGCTGCTTCATGCCTCGTGACAAAGTGCTGATCACGCTATGGCGCTTATTTTCTAAGTTGACTAGCGCCAGCACTTCGGTCACCCGCAAATTAAGTTGATCTGGCTTTAGGTAATAAAGCTGGCCAAAATACTCTAAATAGTTTTGCACGCTCAAATCGTCATAGAGCGGAAAGTCATCTGGCAAGTACCCAATCCGGCGCTTAATATCGGCATTGGGCTGACCACGAAGCAGCGGCTGACCGTCAATATAAATGTCGCCCACCGTCGGTGACGACGCCATTGCCAACAGCCGAATCAGTGTAGTTTTGCCCGCACCGTTGGGGCCAATCAGGCCGTATACCTCACCGGACCGCACTTCCAGAGTCACTCGATCAACGGCGACATAATTATCGAACTGCTTGGTCAGTTGATCCGTCGCAATCACCGCAGCTTCAGTCATTTTGAGATACCCGTAAAAAACTGCTCTAGCGGTTACAAGCTAGCAGCCCATCGGCTATAAGCTTCCCGCAGTTTATCGGCTTTGATCTATTCACAACGGTTAAAATTGCTAAGAGATGTTGCTAAGCGTTTACAGGTATATGAGACGGATTCGTGGCCTACAGGGTATTTGGGTTAATGCCGCGATCGCGCAACTTTTGAAACAATATCTCCCTTTGTAGCCGCTCTACCTCAAGCTGCTGCTGAACTCCAAATATTGACGCCCAAAAACCAATCACTGCGCTCAGCCCACGCCAGCGCTAAAATGGAGCGCAGCAGCGCAGGCAGCAAAATTTGCGGTTCATTGGTCTACAGGCTAATTGTCGGTATCTGGCAAATCTAGCTCGCTTGGCCATTGATCTACCGGAGCGCCTTTGTAGGATAGGGCCTCGACTGGCTTGAACTGTACCATAGCGGCATCCTCAAAATATCAGCCCCCTCCATCAGCACCCTCCACAGCCATTTTCTACAGCTTAAAGCATCTATGGAAATCTATTGTTTGCCTGTTCGCACTGACAATTACATCTTTATATTGCACAACTCGGCGGATAATACTGCCGCAGTTGTCGATCCGGCGGACGCGCCGCCCGTTTTAGCAAAGCTCAATGAGCTAGGCGCTACGTTAGTGGCTATTTTCAATACTCATCATCATGGCGATCATGTGGGCGGTAATGCTGAATTAATTCAGCGCTTTCCAGCCGCTGAGGTGTACGCCAGCGAGGTGGATAAAGGACGCATTCCAAAGCAAACTCAAGCGCTTAAAGAGGGCGATCGCGTCACCTTTGCCAACCGCAGCGCCGAAGTCTTTTTTGTCCCTGGCCATACCAGAGGTCATATTGCCTACTACTTCGCACCGACACAAGCCGATGAACCCGGCGAACTCTTTTGCGGCGATACTCTCTTTGCAGGCGGCTGCGGCAGACTTTTTGAGGGCACGCCCGAGCAGATGCAGTCTTCTTTAGCTAAGCTCCGCGCGCTGCCTGAGCAAACCCGGATTTGGTGCGCGCACGAATATACACTTAGCAATTTAAAGTTTGCGATCACGGTAGATACTCAGAACGAAGCATTGCGATCGCGCCTCAGCCAAGTCACTGCCGCTCGCGCCCAAAACCAGCCCACCATTCCCTCAAGACTAGACATCGAAAAAGCGACCAATCCTTTCTTGCGCTGGGATAGTGCGGCCTTGCAGCAGATCGCGCCCAACCCAAACCCCATCCCCGTCTTCACTCATATCCGCAGCCTCAAAGACCACTTTTGAGTGGTTAATTAAATGTCAATTAGCCATAGATTAACCGTCGATTCCTTCACGGCCCCTTGCACCTACGCCACAAACTCAGTAAACTAATAAACTGCGCTGCGACGGAAGCAAATAGTAAGAGCACACCTAAGTAAAAGTAATGGCGAGAAAAAAGACTCAGTTAGTCCTCTCTCAGGACGTTCCCAAGCTTGGGAAAGACGGTGATTTGATAGAAGTAGCCCCCGGTTACGCCCGCAATTTTTTGATTCCTCGCAGCATGGCGTACCGGGTAACCCCTGGCGTGCTCAAGCAGGTAGAATTTCGCCGCGAAAAAGAGCGTCAGCGCTTAGAAGCAATCAAGCAAGAGGCTGAAGCCACTAAAACAGCGCTTAACACCATTGGCCTATTCACCATTGCCAAGGCAGTAGGTGAAGATGAGGCTATCTTTGGAACGGTTACCGCCGCTGAAGTCGCTGAGCTGATTCAAGCGAATGCCGGTAAAGAAGTGGATCGCCGCGAAATTAGCATTCCTGACATCAATAAGCTGGGTGATTACAAAGTAGATATTAAGCTGCACAGCGAAGTCACTGCGACTATTAATCTACGGGTTGTAGCTGACTAACCATTTCATTAGCAACTCTACGAATGGCGATCATTTGTACTATTTGCTGATTTGATTTGCTAGATTAGAAAGGGCAGGGAGCGATAGGGCTCTCTGCCCTTTCAAAGTTTGACTGACTGAAATTCGACCGGCTGAAAATTATAGAGATCGGACTGCGACTGCGCTCAATCCTTGTTCTTGGCCTGCTAAACTGCGCTCAGATCTCTTTTTTATATCTACCTTTTGCCTCTATTCATATGGTTTCAGAGCCTCGCTTCAAACCTGCTACCGACCGTCTACCGCCTCAAAATATTGAGGCCGAGGAAGCAATTTTGGGCGGCATTTTAATTGATCCAGAGGCAATCGGGCGGGTGACAGAGTTGCTGGTTGCAGAAGCCTTTTACATTGGTGCGCATCGCAGCATTTATCAGGCGGCGCTTGATTTGCAAGCGCGCGGGCTACCGACCGATATGATGGGCATTGCCTCTTGGCTCAAAGATAAAAACACGCTAGAAAAAATTGGCGGCCAAAGCCGCTTGGCCCAACTGGTGGATCGCACCATCAGCGCCGCCAATATTGATCAGTATGCCAAGCTGGTGATGGATAAGTACACCCGCCGCAAGCTGATTCAATCGGGCGGTGAGATTATTCAGCTGGGCTATGAAACCGAAACGCCTTTAGAAGAGGTGCTCGATCACTCAGAGCAGGCACTGTTTGGCATTACTCAGGTGCGTCAGTCGCAGGGGCTGACGGCGACCTCTGATATTTTGACCGATACCTTTTCAGATATTGAGCAGCGATCGCTCGGCATGGTACTCCCCGGTCTAGCCTGCGGCTTCTACGATCTAGACGCCATGACCCAAGGCTTCCAGCGATCTGATCTGATCATTGCAGCCGCGAGACCGGCGATGGGAAAAACGAGCTTCGTGCTCAACGTTGCTCGAAACATTGCCGATACGCATAGGCAACCCGTCGCCATTTTTAGCTTAGAAATGTCAAAAGCGCAGTTAATTTATCGTTTGCTATCTTCTGAAGCGAAGATCGAAAGTGGGCGACTGCGGACGGGGCGGATTGCTCAGCATGAGTGGGAGCCGATGGGCCATGCGATTAATACGCTGTCGCAACTGCCAATTTTTATTGATGATACGCCCGGCATTGGAGTAACGGAAATTCGATCTAAGGCAAGGCGGTTGCAGGCTGAGCAGGGCGGGGCTTTGGGGCTGATCTTAATCGACTATTTGCAGTTGATGGAAGGAACGGGTGATAACCGGGTGCAAGAGCTGTCCAAGATGACGCGATCGCTCAAAGGTCTGGCCCGCGAACTCAATGTACCTGTAATTGCCCTTTCTCAGCTTAGCCGTGGTGTAGAATCGCGTACCAACAAACGCCCGATGATGTCCGATCTCAGAGAATCTGGCGCGATTGAACAAGACGCGGATTTGATTATGATGCTTTATAGAGAAGAATATTACGATCCGGATACGCCGGATCGTGGCATTGCTGAAATTATTTTAACGAAGCATCGCAATGGGCCAACTGGCACGGTAAAATTGTTGTTTCAACCAGAATTTACTCAGTTTCTTAATCGTGCTTCGGATCTTTCTAGTCGGGACTAGCGGCATGAGCCGATCTCTTTTTTAAAGCCTAAATGCTAGGCAATGAAGTGAGCGATCGCGCTATACAGCAGCCACGACAAAACCCCTTTGATGGCAATAATGCTCACGGCTCCTCTGGCAAGCGGCTTGTAGCCATCCGTCCAGCTAATATTAAAATCTTTAACAAATCGGCTGGTGAGCCCAATTGCGCCGACACCGATGGGCACCGACAAAAACAGCCCAATGGCTGGAATCATGTGGACGATGGTTTCTAACCCTCCTAATACAGCCGCGACTTGATAAATACCTGTGAGCGTGTAGCAGGTGTAGCAAGCATTAAACAGAACAGCAACAAAAACGCTGATAGCCGAAAACAAAACATTTGAGCCAAGGTTAATGAAAAGGTCATAGCCGCCCAACGCTTTCTCAGGAGAAAATCCCGTTACAGTCATTTTTTGATAGAGTTCATTAGGCCAAGCTATCGGAATCTGATCGGCAGCAATCTCTTGAATGGCTCCTTGAATACTTCCTTGATCGCTCTCTGCTGCACTGAGATCGCTGGCTGAGGCAGATGCATAGCCAACACAGGCAGTGCGCGAGGGGAGAGCATTTGAGCGGCTAGTCTGGGTGATATCCGTTAGTAAAACACCGGGGAAAACTTCGGTTGCTTGACTATGGGTAATACTGACGGCGTTTTCTGCACTGGGTAGCGCTAACTCGCTGATTTTGAGGGCATTGAGAATGTGAGTATCACCATACTTAAGGCAATCTTCAGCTGCTGTAGATTTTATCTCTAGGGTGATTGGGCCAGCGGACTGAATGGCTTTGGCGATCGCAGCTTCATCACCCGCAATCTGTACCGCTAAGGTACACTGCGCAGAGGCACCGCCTAACGCCTGCTGACAAATCGCAAAGCCAGCGTCAAGGCTATGCGCTGAGTGAATGCCTAACCCAATGACTATCAGCAAGCAAGCTGACCAAACGGTCGGAATGATCCACAGCAGCCTGCTGTTTTCTGAAGAAAGCTGCAAGTTCGGTGAGTGCAGTTTCTCCATCCGCGCAGCTTGATCTGCAACCACTCTTTCAACATCGGGATTCATCTGCAATCTCAGCTGAGTTGAGGGCACAGGGCGATCGCGCCCGTCCGCATCCTCATCAGCCGAGATAGTAACTATTGGCATGATCTGATCTAACGTCGCCACAGGATCGGCGCAATAGCGACTAAGCCAGATAGAAAGCTTGCGAAGATCGTCACCTGCTAACGCTAAAAGTTCTGTAATCCAGCCCTGACTTTCGCCGGTTAGGGCATGGTCTTGAATGGGCTTTGGATCTCTCAGCAGAGAAGCAACATGAGGTAAAACAAGCCGCTTTTGGGGATTGGGCAAAGCTGCAAATGAACAGATTATTTGGCTGATGGCTAGATTAGGAGACGTCAGGTCCCCCGACAGCAAAGACAGGTTGCGGGTAAAACAATACTCACTTAGATCTATTAGATTTGGCTGATCTATCGGATTTGGTTGATCTATTGGATTTGGTTGATCTATCGGATTTGGTTGATCTACTAAGTCTGATGAATCTGGCGATGAGAGTGCGATTTGAACAGTCTGCTGCCAGTCGGGTTTGGCGTTTTGCTGCGACTTTCCATAGATGGTGATTGTTTCAATGTCAGAGATCGCTAGCTGAACCAGTCCTCGAACGATCCATTGAACGCTGAGCTGCTGTTCAGGCATCTGAGCTGATTCTACCAATAGCTGATACTTACCTTCTCGCCCGCGAATTTGAACGCGATCAAAGGGTTTGTTGCGAGTACGATTCATCAGCGATGCGATCGCCCTAACGTCTCCTTGCCTTGCCTGCGCGACCAAATCAAGCTGGCTTACTCGCGGGTTTTGAGAATTGTTTTGGCTCATGAGACTCATGAGATCTGAGGCTGAAAGCGCCGACGGCCTTCACTAGCGGCCACAATACGGGCAAGAGCCTGGACAGAAGGGGGCTTTCCTATCGGCCCTGCATACGGCGGGAAAGGCGATTCAGTCATGTTTTCAGCAATCATATTTTCAAAAGACAAAAATTCCTAGACCTAAGCACTTTGTGTCCTCACTTAAAAATGCCCCCTTGCCACTTATGAAGTATCAAATTGCGATCATATTCAGCTTTTCTACGGAAGCAGTTAAAAACGAACTCAAAGCCAAAAACCCATGCAAAAAGCCCTCGACCATAGCAGATAGAAACTGCTGTTTAGTCAAGGGCCTAAGGCCACTAAAGGCTAAAGTTTTTTAAAGATCTAGCCGCCGATGCGAAGCAGCTCTACGTCAAAAATCAGGGTGGCATTAGGGGGAATTACGCCGCCTGCACCGCGCGCACCGTAGCCCAGATCAGGTGGGATAATTAGCTTGCGGCGATCGCCTACTTTCATCATCCCCACGCCTTCATCCCAGCCCTTAATCACCTGGCCTTGGCCCAGGACAAAATCAAACGGACGACCGCGATCGCGCGAACTATCAAACTTAGTGCCATCTTCTAAAGTGCCGACATAGTGTACGAATACTCGATTGCCGGTCTGAGGGGCAGCCCCTTCTCCTTCAGTGATCACGACGTACTGCAAGCCAGAATCTGTCGTGACAATATTTTCTTCAGCCGCTGCATTTTCGCCAGCCATTGCATCTCCTGTTGTGTCGGTAGTGGTATTTTCGGCGGTCGTAGTACCCGTAAGCAAATCACTGGCGCTGCCTTGAGCAATCAGCGTTTCAGTTTGCGCAGCGGGGGTTACTGAGGCAGTAGTGGTCGCTCCGGCGATCGCTCTTTCACTATTGCCGCCCGTAAACTGGGCAATGATCAGTACTGCGCAGCAGGCTACAACAACCCCAAAACTAATTAATATTTCTCTCATGGCTTTTATCGAATGATTCTAATCGAACAAGGTCTAAATCGAACGCTCTAGTTGCTTGAGTAGTGTACGACGCTTTTAGCGGATCTAACCGATCACACCGCCTTCTTGATCCAAAATCGCTACCGCCACTGCTTATTTTCCATATCTCTAAGCTGACGCTCTAGGCGGTCTAGTCGCCCGCGCAACTCGTCCATCTCGGCCTGACGAGGCACGCCCAAATCTTGCATGATATTGCGCACCTGCCGCTGCATTTGCTTTTCTAATGCACCTTGGTCAATGTTAAACTGAGCCATAAAGTCATCGACAAAGCCTTTGGCCTGCTCCGGATCGAGCTTACCGTCACGCACCAGTTCTTCACTCATTTGCTTTACCCGTTCAGCCACTAGCGAAGTGGTGCCAATGCCCAACATTAAAAGCTGTCTGAGTAAGTTAGAGGTGTCCATTAGCTAAGTTCCAAACACAGAATTACCTTCTTATTTTGACAAACTATTTAGCCTTCAGCTTGGTTAACAGCGGGCGGTTTACCGAATGGTGAAATTTTTCCGGCTGAGTCAAGCTCCGATCAATTGGCTATGCTGGAATTCACGTATAGCTGCATCTATACATGAAATATGAATTATGAATAGTGATAGATGCATTGCCCAATCGCCCAAGCAAGGCTTGGCTGCGCTATGTCTGCTCGTTCTGTTTGCCCTCGATGCGATCGCGCCATTGCCGCTGACGCCCTTAACTGCCCCTACTGCGGCTTTACCCTTAAAGCCCACGGCCATCCTGGCATGCCGCTTTATAGAGCAGAAGGCCCAGAGCCCTTGTGCAATACCTGCACCTACCATGCTGATGACACCTGCAACTTTCCCAATCGCCCCAAGGCTATGAGCTGCACGCTCTATCAAAACACTCATGCTGAGCTAGAGCCCACCCGCTCAGAAATTTACCGGATTCCCTGGTGGCGAAAAAACGCAGTGCCGCTAGCCTTAGCGATCTTGATCGCTATCAGCCTATTAATTGCCATACTTTAAAGCGCCTCTAGTAGGCAACTTTTAAAAGTCAACTGAAAGTCAGCCTCAAAAAGAAGCCCAAAAGCGCACCCTGCCAACCCGTAGAGTGCGCTTTTTCAGCCTAAGGCTATGGGCCGAAAAAGCGCTTAGAAAGCCATTAAAGAACCCTTAGCGACTTCTCACAGCTTGACGCTCAACATCAACATCACCAGCGATATCAACTTCATCGCCTTCAGCCAACACGTTGCTATAAAAGAAACCGGCCAAGATCGCGCCAATAATCGGTGCGACCCAAAATAGCCAGACCTGAGCTAGGTATTCGGGCCCGGCAAACAGGGCTGGCGCTAAGCTACGCGCGGGATTCACAGAGGTATTGGTCACCGGAATGCTGATCAGGTGAATGAGCGTCAGCGCCATCCCAATCGCAATCGGGGCAAACCCTTGGGGCGCGCGGCCATCGGTAGAGCCTAAAATGACCACTAAGAAGACAAAGGTCATCACCACCTCCGTCAGGAAGCAGGACACGAGGCCAAACTTGCCTGGAGATAGCTCACCAAAGCCGTTTGCAGCTAAGGTGCTGCCGCTTTCAGCAAATCCCGGCTGACCGGATGCAATCAAGTACACCAAACCTGCACCGACAATCCCTCCAATTACTTGGGAGATGATATAAGGTAGCAGCTCACCACTCGGAAAGCGACCACCGGCCCATAAGCCAAATGAAACCGCCGGATTGAGGTGGCAACCCGAAATATGCCCAATGGCATAAGCCATCGTCAGCACGGTTAAGCCAAAGGCTAAGGAAACGCCTAAAAATCCTAAGCCGAGCGGAAACGAAATATTCGCCCCAATCTCACCACCGACGAAAGTTGCAGCGAGTACCGCACTGCCACATCCACCCAACACTAGCCAAGCGGTACCCACTGCTTCGGCCATACATTTTTTCGCCAAAGACATTTTTAAAATGCTCCTAAAAATTTAGCGGGAATAGATTCAACGGAAATCAAAGATTATGTTCTGTAAACATAATCTTTTTTCAAGTAACGTCTACCTGTGAAAAAGCTTTGTATCCTGACTTTGAGGCGAAAAACCACAGAGCCTGCTCAATCTCTTTCAGAATCAAAAAACGTTAGCTAAAGATTAAATGACTTGTATTCCTAAATAAGGATATTCACTGATTTTCATTAGAATTTATGAAAGTTTTAAGGCTTTCTCCTCTCCGTATAGTTCAAAAGCACTAGCTAAAGCATCTGCCACACACAAAGCACTACAATTGTTGGGTTAAGCTAGCTATTTATTCATGGTCACCACCCTTTCGCCCAACCGTGAAATTGCCGCTGCTGTAGAGCAGCGCCGCAACTTTGCAATTATTTCTCACCCAGATGCGGGTAAAACCACGCTGACCGAAAAGCTGTTGCTGTACGGCGGAGCTATTCATGAAGCGGGCTCGGTCAAGGCGAGACGGGCGCAGCGCCATGCGGTGTCTGACTGGATGGAGTTGGAGCAGCAGCGCGGCATTTCGATTACTTCGACGGTGCTGCAATTTAGCTATGACAACTATTGGATAAATTTGCTCGATACGCCCGGTCACCAAGACTTTAGTGAAGATACGTATCGCACGCTGGCAGCAGCTGACAATGCGGTAATGCTCGAAGATGCTGCGAAAGGCTTGGAGCCGCAGACTCGGAAGCTATTTGAGGTGTGTCGGATGCGCGATATGCCGATTTTTACCTTTTTTAATAAGCTAGATAGACCTGGTCGCGAACCGCTGGAGCTGTTAGATGAAATCGAGCAGGAGCTAGGGCTGACAACTTATGCGGTGAATTGGCCGATTGGCACAGGCGATCGCTTCAAAGGCGTGTTCGACCGGCGCAAGCAGCAGGTGCACCTGTTTGAGCGCACCGCCCACGGCAGCAAAGAAGCCAAAGATACCGTACTAACGCTAGACGATCCGCGACTGCCGGACTTGATTGGCGAAGAGCTGTACCAGCAGTTTCTCGAAGAGCTAGAGATGCTGGATGAAATTGGCCCTACGTTAGATCTAGAGATGGTTCATGCTGGTCAAATGACGCCTGTTTTTTTTGGCAGCGCTATGACTAACTTTGGCGTAGAGCTATTTTTAGAAGCATTTCTAGACTACGGCCTGAAGCCAGGGCCGCATGACAGCACGATTGGCCTAGTGCCACCGACGCAAGAAGATTTTTCGGGCTTTATTTTTAAGCTACAGGCGAATATGGATCCTCGGCATCGCGATCGCGTGGCCTTTATCCGCGTCTGCTCCGGCAAATTTGAAAAAGACATGGTGGTCAATCACGCCCGCACCGGCAAAAGCGTCCGGCTCTCGCATCCTCAAAAGCTCTTTGGCCAGGGCCGAGAATCCCTAGAGGTCGCTTACCCCGGCGATGTCATTGGACTCAACAACCCCGGCGTATTCGCCATTGGTGACACCATTTATCAGGGCGAAAAAATGGAGTACGAAGGCATTCCCTTCTTCTCGCCCGAAATCTTTGCTTACCTCAAAAACCCTAACCCTTCTAAGTTCAAGCAGTTTCGTAAAGGCGTGTCTGAGCTGCGAGAAGAAGGCGCAGTCCAGATCATGTACTCAGCCAATGAATCACGCCGCGACCCGATTTTGGCAGCGGTGGGTCAGCTTCAGTTTGAAGTCGTGCAGTTTCGGCTCAAAAATGAATACAACGTCGAAACGCTGCTAGAGCCGATTGGCTACAGCGTGGCACGCTGGGTCACCGGCGGTTGGCCAGCGCTAGAAAAAGCAGGCCGCATTTTTAATACCGCCACCGTCAAAGACAGCTACAACCGCCCGGTCTTGCTGTTTAAAAATGAGTGGAACTGCCGCCAAACAGAAGCCGATCACCCTGATCTGAAGCTGAGCAACACGGCTCCGGTGATTTCGGGGATGCAGCCTGAAGATCTTTAAACGGCTGCGATCGCAGGGGTCTACTGCGCTTTATTAAGATGTGATCTTGGACGTTAAGGCTTACTAAGGTTTCAGCCCGTTCGGTATTGCTCCCTAGGCGAATCGCTACCATGAGGGAGTAGCTTGAAAGCTTCACCAGTAAGGCTTAATTTCTAATGGATAAAAGCATTCTTTCTCTCATAATTGCTGGCGTTGCCTTGGTGATGGTGCATGTACCCCATGTGGGATTGACTTTGGGAATAATTGGTGGTCTATCAATTGTGGCCATTAAACTGATTTGGATGGTGATACAGGAATTTTCTCAATCCACCCCTCAATCGCAGCGGCGATCGCCCTCACCCTCTTTGATTCCACAGCGCCAATCTCTATAGCAGCTGTATAGCAGCAGCTGTGGCCACCGCGTATAGAGTCATGAAAGCGGGAGCAGCGTCTATGTCAGGAAGATCTATCGTCATAGGCCTCTTAAAAAATAACGGCAAATAACGGCAAAATAACGGGCAACTAGCCGCTGGAAATCTCGATAACGACTGCATCAATCCAGATGATTTCACAGAAAGTCATGTGAGAGCGGCCCATACCCGATAAAATGGCCAAGTTGCTTGAGGTGATAGACCCCCCTTGATAGAACGCTACACGCTGCCCGAAATGGGCGACATTTGGACTGACCAGTACAGATTTCAGACATGGCTAGAGGTAGAAATTGCCGTCTGTGAAGCTCAAGCCAAGCTGGGACGCATTCCGGTCGAAGCGGTAGAAACAATCAAGGCTAAAGCTGATTTTAATGTTGAGCGCATTCTAGAAATAGAAGCCGAAGTGCGCCATGACGTGATTGCTTTTCTCACGAATGTAAACGAGTATGTCGGCGATGCGGGCCGCTACATTCACTTGGGCATGACCAGCTCTGATGTGCTAGACACGGCCCTGTCGCTGCAAATTGTCGCCAGCCACAAACTGATTTTGACCCACGTAGAAAACCTAATTCAGGCCATTCGCTACAAGGCGCAAGAGCACAGAGATACGGTGATGATTGGGCGATCGCACGGCATCCATGCCGAACCGATGACCTTTGGCTTTAAGCTCGCTGGCTGGCTAGCTGAAATGCAGCGCCACCGCGAACGCCTCACCCGCATTCAAGACGAAATCGCCGTCGGCCAAATTTCTGGCGCGGTTGGCACCTATGCCAACATTGATCCAGAAGTCGAAGAAATCACCTGCCAGCTCTTGGGTCTCAAGCCCGACACCGCCTCTACGCAAGTGATTTCACGCGATGTCCATGCCGAATTTATCATGACCTTAGCGGGGCTAGGCGCATCAATTGAGCGCTTTGCGGTAGAAATTCGCAACTTGCAGCGCACCGATGTGCTGGAAGTCGAAGAATTTTTTGCGAAGGGTCAAAAGGGCTCCTCGGCGATGCCGCATAAGCGCAACCCAATTAAGTCAGAGCGCTTGACCGGAATGGCCAGACTTTTGCGGGCGAATGCGATCGCGGCCCTTGAAAACGTCGCTTTATGGCACGAGCGCGACATTTCTCACAGCTCCGTCGAGCGGGTAATTTTCCCTGATAGCTGCATTCTTACCCACTTCATGCTGGTCGAAACCACCAAGCTGATTAAAACCCTGCTGGTGTACCCCGAAAATATGCAGCGCAACATGAATCTCTATGGCGGCGTCGTTTTTAGCCAACGGGTGCTCTTGACTTTGGTAGACAAAGGCATCAGCCGTGAAGATGCCTACCGAATCGTGCAAGGCAACGCCCATCAAGCTTGGAATACACCCGGCGGCAACTTTCAAAAGCTGCTAGAAGCCGATCCGGAAGTCAGCGCCCAGCTTTCTGCTGAAGAACTCGCTGAATGCTTCAACCCGGACTATCAGCTGCGGAATTTGAAAAAAGTTTACCAGCGGTTAGATATTTGACGCGCCCAAAAAACGCGCCAGAAAGCTGGCAGCTAGGTGGCTACGGCTGATCATCCTCATCGCCGTCGAAGAATTCTTCATCGTCGGCATTAGGATTGTCCATCTCCTCTCTAAAGCCTCTGAGGGTTTTGCCGAGCGCGCTTCCTAGCTCAGGGATTCGCTTCGGCCCGAAGACAACAATCGCCACAATGCCAATAATGACCATTTCTGGCACGCCTAAACCAAACATGACACCGCTCCTAATCTCGCTGCTTTGACCTGACCTATCATAGTCCTTTCTCTACAGCTCTTTTTCGAGGCACTAAAGAATTGTCAAATAGGTATTGGCAGAATGATCAGGCAACACTTTCAGGGTTTGATTACGCAGATCCGGCTCTATTCCCAAAAAATCTAGTGGGATCACGCCTAGTAGAGGGCTTTGCCCACCTGGCAGCTCTAAACACTCAAAGGTACCTTCTCGGCCACATAGAGAAATCTTGGCATCTTGAAAAACCCGCGCCTTACTAATACCGTTGGCTGTGGCGACATCGACTTCTCTCAAAAGCTCTAGTCCTAGATCTTCAATCACCTTAGCAGGCAAGCACAGAGTCGTTGCACCCGTATCGATCAAAACATCTTCTAAAGTGACAGAGCGAATTTGATCATCAGGGGCAAATCCTCGAGATGCCATAACCTGATCCGCTCGATTAGTGATAGTTAGCGTGGCCAACACTTTGCCCATAGCCTGCATAGAACCTTGAGACATGAAACAGTATCCATCACTTTACATTTAAATTATGACGGATACTCTGCATAGCATCGTGGATCAGTATTGGCTATTGGGTTAGTTGTGATAGCGCTCTTCTATCCAGGTGCGTAGGTCATCTTCAGAAACCCGAGAAATGCTGCGATCAAGCAGCGGGTCATAGGCAAACCAGACTTTACCAGTGCTAGTTTCTTTTGTCCAAATGCGCACTTGCTGAGTATCTGTAAAAAACTGAATCAGCGACTGACCCATTTTCTGGAGCCCATTTTTGAGCGCAGTAGAAGGCTCAAAAGCATTGATGTTTTTAGGCTTATGAGTAAGTTTATACAGCTTTTCTAGCTGTTTTTTCTCAGCCGACATCGCGTGAGCAGAGAAAGCGGATTTAGGTGATGAATGATTGGAAGCGGGATTAAAGTGAGCCATGGTTACACCTTGTTGATGCGGTGAGTTGATGCGGTGACGGGGTTGAGTCTTAACGAGCAGCGAATTTTATCCACTCAAAGGAGTGCCTGATAGCATTAGATCAGGTCAGAAGATGTAAGGATAAAAATTGATTGCAGCTGCTAAAGCTTGAAGAGAAATAAATGCGCTGGGAATGATTTTTGGGCCAGTGCTATCTATTGAATTACTCTTCAAGCAGGTTTTCAGCCGGGGCTTTTGTTATGTCACGCTTGCTGAAGATGTTTCTAGTGTAAAAAGTCTGCTTTGGATCAGCAAAGCATGACATCAATGAGGGCTATGCAAAGAATAGATGCGCTGTTGTCGGCGCAATGAGATAGCCTAAAATAAATAATTCCAGAATAATTTCAGATAGTTATCACCAGATAGTTATAACCAGATAGTTATAACCAGATAGTTACAGATAGTTATCAATAGCTACCAACCGTTACCCCATCGAAAATAATGGCTGGAAAACCTGCAAAAAATCTCAGCGATAAAGTCAAGCTCTCTCAGCTTAAAGCTTTGATTAGCGTGGTGGCGACTGGTAGCTTTAGCGAAACGGCTTTGCAGCTCAATGTCAGCCAGTCTACGGTGAGTCACAGCATTGCCGCACTCGAAGAGGCGCTAGGCGTGACGATTATTCATCGGGGTCGGCAGCGGGCTTCGCTGACGCCGGTGGGCCAGAGCATTTTCCAGCAGGCTCAGCAAGTTCTGATGCTCATGGAGCAAATGGGCCAAACGGCTACGCGCGCGCGCGGCACTGACGGCGGGCTAGTCAGAATTGCGGCCTTTCGCAGTTTGGCGAGTGAAATATTGCCGGGTGCGATCGCTCACCTGCATAAACATCACCCCACCATTCAAGTCATCATCACCGAATTTGAAAGTACTCAAGGCGTGGTGGATGCGCTCATAGAAGGCAAGGCCGATCTTTCGATGGCCGATCTGCTTCAGGGCAATAAGTTTGAAAGCTTTCAAATCATGAACGATCCGTTTATCGCGCTATTGCCGCCAAATCGCCCCGATCTTTGTTCTCAGCTCACTTGGAACGACTTGCACAAATGTCCCCTGATTACCTCTTCTAGCGACTGCTGCCGGGTCATCCGGGCGCACTTGCAGGCCGCTGAACCGCCCATCGCTGTAGATTATCTAATCGCCAATGACTCTACCGCTGTGAGCATGACCCGACAAGGGCTAGGGATTACGCTACTGCCTAAGCTAGCGGCCCAACCGATTCCACCTGAAGTGATCACCGCCCAACTGCCATTTGACATCGCTCGCCCGTTGGGCATTAGCTGGCTACGCGACACGCTGCTGACCCCGGCAACCTACGCTTTTTTAGACACTTTTAAGCACCTTTATACAGGCGCTGAGAAATCTTCAAATAGCACTCAACAGAATGGCGAACAGTGGGCTCGTTTACCCGTCACGTCAAGCAGTCCTATTAACGCCTAAAATCTTTAGGCACAAGGTTTTAAAGGCATGAGGCGCTGATGAGAAAGCTGTTATTTTTGCTGCCGGGTACGACTCAGCATTTTTTTGCGGGAGGATTGACGGCTGAACTCAAGACGCTGAAGCTAGCTCAACAGGTATGTGAAGCAGCTGTTGTCACCTACCGTCAGCGAGAAAAAGACACGCTTTTTTTAACAGATGTGTTGCTAGAGGCTCAATATCGGGACTGCATTTTTGTGGTGAGCTGGGGCTTTGATGTGCCTAAGCTGATTCGGCAATTGGGCGATCGCCCCACCCTCTACCACGCCCACAGCGCAGGCTACGGCTTTACCCTGCCGCCTCACATTCCGATTATCACCGTCAGCCGCAACACCATGAGCTACTGGGGTGAAAAAGCCCTCAGCTCACTGATTTATCATTTGCCCAATGAAATCTCGCCCGCGTTTGAAAACCGGCACCTGCCTAGAGATATTGACGTGCTGGTGCAGAGCCGAAAATCGTCTGAATATCTGTTGCAACAGCTCGTACCAGCATTACAACAACAGTGCAAAGTTGTTTTGCTAGAGGGCTATGTAGACGATCTCATTGGTTTGTTTAATCGCGCCAAAGTGTATCTATACGACTCGGCTGAATACTGGGGTCGCTACCGGCTTACTGAAGGCTTTGGCCTGCCGCCCATGGAAGCGATGGCCTGTGGCTGCGAGGTATTTTCTAGCGTCAATCACGCCCTTGCCGACTATCTCGATCCCGGCTTTAACTGCCACAAAATTGCTGGATTCTCGGCTCACTATGACACTCAGCGCATTCTCCAACAGGTGAATCACTCGGTAGACGGCGGTTCAATTCCATCTACCTTCTTTGAGCCATATCGCTCTGAGCATCTGGTTGATCGGCTGCGAATTATCTTGCAAGACATCAACGCCTTTTTCGATTATCGAGCATCTGCCCCGGATGATGTCAGCCAAATTCCTCAGCTTACTCGCCGCCGAATTGCCTATCTCACCTGGAAGCGCATTCTGAACAAAATAAGCCCCAAAAAATAAGCTGTTGCGAACCAACCAGCTTAGCAACATCTGAACGCAGGTTTCTTCTGTGCGGCAGGAATAGTGCTTAACCCGAATGCCTCGCGCACCTGGTCGAGCAGTTTCTTTGGACGAGGCTGAGAAGACTGCATTGCGTAAATTATTGATGATTTAAATGTAAATAAAGCGTAAACAGACTTGGCTAACATTGCAGGGATGATTATACTGAAATTTTCCGCTTAATTTGCCATATAGGGTGATTAGGTGGACGGATTTCCCTCTAATTAACAGTCCAAATAGACTACCGAGCAAAAATAGCTATTGTAAAGCAGCAAAATTTCTGCCCCAGGTAAATGAAGAAAAATCCAACAACCTGAGCTATATGGGATCTACTATAAACGGGGCAGAACTTCTGGTGGACAGTACTACAGTCTTCTAATATAACGATACTACGGCTTCGCCTTTCACAACTCAAAAAACAAAGACTGTAATACTAAGGAGTCGTCCGTAAATAAGTTACCGATTTCAGCCTATCTTAGTCGTATGACTTCGTGATGTTATCGAGATGCCAAATGCTCAGACGGTTGAGACGCTAAGAACAAAATACTTGGCGCTGTCCAACGATCTCGATGAGCGCGGGCGTCGTCGCTGGGCTGCGACCGAAGCGATGGCGATTGGGCATGGCGGCATCGTCGCCGTTGCCACCGCAACGGGGTTATCAGATCGAACGGTTCGCAGTGGTATTCAAGAACTCCTTTATCCCACGCCGTTGATAGCGAGTCGGCAACGGCGAACGGGTGGAGGTCGTAAACGGCTTGAACAACAAGACCAAAGATTGGTAGAGGCCATAGAACGTCTAGTCGACCCCACAGAGCGAGGTGACCCCCAATCGCCGCTGAGATGGACATGCAAAAGCCTGACGAATTTGCAAAAAGAGCTGAGGCAGCAAGGCCATCAGGTGGGTCGTACTAAAGTATCGGAAATTCTCAAGGAACTTGGCTACTCGCTTCAGGGCAACCGCAAAACCCGCGAAGGCAAGGGCCACCCTGAGCGTGACCGACAATTCCAACACATCAACAAGCGTGTCAAAGCTTATCGGAACGGTAGACGGCCTGCTATTTCTGTGGATACAAAGAAGAAGGAAGTCCTGGGTCAGAAGGCAAACAAAGGCCGAGAATACCGTCCTAAAGGCGAGCCGCTAGCGGTAGATACTCACGACTTTCCAGACAAAGAACTAGGGAAAGCCGTTCCCTATGGCGTCTACGACATTGCTAAAAATGAAGCTGGCGTGTCGGTCGGTATCAGTAGTGACACTGCCGAATTTGCTGTTGAAGCGATTCGACGATGGTGGCACCAGCTAGGTCAGCCTCGGTATGCGAAGTCCTATCGCTTGCTCATTACGGCTGATAGTGGCGGCAGTAACGGTCATCGAAACCGACTATGGAAGCTTGAACTACAACGGCTAGCGGATGAAACGGGTATGAAAATTGAGGTTTGCCACTACCCACCCGGAACCAGTAAGTGGAATAAAATTGAGCATCGTCTGTTCTGCCATATCACCCGCAACTGGAGAGGCGTACCGTTAGAGACGCATCAGGTAGTCGTCAATCTAGTCAGCTCAACTCGAACTGAAGAAGGACTTGAAGTGCACTGCTAGCTTGATAGCAATACATACCAAACAGGGCGGAAAGTGACTGATGCACAAATGAGTAGTGTACGGCTTAAGCGCAATGCGTTTCAAGGAGATTGGAACTATGAAATACAGCCACATATAGAATCAACAATCCGGTAAGTTATTTCCGAACGAGTCCTAAACCTGAATCTTACTTACAAGGAACCTGTTTTCAATACCTTTTCAAAGTAGCTAAGTAGGATGGGGACCAGTAAACTTAGTTCAAAGCGGATGGAATCCTGATTTTAGCGTCATGCCTACCTCGGATTAATTAGCCTAACCCTAACTTAATAATATTAGAAGAAATAGGTTGTGATGAAGATAAAATATCAACTTCAAAAGAATGCGCGTAATATTCTAGTCAAGAAAACAAAGATAAAGAAATCACAAAAGCATATAATAAATGATGTTTTTCCTGGCAGCGTTACCCTGCAAGGACTCAAAGGAATGCCAATATATGGATACACTCTTCAAAATATTGTCAAAGACGACGTACTTCTCAGCCCTAGCATATATACTGCACTCCTGCACAATGTTATCTATTACGCTGAGCGAGACAGTATTTTTACTAGCAATAAAAAACTAATTTCTGATTCAGTAATGGATCACTTTAAACCGGAAAAATATAGCTTAAGAAAATTACACCTTGCTCGGCAAGAAGAAATTCATGGTCTTTGCAGTGTATTTAGATCAATGTTTAGTTATCGTAATTACTATCATACATTAATTGATCATCTACCCAGGATCTATCTGCTCAAGCAATATTATCAGAGATATGGGAGTTCAGAAAAAGTAAAGTTATTAGTCCCAGGTAATCTAACTAACGTAGAAAATTTCTTTCTAAGCAGACTCTTGTCAGAAAATATCGAGATACTGCGAGTCGAACCTGACAAAGTTTTTCGGATAGATAATCTCATTTTTCCGAGTTTCTTGACTCATAGAAATGCTGGCTATTTACCAAGAGCTTATTTAGATTTTTTTTGCAAAAATATTTTGCCAGCGCAGCCGAGAAACAAAAAAAATCTGATTTATATTTCAAGGAAGTTTATTGATGCAAATAGTCAGCGTTGTATTTTGAATGAGAAAGAACTTTTGAAAAAGCTAGAAACTTATGGATTCAAAGAATATCATCTTGAAGACATGTCCGTTGATGAACAAATAGAGCTTTTTTACAATGCTTCTTTTGTTGTATCTCCTCATGGAGCAGGTCTTACCAATATTATATTTTCAGAAGCCATCAATGTATTAGAGATGTTTCCAGGATCTTGCTTACTGCCTCATTACTATTTTCTGTCAAAGTCCTTAGGACATAATTACACGTACTGGTGTTCTCAAACTGGCACGAATCAAAATTCTAACTTCCTAGTAGAAATAGATAAAATAATAGAGATTGTTAGGAATCTCCTATAAGCATAAGCTGTCAGGGCAAATTTATAGCGTTTCAGGCGTTGCTGAATTTAGGTATTGGATTTACGATCACGCAGGCACCGGAACATCCCAAAACTTGAGATAGTAAACTTAATTGGTAATAAGGGGATAAAAGTGGCCTCAAATCCATAGGCTGTAGGCGTTTACACTATATTTCGAACTCTTTCTAAAACCCTTGTGCGGCAAGGATTCTAGTATTTTATAGCAGCCCTTTCAAGGTCAATTGAATACTTCTAATAATTCATGCAAACTTTTCTAGGCACCGATCTCAGGGTTCCGCACTTGGGAAAGTGCTCTCTACAAGCTGAGAGGTTCCTAATAGGAACTACGAAACTTTCAGAATGAAATGGCTGAAACACTCATTGGCTCGTCAGCTTTTTTAGTAGTTTAGTACATTTGATCCTTTCTTAAAGAAGGAGAATACAGCTAAAAGCCTAGCTGAGTATTGCTTTTGGTCAATTATTAAGAGTATGAGCAATACACCTTTAGAGGACTGGTCTTTTAGAGCTGAAAGATATTGATGATTGAACTTCAGAGACTAGATCATTTAGTGCTAACGGTTGCTGATATAGCAGCAACCTGTGCGTTTTATTCGACGGTTTTAGGATGTCAAGTTATTCGGTTTAAGGCAGGTCGTGAGAAAATAGTCGCTCTGCAAATTGGCGACAGCCTGCAAAAGATCAATCTGCACTCAGCCCAAGATCCTTTTCAGCCTGCTGCACAAATGCCTCAACCCGGTTTAGCCGATTTGTGTTTTATAACCTCTACGCCGTTGATAGCTAGTGGCGAAGAAAGAGTCGCTCTACGCATCGGCAACAGCTCACAGAAGATCAATTTGCACTCAGCCGAATATCCTTTTCAGCCCACTGCCCAAGTGCCGCAGCCGGGTTCAGCCGACTTATGTTTTATCACTGCTACGCCGTTGACAGAGGCGATCGCTCATTTCCACAGTTTAAATATTGCGATTGTCGCTGGCCCTATACAGCGCACTGGCACCCTTGGGCCTATCCTATCTGTATATATCCGCGATCTGGATAGCAATTTGATTGAGGTAGCCAACTCGCTGAATGCAGATTCGCTTTGAGCCGTTTACTGTCCATAAGCGCGTACCGCTGACGATTAGCCGAGGCACTAGCAGCGGTTCGACTAATCTATGGGTGCGCATTGAGGCCGAAGGTATTGAAGGGTGGGGAGAAGCCTCGCCCTTTTCGATTGGTTCACTAACTCAAACCCAGGCCGATATTACCGAAGATTTAGCCGCACTGGTGCCGGTATTAGCGCCCTTGCATCCGCTTCAACACCAGCTAATAGAAGACAAGCTGCTGGCCTCATCTGCTTGCTCAGCCGCGCGCGCCGCGATTGATACGGCTCTACACGACTGGCTCGGTAAACGCGTTGGGATGCCGCTGTGGCAACTGTGGGGACTAGACTGTCAGCGAATCGGCCCGACTGCTGTAACGGTGGGCATTAGCTCGCCGACAGCAGCCGTGGATCGACTGCAAAAATGGTGCGCTCAGCAGCCGGTGGCCTCAGTGAAAATAAAGCTGGGCAGCCCGGCTGGAATTGCCGCTGATCAGGCGATGTTTGCGGCGCTATTACCGCATGTACCGACGGGCGCAAAGGTGAGTGTTGATGCCAATGGCGGCTGGGCGCTAGCAGATGCACTGACCATGGCTGAGTGGCTAGCTGCGCGTGGGGTGACTTATTTGGAGCAGCCGTTGTCGGTTGAGGATGATGCGCTATTGCCGGATCTGTATGCGCGATCGCCGCTCCCCATCTTCATTGACGAAAGCTGCTTTACCAGCGCCGATATTCCGCGCTTGGCTCACTGTGTGCAGGGCATCAACATTAAGCTGATGAAATCGGGCGGGCTAACCGAGGCGCGGCGGATGATCCATACGGCTCGAAGCTATGGATTGCAGGTGATGTTTGGCTGCTATTCGGATAGTGCGATTGCCAATACTGCCCTTGCCCACCTTTCGCCCTTAGCCGATCATCTTGATCTTGACAGCCATTTCAATCTCAAAGACGATCCGTTTATTGGCGCTGTTCTGAGCGCCGATGGCGCTTTATGTCCTAATACTCAACCCGGCCTGGGACTTTCTTTACATGCTCAATCCTGATGATCGTCTCGCCATTTTGATGCACAACGGCATGAAGGGGAGCAAGGGCAAAACCGGCATTTCCCTTTTGCGCTACAGCCAAAACCCAATTGTGGCCGTGATTGATGAAACGGCGGTAGGTGAGTCGGTAGCAGCGCTCACAGGAATTGATCGCGAGGTGCCGATTGTGGCTTCCTTGCAGACGGCTTTAGCCTTGAATCCAACGGTATTAGCCATTGGCCTAGCGCCTTCGGGGGGAAAACTACCTGAGCCCTGGTACCAGGAAGTGAAGCAGGCGGTTAAAGCAGGACTTTCGGTGATGAATGGGCTGCATACGCAGATGAATGAGGATGCAGAAATTGCCGCAGCGATCGCCGCTAACCGCCCCCACTACCCTCATCAATGGGTGTGGGATATGCGCCAAGAGCCCGATGGCCTGACGGTCGGCAGCGGCAGGGCAAGATTACTGGGATGCGATCGCGTCCTCACCGTCGGCACTGACATGGCTGTGGGCAAAATGTCTGCCAGCATTGAGCTGAACCGAGTGGCCAAGGCCCAAGGACTGCGCTCTAAGCTAATTGCAACGGGGCAAACCGGCCTCATGCTAGGCGAAAATGGCGTCCCGCTCGATGCCGTTCGCGTAGACTACGCAGCGGGCGCTGTAGAGCAGTGTTTAATGTGCTATGGCCCAGACCACGACATTTTATTTATCGAAGGTCAAGGATCCTTGATCAACCCGGCTTCGACCGCGACGTTGCCACTTTTACGAGGATCTCAGCCAACACACTTAATTTTGGTTCACAAAGCTAACCTCACCCACATTCAGCATTTTCCTGAGTTTCAACTTCCGCCGCTGCCAGAAGTTGTGCAGCTATATGAGGCTGTGGCCACAGCGGGCGGCACCTTTGCTCCAGCGAAGGTAGTAGGGATTGCGCTGAATACATTTGGACTGAGTGAGGAAGAGGGGAGAGCGGCGATCGCCACCGTTTCACAATCTACCGGATTACCCTGCACCGATGTGGTCAGGTTCGGCGGCGAACCGCTACTGGCTCAAATTATCCGTAGCGCGTAACCACCGCCTCGGTTCTCACTACTTCCACAATTTTGCCTGTATCTATACAATTAAGATCACAGCAGCTAGCGGTAAGTCTCTGGTAAATCTCTATGAAACTGAAGCGTCCTATTTTAGTCGGTGGTTTGGGTTTGTCAGCTAGCTTATGGCTACTAGATATTGTTGGGCATTCTCCCTTGGCAGACGGTTCTAGCCTGTTAGGAGCCGTGGCGCTCGGTTCAGGCTTATGGTGGCTCAAACAGCGCACTAGATCGGCGCTCGAAATCGCACCGCCGCTCGCACTTGGCCCAGTCGATAGAGCAGCGATTGACACGGTGCTAGCTCAGGCCGAGTCTCGCCTAGAAACGCTAATTGAAGAATTGCCAGAAGGCATTAAATCGGATAAAACTCAGCCTATCTGGTCAACGATAGAGCAACAGCGACAGGCAGCGGTTCAAGCGCTAGATCAACTGGATCGTGAATCGATGGTGATCGCTATCGTCGGCAACAAATCAACCGGCAAAACGGCTTTGCTGAACCAGTTGAACGAGGTCTGGAAACCGGGCAGATCTCAAATAACCCTTATTGAAGTGCCAGGTGAAGAGACTTTGCCACCGGCTGAAGCTGATTTGGTCCTATTCGTGACAGCAGGCGATCTGATGCAGTCTGAGTTGCAGCGTCTGCAAACTCTTCTTAAATCTGGCTATCGCATTCAGCTCGTATTTAACAAACAAGATCAGCTTGCCCCTTTAGATCGTCAGTCGGTGGTGCAGCGGTTGCAAACAAGAATCGAAGATTTGGGCATTGGCGTAAGTGCCATATCCGCTCAGCCTAAGCTCATAACCGTGCGCCGCCATCAAGAAAATGGCAATGTTGAAGACTCTTTTGAACAGCCCGCCCCTCAGTTGGAGAGCCTAACGACTCAGCTCACTCATTTGGTCACAGCCGAAGCCCAGCAGATCGTCATGACCACGACTTTACGACAGGCTAAAGCCCTGATGGCATCTGCCCAACAGCTTGTAAACCAGCAGCGCCGGCAGCGAGCAATGCCTCTTGTTGAGCAAATGCAGTGGCTAGCCGCAGGGAGTGCATTTGCCAGTCCTTTACCCAGTTTGGACCTGTTAGCTTCTACGGCTATCAACGCGCAGATGATTGTTGATCTAGGGACGGTGTACGGCCAAACCTTTTCTTTGGAGCAGGCTAAAACAGCAGCAGGCACCCTCGCTGAGCTGTTAGTAAAATTGGGCCTCGTCGAGATCTCAACGCAAGCGTTCGGCAGCTTACTCAAAGCTCACGCGGCGACCTATGTGGCCGGGGGAGCGGTGCAAAGCGTGAGCGCTGCTTATCTGACTCGGATGGTGGGCTTAAGTCTCATTGATTTCTTTGAAGAGCAAAGCCTGCTAGCACCTGAGCAGCGAAAGTTTGCTTTTACTGAAATGGGCTCACGCCTGCAAGCGATTTTTCAAGCTACCAAGCAAACCGCTGGCCTTCAGCCCTTTATTCAGCAAGCCCTCTCTCATCTACCGACCCTATCTTCTAGCGGGACTCAATCTGAATCACAAACCGTGAAAGCGGCCTAACATCACCCATGCCGTCGGCCCTATGCCAGCAGATCTGCAACCAACTGATACGAAAGCTCTGAATCCGCTGGTTGAACAAGCCCGGACAAGTCTACGCCAAGCCATAGATCGCTACATTCCCCAGCTTAAAATGACTCGGTTGGATGCTCCAGAGTTAGCCCGTCAGGCGGCGGTCAAAGCTGGAATCGATCAGCTCACAGCCCTGATGAATAAGCTGGATAGTTCGCTGTTGCGAGTGGCCGTTTTTGGCTTAGTCAGCAGAGGAAAATCGGCTATTATCAATGCGCTGCTGGGTGAAAAAGTGCTTGAAACTGGGCCTCTAAATGGAGTAACTCAATGGCCTAGATCGGTTTATTGGCGGCCAGAAACAGTGCCGTCTGATCAGACTAATAACCAGACTAAAGAGCCGCTTAAGCTGGAGCTGATTGATACGCCAGGACTGGATGAAATTGAGGGAGAAAATCGAGGGGCGATCGCTCAAAAAATTGCTCAGCAAGCCGACCTGATTTTATTTGTTGTTTCTGGCGACGTGACCCAAACCGAATATCTCGCTCTGCAACAACTTTATGCTACCCACAAACCACTGCTGTTAGTGTTTAACAAAACAGATCTCTATCCAGAAACCGATAGAGACTCAGTAGCTCGAAATTTAGAGATGCTGTGGCAGAAAGCTGAAAGCAAAGCAAATCTGCCCGATGGCGTTCGCCTCTCTCATAGTCAATATGCCAACCGGTCTATCAATCAGATAGTCGCCGATGAAATCGTGATGGTCTCGGCTGATCCTGCGCCGCTGCAAGTGCGCGTAGAGTGGCCCGATGGCCGCGTCAGCGAAGAGTGGGAAAGCCCTCCGGCGCAAATAGAGCCGCTAAAAATAGCTTTGTTGAACTTGGTGCAGGCAGACGGCGCAACTTTAATTGCCTTGAACGCGCTGCGCCAGGCCGAAATAATTGAGCAAACGCTGGTTCGTGACACCGCTGAACTCAACCAAGTGACTGCCGATGAGCTAATTTGGAAGTATGCCAAGTACAAAGCGATTGCCGTCGCCCTTAACCCCGTCGCCCTCATTGACATGCTCGGCGGCATCGGCTCAGATATTGTGATGATCCGCGCGCTCTCGCGGCTGTATGGGTTTCCGATGACCCGGTTTGAAGCCGGCAAACTGTGGCAGTCGATTATTGGCAGCTCCGGGACTTTACTGCTGAGTGAGTTTGGCACTAGCCTGCTATTGGGCTTCGGCAAAAGTGGGGCGGCGATTTGGAGCGCTTTTGAGAGCATTTCGGGGCTGACGGCCTATGCGGGTGCAATGACGGCTCAAGCTGGGGCGGCGGGCTATGGCACCTATGCCGTGGGCCAAGCGGCCAAAGTGTATTTGCAGCAGGGCTGCACTTGGGGGCCAACGGGTGTTAATACGGTAATGCAAAGCATTTTGGCCCAAGCTAAAGCCGACTCCACGATAGAGCGCTTGCAGAGTGAGATTAAAGCCACGATGAATAGCCAACTAGGAACAGCCGACCCGTCAAACTAATGAATCGGATGAATCGGATGAATCGGATGAGGCTAGGTTACGGGTTGAATTCAGCGGATTTTCCCTATCAGGGCTAGAGCCGCTGATCGTATCGCTAGCGGTGCCGCCAAACTTCTCTGCGATCCAGTCAAAATTAATCTCTCTGAGATAGTCCACTACCCAGGTCGCGCGCCGTTGGAGCATGTGATTGGGATAGGTATGGGCAACCCCGACGACCGGAATGCCCGCTTTTTTGGAGGCTTCAATGCCAGCGAACGTATCTTCAATAGCAATGCAATCATTGGATGTGAGATTTAGCTCTGAGTGCGCTTGGTTGAGCTGATCGATGGCTTGAAAGTAGCTGTCGGGGGCGGGTTTACTGGCTGCTGCTGAGAGACTGTCGCCAGCAATGACCACGCTAAAGTGCTGACTCAAATCGGCGCGATCTAAGACGCTTACTACTTGCGATCGCTCCACCCCAGTCACCACTGCCATCTTTATTTGGTTGGTTCGGCAGCGAAAAATTAGATCTTCTAGCCCTGGATAAATCGGCAGTTTATCCAAGCTCTCTAACCAAGCTTGATAAACGGTAGATTCTTGATTCAGCAGCTTCGTTAACAGAGCCTCGCTAGCGGTGCGACCCCGTTGGGCAAGCAGGGCTTTGAGACAGGCGCGATCGCTCCGGCCCAGACATACCGCCGTATAGTCGTCTCGATCAGGCCGCAAATTTTCAGCCAGCAGAATGTGTTCGCTCAGCGTTTGGCGAATATCTCCATCATTGATCATGATCCCGTTAAAGCTGAATAAAGCCGCCTTGAGTACCATACAGAGTGCTTTTTTGCGCTAAAGTTCTGCTTACCTTTTCTAGCGTACAAGATTTAACGCCGTAGCCGTCTGATTTACAAGGTTCTCAGATTGGGATTAATAATAATGCCAGCTTGCCCCCTAGAATAAGAACTGGCACATTTTCTCTAGTTCCTGATTTTGTTGCGATCAAATCCTGGCAAGCCTTTGGGAAGCCTTGGGCAAACCTTGAGAAAACACAATATCGATAGGCTTTAGTAGCATGGCTGGCCCCGTTTAGCTGCTTGAGCTTTGTGCCTTGTTTATGTTACGCGCCACTTCACAACACTGTCACGAGAGCACTTTACACCGCCCTTGTGACTAGCGATGGGCTCGTATTGTCACATCAGTTACTTCAGTTGAGAAGATCATCAATGCCCCTACCAACTGCATCGACCCATATTAACCGCATTTCTTTGAGCGGCGTCTCCATCGACGGCGCTTCTATCAAGGGCGTTTCGATTCCTATGCTGCTCGACTGGTGGCAGCACCGCAAGCGTGTAGCCAATCGTCGCACCAATCTTCACCGCACCTTACCCAAAGGCGATGAACATTACTTACAGTCTTACTACCGGCTGATGGAAGTGTATTCGGTCGTCAAGTCAGGCGGTGTTAAGGCTCAAATAGAAGCCGTCAAGGCATTTTCAAAACGAGAATCGGCCCTGCTCGATCAGCAGTTGGCGCAAATAGCCGGTGATGAAACCCTAAACAACCTTGAAAAGCAGCAGGCTCGTAAAAAAATAACCCAGGAAGTAATTGAGCTAGAAGCTGCTAACAACTGGCGCTTGCAGGCTCTGACCGCGATTGATCCAGCCGAAGAAGCCCTGGTCAAGCAACATTTACCTGCCATTGAGAGCACCCTGATGTCGGTTCAGTGCGCTTAATTTCTACTATAAGCCGCAGACTCTACCGGTCATTTCGCATAGCGGGTCAGTAGCGAGCATGTTGCTGCCCGCTACTGACCCGCTATGTGGCGAGATGAAATGCGATTGTTAATAGATCATGTTTCAGATGACTGGAAACCACGACAGCCGAGACTTGATTCGTCAGGTATTTAAGGATCATGTCTATTCTCCTGCTGCGAGCTACTTTCAATATACGGTAGAAGGCGAATCGCTGCGACTGATTATACTGGCTACGAATGTGTCGGGATAAGCGCATGGTGGATTTAGATAGCGATCGCCTCCAATGGCTCGATCAGCAGATCAGTCAGCGGCCTGATCAGCCCGCGCTCGTTTTATGCGCCGTCCGCTTTTTACCACCGGCATTGGTCTGATGGATGGCCGGGGCCTGACTGGCCACACAGCCCTCGCAAACCTCGGGGAAAATATGACTGCATTGAGCGTATTGGCTGCAGGCATGTTCACCGCCCCATTCAAAGGCACTGGGCCGGAACACTGGCCTATACGGTGCCTAGCCCGGCGCATCAAGTATCGCTAGATCTATCGGGAGCGACGCAAGTGGCGACTTTTGTCAGGGAGCCGCCCGCCTATCAGCTTCACTTCTGGCAGACAGGCAGCGGGCTGGTTTCCCACACACAATATGTGAATGATTCATGTGAATGATTCATGTGAATGATTACGATGGCCCATATCCGTTCTTTTAGGGCCTGTTAGGGTGGGGTGTTATTGTTTTTGCGATCGCTCTACCGCCCGCAGCATATGATACGTAATCAGCAGTTGAGTCAGCGCCAAGGGATAGCTTTGCAGCGTTTCGCCGGTCGTGCCCACGACTTTACCCACGTCTTCGTTACCCTCTAGGCTGCAAAACTGACCCAGATAAGGCACTTCTTTACACAAAATTCTCTCTAACTGCTGCACCTGCTTGGCATTCGCATGGCCATCGACACAGAGTACATCGACCGGCTTACCCATATCGCGGTCTAAATTCAGCCGAATCGCATCGCCTAAATCATTGCCATTATCATCCAAAATATGCGTGAAATCAGGATGGGGTATCGTAGGTCTCAGCACTAGCTCTACATTTAGCAACAGGTCATTGCCCTCCTCACTCTCATCACTAGGCGGAATGAAAGAGACAATCATATCAGCCCACTGCCGCTGAGGACGAATAAACGCTTCAGAATCGGGCTCACGCTGACGCAACGCCTGCAATACCTGATCATCGGTGTAGCCCCGTTTACGGGTGTCACGCTTGATTTTCCACTTAGCGCGCAAATCTTCAGGCGGGGCCAAATACACCTTCACATCGTAAGCACTCCGAGCCAGCTTGGTAGAATAGCCCAATAGACCTTCAACAATCACAAATTTCTTCGGTTGGATGTACTCAGGGGCATCAAATTCGCCCGTCGTGTGATTATAAATAGGCTTTAAGATCGCCTTGCCATTTCTGAGATCTTGCAGGTGCTGCTCGATAATATCGAGGTAGTTGCAGTCAGGATGAAGCGCTGAAATGCCCATTTCAGCGCGCTGCTTACGATCATAGCGGTGATAGTCGTCGGTACAAATGGCTACAACGTTTTCTTCCCCCAGCACTTGCGCAATGCCGCGCGTTAAAGTCGTTTTTCCAGCGGCGCTATCGCCCACAATGCCAAGAATAATTGGACGCTCAGCCATAGTTCCTCCTAGGGGTTTTTCTTTTTAGAAAACTTTAAATTCTCTCAACGCCTTCTAATTCTAGAGAGCAACGGTCATTGACTCAAGCTGCTATAACTTTCGAATAGTATATTTAAGTAGCGATGCCCTAGGATTTGGCTTTTCTTTTGACTGCTTTAAACATGGCTAATTCCGTGCCCTCAAGTGCTGCTAATGGATGGTTGGCTTCTCCTATAAGCCGATGGCAAGGGCCGGAGCTATTGGCTCCTGTCGGCAACTGGGATTGCGCCAAGGCCGCTGTAGAAAATGGCGCCGATGCCGTTTATTTTGGCTTAGATCGCTTCAACGCGCGAATGCGGGCAGACAATTTCACAGTTGATGATTTGCCTGATCTGATGGCTTTTTTGCACAGTCGCGGGGTGAAGGGCTATGTCACGCTCAATACGCTGGTGTTTCCGAAAGAGCTAAAAGCAGCGGCGCACTATCTCCGTCAAGTTATGGTCGCTGGCGTAGATGCCGCTATTGTGCAAGATGTCGGCATCTGTCGCCTGATTCGTCATCTCTCGCCCGATTTTCCGATTCATGCATCAACCCAAATGACCATTACTTCAGCGGTGGGAGTCGGGTTTGCGCAGGGGTTAGGCTGTAATTTGGTGGTGCTAGCTCGAGAGTGTTCGCTGAAAGAGATCAACAAAATCCAGCGACAGCTTGCCGAGGCGGCGCCAGCCAACGAACTGCCGCTCCCTTTAGAAACCTTTGTGCATGGCGCTTTGTGTGTGGCTTATTCGGGGCAATGTTTGACCAGTGAATCGCTTGGCGGCCGATCGGCAAATCGGGGTGAGTGCGCGCAGGCTTGCCGGATGACGTATGAATTGATTGCCAATGATGAGCTGGTGCCGTTGGGCGATCGCGCCTATCTTCTCAGCCCTCAAGATCTCTCCGGCCTGCCTGTGGTGCCCGATTTAATCCAAGCAGGAATCAGCAGCCTAAAAATAGAAGGCCGCTTAAAAACGCCCGAATATGTCGCCAACGTAACGCGCGTGTACCGGCAAGTGCTAGATCGCGTCATGGCAGAAGCTGCTTTACAAGATTCTTATCTGCCTAACGCTGAAGAACGCTACGCCCTAGAAATGGCGTTCTCGCGCGGACTGTCAACCGGCTGGTTTGCAGGCATTAACAATCAACAGCTGGTCCATGCCCGCTTTGGAAAAAAACGCGGTGCGTATATTGGTAAAATTTCTCGCATTGAGTACAACAAAAGAGAGATGAAGCTGGTGATCACAACCCAAATCCCCGTCAAGTTAGGGGATGGTGTGGTGATTGACAATGGCAATCCGGAGCAAGATCAAGGCGGGCGACTGTATGCGGTAGAGCAAAAGGGGAAAGAGACTTTCATTAGCTTTGGCCGCAATGATATTGAGAGGAGTCGAGTGAAGGTGGGCTATTCTCTTTGGAAAACGAGCGATCCTGATCTAGATAAAGCCTTGCGCCAAACTTACAGCGGAACAGCGCCTCGCTTTAAGCGACCGATTGCAATAGCCGTCTCTGGAGCAGCGGGTGAGCCCTTGGTTGCGATCGCCCAAGACACCCAAGGCCATCAGGTGCAGGCAACTTCAGAAACGCTGCTCGAAATAGCTCATAGCAATCCAATCACCACTCAGAAACTAGTGCAGCAGTTTTCTCGCTTGGGCAATACCCCCTTTGAACTATCGCACTTAAACAACGCGCTAAAAGGCGATTTGATGCTGCCTGTCAGTGGGCTCAATCAGCTGCGCCGAGCGTTGATCGAGCAGATTTTGACGGTGAGATCGACCCCTCGATCCTGGACAATTCACCCTCATGCCTCGCATCGCAATCTATTGCCAGATTTGGCGGCTCCGGAGATTTCCGAAAAGAGCATGGATCCTCAGTTGATTGCGTTGGTGCGATCGCTCCTTCAGTTAGAAGCAGCCCTAACGACAGGGCTACGCACGCTGTACTGCGAATTTGAAAATCCGGTGCGCTACCGTGAAGCCGTGCAACAAGTCCATGAGTTTAATGCTGCTACAAATAGTCAAGTTGAGCTTTTTATTGCCCCGCCTCGAATCACCAAACCGAGCGAATACTATATTCTCGAACAGGTAGGCAAAGCTGGCGCTGATGGTTATTTGGTGCGCAACTACGACCATCTCGAATACTTTAAATCAGCACGCTGCATCGGCGATTTTTCACTGAATGTAGCCAATCCGATTACGGCCGATTATTTCAAACAAGCGCATGGGTTAGAGCGCCTCAGCGCTTCTTACGATCTCAACGTGCAACAGCTCGAAGATCTGCTTGAAAGTGCGCCGCCGCACTGGTTCGACATCACTATTCATCAGCATATGCCGATGTTTCATATGGAGCACTGCGTTTTTTGTGCGTTTTTATCCACCGGGACAGACTTTACTAACTGCGGTCGGCCCTGTGATACGCATGAGGTGAAGTTACGCGATCGCACCGGCACCGATCATGTTCTCCAGGCCGATGCAGGCTGTCGCAACACATTATTTAATGGCCGCGCTCAGACCGGCGCTGAATTTATCACCCGCCTGATAGATAAAGGGGCCCGCAGCTTTCGAGTTGAATTTTTAAACGAGACGCCAGCGCAAGTTATCCAGATTATTCAAGCGTATCAGCAGTTATTAAAAGGCGAGATTAATGGCGGCGAATTGTGGCGAGATCTCAACCTCTCCAACCAGCTAGGCGTCACCAGAGGCACCCTAGAAAAAAGCCATCACTAACTCGTACTTCTTGTCTGACCCTATTTTGGCCCTATTTTGACACCGCTACGGTGAGGCGTTATTCCCTTCGTGACACAGCCAAAGACTCAGCCAAAACCACAGACACCACAGAAAGACGCAGAGCAGAAGACTCAGCCAAAAAAATGGCAGCTTCTCCAACGTTTCTGGAAGCCAGGGCTTCTCTTCTTAGGGTCGCTATGGGTGACCCTGGCGCTGTGGCAGGCCCCTGTTGTTCCGGCTCGCGCCGCCACCGACCAAATCAGAGGCATCTGGATGACCAACATTGGCGCAGCGCTGATGTACTACACTCAGCAGGCCGATGAAGCCGTAGCGGACTTAGCTGAGCACCGGCTCAATACGCTCTATCCCTGCGTTTGGAATCGCGGCTACACGCTGCATCCGAGTCAAGTTGCCAAAGCCGCTGGCGGCGTTTTACGAGATGTCACCACCGATATTCCCCTATTGCCACAAGACGATGTGCTCAAAGGCTTAGTGCATCAGGCCCACCGTCAGCATTTGCGGATTTTGCCTTGGTTTGAATACGGCCTTATGATGCCTGAAAGCTCGGCCATTGCCCAAGCCCATCCCGACTGGCTCACGACCACCCAAATGGGCAGCACCGTGCAGCATTCGCTCACGCCCAACCGGCTGTTTCCCAAATCCCTCCAAAACTTTCAGCTAGAAATAGCCGGTGGTAACCTCGCTTGGCTCAATCCTTTTCACCCCGAAGTGCAGCAGTTCATTACCGATTTAATCGTCGAAGTCGCTCAACGCTACCCTGTAGACGGTATTCAGCTAGACGATCACTTCGGCTTACCGGTGACCTTTGGCTACGATTCTTACACTGTAGAGCTGTACAAGCGTGAACATGGCGGCATCGCGCCCCCAAAGGACTTTAATGATGCCGAATGGGTCGCTTGGCGGGCCGAGAAGATCACGCAGTTGCTCGCAAAAATTGCCACCGCCTTGAAAGCTATCAACCCTAACGCGATTCTTTCCATTTCTCCTAATCCGCCTAATTTTGCTTACAGCAAATATCTACAAGACTGGCGGCAGTGGGTGGATCAAGGTCTAGTCGACGAGGTGGTTGTACAGATCTACCGAGAAGATCTCGCAACGCTAGAAAATGATTTGTACAACAGCGGCTTTTACGATTTGCAGACTAAAGTGCCCATTGCTATCGGCCTGTACACAGGGCCATTTTTAAAGGCAAAGTCAGTAGATGTACTAGATAAAGAAATTCGCATCGTGCAAAAAGCAGGCTATCGCGGCGTGGCGTTTTTCTGCTGGGAGACCACGCTATGGGCTTTTAGAGGCGGCGGGAATGAATCTATTCAGCAGGTGCTGAGCGCTCGGTTCTCTTCGTGAAGGCCAATGCTCACACTACCCGACTCCCCTGATCATTAGACCTTATCATTAGAAGAGCATTGAACCATTAGCAGTCTTGCCCAAAGAAGCGGGCAGCAATATTCATATGGCAAAAAAATCGAAGGGGTTTGGCGAACTGCTTAAGCAGCAGCGCAAAATCGAAGGGGGGCAGCGATCGCTGAAAAAATTTCACCGCGAGTTTAGAAAAGGCCCTTTAGGCGAACTAACCGCTGAGGTGGTGATAGAGCCACCAGACGTGGCCAAAATGTCCGATGTTCTAGATGATTTTATAGCGCCTTACAAAGCCGACAAGATGACGCTGAGCCAACATCAAAATTTACTAGGTCTGGGGATGCTCTCGTGGAATCTAGCCATTCTTGAACAGCAAGATTCTGCGCCCAAAACCGACAACACCCGCCAAAAAGTCCTGGATCAGCTTCTAAATGAGCAGTTAAAGACGAATGATCCTCAATTCAGGGCAGACACCGAATCATTGATCGAGGCGATGATTGATCGAAAAAAAGTCTTTTTTGCTGACAACCAACGCCGTATTCTCAGCTATCAACTGGAGGATTTGGGCACTGACTTCCATCTGTCCGTCGCCTCGACGCTGAGTCAGTAGCGTCATTCAAGATATTGCTGAGATCGTATCAGAGATGAATTGACTGATTGGCAGACGATCTATCAGGCAAAATAATGTAAAGTATCAGTCAGATAGTCTTGCTTTTTTCACCCTATCTGTGCTCTAGCGAGCGGTTATTCCTCTGCATACTCGCTACGCTAGGGTAACTTTGTCAGTGCCGATAGCTCGATTTAGCTAGCCGAGTTCTATCTGCGTACAGCCCTACCCGATGAGATCCTTATTTCAGTCCTCTTTTCAGTCAATCGTCAGATTTCTTCAACGCCTATTTCAGCGGCCTCATCAGCAACCTTTTCAGCAGCCCTCTCATCGGCGAGAGGAAGACTCGGCTGCCAGCATATTGTCAGGCTCGGCTGCGCTCAGACGACTGATTTATCAAGCAACCTATCATTTGTCTTGTCACAAGCGCACTCACGCGGCTCAAGTCGGGGCACTTTTGCGGCAACAAGACGCCTCATTTTCCTACGAAAAATATAATTTCACTAAGCTCATTGATTTGCTCGAAGCAGTGCCGGATTTGGTGGCGCTTGAAAAAGTTGATCCCGACCCCAAAAATTCAAACTCTGCGCCTGTGTACTACGTACGCTTAGTCGTCGATACTGGGCAGTTGCTTAGTCAAAGCCTCCAAAGTCTCCAAAGCGATCAAAGCGCCGATGGCTGGGTCCATTTAGAGAGCCTACAAGCAGCGATGCAAACTCAGCCCAGCCAGATTCAGAAAAATCCTTCTTTTCTGCCGCAGCGATACGGCTACCGCAGCTTTAAGGCTTTTTTAGAAAGCAGACTCGATCTGATCGAATTTAAGGCAACCAGTCCTAGTTATGTGCGGCTGATCCAAGGGATCAACCAGCCACGTCTGGTGCCTAAGCCTAAGCGCATGATTAGAAAGCCTGTCGTTAACAGGGTAGAAGGGCCAAGATTGGATGAACCTAGGATAGGTGGGCTTAAATGGGAGGGATCCAAACCTAATGAAGTCAACGGCAACTCGGTTTCTATTCGCCGTCCGGTAACACCTTTGTTGCAGTTTGCTGGGTTTTCAGTAGAAGTATTGCATCAAAAGGTCAGTGAATTGGCCGCGATCGCCCTGCCTGAAAACTGGTACTTTGGCCCTCAACCGCCGGATCTTTTTGCCTATCCCATTCTCAAAAGCTACCTGCGCTACACCTTCATTCGATTGCAGCACGAAGGCAAAGTGCTGGCGAGCGCCAACGACCAATACCGCGCGTTCAATACGGGCTTACTCGATACCCTGCTGAAGCCTATTTACGCCCTTTTTACTCAATCTGGCGGTGCTGCATGGCTTTTGGACTTTTGCATTGCCGGTGAAGGCTACACCGGCAAAACCCTCGTTGCCCAATTTGCGCAGCTACCGATTGCCGCTAACTATCTCGAAAACCCTAACAATGCCTTTTATCACCTAGCCGCCGGAGCCCCTCAAGTCGATTGGCAGCACGTCGTCAAAGATAATATGGCCCGCTTGCCGCTGGTTTTTTTACAGCAATATGCCCCCACTGGCTTCACGCCGCGCAGCACCCAAGGGCTAACCACGCCTGAGTTTTTTGACTACAAAGGGGCTTTCGTCGAAGCGCTAGAGGCTGATCCGGCTAGCTATCGGAGAATTGTCAATAAGTTGGAAGAGGCGCTAGTGCGTACCTTGAGAAGAATTCAGATCAACTACAACACAGCGGTGCCGACCTACTATCCCAAAATCAACAGCATAGATCTATTGCTGCCGATGTGCCTAGTCGATGAAAGCACGGCTGATTTAGCGCTTGTCGTCAGGCGTGAAGCCTCACAAAAATATATCGGCCATACTATTTTAACCATGCGACAGGCGTATAATAATGCCCGCCTAATCTGCAAGTTGGATGAACATTGGCTAACTCGCTCAATGGCGCTGAGCCAAGGCGAATTCGATGAGGATGAAGAAGAGTTTGAGACATCAGAGAAAGCCCTGCAAAACCGGCGATGATCTAAAACGGATGCGATAATCTGAAACAAATAAGTAAATCGAGATCAAAGCGATCTGGCACTCTCGGGTCGTTCGAGAAAGTGCTATGATGTGATTGGCTCGGACTCATGCAATCGCAACGCCCAAATCTTGTCAGGACCTGACGGTAGCAGCAATACGGGATGCTTGTGATAGGCGTGGACTCCGGGCCTTTGTTTTTTTAAGCTTTTGAGCTTTTTTCTGACCTGACTTAACCTTGCACTGATGAGAGCCTTAGAAGAGAAGCTCAACAAGAAGTTTAGAGGGCGGTTTAGACGGTGATATTAGGACGGTTATAGCGGTAGTCATTTCAGATCAGTTCTACGTATCCTAGTAAGCACATCACCACGGCAGTGACTAGATAATCGTTAGGAGAAGAGACTGATGGCAGGCTTCGGTAGTTTGGTGCAAAAGGCGTTTTACCTAGGCGTCGGCATTGCTGCTTATGCAGGTGAGAAAGCGGGCGGAGCTTGGGGAGATTGGCATAAACAGGCTCAAAAGCTAGTCGATGAACTCGTTGAGCGCGGTGAGTTGACCGCCGAAGAAGCTCAAAAAATGATGAATGACATTGTAGCGAGAGCCGAAGTGAGCGCCGCCAATGCCCCTCAACCTGCTGCATCAGCCTCCCCATCCACAACGGGACCTCGGCAAATTCAAATTTCTGATGAAAGCGAGTCGCCTACTGAAGAAGAACGACAGGCTGAAGCCCTGCGTCAAGAAGTTGTGCGTCTGCGCGAAGAGCTGAAAAGATTGAAGTAAGCTTTTAATCAAGCCCTTTGACTTAACTCAAGACTTAACTCACAAGACTTAAATTAGCAAGACCCTAACAAGACTAACCTAACGAGTGAGCAACAGTATGGATGATTGGTTCAAGCAGCTACAGACAGAGATCAATGAAGCTGCCCGAGATTCTAGCCGATGGTTTAGCGATTTGCCTGAGCGAGCTGAGCAGGCGGTAGAGCTATGGGTAGAGGGATCGGTGAAATTATTTGAAGATATTGATAGAGCGATCGCCCCTACGCTAGACAATCTGGCTGAGCAGGTAGATAGCAGTCTAGATGGGAGTCTAGATGTCCTTGATCAAGTCATTGATCGACAAATTGTGCCGTGGATCGAACAAACTACGGCGCCTCTAACTCACACGCTCAACCCGTGGCTGCAAAATCATCCCACCTGTATCGGCTGTCAGCACTATCACGGGTCGTATTATGGCGAGGCGATGCTGGTCTGTGGAATGCACCCCTATGGCCCAGACGAAGAGATCTGTGGGGACTGGGAGTCAGTTTGGGAGAAGTCTGAATCTAACAGGGGATAGAAGTGACCGACTGGGCCTTGGCCTTTGCCGATGCTGAGAGCATAGTGTAAAGCATGAGTGACATAACGCTTGGCGGCGATCGCAGCGGCTAAGGGCGCTAAGCCTTTAGCCAAGTTGGCAGCGATCGCGCTCGAAAGCGTACAGCCCGTGCCGTGAGTATTGGGCGTATCAACGCGCTCAGTGGTGAGCGTTTCTAACCGATGACCATCAAACCAGACATCGACCCCGCGCAAGTCGCCTTTAAACCCGCCCCCTTTGACGAGAACAGCGGCTGGGCCAAAAGCTTGGATCTTTTGAGCGGCTGTTTTCATATCGCTAAGGGTGGTAATGCTCATTTCTGCTAGCATTTGAGCTTCGTAACGATTGGGTGTCAAAATGCTAGCAATCGGCAGCAGATCGCGGCAAAGAGCCGCGATCGCCCCATCGTCAATCAACTTTGCACCCGTGCGCGAGACCATCACCGGATCGACAACAAGTGATGCTATAGGACGCTCTTTCAGATGAGCGGCGATCGCTTCAATAATCCCTTGATTTAGCAGCATTCCAGTTTTAGCCGCTTGTACCCCAATATCGCTGGTAACCGCTTCAATTTGAGCAATTACCGCTTCAGGGGGCAAAGCATCGACACGGGTCACACCTAACGTATTTTGGGCGGTGACACAGGTCAGCGCGCTAGTGCCATGCACCTGATGAAAAGCAAACGTGCGTAAGTCGGCCTGAATGCCTGCACCGCCACCGCTGTCGGAGCCGGCAATGGTCAGTGCGACTGGGACAATCATCGATTGCGGCGGCGCTGAAGAAACTCAGGAATATCTAGATTCGGTGAAATAACCGGCTGATTAGTAGCCGGGTCGGCCTCGGTTTCTGCCGCTGTATCGGAGCTTTGAGCTCCGTCAAAAACACTAGCGCCGGGAGCGCGCGTGATCGGCGTAACGCGGCTAGCGGTCATCGAAGGAATGCTGCGAGCATCGTTACTAAAGCCGGTGGCAATGACCGTGATGCGCACTTCACCTTGAAGGCGATCATCAATCACCGCACCAAAGATGATATTGGCGTTAGGATCAACCGCTTCGTAAATAATTTCAGCCGCCTGATTGACTTCGTGTAGAGTCAAATCGCTGCCACCAGTGATGTTAAAGACAACGCCGCCGGCACCGTCAATGGAGGTTTCGAGCAGCGGTGAAGACGTAGCCGCGATCGCCGCTTCTCTCGCCCGTGACTTACCCGAACCGACGCCAATACCCATCAGAGCCGAACCGGCATCAGCCATCACAGCTCTGACATCAGCAAAGTCAACGTTGACTAAGCCCGAAATTGTGATGATATCGGAAATACCCTGCACCCCTTGACGCAAGATATCATCAGCAACTCGGAACGCTTCCTGCACAGGCGTCTGCTCCGAAATCACCGTCAGCAGCTTGTCATTTGGGATAATAATCAGCGTGTCTACACTCGCCTGTAGCGCCGCAATTCCGCTTTCCGCCTGCGATGTGCGCCGCCGCCCTTCAAAGGTAAAGGGGCGCGTCACGACCCCAACCGTTAGCGCGCCAGCTTCTTTGGCTGCTTCGGCGACGACCGGAGCAGCGCCTGTGCCGGTACCACCGCCCATACCGGCGGTAATAAAGACCAGATCAGAGCCTTCAACGACCTGGAAAATTTCATCGCGCGATTCTTCAGCGGCTTTTTGGCCAATGGAAGGGTTGCCGCCAGCGCCGAGACCACGCGTCAGCTTTTGGCCTAGCTGCATGGCATTGGTAGTCGATGAATGCGTTAAAGCCTGAGCGTCTGTATTGACCGTCCAAAACTCAATGCCAGCAAGCCCGCTGTCGATCATGCGGTTAACGGCGTTGCAGCCACCGCCGCCCACTCCAATCACTTTAATTTTAGCAACGCTGCTGGGTATAATATCTGCGCTCATCGGCCCTTCCGCTGACAGTGCATTGCCATTATTACCTGAACTAGACGTTTTTACACCTAACCCATCGTTCGCATAAGAGTTTGTGTGAAGGGATGCGTTGTTCATAGGGTGAGCTGATGATATGAATTTAGATTAAGGTATGTATGGTTCAGTGGGCAATTATAGTGTCTAATCTGTAAAAAAAATTATTTTCTGACACTATAAAATAATTTTTTAAAGCTTGGAAAACGCGCCAATTCGGCCCCTGCATCTGCCCTACAAATAAGCTGACCTGTTTATGTAGGTCTGTAATCTCGCAAGGCAAAAGTCAGCTTCAAGGTAGCTTAGTACTAGTAGCTTAGTACTAGCTTAGAAAGGCTAAGGCGAGAGGCTACAGCCAAAGCTTGAATGATTATTTCTACCTTGCCTTGTGTAGATTTAACCAACTATAGGGGAACTTGCTAAAAAAGCCAAACTCTGCCGTCACTTCTGTGAGAATTCAATCACCGGATGGTCGGGGTCTTGAAGGTCGATGTACTTAACTTTGGCAGAATTGACTTTTTCGCGGAGCGATCGCATCTGATCGAGCGCTGTCATTTGCATCGCGAAGTTTTTGCCGTAGGGGCCAAAATGCACGGTGCCCAAGTCAGTCTGCAAAATCAAATTACTAGGCATTGTCCAGTCAATTGCGGTCACGCTTACTGGGCTACGGCTGATAATTTGGTAGAGCGATCGCCAAGCCGCCTCATCGCCAGGGCGCATTCCTTTCACGCTCAGGGCTGGCAAACTTGCGTCCGCACCCAGATCCTCAAAGCTATTGCGCGGCATCCAGTAGCCTTGAGCATCGATCAAACCGGGTTCGACGAAGGGCATAGGATGATTAGTTAAAGCCTCAATCGGCTGAGTCGTGTCGGGAAGGGTCACCGCTACCGGCAAGCGCTCAGTTATTTTTACCGTCAGTTGAGGTGGCACCAGTCGCCGACTAACCACCGCGCTTTTAATCGGCGCATAAGCCTCTAGGCGCTCAGCCAAATCGTTAGGCTTCACCTTCAGCAACGACTGCGGATAAGGTACCGGCAGCAGCGCTTTAACGTTGGCAGCCGAGAGCCGTTGAGTGTTACTAATCTCTATTTGCTGGTCACTTTTGATCAGCCAAATCGGGGACGTGGCTAGCCACACAGTGCCAGCAGCGAGGCTGGTCATCGCCAGCGATCGCCAGATAGCTTGCAATAGCTTAGCGCGTCGCCTAGATCGCAACTGCTTGCGACGCAGCGCCAAATCCTGCGATGAGGGCCCAGAAGCCGGTGAAATGACCGAAGCAAGAGCCGAGGAAAAAGTAGCTCCAGTAGTAGTCCCGTCGTTCAGCCAGGATTCGCTCGTCAAAGCATCACCTGATAGCGCCTCATCCAGGGTCTGATTGTTGATAGCAGCAGCATCTAAAGAGCCCCTAGATACACTAGATGTCGCGGTGGAAGGCACACTGATTGGAGAGGGCATAATCATTCAGCAAAAAGAAATGCAGTCAATGCGTCTGAAATATTGCGTCTATTGCGTCTGTGAAGAAGATATTGCGTCAGCAGGGTACCCTTTTGCAACCCAAAACGATCAGCCGAACACACTTTTTCGTCACCGCATTGAATATACCGACAAACCTGCCATTTGGCAGCGCTATATTTGGCCGGATTGTCAAGGAGCCGCGCTATTGACTTAAGGCAGCGCCTTACCAGCCAGACACAGCAAACAACACTACTGAGGCAAGTTCCACTGACGCTGCAAAAAATCCAACCACCGATAGGCCATTTCCCCTTCAGTAAACGGAATGCTGAGATGACGACCATCTGTGAGCGTAAAGCCCAGGGCAAATCGCCCCTTGCTCGGCAGACTATCCATATTTACAAGATTCACAAGCGGTTTGGCATCGACTTCGAGGGCTGCTTTTGAAACCGTTTTCAGATCTAGCGTCTTGGCCTCTACAATGCCTTGGCGAGTTGGCAAGCCCCAGGTGAGTAGATCGCCTTGCTGACCCAAAGCCGCGTAGATATCGTATTTCGCACGCTCAAACTGGTTAGCCCAAGCTTTGTAGGCCTCTATTTTATGGTACTCATGCCAGCCCGCCCAAGCTAATGCAATGAAGACCCCTAGCAGCGGTAGCCACATTAAGCCATGAATCATCGATCCTTCACTCCTTAGTACATCTAGAACAATTAATCTAGAGATTTATAAAACCTAAATCTGTAACTCGCTGAATTTGCTAAGGATCGCGGGGTTGATAATAGGCACAATTCCCTAGCCCTCATTCCCGGCCCTTCTTTCGACGAGCTCCCGTGTACACACATCTATGAGTCAAATACTGGAAAGCGTTACTATACCTTGCACTTGCCCTCATCCTAAATCTTTCTCCCGAGGGGAGAAGAACTTTGATCCGGGCCCCCTTCTCCCTTCGGGAAAACGCACTATCTTCGGGAAAACGCACTGTGCTGCCAAGGTGCTACTAAGTGGTGTCTTAGGGGTTGGGGGATGAGAGCGGCAAGACATCGGAATTTTTCGACTTATGTGTACGCGGGAGCCCGACGAGGGGAGAAGCGGGTCGGATTTAGCACTCTCTCCCGATGGGGGTGGGTGGGGATGAGGGCACTGAGAGGCTAGCTCAATAGCCAAGTTATTTAGTTCTCATTTCTAACCCGCTGAAGAATTTGTTAACTCTTACAACGAATCAAACCGGTTTCGACACCAGTCACTCATCTTCATGAAAGATGAATGTCAGTCGTTAACCCAATTCCTTAAGCTAATGTATCAAGCTGACGCTTGACGATGAGGCTGGCGGCTGCGCGTCATTTACATTTTTCTTCGGAGAGCATATCTAAAATGTTGACTTTATTAGCGCCTGTACTTGCTATTGTCCCTGACACGATAGAGTGGGGCCCGAATGTTGCGGTTGTAATGATCATTTGTAATTTATTGGCGTTTGCGCTGGGCAAACAGTTCATTCAGATCCCGGACGCTGATCCTGCCTCTGGCACCTTTTTGGGCTTGGGACTACCTGCATTGATTGGCGTGACTAGCCTAGGTCATATCTTGGGCGTTGGCGCAATCTTAGGCTTTGCCGCTACTGGCTTGCTGTAACCGGGGCTTGCTGTAACCGGCTCGAACTTTAGACGGTTTACAAGCGCTGATAAAAGCCTTCAGTCAAGGGTGTATTTGACTGAAGGCTTTTGAGCTGAGTACTAGCGCTGATCGAGCTTTAATGATTGAGTTTTAATGAGCGATTAATCGGACTCACGCGTTACTGCTGTCAATGACAGCCTGCAAGCGCTGACGAAATTCCCCTTTTGGATGCCCCCCTTTGACTTCGCCAACTATTTTAAAATTGCCTTCGAGATCATCGCAAATGAGGTAAGTTGGCCAGCCCATCTCGGCTTTGTCAGGATACTGGCTGAGCAAGACATTGCGGTATTTGCGATAAGTTGCGGTATCCTGCATCTTGATATCGACAAAATCTAGGTTTAGCTCTTGGGCAACTTTTTGATCGTAAAAAGCCATTTTGTGGCAGATCCCACAGTCTTCAGAGGAAAATTTCAAAACAGATCGAGGCATGGCTTTTCGGCTACTACTTTTCGGCTACTATCAGCGATTAGATTATTATAGACAGCGATTAATGGACTTTTAATGGACTTTGCTATCTTCTCTTGCCCCTTTCATGATTGCAATCTACCCAGGTAGCTTTGACCCAATTACGCTCGGTCATTTAGACATTATTACTCGCAGCAGTAAGCTCTATGAGTTAGTCATTGTCGTGGTTTCACGAAATCCTAGCAAAGATCCGCTGTTTACGGTTGAGCAAAGAATTCAGCAAATTAAAAGAACGACACAGCATTTGCCGACGGTCGAGGTTGATAGCTTTGACGGATTGACAATCACTTATGCTAAAAAGCGTCAGGCAAAGGTATTATTACGGGGTCTGCGGGTGCTCTCAGATTTTGAGAAGGAGCTTCAGATGGCTCATACTAATAAGACCTTATCAGATGATATTGAGACGGTTTTTTTAGCGACGTCTACGGAGTATGGCTTTTTGAGCAGCAGTCTTGTCAAGGAAATAGCTAAGTTCGGTGGCCCGATTAGCCACCTTGTACCCCAGCATATTGCTGTTGATGTAGAAAAATGTTATGGCAAAGCCCTACTTTGAATAATAATAGAGTTGGCACTTGAGACCCTGTATTTGAGACGGTTCTGAGACAGTAAAGCCTTCTGAAAATCTCTTAGCGAACAACTTGTGAATACTCCAGCGAACGGCAATTACTATACAAATCCCACCTCTGAGCGCTTCAATATCCAGCAAGAGCTTGATCGCATTGAAGAAATTGTGCTGGAGAGCACTAGGGTGCCCCTATCGAGCAAGACGCTGGTATCTGAAGATGAGTTGCTCGATCAGCTTGATGTCGTGCGGGTGAATTTGCCAGCAGCGGTACAAGAGTCGGTGCAGATTGTGCAGCAGCGCGAAGAAATTTTGATGGAAGCGGAGCAGTACGCTCAGGAAATTATTACGGCGGCTGAAAAGCAGGCAGCGGCGATTCTCAATGAGATGTCGATTATTCGGCAGGCAGAGGCGCAGGCGGCGCAGGTGCGGGCGCAGACGAATCAGGAATGTGAGATGCTGCGATCGCAGACCCTAGCCGAAATTGAGCAGCTGCAAACTCAAGCTCGCCAAGAATGGGAAGAAATGCGCGTACGCACCATGAATGAGGCTAAAACCATTCAAGAAGACGCCGACACTTACGCCGATCAGGTGCTAGAAAATATGGAGCGGCAGTTTATGGAAATGCTGCATGTGCTGCGCAATGGTCGTCAAAAAATTCAGGGCACCCAGGCCCTAGATGCTGAAAACACGATTCCGGCGACGCCCATCAACCCGCTAACGGGTACAGCGCGCCCTTTGAGTCGACGCGAAGCCACACCATCAGATCGGCTAGAACGACCTTTGTTACAGCGATCGCCTCGGCCACGTCCATGACCCTTGGCGATTTCACATGATTGGCTATCTCAAAGGGATTCTCGCTGAGAGTCAAAAATTGCCGAATGGCCGGGTCATTTTGACAGTAGATGTGAGTGGGGTAGGCTACGATATGCAGATCAACCCTCGGGCGCTGAGTGTGTTGCCAGCCGTGGGCGATCCAGTCAAAATGTTTACCCATCTACAGACCCGTGAAGATTTACAGGTGCTGTTTGGCTTTAGCAATCGGGCTGAGCGCGATGTGTTTCGGCTATTGATTTCTGTGAGTGGCATTGGCCCGCAGATGGGCATGGCGCTGCTCGATACGCTAGGACTCAATGAGCTGATTCAGGCGGTGGTGAACGGCAATGCGCGGGTGCTATCGCAGACGCCAGGGGTGGGCAATAAAACGGCTGAGCGGATTATTTTAGAGCTCAAAACCAAGCTGAGCGAATGGCGGCAGCACTCAGGCATCATCGCCCCTACCGGGGGACCAGTGTCGGCAGTGCAAGAAGATGTGGAGATGATGCTGATGGCTTTAGGCTACAGCAATAGTGAAATTAGTCAGGCGCTAGCGGCAGTGGGCAGCAGTACGACACTGAGCAAAAGCGAAGATACCGAAGCCTGGATTCGCGAGGCGATCGCTTGGCTCAGCCGCTAATTTTGATGTTGGAGGGGTGATGATGGCGATCGCGCCTGAACTCGACCGCCGTTATGAGCGCCTGTACACAGATATTCAAAATCATCTTTGGCTTGCTGTTTTGGCAAATGTCGCGAAGCCTTCACGCAAGCCCTCTGTAGCGCTAGCGCTAAATTTGCGATGCTCCAAGCTGATCGCGCTGCTCAACTCAGCGACTTTGCAACGGCATCACCGCTGATTCGTTGCGGATCCATTCAGCCGTTGAATCATCGTGAGAGCCTGTTAGGCCAACCGCTTCAGATCAGCTCAATTGTGAGCCGGTATCTATTAGAACAGCAGCGATCGTTCGACTCTTAGATGGGTAACTACTGTCAAATAAGCTGGCCCAAAGTTGCACCCTTGCGCTCCGATAGCCCGCTGCTATCCGATCTCCTCAATCTCTCTCCTCGATCTCATAGAGCACCTTCGATCAAGATGGGAACTTTTCCCGCTGAGTTTGAAGTTTGTAGCTACAGGCAACAAAGGCAGAGCGGCTGAAGCGATCGCAGCTACGCTACAGGTGCCGCTGTTGCGAATAAATTTGGTCAAACTTGTTAACAGCCACTCGGCTATAGCCATCCGCCATGAATTCTGAAAATTTATGTGCTGGATGCCCGAATGCGTCAGATCAGACGTTTCACAAATCACGTAGGACGGCTATAGCAAACCTGGCAACTAAAAAGTTCGGCAAATTTTGTTGTAAGCGCAGCTACTCAAAACCGTTTTATACCTGAAGGATTTGGCCGATTTAGCGGCTTCTACGCATGGCCCTATGCGCAAGTTTATTTGTCCGAACTTGATAGAAAGCGCTTTGCCATCAGATCGCAAACTATACCGGCCTCACAGTTTTCACTCACTTTGTTTCTCATCTGTCCTAGGCAAATGGGGCGAAAGGTATAGTTACTGTTCCTTTTATACAACCGCAGTCACCGCTTCAGCCGCAGCCTCTTAGCCCAACCAAAGCGCAAAAAGGGTATATGAAGATTGAAAAGTTTAGAAAGCAGCTGATGCGCTCATCTGAGAAATCTTATGAAGAATTTTATGGGCTGTCATCAGGTAGACTCTAGCTTTGTCAAGCGACTTCTAAAACTTGGCAAAAGATTGGCTAAAGTCTACCCATTATCAAACGAACGATGACGAATCCCTACGTACGGGATCTATTGTGGAGGAATCTATTGAGGGGCAGGCGCAGGCGCAACATCGGGAGCCGGTTCAGGCGCGGCTTTAGGAGCAGCAGCCGGAGCAGGGGCAGCCGGAGCCGGAGCAGCCGGGGCAGAAGCAGCCGGGGCAGGAGCAGCCGGGGACTGAGCGGGCACTTCATTCGTAATATTCACATCAGGCACGTTCACATCAGGTACGTTTACATCGGGAACATTGATTTTGACGTCTGGCAAGGTCACGTTAGGCGCAGCAGGTGCAGGCGCAGCGGGACTTTGCTTTTCGATGATAGTAGTTTCCTTCTGAATTTGGGGAACGGCTACGGGGACAACATTGTTGGTGCGATCGCCGCTCAAAAAGTAAAAAGCAGCACCAATACCCGCAGCTAAAACCGCAACAATCAAACCAAAAATCACGCCGCTGGAGGCTTCGTCGTTAGCTTGAGCCTGAGCAACAGCTCTTTCTTGCCTACGCAAATCTCTTTGTCGGTAATCTTCGTCACTTCGGCCTTCAACATAGCCATCGCGGAGCGCTATCTCTTCGGGCGTGGCTTCTCTACCGCTGATGCCTTGTAAATTTTGACTGTCAGAGTGATCATGGATAGCCATAGTTGTTATTTCCTTTCAACGATTTGCAAATTTTTAAGGCGGGATAAACCCCTTAATCAACAAAATACACAAGTAGATAGATGCGACCACTCTTGATTCAGAGCCTCAGCAGCCTCAGCAGCCTCAGCAGCAGACATTGGAAACGAGGGCAAAGGGGACGAGGGCAAAGCCGCAAGCTCATCCTGACAACAGAATAGTCACTGTTTCTCTGCTAATCGCTCCTCCCAAAGAGATACCTTAATAGCTGCAAGTATTCACAGATCTATGGATATCCCTATCTGCGTGTAGAGCACCTTTTTTTACAGGGGTGATTCAATTTAATTAACCAGGGATTTTTGCACATTTTTGTAACCACTAGCTGAAACGAAGTAGGAGATATTGATATGTTGAGTTGGTCATTAACTTTTTTGGTGGTCGCAATTATAGCGGCAGTTTTGGGTTTTAGCGGACTTGCGGCAGGCGCTGCTGGCATTGCTAAGATCTTGTTCTACGTGTTCTTAGTGATTTTTGTGATCTCATTAATTACAGGCGGGATGGGGCGACCTAGAGTGTAATCCTCGCCTAGGTATTTTCAATAGCTGCCGCCTCACAACTAGATAATCTGAGACTCTCGAAAGAAGCCTACGCTCTGCACCTGTTCACGAAGCGTAGGCTTTTTGTATCAGCATCAAGCCAGCATCGAACAAAAACCACCAGCGTCGAGGGTAAGCTCAATGCTAGTGGTTCATACAGGCTGACAACAAACTTTATTTGCTACAACGGCCTACTACTGAGCAGGCGGTGCTGCGGGCTCCTGTGCAGGTGCGGCGGGGGTTTCATTGGTGATATTAACATCAGGTACGTTCACGTCGGGCACATTCACGTCGGGCACATTCACGTCAGGCACATTCACGTCAGGCACATTCACGTCAGGAAGCTTTATTTCGTTAGTAGTTTCTGTTTCAGTTTGCGGAACAGCTACGGGCACAACGTTGTTGCCGCGATCGCCACTCAAGAAGTAAAAAGCACCCCCAACAAGTGCCGCTAGCAAAGCAATAATCAAGCCGAACACAAGACCGCTAGCAGCGCTATCGTTGGCTCCGACTACAGCGCGATCGCGCACTCTCAAATCGTTCTGAACGTAATTCTCATCATTGCGACCTCGCACATAACCTTCGCGCTTAGCAGCTTCTTCAGCAGGGGTGTTGTGAATAGACATGAGCTTTTATCTCCGAATGGACAAATAGATTAAAAGTTAAATTCTGGTTTTGATGCCCCTTCCCTTATTCACAGTCAAAACAGTTCATAATTAAAACAACAAAAACGTGTCGCCACAATGATGCTTGAATGATGCTCGCTTGTTGTAATGCTTGATTGCTTTACTTTTCTGCTCCATCTCTGTTCTCTGTGTGGTTTCACTGAAGGTGCCTTAAACGAAGGTGCTTTAGCTGTGCAGAGTAATCTAGCAACCTACTCTGCACAGCTCTCTCTTCCATGCGACAGATTTAGATATAACAATAATTTCTGATGACTGTTATATCGATTTTTTCTTGTCAATCCTTTAGGTATGCAAAGCCAAAAAATATACTCAGCACATCTCGACTCACGTATCTTTAGATACTGGTAGAGTAGATACTGGTAGAGTCTTGATGCTAGATTCAAAGTTTTTAGCGCAGTTTTTGCTGCTGCTTTTTCAGCTACTGTCTTACTGCTACTTTGTCCCTGCCCATAGGGCTTTTGGTCAATTCGCACTTCACTAAAAAAGTCTCTTAGCATGATCGAGATCACTGCTGCTAAAAAGGACGCATTTAGGGACTTCATCCAACAATTTCTGAGTCAGTTCCTGTAGCCGACTTTTTGCATTCAGCTCTTGTTCTATAGCCTGTTCTATCAGTGCATCAAACATGGATAATAAGCTCTACACACTGACAAAAGTGAGAATGGCATCGACTAGGAGCTCTAGCCGTTCGTTGTGAAGCATGGGGCGATCGCTCTTCTGATCGCTCTTCTGATCGCGTTTCTGAAAACGCTCATTGGCATAGGATCGGTGTGTCATGGCCTGCTGCCACAGCGACTCATCTTCAAATTTAGATCCTTAAAATTAAGCGGTGGAAAAAACGGTCATAACAGAGCTATAAAAGCAAAAACGTCCAAAGAAAGCAATTATTGCAGCCTTACTGACCCTGAAACCAAGCTTGCAATCCCTCAGCTAGCGTTCTAGCCAATTCTTTTTGAGAATTTTCATCGGTAATCCACTCAAATTCTGTTGGATTGATCATAAAACCCAGCTCCAATAAAACTGAAGGCGTCACGGCAGGGCGAGTTAGAGCCAAGTTGTTCCAATACACTCCATAAGAGTCACGGCCTAGCTTTTGAACCAAATAGTCATGCAAAAAAGCAGCCAAATCATGCGCCTGCGGCTGATACCAAAAAGCCCCTACGCCCGTAGTACCCAAAGCATCCCCTGCATCCGGCAAAGCATTGTAATGAAGACTTAGCGAAAGAGTGGGCTCGGTGGCATTAATAATATCTACTCGATCCGCAGGATAAAGATCATCATCGCCCTCACGGGTCATGACAACTCTCGCACCGCGCGCTTCCAGCTGATCGCGCAACAATTTAGAGACAATTAAGGCTACGTCTTTTTCAGGATAGCCAGTAGGGCCACGAGATCCCAAGTCGGCATCACTGCCGTGCCCTGGATCAAGCAAAATAGTCGTACCCTGCAAGCTGTTGTTAGGCGGCGCGTGGCGCAAGGAGAGAATTAGGCTAGTACCTTCGTAGCGAAGCTTGTAGCCCCATTGCTGAGATGATTTGAAGTGAAAAGTATATTCACTGCTGTCGGGCAGCACCGAATTAAAGTCCATTCTCTCCACCACCGGATCGTTAGAGAAGTAAATGGTATCTGTTTGCGGAGTAGTGTTGTGCAGCGTCAGCGTCAATGACTGGCTCTCTTGCCGAATGGAAACTGGAACCGGCGTCTGCAAAGGGAAAACAATCTCTGTCCAATCGTCAGACTGACTAGCGCGAATGCCGCGAATGATGCTGCGAGGTGGCACCGATGAGCGCGTAACGGTTGTTTCTGCCGCTTTGATCCAGCCGCCGTAGTCTAGCCGGAGCCATTCGCCTTCGCGGCCTGTAACAGCGGCGCGGGTGCCTGCGGGCAGGGGGGTAATGCGAGAATAATCTGTGCTCGGCCCGGTGCGAGCGGTGCCTTCGGTGGCGGTGACGGTAGCCACATCAAAGACAGTGGGGGAAAGAAAGCTGATTTTGCCGGGGGATTCGGCGGTAACGGTTTGGCCTTGGGCAGTCAGGGTAAAGCGCGGGTTACCTAAATCGCCGGGGGTAGTGGCGGTGGCGCAGCCTGCGTACTCGGTCGCGGTGCTAGCTGGGTTGGGGGTAACAGGTGCATTTTGGGCCGTGAGCACGGCGGAGTTGGGCGGTAAATCGACGCTGGACTGCGGCATGAGGGCAACGGTTTGGCTCCCAACCGTAGCGGATACGGTGGCATTGGAGGGCGCGATCGCACTCAAACAAACCAATTCTCCTGGTAACCGCGCTATATCCACAGCAGGCAACAGCGTCCCTTCCGCAAAGTTCACCCCTACCGGCAGCGGCGGCTGATTAGAAATGCGCGTAATTGTCAGGGTCACACTGTCAGCGCCCTGAGCAATCACAAAGGTATTTTCGCCCATTTCCAGCGGCAACGTTGGCGCAAAGTGCCCCGCAGCACTGCGATTTTCAATCGGCTGGCCGTTGATGGTAACCGGCATATCTGGATTCGCCGTACCGATAAAAAAGATTCGATCAGCGACCGTTTCATGGGTAGTAGGCGGATAGGCGACAAATAAGCTACCGGGCGCAGCCTGCATTTCGGCTTGGGCGATGGCCTGCTGGTTCACTCGTTCTGGATTAGACGGTGATAGAGCAACGGCACTGCCTTGATATACCAGCAAACTCATGGCCAAACTCATGGCACTGCTAAAAACTACGAACAGGCTTTGGCTTCTATTGCTCATAACACCTTGCCTAACCACTCAATTCAGGCAAAAACTAATTTAGTGTTCTCAAGTCTACTATTCACACGAGACGAGATCGTCAGATTAATTCTGATCTTCTGCATCTGCTCAAAAAAATTCTGGCAACTCATTGAGCTGCCAGAATTTGTGATTTTATTTAGAAGTAACTAAGTGTTTTAGATACCTTTCTATTTGGTGGCGGGGCATGGATTTGAACCATGGACCTTCGGGTTATGAGCCCGACGAGCTACCAGACTGCTCTACCCCGCGTCGCCGCTTAACAAATATAGCAGCTCATGTCTCAGATGTGTGGCTTTATTTGAGTCTATTTTTTTTCGTCGTTTGAGCCCTGTGCAGTATGTAAGGCCAAAACAAGGTTCAAAACAAGGGCAACCCTAAATCAGGGGCAGCTCACCGATCACATCTAGACGGGTGTACTTGCCTTGTAGCATAAACTTCTCCGCTAAGACTTCTGAAATGTCGGGAGTGATCCAGCCGAGCTGCTTGAGCAAGTGAACCGCAGTGGCGTACTTGGCGCGTTTGGAGCCATCAACGACCTTTAAAGCGATGCCCATGCCCTCACCAACTCGGCCAATGCACTGAATGCCTTCTGCGCCCGATTTGCTTACCAGTGCGCCTTCTGTGAGGGACATCAGCTGTGAGTCAAAGCCTTCCGGGCCAGATATCATCATCGGGTGAGTGGTCATCGCGCGGGCGATGCGTTCCATCCCCAGACTTTCGCCAGAGGAAAGCTTGGCATAGAGCGTTGCCATTTGGCTGAGCTCCATGAAGTAGGTAGGCGCGCCGCAGTCATCGTGAGCGCAAATGAATTCGTCTGGGGGCATTCCCAGCAGTTCGGCGACTTTGCTGATGATCAGCTTTTGGACGGGGTGCGATCGCTGCGTATAGCCATCAATCGACCAGCCCTGATGTTTACAGACCGCCAGCATACCCGCGTGCTTGCCGGAGCAATTGTGCGCTAGCGGCGTATCTTTACCTGCTGGAATCGGGCACTTCAAAGCCAAAGGCTCGACATCGCAGCGCCACAGAACGTTAAACACCTGCCGAATTTGCTCCAAATTGCCTTGGTGTGAGCTGCAAATGATCGCCAGATCTTTATCGGTGAGATGAAAATGATCGAGGGTGCCGCCTGTGGTCAGCGACAGGGCCTGAAAAGGCTTCAGCGACGAGCGGATAAAGCTGCCGACATCGGCATCCCCCGCGCTAGCCAAAATTCGGCCTCGATCATCGCAGGCAACGGCATGAACCTTATGGGTGGATTCGACGATGCCTTCTCGCAGGAGCTGCACTTCGAGCAGTGACGAGTTGTGACGGTTCACCCTATTCATACCCTAGCGTTCCGTGATTATTCGTAAATGATTCGTAAAGTAATGAGATGAAAGGCCGCTATAAAAACTGCCAAGTCACCAAGCAAAAAGCAATAATACCCGATATAGTCGCAAAGGTTTTTTGTAATCGCAGCATGAGGGGCTTAATTTGGTAGTCGGCAATCAGGCGATCGCGATCAATCACCTCCGGTGGCTTTTGCCAAATTTGCCCATCGTACCAGCCCGATTCTTCGTAAGGGACAGCGGGTTTGAGCAGGCGATCGCTCACATGACGCCAGCCAATATAGAGCTGAATCAGCGCCAGCGTCGGCAGCAATAGCGCCCCCAACGAACCGCTGATCAAAAACTGCGGCAGCAGCTTAGTCGGCGCAAAGCTTACAGCCGCCATCGGTCCTACCACCCCCCAGCTCAGTAGCCACAGGCTAACAATCGGCATCAGATAGCCGCGCAAATCTCGCAAACCCCAGCCGTAAAACCAAGATGCGCTCATGCTTTCATATTCCTTAATCGGAATTTGATCAATCGGCACCGGGCAGCTATTGCTAATAGGGCTTTTTTTAAGCTGCCCGTTCTGATTATTTTTACCGTCTCTGCCGTTTGGGTTGCGGTCAGAGCCGTGAGGTGAGCCGCTCATGGGTGTTATCTCTCAAGATCAATTCAGATCTAGATCTCCTAATAGCCGCCATGTTGACGGTTTAACGGCGCAGCAGGCAAGGGATCCGGCGTAAATTCAATCCGCTCAGCATGACCCCAAAAAGCTTCCAAATCGTAAAACTCACGATCATCCGGCATAAATACATGGACAATCACTTCACCGTAGTCTTGCAGCACCCAGCGGCCTTCGCTCATGCCTTCGGTGCGCAGCGGCAGACGCCCAAATTTTTCTTCGATGTCGCTTGCGATCGCATTGGCAATAGCCCGCACCTGCACATTAGAAAAACCCGTCACAATCACAAAGTAATCAGCCAAGTACGAAATATCGCCCGTTTGTAAAATTGTAATGTTGCCGCCTTTGCGGTCATCAGCGGCATGGGCAATAGCCATCGCTAGCGACTTAGTAGCTTCATCAACCGGCATTTTAGGAGCATCGGCAACGCCGCTAGGTCGAATCTCGTCTGCAATTTGCTCGGTGTTTAGGTCTGCGGGATTCATACCAGTCTTTAGGGCAGGGTTTAGGCTAGTCAATGCTTGCTGCGAAAATAGCTCATCGGGCGAGATACCAAGTGTTTTTTCAGCCATTACTTTTTTAAAGGGATCACTCAAAAGCTCAAATCCTCCAAGACTTAAACGATCAGATTTGTTTCTACTTTCTATCTTACTAAAAAGCCTCTCATTGATCGTTGCTCTTGTTATGAGGCTTGACACAATCAGTAAGGGTTGTAAGATTTCCTCACAGTGTATCTTGACGGTGTATCTTCACTGTAACCCTTCGCACATGGAGTTATTGAGCTTTGATTATTGGGCTCTTTTTTGGATTGCTGGTAGGCGCTATCGCTGCTGCCATCATTTATTGGCTAATGCGGCAGCGCCTAGAGCGGTTGCTAAGCGCCATACAAAGCACTCAGCGCCGCTTACAGCAACTCGAAACCGACCATGATCGGCTACGCAGCGCGTCCAGTCGGCTTCAAACCGACTACGAACGCCAGCTCGCTGAAAAAATTGAATACTACCAGGATGATCAAATCATCCAGAGCGAACTAGCAGCATTGGACTTTGAAACTCGACTCAATGTGATTGAAACCGCCTATAGCCGCGAGTTAGAAGCCCAGTCTTAAGTTTTCTTACGAGCTAGTGCCATCAACAGAATGTCTAACGCGAATAGTTTGCAGATAAATATTTCTCGGCAACGGTTTTCCACACAACGTTAGAATGGCAAACGGCTACCAATTTTTTAGAGGCGACGCTATGACCCGTGCAATTATGGAAACCAATAAAGGCACCATCAACCTAGAGCTATTTGATCAAGATGCTCCTGGCACCGTTGAAAATTTCGTCAAGCTTTCCAAGGATGGCTTTTACGATGACCTCAGCTTTCACCGCGTGATTCCTAACTTTATGGTTCAAGGTGGCTGCCCGCAAGGAACCGGCACTGGCGGCCCTGGCTACAAAATCAAATGCGAAATCAATCCGAATAAGCATGAAGCCGGAACGCTTTCAATGGCTCATGCCGGTAAAGATACGGGCGGCAGTCAGTTCTTCATCTGCCATGAAGCGCAGCCCCATTTGGACGGCATTCACACCGTTTTTGGGAAAACGGAAGATATGGATGTGGTCAATGCCATTAAAAAAGGCGACAAAATTGTGTCTGTCACCATCGAAGACTAACTTTCTAAAGAAAGCTTTAGAAAGTTAGATCAACTTTTTTGCTCAGGACTATTGAACAAGTGCTCCTGGGCTTTTTAGTTTAAAATCTAAAGCAGAACAGCAGTATCGTGTGATCTATCAGATTCTGCAAGCAGAAATGATTAACCCTATGGTTGTAATCCCAGAATCAGAATCCACCGGAATTATCAGTCTTTATCAATCGCCGATTGGCAAGAAAATATTGACAGGACTGACGGGGTTAGGGCTTGTGAGCTTTGTGGTGGTTCATTTACTGGGTAATTTGGCGCTGTTTGTTAGCGCTGAGGCTTATAACGATCTGGCGTATGTGATAGAACGGCTAGGGCCGGTAACTTATGCAGTTGAGATTGGGCTGGTAGCGATCGCGCTTCTGCACGCCTTTATCGGCATCAAAATCTACATTGGCAAGCAGCAAGCCCGCCCCCTTGACTATACAAAATATGTCTCAGCCGGGGAGCCAAGCCGTCAAACGCTCAGCTCTCGAACTATGATCGCTTCAGGGCTAATATTAGCCGTATTTTTGGTCGTGCATTTAGCGACCTTTAAGTTTGGCCCGTACTATTCCTTGCCCGAATCGGGGCATCGCGATTTGGCTCGGCTGGTGTTTGAAACCTTTCACAAACCGGGCTATACCGCTGGCTATGTGCTGGTGCTAGCGATGCTAGGGCTGCATTTGCGGCATGGGCTTTGGAGTGCTTGGCAGTCTTTAGGGGTGCCGGTTCAGCCTGGAATGGTGGCGGTAAGCGTGGGAGCGGCTGGAGCGATCGCGCTGGGCTTCATGGGGTTACCCCTGGCGATTTACTTTGGTCTCATCGGCTGACGTTCGTGCTGCTAGCGAATACAGCTATTCTGGACTGTCTACCTCCAACGCAGTGTGAGAGTACTGGCTTCTGTCACCGCTTGCCGCTAATTTTTGACGAACCGCTGACTGAACTTTTTCATCAAAATCAGGATCGCCAGGACTTGCAATAATCCTAAGCGGACGCTGATTAAGTCTATCTAAGTGCGCCTGAAAAGCAGCTTGATTTCCACGATGCTTAAGAAAATATTCTTTCAACTGAGCATCAGACATTGCATCATAATTAATTTGGCTCATCAGCAAACTCCCCATTAGGTAGTATTTGGAACTCAAGCTCCTCGCTGTACCCCGCCAATATGTAAATGTTGCGAGTTCTATTATCAACGCAAATGAGATGTATGGGCTGAAACATAGAATACGTTAGCTGATAGCTAATCCGATACAGGCTCTCAAGCTGGGCAACAGTAGGCATCTAAGGTATTCACTTTGCACACTACTCATTCTAGCACTCGTCTTCTCACCCCTATTCACTGATCGTTTGCTCCTCAAGTAGGAGGTAGCTCAAGGATAGTGGCAGTGAGTGTCGCGGTAGCTGGGGCGATCGCTCTCAGCTTCATCTGCCTATCCCCGGAGATCTACTTTGATTTGATTGGCTAACGCTCCAGTTCATCCGCAGGGCTATTTCATTTTAAAGATGCGCTTGAGGGTATCTAAGCCAAACTGGCAACAGCGCTGAGCTTGAGCCATGTTGACAAACGCATTGTCACGGTAGACGTTGAGCGCAAAATTGCGTGCCACCGCAAAGATTTGCGGCAGTTGATTCATCCGAATGCGCGAAGCATCTTCGCCTTGCGTCACATCGCGCACATAGTGAACTTTGTTCTCCACGCCCCAATAGCCTCGAATTCGGTTGGCAGTCTCAGCCACTGGTTCGATGAAAGAAGCCACGTAGTAACGTGTTTCTTGGGAGTAGTGCTCAAGTCCTTTAACTGTGAAGCGCCGCTCGCTCTCTACGCGGATAAGTGTTTTGAGTCCCGGCCAAGGTTTAATATTCTCTAACTGATGACATAGACTGACCACTCGCTTTTCTGTGCGCCCATGACCTTCACTGATATCGATATGAACTTGTTGCGGGAAAAAATGAGTCTCAACATCTTTGAGCAAGTTACCCTGGTTACCTTTGAGGGCACCGAGGTAGTGATTGCCACTATCGACAATCAACTGACATGTTTTTTTGGGTGCTAATGGCATCAAAAGCAATCACAACACCTTTCAGTGCGAGTTGCTCAATGAACTCAGGCAGCGCCTTAATCTCGTTGGTTTTGCTATCTACCTGATGCGGTTCGAGAATCAGCCCACGTTCAACAATAGACTTAATCGGAAATTAGGCGGCTAGAATAGGGAAAGCGTTATTAGTTAGGCGGTTACCCGATGAAAATGCACTATGCGGAACTGAAGAATAGATCGCGCCTCCTCCAAAGCCTGACAGGCTTTAACACGACGGAGTTTGAAGCGCTGCTGCCGAGTTTTGAGGCAGCTTGGGAGACATTCGAGGAGGAAACCTTTGAGCGTGAGCACCGCAAGCGCGCCCGAGGGGCTGGACGCAAGGCTGAGCTGGCATTGCTGGTAGATAAGCTTTTATTCATCCTGGTGTACTTCCGTCAGTATCCAACGCAGGAAGTGCAGGGGTATCTGTTCGGGATTGGCCAACCGCAAGCGAACGAATGGGTACATCGGCTGACGGGCGTGCTCAATCAAGCCTTAGGCGATGAACTGCAACTGCCGGAGCGCCGCCCAGCCAAACTCGAAGAGGTGTTAGCGGCTTGCCCAGGATTAACGTTCATGATTGACGGCACCGAGCGGCCGATCAACCGACCGAAAGATAAAGATGACCAGAAGCAGTACTACAGCGGCAAGAAGAAAGCGCATACGGTGAAGAACAACGTGATCACCGAGCGCCATGGCAAGGTGCTGTATCTGAGTGACACCTATGAAGGGAAAAAGCATGACAAGAAGATAGCGGATGAAGAAGGCTATCGCTTCCCGCCGGGTAGCAAGCTATTGCAGGACACAGGCTTTCAGGGCTATCAGCCGGAAGGGGCGACGATAGTGCAACCGAAGAAGAAGCCTCGAAACGGCGAATTGACGCCAGATGAGAAGATTATCAACCGAGCCATATCGAGTATCCGAGTCGAAGTAGAGCATCAGATTGGCGGCATCAAACGCTGCCAAATCGTGGTGCAGAAATTCCGTAATCGAGTAGAGCATTTCGTGGACGATGTGATGGAAACAGCCTGTGGATTACACAACTTCCGGTTGAGCTACCGTCGGGGAAAAGCCCATAATCCGGTAGCGACCGTCTAGAAAAGCAAAGAGCAGGAAAGGGCGTCCCTATTTCTGTTAGCCACACTATTTCCGATTAAGTCTAATGTATGCACTCACCAACAGAATGGCCGGATGAGGCGGGGACTCGGGGTTATTCGTCTCTATTTGATATGACCCGCGCAGTTGCTTCCCATCCATCGCCAGCGTCTCCCCAGGTAGCGGCTCGACAGCAAAGAAGCGAGCTAATGCCGCCGAGTACTGTTTGTAGTCGAGCGTCAATAACACTCGCCGAATAGTGCTGTATGAAGGCAGTCTCCGTTTGGGTGGGTTAAATAACTCAATGAGTTCGGCTTGATAGCTCTTGAGCCAATCTCCTATCGCTAGAAAGCCTTGGTTCCCGGCGGCGATTGCCAGCGTGAACAAGGCGAGGCATAGCGCTATGTCATGCCGTTTGCCTAAGCGATGGCGCGTATCAGGAATTTTTGAAAAGGCAGATAGAATCTCAATCTGCTCAGCGTGCGAGCCGAATTGACCCGTTGCAGGCAGCGTTGCTGTAGATAAGCTCATGAGTCATTCGACGAAAGGGCTAGAGGCTAAACGTTAACTCACTTCCATGAAAATGAAATGGCCCTGAGTTCATCCGTGCCAGAAGTTGTTCAATGCTAGCAAGAATTCTCCTTTTCATCGAGTGCAACGGGATAGTTAGGCAGCGATCGCTAGTTTTCACCACTAACGTCCTCAAATGGGTTGATTAGAGGCACCCCTGTTCCGACAAAATCACTGACATTGCGAGTGACCAGAGTAAGCCCGCAGATTAGAGCCGTAGCGGCTAGCTGTTTGTCGAGGGCGTTTTGAGGGTGGGGTACAAGCAAGCGTCCCCATACCTGGGCTTCGGTGGCGGTGAAATCTAGAATGTGGTCGGCATAGTTATCTAGAATAGTTTGCAACCAAGCTTCCAGAAGGTCAGCTTGCGGCTGATCGCCACGGTAGCGAATGAGTTCAACGCCTCGGCGCAGTTCGCCAAGAGTGATCACACTAATATAGAGGCGGGCGTCTTGCTCAATGGCGTTTTGAAAAAATTGTTGAACGCCAGGGTTCGCTTTGTTTTGTTTGCGCAACTCACTAATGACGTTGGTATCAAGCAAATACATCATGGGCAGTGTCATCTTGCAAGCGTTCAAAATCTGAATCGTTGCCAACGTTGGGAATCAGTCCAAGCACTTCGACAAAGGACTTTTTGGCAGGTTGGAGTAAGACTTGTTCTAGAATTTTACGATGTTCGGCTTCTGCACTAACACCGTGACGACTGGCCCGTTGTTTGAGGGCTTTGACAATGGCGTCGTCAATGTTGCGGACGATTAAATTGGCCATAGAGTGTCTCCTTGGAAAGGTGAGCTATGGGAGGGTTCACCAAAATGATAGCATTGATATCACTTGAAACGCAGGCAACACGTGGCTATTGATGAAGCATTCATTTGAACTTAACTACTGGCAAGAATCTAAGGTGCTCGTTCTCAGGCCGCATTCTTTGGCGGCCTAACGGCTCGGCTATCAGGAAAGCAAGCAGAAATGGGAAAAACCAACCAGTAGAGTGTTTTGAGCGTCCCTTGCATGGCCTTGTTAGAAAGGGCAATTCTAGAATAGAATGTACGGTAATACCGTACGTTTGGAGTTTTCCTCCGAATGGATACCGTGAGCGTAAACAAATTTAGAGACACCTTGAAAGACTGTGTTGAGAAAGTTATTAGTCAACATAACCCTCTTAAGGTTACTCGCCGAAACGGGAAAGATTTTGTTGTAGTTAGTGCTGAGGACTGGGAGCAAGAGCAAGAAACCTTACATGTGCTGCAAAACAATAACTTAATGAGTCAGGTTTCCAATTCAATGGCTACTCATACCCAGAGACAAGGCTATTCACCGACTGATGAGGAAATCAATGAGATCCTTGGTGTTTGAAGGAGATACCTGGAAGGCATATGAGCAATTGCGTCAAAATGACAAAAAGCTACACGAAAATCTTTGTAAAATCCTTAGAGAAATGTTGAGAGGCGACCCAAAAACAGGGCTCGGCAAACCTGAACCTCTTAAACATAATTTATCTGGTCTTTGGTCTCGAAGGTTATCACGAAGGGATCGAATAATCTATAAATTTGATAGTGACTACATTTACATATTTGCAATCGGTGGTCACTACGAGCAATTTAGGTAGTGCTAACGTTCCGGCTGAGCGGATGCAAGCCACTTTTACAACAACATCGAGTCTCTATTCAGTCCGCTCCAACAGGGTTGTTATGCTACGCCTACGCTGTAGAAGCATTTGTTATTTTCACCAAAATTTTGCTCTTCTGATCGTTGAAAAATATAATGTTTTGAATGTACAAATCGGCTACATAATGAGCTTTGTTCAAAATAGTTTTTCTTTCATCTAGGTTTGGAATCTTTCCGTGAGCACGCTCATTTCGCTCCTCTCTAAGGATATGTAAGTAGTATCCTTTGAAAACTACTTTTTCTCTAACCACACAGTCAATCATGTGGACTAATTTTTCAAGATCCTTTCGATATACTTGAATTATAGAATTCTGCTTGGCTACAACCAAATAATCTTTTAATTCATTTTCAAAAATCCGTCCTAACTCAAACAATCCCAAGTCAACTTCATCAATATTGAGCTTTTTAATAGCTCGTTTTAGTCGATTTAGCAGCTCTGAATCTAAGCAAGTTTCAAGTAAAACTGAGTCTACAATCAACCGAGCTTTGTTGTTCTTGGTATTCAAACAAGCAATAGCTTTTACCATTTTCTGTATATTGTCTAATCTCCTTCATGTTACTAAGGTAGGCATAGAAAGTAGGACGTAAGCACTCAACTTCTTTCTTAACTTGAAAATACAGAATCACCTTTAGTAATGGGCTTATTGGGGTTAGCTTGAAGTATAGAAATGATTTCATTCTGAATTTTATCTCTCAGCAACTCTCGCCCAAAATCTAAATGTGAGCTTTCTTGTTCAAAATCTCTGTTAAGACAGTAAACAGTATAGCTATTAGAAGTTCCTTCTTGCTTTAACTCAAGATTTAGAGAAGACTTTACTCGGTTTCTGATTGTCATTTCAGCCAGCCTGGCCTGCTCTTTGAGAAGACGAATCAGATCGGCAAGGCTAATGGAATCTTTGTCTACAAATATCTCTTTCAATGCTACATTAATTAGACTAGATGCTTCGTCGGAAGTTCTTCTTATCGATTTGTCTAGTGGTTTTAATCCCCAAACTACAAGAGCATATTGATTTTTATCCACTCTCACAAAAACATCAGTATTGCCTAAATATACACTAACTGATTTGGATGAAGCATCAGGTCTTTTTGCAATAACGTATTGATACACTTCTTTCACTGACAGAGGCTTGCCACCCTCATGGAAGCTATCTTCCATAATCTGAGTGATTGTTTTGGTAGCTACATTATCCCAGTCAGAAAGAGCCCATATTCCACTTCTTCCAATTGGTTTAAATCTGCTGTCAGCTATTAGCTGATTTTTGAGGCTGTTTACTGTAATCCGTTTGCCTTTACCTAAATTGAGTTCCGCATGATTGATAGTCTTAGCAATTTCCGAGAAGTGTAAAGGCTCACCTTTTTCCTGAAGAACTCTGAAAGCTTTTTCTGCCGCACTAGGCAAACACTCAAACTTGACCTGATAAGTATCTTCCTCATTCTCCACTTCTTCGAGCTCAACACATAGCTTGAGAAGCTTTTTTATAAAGTCTTTATCTAATCGATGGCCTTTTGTCTTATTAATAGAGACGACAATATCAAAAAACTTAAATCTTTCCGGTTTGCCTCGCAGGGTATTAATATGACCAAAGACTTTCTTGATATGAGTTTTGTTGAACTGTTCTTTTAAACACCAGGCTAACTTGGTTGATCCACTATAGCCATTGTTGCCCGAAGAAAGTAGGCAATAACCAAGCAACTCCATTAAATATTCTAATGATGAAAATGACTCACTTTCCTTATTAATTCCATATCTATTTTGGAAGAAATCTCTTATTTCTTCTTCAGTTAAAATACTATCAAGATTAAGGAAGCTATCTTTTACTTGCTTGTATTCCTGTATGAGATTCTCTTTGATCTTGAATTTTTTAGACTCGCTAGAACCATACATCAAATCAGAGAGCTTGCTGATTATCTTAAATTCAACTTGCCTAACTCGTTCTCTAGTGATGTCATAGTAAATACCGATTTCTTCAAAACTATAGATACTTTCATGGCTCAGTCCAAACCGCTTCTTTATAATGTCTAGGTCTCTTTCAGACTGAGATTTACAAGTTGCATTAATAAAATTCTCTGTAATGGGCAACAGTTGTTTGAGCAAATTAACAGTTGAAACAGTTGGCTGAAACAGTTCTTCAAGATTGCCAGTTTTAAATAAATCCTCTTTGTTCATACTGCTCTGCTAGTCCAAAATGCTTCTACAATTGCCGTCATAGGTTGTCTGTGTTAAATGTGTCCATTATAAACCACGTCCAAGTTGAAACCTTGAGTTTTCCCACCGAGAAAACTACAGTTCTGGACGTGGACAAGGTTTAGATGCAGGGTTAGTTTTCAACACGATGAGCGGCATTATACTCTATGTGTTGATGTTTTCGCTTCCATCAAAATCTTAGGCAAGCTACATCCATCGCGCCTTAAGGTTACTCTTTAAAGTAAGCGTTAACCGAATCTAGACTAAGCCATGCAACTCGATGCCCGTGTGCCTGACGGCCCCCTCGCTGAAAAATGGGGCAGTTTTAAAGACCATTGCCAGCTTGTTAACCCTAGCAATAAGCCCAAACATACGGTGCTGGTGGTCGGTACCGGGCTAGCGGGCGCGTCAGCCGCAGCAACCCTCGCCGAGCAAGGCTATCGGGTCAAAAGCTTCTGCATTCAAGATTCACCGCGTCGGGCGCACAGCATTGCGGCGCAGGGTGGCATTAATGCTGCGAAAAACTATCCCAACGATGGCGATAGCGTCTGGCGCTTGTTTCACGACACGATTAAGGGCGGTGACTATCGTTCGCGAGAGGCGAATGTGTACCGGCTAGCGCAAATTAGCAACCAGATTATCGATCACTGTGTAGCCCAAGGGGTGCCGTTTGCGCGGGAATACAGCGGCTTGCTAGCGAATCGATCTTTTGGGGGGGCGCAGGTTTCGCGCACGTTTTATGCGCGGGGGCAAACTGGGCAGCAGCTTTTGCTCGGAGCCTATGGCGCAATGATGCGACAGGTTGCAGCGGGGCGCATTGAGCTGTTTCCTCGGCGCGAAATGCTGGATTTGGTGGTGGTGGATGGGCAGGCTCGCGGGATTGTGGTGCGCAATCTGTTGACGGGTGAGTTTGAGCGCTATGCGGGCGATACGGTGGTGCTGTGCACGGGGGGCTACAGCAATGTGTATTACCTTTCAACCAATGGTAAAAATTCTAATGTGACGGCGGCTTGGCGGTCCTATAAACGCGGTGCACTCTTTGCCAACCCCTGCTTTACCCAAATTCACCCAACCTGCATTCCGGTCGCGAGTGAGTTTCAATCTAAGCTGACGCTGATGAGTGAGAGCTTGCGCAATGATGGCCGGGTGTGGGTACCGAAAAAGGCGGGCGATCAGCGGCTAGCGAGTGAGATTCCAGAAAGCGATCGCGACTACTACCTAGAAACCCGCTACCCCACCTTTGGCAACTTAGTGCCGCGCGATGTGGCTTCTCGCAATGCTAAGCAGGTGATTGATGAAGGACGCGGGGTCGGGGCGACGGGGCTGGCCGTGTATTTGGACTTTCGCGAGGCGATCGCTACTCAAGGTAAAGCCGCCATCGAAACCCGCTACGGCAACCTGTTTGAAATGTACCAACGCATTACCGGTGAAGATCCTTACGCTGAGCCAATGCGCATTTACCCGGCGGTGCACTACACCATGGGCGGGCTGTGGGTGGACTACCATCTGATGAGTACGGTGCCCGGATTGTTTGTGCTTGGCGAGGCGAATTTTTCGGATCACGGCGCTAATCGGCTAGGAGCGAGTGCGCTCATGCAGGGATTGGCCGATGGCTACTTTATTATTCCGTACACGCTAGGCAACTACATTGCCACAACGGCTTTGCGGCCTGTCGATATTGATCATGATGCTTTTGCAGAAGCAGAAGCCTCAGCGCGGGCTCGCACGCTAAAGCTGTTGAGTATTAATGGTGATAAAACGATGCTGGACTTTCATCGGGAGCTAGGGCATTTGGTGTGGAATGGAGTGGGGATTAACCGCAGCCGGGAAGGGCTAAAGGAGACAGTGGAAAAGGTGCGATCGCTGCGAACCGAATTTTGGCAAAACCTGCGCGTCCCTGGCGAAGCAAACACCCTGAATAAAAACCTAGAATTCGCCGGTCGCCTTGCCGACTTTATGGAACTAGGCGAAGTCATGGCCCGCGACGCCTTAGCCCGCGAAGAATCATGCGGCTGTCACTTCCGCGAAGAATTTCAAACTGAAGGCGGTGAAGCCAAACGACGCGATCAGCGATTTTCGACCGTCGCCGCTTGGCAATATCAAGGAGACGAGTTGCCCCCAAATTTAGTCACAGAACCTTTAGTCTTTGACAATGTAAAACTCACCCAGCGCTCTTATCGCTAAGCTCAGTAGGCTGAAGTCTCTCAAAAACCAACAGTTCCAATCTATGAAAATTCATCTAAAGATTTGGCGACAGGCCCATACCGACGAACCCGGTGCCTTTGTTCAATACACCGTAGACGCGCCGGCGTCGCGCCCGAACAAGGCGTGCGCTGGAGCAGCGAAGGCGCCGGCGATTTCGAGGTCGAGACCATCACCCGCGCCGCAGCGCGGCACCGACGTCACGCTGCACCTGCGCGACGGCGAGGACGAGTTCCTGTCGACCTGGAAGCTGAAGTCGATCATCAGCAAGTACTCCGACCACATCACGCTGCCGATCCTGATGAAAAAGGAGGAGTGGGACGAGGAGGCAAGGCAGCAGGTCGTCAAGGACGAGTGGGAGACCGGTCAACAAGGCCGCGGCGCTGTGGACCCGCCGCAAGAGCGACATCACCGACGAGCAGTACCAGGAGTTCTACAAGCAGATCAGCTACGACAGCGAGGCGCCGCTGGCCTACACGCACAACCGGGTCGAGGGCCGCACCGAGTACACGCAGCTGCTGTACATCCCGGCGCAAGGCGCCGTTCGACCTGTGGAACCGCGACAAGCGCGGCGGCGTCAAGCTCTACGTCAAGCGCGTCTTCATCATGGACGACGCCGAGGCGCTGATGCCGTCGTACCTGCGCTTCGTCAAGGGCGTCATCGACAGCGCCGACCTGCCGCTGAACGTCAGTCCGCGAGCTGCTGCAGGAAAGCCGCGACGTCAAGGCGATCCGCGAGGGCTGCACCAAGCGCGTGCTGTCGATGCTGGAAGACGCTGGCCGACAGCGAGGACGAGGCCGAGAAGCGACAAGTACGCGGCGTTCTGGAAGGAGTTCGGCGCGGTGCTGAAGGAAGGCGTCGGCGAGGACCACGCCAACCAGGAGCGGCTGGCCAAGCTGCTGCGCTTCGCGTCGACGCACGCCGACGAAGGGCGTCTCGCTTCGCCGACTACGTCGGCCGCATGAAGGAAGGCCAGGACGCGATCTACTACATCACCGCCGACACGCTGGCCGCGGCGAAGAACAGCCCGCAGCTCGAGATCTTCCGCAAGAAGGGCATCGAGGTGCTGCTGCTGACCGACCGCGTCGACGAGTGGATGCTGAGCCACCTGTACGAGTTCGACGGCAAGCCGCTGCAAAGCGTGGCCAAGGGCGGGGTCGACCTGGGCAAGCTGCAGGACGAGGCCGAGAAGAAGCAGGCCGAGGAAGCCGCCGAGGCCTTCAAGCCGATGCTCGAGAGGCTCAAGGAGGCGCTGAAGGACCGGGCCAAGGACGTGCGCGTGACGACGCGCCTGGTCGATTCGCCGGCCTGCCTCGTCGTCGAAGAGGGCGACATGAGCGGCCACCTGGCGCGCCTGCTGAAGCAGGCCGGCCAGAAGGCGCCCGAAGTGCAAGCCGATGCTCGAGGTCAACGCCGAGCACGCGCTGGTCAAGCGGCTCGAAGGCCCGAGCGAGCACTTCGACGACCTGGCGCACATCCTGTTCGACCAGGCGCTGCTCGCCGAAGGCGGCCAGCTCGAAGATCCGGCGGCCTACGTGCGGCGCGTCAACGCGCTGCTGGCGGCCTGAGCCGCGGCATCGGCGCGGACGCGGCTGAGCGCCGGTGTCGCGGCTGCGCCGCGCGACGCCGGCGGTCTGCGGCGCCGACGCGGCGGCTACGCGCCGCCGTCGAGCGGCGGCTCGGCCATCGCGACGAGCTGCTCGCGCAGCCGCGTCGTCTGCTCGGCCCAGTAGGCCGGGCTCTCGAACCACGGGAAGGCGATCGGGAACGCCGGGTCGGTCCAGCGTCGCGCGATCCATGCGCTGTGGTGAATGATGCGCAGCGTGCGCAGCGGCTCGATCAGCGCGCAGCTCGCGCGCAGTCGAAATCCATGAAGTGCTCGTAGCCGTCGAGCACGGCCGCGAGCTGGCGCGCCATCGCGCCGCGGTCGCCCGACAGCAGCATCCACAGGTCCTGCACGGCCGGGCCCGGTGACGGCGTCGTCGAGGTCGACGAAATGCGGTCCGCTCGTCGGTCCACAGGACGTTGCCGAGGTGGCAGTCGCCGTGCAGGCGCAGCGTGCGCAGCGCGGCCTTGCGTCGAAGGCCGCGCTCGACCGCGTCAGCGCCTGCGCGGTGACGTCGCGCCAGCCGGGCAGCGCGTCGGGCGGGATCGATGTCGGCCGCGAGCAGCCAGTCGCGGGTGGCGTCGCCGAACGTCGCCGGCGTCGAGCGTCTGCGCGGTGTGCGAACGGCCTGCGCGCGCCGACGGCGTGCAGGCGGCCGATGAAGCGGCCGATCCATTCGCAGCGTGTCGGGTCTTCGAGTTCGGGCGCGCGCCCGGCGCATGCGCGGCGCGACGGCGAAGCGATGGACGCCGGCGTCGGTCGTGAAGCGCGCCAGGGTCGGACCGGTCAGCGCCGCCGCGTCGCGCATGGATCGAGGCGGCGCCGACGCTGCGAGCGCCAGCGGCGCGGCGACCGGGATCTCGGCGGCGGCCAGTTCGGCCGCGAAGGCGTGCTCTTCGAGGATCTGCGCGTCGCTCCAGCGCCCCGGCCGGTAGAACTTGGCGACGACGACGCTGCCGTCTTCCAGAAAGACCTGGAAGACGCGGTTCTCGTACGAGTTGAGCTGGATCAGGCGGCCGTCGCCGCGCAGGCCGACGCCGTCGAGGGCGTCGAGCACCACGCTGGGGGTCAGGTCCGCATAGGGTCGGGCGCATGCGGCAAGTCGCTGGTCGTGCGGCGATGCACGCGGCATCGGCGCATCCTACGCGCCGCGCCCAAATCGTCAGCGCCGCGAGCGGCGACGAAGAGTTCGGGCTGTCGACGACGACGCCGCCGACGTCTTCCGGGTCGCGTCGGCGAGCGACAGGCCGCGATCATGCCGTTGGACGCGAAGCGCCCCGCGCTGGACGTCGTGCCTCAGCGGCGAGAACTCGCTGCTGCCGAAGCCTTCGAGGCGGTTGTCGGGCGCGAAGAAGGAATCCTGGAAAAGGTCGAGTCCTGCCACAGCGCCGATCGCTCGGCGCGCCGCGTGGCGACCGTCGTCGCGCAGATTCGCGCGCGGCGTCAGTCGTAGGGCGGCGCTGCCGGCGGCTGCGGGCCGCGCGCCGGCGCGGCGCTGCTGGGCACCAGCAACTGCAGTTCGGCCACCGTGGGCAGGTGGTCGACCGGGCAGCGCAGGTAGCGCACCCGGCAGGCGCCGAGCACCGACTGCTTGATCTGCAGGACCGGCGCGAATTGCCGCGGTCGGTGTCGAGGTCGATGGCCGCGAGCACCCGGCCGTTGGCGCTGCAGATCGCGAAGGTGACGTGGTTGGCGCCGAGCAGTTCGTACCAGAAGCGGACTTCCTGCGGGTCGGTGGGCTGGCAGAAGCGCACCAGCGGCAGCTTGGACAGCACGATGTGGTGCGGCAGCGCTTCGCGCAGCTGGCGGTAGACGCGCCGCTCGTCGGTCGTGAAGACCGGTCTGGCGGTGAGCGCCCACTCGGTCGGCAGCGGCGGCGGCTTCTTCGCGCCGCGCGACCGCAAGGCCCATGCGACCAGCACGCGCACCAAGCAGCACGAGGGCGACGAGGGCGACAATCCACGGAAGGCTCTCCATTCGAACGGCGCCCGAGGTCGAGAGTTACGACCCTGTCATCGGCGGGAATCAGAATGTACCGGACGTTCCGAGGCGCTGCACGCCGGTTACACCCAGCGACTCGACCGGGCGTTCGCGCTCCTGGCTCATGAGCGGAAAGCCGTGACCCGCCCGGTTCCGCGCCCCCCTGGATTAGGCGTTGACCTGCGCGCTTCGGCCTCCGACCCGCTGGACCTCGCGTCGCGGCGGTCAATCGGAGCGCAGCCGCCTCCAGCCGGCGCAGATGGGTCTTGACCCGGTAGTCGAATTCGGCGGCCTGTGCGCCACGAGTTCGTCGATGTGGGAAGCAACGGTGTCGGGCGGCAGCTCGAGCCAGGCTTCGCTCTCCGAGCCTTCGCGGCGAACGGTGGCGCCGGCGTCCGGGCGATCTTCAGCATCGGCGGTGTTCTCGCTCAAGGCGTGGATGAAGAGTGCGCCGACGCCGCGGTTGCGCGCATGCAGGATCGCGTGCTCGAACAGGCGCCGGCCGAAGCCCGCCGGCGGCCGGCGGCAGCACCGACACGCCGAATTCGGACATGTTGCGGCCGCCGCGTCGGCCGGCGGGCCGCGGATCGCCAGGTGCGCCATCGCCATCAGCTCGAGCCGGCGGTTGAAGATGCCGAAGACCTCGTCGCGCTCGAAGTCCAGCCGGTCGACATAGCGCGCCAGCTGCCCGTCGGTGGCGGCGTAGCCGAAGCGCAGGTAGCGCGAGTGGTCGTCGAGAGCCAGCAGGTGCTGATGATGCGGTCGCGGTGGCGTGGACCCAGCGAGCGCATCGGCACCCAGCGACCACGGCCGCTCGCCGGGCGGCGGCGTGGTCGGTCGGTCCGGCGAGCCGGCGGCACATCGGATGCGCTCGCGGCTTCCAGGATGGCGGTCGACAGGGGCTGGGGTCGATGAGTTCATGCGAGCCTAGGGTAAACCCGAGTCTACGCCATGGGTGAGCATGACGCCCGAAGGGACGTCGGACCGTACGCCGTTGCCGCTCCCGCAGTGCGGTGCGAGCCCTGTCGACTGCCGATGATGCCGCTACACTGGAAGGCTACCCGATCGACGGCCGGCCGTGAACTCTGCGTCGTATGGCCAGGCTCGAGCCGACGGCGCTCTGCTACAATCGAGGCTGTCCCGGTTGCCCCGGCGGGATAGCCGATGACGCAGCGAGCTGCCAGCGAGAGCCGCCGATAACAGAAGCGGACCGAGCCGCACTGGAGCATCGTCGATCAGGGGCGCGACAAAGAATCAAACTCCATGAAAACCTTCAGCGCCAAGCCGGCCGAGGTGACGCATGAGTGGTTTGTGATTGACGCAACCGATAAGGTTCTCGGACAGGGTGGCCAGTGAAGTCGCCCTCCGTCTGCGCGGCAAGCACAAGGCCATCTACACGCCTCACGTCGATACCGGTGACTTCATCGTCGTCGTCAATGCCGACAAGATCCGGGTCACCGGCAACAAAGCCAACGACAAGATCTACTACAGCCACTCCGGCTACCCGGGCGGCATCCACGCCACGAAGTTCAAGGACATGCAGGCCAAGCATCCGGGCCGCGCGCTCGAGAAGGCCGTCAAGGGCATGCTGCCCAAGGGCCCGCTGGGCTACGCGATGGTCAAGAAGCTGAAGGTCTATGCCGGTGCCGCGCACCCGCACACCGCCCAGCAGCCCAAAGTGCTGGAACTCTGAGGAACCGCCATGATTGGAAACTGGAACTACGGAACCGGCCGCCGCAAGTCGTCGGTCGCACGCGTCTTCATGAAGAAGGGCACCGGCCAGAT
>CAVUFV010000009.1:0-237500 GCA_963740915.1 uncultured cyanobacterium
GGATAATAAGCTCTACACACTGACAAAAGTGAGAATGGCATCGACTAGGAGCTCTAGCCGTTCGTTGTGAAGCATGGGCGATCGCTCTTCTGATCGCTCTTCTGATCGCGTTTCTGAAAACGCTCATTGGCATAGGATCGGTGTGTCATGGCCTGCTGCCACAGCGACTCATCTTCAAATTTAGATCCTTAAAATTAAGCGGTGGAAAAAACGGTCATAACAGAGCTATAAAAGCAAAAACGTCCAAAGAAAGCAATTATTGCAGCCTTACTGACCCTGAAACCAAGCTTGCAATCCCTCAGCTAGCGTTCTAGCCAATTCTTTTTGAGAATTTTCATCGGTAATCCACTCAAATTCTGTTGGATTGATCATAAAACCCAGCTCCAATAAAACTGAAGGCGTCACGGCAGGGCGAGTTAGAGCCAAGTTGTTCCAATACACTCCATAAGAGTCACGGCCTAGCTTTTGAACCAAATAGTCATGCAAAAAAGCAGCCAAATCATGCGCCTGCGGCTGATACCAAAAAGCCCCTACGCCCGTAGTACCCAAAGCATCCCCTGCATCCGGCAAAGCATTGTAATGAAGACTTAGCGAAAGAGTGGGCTCGGTGGCATTAATAATATCTACTCGATCCGCAGGATAAAGATCATCATCGCCCTCACGGGTCATGACAACTCTCGCACCGCGCGCTTCCAGCTGATCGCGCAACAATTTAGAGACAATTAAGGCTACGTCTTTTTCAGGATAGCCAGTAGGGCCACGAGATCCCAAGTCGGCATCACTGCCGTGCCCTGGATCAAGCAAAATAGTCGTACCCTGCAAGCTGTTGTTAGGCGGCGCGTGGCGCAAGGAGAGAATTAGGCTAGTACCTTCGTAGCGAAGCTTGTAGCCCCATTGCTGAGATGATTTGAAGTGAAAAGTATATTCACTGCTGTCGGGCAGCACCGAATTAAAGTCCATTCTCTCCACCACCGGATCGTTAGAGAAGTAAATGGTATCTGTTTGCGGAGTAGTGTTGTGCAGCGTCAGCGTCAATGACTGGCTCTCTTGCCGAATGGAAACTGGAACCGGCGTCTGCAAAGGGAAAACAATCTCTGTCCAATCGTCAGACTGACTAGCGCGAATGCCGCGAATGATGCTGCGAGGTGGCACCGATGAGCGCGTAACGGTTGTTTCTGCCGCTTTGATCCAGCCGCCGTAGTCTAGCCGGAGCCATTCGCCTTCGCGGCCTGTAACAGCGGCGCGGGTGCCTGCGGGCAGGGGGGTAATGCGAGAATAATCTGTGCTCGGCCCGGTGCGAGCGGTGCCTTCGGTGGCGGTGACGGTAGCCACATCAAAGACAGTGGGGGAAAGAAAGCTGATTTTGCCGGGGGATTCGGCGGTAACGGTTTGGCCTTGGGCAGTCAGGGTAAAGCGCGGGTTACCTAAATCGCCGGGGGTAGTGGCGGTGGCGCAGCCTGCGTACTCGGTCGCGGTGCTAGCTGGGTTGGGGGTAACAGGTGCATTTTGGGCCGTGAGCACGGCGGAGTTGGGCGGTAAATCGACGCTGGACTGCGGCATGAGGGCAACGGTTTGGCTCCCAACCGTAGCGGATACGGTGGCATTGGAGGGCGCGATCGCACTCAAACAAACCAATTCTCCTGGTAACCGCGCTATATCCACAGCAGGCAACAGCGTCCCTTCCGCAAAGTTCACCCCTACCGGCAGCGGCGGCTGATTAGAAATGCGCGTAATTGTCAGGGTCACACTGTCAGCGCCCTGAGCAATCACAAAGGTATTTTCGCCCATTTCCAGCGGCAACGTTGGCGCAAAGTGCCCCGCAGCACTGCGATTTTCAATCGGCTGGCCGTTGATGGTAACCGGCATATCTGGATTCGCCGTACCGATAAAAAAGATTCGATCAGCGACCGTTTCATGGGTAGTAGGCGGATAGGCGACAAATAAGCTACCGGGCGCAGCCTGCATTTCGGCTTGGGCGATGGCCTGCTGGTTCACTCGTTCTGGATTAGACGGTGATAGAGCAACGGCACTGCCTTGATATACCAGCAAACTCATGGCCAAACTCATGGCACTGCTAAAAACTACGAACAGGCTTTGGCTTCTATTGCTCATAACACCTTGCCTAACCACTCAATTCAGGCAAAAACTAATTTAGTGTTCTCAAGTCTACTATTCACACGAGACGAGATCGTCAGATTAATTCTGATCTTCTGCATCTGCTCAAAAAAATTCTGGCAACTCATTGAGCTGCCAGAATTTGTGATTTTATTTAGAAGTAACTAAGTGTTTTAGATACCTTTCTATTTGGTGGCGGGGCATGGATTTGAACCATGGACCTTCGGGTTATGAGCCCGACGAGCTACCAGACTGCTCTACCCCGCGTCGCCGCTTAACAAATATAGCAGCTCATGTCTCAGATGTGTGGCTTTATTTGAGTCTATTTTTTTTCGTCGTTTGAGCCCTGTGCAGTATGTAAGGCCAAAACAAGGTTCAAAACAAGGGCAACCCTAAATCAGGGGCAGCTCACCGATCACATCTAGACGGGTGTACTTGCCTTGTAGCATAAACTTCTCCGCTAAGACTTCTGAAATGTCGGGAGTGATCCAGCCGAGCTGCTTGAGCAAGTGAACCGCAGTGGCGTACTTGGCGCGTTTGGAGCCATCAACGACCTTTAAAGCGATGCCCATGCCCTCACCAACTCGGCCAATGCACTGAATGCCTTCTGCGCCCGATTTGCTTACCAGTGCGCCTTCTGTGAGGGACATCAGCTGTGAGTCAAAGCCTTCCGGGCCAGATATCATCATCGGGTGAGTGGTCATCGCGCGGGCGATGCGTTCCATCCCCAGACTTTCGCCAGAGGAAAGCTTGGCATAGAGCGTTGCCATTTGGCTGAGCTCCATGAAGTAGGTAGGCGCGCCGCAGTCATCGTGAGCGCAAATGAATTCGTCTGGGGGCATTCCCAGCAGTTCGGCGACTTTGCTGATGATCAGCTTTTGGACGGGGTGCGATCGCTGCGTATAGCCATCAATCGACCAGCCCTGATGTTTACAAACCGCCAGCATACCCGCGTGCTTGCCGGAGCAATTGTGCGCTAGCGGCGTATCTTTACCTGCTGGAATCGGGCACTTCAAAGCCAAAGGCTCGACATCGCAGCGCCACAGAACGTTAAACACCTGCCGAATTTGCTCCAAATTGCCTTGGTGTGAGCTGCAAATGATCGCCAGATCTTTATCGGTGAGATGAAAATGATCGAGGGTGCCGCCTGTGGTCAGCGACAGGGCCTGAAAAGGCTTCAGCGACGAGCGGATAAAGCTGCCGACATCGGCATCCCCCGCGCTGGCCAAAATTCGGCCTCGATCATCGCAGGCAACGGCATGAACCTTATGGGTGGATTCGACGATGCCTTCTCGCAGGAGCTGCACTTCGAGCAGTGACGAGTTGTGACGGTTCACCCTATTCATACCCTAGCGTTCCGTGATTATTCGTAAATGATTCGTAAATTAATGAGATGAAAAGCCGCTATAAAAACTGCCAAGTCACCAAGCAAAAAGCAATAATACCCGATATAGTCGCAAAGGTTTTTTGTAATCGCAGCATGAGGGGCTTAATTTGGTAGTCGGCAATCAGGCGATCGCGATCAATCACCTCCGGTGGCTTTTGCCAAATTTGCCCATCGTACCAGCCCGATTCTTCGTAAGGGACAGCGGGTTTGAGCAGGCGATCGCTCACATGACGCCAGCCAATATAGAGCTGAATCAGCGCCAGCGTCGGCAGCAATAGCGCCCCCAACGAACCGCTGATCAAAAACTGCGGCAGCAGCTTAGTCGGCGCAAAGCTTACAGCCGCCATCGGTCCTACCACCCCCCAGCTCAGTAGCCACAGGCTAACAATCGGCATCAGATAGCCGCGCAAATCTCGCAAACCCCAGCCGTAAAACCAAGATGCGCTCATGCTTTCATATTCCTTAATCGGAATTTGATCAATCGGCACCGGGCAGCTATTGCTAATAGGGCTTTTTTTAAGCTGCCCGTTCTGATTATTTTTACCGTCTCTGCCGTTTGGGTTGCGGTCAGAGCCGTGAGGTGAGCCGCTCATGGGTGTTATCTCTCAAGATCAATTCAGATCTAGATCTCCTAATAGCCGCCATGTTGACGGTTTAACGGCGCAGCAGGCAAGGGATCCGGCGTAAATTCAATCCGCTCAGCATGACCCCAAAAAGCTTCCAAATCGTAAAACTCACGATCATCCGGCATAAATACATGGACAATCACTTCACCGTAGTCTTGCAGCACCCAGCGGCCCTCGCTCATGCCTTCGGTGCGCAGCGGCAGACGCCCAAATTTTTCTTCGATGTCGCTTGCGATCGCATTGGCAATAGCCCGCACCTGCACATTAGAAAAACCCGTCACAATCACAAAGTAATCAGCCAAGTACGAAATATCGCCCGTTTGTAAAATTGTAATGTTGCCGCCTTTGCGGTCATCAGCGGCATGGGCAATAGCCATCGCTAGCGACTTAGTAGCTTCATCAACCGGCATTTTAGGAGCATCGGCAACGCCGCTAGGTCGAATCTCGTCTGCAATTTGCTCGGTGTTTAGGTCTGCGGGATTCATACCAGTCTTTAGGGCAGGGTTTAGGCTAGTCAATGCTTGCTGCGAAAATAGCTCATCGGGCGAGGTACCAAGTGTTTTTTCAGCCATTACTTTTTTAAAGGGATCACTCAAAAGCTCAAATCCTCCAAGACTTAAACGATCAGATTTGTTTCTACTTTCTATCTTACTAAAAAGCCTCTCATTGATCGTTGCTCTTGTTATGAGGCTTGACACAATCAGTAAGGGTTGTAAGATTTCCTCACAGTGTATCTTGACGGTGTATCTTCACTGTAACCCTTCGCACATGGAGTTATTGAGCTTTGATTATTGGGCTCTTTTTTGGATTGCTGGTAGGCGCTATCGCTGCTGCCATCATTTATTGGCTAATGCGGCAGCGCCTAGAGCGGTTGCTAAGCGCCATACAAAGCACTCAGCGCCGCTTACAGCAACTCGAAACCGACCATGATCGGCTACGCAGCGCGTCCAGTCGGCTTCAAACCGACTACGAACGCCAGCTCGCTGAAAAAATTGAATACTACCAGGATGATCAAATCATCCAGAGCGAACTAGCAGCATTGGACTTTGAAACTCGACTCAATGTGATTGAAACCGCCTATAGCCGCGAGTTAGAAGCCCAGTCTTAAGTTTTCTTACGAGCTAGTGCCATCAACAGAATGTCTAACGCGAATAGTTTGCAGATAAATATTTCTCGGCAACGGTTTTCCACACAACGTTAGAATGGCAAACGGCTACCAATTTTTTAGAGGCGACGCTATGACCCGTGCAATTATGGAAACCAATAAAGGCACCATCAACCTAGAGCTATTTGATCAAGATGCTCCTGGCACCGTTGAAAATTTCGTCAAGCTTTCCAAGGATGGCTTTTACGATGACCTCAGCTTTCACCGCGTGATTCCTAACTTTATGGTTCAAGGTGGCTGCCCGCAAGGAACCGGCACTGGCGGCCCTGGCTACAAAATCAAATGCGAAATCAATCCGAATAAGCATGAAGCCGGAACGCTTTCAATGGCTCATGCCGGTAAAGATACGGGCGGCAGTCAGTTCTTCATCTGCCATGAAGCGCAGCCCCATTTGGACGGCATTCACACTGTTTTTGGGAAAACGGAAGATATGGATGTGGTCAATGCCATTAAAAAAGGCGACAAAATTGTGTCTGTCACCATCGAAGACTAACTTTCTAAAGAAAGTTTTAGAAAGTTAGATCAACTTTTTTGCTCAGGGCTATTGAACAAGTGCTCCTGGGCTTTTTAGTTTAAAATCTAAAGCAGAACAGCAGTATCGTGTGATCTATTCAGATTCTGCAAGCAGAAATGATTAACCCTATGGTTGTAATCCCAGAATCAGAATCCACCGGAATTATCAGTCTTTATCAATCGCCGATTGGCAAGAAAATATTGACAGGACTGACGGGGGTAGGGCTTGTGAGCTTTGTGGTGGTTCATTTACTGGGTAATTTGGCGCTGTTTGTTAGCGCTGAGGCTTATAACGATCTGGCGTATGTGATAGAACGGCTAGGGCCGGTAACTTATGCAGTTGAGATTGGGCTGGTAGCGATCGCGCTTCTGCACGCCTTTATCGGCATCAAAATCTACATTGGCAAGCAGCAAGCCCGCCCCCTTGACTATACAAAATATGTCTCAGCCGGGGAGCCAAGCCGTCAAACGCTCAGCTCTCGAACTATGATCGCTTCGGGGCTAATATTAGCCGTATTTTTGGTCGTGCATTTAGCGACCTTTAAGTTTGGCCCGTACTATTCCTTACCCGAATCGGGGCATCGCGATTTGGCCCGGCTGGTGTTTGAAACCTTTCACAAACCGGGCTATACCGCTGGCTATGTGCTGGTGCTAGCGGTGCTTGGGCTGCACTTGCGGCATGGGCTTTGGAGTGCTTGGCAGTCGTTAGGGGTGCCGGTTCAGCCTGGAATGGTGGCGGTAAGCGTGGGAGCGGCTGGAGCGATCGCGCTGGGCTTCATGGGGTTACCCCTGGCGATTTACTTTGGTCTCATCGGCTGACGTTCGTGCTGTAGCGAATACAGCTATTCTGGACTGTCTACCTCCAACGCAGTGTGAGAGTACTGGCTTCTGTCACCGCTTGCCGCTAATTTTTGACGAACCGCTGACTGAACTTTTTCATCAAAATCAGGATCGCCAGGACTTGCAATAATCCTAAGCGGACGCTGATTAAGTCTATCTAAGTGCGCCTGAAAAGCAGCTTGATTTCCACGATGCTTAAGAAAATATTCTTTCAACTGAGCATCAGACATTGCATCATAATTAATTTGGCTCATCAGCAAACTCCCCATTAGGTAGTATTTGGAACTCAAGCTCCTCGCTGTACCCCGCCAATATGTAAATGTTGCGAGTTCTATTATCAACGCAAATGAGATGTATGGGCTGAAACATAGAATACGTTAGCTGATAGCTAATCCGATACAGGCTCTCAAGCTGGGCAACAGTAGGCATCTAAGGTATTCACTTTGCACACTACTCATTCTAGCACTCGTCTTCTCACCCCCATTCACTGATCGTTTGCTCCTCAAGTAGGAGGTAGCTCAAGGATAGTGGCAGTGAGTGTCGCGGTAGCTGGGGCGATCGCTCTCAGCTTCATCTGCCTATCCCCGGAGATCTACTTTGATTTGATTGGCTAACGCTCCAGTTCATCCGTGCTAGAAGTTGTTCAATGCTAGCAAGAATTCTCCTTTTCATCGAGTGCAACGGGATAGTTAGGCAGCGATCGCTAGTTTTCACCACTAACGTCCTCAAATGGGTTGATTAGAGGCACCCCTGTTCCGACAAAATCACTGACATTGCGAGTGACCAGGGTAAGTCCGCAGATTAGAGCCGTAGCGGCTAGCTGTTTGTCGAGGGCGTTTTGAGGGTGGGGTACAAGCAAGCGTCCCCATACCTGGGCTTCGGTGGCGGTGAAATCTAGAATGTGGTCGGTATAGTTATCTAGAATAGTTTGCAACCAAGCTTCCAGAAGATCAGCTTGCGGCTGATCGCCACGGTAGCGAATGAGTTCAACGCCTCGGCGCAGTTCGCCAAGAGTGATCACACTAATATAGAGGCGGGCGTCTTGCTCAATGGCGTTTTGAAAAAATTGTTGAACGCCAGGGTTCGCTTTGTTTTGTTTGCGCAACTCACTAATGACGTTGGTATCAAGCAAATACATCATGGGCAGTGTCATCTTGCAAGCGTTCAAAATCTGAATCGTTGCCAACGTTGGGAATCAGTCCAAGCACTTCGACAAAGGACTTTTTGGCAGGTTGGAGTAAGACTTGTTCTAGAATTTTACGATGTTCGGCTTCTGCACTAACACCGTGACGACTGGCCCGTTGTTTGAGGGCTTTGACAATGGCGTCGTCAATGTTGCGGACGATTAAATTGGCCATAGAGTGTCTCCTTGGAAAGGTGAGCTATGGGAGGATTCACCAAAATGATAGCATTGATATCACTTGAAACGCAGGCAACACTGGCTATTGATGAAGCATTCATTTGAACTTAACTACTGGCAAGAATCTAAGGTGCTCGTTCTCAGGCCGCATTCTTTGGCGGCCTAACGGCTCGGCTATCAGGAAAGCAAGCAGAAATGGGAAAAACCAACCAGTAGAGTGTTTTGAGCGTCCCTTGCATGGCCTTGTTAGAAAGGGCAATTCTAGAATAGAATGTACGGTAGTACCGTACGTTTGGAGTTTTCCTCCGAATGGATACCGTGAGCGTAAACAAATTTAGAGACACCTTGAAAGACTGTGTTGAGAAAGTTATTAGTCAACATAACCCTCTTAAGGTTACTCGCCGAAATGGGAAAGATTTTGTTGTAGTTAGTGCTGAGGACTGGGAGCAAGAGCAAGAAACCTTACATGTGCTGCAAAACAACAGCTTAATGAGTCAGGTTTCCAATTCAATGGCTACTCATACCCAGAGACAAGGCTATTCACCGACTGATGAGGAGATCAATGAGATTCTTGGTGTTTGAAGGAGATACCTGGAAGGCATATGAGAAATTGCGTCAAAATGACAAAAAGCTACACGAAAATCTTTGTAAAATCCTTAAAGAAATGCTGAGAGACGATCCAAAAACGGGGCTCGGTAAACCTGAACCTCTTAAACATAATTTATCTGGTCTTTGGTCTCGAAGGTTATCACAAAGGGATCGAATAATCTATAAATTTGATAGTGACTACATTTATATATTTGCAATCGGTGGTCACTACGAGCAATTTAGATAGGTCTAACGATGAAGTGCAGCGGCGGGAAATAACCCTGAACTCAGTAGCAGCAGCTTTCGTCCGTCCGCTGCCACGTAATGTTAGGGCGGTGAACACGCATCAGCTCGTTACTCAACATCGTCAAACAGATATAGAAACAACTTTCTCCTCAAACTTCTTATCTACGAAGCTATTAATTGATGAGGCTAGACTTGATTCAAAGTTCCAGACTTCTAATACTTTAGGTAAAGGGAAGGGAAACTTAAGATCCTTAAGCCGACTAATAGAACATTTTCGCCCATAGCTAAATCGCCACTTATGAAGAGTATTAAATGCGGCAGCAAAACAAATTAAATCTTCAACAGTGATTTCATGAATTGGAAGGTTGACATACTCTTCTTCGCAATCACTCAACCTCTTTTCAATGTCCTCGGCACTGCTTACGTCTGAGTCAGAAACAATATATAAGAAAGTAGTTGTCAGGAAAACCTTATTGTAGAACACATTGACAATAGCAATAGTTGCTAAGAGATTGAGCGCAAGATTAATGTACTGCTCCCATAAGCCTGTAGCTTCTTCAATCAAGGTTAATTCACGCGGCTTGAATATTGTTAATGAATCACCTCCATTTCCTTTGGGCAGGAAAGAATCAAAATGAACTGTTGCATGACCTAAACCTGATATAGCAATTGCAGGACCTATGAAAACAAGATCATCCTCTTCAGGATCAACATATCCCACAACGCCATTATTACTCTCGGCACTGGTAACAAAAGGAACATCTCCACGATCATAACTATCAATGCCTTTTGATTTGGCGGAATATAGTGAAAATAAACGATTGAGTACTACAGATTCTTCAGTCATCGCTTAAATCCCCTAGTTGCTGTCTTTGATCCCAAATTTGAATTGAGATATCTTTATATAACCTTCTAATTTCTTTATTATATTCCTTGTATTCTAAGGAAGAAACGCCTAAGTGAGCTTGTGGGATTAGTTCATTAGAAGCGATTGGATGGAAGTCGAACTCTCCAGGCTTAGCTAATTGCTTAGTCCCGTAAATAACCCAGGATCTCAGACATGCTGCTAATGGGTTTAAGACATCTTGATAATTCATGTTTTCTTTTTCGACTCTAAATCCTTTCCTCTTAATAAAGCCATCATCTACTATGCGTCCCCAAAGCACATCATCGCTAAAACCATGAGAAACACCTTTCTTTATAAAAACCCCAACTGATTCTGTAGCAACGGGATAGAAGAGATCTATTGGAAAAGAAATAACAGCTTTCAATGTATGCTTTTCTAAAAGAATATCTCGCCATTCTGAGTATTTCCTTTCATACATTACGGATGCTGGCAAGACGCTAAAAAGAAGTCCATTGTTTGCGAGTTGTTCTAGCCCATGATCAACAAAGTGATACTCTTTTTGAATGCTATTCTTAAGTGCAAATGGAGGATTCATCATCACTTTGGCAATAATGCTAGTCTCAGCCCTCTTACGCTCGATACCTTCCTTGAATCTCGGTTTTTTAGAGCGCTTAGAAGATCCGACCAATCTATAACTGAAACATGAGTCGATTTTAATATTATGCTTTCCATCGCCTCTAAAATACATATTGATGAAAGCTAAAACAGCGATTTTGCCAGTGTCATCTGCCCCATAAAGATTATCCTTTGCAAAATTTTTTAGCTGACGTTCAGGAACTTGATTCCTGACACGATTAAAAGCAGCTACTAGAAAACCACCAGTACCAACAGCAGGATCGTAAACAATATCAGAATCTTTAATCTCAAGTGCTTCTGCTGCTAGCCAACAGATATGCCTAGGAGTAAGAACTATCCCCAGTTCCTTACTTGTATTACCGTATCTTAAAAAACTTTCAAAAAATGGTCCCAGAACGTCAGCAGATTCAGCTACATGTAGGATATCTGCTTCCTTTAAGTAGGAAATAATATTGCTTAAAGCTCTAGCTTGAACTTCTAGGGTTTCATTGGAGGGGCGGATTCTAATTAAATCCCAAAGTTCATTTCTACCTGTATCTCTAAAAACTTTCTCGGCCCTAGAATTTATATCACTAATAAAAATCCTTGCATCACTGCGATATTCCAGAGATAAGTCTTCATGAAGTGCCAGCAGTAATATAGCAACGAAAAGCGCACGTTCTTCCTTCCCTACCTTTGCTAGGTGAAGAGTTTCATTGATTTGGTTAGACAACTGAACTGCTTCTGAGACAGATAACTCAGGACGTTCTAAGTTTGGAGAACTTGAATCTATAATGCGAAGAGCTTCCTTTTTAGAAAGCATCCTTTGTAGAGGATGTCTTCCTACAAGAATGGGATTCCAAGCTCTATCTTTAAAGTAGGAGTGACGAACCTCATAGCCATCTTCATCATTTCCTGCAACACCTGTAGCTATTGGAACCTTGATGAGTTGTGATGAATTATTTATGGAATTTGCGTATTCTTGGGCTTCTTTGACTGCTGTTTTAATGTTAGTTTTTCCTTCCTTAGCTTCAATAGTCCAAAACGTGGTGGAAGAAATAATTACAACATTTTCAGGTTTTCTAGTGCCTAAAGCCTTGGATATCTCTAGATTTTCTAGGCATTCATTTTGTGTCCAGACTTCACCTTTAGGATTTCTATTAGGATTTGCAGTATTCCAATCACGTAGCTTTAATTTCTTTAGTATCCAAGGATATGCTCTAAACTCCGATGAACGCCTAGTTCCTCGTCTTGCCATAACAGGAGAAGATGAATTTGTCAATGAGATATGGCAATTATTCAGGACTCAATTTTTATATGAACCATCTAAGTTGCCGCAACCAAGTATAACTTCTGATAGTAGTCTTGTAGTCCAGGTTAAACTAGCAAGGGAGGCAGCCAGAGGAGCCGCCTAACTATGTATTAGATCTACTTTCGCAGTATATCCAACGAAATCTGGGTAGATATAATGTGCGCTTACAGCCTATTCAATCGATTCAGTTGCATAAGCTGCAAGCTATCAATATAGTACGCTCATATTAACTGGATATATTGCAAGTCTCCATATATCTAATGGTAATAGGAAAATGAAGAGGAATTAGTTGCGAATGTGGTTGAAAGCATTCAAGAAGAAGTCTTGATTCCTGATAAAGACCTATGGGGTGATCTGGATGCATTGCTTGAGAACGGTGCCCAAATTACGTTTACTCCACCTAGAACGGCAGGTGGTTGCCATGATTATTAGCAGTGCATCTAATCAATTCCAAATTTGCCCAAATCTATTGGGAGAAATATCTACAGCCTCGCCGACAAGCCTTCGCTATTGTCCATCAAGCGGGTAAAAGTCAGAAACGAAGTCCGACCCGACTTAGATACAGGGTTAGTTTTCGACACGATGAGCGGCATCATGCTCTATGTGTTGATATTTTCGCCTCCATCAAAAATCTTAGGCAAGCTACGTCCGTCGCGCCTTAAGGTTACTCTTTAAAGTAAGCGTTAACCGAATCTAGACTAAGCCATGCAACTCGATGCCCGTGTGCCTGACGGCCCCCTCGCTGAAAAATGGGGCAGTTTTAAAGACCATTGCCAGCTTGTTAACCCTAGCAATAAGCCCAAACATACGGTGCTGGTGATTGGCACCGGGCTTGCAGGCGCGTCAGCCGCAGCCACTCTCGCCGAGCAGGGCTACCGGGTAAAAAGCTTCTGTATTCAAGATTCACCGCGTCGGGCGCACAGCATTGCGGCGCAGGGTGGCATTAATGCTGCGAAAAACTATCCCAACGATGGCGATAGCGTCTGGCGCTTGTTTCACGACACGATTAAGGGCGGTGACTATCGTTCGCGCGAGGCGAATGTGTACCGGCTAGCGCAAATTAGCAATCAGATTATCGATCACTGTGTGGCGCAAGGGGTGCCGTTTGCGCGGGAATACAGCGGTCTGTTGGCGAATCGATCTTTTGGTGGGGCGCAGGTTTCGCGCACGTTTTACGCGCGGGGGCAAACTGGGCAGCAGCTTTTGCTCGGAGCGTATGGGGCGATGATGCGGCAGGTGGCAGCGGGGCGCATTGAGCTGTTTCCTCGGCGCGAAATGCTGGATTTGGTAGTAGTAGAGGGGCAGGCTCGCGGGATTGTGGTGCGCAATCTGCTGACGGGTGAGTTTGAGCGCTATGCGGGCGATACGGTGGTGCTGGCAACGGGGGGCTACAGCAATGTGTATTACCTTTCAACCAATGGCAAAAATTCTAATGTGACGGCGGCTTGGCGATCGCACAAACGCGGCGCACTCTTTGCCAACCCCTGCTTTACCCAAATTCACCCCACCTGCATTCCGGTCGCGAGTGAGTTTCAGTCTAAGCTGACGCTGATGAGTGAGAGCTTGCGCAATGATGGCCGGGTGTGGGTACCGAAAAAGGCGGGCGATCAGCGGCTAGCGAGTGAGATTCCAGAAAGCGATCGCGACTACTACCTAGAAACCCGCTACCCCACCTTTGGCAACTTAGTGCCGCGTGATGTAGCTTCTCGCAATGCCAAGCAGGTAATTGATGAAGGGCGCGGGGTCGGAGCGACTGGACTGGCGGTGTATTTAGACTTTCGGGAGGCGATCGCCGCTCAGGGCAGATCCGCCATCGAAGCCCGCTACGGCAACCTGTTTGAAATGTACCAGCGCATTACCGGCGAAGATCCTTACGCTGAACCGATGCGCATTTATCCAGCAGTGCATTACACCATGGGCGGGCTTTGGGTGGACTACCATCTGATGAGTACGGTGCCCGGATTGTTTGTGCTTGGCGAGGCGAATTTTTCGGATCACGGCGCTAATCGGCTAGGAGCGAGTGCCTTGATGCAGGGACTGGCCGATGGCTACTTTATTATTCCGTACACGCTAGGCAACTACATTGCAACAACGGCTTTGCGGCCTGTCGATATTGATCATGATGCTTTTGCAGAAGCAGAAGCCTCAGCGCGGGCTCGCACGCTAAAGCTGTTGAGCATTAAAGGTGATAAAACGATGCTGGACTTTCATCGGGAGCTAGGGCATTTGGTGTGGAATGGAGTGGGGATTAACCGCAGCCGGGAAGGGCTAAAGGAGACAGTGGAAAAGGTGCGATCGCTGCGAGCCGAATTTTGGCAAAACCTGCGCGTCCCCGGCGAAGCAAACACCCTGAATAAAAACCTAGAATTCGCCGGTCGCCTTGCCGACTTTATGGAACTAGGCGAAGTCATGGCCCGCGACGCCTTAGCCCGCGAAGAATCGTGCGGCTGTCACTTTCGTGAAGAATCTCAAACTGAAGGCGGTGAAGCCAAACGACGCGATCAACAATTTTCGACCGTCGCCGCTTGGCAATATCAAGGAGACGATTTGCCTCCAAATTTAGTCACAGAACCTTTAGTCTTTGACAATGTAAAACTCACCCAGCGCTCTTATCAGTAAGCTCAGTAGACTGAAGTCTCTTAAAAACCAACAGTTTCAATCTATGAAAATTCATCTAAAGATTTGGCGACAGGCCCATACCGACAAACCTGGTGCCTTTGCGCAATACACCGTAGACAACGTTCAGCCTGATCTCTCCTTTCTGGAAGTACTCGATATTCTCAATGAGCAGCTTATTGCCGAAGGCAGTGTGCCTATCGAATTTGACCACGACTGCCGAGAAGGCATCTGCGGATCTTGCGGCATGATGATCAACGGCCAAGCCCACGGCTCTCAACAGCGTACGGCAGTCTGTCAGCTTTACATGCGCCACTTTAATGACGGCGATACCCTGACCATAGAACCTTGGCGGGCCAAAGCTTTTCCCATCATCAAAGATCTGGTCGTAGATCGATCTGCTTTTGATCGGATCGCTGCTGCTGGCGGCTACATTTCGATCAAAACTGGCGCAGCCCCTGATGCGAATGCGGTGCTCGTGCCCAAGCCCAATGCCGACCAAGCTTTTGACTATGCAACTTGCATTGGCTGCGGAGCCTGTGTTGCGGCCTGTCCGAATGCCTCGGCCTCGCTATTTACCGCCGCGAAGATTTCTCATTTGGCTCTGCTAGCTCAGGGAAAACCGGAGCGGAAGCAGCGGGTGGTGAAAATGACGCAGCAGATGACGGCAGAAGGTTTTGGCGATTGCTCTAACCATGGGGAGTGTCAGTCGGTGTGTCCGAAGGGGATTTCGATTGATGCGATCGCTCAGATGCGCCGGGAGTACATCCGCGCTAAGCTACCTTTTGGCCTATAAGGAATCAGTTAAGGAATCAGTCAGTTATGTCAGATGTAATGTCATCTGTGAACGCAATCTATACAGACGGCGCTTGCTCCGGCAATCCTGGGCCTGGCGGTTGGGGCACCCGCATAGAATTTGCCGATGGCCAAGTACATGAATTGGGTGGCAGAGACGCTGCGACCACTAACAACCGCATGGAAATGCAGGCCGCGATTTCGGCTTTGGAATTTTTGAGCAAAGCTCAGCTAAGCGACGCTCAAGTCAAGCTGCATACCGATAGCGAGTATCTTAAAAACGGCATTACCAAGTGGATCAAAGGCTGGAAGCGCAAGGGGTGGAAAACTTCGACAGGTAAAGCCGTGCTGAATCAAGACCTGTGGCAGCAACTCGATGAGCTAACACAAGCGCTCGCCGCCCAGGAATTAACCATTGACTGGCGCTATGTACGAGGCCACACGGGCGATCCCGGCAATGAGCGCTGTGATGTGATAGCCCGCGCCTTCACCCACAGCCAGCCCATCAGCCTCAAGCAGTACCGCCCATCCGCAAAATTACTGATAAAAAATCTACTGATAAAAAATCTACTGATAAAAAATCCATGCTGGCCGCGAAAACATCTCAAATTGACCCTTCTGAGCCCGATCAGCATCAAGATATGTCACCAACTGCCCAAAAAATAAAAACTGACAAAATAGCGGAACCATTTCCGGAAGCAGCGCTAAAATCCTACGAGGATGCCTCTCAAGAAGGACAACAGGACATGGCCTCGTCAGCAGATTCAAAATACGACAGTGCTCAAGGGGCCAGCCGAGTAGAGCGCTTGAAAAATACCTTAGAAACGCTGCAAGTGACGGATGAGTTGGCAAAACAGGGCTACCTGATTACCAGCGCTGAACTAGCTGATTTAATGGATGTGAATGCCAGCGCGGTCACCAGCCGGGGCGACTATTGGGCATGGCGAAATTGGACGGTTTCGCGCATTCGCCGAGAAGGAAATCAAATTTTGTGGCAGTTGGAGCGTATTGATGAATAGGTCGCTGTGCATTTGGCCGTTTAGCCGGGTGGCCAGCCGAGGGCGCGATCGCCCAGCAAATGCAGGTGCAGGTGAAAAACAGTTTGACCACCATTTTCGCCGGTATTAATCACCACCCGGTAACCATCGTCGAGCTTTTCTTGTCGAGCAATTTCACTGATGGTATAGAGCAAATGACCCAAGAGCGCTTTGTCACTTGCTTCTGCTTCAGATAGCTGCGGAATCGGCTTTTTGGGAATCAGCAAAATATGGGTGGGGGCTTGCGGCGTAATGTCTCGAAAGGCCAGGCATAGGTCATCTTCGTAGACGATATCAGCCGGAATTTCGCGGCGAATGATCTTGCTAAAGAGGGTGTCTTCAGATCTGTCTGCGAGCATAAAGCAAATGGCGCGACTAGCAGCTAACTAGCGCGCTCAATAAAATGACCTTTTAATCTTATCGGGCCAAGAGAATTTTATCGGGCCAAGAGCCAATGCCGGGGCTAAAAAGTAACGCTCAAAACCATTCCGGTTTCGCCCATAACGTCACCGATATTGAACGCAAAAGGGAGATCCACGCCCACATCAAAGCTGCCGTCTTCATTGATAAAATCACCCACGATGGGCAATGAGGTCAGTGCTAGGTCGTCTGGCTCATTAGCCGCAGCTCGATCAGCGGCAGCTTGAGCATTAATGCTGTGGGCAATAGCCGTTAGCTCATGAGGTGGACTCGCGACTGCTTTGAGCGGTTTGGGAGTTTGGGCGTGGGCCGGGGCTAGATTAGATAACAACAACATGAAGCTGAGCGTAAAGGCACTGACAGTAGGTTTGGCAGTAAGTTTGGCAGTAAGTTTGGCAGTAAGCTGAGCGGTGAAAGGATTTGGCATATGAAGGTACGGAGTGAAGTGCGATACCCACAGATTAAGAGGCGATCGCACTCACCGATAAGGCGGAATCTGCTGAGATCTGGGGCCACTTTTTGATCCGGATGAAGGCCCTAATGTGAAGACTAGGAATTGAGGCCAAAGCTCCTCCGTATTCTTACGAGAGTCTTATGAACTAGCTTCTAGGCCACATCATCATGCGCAAAGCGGTTGTAAAGGAAGTCGAGAATGTAATTGCGCAATTCGTAATAGCGCGGATCTTCCATGATTTGAACGCGATCGCGCGGCCTTTCAAACGGCATGGTCAGCACTTCACCGATACCCGCCGCCGGGCCGTTGGTCATCATCACCAGGCGATCGCACAAAAATAGCGCTTCATCAATGTCATGCGTGATCATCAGCACCGTGCAGCGGTGATCATTCCAAATAGTTAGCAGTTCTTCTTGCAGCTCTTCTTTGGTAATGGCATCAAGTGCGCCAAAGGGCTCATCGAGCACCAGCACTTCGGGGCGAATCGCTAAAGCGCGCGCGATCGCAACTCGCTGCTTCATTCCACCGGAGATCTGGGTTGGTTTTTTGTCAGCAGCTTCTAAAATGCCAACCAGCGCCAGATGATCTCGCACAATCGCGCGCTTTTCAGCTTCAGGTTTGTTGGGATAAACGGTTTTGACAGCAAGATATACGTTGTCGAACACGCTGCGCCAGGGCAAAAGCGCGTAGTTTTGAAACACCACCATCCGATCAGGGCCAGGGCCGAGAATGGGCTGCGATCGCAACGTCACACTGCCGCTAGTCGGCTGTTGAAATCCCGACACCATATTGAGCAGCGTCGATTTACCGCAGCCGGAGTGGCCAATCACACAGATAAACTCTCCGGCATTGACGGTTAAATTGATGTTTTGAAGTACGGGGTAGGGGCCAGTTGGCGTAGGATACACCTTGCTGACACCCTCAAACTTTAAGAAGGCGTCTGAGGGCGCAGTCAGTCTGTAAGTATCTTGGGGCGCGGACTGAAGGTTTGCTTTCATGAGATTTCTCGCAGTTGTTGAATGAATTGTTGAATTAACGGTTGAATCAATCACTGAAGAAAGAGACTTAGGCAGCAACCGCTAAAGCAGCTCTTCTAAGATCCACTTCAGTCACGCTAAAGTCTCGCTTAATCGGCAGCTGATTGAGATAGCCAATCGGGTCATCGGTTGAAAACTGAGTGCCGTCAAACAGTTCAAGAGCGCCTTTGGTATATTTCATATCCATCATGCCTAGCTCTCTCGCAGCCGTGAGAAACACATTAGCCTGACAAACTCTTTCTAAAATCTCTAGCCAGTTGCGTGGGAATGGCGTATGGCCCCATCTTGCTAGCTGCGCCATAATCCACAAATGCTCCGTGCGGCTAGGGCGGTTGAGCCCATCGCCAAAGAACAGATGGTTGGCATATTTGCGAGAGTAGGTCGGCAAGGTTTTGATAATCGCATCAGGGGCGCTCAAGTGAATGTAGTCAATTGAGGTGCCAACATACTGCTTGCGGGCCAAAATTTGACGAATTTCTACTTCATTGCGCGGATCTGCGCAGTAGCGGCAGGCTTCTATGAGGGCTTTAACTAAGGCAATATGCGTGTTGGGATAGGTATTTGCCCAGTCTTCTCGCACGCCAAGCACTTTACCCGGATGGCCGTCCCAAATATCTAAGTCGGTAGCGACTGTAAAGCCAATTTCTTCTTGAGCGGCGCGCAGGTTCCAAGGTTCACCCACACAGTAGCCGTCAATCGTATCGGCTTTGAGATCAACAATCATTTGAGCGGGCGGAATCGTTTGCAGCGTCACATCTTCATCCGGGTCAATATTGCCTGCCGCTAGCCAGTAGCGCAACAGCAAATTGTGCATCGAAGACGGGTGAACTACGCCCAGCGTATGCGAACTTCGCTCAGGATGGTTGTTATCTAAATACTGCTTATAGCTGCCTAGATCGCGCACGCCCTGATCGTAAATCTGTTTATCGAGGGTAATGGCGTTGCCGTTGCGAGTCATGGTCAGAGCGGTCACCATAGAAACCGCAGGCTCATCATCGCCGCCTAATGTAAGCCATAGCGGCATTCCAGCGGGCATTTGAGCGCCGTCTAAATAGCCGCCTCGGATGCCGTCGCAAATGCCTCGCCAGCTGGTTTCTCTCACTAAGTTCACCGCGTCTAGACCGTGCTTTTCAAAGAAGCCTTTTTCTTTGGCGACAGCCAACGGGGCGCAAGCTGTCAAAGGCACAAAGCCAATGTCGAGATTCACTTTTTCGAGGCCATGACGAGAGACAGGTGTGATAGGGCGCGATCGCCACTGCTTAATCCGCTTCTGCTGATTCAAAAAGTAGATTATCTCTGAGCGCAGGCTGTAGTAGCTTGGATGCTCCACCACCTTCATGCGCTCACGCGGACGCGGAATATTCACCTCCAAAATTTGACCAATTTCTGCTGCGGGCCCATTGGTGAGCATCACAATTCGATCAGAGAGCAGCACAGCCTCATCGACATCGTGCGTCACCATCACCGCTGTCACCTGATTGGCTTCGCAAATTTTCATGAGCTGCGTTTGCAAGTTGCCCCTGGTCAGCGCATCAAGTGCGCCAAAGGGCTCATCTAATAGCAGTAGCTTGGGGCGAATGGCCAAGGCGCGAGCGATTGCCACCCGCTGCTTCATCCCGCCCGACAGGTGCATGGGGCGCTTGTCAGCCGCTTCTAGCAAACCCACCATTTCTAAATGCTCATCGACAATGGTGCGGCGTTCGGCAGCAGAGCGATCGCTCATCACTGTATTTACCGCCAAAGCCACGTTATCGCGCACCGTCTGCCAGGGCAACAGCGAATAGTTTTGAAACACCACCATCCGATCAGGGCCCGGTTCGATAATCTTTTTCCCTTCCAGGGTAATTAGCCCTGCTGTCGGCGCAGAAAAGCCGGCAATCATATCTAGCAGGGTCGATTTACCACAGCCCGAATGTCCAATAAAAGAGACAAACTCTCCTTTTTTAATCGTCAAATCAATTCCTTTTAAGGCAATATATTCGCCCCCGTCGGATAGCGGAAACGCCTTATCTACTTGCTCTACGGCCACCAAATCTGTCATTATTAGTCTCCTATAGGGTCTGCTTTAGGTATCTTGTGTCCTCCTTACTGAAAAGAGAGTGAAAAGGAGGACTTTGGAGCAACTAGTTATTCTGGTACGATCAGGCGTTGAATGTAGGCTATAGCTCTATCTAACAACAGACCTACCGCTCCGATATAAATCACCGCCAAGATAATCTCGCTGATGTAGTTTTGCTGATACGCATCCCAGATAAAGAAGCCAATCCCGACAATTCCCGACATCACAATTTCAGCCGCAATAATCGCTAGCCAAGCCAAGCCAATCGCAATTCTTAGCCCCGTGAAAATGTACGGTAGCGCCGCTGGAAAAACAATGTTGAGATAGTAGTCTTTGCGAGAGAGTTGTAGCACTTTAGCGACGTTTTGATAGTCTTGCGGAATCTGACGAACACCTTCAGCGGTGTTGATTAAAATCGGCCAAACTGACGTGATAAAAATCACGAAAATAGCCGCTGGCTGGTTTTGCTGAAGGGCGACCAATGCGATCGGGACCCAAGCCAACGGAGCCACCATCCGCAAAAACTGAAAGAGTGGGTCAAGTGCTTTGTTGATGATTTGATTGCCGCCGACAATAACACCTAAGAAGATGCCGACAATTGCCGCTGCCGAATAACCCTTGGCGACTCTACCCAAGCTAGCTAATGTCTGCCAAAATAATCCTTTATCTAGTCCACCCTTATCGTAAAAGGGATAGAGCAATAAGGTTCTGGTTCGATCATTTGTCCAAAGCGTGATTGGCCCAGGCAGACGGGTTAATCCAGAAGAAGAGAATATCTGCCAAATAATTAGAAAAGCTAGCGTGCCGACAACGGGCAACAAAATGTTTTGAATTTTCTTATTTGAGAAAAAATTAGGTGAAAGACGGGCTCTAGCCGCCTTGCGTCTTTGGGTTTGGACAACCATCGTTAAAACTCCTAACTGAGTAAAGGATATAGAACCAAAAGGTAAAGATGAGAAGAATGCTTGCCGTCAAGAGCTGTCTATAATAAAGACCGCTCTTGAGTTTTTAGCGATCGCCCCTTGCTTAAGCGGTTTTCTTAATCTTCAAGCTATCGAGATAAGCCTGAGGATTTTCAGGATCAAACTGGGTACCGTCAAAGAAAGTCTCTACGCCGCGAGAGGTCTCTGTTGGAATATCTTTGAATCCGGCTTCTTGCGCGGCTTCACGCCACAAATCTTCGCGGTTAACCTTATCAATCACCGCTCGAATCTTGTCAAAGTCGGTCATTTCGCCCAAGGGGAAGCCCCAACGAACCGACTCGGTTAAGAACCAAAGATCGTGACTCTTGTATGGGTAAGACACACTGCCTCGCGGATCTTTCCAGTAGAGCGGGCCCGCCTCAAAATCATCAATCGCGGGTTTGCCATCGCCCATCTCGTACTTGCCTTCGTAAGGCGGCGTCAGCACCTCTACCGGAACGTTGAAATAATTACGCCCAGAGCAAATCTGCACCAGCTCTGATCGGTTAGCGGGGTCGTCACACCACTGCTGAGCCTCCATTAATCCTTTTAATACGGCTTTGGTAGCCTTTGGATTAGCATCTACCCAATCGGCGCGAATGGCCAAATACTCTTCTGGGTGGAACGGCCAAATCTGTTGAGTCAGCGCTCCCATAAAGCCAATCTTATCGGCCACAATCCGGTAGGGCCAAGGATCGCCTGTACTAAAGGCATCCATCGTGCCATTGCGCATTCCTTGCACAGTTTCTGCCGAGGGAACCGCTAGCAAGTCAATATCCGTATCTGGATTAACGCCACCAGCAGCCAGCCAGTAACGAATCCAAAAGTCTTGGTTCACATGAGGAAAAGTATGCGCTGCTTTAAACTTACGGCCATTTTCACTTTGAAAGTTCTTAATGTAATCAGCCGCGCTGGAAATATCTAATCCCAACCCTTTGCCCGCATTACTTCCTGAAACGGCAATCCCGTTTCCTTGGGTTATAAGCTGGGCAAGCACATACATAGGCACTTTCTGGCCGTTGGTGATAACGCCTTCAGTCATCAGATGGGGCATCGGCATTTGCCATTGACCGCCGTCAATACCGCCCCCTTGTGAGCCAATGGTCACGTTGTCTCTAGCTGCAGCCCAGCTCGCCTGCTTAGAAACTTCTACACCCGTCATCCCGTACTTGGCAAAAAAGCCTTTCTCTTGAGCGATAATCAGCCCCGCAGCTTCCACGATAGGAATATAGCCCAGCTTAACGTTAGGGGTTTCGGGGCTATCAGCAGCAGATACTGGACTAGGCGCTGTCGTACTACTAGCAGTGCCGCCCGCATCAGAGCCAGTATCAGAAGGCGGGTTGCCTAAACAGCTGTTCAAAAGCAGTGAACCCGCTGCGGACGCGCCTGCTGTAAAGATGAATTTGCGACGTGTAAATCCAGAAAAATCAGCCATTAAAGTCTCCTCGCGGCACCTTCACCTACGGCCTAAAGCAAGGCTTTAGACAAAAGGCAAACTGCCGTCATGAACAAATTACAAAGGTGAAAAAGAGTTGAAAAAGAGTCGAGAAAAATGTTTCGGCGCGCAGAAAGTGGCTTTTGGTTAACGATTGACTTAACTCAATCATTTATTTATTTGCCATTGATATAAGACTATCCTGTTATCTGCCACAGTTGATGAAATAATTTTCAAATTTGAAATAGATTATTCAATTTGAAATATAAGTAAACCTTTTCAATATCTACGCAGAGAATATTCTGATCTGATTGGGTTGTGATGTGAGCGTTGCCGCATTCGGCGTAGGTCATCAGGGCTTTGAAAAACCAAAGAGCGGATGGCTCAAAATCTAATACGCTTAAGTTTGGCTCAAGTCTGGGCCTGCCAAACCTGTGGCTAGATCTAGCAATGGCCTCTCCATGATGATTCTTCTGCTTGAACCGATTTCCCAAACACTGCGATCGCCCGTTGCTACTTTTGTCCTACTGCTAGCGATTGCCCTGATCATTCCGCCTTTGTTCGAGCGGCTCAAACTACCCGGACTCGTCGGCCTGCTCGCCGCTGGCGTATTATTTGGTGGCAGCGCTCTAGGCTGGCTCGATCCGACTTCAGACACGATGAAGCTGCTGTCTGAAATTGGCAAAATCTATTTGATGTTTGCCGCAGGACTAGAAATAGATCTGGCACTATTTCAAAAAACCCGCAATCGATCCTTGACCTTTGGGGCACTGACGTTTGCTGTACCCTTTGTGAGCGGCATCGGCGTCGGACTATTCTTCGGATACGGCTGGCTAGCGGCTGTGCTGATTGGTTCCCTGCTAGCGTCTCATACCCTCTTGGCCTACCCGATTGTGCAGCGATTGGGCGTCGTCGGGGATGAAGCGGTCACCATTACCGTCGGCGCAACTATTTTTACGGATATTGCCGCGCTGTTGGTGCTGGCAATTTGCTTAGGCGTGAGTAAAGGAGACTTTACATCGCTGAAGCTAGCCTTTTTGCTGGGATCGCTAATCGTCTATGCAATGGCTGTACTGATCGGCCTCAAGCAGCTAGCCAAAGCATTTTTCCGTGCAAACGGAAAAAACGAAGGCGATCAGTTTCTATTTGTGCTGCTGTCGGTATTTTTAGCGGCGGTAGTGGCGCAGTTAATTGGGGTAGAAGGCATTATTGGCGCATTCTTAGCTGGATTGGCGATCAATAGCGTGATTGGCAATGGGCCGGTCAAAGAAAAAACCGAATTTTTGGGCAGCGTTTTGTTTATCCCGATGTTCTTTGTGAACATGGGGCTGCTGATGGACCTGAATGCTTTGGGCAGTTTGATTCAGTTTATTGCGCTGCCTCTGCTGATCGTAGTCGCCTTGCTGGGCTCTAAACTGTTGGCTGCACTGGGCACAAAGGCACTGTTTGGCTATAGCTGGCCGCAGGCCTGGACAATGTGGTCGCTCTCGGTGCCGCAGGTGGCAGCGACACTGGCCGCAGCATTAGTGGGCTATCAAGCCAACATCATTAACGCTCAGGTCTTTAATAGCGTGATTTTGCTGATGCTGGTGACCTCGATTTTGGGGCCTTTGATCACCGCTCGATCTGCCCGCCGCATCGCCTTGAGTGACGCGGCTGAAAATATCTCACCGCTGAGCTGGTTGCCCGTGCCAGATGAGCCTAGTAGCGATGACTTTGCAGGCACTTTTACCGTTGTTGTCCCGATCTATAATCCTAAAACCGAGTTTCGACTGCTAGAGCTAGCAGCCATGATTGCCCACTATGAGCATGGTCGGGTGGTGCCGATGGCAGTAGCTTTAGCGCAGCCGCAAATGGATACGCCGCAGCTTAGACGATCTATCGCTCACAGCCGCCGCCGCCTGAAAGCCGCGCAGACGATCAGGCAGGAATTTAAAGTGCCGCTAGAGCCAATTTTAAGAATTGAATACAGCGTCCCGCAAGCGATTTGCCACGTTAGCCGTGAGCAAGATGCCAACTTGATTGTGCTGGGATTAGGGCGACAGATGAAATTTGAAGCGCCGCTGCTCAACAGTGTGCATGATGATGTGCTGTGGTCGGCTCACTGTCCGGTGGTGGTCGCGCGGCTGTTGGCCTCGCCGACTCAGCTTAAAAATGTGCTGCTGCCCATTGAAAATCCGTCGCCCCAGACGATTCGGGTGCTGCGCTTTGCCCAGGTGCTAGCAGCGGCAAACCAGGGCAAAGTAACGCTGTTTCATGTATGCAGTACGTTTTCTTCACAGAGCTACAAAACGAAGCTCGAAAATCAGCTCCAGATGCTCATTGGAGAACTGCCGGAAGCGAATTGCCGAATTGATGTGCAAATTGTGGTGCAAGATGGGCTAGTGGGTGCCATAGCGCAGTCGGCGCTGGATTATGATTTGGTGATTTTGCGATCGCAGCGTCGTCGAGTTGGCAGCGGCCTCAGCCTCGGCACCAGTACCCAGCCATTGCTAGAAAAGCTTACAGGTTCAGTGATCTTAGTGGGCGAACCCTATCCGCACCGCGCTAATTACCCCACTCACTATCCCACTAAATAACCCCCCAGTCGGCTTCTTTCTAAGCGCAGCCGATTAATCGCCTCTCTTTGAATTTGGCGAACCCGCTCACGGCTAATCCCCATCTGTGAGCCTACACCCGCTAATGTCAAAGGGGCACTGCCGGAAAAGCCATAGCGTAGCTTAATCACTTCCTGCTGCTGAGCAGTCAGCTTGGCAATCAGATCAGCAATATCTTGGGAAAGGAGCTGACTATTGATCCATTCTTCCGGCAGCGCATTCGGATCTTCCAACAGATCTTTCAGCTCGCTGCCAGCATCTTCACCTACTGGCATATCCAACGAAACCGGGCGAAAAGCGTGATGGAGGTAGCTTTTAACCTCTGCAACCGAAAGATCCAACTGTGAGGCCACTTCTGATAAAGTCGCAATTCTGCCCAGCGCTTGCGCCAGCTCTCGCTGAGCCTGCTTGATTTTATTTAGCTTGTCGGTAATGTGAATAGGCAACCGAATCGTGCGTGACTGATTGGCTATAGCTCGCGTAATCCCCTGACGAATCCACCAGTGCGCATAGGTCGAGAACTTATAGCCCTTAGTCGGATCGAATTTTTCAACTGCTCGCTTAAGCCCAATCGAACCCTCTTGAATCAGATCTAAAAACTCTACATCACGACCTCTGTACTTTTTAGCAACCGCCACCACCAGCCGCAAGTTGCTCTCCATCATTCGCTGCATCGCCCGCTGCCCCAGATCCACAACCGCAAATAGATCCGCTTCCGGCAGCTTCGCATGCATAGACCAAGCCAGATCGCTAGCTGAGCAGCCCATTTCTTTCTCGAGTTCGGCCTTCGCACTCACCAGCCTCATCATGGCTTGCACCTGTTGACCTAAGACAATCTCTTCATCGGCTGCTAACAGCGGAAAGCGACCGATCTCTTTAAGGTAGCTTCTTACCAAATCATGGGTATTGGTATAAGCATTGGACACTGTGCGAGCAGCGGCGTTAGAAAGCGTAACTTGCATAGGACATCAATGAAACTATAAATTGCAAAAAAACAGGGCAGATAGTTGAGTCCTCTGCCCCTGTAAGTTTCAGGTTAAAGGTGTCATCAAGACCCAGCAAGCTAAAAAAACAGCAACCTTTTCTTTAGCAAGCAATGGCATTTGACCTACCAACAGACCTACCAACAATAGCCAGTAGCTGTGTCAGGAATATGTCAACGGTGTTTCAATTCTTTGGCAGTTGACTTAAGTTTTCAGGTGTTCTGTCGAGCCGCTTCAAGTGCTAATGATTCAGTTGATAGCAGTTCAGTTGGCCATCAGATCTTGCAGCAATGCCAGCAGTGCGTCATGGTCTATTGGTTTAACCATGTGAGCATTAAAGCCGGCGGCGCTAGATTTTTGCCGGTCTTCGACTTGTCCCCATCCGGTTAGAGCAACGAGTATCATGCTTTTTCCCCAAGGCTGCTGACGAATGCGCTTAGCGACTTCATAGCCATTTAGTCCCGGCAAGCCAATATCGAGCAGGGCAATGTCCGGCTGAAAAGCAGCGGCGATTTCTACAGCTTTCAGGCCGTCGTGGGCGGTTTGAGTTTCATCGCCCGTCATTTCAAACAGCATCGCCAAGGTTATAGCCGAATCCTCGTTGTCATCGACAATCAAAATGCGGCGAATATTGGCGGTTGGCAGGCAGCTCTCACTAGCATCTGCTGTCTGATCGGGCGGGGTAATCGTAGGCAACTGTACAACAAATTCGCTGCCTTGTCCGAGCCCTGCGCTGTAAGCTTGCACCGAACCTTCATGCATTTCGACCAGTTGCTTAACAAGCGTCAGGCCAATGCCTAATCCCCCTTGATCGGCGATCGCGCCAGTACCTGAGGCCCGATCAAAAGCACCTTCTACCTGCGTAAAGAGATCGAATATTCTGGGCAGCATTTCGGCTGAAATGCCAATACCTGTATCTTTAATAGAAACGGTAAGCCCTTGGTCGATCGGCTCGGCGCTGAGCGCAATTTCAGCGCCGGGTTCACTATATTTGCTAGCATTGTTCAACAAATTGCTAAATACCTGTACTAATCGCATTGAGTCAGCCGCCAAGTAAACGCTCTGTGGCGGTAAAGTTATCGTCAACACCTGCTGAGCGGCTTCAATATCGGGGCGGCAGGTTTCGACAGCTTGTTCAATAATGGCGCTGATTTCTACTGGCTCAGGGCGCAGCGTCACTTTACCTCGGCTGATCCGGCTAACATCCATCAGCTCATCGACAAGCTGCACCATTTGATTGAGCTGACGCGCCATCATCGCCTGAATACGCTCGGTAGCTTCGTTGTGGCTGCCATTGCTGCTATGGGTGCGCTGTAGAATCTGAAGGCCGTTACGAATAGGAGCGAGAGGGTTTCGCAGTTCATGAGCGAGGGTGGCTAAGAATTCGTCTTTGCGGCGATCCGCTTCAACGAGATCGGCAGCGAGTTGATTGCGCTCGGCTTCAGCTTGCTTAAACTCTTCAATGTCAGTGCAAGTGCCAAACCAGCGGGTGATTTGGTCGGTATCGTCTTTGACGGGTAGCGCTCGGCCTAAAAACCAGCGATATTTACCTGTATAAGAGCGAAGACGATATTCAATTTCGTAGGGTTCGCCGGTGCGCAAAGAGTGACTCCACAGATCAATAGCTTTTTGCTGATCTTCTGGATGGAGCGGTGCGTTCCAGCCATCGCCGAGGCATTCTTCAGGGGTGCAGCCCACGTAGTCATACCAGCGACGGTTGTAGTATTCATGATAGCCGTCGGATCTAGCCACCCAAACGATTTGCGGCATGGTGTCAGCAATTTGTCGAAAGCGCTGCTCACTTTCTCGTAAGTCGGCTTCGGCTTGGCGTTGGCGGGTAATATCACCGACCATTCCAATCATTCGGCTGTTTTGTCCGGCAGCGTTTTTCTGCACGATTCCTTTGGCCCAGATCCAGCGCTTAGCGCCATCAGCGCGATATATTTGGCACTCAAAGCCCCAGGGACTGCCGGTTTCTAAAGAATGCTTAAAAGCCGCATCGACGGTAGGGCGATCGCTTGCAAGCACATGGTCTAAAAACGTTTCGTATGTCCATTCTGGCAGCAGCGTATCGTAGCCAAAAATCTGATCATGCTTTAAGGTGCGAACCGTTGTATTGTCAGCAAGGTCAAGATCCCACTGCCCTAGCTCAGCGGCGCTCAGCGCTAGCTCTAAGCGTTCTCGGCTATCTCGCAGCTGGCGCTCTTGCTGTTGGCGATCGCTCACATCTCGAAACACCAACACACAGCCTATTACCCCGCCGAGGCGATCGCGAATGGGCGCAGCGCTATCATCAATCGGCTTTTCAGTGCCGTCTTTTGCGATCAGCACAGTGTGGTTAGCAAGGCCGACAATCGTGCCTTCGGCTAAAGCTTTAAAGACCGGGTTAGGTACGCTTTTGCGGCTGCCTTCATTCACAATTTGAAAAACTTGTTCTAGCGGCTGAGCCATCGCCTCTGCAATTGTCCAGCCGGTCAGCGCTTCAGCAACTGTATTGAGATTGGTTACTCGGCCTTGCGCATCCGTGGTAATTACCCCATCGCCAATGCTGGCTAGGGTGATTTTGAGGTTCTCGGCTTGGGCAGCAATCGTCGTGGCGGCGCGATCGCGGGCATTGAGATATTTTCGTAAGGCAATCAAAAAGGCAATGAGCGCGGCCAGCGCTGATACACTAGAAACTAGCCCAGTCAGCAGAGCCGTGCGATAAGCCCCATTTGCCTGTTGCGATCGCACCTGTAGCTGCTTCCGTTCGGCTTGCACCATCTCACTCACAATGGCTCTAATCGAGTCCATTTCAGCCCTACCCTCGTTTGAGAGCACCATTTGCCGAGCGGATTCAAAACCAGTAGTTTGTCTCAAATCAATCGTGGTTTGAAGCTCACGGAGCTTCCTGTTAACGTGATCGCGCAGTTTCGGCAGCAATTCCCGCTGTGAATCGTTTGGCGCAATGAGCTGAGCAACTTGATCAATCGCGGTTGCGATTTCAGTAGTAGATTGGTTGTAAGGCTCTAAATAATCGGGGTTTCCGGTAATTAAAAAGCCTCGCTGTCCGGTTTCAGCATCTTTAGCTAGTGATAACACCTGTTCTAAATGGGCAATCGTCTCGTAGGTTTGGAGCACGCTACGAGCGTTTTCGTTGAGCCGCTGAACGTTTTTGGCCATTGAAACTACGTTAACCGCCAGTAAAGCGATCGCCGCGCTAGCGCCTGCCACCAACCATAAAGATTTAGGAAGAGAAAGCGAGCCTCGCTGAGCGTCATTCTGAAGCATCAAGTTGTCAATACTAGGAAAAGGTAAGCAGCAAACCAGAGGGCGAACTAGCAAAATTCAACCTATTCCTAAAGCAATAGCTCAAAAGGTATAGGCATCATGCAATAGAATAGTACGCCAAAGCTGCTGCCTAATCATCCCAAAGATAGATGAAAACCGGGAAGCGAGTCTAAAAACGACCTAGACGGCTGATAGCTGCGCTGATACGGCCTTCACTCGGGGAGATGAAGGCACTGGCTGGGGATGAGGTTCACCCACTAATATCACGGATCCAGCTAGCTGTTGTACCAGCGGAGTCGTGTTTGCGCCGATGGTGAGACCACTGTTACTCCGGCGACGCTGCGATCGCAAAATCACCAGATCATAGTTACGAGAAGCTTTTGTAATCGCTAGCACCACGTTATCTCTCGCCAATAGCTCAATTTCTACAGTGATATTCGTTGACGGCAGCCGGTCTAACAGTACTTCCAACTGTCTTTTCACCCTGGTCTGATAGAGTGTCGAGGCGCGCGGACTATACACATGTATCAGCGTAATTTTGGCCTGACTGGCGGCTGCTAGCACTTGGGCAAAACGCAGCACCCTTAGCGTCATCACTGAAGGCGTTTCAATCGGGATGAGAATGGTCTTCATCGCCGTCGGAGACTTTAGCAATCTAGCCACCACTACCGGACAGTGAGCCATTCGCATCACTTCATCTTGAATTCCGGTAAACAAGCGGCGGCTAAGCTGAGATTTACGACCCATACCCAGCACAATCAAGTTGGCATTTGTCTCTCGACCGACATGCGCAATGGTTTGGGCCACATTGTCACTAATTCTCAATTCAGGTTCAACGACCAGTTCAGCGATCGATTCAAAGGCTTCGCTAGCTTCTTTTGCCGCTTCTAAAAGCTGACGGCCGCGAGTCAGCGCTTTGGTGAGCTGCGGCGAATCCATTTGCGGTTGAGTTAAGGCAATAGCTAACGGAATTACCCGGCCACTAGCGTATTGCGCAACAGCGGTCGCGAGTTCTATCAGCGATCGCTCGTTCTCAGGGTTATACACCGGCACCACGACCGCAAAAGATTCTGGAATCTCGCTCGGCGGCGGTAGCCACTCCACCATATCGGTTTCATCAAACGTCTTTTGCGTTGCCAGTTGCTCTGCCGCTCTTGTGGTCACCAGTGGCCCCAAAATTGAAGTCACTAGCATCAGCAAAATCACACTGTTAAACACCTCTGTATTAATAATTTTCGCTTCATAGCCAACTAGCGCTGCCGCCAGCGTCGCCGCCACCTGCGGAATCGACAGTGACCACATCGCCCAAGCTTGCGTCCAGCTATAGCGATAGAGCTGCTTGGCGATGGTCGCTGCCGCCAGCTTCGCGAATAGCAGCACGCCCACAATTAGCAGTGGCAAATTGATCGCCGCCACAATATCTCTAAAAGCATTGAGATCTAACAGCAGCCCCATATTTACAAAAAACATTGGAATGAACAGCACGCTGCCCATAAATTCTGTTTTTTCTTTTACCGGGCCATCGCCAATAATGCTGTTGATTGCCAGCCCTGCCAAAAACGCCCCAATAATATTTTCAACCCCAATTAGCTGGGCCACCACTGCCGCCAAAAACACCGACAGCAGCACAAATAGCACTCGGCTCCCTTCATCTCTACCCACCTTACGGAAAAAGACTTTCCCTAGCTGCTTAAGCCCCATCAAAACAGCCACCGCATACAAGGCCAAAGAACCTAACAGCGTCAGCAGCTTCATCAGCGAAAAATCGCCTTTACTAATGCCCAAACAAATCGCCAGTACCAGCAGCGATCCAATATCGGTAAAAATCGTCGCGCCAATCGTGACCGTCACGGCCTCATCATCCACAACGCCTATGCGCTGCACAATCGGATAGGCCAAGAGGGTATGTGAGGCTAACAGTGAGCCGATTAAAACAGCCGCCAGCCAGCCAAAGCCAAAGAACAATCCGACCGCTATTCCCCCCACTAACGGCAGTGCAAATGTCAAAAGGCCAAAGCCCAGGGAGCGATCGCGCGTCTTCTGAAACAGCGCCAAATCAATCTCTAAGCCAGCAACAAACATCAAATAGATCTTACCGACTTCAGAAAACAGCTTCATCGTGTCCGAATCAGCATTCAGCCAGCCCAGACCGCTACCGCCAAATAGTACGCCTGCGGCAATTAAGCCCACCAGCCCTGGCAGCTTAAAGCGCTCAAAAATGGGGGGCGTTACCAATACAATTGCCAGCAAGAGAACGAAGGTCGCGACCGGCGATCGCAACGTCTCAGAAACCGGCTCCATCAAAAACAAAAACATGCTGCTGACCTAATTTGTCAAAAATAATAAAAATAAAGTCACGATCAAAAATCGCGGCTGACTTTGCATGGAAATGGCTAGGAATGCTGATTCCTAGCCACTAGCACTTTTGAATTACGAGCCTTATATACCTTATATAAAAGGCTTAGGGGTAAAGACCTAAAGATTTTCGCTATCATCCAACCTTTTACAGGGTTTAGGCTCTATCTTGAGGCTGAAGTCACGCTGTGACCTACAAGCATCCCATTTTTACAGTGACTCGCTACCGCCACTTGCTACCGCCACGGGTTATAGACATTTGCTATAGGCATCTGTTGTGGGCATTTGCCGCCATTCATCCCCGTTCGGATCGGCTGTTCGCATCAGTACAATCATCGACAAAAAAGCTATTCCTAACAACTTTACGAACCATCCGTTAGGAACTTTACTGAAAATACGTACGGAATATCACACCCCCCAAAATTGAGCCGTAAGCCTGGCAAAGATACGTCACATTAGAAAGCGTAAACAGCCATACTCAAGCCTGCTAATCGCCATGAAAAAGCTATCCACACAACTGGCAACACGCCTGGGTCTAGCAACCGTCTCTGCCCTATCCGTCATCACCTTTTCAGCAGGTGCAGAGGCTGCGGGACTAAGCCTCAGAAGCGATTTATTAACCACCTTTAACCAGTTCGTCCAGACCGAGCGCGTCGCTTTTGACGAACTTGCACTGCCCAAGCTAGATAACTCAAAACTTTACTGGGATGGCAATCCCAACAGCGTTCAAGCCTATTTTGTCAATGAGGGCGCAGGCTACCGAAACCAGCTTCTCTTTGGGGCCAACGATGGGCCGCTAGAGATGATTTTTAACGACATCTCTTCTCCTCAAAGCATTCTCAGCGAAGCCAATGGGGCGCTATCGCTCGGCCAAGGCGCAGCCCTGAAGCCGTTCTTTGGCCCCACTCAGCTATCGTTCTTTTTACGCGCTAATGGCTTCAACGGTGGCCAGAACATCTACGGTTCTGACGATTACCGCAACACCACCATAGGCCATCAACAGGTCAACGCTGATAGCCTCACGCACATGATTGCCTACAACTACTTCGATGAAGTTGCGCAAGAAAATTACACTATCATCGGCTTTGAAGATCTATGGGGCGAGTTAGGAGCCAGCGGTGGCAAAAACGAAGGCTCTGATCGAGACTTCAACGATGTGGTATTTGCCATCAAGGGACTGTCTTATCGCCCGCCCAGCCCTCCGAGTGATCCAACTGATGTGCCTGAGCCTTCGACTGTACTAGGGCTATTGGGCATAGTTTTGTTAGCAGGCGCAGGGCTTCAACGACAGTCCGGTCAAAAGTTTAGCTAGCCGACGAATTTACCATTGCATCGGACAGTTGACCCATTAGTCTTGTCTTATGCGCAGCGCCCGGTAGGTTGATAGCTGGCGACGACTCGACCAAAGCATCGTAGCAAAGCATAATAGCCAGCGCTGATCGGATCGCGTAGGTCAGTAATTGAGTCAATGCCGATGCCATTGCGGCCCATGCTGCTACCGGAGCTATGAATGTATCGCCCTTCACTTAGGTAGAGGGCGACATGCGTTGTGCGCTGCGGCGTGCCAAAAAATATCAAGTCGCCAATCTGCAAGTCGGCTAGATCAATGCGCTGGGTAAAGTCTTCCTGCTGATAGGAGTCGCGAGGGAGCTGAATGCCGGCTGACATAAAAGCCGCCTGTACTAACCCTGAGCAATCGTAGTTAGGCGCAGTGGCTCCACCCCAGAGATATTCGTTCGGCGTAGCCATTGCCGCTTCGGCAAACGCAATCACTTGCGGCAGCCTTTGCTGAATGTCGAGGGCGCTGAGCTGCGGCGCTTGATAGGAGCCACTGACCGGGCTCAAATCGCTGATATGACTAGCCGACACCCAGCCAAGATAATCGTCTTTGCAAATGCAGACGCGAATGGCGCTGTGATCTTTTGCGACTTCTAAAATATGCAGCGCATGACCCACGTCGGCTTGGGTTACTAAGCCAGTGCAGGCTGACGTTTTGTAAAGATTGATAGGGCGATCGCACCGATACGACTGGTTTGTGCCGAGATAAATTTCATCTTGCAGTGCTTCTATCGTAACCATATGCCGATGTCTTAACCCCAATACCCGTTTAGAGATAAGTAACCATACCTTAAGAACGCCTCACTTCAGCCAATCACCTACCTCTATGAAGGCAAGCTCAGAAACGGTAAGCTGGTATACATAAAGCTCACTTGGGCTCTTGGTTTGTCTTGTCTAAAAATCTCCGTTGCTTATGACTACTACTCTTTCTGTGACTGCGCCAACGATTGATACCCGCCATTTACTGTCGCTCAAACCGCTCGATCTTCCGGCTCGGCTATTGCTGGGCCCTGGCCCTTCTAATGCTGATCCAGCAGTACTAGCAGCGATGAATCGTCAGCCGATTGGCCATCTGGACAAAGCCTACCTTCAGCTTATGGACGAAGTGCAATCGCTCATGCGCTACGCTTGGCAAACCGATAACCGGATGACGCTGCCAGTGAGCGGCACGGGATCAGCGGCGATGGAAGCGACGCTAGCTAATACCGTTGAGCCCGGAGACAAGGTTCTGGTGTGCGTAAACGGCTATTTTGGCCATCGTTTGGTCGATATGGCTGGGCGCTATGGGGCCGAGGTGAGCAGTATTCATCGGGCTTGGGGAGAGGTGTTTACCCTGGCAGATATCCGCGCCGCGCTGGAAAAATATCGTCCGCAAATAATGGCCATTGTTCATGCTGAAACCTCTACCGGCGTGTGTCAGCCGATGGAGGGTATTGGCGATTTGTGCCGCGAGTATGATTGTCTGCTGATTCTCGATACGGTGACGAGCTTGGGCGGCGTGCCTTTGTTTTTGGATCAGTGGGGCGTAGATTTGGCCTATAGCTGTAGTCAAAAGGGGCTGAGCTGCCCGCCCGGCAGTTCGCCGTTTACGATGAGCGATCGCGCCCTCACCAAGCTCAACAACCGCCAAAGCAAAGTCGCCAACTGGTATTTAGACATGTCTTTGCTCAGCAACTACTGGGGCAAGGGCCGCACCTATCACCACACCGCCCCTGTGAACATGACCTACGCCATCCGCGAAGCCCTACGCCTACTCGCCGAAGAAGGCTTAGAAAATCGCTGGACTCGTCACCAAAACGCTGCCGAGCGCCTCTATGCAGGGCTAGAAGAGATGGGCCTCACTTGCCATGTACCGCGTGAGCATCGTCTGCACACCCTCACTACCGTTCGCATTCCCGCAGGCGTAGATGGGAAAGCAGTGACCAATAAGCTGATCGATGATCACAATTTAGAATTGGGCGGTGGCTTGGGTGATCTCGCTGGCAAGGTATGGCGCGTGGGTTTGATGGGCTACAACGCTACCTCAGAGAATGTAGATACGTTTTTGGCGGCGCTAAAGCAGGTGCTCGCTGATCTGGCGTAAGGGTTAACGACAGCAGCTCAAAATCCCTACAAAAATCCCCACAGAGCCTCTCGCTTTGTGGGGATTTCTTGAACAGGGAAGTTAGGTAGAGCTAATACAGCTAATACAACTATTACAGCTATTCGGCTAATCCATAAAGCATTCGTAGCGAGAAAATAGCGCTAACGAACTCAGTCGCTTTGCCCAGGGGTAGGCAGTTGTACAGCGGCGACGGCGAAACAATCTAAACATGGTCATAGGGCAATTGAGATGTTGAGATCAGCTATTGAAAAAATCACGGTCAATCAAAAAAATTGATAGCCAGGGAAGCCAGCTATCTGAATGCTGCTCTGTTTTGATGCAGCCTTGAGAAAACTAGCTACCTCAAAGCCTTCAGAAAATGCGCAGGTTCATCCGGGCAATAACCCATGAACTTGGCTGAAGATAACGGCTACCTTTTATTTCTATAGCAGCCATTCGCGGGATGGCTGGTAGCGATCGCGACCTTCCTTTTGCCTTTCTGCCAAAAGCCTAGCGGTATCCGCCTACAGGCTTTTGAGCGCATTTCATTTAGAGTCGTTTTGGGCAGTTTTCAAGGTTCTATACATGCTATGGATTTAGCCTAAAACAATGATTGGGATTACGCAAGTGGCCGATTGCAGTCACCGAATCGGGCCCTCACATGCTCAGTTAGTCAGTGCTTAATGGGCCAGGACATAATGGCCAGTGCATAATAGCCCCGATCCCTAAGCTTGCTCATCCCTGTAACCGATGGCGGATAGTCCGATAGTCCAGCTTTGAAATGTAAAGTAAACATGACCCCAACGTAGTCCTACGGAAAGTGATCACACCGGCTTGCTTTCAGCCAAAAGGTCACAAAGGCTACTTTTTACGGCGTATTTGTTTTTAGGCACAGGCTACACCAGAAAAATCGTTGTTAAAGCTTGAATGAACCTTTGCACAAAGTAAGGTACTTCTGCGGATGCTTATGTTTACATAGATTGAGAGCATCAGCATATCTAACCTGCTGCTGGTTGCTCTTCTCAGTGAGTGCTTCTAAGTACCTCTAAATGAGGGACTTCTCTTTTCTTTTTTTTCATTCTTCCATTCATAGGAAAAGAACTACTTATATGAACGCAAAATTCTTTGGAGCGCTCTTAGCAGCACCCCTCGCAGCCGTCTCAGCAATGATTATGGCAGCTCCCGCTTCCGCCGCTGTCTTTTTTAACAACGGCGATCTTCTCAACATCACAGGTGGGTTTAAAGCACCTGCTGCACCTGGTGTCTATAAGTTCCTAAAGACTAACGGTTCTGCGGCTAATCTTGGTAGCTACGGCAACTTTGGTATTCTCGCACCACCTAGCTCTAGCGGTGCTTTTGCGCCCTTTAGCTCTAACGGTAAGGTAGTTTCTAGCAACCAAATCCTCAGTATAGACTTTGCTAATTCTGCAACTTATCTGAATAAAGATTTCTTGCTGGTAACTAAAGCTAGCGAATCCTTCAGATTTGTCATTACAGCTCCTATTACTCAGCTCTTTGCAGGCGGGAATGCGTATGCCGCCACTTTCAAAGGACTCTTTAAGAGTACTGACGATGAAGTACTGGGTGAAGGAATTCTTACAAGCAACTTCCTGCCTAAGAAGAATGGCTCCTACTCAGCTACTTTAGAAGTTACTAAGACTGTACCTGAGCCTTCCGCTCTCTTGGGTCTAGGTTTAATGGTCGGGACAATCTTCATCATCCGTCGCAGTCAAGAGGCGTCTGCATAGACGTCATCGATTGAACTAAGCAGCCTCTGCTGTTAGTGTCCTTTTATAGCCTGCTAACAGCAGAATCCATAGACGAGAATATAGGGTCAGAATTGATGCACCCCCATCAATCTGGCCCTATTCTTATAGATGATGTGCCTTTTTTAATTTCTATGTTGCTCAAAGCCGAACAACGCGCGAAGCTTGATCCTACGGATGATGCGCTGTTTTATAGTGCCCCGCGATTTGTCACCCATGTCGATGAAGGCTTTATTGCTCATCTAACGAGCCTGTATCGCGATCGCATCCCACCTAACAGCCGCATCCTCGACATGATGAGCAGTTGGGTATCACACCTACCGACCGACGTTCCCTACGCTCATGTAGAAGGCCATGGCCTCAACAGTGAAGAGCTAGCGCGTAACAAACAGCTAACCCACTACTTTGTGCAAAATCTGAACGAAAACCAAACGTTGCCGCTAGCCGACGCCTCGTTTGATGCGGTGATTAATACCGTCTCTGTGCAGTACATTCAGTACCCTGAGAAAATTTTTGCTGAAGTCTACCGAGTGCTTAAGCCCGGTGGGATTGCGATTTTTAGCTTTTCAAATCGGATGTTTTATGACAAGGCGATCGCCGCTTGGCGAGAAGGCACAGAAGCCAGCCGGGTTGCCCTCGTAAAGCGTTACTTTGAGGCGGTTTCAGGCTTTGGCAAGATTGAAACTGTGGCGCACAAACCAGAAATTCCAGCCTTTTTGCAAATGCTCAGCCAGATCACCGGCAGCGGCGGCGGCGATCCCTTCTATGCCGTGATTGCCGAGCGCATGGAACCACTGGTGAAAGCAGTGGAATGATAGACGGATTTGATCGGCTCATTCTGTCAGTATCAAGGCTTCCATTGCCGTCTGTAAATCTTGAGTGAGATCAGCGATCGCCTCTCTGCGCTTCCCCTTATAATCCGCCAGCCGCCCGCTGACCTCAATCGGATCACCCACCGTCAAAATCGCCCTTTGCGGCCCAAGTTGCGGGCGGCTGAGGGGTTCACCCTTAATTTTGCCCACCATATCGCGCAGCAGCAGCGTCGTTTCAGCAAAGCGATCCGCGCTCGGATGCTCCTTCACATAGTGGCCCGTCACCGCCACAAAGCTCTCCACTAAGCGCATATGCCACATCCGTAAATTCGCTCCCTCCGCCACCCGATCTGCCAAACCGCGCTCTACTGGCGTCATGCTAATCGTATCCTCACGAAAAATCCGGCTCCACCCTGCCTGCTCCACCTTGCGGCAGCGATCAATCAAGCTGCCTTTAGGCCGCACGTTAAAATATTGCTCAGCTACCTGCAAAGCTCCATTCATCAGCACTGTTAGCCGCTCTGCTAGCTGCTCATTGGGACAGCCGTCTAGCTGAGCACGCGCAAAGCTCACCCCATAAAAGTTCTGATAATAGCCCTCCATCAGGGTCAGCAAATGCTCTGCCAACCGGTATAGGCGGCGGTATAAGTCAGCTTGCTCAGGCGGGGCCAAATCCAGCCACGCACTGGTTTTCAGAACCTCAGCCAAGCCGTCTTTCTGAAGGCCGTTATCAACCTCCAATTCATGAATCAAAGCTTCTAGCTGTCGCCAAGGCGGATCAATATAGCGATACTGAATGCCCACTGGCAAAATTACAACCGCCTGATCTCGCTTAGCCGCTTGCAAATCTTCAACGCACCAAAAAGCTAGCTGTGCAATTCCAGGCTCTAGCGGACTAACTATTTCGTTATGGCCGTTATTGCCGCCTTCGGGCGCTGCGGCTAAGGGAAATTGGCCCTTTAGAAAAAGAGATCGCGCCGTCTTGAGGGCCCGCAAATCGAGCTTGCCGCGCTGAATCGGCACCCCACCCAAGCGAGAAAAAATCCAGCTCAAATAGTTGCCAGCCCACAGCGGAATGCCACGATCATAAATGAAGTGAGCATGAGTTGGTTGCAGCTTCAGCCCCATTTGTCGAGCCGTTTGCGGCAGTGCCTGCCAAAACAGATGACTCAGCATGTAAGGATCGTTGGAATTGGGATGGCGAAAGGCAATCAACAGCCGCGTTTTACCCGCTGCAAAGTCAGCATATTGCTGAGCTAGCCTCTCTACATGGCGCGTTTCTATCGCTGTCACGTTGGTTTTCCAAGCCGTTATCCCAGGCATCAGCGGCGTTAGGGCTCGTCTTAACCAACCCGTATAGTTCGGGGGAACAAAATCGAGAGCAGGCTGAGCGCGAGTCGGAATCGAAGGCATTGCGAAGGCTAGCTAGGCGCTAAGGGGTGACAAGTCAGGATGAAAAATCGGGGCTTTCTAAGGAGCGATCGCATCCTTTATATCAGATTTCCCCTGTTTATCAGTCAAACGGCTGTTTTTACCTAAGCAGGCAGATGCAATCCACTCTGCCTGCTTAAGTGCGCTGATACTGCATCCCCGGTAGCTGCACCACCAAACCCGATAGCTCTAGCTGCATCAACGCGCTTAGCACCGCAGCGGTGTCCATCTGTGCACTCTGCACGATGTGATCGAACACCATCGGCTCGACTGATAGAGCATTCAGAACTTGGCTGAGAACGGGAGATAGGTCGATCAAGGCCAATGGATCACTTGCCAAACCGCCCCCCGAAGTCCGCAAACCTGAGGCAAGCGACTCTTCACAGAACTGAGGCTTGTCAGTTCTGTCAGTTCTGTCAGTTCTGCTCATCTTCCTGATCGCGCTCTGAGCAATCTCAGCCCTAGCAGGCCCTGCCACATCTACCGGCGGCAAAGCTGCTAGCGCTTCAGCCAGCATCTGCTCACCCAAAATCATCTGCGCCCCCTCACTGATCGACTGCAAACAGCCCGCCCCTTGCACATTATCCAAAGCACAGGGCAGCGCATATACCTCTCGACAATAGTCATTCGCCAAGCGCACCGTGATCAGCGCGCCGGAGCGGGCCGGCGCCTCCGTCACCAAAATCGCTCGTGAAAGCCCGGCAATGATGCGATTACGCTGCGGGAAATGCACCTTATCCGGCAAGGTGCCATCAGCATATTCGCTCACCACCAGCCCAGTCGCGACAATCTGCTCATAAAGATCCCGGTTACGAGCGGGATACACCACATCTACGCCAGTCCCTAGCACCGCAATCGTCAGACCCTGCTGTTGCAGACAGATCGTATGAGCCACCGTATCAATTCCAGCCGCTAACCCAGAAACAATTACCGCCCCTTGACGCGTGAGGTGGCGGCTGAGCCTTTGTGTCCAGCGCTGACCATAGGCAGAAGGGCTACGCGTGCCAACAATGCCAACGCTGAGCGCCTGGAGATGATCGTTTAACCTAAGGTTGCCGCGATAGTACAGCAGCGGCGGCGGATCGTTAATCGCAAACAGCAGCGCTGGATAGTCGGCGTCGGCAGGTGTCCAAAAGGACTGATTTTCTTGCTCCTGTTGAGCCAATAGCTTAACAGGATCTAGTTTGGCTCGCTGAGCTGTGATCTTCTCAGCGCTCAACAGACCAATTCCATCGACCGCTAGTAACTCGCTCGCTGTCGCTTGCCAAGCGACAGCCAAAGCCCCAAAATGCTCCCACAAATGCTTGAGAGTAACTGGCCCCACCCCTTTAATTCGTGACCAAGCCAGCCAATATGCTCGTTCTGTTGCCAATCACTTGCCCTACTCTTTTAACGGTCAGTTGACAGTCAGTTGACTGGCGGTTGAGGGTGAATTGTTTTTTTGAGCTGTCCTTTCACCGCCCTTTTGACCGCCCTTTCAACAGATAGAGTGCCCAGCGAATAGCATTGCTAGATTTTGGCAAGATTTTTTGACGACTTTTCGGCTAGATTCTTGGCCTATTTTTTCTTGCTAGGTGGGTTGAGCGCGTTGTCTAACACTTCGCGGGCAGATTCAGCGTCGTCTTTAGCGTCGCGGTAGCGAAGGTTGGTTTGAGCAAAGGTTTTGAGCGTTTTAAAGCCATTGTTGAGTTCTTCAATTTGCTCTTCTTCAATCACCTCATCTGTGAAGAGTAAATCCACCAGTTCACGGACTTTGAGCGCCTCAGACCGAGAGCCCTGCACCTTGATTTTCAGCTTAGACAAGTTGCTCAGCGTTTGTACCGCTTCGACTACAGCATTTTCTTCATCGGTAGGCTCGCTCTGGGGCTCTTTCACTTCAATAAAATCCTTGGGGTTAAACCCATCGTCAAGTTCGGTGGGCAGTTTATCATCATCGAGTAAGGCCATGAGCTGATCCATAGCCTTTTCACGGGCTTTGTTAGAGTCACGGCCGGGGACATCAATTAAAACTTCTGGACTTTGCGCAAGCGTATATTGAACCATGATCTTTCTGAGTACTTTTGTACCATTATTTTAGGAGATAGCGGAGTCTTTGGGAATAGAAAGAGTGTTATAAATGGCCGCTCACCGTTTGATTAACAGCTTCACTCACACTGCTATACGCTTTTTTCTACGTCTTTTTGAGCTTCTATGCAACCTATTGGTCAGAACCAATCGATCACTTTGGGCTCAAGCTAGGTTCTTTGATGACTGCTCTATAGAATGAGTGAGGGACATTACGGATAGATAATGTGCGCTGAATCACGCCCCTCAATCACGTCACTCAACCACGTCACGGTGTGAAAACGGCTGGTAACACTAATATAACCATGATAAAAGCTTATTCTTCAGACTCGGGGCGGCGTTGGAGCCGATGGATGCGATGGGCTGTACTGACTTCAGTCGGCAGTTGGGTGGGTATAAGTTCGGTAGATTTACGGGGATTGCACGCTTTTGCTGATGAGCTAGCCCTTGAGCCCGTGCCGATTGAATCATCTATTGAGCCGTTACCGATTGAGTCAGCCAGTGACCCCACGCAATCAGTAGGTTCAAGCTTGGACAGCTTACTAGAAGGCATTTCTGGCTCTAGTCGGCCTCGTGTTGAGTCGCCTACTAGTCCAGAACCTAGTGAAGCAATACCGGATGAGACAATCCCGCTGATAGATGTGGCGGCAGCAGCGATTTTGCAGCAGGCGGCTGATCAGGCTAACCAGGCGCTGCGATTGGCCCAAACAGCGACTTCGATAGCCGATTGGGATGTGGTGATGGGGCAGTGGCTGTCAGCGATCGCACTCACCCAATCGATCCCCCCGGAGAGTCCTTCGCGAATTTTTGCCCAGCGCCGACTGCGCGAGTACCTACAGCACCTTATAGAAGCGCAGCAACACGCTGAGCAGATGAGCCCGGCTGCCGGTATTCCCAGCTTTGGCAGCGCCTTATTCGATGCTCAGATCGCGGGCTATCTGTCTTATTTAGCGACTGAGGGCACCCCGGATGTGCTGATTGTCGGCAGCTCACGGGCCCTACAGGGCATCGATCCAACGGTGATGCAGCAGACTTTGGCCAATCAGGGACACGACGATATTAAGGTATTTAATTTTAGTGTGAATGGCGCGACCGCGAAAGTAGTGAACTTTGTCTTGCGTGATCTACTGCCACAGCCACTGCCGAGGGTGATTATTTGGGGTGATGGATCACGGGCGTTTAACGATGGGCGACGCGATCGCACTTGGGAAAGCTTAGCAGCTTCTCCTGGTTATCGCACGATTCAAGCAGGCGAACGGCTAATCGCTTTATTTTTAGCCGCTCAAGGGAATGCGAAGCGATCGCCGTTAGCCGCCGTTCCTAACAGCTTAAACTCGCTAGGCTTTTCAGCAGTCAGCGACAGGTTTGTACCGCAGACTTACTATCAGCAAGTTCGTCGGGTTAATGGTCGCTACGATAACGCTTATTCACCCTTTACGCTATCTGGCGATCAGACCACTGCCTTACAGCAGGCTGCCACCTTCACTGCCGATCAGGGCGCTCAGCTTATTTTTGTAAATTTGCCCCTGAGCGACAGCTATCTCGATGATTTTCGGCGCTATTATGAAAGGCAGTTTCAGCAATTTTTACAAACTCAAAGCGCCGCCCACGGGTTTGCGGTTGTCGATTTGCTGACCCAGTGGAAGACGCAGACTGCTTTGTTTGCCGATCCGAGTCATATTAATCAGCTAGGAGCAGCCGCGATCGCCACCCAGCTAGCCCAGAATCCTACCGTTTTGACTGCGATTAATCGCAGTCAAAATCAGCTAGCCGATCAGCCAGTCCATCAACTCATCAATCAGCCTTGAGAAATTGAGTGCAAATCAAACATTACGTGAATAAATCGTAATTTGTTGCCTAGAGCACAGATAGGCAACGCCCAGATTACTATATTGACAACAATTCTTCAGCAGGTCAGCGCTTCTCCAACGCTGCGTGTTAACCTCACAGCCCACTGACGGATATTGCCTAAGCGGCATTTATCAAAAAGTCTTTTCAAAAGTCTTCCTTCAGGAGTAATGCTCACTTAGGTCCTTAATAAACGGCTTCAAAGGCGGCTTTAGATTCAACATTTAATCATTCATGGAACCCTCAGACCTAGCAATGCTAGGTCTTTTTTTTGGCCTAATCGGCCACGGCTGGATGAGACACCGCAGAGCTAACCATTACTAGATCTTCAGCCGCCGCATCTCTGTCCTCTCCTGAATCCTCTAAAGTTGCTGCTTTTAGCACCTCTTCATGCGCCAAATAAGCCGCTAGCTGCGCTTCAATATTATCTTTCACGACTTGGCGATACTCCAAAAAGTGCTCATTCTGCGCACAGATATTGAGATAGCTCATCACCCCGCCCGGATTATGCCGAATCATTTGGAACAGGTAAGGCCAAAAAGTCCACCGGGTTTTGCGCACAATGCCCTGCTTCCAAAATAAAACTGCCGCCGCTTTGATAAACATTGGATCGAACGGTTTTTTGGCCTTTCGCTCTTTTTTGGGATAGTTAGCCTGCCCTAAAATTCGATAGCAGCGATAGGTACGTGCCAAAAAGTTTTGCGGATCGTAAAGCTGATAAAACCCATCGACATACTCACGGGCAATATCTTCAATCGGGCGCGTCGGAACAAAGTTGAGCAGCGTGGTTTGATTGATATCGCCGCTAGTGTCGAGCAGGCGGTTTTCTCGCTTCAGCCGGTGCGACAAAGCGGTGTTGGGCAGTGCTTGCAGCATACTGAAGAGGGCTAAGGGAATGGCGGCTTTTTCGGCAAAGGCAACGACGCGATCGCCTGCCCCTTTTTTCTCTCCATCAAATCCCACAATAAAGCCTGCCATCACGCGAATGCCCGAGCTTTGAATTTTATAAATCGACTCGCTGAGCGGATCGCGCGTATTTTGAAACTTTTTCGTCACCGCCAAACTGTCTTCATCCGGCGTTTCAATGCCGACAAACACCGAGCCAAAGTTACAAGCCACCATTGCATCCATCAGCGCCTGATCTTGCGCTAGATCCACCGAGGCTTCGGTATTAAAAGTAAAGGGATAGCCTTTTTCGGCCATCCACGGCTGTAGCTCAGCCAGTAGCCGGTTTACATTGCGCTTATTGCCAATAAAATTGTCATCGACCATAAACACAGTGCCTCGCCAGCCCAATTCAAACAGGCGATCTAGCTCCGCAATCAGCTGAGCAGGCTCTTTAGTTCTAGGCTTACGGCCATACAGCACAATAATGTCGCAAAACTCGCACTGAAACGGACAGCCTCTAGAAAACTGCACCGACATCATCGCGTAAGCGTTCATCTCTAGCAGGTCGTAACGCGGTGCGGGCGTAATCGTCACATCGGGCTTTTCAGTGGTTCTAAAGGTGCCCGATTGTTCGCCTCGCGCGATCGCCTCAACAAACATCGGCAGCGTCAGCTCACCTTCATCCAAAATCAAATAGTCCGCGCCCGCCGCTTCGCACTCTTCAGGCACCGACGTTGGGTAAGGCCCGCCAACAGCTACTTTCTTGCCTCGCCGCTTAGCCTCACGAATTTGATCGAGCAAATCAGGCTTTTGCACAATCATCGCCGACAAAATCACCAAATCAGCCCAATCCCAATCGGCCTCGCTAAGCTTGCTCACGTTGCGATCTACCAGCCGAAATTCCCAGTCTTGAGGCAAAATCGCCGCCACCGTAATCAGGCCCAAAGGCGGCAAAAACGCTTTGCGCCCAATCAGCGTAATCGCTTTCTCAAACGACCAAAAGCTCTGCGGGAACAAAGGATAGAGAAGCAATACTCGCATAGTTTTCATCCGTTAAAGGGTTTTGTGATAGCCAGCAAGTTGAACGGACGCTGGCGGTTTTTAATCAAAGGGCTTTTAATCAGGCCTTTAAATCAGGCCTTTAAATCATCGGCTTTTGACCCATGATAGTGCGGTGACGCGGCGTATTACAGACGATACGCGGGGCCAAGAACCCGGCTTGAATCAATAATTCACTCATATCCAAGGCAAAATACTGATCTAGGTAAGGCTCTGTACTCTTTAGCAGGGTGAGAATGTAAGGGGGCATTTTGGCGAAAATCTCACTCTGTGGATTCATGTCCATAATCGCAAAATGACCGCCCGGGCTCAGTAGCCGATAAGCTTCTGCAACAATGTCTCGGGCTGCCGCAACTGGCAGTTCATGAAACACTAGGCAAGCAGACACCAGTTCCGCCGACTCAGCGGGTAGACCCGTGGCTTCAGCAGGCGCATGTACCCAAGAAATAGAAGACGTCGCTGCTAATGGCCGCTCTTGACGCTGTTCAGCATGTTGGGCAACCGCCAGAAAATAAGGCGACAAATCCACGCCAGTAATCTGCGCAGATGGGAAGCTCTCTTGTAGCGCAAACGTGCTGCGGCCCGTGCTAGCGCCCAAATCAATGATGCGCGCGGGCGCTTTTTGAGCAGCTAGCGTGTCTTTTAGCGCCTGATGATAGCTTTTTCTGAGCTGGCGATCGCCTTCTATCCCAGATCGATCATCAGCTTGTGGCCAAATCCGGGCATGAACCGCCCGCGCCGCTACATCGACTTCTAGCGCCGGTAGCCAACCCAAATTGCCTTCCTCATAAGCATGAAAGCTCGTGGTGTAATAGCTCGGATAAACAACGCTCGGATTCGTCAGCGCCGCTAGATCATGCTCCCAAATTGGGTTGAGCGCCACCCCGTTAGGGCCTACGTCATCAGCAACTACCGAGTCTCTTGCCCGCAGCGCTTTGACCTCATCACGCCAGTACACGCCGATGGTTTCAGCGCGTTCAATCATCATCTTGCGAGCTCGGTACTTGGCAAAGTTAGCCAACGGCTTCACTTTAAGCAGACCATTAACCAGAGAAGAAGCCACCGCATTCATAAGAAAAAGCCCCGTTAAAACAACTGCTGTTACAGTATCGTAATTCTCTCTAACGCCATTCAATGAAGTGGCACAGTTTTTGTCACCGAAGCGCTCAGCCGCAGGATACGATCTAAGCATCAACAGGCTAAGCCTCAACAGGGGTTCCTCTATGAAACGCTTTTCTTCAGCTTTTCTCGCTTTGAGCGCCGCTCTGACGCTGGTGCCAGCCGCAGGGTTAGCCGCCCAGGCTCAGCAGATCGCCGCGACGACGCCGATTGCCGCCCCGATTGCAAGAACCGGCCAAAGCGGTGGCGCTGAAAGCTCAACTTGTGGCAATATCAATTCGGCAGCAAGCCAAGTTGTCAGAGTCAGTGAGCCCTTTGCTGCTTTAAACTTTGAAGTGCAAAGCCAAGGTGACTATACGCTGCTCATTACCGGCCCAGATGGCTTTAAAGAATGTGTTTTTGCTCACAATTACGATGGCGGCATTATTCAAGCGCCTGGTTTGCTCACGCAGGGTGAGTACCGGCTGTATGTAGGCGATCGCCGAGGTGAAAGCTACCCTTATACCCTCTCAATCAGCCAGTAACCTCTAAAGCATCCGCTCAATAAAAAAGGGACGACGTAGCGCTGCACGTTGTCCCTTCTTAACTATTCACCCTACCTATCACCATCCGGCAACTGCTGCACCTCGACATCAATTGTGGTGGCATCCGTCTCTAAAAAATTTCCGTCCGCCAAATCTTTTTGGCTAGGGCGCACATCTACCACCTGTACATCAATCACCCCATCTGCCGCAAAGCGCACAAACCCTTCACGCGTCGCCGAGACTGCCGTGCCACAGTTCGGACAAGGAGTTTGCAAGCCCTTCAGACTAGTCAGCGGCTGATCACACACGGGGCAATTGCCTGTGATCAAATTTCGTTTGATCCAAAACTGTAAGGCGAAAAAAGCCAGCACGGGGGCTAAAAAGATAAGCAGCACCAGCCCCACAATAGATTTAATGATGCCGCTGAGGCCAATGGCTCCAATCAGCCAAGCGGCCCCTAAAATAAACAGCCAGCAGCCGAGGCCCGGAAAGCGGACTTGCAGTTGATTAAAGTTTTGATTCACTGTAGCGAACTCCCGTGAGTAACGGCACCGAGTCGGTTGGGTATCGGTGTTTTCTCTATCGTAATACTCAACTCATTTGTCGCAAAGCGCACAAACCGTCCAACCCACCGTCTGGCCCAACCCCCTAAACCACCGTCTAATCTTTAAAGCAACTCCCGCAACCGCTGCCTCAAAACGGTCGCGCCAAAAGCAGACAAGCTCTCAGATCTGAGCCAGGGGCTATTACAGCGCTGATCGGCTCCAGTCAGCGCTTCAATACAGGCCGTAGCGACTGCTTGCGGATCGCGGTGCGGCACTTGCCAACCGAGTCGGCCATCTTGCAGCGGATCGGCAGAACCATCGCTGTCTCCGGCGATTACGGGCACCCCACAGGCCATCGCCTCCAGATACACAATGCCAAAGCCTTCTTGAGAAGGCATGACATAGACACTTGCTAGGCGATAGTGATCAATCAGCGCCTGATCAGGCACAAAGCCCGCAAAAATGACTCTATCCGCCACACCTAGATCATCCGCTAGCTGAGCTAACCGGGGCTGATCATCGCCTCGACCAATCACTAGGTACTTAACCTGCGGAAAAGCTTGGGAAATTTCAGGCAGCGCCCGAATCGTGACATCCACCCCTTTATAAATATCTCCCGCCCACAGTCGCGCCACTGTCATCAGCAGGGGCACGTTTTGCAGTTCATAGCGATGAATTAACGCTTCTGGCGCAGGGCCGGGCGTAAAAATGCTGCCATCAACCACACAGGGCAGCAGGTCAAATTTCTCGTTCGGCACTTGGTTAGCCTCACAGGCCAGATCGCGGCTGTAGCGACTGATAGTCCAAATCCTGTCGGCGCGCTGCATGGCCTTTTTTTCTAAGTCGGGTAGCTCGTACCACACTTCTTTGCCGTAGGTCAGCAGGGTGTAGGGAATGTTGAGCAAGCGGCACAAAGAGCTGACGAGCGCGGCTAAATTGATATGACCACAAAAAACGTGATCGGGGCGATCGCGCATCAGCCTCAGCGCTAGCGCTAGTGTCAGCCGAACTCGCTCTAGCATGGGGTGAACGCTCTTGCAGCTCTGATAGGTAAAGCATTCACTGCGCTTCGGCAGCGTGCTGTTAGGGTCTCGGAGCAAAAATACGTCGGCAGACAATCGTTTTCTGGCTTCAGGCTCAGCAGCCAGCTGTTCATATGCGCTCAACACATCTTGAATATAAGACTGAATGCCTCCTTCGCAGCCAAACACCTCAATAAACACAAAAACATGCTTCATCGGCTAAGCGACCTTTGCCGGGGCGATGCTGCCGGCCTCAAGCCGCGCTAGATCGCTGCGCACCATCGTTTCGACCAGCTGCTCAAAGCTCACCTGCGGCTGCCAGTCTAAGTTTTCTTTGGCTTTGCTCGGATCGGCGACGAGCTGAAAATGCTCATCTTCTCGAATAAAAGCCGGATCGGTTTCGACATACTTTTGCCAGTCCAAATCCACACAGCTAAAGGCCGCTGCAACCAAATCTTGCACGGTGTGCAGCACGCCTGTGCCAATCACGTAGTCTTCAGGGGTATCAGCTTGCAGCATTCGCCACATCGCTTCGACATGATCACCTGCAAAGCCCCAGTCCCGCTTAGCCGCTAGGCTGCCCATTGATAGGCGATCGCGCAAGCCCAGCTTAATCGCTGCCGCCGCCAAAGAAATTTTGCGCGTGACAAATTGAGGCGGACGGCGCGGTGATTCGTGGTTGTACAAAATGCCGCTACAGGCAAATAGGTTGTAGCGATCGCGGTGATGCACCATCGTCCAATGCGCATGAAGCTTGGCTGCTCCGTAAGGATTTTTGGGGCGAAAAGGCGTCTCTACCGTTTGCGGCGCAGACTGTACATCGCCAAATATCTCCGAAGAACTTGCCTGATAAAACCGAGTCGATAGTCCCAGATCGCGAGTCGCACTTAGTAGCCGAGTCGCCGTACCGGTAATCAGATCGAGCGTCCCGAGCGGATCGTCCCACGAAGCAGGAACAAAGCTTGGCGCAGCGAGGTTGTAAATTTCATCGGGCTGAAGCGTTTCCATCGCTTGGCTTAACGCGTCAGCGCTAGTCAGCGCAACTGAATAGATCTTGACTAGATCCGCAACGTCACCTAGCTTAGCAAGACTGCTTTGTCTCTCAGGGGGCACTAGCCCGACCACTCGATAGCCTTTATCCAACAGCAACCGACTGAGGTAGTATCCATCTTGCCCAGTAATACCAGTGATGAGTGCGGTTTTAGTCATGGGCAAGGGTTTCCTTCAATCTTGATAGCGTTATGGCTCAGAGCGGGCTTTAGCGTCAACAGGTTAGATCTGTCACTCAAAATCCTAACAAGGAAAGCCGCTGCTACAGCGTCCTGTAGGTCGAGAATTCACAAAACCTTCGCAGTTTTTATAATGCGTAAGCAATTGCGTGGATCAATCGGTTGAGGCTTTCGTATTTCGTCAGCGCAATCAATCTTTTCCTGACTCAACGCGCAGCTCTGGCCTTGATTTGGGCCTTGATTCGGGCCTTGATTCGGGCCTTGATTCGGGCCTTGATTCGGGGCCTCCTTCGGCAAGCAATCATAGCTCACCCGATCTGCCAATCGCCTTAATAAAAACCAGCCATAGCCCCCTTCCCGTAAAGATCCGGCAACAGGCTCACTCAAGCTATCAGGGTCAAAAGGTGCCCCGCGATCAAAAATCCTCAGCTCAACCCGTTCAGGATGCAGTGACAGCTCAATATCAATCGGTGTATTCGCAGGCAAATCGGCATGAGCATGGCGAACAGCATTGGTAAATCCCTCTGTCAAGGCTAGGTTAAGCTGATTGAACTGTTCGTCAATCCAAGGATTTTCGGTTGCTAGACGCGCAACCAGCGTTCGAAACCAGCGCTGGACGGTCGAGAGTTCTTCCAAATGGCTGCTAACAGTGAGGTGCGATCGCTCCAGCATTTCTGAGTTGGCCTTTACAGTTGCCTGTGAATTTGCGCGTAGCAAAACATCCAGCTTAGAGGTCGCCTGACCAATACGCAGATTCTGCCCCCAAAGCTTGGCTTTCAATAGCTTAGTGTTTAATAAGGTAACAATACTTCCCAATCTATCATTTTGTTTAGATCTCTCCATTCCATCCAAGCCCTACAATTCACGAACCTTAACGACTCTGGTGTAGGCTAATTTTTCCCGGATTGAGCACTAAAGCACTGAGCGATCGCCAGTTCTGAAACAAATATTGATATAGCCAATGTCCTGATACATTAGGACATTGGCCAGTAGAGCTTCCCGATATGTTCCAGCGGTTTCAGCCGACAAAAGTATCCTAAGAAATTCGACAAAGCCTATTAGATAGACAAATTCTGGCAGGCAATTTTGCCATTAAAAATCGCTCAGAATCTTTCAGAAACTGAGCGATCAAACAAAAACTACGACAGCGATACCAAACGGCTCAGATCTTTAGAAAAGACCCAACGTTAAGGACGTATCAATCGGGAACGTTGCACCAATACCCAGCCAAATTGTTGCTAGCGTGCCGAAGAGAAATACAGCAGTCGCAATTGGACGACGGAATGGATTTTGAAACTTGTTGACATTCTCAATAAAGGGCACCAGTATCAAGCCCAATGGAATGGCGCTCATTGCAGCAATTCCCAAAAGCTTGTTGGGCAATACCCGCAGCATTTGGAACGTGGGATAGAGGTACCACTCAGGCAAAATCTCTAGCGGAGTTGCAAAAGGATTAGCCGGCTCACCAATCAACGCTGGATCTAGCACAGCCAAAGCCACACAGCAGGCGATAGTGCCCATGATTACAATCGGGAAAACATAGAGAAGATCGTTAGGCCAAGCGGGCTCACCGTAGTAGTTGTGGCCCATGCCTTTCTTGAGCTTCTCTCTCAGCATAGGATCGCTAAGATCTGGCTTCTTAAGAATTGACATTGATTAACTTCCTAAAAATAATGACACCAACAGCGGGTTAATACTCTAAACTCATTTGGCTCATTTAGCTGTGCAGCCAGCACTTCACAATGAGCCTAGGCGAGCACTGTGTCGAACACTGTGTCGAGCACCTTGTCGAGCACTTTACAATGGCCCAGAAATACCTTGCTTGCGAATCATGATGAAGTGCAACAGCATGAATACCGCGATAAACCAAGGCAAGACAAAAGTGTGCAGGCTATAGAAACGAGTCAGGGTTGCTTGACCGACACCTGAGCCTCCACGCATTAGTTCAACGATGGTTTCACCAACAACTGGAATCGCGCCCGGTACGCCTGAGACGATATTGACCGCCCAGTAGCCGACTTGATCCCAAGGCAGCGAGTAGCCCGTTACACCAAAGGAAACGGTGATAACACCTAAGATGACGCCAGTCACCCAGGTTAGCTCACGAGGCTTTTTGAAACCGCCAGTGAGATAAACGCGGAAAACGTGCAGAATCATCACCAGTACCATCATGCTGGCAGACCAGCGATGGACAGAGCGAATCAGCCAGCCAAAGTTAACGTCGGTCATCAGATACTGCACTGAGGCAAACGCATCAGTCACAGTGGGCCGGTAGTAAAACGTCATCGCAAAGCCAGTGGCAAATTGGATGATGAAGCAAACAAGGGTGATACCGCCTAAGCAGTAGAAGATATTAACGTGGGGAGGAACATATTTGCTAGAGATATCGTCAGCTAGCGCCTGGATTTCTAGTCGTTCATCAAACCATTTGTAGGTTGAGGAGTCGGTGACTTGCTTAGTAAACATGAAGCAAAATTCTTGATCTGAAGGGTTTATACCAATACTAAAAAATGTAACACAGCTGATGAGATGCTAACTCAATGAAGTTAGCTAAATCGCCCCTGATTGGCGAGGCAAAATCGGTGACATTTCGGTGATAGATGAGAGATTCAAATTGCTCCGAAGCCAACTGAAAGCCAGCTAAAGGCCGACGAGGCGTTTCTCAGAACCCCTCAATCAAGGGAAATTTTAAGAAATTTAGATATCTTATATAATTTACATAGCTTTACAATTAGCGAAAGGGCATCGCTGCTTGGGCTAGGTTTTGGCTACTTTCCCCGTTCGCGCCCCTGCTATCGTTGGCTTTTAGGCAAGTAGTATCTTGAATAGAGATTGGTTTGCACTTCAGGGGGCGGTTTATGGGCAGCGAACTTAAAAGTTTTAGACAAGGTTTTAGACAAGGTTTTAAATAGTTACCTCATAAGGCAGATGATATAGAACAGATGAGAAAACGATTTTTTCGAGTGTTAATGACGGTGAGTTTAGCGATCGCGCTCTGGCTTGGGATCGCGATTGTCCCGGTCAATGGCGCTTTTTCAAGTTTTCCGGGCACGCTTTCATCCGCCTTGGCTTTTACCAATCAGCAGCAGATGGTGATGGAAGTATGGCGCATCATCAATCGCAGCTATGTAGATGAAACCTTTAATCATCAAAACTGGTGGTTTATGCGTCAAAAGGTGCTGCGTCAGCCGTTGCCGACTTGGGCCGAAACCTACAGCGCCATTCAGGATATGTTAGCTGTATTGGACGATCCTTACACCCGATTTTTGCCGCCCGATCAATATCAGAGTTTACAAACAAATACGAATGGGGAGCTGCTAGGGGTAGGGCTGCAAATCGCCAAAGAAGACGAATCTAGCTTTTTACGAGTGATCGCACCGATTGAGGGCTCACCGGCAGAAACAGCGGGCCTAATGCCTCAAGATGAGATTTTGGCAATTAATGGTACGTCAACCGCGACCATTACCCTAGACGAGGCAGCGGCTCGAATGCGTGGGGCAATCGGCAGCCAAGTGGCGTTGAAAGTCAGCCGAGCTGACAGCCCTCCGTTTGAAGTAACTGTGCAGCGCGATCGCATTGAAATTAACCCTGTCACGGCTGATCTGCGCACAGAACCCGGATTGCCCAAGCTCGGCTACCTGCGGCTAGGTCAGTTCAATGGCAACGCCGCGACCGAACTCAAAGCCGCCTTAGAAGATCTAGAACATCAGGGGGCTGACGCTTATATATTGGATTTGCGAAATAATCCCGGTGGATTGCTGAATGCCGGCATTGAAATTGCGCGAATGTGGCTAGATCAAGGCACCGTTGTCTACACTGTCAATCGGCAAGGCTCATTGGGCAGCTACGATGCAGTCGGAAAAGCAATTACGGCTGATCCGCTAGTGGTACTCGTTAACCAGGGGACGGCTAGCGCTAGTGAGATTCTGGCCGGGGCACTGCAAGAGAATGGTCGCGCTCAGCTCGTGGGTGAAACGACCTTTGGCAAGGGCTTGATTCAATCGCTGTTTGATCTGCCCAATGGGGCGGGGCTAGCAGTGACCATTGCTAAGTATGAAACGCCCAATCACAATGACATCAATAAGCTAGGCATCTCACCGGATCAAACGGTGGTGGCTTCAATCGAGCAGCGCAAGCAGTTTGGCTCATCTGAAGATGCCCAGTACCAGGCAGCGGTTTCGCTGCTAGCCCAGTCATTCGCCACGGCTCAGCGGTAACTATAATAATGTCGCTGACTAGTTCAAAGCCAACGGCTAAAGCGGGTCAAACGGCTAAAACGCGTACCTATCACGATCCGCTACACGGGGCGATTACGCTCAATAGCGCTGACCCCGTTGAAGCGCTGCTGACTGAGCTGATTGAAACGGCGGCTTTTCAGCGGCTGCGGCGGATTCGTCAACTTGGGCCTGCAAGCCTCACCTTTCACGGAGCCGAAACTTCTCGCTTTACGCATTCTCTAGGCGTGATGGCAGTGGCTCGACGGGCATTTGATCGACTAGCCGGGCGGCATGAGGTGTTGCTCAGACATAGGGCCACCGTCCTTTGCGCGGCCCTTCTGCATGACATCGGCCATGGCCCCTTTAGCCACACCGCCGAAGAAGTCTTTGGCTCATGCCATGAGCAGTGGACAATCGCAATTATCGAAAAAGCACCTGAAATTAGGCATTTATTAGATAGCTTTGCGCCTGATCTAGGAAGATCGATTACCCAGATCTATACTCACAGCCATGCGGTGCCCTGTGTGTGGCAGCTCGTGTCCAGTCAGTTAGACTGTGATCGAATAGACTACCTCATGCGAGACAGCTACTTTACCGGTGCCTCCTATGGACAGCTCGATTTAGACCGGATTTTGCTAGCCCTAGACTATGATCCCCTCACCCAGCAGCTAGTAGTCGAGCAAAAGGGGCTTTCGGCCATTGAGCACTATTTGGTCGTACGCTCGTTCATGTACGCTCAAATCTACAATCACCCCAAAAATCTATCCGCAACCTGGATTTTGGAGCAGATCTTTATCCGCGCTCGTGATCTACTAAGTCGAGGGCAGCTAGAAGCCGATGTGACCGTCACGGCTTGGCTGATGGAGCCAATCGCGCAGTTGCCCTTAGCGAGGTATCTAGAAGGCGATGATATTGTATTTACCTATCATATTCAGCGCTGGCAGCATCACCTAGATCCGATTTTGGCTGATTTTTGTCAGCGATACCTGAACCGCCGACTGCTCAAGGCTCTAGAGGTGACTCAGGCCACGCCTGCTGAACAGGAAAGTTTGCTTAATAACGTCCAGCAGCAGCTAGCGGGCAAAGGCGTAGAAGCTCATCGATACAGCGGTCTACGGCATATTTGGAGTAAGGGCTACAGCGTCTATCAGCGAGGCATCAAAATCAAAACGCAGCAAGGGCTCAAAGATATCAATCAACTCTCGCCGATGGTGCAAACGCTCTCTCAGTCCGCGCAGCGCACTTGGCTGATTTATCTGCCTGAGGCGATTGTCGGCATTTGCTCATTGCCTGACTCATGATCTTATTCATTAACTGAAATTCACAGTGCTGGTTGAACAGTTGATAAAGCCTGCCAATCGAGACTTTGCAACTTTTCATAGGCATGAGCAATTTTTTTTTCGCCGCGCAAGAAGCCGGTGCTGGCCCCAGGACAAATGCTGCTGAGTGTGTCAGGGCTAAAATCGGTGAGAAGCTGCTGACTGTAGCGCAGTTGCCGAGGCCAGTGGAAGGTTTTGGATAGCCGCAGCGGCGCTGGAGCCCCTTCGCGGTTCGGCAGCAAATGCCGACCTGTAAACAAAACACCGCCATAGAGACTGTGGTAAAGGCAGGCCGATCCAGGAGAGTGGCCGGCATTCCAAAATACTCGGCTAGTAGGTGAGATCTGAAGGTCGCGGTGAAAGCGCTCAGTCATCACCGTCGGCAGCAAATAGGCTTCTTGTTCCTGAATCAGCACCTGAGCCTCGAAAGTTTGCTGGAAAATAGGGACTTGAGCCATACCGCCCCTGTGGGTAATGAACAGCGTCCTAACACCTCCTTTGTCAGCGATAAAACGCTGAACGTCGTCGTTAAAGGCAGGGCAATCGATCAAAATATTGGCGCTCTGGCCGCTAGGGTCCTGCTCCAGAACAAGATAGGCCGTTCCGCCGAGGGTTTCACGGTTGGGTGCAAAAGCAAAAATAGTCTCAAAAACAGCTTGGGGCGCTTTGGGCATAGCTAAATTCAGAGTCAACGAGGGTGAAAAGGATCAAAAAACTAGAGTTATAAAGAAACCGCCAAAGGAACGGTTAAACCGTTAATCGTGCTCAGTAACTATAAAATTGCTTTTTTTAAGAAAGTTAGTAATTCATGAGCAGTTGGAGCAGGCTTTAGGTAGCTTTGAATCAGTTCTTAAACTTGCGACCCAACATAAAGCCCAGCAGAAAGAGAGGGTGACTGGCCTACAATGACAAATATATAGACAAGACTTAGGCACATGCGCGGGCACATGCGTTGACCTACCCACAAAAAATTGAGCATCGTAACTCCAGCAGTGCTCTCAGCTCCTCTCAATTTTAGTTGAGGCAGTGGTAATTACCTTAACCGCTGCTTTTATCCGTTTTAAAAGATAGGCGAACGGTTTATGCCTCCTGCATTACTGACTGTATTACTAACGCTATTACTAGGACTAGTGACCTACTGGGTAATTAGTCGGAGCTTTACCCATGTGACTACGACCCCCGTATGGATGCTGTGGCTGATAATGATGACGCCAGTCCTAGTACTGACTGGATGGATGTTAGTCAAAGGAGAGGAGCCGCCACCGCCTGGGCTAATCTACGCTCTGCTGATCATTTGTCCGCTGCTATACGCTGGGATGACTTTGATGGGAGCGGCTTCTTCTAAGGCTAGAAAAGCCCAAAGGGATGCCCGAAGGGATACGCAAAGAGACGATCTAACTAGGACGGATGCCGAAGGAAAGGCCGAACTGAGTAAATCGGTTCAGACACCGGCTAAACCGATTACGCGGGATGAAGAAACGCTGTTGCAGCGGTGCTTTCCCTGGTCAATTTACTATTTACAAGATATCGAATACCGACCTCAGGCCATGATTTGCAAGGGCAAGCTCAAGACCTCTCCGGCCAAGGCTTATCAGGCTGTTCAAGAAAACGTAGAGAGTAGTTTTGGAGATCGCTTCCTAGTCCTTTTCCAAGAAGGCTTGAACGGGACGCCTTTTTTTGCGTTAGTGCCTAATCCGCAAGCGAAGCGATTACTAGAAAAAGCAGCAGCTTCGACTCAGACAGCGACCCCGCATCGCCGACCTAATAGTCCTGACCAAATGCTGGCCGAAGCTCAAGCCCAGCGTCTGCGTCGGCTGAATGCAACGCCCCTGACGCGTCCGGGACTTGCCATCGTACTAGCGGTAACGACTTTGATCACGACGACGTTAGCAGGTGTGGCTTTTATCAGTGGGATTGAAGATCCGCAGGCGCTCAGAGCCGATCCTACCCTGCTAAATCGAGGCTTTGCTTATGGCCTATCGCTGATGCTAATTTTGGGCGTCCATGAGACGGGGCACTACTTGGCGACTCGCCACCATCGGCTTAAGGCAACGCTGCCCTACTTTATTCCGGTGCCGTTCTTTCTAGGGACGTTTGGGGCGTTCATTCAGATGCGATCGCCGATGCCGAATCGCCGCGCGCTCTTTGATGTCGGGATTGCAGGGCCGTTGGCAGGCTTGGTGATGAGTGTGCCGTTTTTACTATGGGGGCTAGCTCATTCGAGCGTGGTACCGTTAGTCGAGAATACGCCGCTGTTTGACTTTGAAGCGCTCGATCCGAGCCGCTCTATTATCTTGCTGCTAATCGCTAAGTTAGCGCTAGGCGCAAGCCTGCAAGCAGACAGTGCCTTACAGCTACATCCGGTGGCAATATCGGGCTGCTTAGGTCTAATTGTTACCGCTTTGAATCTGATGCCGGTAGGACAGCTAGACGGAGGTCATATTGTCCATGCCATGTACGGGCAAAGAACCGCTGCAATTGTGAGTCAGGTAGCGCGGCTGCTGATGTGGGTGATTGCGCTGATCTATAGTGAGTTTTTGCTGTGGGCAATTTTGCTGCTGTTTATTCCCTCAGCCGAACCGGCTCTCAATGACGTGAGCGAGCTGAATGGGACTAGAGACTGCTTGGGCCTATTTGCTTTGGCTCTGCTGGTATTGATTATTTTGCCAGCGCCTGCTGTCATGCGGCAGATCCTGTTTTAATAGATGGTTTAGTTTTAACAGATGGAGTAAATGTAGCCGTAGCTGAATAGCTTCGAGTTATCGGCTTGTTTTAGGGGGAAAATCGATCATGTCTGAAGATGTAACTCAGTGGGTAGCGGAAGTGCGATCGCTTCAGCGCCAGGTGAGTGAATTGCAGCGATCGCGCGATCAGGCGTATGCCAGCGCCGACAACTTACGCCAAATGTACGAAGCCGAAGCGCAGCAGCGTCGCCGAGACAATGCCAGCTACAGCCAAAAGGTAGAGCAGTTGCAGCAGGCGCTAACCCACTCCCAGTCGCCGTCAGCGGCCTATTCAAACCAGCTGACTGCCGAGACTAACCAGCCTCAAACTTCGCCAGCAAGCCATGAGTCGGTGGCCCAACTGCAAGCTCAGCTCATGAGCGCAACCAAGCAGTGCGAAGAACTCAAAGCCCAGCTTGACGCTGAGCAAAATGAGCACAAACGAACCCGCGAGAGTCTGACCGCTGCCCTCGGCGATGTCGTAGATCTACTAGCCAAAGAGCGCCCGCAATATTATCCATAACCTAACGCGCAATTTCCCCGTTTGTAGCAGCTTGTAGCAGCCTGACAAGAAGCTGGAGATGCGCCTTCTAATCATCCTAAACCTTGTCCACGTCCAGAACTGTAGTTTTCTCGGTGGGAAAACTCAAGGTTTCAACTTGGACGTGGTTTAGGCATCAATTGCCACTTGCCAAATTGCCACAACTAACCCGCAAAGAGAACTGATCTATTCGCTAGCATCAAGTTTCTTCATCCAACTATCTAAGGTACAATGCCATAGATTTAAGCTAAGTATAAGTTACTAGATAAGTTGCTAACCGTTTTTTGCTTTGCTCACGATTCAGCGTTAGTCTATCCAGACGGCACCTAATAAAAAGGGCAATAAAAAGGGCAGCGTAAAAAGCTAACAAAACCATAAGGCAAGCAATAAGGCAAAGCCATGTATCGGTTATGACATCTAGTTCCAGTAAGATTCAGATGGCCAAAAACAAAGCGGCCCTACACAATGTCCCAGGACGGAGATAGAGTAGCTCAGATAAGATACCAGTATCGCCTGAATATCCTCGATAGCGCTTCTATCGTTAGTTCATTTTTTGATTTCGTTTTGATTTGTGTGTTGTGAGTAAGTTTGTGAGTAATTCAATGCCTTTATCTACTCCGGTGCGTCCATCTGCTGCCTCTACAGCCGCTGCTACAAATAACAGCAATAGCCAGCAGCCAAAGAGTAACGATACCAAAGTCTGCTGGATTGAGGTGAAGCACTACCCTTACCAGCCCGATCACCAAGTTGAGCTGCTGCACTTGCAGGCCGAAGCCGATGCCCTGTTAATTACGCTTCAAGCTACTGAGCAAAAGCATTTGGCACAAAAAGCAGAAGCCTCGCTAGCGCTATAGGCTGCCGCTTAACACACGTTTTTTCTCATACTGCTTTCTATAAAATTAAAGAAGTTGCAGCCTGAAGCTAGCTTAGAATTAGCTGCTTGTACAGGCAGATCAAGGCTAGCAATGATTTGATCTATAAAGAATTAGGCTAGGATTTACACAGAATCTAGCACCGTTTTTTATGGGTGAGCCACAGCCACAACTCCACAAGCCGCGAAGGCCCAAGCCGCAGAGCCAAGCGCTAAGCTACGATCAAATTTACCGCTGTCCGGCCTGTGGCTGCGGAGAATTGAGGGCGATCGCGCTGATGGATGTCTTTGCCTGCAATTTTTGCCGCCATTTTTTCACCGCCAATCTGCAAACTCAGTCAGTGCAGCTAGCTGATAGCCGACAGCCGATGGCCTGGAGCTGGAACGGGCACCGTTGGCGATCAGCCTATCAAGCTGACATAGCCGCGAGCTTACTCTGGGGATTTGCCGGCCTCTTAACCCTATTGCCGGTGACTTTGATCGCGCTTTCCAATTATATTTTCCCACCGTTAGAAGGCTTAGAAAGTTCGCACTTCCCAGTAATTTGGAGCGGATTAACGCTAATCAGTCACGCGCTGATTTCTGGCTGGCTTCTGGCCGAATATCATCGGTGGCCCTGGTACATTGCCAGCGGTATTTTCTACCAGCGAGGATTGGCAGCGATTTTGGCAGCACTCGATTAGAACTATCTGAGCAGATCTAATCGAGTGCTCTCCACGTTGAGCTAATTCCGATGCTAAGCCAATTGATCGCGCGTCGCGGTAAGATCAGCGTTGACGGCAAAGGCTTTGATTAAGCTTATTCACTTTTTCGGCACAACCCTTGGGTGTAGAACTTCGCAGCTACGTATATCTTGACAACCTTCAGCCTCAGCACGCGGCTTACATCGGCACTGTCTCTATTGGCTTTTTGCCGCTTCCTGGCGATGCTTCACTGTGGATCGAAGTTTCGCCCGGCATTGAGATCAATCGCATCACTGACGTGGCAATTAAGTCAGCCGTCGTCCGTCCGGGTGTACAGGTGGTAGAGCGGCTATACGGTGTGCTCGAAATTCACGGTAGCCAGGGTGAGGTCAAGGCCGCAGGCCGCGCCATTTTGGACTATTTGGGTATGCGCCGGGGCGATTCGCTCAAGCCCGAACTGATGTCTAGTCAGGTGATTCGCAACCTCGATCCACACCATGTGCAGTTGATTAACCGCACCCGCCGAGGCCAGATGATTTTGGCGGGCCAAACGCTGTATGTGATGGAATGTCAGCCGGCTGCCTATGCCGCTTTTGCTGCCAATGAAGCTGAAAAATCTGCCTTTATTAATATTTTGCAAATTTCGGCCATTGGCAGTTTTGGACGACTCTATTTAGGTGGCGCGGAGCGCGACATTTTAGCAGCAGCGCGCGCCGTCGAAGAAACGATGCTCTCGCTACCTGGTCGAATAGACGACGATAACGATTCAGACGAATAGCTTTATCCGGTAGCTTTATCCGGCGAAACTATTAATACGCTCTACAATTATTTGATATTAGCTAGCTAAGATTGGCTAACGGGATTGGCTAACGAGATTGGCTAATGGCCGCCTGAAAATTTCGCTTAACTCTCGCTTAACTTTTGCTTTATGAGCAGCCCCCGCATTCATCCCGACACGATTGATGACGTTCGCCAGCGGGCTGATATTGTCGATATCATCTCCGAACAGGTCGTGCTCAAAAAGCAAGGCAAGGATTTTGTGGGCCTGTGCCCTTTTCACGATGATAAGTCGCCTAGCTTTAGCGTTAGTCCTACTAAGCAGTTTTATTACTGTTTTAGCTGTGGAGCCGGGGGCAACGCTTTTAAGTTTTTGATGGAGCTAAATCAGCGCTCTTTTGCCGATGTTGTGCTTGACTTAGCCCGCCGCTATCAGGTGCCTGTCAAAACCAGCGAACCTGCGCAGCAGCAAGAGCTTCAGCGAAAGCTAACGCTGCGTGAACAGCTTTACGAAATTGTTGCTGTCACCGCCAAGTTTTATGAGCATGCGCTGTACCAGAGCGATGGTCAACAGGCGCTGAGGTACTTGCGTGAGCAGCGAAAACTATCTGATGAAACCATTAAGCACTTCTTGCTGGGCTACGCTCCGCCCGGCTGGCAAACGCTTTACGGCTATCTGGTGGAGCAAAAGCACTATCCCGTTCACCTGGTAGAGCAGGCGGGTTTGATTGTGCCGCGTAAAGAAGGCAGCGGTTATTACGACCGATTTCGCGATCGCCTCATGATCCCCATTCACGATGCCCAAAACCGGCTGATCGGCTTTGGCGGCCGGGCTCTAGATGCAGAGACTCAGCCCAAATACCTCAATTCACCGGAAACTGAGCTATTTGACAAGGGCAAAACTCTGTACGGACTGGACAAAGCGAAGGCGGCGATCGCCCAGCAAGATCGCGCCATCGTCGTCGAAGGCTACTTCGATGTGATCACTTTGCACGCAGCGGGCATCACCTGCTGCGTCGCGGCTTTAGGCACCGCGCTGAATGCCAGCCAAGTCAAACAGATCTTGCGCTACACCGAATCCAAACAGATCATTTTTAACTTTGATGCCGATGCCGCTGGCATCAAAGCTGCCGAACGCGGCATTGGAGAAGTTGCCGATATGGCCTATCGCGGCGATGTTCAACTGCGCATCTTGACGATTCCTGACGGCAAAGATCCCGACGACTATCTGCGCTTTCATGCCGCCGCTGAATACTTAGCGCTGGCCGACAGTGCGCCGCTTTGGCTAGACTGGCAAATCACTCAGCTTCTAGCTGGTCTCGATCTCAAGCAGGCCGACCAGTTTCAGCAAGCTTCTCAAGCGATCGTGACGCTACTCAGCGATATTGCCAATGCCGACACCCGCACCCACTACATCCGCTATTGCTCGGAACTTTTCAGCCAAGGTGATGGTCGAATTGTTCCTTTACTAGCCGAAAATCTCCTCGCCCAGGTGCGCCGGAAGCGCCGCAGCCCCGGGGGCAACCAGGCAGATAGTAAATCGGGCGGCAAATCGGGCAGTAAACCCCACGATGTCCAAATCCTCAACCGCAGCTTCCTAGAAGAAGCCGAAGCCGCCCTGCTGCGCATTTTCATTCACAGCCCTGAGCATCGGCTAACGATTATTGAAGGGCTAGAAACTCGGGATCTAGGCTTCAATTTTACGCATCATCGGGCACTCTGGCGGATGCTCACTGAGCTAAGTGCGCTTGAGCAGCAGACTGACTCGCAATCCCCTAAGCCCCCGCTGCTTGAAACTTTGCGCAATTTCTCTGCCGAGTCTATCGGCCCGCTCTCTCAGGTGCATCATCTACTGTATCTCGAAGAAAAAACTCGTCTAGACGTGCTTAGGGAACCACTGGTGATCCGCGCCGCGATCGCCTGTCTAGAAAAAAATATGTGTGAAAAACGCTATCGCCTCCTGCTAAATCTTTGGTCAGACAGCGATTTTTCTAGATCTCCTGAACAGCACAGCCAGTATCAGAAGAAAATTATTGCCGAAAAGAACCGAATTGCGCAGCTTGAAAAAGAGCGTAGCGTCGATTTTGCCGATCTCGCTAGCCTCCCTTGGGTGAAGGCATAGGGCACTCTAACCTCGCACTCTCAAAGCAATATCTGTCATGGCAACACCTCATTCCCAGGACTTGGATCGAGACTTGGCTCAAGATATAGGCAAATACGGTGAAGAGCTAGTCAGCCAATGGCTGCTGCAAAAAAACTGTGTTGTGATTGAACGCCGCTGGCATAGCCGCTTTGGCGAAATTGATCTAATTGCTCAGGGCTACAGCGGTCAAGGCAGCTTGAGATGCAAAATGCTAGCTTTTATTGAAGTTAAAACTCGCAGCCAAGGAAACTGGGATGCCGACGGGCTGTTAGCAGTCACCCGCGCTAAGCAAAAAAAGCTGCGCACGACGGCCCGCTATTTTTTAGTGCGCCATCCTCACCTTTCCGAACTGCCCTGCCGGTTTGACATTGCTTTGGTGTGCGCTCAGGCCCAACCACCGAGCGATCGCCTCAGTTTACAAATGCCTCACAGCCAACGCTATCTCAGCCTTCAAAACTACATTCGAGATGCCTTTTAAAACCTTCTAAAGCTTCCAAGGCTTGCTATGCGAGGGTTTCAGGGCAGTAGCCCAGCCCAGTCACAAACTGCTCACGAAATTCTTCAATTTCACGCCGATCTGGCTTGCCGTGAGAGACCACCGCAATTTGATAGCGTCGCATTACATCGACCGCCGATTGGCCCATTTCTAACCCCCATAGCGCCATTCTGACTCGAATACCGGGCTCGTAGGCTGTGCCCACTTCGTTCAAAAACGCCAGAAAATTCATTTGAGCCCGCTGGCTAACGCTTTCATGTAGCTTCACCTTCACAATCCAGCCATTGATCTGATGAATGACGGTTGTAAACTCTAGCGGCAGTTGGGTAGCACATAGCAATCGTTCCACAACCCGTAGGGTCAGACTCGCATTCGTCAGGTAGTAGATGTATTCCATCGTATAGAGTGGGTGGGTGCTACAGTCTAATAATTTTGATTGGAAGATGCACTCGCACAATTGCTATATCAGTGCAAAAAATTCAGGGCAAAAAATCCAGGGCAAAAATCAGGGCAAAAAAACGAATAATGAATGAAGCAAAGGCCAGCAGTGCCAATCTGAATGAAAGCTGTGTTTGAGCATCCCCAACTCTTGGCTATGGCTAACTTGCCGGTTGGCAGCCAGCTAGCCATAAACTGGAACTGAGGCTGATCTCAAATTTTTTAAAATCTCTAGCTTTATTATGGCGCAGTGTTCCTCAGAATCTTCACCTTTAAAGTTAAATAACGAATTAAGTGATTGGCTGAGCGATCACCACCTACCTTCCCCCATGAAGCCTGACTTATTCACTCGACGCGACTTCCAGCTCGCGGCTTACCAGTATGACTTACCCACAGCTTTCATTGCCCAAACACCGGTAACGCCCCGAGATAGCGCCAAACTACTTGTTGTCGATAGTTCAACGACGCATCAACATCGTCATTTTAGAGACTTGAGTGATCTGCTGCTTCCAGGCGATCTGTTAGTCATTAACAACACGCGGGTGATTCCGGCGAGGCTGATAGGTCAAAAAACCAGCGGCGCTAGCGTTGAAGTTTTGCTCATTGAACCCCTTTCAGAAGATCGCTGGCTAGCTTTAGTAAAACCCGGTCGGCGGCTTCAGCCCGGTAGCCAGATTACCTTCGGCAATCCCAACCGTCCGGCCATGACCGCTTTAGTTGAAGCGCGCGATCAGCAAACTAAAGGACGAATTTTGCGCTTTATTGCCCATGGCAATGAGCACAGCAGTCCAGAAAACGTTTTTGAGCCTTCTGCTGCTACCGTTGAGGCCCTCATCTATCAGCTTGGTCAAGTGCCGCTGCCGCCTTACATTACCGATTCAGAGTCTTTGCCTGAGCAGTACCAGACTATTTTTGCGGAGCGTCAGGGAGCGATCGCCGCGCCTACCGCCGGACTCCACTTCACCCAGCGCCTGCTAACCCAACTCGCCCATCAAGGCATCGAGCACTGCCGAAATCACGCTGCATGTGGGCATTGGCACTTTTCGCCCAGTAGAAGCTGACGATATCGAATCGCACCAAATGCATCAAGAACGCATCGAAGTGCCTGCTGCCACGGTCGAAAAAATTAAACAAACCAAAGCTAACGGCGGTCGCGTCATCGCCGTCGGCACTACCTCTACGCGCGCGATAGAAGGCGCTGCGGCCATTTGCGGCGATCTCCAAGCCTATCAAGGCAGAACCGAACTCTTTATCTATCCCGGCTATCAATGGCAGGTCATTGATGGCCTAATTACCAACTTCCACCTACCGGGTTCTAGCCTATTGATGATGGTCAGCGCCCTCATCGGGCGAGAGCGGTTAATGGCGCTTTATGAAGAGGCTAAAGCGCAGCAATACCGCTTTTATTCCTTTGGAGATGCCATGCTCATTTTGCCAGCAGCGACCGTGAAACCGTCTCAATAAGAAACCGTCTCAGTAGACAGAGAAACAAGACATTTCCATTAAAAAAGCGCCTCCCCATAGGAAAGCGCTTTTTTAATGGACTTAGATCAGAACGCTAGGCGTCTAATTCTAAGATTCATGGTGTTTACTCGACCTAAATTCACTCAACTTGAGTCACTTAATTCAAAGAAACTATGCGTTGATAGAAGGCGCAGTCAAAGCTACAGGAGCAGCTTCGCCAGCAGCCAAGTCAAGCGGGAAGTTGTGAGCATTGCGCTCGTGCATCACTTCCATACCCAAGTTCGCCCGGTTCAATACATCTGCCCAAGAACCAATCACTCGACCTTGTGAATCGATGATTGACTGGTTGAAGTTGAAACCGTTCAAGTTAAACGCCATCGTGCTGATGCCCAAAGACGTGAACCAGATTCCAACGACTGGCCATGCACCCAACAAGAAGTGAAGGCTACGGCTGTTGTTGAACGAAGCATATTGGAAAATCAAACGACCAAAGTAGCCATGCGCGGCCACGATGTTGTAAGTCTCTTCTTCTTGACCAAACTTGTAACCGTAGTTCTGTGACTCAGTTTCCGTCGTTTCACGAACCAACGAAGACGTCACCAACGAACCGTGCATTGCACTGAAGAGCGCGCCACCAAAGACACCGGCCACTCCCAACATGTGGAAGGGGTGCATCAAGATGTTGTGCTCTGCTTGGAACACCAACATGAAGTTGAATGTACCAGAGATACCCAAAGGCATCCCGTCAGAGAATGAACCTTGACCCAACGGGTAGATCAAGAATACGGCGGTTGCTGCGGCAACCGGTGCAGAGTAAGCCACACAAATCCAAGGACGCATACCGAGGCGGTAGGATAGCTCCCACTCACGACCCATGTAGCAAAATACGCCAATCAGGAAGTGGAAGATTACCAGCTGGTAAGGGCCACCATTGTAAAGCCACTCATCGAGTGAAGCAGCTTCCCAAATCGGGTAGAAGTGAAGACCAATCGCGTTTGATGAAGGTACAACCGCACCAGAGATGATGTTGTTGCCGTACATCAATGAACCTGCAACGGGCTCACGGATGCCGTCGATGTCAACGGGAGGAGCGGCGATGAAGGCAATTACGAAACATGCGGTAGCAGCAAGTAGTGTAGGAATCATCAACACCCCGAACCAACCTACATAGAGGCGGTTTTCGGTGCTAGTGACCCACTGACAAAACTGCTCCCACAACGATGCGCTTTGGCGCTGCTGTAGTGTAGTAGTCATTATGAATCCTTTTTAGTTATCTAAGTACAGGACAAACGGCCACAAAAAGATGGTGTCTGCCATGTACTAAACATTAGCAGAAATAATTACTTTTGTAAAGTTTGGGGGTCGAGTCTATGAGCACTGGATCAGCTTTACATGCGCTCCACAGATGCTCCCAGGCATAGATAGAGGGCATTCGGGTGTTGTTTTGAATGACTGAAAATGATCGCAAAGCAACTTAACATTCTCATTTTCAGTCGCAAATCCCGCCTTTTACCGAGAGATTTATGAGATTTCTTGACGGGAGCATAGCCAGAGGTGAGATTTACGCACTTGTGCTATCAGTCCGCCCGGGAAAGGATCGCTGAAGCTTCCGTGAGGAGCCTTTAGCATGGCCACCAGCTTCTCTATATGCTGAAAAGCTGGGCGGTTGAGACATAGCCTGCTGTAGAACCTGACGAATGACTCGCCGCTGTAAGGCTAGGGGCTGAGCCTGAAGGGCTGACTTGTCAATTGACCAAGCCATACCAACGGTTCTAGGGGTTTGGTGGTGAGGTTTTGAGGTCACGACTTGCGTGAAAACAGCGCTTGCTTGCGCTTCTAGATAATGGGTATCCGCAGCGGTGACCTCAGCGGTCTGGGCTAGCAGCTTTTCTACTTGGGGGTTGAAGTGCTCACGCAGATACGGCAGTAGCTCTTGGCGGATGCGGTTGCGACGAAAGCGCAGATCTTGGTTGCTGCTGTCTTGCCAGACTTGGATGGCTTGCTGTTGGCAAACCTGTTCGGTTTCTCGTCGGATGAATGTTAGTAGGGGTCGAATTAAGGTGACGATAGGGTCAAAGGTGTCAATTGAGCGCTGCCATGGCAGTGTACCGATACCATCAAGACCGGTTCCTCGAATCAAATTGTAGAGGACGGTTTCGGCGCGATCGCTGGCCGTATGCCCGGTCACTACATAGCGATAGCCCTGCTCTCTGGAGACTTTAGCAAAGGTTTCGTAGCGCCATTTTCTAGCGGCGGCTTCACTGGTTAATACGGTACTCGCTACAGCCAAATGCACAGGCACCTGCCAAGTCTTACCCAGTGTCAAAACATAGGCGGCGTTGTCCGCAGAATCTTCTCGCCAGCAGTGATCGCAGTGAATGATGGCCAAAGACCACTGCCACTGTGGCTGCATATCTATCAGCAAGCGGGCTAGGCACAGCGAATCTTGCCCGCCTGAAACTGCTATGAGTACCCGACTATTTGGCGGCAGCAAGCCCCGCTGACGGAGCAGAGTATGGAGTTTAGCGTGGGCCAGTGACCAGGCCATAGGGGGGCCATCGTTATTTGATGGTGATTTCTAACCGGGCTGAAAAGATCTAGTCGTAAGTCCTGTCTTCTTTAATATCTGTCTGGATGTCTGTCTGGGTTTCTGGAATTTGCTCGGTCGCCTCGTTAATTCGTCGCTTAGCCCGCTCTAGCCAGCTATCAGAATCGGGAGGGGTAGTTGTGGTTGCTGTTGCTGTAGTTGCAGGGGTTGTCCCTACACTCTCTATTGGGCCTAGATCTATTTGATCTGTTTGGTCTTGCTCTATTTGGTCTGGATCATCAATCAATCTGGAACGAACACCCACCACGTCCTCTTGCATACTCGTGCGAACGCCCTCACCAGCAGTATCCGTCGGCTGTGCCCAATGATCTGGGGTAGCGGCGGTAGTGCCAGTCAAGGCAGTGGCGCTAGTTACATCTGCGACGCGATCGCCCATAGGACTGGCCTGATCAAGCGGAACGTTAGCAGAAATGCTGGGGGGAATGTCGGATAGACCTGTCGATAGCGATGCTTCGTATGGATCATCGTTTGAGTCGGACAAGCGATCGCTGCTCGCGGCGTCACTAGTCACCGAGTCATCTTCAGCCACTGGATTAAGGTTGCTGTGGATTTCATCACTTTCATCGCTACTAGCCGCCGCCAAACTACCCGTGTTAGCACCGTCTGTGTTCGTCAGGTAGTCCGTTTCTTCTTTGGGGCTGCGCTTGCCTGCGGCCCAGAGCAACAGGCCCAGACCGGCTAACGGCAGCAGCAGCCACCACCACCGACCTTGGTCAGTGAGCGAATCAGTCGCACCATCAGTCGCAGGAACGTCCACGCCTGCGGGCAGCTTACCGCCCGACGCATCACCCAAGGCTTCATCGGTAACATTGCCTGCACCATTCTTGGTCGGATTGCTAGAAGGATTACCAGCCGCGTCTGTTCCTACAGCGGTGCTACCAACGGCGCTGATAACAGCTGAGCCTGTCTTACCATTCGAATTTTCAGCATTACCAGCGGTTCCGGCGGAATTATTCGTAGCGGCGGCAATCACCCCATCGCCAGTCAAGTTGGCATCGTTGAGGGCAGCCTGTCCAGGATTACCAGTTGCATAGCCTAAAAAGGCTTGAACACTCTCTGGAGCGCCGCCTACATAGACAAAGGAGTAGGGCTGAGAAAACGGATAGCGCGGGTCGGTCGGTGGCGTTTGGTGGAGCGCGATCGCTTTCAGGTCGCTCTGACCCTCCACATCGCCAACTAGGGCATAGCCAATCCCATTTTGGCCCAATGCCTTCACCAATGCTTCCGTAGACTCTTCTGGTAGCTGAGTGGCATTGCCGCTAGTTTGAAAAGGTGCCGTTTTAAAGACCGGATAAGACTGTAGCGATTGACGCGTTTCGCTGGTTACGGCTCTATCAATCACCCGAATAGGCCCAGCAGCGCCGCCGACTTTGGCCCAATCCTTAATTTCGCCTCGAAAGATTTGGGCAAATTGACTGCCGGTTAGACTTTGGGCAAAAGGGTTCGCTTTGCTGACAACGATCGCAATTTTCTCGCGACGCACGGGCACCGCAATCAGTCCTTTAGCTTTTTCGGCATCGGTTAAAGGTCGGCTGATAGCGGCAAGATCAGCGTTGTCATTAAGAACGTCTTGGAGGGCAGCATCAACACTTTTGGTTTGGATGTCTACTTTGCTACCGGCATAAGCACCTTCAAATCCTTTTTGCAGAAGAGCGCTGATAGTATTCATATTGTCAGAACTACTGCTAATTCGGATTTTTGTACCTTTGGGTACCGCCTCAGGAACTGCAAAGTTCGGTGTAGCTTGAGCGATCGCCGCAAACTCCGCCGCCAATTCTGTAGGGAACGCCAAGTCAACCGCCTTGGCAGCAGCCGAAATGCGCAGCTGAGCTGGTAGAACAGAGGCCATCAGAGCGGCGATGGTAATAGCTGAAGCCGTTTTGCAATTAACCATGGTTGAATTAACACCTCATCAAAATAGGCGAACGTAAATAAATAGGATTGAGAAAAATATCTAGAAACTTGTACGTCATTACGGCAAAGCAGCTTCCACCACTGTTGAGCGAATGAAGTTGAGCGAATGAGCGAATTTATCTTTATCTTCTTTGTCTTTATTTAAAACATATAGCGCTTGGAGATCTACTAGAGCGATTTGCGCGCTTTAATAGCAGGCAATGTGTATGGGAATGATCGCGGCTACGCTTTCCAAAATAAACAAGCCTGTCCCTTTTAGATATGAATATCTGTATCGATATCTAGCCTCGATATCCGTATAGATTACCGATACCACGTATCAATAAAGCTTGCTAATTGGGATACATTTTACCTCACGCTATTTTCCATAGAGCGATAGTGTTCTAAGATGGCCAAGACTCGCGGCTTGATTCTGCTTGCATACAGGCTTCAAAGCTGATTCGACGCTGATTCGATTCTGAGAGTGACAGTCAATGGTTTCAGATTTATCATCTCCACAAAATCAAAGTCAAAAAAATCAAAGTCAAAATGGTCAACCGCCGCATGGGATTGACTTTGATAACTTCATTCTAGAAATAGAGCCCGACCTCTCAGAAAACCCCGAAGACGCTGTTCAGACGAAGCCAGAGAGCAATCCAAATTTACAGGTGCAATTTAAAAGTGAGCACGGTCGGCTGCTGCTGCTGCTGCCACCGGCTCCCGAAAAAAGCCGTAATCCAGTGCACTGGGAAGATCTGCGCCAGCAGCTAAAGCAGCGGTTGAGCAGCGGTGAGCGGTTTCTTCAGCCGCATACGCCAGTTCATTTGATTGCGCGCGATCGCCTCCTCGACAGCCAGCAGGTGCAAGAAATAGACGCGCTGCTCAGCGAAGCTCAACTGCCCTTAAAACGGATCTATACCAGCCGCCGCCAGAGCGCAGTTGCAGCCGCCACCGCCGGATACTCTGTAGAGCAGCAAACCACATTGGGCCATCTCGGCCAAGGCCAAGAAGCCTCCCGGCAGGCGATGGATGAGCCTTTGTACCTGCAAACGACCCTGCGATCAGGCGTTGAAGTCAGACACAGAGGCACCGTGATTGTGCTAGGCGATGTCAATCCGGGTAGCTCAGTGGTCGCTGAGGGCGATATTTTTATTTGGGGCAGGCTGCGCGGCGTCGTCCATGCAGGGGCAGCAGGCAACCCTCAATGTCGTATCATGGCGCTGCACATGCAGCCCACCCAGCTGCGAATTGCCGATCAGGTGGCCCGCTCGCCAGAAGATCCCCCCGCGCAGTACCAGCCTGAGGTAGCCTATATTGGCCCTGACGGTATTCGCATTGCGATCGCTGCCGACTTTGCCCTAGCCAATTTGACTACCCCAGAAACCACATGAGCCGCATTATCGTGATGACCTCCGGCAAGGGAGGCGTTGGTAAAACCACCTGCACCGCCAATTTAGGCATGGCCTTAGCCAAAGCCGGACAGCGCGTCGCTGTCGTCGATGCTGATTTTGGCCTACGCAACTTAGACCTGCTGCTAGGTCTTGAAAATCGCATCGTTTACACCGCTTTAGACGTTTTGGCCGGTGAGTGCCGCCTCGATCAGGCCCTCGTCAAAGACAAAAGACAGCCCAACTTAGCGCTGCTGCCCGCCGCTCAAAACCGCTCCAAAGAAGCCATCAAGCCCGAGCAAATGAAGCGGCTAATCAAAGCCCTGACAAAGGTGTATAACTTTATTTTAATCGACAGTCCAGCGGGCATTGAAATGGGATTTCGCAACTCAATTGCCGCCGCCCGCGAAGCGATTATCGTCACCACCCCCGAAATTTCGGCAGTGCGAGATGCCGATAGAGTCATTGGGCTATTAGAAGCCAACGATATCAAAGCTGTGCGGCTTGTGATCAATCGCCTGCGACCAGCGATGGTCGCCGCCGAGCAAATGATGTCAGTCAAAGATGTTCAAGGCATTTTGTCAATTCCTTTATTAGGCGTAATTCCGGATGATGAGCAGGTAATCGTCTCAACAAATAAAGGAGAACCGCTAGTGCTAGATGAGCACCTATCGCCAGCAGGCACCGCCTTTATTAACGTGTCTCAACGATTGCAAGGCGAAAAAGTACCGCTCATGGACTTGAGCATTCAAAAAGAAAGCTTTTTTACCCGACTCAAGCGGTTGTTTATAGCGTAAGCATCTTAATCTTGTGGAAAACTGACGGGCCAAACCACTCAAGGACAAACGGGGCTCAGCGCTCAAATAGCGACATCACGGTGACTAACAATATGGCAATTCCTATCATCAGCGACCTCCTTGAGCGGCTTTTCGGATCCAGTGAAGATCCTCACAGCCGCGATGATGTCAAACGGCGGCTACAAATTGTGCTTGCCCACGACCGTTTAGCGCTCGATCCACAAACGCTAGAAATGATGCGTCAAGAGATTATTGCAGTCGTCTCTCGCTATGTAGAAGTTGACTTTGACTCACTAGAGTTTTCACTAGCTACCGATCAGCGGGTAACGGCGCTAACAGCCAACTTGCCCATCAAGCGCATTCGCCCCTTGGGTCGAGGCGCTGATCAGCCGATCCATGCTGACGATGAGGTCAAGCAAATCGATCTAGCCTCCCCGGCAGAAGCATCTGCATTGGATGCCAAAGAAGCTGAAGCTGCCCTGCGCAAATTTGAAGAAAACTGTCGGAATGAGCCCGAACTCATCCATTCACCGCTAGATATTGACCGCTCTGATCCATTGGATGACGCCGGTGATGCACATGATCCGGAGGCGATTGAAACATCGGAAGAAGAAAGCAATCTCCTCGATCAAGCCGAAAGCATCCATAGCAATGAGCCCCTCGCTGAAAGCGATCGCGCTGACCATGATGCACCTGATGTTCCAGATATGTCAATTCCGGACACAACGGTCCCAGTAGTCAGCCGACCTAAAAAAAGTTTTAAACAGCGTCCGTAGCAAAATAGTGTCCGTAGCAGTATTGCAGTTGCTGATTGGCTAGAGCCTTAGGTCAATCGACCAATGGTAGTGGCCAATGATGTGAACTGTGCAAGGGTGGGAGAAGCTTGGTTAGGTGCAGGCAAACCCTTTAAAAACATTATTATGCTGGCCTTAGGCACGGGCGGCGGCGGCTCTATCATTTTGGGCAGCGAGCTATTGGCAGGTCATGATGGAGCAGCTAGTGAGCTAGGTCTCGTAAGCGAGTTCATCCTAGCTCTCGCAAACAGCTTAAAATTCTTAAAATTATCAAAGCGGCCCTTGGCAACCAAGCAGGCATAGCAGGATCTGCCAAACTGGCTCGGCAACAGGTCGCTAGCCAACCAATTGCCAAGCTCAGCAATCAATCGGCCCATCAGCTACCCATTAAGAAACAGGTCAGGCCATCCCTCCATCGGTCTTAACTTATGTCTGCTAAGACAGCGATTTGTTAAGACATCGCCTATACTTTTGTTAATGATCATTAAGTAAGGTACTCAGAAGCTGTCATGAATAATCAGGTACAAAGCGAAAACCCTGGTGTAGAAACTGCTTTAGAGAGCAAAACATTGGGAGTGAATCCAACGCAATACTATCGCCCTGAGCCTCGTTTAGGCTTTACGCCTTATGCCGAGCTGTGGAATGGTCGCTTAGCGATGGTGGGTCTTATCGTGGCGCTAGCGTTTGAATTACTTTCTAAATATGCCTTTTAGGTTGGATGCTTCTGGAGGGTCTTTGTGAGATTCCTCAGAAACGATCAGGCATTTGCCTCTTCAAGCGCCATTTCAGGCTACCGTTTGCTAAATTGCCTAAGCTATCGAGGGCACTAAGTAAACGGCAATTTTTGCAATGATTTTGGGTCATCCCGCTAGGGTTAACTAGCTAGCTTCAGCCTACCCATCTGCAAAATTGTCTGCAAAATTGGCTCGACTTTAGATCCACTTTAAAAGAGGAACCGCCCAAATCCGGAGATTTGAGCGGAGTGTGGTGTGAGGAGTGAACGGAAACTTGCGTCTCCGCTTCCTTACAATTGTAAAAGACTCTTCGTAATTTGCCACGCCTCTAGCGCGATATCGCAGACAAGTCTTAAGATTTGTCTACAGATTGTCCGTAAATTCCCCACTTGCCCTCGTCTTTAAAAATACCACTACCGACAGATTTGATTATTTCCCCATACCTAACTGCTGGGCTTTTTGATAGACCTTACCTTCTGTCAGCAAAGAAGGCGCAATCACAATTTCAACCTGCTGCATTTCTTTGATATCTTTCGCACCCAACGTGCCCATGCTAGTTTTGAGTGCACCTAGAAGATTGTGGGTGCCATCGTCTAGCTGAGCTGGGCCACGCAAAATTTGCTCTAGCGTGCCGGTCGTACCCACCTGAATACGAGTTCCTCTGGGCAGCACGGGGCTAGGGGTCGCCATCCCCCAATGAAACCCCCGTCCTGGGGCTTCTTTCGCTCGCGCAAAGGGGGATCCAATCATGACACCATCTGCACCGGAAGCGATGCACTTACAGATGTCACCGCCTGTGACCAAGCCGCCATCGGCAATAATCGGGATGTAAGTGCCGGATTCTTTTTGAAAGTCATCTCTAGCAGCAGCGCAGTCGGCTACTGCGGTAGCTTGCGGAATCCCCACGCCTAGTACCCCACGCGAGGTACAGGCCGCACCGGGGCCGATGCCCACCAGTACACCGGCTGCGCCTGCTTTCATCAGCTTGAGGGTCACATCATAGGTAACGCAGTTTCCTAGTAGTACGGGAACTGGCATTTCCTGGCAAAACTGGGCAAGATCGAGCGGGGTAATCGCGGCGGGCGAAAGATGGTCGGTAGAGACCACGGTGGCCTGTATGAAGATCAAGTCGGCACCAGCTTCGGCAACTGTTTGGCCAAATTTTACGGCACCTGCCGGGGTTAGGCTAACGGCTGCGATCGCCCCTTTGGCCTTAATTTCACCAATGCGTTTGATAATTAGCTCTGGTAAAATTGGCTGAGCGTACAGATCTTGCATTAGCGTCACAAACTCGTTTTTGCCAACTGAGGCAATCCGATCTAACACCGGGTTTGGATCTTCATAGCGCGTCTGAATGCCTTCTAAATTAAGCACGCCCAGCGCCCCTAGAGCCGAGAGTTCGACCGCCATCGTGACATCGACCACCCCGTCCATTGCACTGGCAATAATGGGGATTTCTCGGGTGATGCCGCCAATCTGCCAGTGAGTATCTGCGATTTGTGGATCGAGCGTTCTCAATCCGGGCACCAAGGCAATTTCATCGATTCCGTAAGCGCGTCTGGCAGTTTTGCCACGACCAATTTGAATGTCCACGTCCGTATTTATTCCCAAGGAAGCATCTAGCTAGCCTAGCAAAGAAAGAAATCGAATGCGTATTCGGTTTTGAAGCTAGTTGGTAGCAGGCAGCGAAACCAGTAAGATGCTTAGGTGTTTCTAATTGCCAGCATTAGCTCATGGTGAATATTTCATCGCTTAAGTTTTTTAAGAACCTCAGGGCCACTAATCGACAGTTTGCGGTAATTGGCTTAGGTCGCTTTGGCCGAGCGGTATGCCTGACGCTGCATGGCATGGGCTATGAGGTAATGGGAATAGACTCCAATGAAAATCGGGTAGCACAGGTTTTAACCGATCAAATTGCAGCTCATGCCATTCAGCTCGATTCGACTCAGCCATCAGCGCTTATAGAAGCGGGGATTCCTGACTTTGATACGGTGATCATTGCCATTGGCAACTATGTCCAAGAAAGCATTATTACCACGCTCAATGTCAAAGAATCCGGTGTTGCTAACGTGGTGGCAAAAGCCTCTTCTGAAATTCATGGCAAGCTGCTGATGCGAGTTGGGGCCGATCATGTGGTTTTTCCAGAGCATGAAATGGGCTGTGAGCTGGCAAGATCGCTCACTCGTCCCGGCATTTTAGACCGCTTTGAACTCGATCCTGACCACAGCATTGTTGAAGTGCTCGTGCCGCAGTCCTTCAACGGCAAGACCATCATGGAAGTCGATCTGCGCAACCGCTACGGCCTGACCCTGATGGCGATTAGCAAAGAAGACATCAAAGAAGATGACCACAATAAATTTATCATCAACCCTAGCCCCGTCACGCGGCTTAAAAGCGGCACGATGATGGTCGTAATTGGCGACAACAAAGGCATTGATAAATTACCTGTGTAGTACCTGTATAGGTGGATTGTACGGTAGATGAAAATAATTGGACTGATGAGCGGCACCTCAGTCGATGGCATTGACGCGGCCCTAGTTGAGGTGAGCGGGCAAGGCTATGGGCTGACGGTTGAGCTGATCAAAGGCATAACCTATCCCTATCCAGACAAGGTGCGATCGCGCATTCTGGCGCTCTGTGACCATGAGCCAGTTACCCTGAGCGATCTGGCGGATTTAGACGACGCTATTGCCCATCAATTTATTCAAGCCATCCAAGCTTTAGACATTGACCTAAATAGCGTTGATCTGATCGGCTCACACGGCCAAACCCTCCACCATCGCCCCCCCCAAGCCCATCAGATTGGCGACATATTGGGGCACACGCTACAGCTAGGACGCGGCGATTTGATTGCTCATGTCACTAGGCGGATCACCATCAGTAACTTTCGAGTCGCCGATATCGCCCTCGGCGGACAAGGCGCCCCCCTAGTGCCGATGATTGACGCCTGCTTACTCAGCCAGCGCGATCGCGATCTTGCCGTTCAAAACGTTGGCGGCATCGGCAACGTCACCTATCTCCCACCCTGGCCCAGAGATCTTAGCGATCGGCTGACGCCCCCTGAAGGCATTAAGGGCTGGGACACGGGCCCCGGTAACGCCCTGATCGACTGGGCCGTGAGCCAACTCTCTCAAGGGCACAAAACCTACGACCACAGCGGACACTGGGCGGCACAGGGCACACCGGATCAGGCATTAATTGAGCATTGGTTACAGCATCCTTTTTTTCAAGCGGCTCCGCCAAAATCAACCGGTCGCGAGCTGTTTGGCGCAAACTACGCCGAGTGCTGCTGGCAAGATGCCCAGGCCCACGGCCTCAGCAGCGCCGACCTGCTCGCGACTTTAACCGATTTTACCGCCGCCACCATTGAACTGAGCTACCGTCAGTTTTTGCCTCAAATACCGAGCGAAGTGCTTATCGGCGGCGGTGGTAGCCACAACCAGTACTTTATGGAGCGGCTTCAGCAAAGGCTCCCTAGCACAAAGGTGATCTCCACTGACCAAAGGCAGATCAACGCTGACTATAAAGAAGCGATCGCCTTTGCGATGCTGGCCTATTGGCGCTGGCACCAGATTCCCAGCAACTTGCCCAGCGTCACTGGCGCGGCGCGGCCTTGCCTCTTGGGTGAAATCTGGATGCCGTAACGCTATAGATAGCTAAATGGGCACTCTAGAGTACTGCTCGTATAAGGATGGCGCTGTGTCTCACAGCTTTTTACTGGAGTCAGGTCGATGGACATTACAGGGCACCTGGCTGACACGAGATGATCTACCCGCTGTGGTCAAAGGCAAGCTGTTGGTGGCTTGGAAACAAGATAACTGCTTTGTCATGGCCACCAAGCTGACGTTTCCTGAAGCCGAGCAAGCCGATGATATTGTGATTCAGTCGCGAGGCCGAATGACCACTCAAGAGCGGCAATATACCTTTGTCGTGCAGCACAGCCTGCTAGGACAAGTCGAAGGCGAAGGCTGGATTGCCCCAGAATCGATTGTGCAGCGCTATTGGGGGGTAAATGACAAGCAGCGCCACACCGGATTTGAAACCCTGCGTCAAATCAGCGCTGATCGCTATCACTTTTCCGGCGGGGTGATGGCAGGGCACTACTTGACTAGCACGATTGAAGCTGAGCTAATGCGCCAATAAAGCCAGCACTATTGATCCCGACGCCCCTCATTGCCCCATGGCTGATCGCTTTATCCCTATTCGCCCACCCACTCTCTGTGCCAGATCCTAATATCGGTCGTAAAATTGCTAATCGGTATGAGCTAATAGAGTCCGTTGGTCGGGGCTCTATGGGAAAAGTCTATCTGGCTGGAGATTCGCTACTAGGCGGGGTTCCGGTAGCGGTTAAGTTTTTATCGCAAACGCTGCTGAATGAAGACATGCGATCGCGTTTCTTTCGCGAAGCTATGACCTGCGCCCAGCTAGGTCAAGAAAGTATGCACGTCGTGCGCGTAACCGACTATGGAGTAGAAGAGGACGTACCCTTCTATGTAATGGAATATCTCAAAGGTGAGAATATTGGCACGCTCGTGCAAAAGCAGCCCTTACCCATACCTCGCTTTTTGGGCCTAGTCCGGCAAATTTTACTGGGACTGAGAACGGCGCATTACGGCATTTTGCTCGAAGGTAAACGAGTGCCGATTATTCATCGAGATATCAAACCCAGCAATATTTTAGTCATCTCAGATCCTTCAGTTGGAGATCTGGTCAAAATTTTAGACTTTGGCATTGCTAAGCTGATGCAGGCAGGCAGCGAACAAACCGCCACCTTCATGGGCACGCTGGCATACGCTTCACCAGAACAAATGGAAGGACGCGATTTGGATAGTCGCTCAGACATTTACAGCTTGGGCGTGATGATGTATCAGATGCTCTCTGGCAAGCTCCCTGTAAAACCTGCTAACAACACCTTTGGGAGCTGGTACAAAGTCCATCGGCTAGCCGTGCCAAAGTCTTTTACTGACTTTGGACCAGAGGTAAAAGTCCCTAAAGCCCTCGAAGAAATTGTGATGGCTTGTCTTGCTAAGCAGCGCGAGCATAGACCACACACAATTGCGCAAATAATAGAAGCGATTTCACCGTTAGAAAACCGCTTTGGCTCCAGTTTTGAAATTTCTCAGCGGATCAACACCACGCTCTCGAAGCTACCGCTACCAAAACCCAAAAACAGCGCTCCGGTGGCCCTTTCCGAAGACAGTCAGGACATCAGCGAAAAAACGGCGGCAAAAAAGGAACCAAAAGCTGAGCGTGATCCCCTAGCCGCCGTAAAGCCGCCGTTAGAGCTGCTTTGCGATGAGGAACTAGCAGACAACCTTCCTTTAGAGTCGCACTTGGAGGTGCCGCTTTTAGAGCCGTCGCTAGCACCGCTCTGCGAAGAAATCGCTTTGGAACCCGCTTCAGATATAGCTGCGGTGGCTGCTGAAGACGAATTTTACTTACAGCAGCAATGGCCATCAGCGATGCCAATTGCTCAAATCGTTTTTCCTCAGTTGCTACAGCAAGCAGATCAGCAGCGGCCAACGCTGTGGGCAATGATGCCCACCGACGAAATTCACAAGCGCATGGGCAATACCCGCTATAACAATTTTATCTGTACGATGGCTCCTCATCCCATGGTGCTTTGGCTAACCGCTTTTTACCACAAGCTAGAAGGGCCCCGCTGGCTGCCTTGCTATTTGGATCTTAAAGACGTGGGTTCACAGCAGATGCTGTGGACATTAGCTGAAACCCCACAGTATCGAATTTTGTTTTTTGCTAAAGAATCCCCGCATGATTGCCTTTATGTTCGTTCGCTTAACGTGGCGACAAGCCAGCGTAAGCTCTTTCAACAGTGGATCACGATGGCCCGCAATTTTCCTTCTATTGGCAGCGCTCAGGAAAGTAAAGCGCTGCTCAAGCAGGAGTTAGAAAATCAGCTCAAGCCTAGGATTTTGATGAACCTTGAAGCTATTCATACAGACTCAACGACCGGCATGGATGCTGATGTAGGGTTTTAGCTAGCGGATCATCCTGGCCAGCTGTTTCTAGCGGCTGTTTCTGGCTGCTATTTCTGGCGCGGGAAGTGAATCACAGGGTGCCAAGAGGCTCTCAACAGCGCACTGGTAAAGCTCGGTACGGTCAGTTTGAGGAGGCCGCTATTTTTGCCGGGGCACACTGTGATCGCACTGATATCATGCGTTTCTCCCGATCTCAATATCTCCTCTAGCGGGTTGCCGGTGCGAATTTCTGTCAGCACCTCCGTTTTAATCTCTGTGCCAAAGCCTTCAAGCTCTCTTTTTGCCTGATCTAGGGCTCGCTGAGCGGAGTCAGGCGTGTTAGGCGAAAACCGAGAGCCGTCGTCAATCACCCAACAGAGCAAGCAAGTTGCAAGTGCACAGTCGGGATTTTCCTGAATTTTTGCTTTGATATCAGCCAATATTTTCTTAGCGCTGTCGCTGCCATCATAGGGCACTAGCAGATAGTTAAAAATATTTTGGCAGCGCAGCGCCAACTCAGCCTCGCGATAGGTTGCCATGAGCTGTGGCCGCAGCACCAGCATCGGCACATCTAGTTTGTCCACAATTTCCATGGTGGTACTCCCAAAAACCCGCTCGTTGAGCGCAGAGCGAGTAGCCATGCCTGAAAAAATAATATCAGGCTGATGCTTCTTAACAGCTCTAATGATATTGTCATTGCCGCGCCCAGAAGCAATGTCAATTTCTACCGTTACCCCAGCCGGAACACTGGACTCGGACACTGCTAGCTTTTGTCGGGCGGCGTTGATTTTGTCTTCATCTGCGCAAGGGATTTCACGCGAGGTCATCAGCGGCACACTGTGGAAAAACACAATATGCTCTAGTCCACTTTTGGCCAAATCAGGCACAAAATGGGCTAAGCGCTGAAGGCTATCAGAAAAATCAGTACAGATGAGCGCACGCTTAAACATCAAATCGCACCAAATAAACTGCCGGGATGACGTCTTTCAACAGTATCATTTCTTCAAAAAATAGGGTTTAGGGAACGACTTAAACTGCGCTTTCAGTGAGTGCTAACGCGATCGCGGTGATATTATCCCGTCCGCCTTGGGCTTTGGCTGCTGTAATTAAACTCGCCACGGCGCTTTCGCAGGTCGCTGCCGATTGCAAGCAGGCGACAATTTCATCATCCGAAAGTTCTTCGGTGAGGCCGTCACTACATAGCAAGAGGCGATCGCCTAACTCAATGTCTAGCAATTGGCTTTCTACCGTCAGCAAATCTTCTCGGCCTACACATTGGCTCAGCACATGTCGCCACGGATGATGCTGGATCTGATCAGCGCTCAAGCTACCTGCCTGCTGAGCTTGAGCTACCCAAGTATGATCTTGCGTGATCTGAATAAAACCACTTCCTCTGCAGCTTTCTCTGCTGCTTGCTCGGAGGCGATAAAGTCGCGAATCACCAACATGCGCAACCCAAAATTTCCCTTCTCGAACCATTACCATTACCACAGTCGTACCCATATCAGCGCGATCCACATGCTGTCTTTGATCCGCTAAAACAGTCGTATTCGCCGCCAAAATAGATTTTTCTAATAATTCTGGTGTAGAGATGCTGCTCTTGGCATGAGTCACCACATATTGGCGAATAGCCTCAGTCGCTAGGCGACTAGCTTCTTGCCCGCCCACATGACCGCCCATGCCATCCGCCACAATGAATAAATCCCCTGTCGGCGATAAGTAATAGCTATCTTGATTAGCAGATCGGATCAGCCCGACATCACTTAGACCTGCAAAGGCTATACCTGATAGCTGATTGATCTTGACTTCATCAAGCATGGCTTGCCCTACAAACTGAGCCCTACAAACCTGGCCCCCGCTAAACCGTTCTTAAGGCATTCTATCTGCCTTTGCAATACGCATCAGCAGACGAATTAAGGCCAGGCCCGACACCGCCGCCGCGACTCCCATCACCACAGCAGGCCAGACGAATTCAAAAATTAGCAGCAGCGTTGCTGATAGGGTAAAGGTGCCCACCAAAAGGGTGTAACTGTGGGCCAAAGAGAGATTACTGCTTCGACGTAAGAGGCGATCGCTCTCAATTGAACGCACTCGTACTCGGATATCGCCTCTATCTAATCGATCTAACGTATCTTCAATCCGCCGAGGCAGGCTCAGAGCGGAACTACCCACCTGCGCCGCTTGACGGCTAAGTTCACTTAAAAGGCCATTTGACTCACCCGCACCGCCGTTTGTCATAAGCTCCGTTGCATAAGGTTTAGCTGCTTCCATAAAGTTAAACTCAGGATCGAGCCCCTTGCCTACGCCTTCTAGGGTAGAAAAAGCCCGCATCACAAAAGTAAACGTCGCCGGAAACCGAAAGGGCTGATCATACGCTACCGCATAGAGGTCATCGCTGATCGCGGCGACTGACTGCTCCTCAAACGGCTTATCCATTAAGTTATCCAGAATGTACTGAATAGAGCGACGTACCGGCCCCATATCCTCAATTTCAGCTAGCGCTCCTAGAGAGACCAGCGCCGTCATTACCTGACCCGCATCTCGCTGAGCAATGCCCACAAATGTATCCATCAGCCGCGATCGCGTCATCGGCTGAATTTGACCCATCATCCCAAAATCATAAAAAATCAGCGCCCCATCTGGCGGATTCACCGCAATATTACCGGGATGCGGATCGGCATGGAAAAAACCATCGCTCAAAAGCTGGCGCAAATAAGCCTCAGCACCTAACCGAGCTAGCCGCTTACGATCTAATCCAGCTGATTCGAGCGCTTCATAATGACTGATTTTAATCCCCGGCAGGTACTCCATTGTCAGTACACGCGGAGAGGTATAGCGCCAATAGATGCGAGGCACCATCACCCAATCAACGCCACGAAAGTTACGTCGAAACTTGTCGCCGTTGCGACCTTCATGCAAAAAGTCAATTTCTAGCCACAGCAGCCGGCAGCACTCTTCATAAATGCCCATCCAGTCGCGGCCTTTACCCCACTCAGGATGGCCTTGAAAATACTGAGCGATCCCCTTGAGAATAGACAGATCAATCGCAAACAGTCGAGAAAGCCCTGGCCTTTGCACCTTGACAACGACTGACTCACCCGAATGTAGATCAGCGCAATGCACCTGCCCCAAACTAGCCGCCGCAATAGGAACCGGATCAAAGCTTTTATAAAGTGTTTCTAAAGAGCGGTCAAAATCACCTTCAATCGTTTTTTTGACTTGATCAAAGCCAAAGGCAGGCACTCGATCTTGCAGCTTGGATAGCTCATTGACATACTCAATTGGAAACAAATCGGCCCGCGTAGAGAAAAGCTGGCCAATTTTGATAAATGTGGGGCCCAAGCTTAAGCAGGTTTCTCTGAGCCAAACGGCAATCTCTTGACGGCGCTGCGTTTGCTTTTCAGGCGTGAGCGAGCCACCATAGCTCCAAGCTTTGTTGTATAGCCAGCGCTTACCTAGCAGCTTCAGAACAAACGACCAGATATCAATAAATCGCTGGGGCCGAGAGTAGTGACCTCGGTTCCAGCGGTAGTCACCGTCGCTGTAAGTGCTGCCGCTATAGGATGGCGACGATGGCGTAACCGCAGATGAACTCAACGACGGATCGAGGTCGCCGGAGGCGGCATGATTATTAGAATGATCTAGATAGCTTCGACTGCGGCGGCTAGTTGACGCTGAATTGCCATCTGGAATTGAGTTGATCGGGTCAGATGGTAGATCCGTTTGGAGTGCTGTTTCTGAAAACGCTTCTCGCTCTATCTTTGGATTTACGGCTGAATTGATGTCTGGCTCCGCCTCCAAAGGGACCATCAGGATCGGGGACTGAGGAGCACCATTTTCATGGCCGTCTTTGCGGATGTAGTTATGATCAGAAATGCCAGCAGACGTCAGCGAATCTGACGGTGCACCTAGACCCAGATCTGGCTGGGAATCTGGCAAACGGGAAGATTCACTTTCTGTAGAAGCAGCAGACACTCAGATTTCCTGGACTAAAAAATGTTAAAAAATGTTTAAGAACCAATGTTCTTTAACCGATGTTCTTCAAAAGGTATACATAGCCAAACGCTATGACCTTTTATCTAATTTCTATTTATCTATTTTCTCTAATCTAACAGCCTAAACAGCCTAAAAGCTGGGTAGCTCACTCGCAGCCCCGAAGCTCTCAGCTCAAAACAAACTTAAAACTTATTAAAGGACTTATTAAAGGCTTATTATTCAGTTCTTGTGAGCTTGACTAAAGCCGTCTTGCTGAACCATCTTACTGAAGCCATCTTAGCGGGTGGGTATTTTCAGCGGTACGAGTCTTCAGATAGAAACTTGCTGAATCTTCTTGCTGAACCATCTTACTGAAGCCATCTTAGCGGGGCCATCTTATCTTAAAGCAGCTAGCTAGACTGACGGTGCTGTTGAATAGCAGCTCTTACTTGAGCAATTTCGGCTCTCAAATTATCAATAGTGGCCTGCAAGTCTTCTACCCCAGATGCAGGGGCAGATGAATCGCTGGCCTCACCAGACGGTGTAGCTGTATTGGCGCCAGCCGCAGCTCGTTCTAGGTCCGCTCTGGCCATGACTTCTTCAGTAAACTGACGTAAGTTTTCGCGTTGTTCAGCGTCGAATTTGCCGAGTTCACTGAGGCCGTCACTGACTATATGCTCGGCTCTTTCACTAATAGCGGCTGCTAGTGCCCGTCCAACAAAAAAGGCTTGCAGCATTGGGTTACTCATAAAAATTTACACACTCACCCTTGCAATTATAAACGCCCTTTAGAGAATCTTTGAAAAGTAATCCAGAATTAAGCGATCGCCACTCCTAGCCATTATTTTCGTAGCCTGCATCATCTGAGTAATCAGGCTCTGCGCCGGGATAATCTGCGCCTGAGTAGTCTGGCGTGGAGTAATCTGGGGCCGAGTACTCTGACGAGTAACCGTCGCTTTCGGTCGTTTTAGCTGAGTATCCTCCGGTTAGATTTTCGTCTAAGTTTGCTGGAGTTGAGTTTTTTTCTCTTGAGTCTCTTGAGTAAGTATTCGGGATGCCTATACTGGGGCCTTTCTCTAGCGTTTCTCGTGGATCGGCAGACGAATTTTTGCGCTTGTCTCTAGCGGCAAACGCATCAAATGAACTGGCATCAAATGCTGCACTGCTTTGATTTGGAACGGTTCCAGCCGGTGAAACTGCATCAGCAGCCGGTATTGAACGGCTGTCAGTGGAGGCGGTTCTATCGGCTGAGGAGGGCAGGCTGTCAGAGTCTCCGATACGGTTAGGCGCCGCGCCACTAGGCAAGTAATGGGAATCGGCTGTTCCTTGCGGAAGTTGAGGATCCCAATTTGGTAGCGCTGGAAAGGTTTGCAGTGGGTTTAAAAAGCGCGTATTAGATGAAGTGGCCAATGAAAATCGAATCACGGCTCCGCTGCCGAGACCAATCAGGCCCGCGAGTCCGGCGGTGATGATCAGCGCCTGAGAGAGACTTAGGCGTTCAGAGCGATGCGAGGGCGGGGGCGGTGATAAGGGCGGGCGGGTCGGTTTGTGGCGATTAGAAGAGAGCGGGGAACTAGACATAAAGCGAGGTGCTCAGTGGATGATTAGCGAGAGATGATTAGCGAGAGATGGTTAGCGAGATAAAATCCGTTTTTTTAGTCGATCTTTTTTAGTCGATTTAGTCGATTTGAGTATTTAGCGGGTAGTGAGCCAAAACATATTTTTCTGCGGCTTGAGTAGAGGTGAGTTTGCCGTCTAAGGTGTGTTCATACAAGGTCGCGAGGATGTTGCGAAACTGCGGCCCAGGCGGGTACCCGAGATGCTTTAGCGTATCACCGTTGATTAAAGCTGGTATTTGAGAGATTTGGGTTAGGTATCGCCAAATCTGTGGGCCAAGCGTGTAAGGGTGGCGATCGCTCATCAGCAACAACTCAGCTGGGTCATAGCGGTGCAGCAGCCGGTAGAGTCGGCTAGGCTTAAGGGCCTTGAGCAACTGCTGATGGAGATCGGCTTCCCACTGATGAAGGTGGCTTAGTCGGTGCCGGCTAGAAGTAGCAAGATCAAGCTGGATCGCAACGTCTCGACTAGCCGGTGGCGTGAGCTGAGCGAGGATCAGCTCTAGTCGCAGTAACCAAAGCGGCTGATTGACCATCAGCCTAGCTTCCAATTTGGCCATCCATCGGCTCATGCGACGGAGCTGCTGCCACAGCACTGGGGTCATTATCAGCGTGCTGTGCAAGCAAATCAATGCGCCTAAATCAGCAACTTGCGCTAGCGCTACTTCCCATTGATCGGCGCTGAGTAGGGACTTTAGCTCTGCTTTAAGACGAACTTGCAGGGCGGGGGTTTTAGCCTCGCTGATCCGCATCCGCTGGTAGATCCCGCTGCTGACGGCGTATCGGACAAATCGCTTGGTTTGAGCCTCTAAGCTGAAGCCAAGCCGCGCTGCGAATCGAGCAGCCCGAAAAATTCGGGTGGGATCTTCAATAAAGCTGTTGGCATGGAGCACCCTAATGTGGCGCTGGTGTAAATCTAACCAGCCGCCAAAAAAGTCGAGCAGATCACCCGGCTGTTCACCATTGATTCGCAAGGCCATCGCATTGATAGTAAAATCACGGCGATACAGATCTTGCTGAATGGTGCTGATTTCGACCTCAGGATTAGCAGCCGGGTAAGGATAAAATTCAGTGCGGGCGGTAGCAATATCTAACCGCAGCGGCTCTGCCGCTGTCTGGTCAGGCAAAGGCCACACTAGCGAAGCCGTTTGAAATTGCCCATGAATCTGCACACTTACTTGCGGATAGCTGGTATGAATGATTTCTGCCAAGGTCATGCCTACGCTGTCACGCTCACCTTGATTGAGCGATCCCTGGGCGATATCGACAACGAGATCAATATCGGTGAGCGATCGCCCCGCCGATATTGATCCTGTTGTCGACTCAGGCTTGCCGATCAGATCTAGCAACAGATCGCGCACCGCACCGCCAACAATATAGAGTGCCCAACCTTTTTCATCCGCTGCGCTAGCCACTTGCATCAGCGCCGGCCAAGCAGCAAGGAGATGGCACTGAAGCTGCCGATACAGCCTTTCGGCGGAAGGCGGATCAGCGCTTAGCCCCGCAGGCTGATGCAGCCGGTGAAGCTGCCGGAGCACATCTGTACGAGTGACAATGCCCACTAGATGCCCATCGACCAACACTGGCAACCGGCCAATGCCATACGCCATCATGAGATGCTGAATTTCATAGATGGAAGTTTCAGGGCCAATACTTTTAATCTGTACATTCATACAGCTCTGAACCAAGCTGTAGCCAAGCCCATGACGCATCGCAATGTCAATATCTCGACGGGAGATAATGCCCATTAATATCTGATCTGCATTAACGACACACAGTCCCGTATGGCCATACCGCAGCAGCGCTTGCTGAGCTTGGTCAATAGTCGCGGTCGGTAAAATAGTTTGCACAGGCGAGGACATTAATGCCCTGGCAACAGACGCTTTGGCAGTAGACGAATCAAAATCAGCCATTGAATGACGCAAAATTCTAGATGCGTGGGGGTGTTTATTTACAATGCAATGGTAGAAAAGGCACTGATTTTTGATAGCTTACATATATAAGCGTATCCGTCACGCTGACTTAAAATAGTGTTTTGAGAGTACGAAGATCATGTCTGTCATTTTTCAGCTAGTTCTGTTTGTTTTAGTGCTTTGGTCTTTTGTGATGATCATAGGCGTTCCTGTAGCCTACGCTTCTCCAGGCAATTGGGATCAGTCTAAGCGTCTAATTTTTCTAGGCTCTATCGTGTGGGGCGTATTGGTTGTGGTCGTGGGTGGCCTCAACTATCTAGTCGTTTAACGGGCTAATCGTTTAACGGGCTAGTCGTTTAACGGGCAGCTTAGCGCTTATTTTCCAGCAGTCACTTTCCACGCGATCTACTTATCACAAGCTTATTGATACCCTATGGCAGTTTTTGAAGGCAATTTTACTCAAGCCAGCAGCATGAAGTTTGCCTTCGTGATCGGTCGGTTTAACGATTTGGTCACCACCAAACTGCTAGCGGGCGCTCAAGATTGCCTCAAACGACATGGAATAGATGTTAATCCTTACGGTACCCAGGTAGATTACGCCTGGGTGCCGGGCAGTTTTGAGGTGCCGATGGTGGCCAGACAGCTCGCTTTGAGCGGCCGTTACAACGCGATCATTTGCTTAGGGGCAGTGATTCGCGGCCAGACGCCGCACTTTGACTTTGTGGCGGCTGAAGTGGCCAAAGGCATTGCTACAACTAGCTTTCAAACGGGTGTGCCAGTAGTATTTGGCGTATTAACTACTGACTCTATGCAGCAGGCATTAGAGCGCGCCGGGATTAAAAGCAACCTCGGCTGGAGTTACGCTATGAGTGCGTTGGAGATGGCTAGTCTAATGCCACAGATCTTGAATGGCAAATCAGCCTCGCTAGGCAATGGCATGGCCAGCAATCAATCAACTTTGCCCGAGTCATCAGCCGCTAGTTCCCCAGAGGCCAGATCGCCAGAGACCAGATCGCCAGAGACCAGATCGCCAGAGATAATGGGTTGAGTCCCCGCGCAAACAGATTCGCCGTCAGAGTGACAAATTCACAGTCAGAGTGACAAAAATAGACCAAAACCAGTTGACAAACTTTCACCCGTTTGAGAAACTAGTAAAAGTCGATAAAGAAATGCGGGTGTAGCTCAGTGGTAGAGCGCAACCTTGCCAAGGTTGATGTCGAGAGTTCGAATCTCTTCACCCGCTTTTACAATAGCGTTTTTGGCATGCTGTTACGGCTCTAGAGCTTTGACTTTTGAGCTGAGTTATTTGTAGATATTTGTAGATGATTAAGCGCTAATGTTTTAGGCATTGGCGTTTAATTCTTTTTAAAGTAAAAGTAAAGTGAGAATAGAGCTAGCTTTTGGGCTACTTCTGCTGACTGTGACTATTGCAAACCCGTCATTTATCTGGTGGGATGACCTGTGCCTCCTAAAGAAAATCAGCCGTTAGATTTTGAAAAGACTTACCCCTGCCCGTCTTGCCGTCAGGGGACACTGATACCGATTACGCTGACGGAAGCTTGGGGCTGCGATTACTGTGAACAAATTTTTGAGCGTCGAGAAGATCTCGATACGATTGGCAAAGTAGCTACGCCCTATCATCGGCAGCGAATTTGGCGATGGAACGGCACCCAATGGACGGTGGGTCGTAGCGCGATTGATAAACCCAACACCTTTAATTCGATTGTCATTGTCTTATTTTGCGGCGGCCTGCTTTGGGCTGGGCTGACCCAAATTGCGTTGCCTGCTTTTCTGTTAGTGGCGATTGTCGCTTTGGGGCTCCTTTTGGTAGTAAGGTTTTGGGTACTACGCCAGCGCTAGCTTAATGGCCAATTCTTCATTTGATTTAATCGGCTCGCTTGTGGCTACTCGGCAAGCGATCAATCAGCTTGATTCAGCCGATAAGTGCTCTGAAGCCCTTGCCGCCATGGGAAGGGCGATTTCTCAGCGCCAAGACGACATTTTAGAAGCCAATACCCTGGATTTAGAAATTAGTCGGGATATGGCGGTGCCTGAGCTCGTGGTTGACTGGCTAAAGCTTACGCCTGAACGAGTACAGACGATTGCTGACATTTTTAATCGACTAGCCGCAATGGGATCGCCTTTTGCCTTCCGCGGCTACCAAAGGGCCCAGGGGGTTTGTCAGGATCGTCCAGTTGGAGTGGTGGGCTTCATTTATGAGGCGTTTCCTGATTTGGGGGCGATCGCAGCTGCCCTGAGCATTCGTACCGGCAATGCCATTATTCTTAAAGGTGGTAGTGAAGCCACCCGCAGCAATCAGATCATTGCCAGCATTTTGCAAGCCACGCTAGACGATGTGGGCTTGAGCCAAACGCTGATTTTTCCTATTGAATCAACCGAGGTTTCACGCTTAGACCTCGCTCAATGCCCTGGCATCGACTTGATTATTGCTCACGGACGGCCTAGCTTGGTGCAACAGGTAGAGCAGCAGGCAACTGTACCCGTGATTGCTTCTCGCATGGGCAACTGCTATTTGTACTGGTCGGCGAGTGGCAGCTTAGATCAGGTGTATCAGATGATTGTCGAAAGCCACTCAGGCACGCCCGATGCGGTCAATCGCATCGAGAAAGTGCTGGTGCATGAGTCTCACAGCGAAAATTCGCTGATCCGGCTGTGGAACCGTCTACAGGAGGTCGGCTTTGCGCTCAAGGCCGATGCGGCGATCGCTCACAGCGTGAATCATTCATTAGCATCTGTGGCTGACTCGGAGTGGAGTGCGGCCTATCTCAAGCGCATAGTGGCCTTTCGTCAGGTCAAAGACGGATCAGCGGCGATCAGCTGGATAAACGCCTATAGCAGCGGCCATGCCGATAGTTTAGTCACTGCTGACTATGCAGAGAGCCGCCGGTTTATCGCTCGGTGTCGAAGCGCTTCTATCTATATCAACGCGTCGCCTCGCTTTGTGCGCAATGCTAAGCAGACGGAAGATATTGCCTTAGGCATGTCAAATGGCAAAGATGTAGCAGTTGGGCTAATTGGGATGGATGTGCTGCGATCGCAGCAACGAATTTTTCACAGCCCATAGGCATATTTCTAAGGCTTGCAGCTTGTGGCCTGCATCAGGCAGCTTTCTTAGGAAAAATCGCAAAAGCCGCGCTATCGGTATGACAGCGCGGCTTTTACAAAGCTTAAGGGCTTAACACTAGCTATCGGGCTGTGACTTGGCTAGCTTTACTTTATCTGCTAGGCCAACAGATTGAAGTGATCGAATAATCATCCAAGTCACGTCAATTTCCCACCACTCCAAGCCATGACGAGCCGAATACTGATAGGTATGGTGGTTGTTGTGCCAGCCTTCGCCAAAGGTGCACAGCGCCACCCACCAGCAGTTAGTCGAGCGATCGCCCGACTCATAAGTACGATAACCAAACTTATGAGTCGCGCTATTAACAAACCAGGTGAAGTGATACACCGCCACCAAACGGACAAAAATGCCCCATACCACAAACGACCATCCGCCCATTGCGTACAGCAGTGCGCCCAAAGCAATTTGCAGTACCAAAAAATACTTATCGATCAGCACATAGACCGGATCGGTATTGATATCTTGCGTAAACCGGCGAATCTCAGATTTTGCCGGAACCTCGTGCAGCAACCAACCCATATGACTCCACCAAAACCCTCGGCCTGAGTTGTGATGGTCATTTTCTTGATCTGAAAAAGCGTGATGGTGGCGGTGCAGCCCAATCCATTCAATTGCGCCACTTTGGCAAGAAAGCGAACCACAAAACAAGAAAAAATACTCCAGCCACTGCGGCACCCGAAAGCTGCGATGGGCGATCAGCCGATGCCAGCCCAAAGTAATGCCCAGGCAGCCCGTAATCCAGTAGAGTATGAAAGCTACACCCACCGCCTGCCAACTAAAGTTCGCCGGTAGCAGCGCAAACAACGCCCCGAAATGGATGGCCACCATAAACAAAATAATGGGCCAGTTCAGGGGACGATCAGTCGATTTTGCAATAGTCATTTAAAGTCTCAACGCAAAACATCAAGGCTTACCAGAGCGCGCTCAGTAGCACTTAACTCAATCTGCTCAACAGTCAGCAAGCGATTGAACCCATACTCAGTTTATAAGCCTGTTGGAACATAAAACAGATGGATTATCTAGATTACCTAAATACCGCATCAGCGCAGCTAGAGCAATCATCTCTTCAAACTTTTTATCAGGTTGACATCCAAGTCAAAAAGAACTTAGCCAAGGTTTTAGCTGCCTTCAGAACCCACCGGGTGGGCACTCATCATTTTGCCAGCGTGTCAGGCTATGGCCATGACGATTTGGGTAGAGAAACCTTAGACAAGGTGTTTGCCCAGATTGTAGAAGCTGAGGCGGCGGCAGTTAGAGTGCAGTTTGTCTCAGGAACTCATGCCATTGCCTGCGCGCTGTTTGGCGTACTTAGACCCGGAGATGAAATGCTCTCAGTCGCAGGGTCACCCTACGACACGCTAGAAGAAGTAATTGGTACTAGGGGAAACCAGCAAGGCTCTCTTAAGGAATTTGGGATTTCCTATCGAGAAGTGCCGCTAACGCAAGCTAGCGAAGTAGACTTTGACGAAATTGCTGTTTCGGTAACCGAAAAAACCAGGCTCGTCTTAATTCAACGCTCTTGCGGCTATAGCTGGCGCTCTAGCCTTAGCATTCATAATATTAACAAAATTATACATTTAGTGAAGCAACAAAACCCAAACACGGTTTGTTTTGTGGACAATTGCTATGGCGAATTTACCGAAGTACAGGAGCCGACGGCTGTAGGCGCTGATCTGATGGCCGGTTCACTGATCAAAAATCCCGGTGGAACAATTGCCACAACGGGTGGCTACGTAGCCGGGAAAGCTAACCTAGTAGAAGCGGCAGTTTGTCGGCTGACCGCACCTGGTATAGGCAGCAGCGGCGGGGCCACGCTCAATCAAAATCGGCTGATGTTCCAGGGGCTGTTTTTAGCGCCGCAGATGGTCGCAGAGGCAATGAAAGGAAATTATCTGCTAGCAAAAGCTTTTGAGAACTTGGGTTACGAAGTTAATCCACCGTCGTCAGCACCGCAAAGGGAGGTGATTCAGGCGATTAGGCTCGGATCAGCCGAAAAGCTGGTGGCTTTTTGTCAGGCGGTGCAGCAGCACTCACCCATAGAATCCTATGTAACGCCTGTGCCTGCTGTGATGCCAGGATATGACTCGCAGCTGGTGATGGCCGGGGGATCGTTTATTGATGGCAGTACGTCTGAATTATCTGCCGATGGGCCGCTGCGTGAGCCATATGTGGTGTATTGCCAAGGAGGAACGCACTGGACGCATGTGGCGATCGCCCTAGAAGCTGCTGCCAAGGCCGTTGGCCCAGCAAATTGAAGCTGAAGCCAAATTAAAGCGGTTAAGCAGCTTCAGAGTTGGGAATATAAAAGTTGAGCGCCACGTATTCAGGGCGACAGGCAAAAATAGTTTGACCGTTGACGCGCATGAGAGAAACGATGGTCGAACTGGCCTCTAAAACTCGGTAATATTTTCCTTCGTGAGACTTTAAAATCTCGCCTGCTCTAATATTCATACTTATTCATACTCTGACATTCATAGTAGATACTGTTTGTAATGAGAATTGCTGACAGCTAAATCTGAAAAATGTTTTTTTGGAAGAAAGACGGGGAGAAAAGATTTTGGGAGAAAGAATTTTGGGGAAATAAACGATTAGCTCGACGAGGCTCCGGCAGATAAGGTCTTTGTTAGCGATACCTTTGTAGGTAATACCTCTGTAGGTAATATCTCTGTAGGTAATATCTCTATCTCTATGAAGTAATGTCTCCGAGAACAGGCGCTGAGGAAGGAGCGTTTCAGGAACTCCATATGTAACTCCATATATATAGATATACGGAGATATTTACCTTTTGGATGTGATCCGGCTCACTCGCAACCTCTGCGTGTAATATTTAATACTTTATTTATATTTAGGCTTGAGAGGGTCTTCTTCATGATTACGGTTGCTCTGCCTAAAGGTTCGCTGCTCAAAGACAGCATTGAACTCTTTAAGACGGTAGGATTTGACTTCAGCGGTTTATTAGCAAAAGATAACCGGCAATTGCAAATTGTCGATAGCAGCGCTCAGGCTAGAGGCTTGCTAGTACGGGCTAAAGATGTGCCGGTATATGTAGAGTATGGCCAAGCTCAAATCGGCATTGTTGGCTACGACGTGCTCAGAGAAAAGCAGCCCAAGGTAGCGCACTTAGCCGATTTAGGCTTTGGCGGCTGTCGACTCTCGGTTGCGGTCGCTAACGATAGCGGCTATCTGTCAGCGATGGACTTACCACCTCACTGCCGGGTCGCGTCAACGTCTGTTAACAGCGCTAGGCAGTATTTTCAATCAATTGATCTAGCGGTGGAAATTGTGCCGCTTTCGGGTTCGGTAGAGCTAGGCCCGATTACCGGCATGTCGGAGGCCATTGTCGATTTGGTTTCAACGGGCACTACGCTCAGGCAGAATAATCTGACTGAGTTAGATGTGCTCTACTACAGCACGGCTAGACTGATTGCGCATCCTTTGAGCTATCGGATCGATGACGATGGTCTCAGCGATGTGATTCAGCGGTTAAAGGTAGCTAGTGGGACAGCAAATTCAGCAGCGCCGTCAGCGATAAAAAGCATTCGCTAGAGTATAGATCTCTCTATTTTTTTCCCATGACATCAGCGTCTTCGCCTAATCTTCCAAATCGTGCCCAAAAAGGTGCCTATCGCGCTGAGCCGACCCCGCCGGAGCCGCCCTTAAAACCCCCTACTACCCATGGTACTGCTAGAGAAAAGCGCAGCGACTGGCGACTGTTTTTACGGCTGGTGCCCTACATTAAACGCCACCGTCAGCAGTTAATTTTGCCGCTGCTATTGCTAATACCCCTGTCGCTGGCTCAGGCGTTGCAGCCAGTACTGATTGGTCAGGCCATTTCGCTGATCAAGCAGGAGAGTGCGGCCTGGGACATTTTTGGCTCGATGAGTTTGCGCACCGGGCTGAATTGGATTATTGGTGGATTGCTGATGGCGATCGCTATTCGTCTCACCCTAGATGGCTGGCAAAGCTACCAAATTCAAAAAGTGGGGCAGCAAATTACCGCTGACGTGCGCAAAGATCTCTTTGAGCATGTAACGGATCTGTCGATGGGCTTTTTTGATCGCACCCCGGTCGGTCGGCTGATCACCCGGCTAACCAGCGATGTCGATGCGCTGGGCGATGTTTTTGCAACCGGGGCGATTGGCATTGTCAGCGACATATTTTTGATTGTGGTACTGATGGCGACGATGCTTCAGCAGGAATGGCGGCTAGGGCTAATGCTGCTGGCAATGCTGCTGCCAGTCACAGCGCTGATCGTCTATTTTCAGCAGCAGTACCGCAAGGCGAACTACAAGGCACGCGAAGAGCTATCGATTCTCAATTCTGACTTGCAGGAAAATATCAGCGGCATCAATGTGGTGCAGCTCTTTCGCCGAGAGCGATTTAACGCTGAGCTCTTTCGCGCGGTCAATCAGCGATATGTGAACGCGTTAGATAAAACGATTTTTTATGATTCGGCGGTATCAGCCACGTTGGAATGGATTGCGCTGGTGGCTATAGCGGGGGTTCTCGCCTTGGGCGGATCGCTAGTCACGGGCGGCCTGATGGAAATCGGTACGCTCACCGCCTTTATTCTGTTTGCTCAAAAGCTGTTTGATCCGCTGCGCCAATTTGCCGATAAGTTCACGGCCATTCAAGCGGGTTTAACCGCTGTCGAGCGCTTGAACGACCTGCTGGACGAACCAATTGTGATTCGTGATGCCAAAGATCCGATCGCGCTGCCAACGCATACGCTGGCCGACAATGAAACCGTCATACCCGGCGAAATCCGCTTCAAAAACGTGTCTTTTGGCTACAAAGCTGACGATTACGTGCTGAAAGATTTGGACTTTACGATTCGTCCGGGTGAAAAAGTGGCGCTAGTGGGGCCGACAGGTGCGGGCAAAAGCTCGATTATTCGGCTGCTGTGCCGTCTGTATGAGGTCAGCAGCGGCCAAATTTTGCTCGATAATGTGGATATTCGGCAAATTGCACAGCGAGATTTGCGCGATCGCATGGCCATCATTCTGCAAGATGGATTTTTGTTTTCGGGCGACGTGCAGCGCAATATCACCCTCGGCGAGGACTACAGCTTTGAGCAGGTACGCCGCGCTGCGGAGCGTACCAATGTGGATACTTTTATTGAAGCGCTGCCGCAAGGTTACAGCACGGCCTTACGAGAGCGGGGCACCAACCTTTCGGGCGGACAAAAGCAGCTCTTGGCCTTTGCCCGCGCCGCCATTCGCAATCCTGGCATTTTAGTGCTCGATGAAGCAACCGCTAACTTGGACGTTGGCACCGAAGCGATGATTCAGCAGGCGCTCGATCAGCTCCTTGAAGATCGTACGGCCATTATTATTGCCCACCGGCTTTCGACCATTCGCAATGTCGATAGAATTTTGGTGCTCAAGCAAGGGCAACTCATTGAGCAGGGCAGTCACGATCAGCTCCTGGAAATCGATGGTCTTTATGCCAGCTTGTACAAACTCCAGATGCTGGGCCAATAGATTCAGATCTAATGAATTCAGAAGATTAAAAACCTCACCTGGATTAAGTTCCATGCTTTGATTTAATGGATCTATTCGCCGAGTATGAGGAGCGCTCTTTTGGTCACGACAAAGCACGTTGAGTTTGATGGGCCGCAGCTATTGCAGCAGTTGATTGAGGGGCGATCGCTCACCCAAGCCCAAGCCGAAGCCCTGATGGACGGCTGGCTCACCGAATCAATTTCACCCATCCTCTCCAGCGCCATTCTCGCGGCCATTCAGGCCAAAGGTGTCACCGGCGACGAACTAGCAGGCATGGCCCGCGTCCTCCAAGGCCAATCGCTCGGCGGCACGAGCGCAGACTTAGAGCTACCGTCACCGCGCATTGACACCTGCGGAACAGGCGGCGATGGATCCTCTACCTTCAATATTTCCACCGCCGTCACTTTCGTTGCGGCTGCTGCTGGCATCCCGGTCGCCAAGCACGGCAACCGCTCGGCTTCTAGCAAAGTGGGCTCAGCCGACGTCCTCGAAGCTCTCGGCGTAGACCTTGCTGCCTCACCTGATCGCTCTAAAGCAGCGCTCAAAGAAGTCGGCGTTACCTTTCTATTTGCCCGAGGCTGGCATCCGGCCATGAAAGCCGTTGCGCCCTTGCGCAGTGAACTCAAAGTGCGCACAGTGTTCAACCTGATCGGCCCACTGGTCAATCCGCTGCGACCGACCGGACAAGTGATTGGTGTCTACGCCCCAGATGTGATTGAACCGATGGCTGAAGCTTTAAGGCAGCTTGGCATGAAAAAGGCAATGGTTCTCCATGGACGCGAAACCCTAGATGAAGCTGGCCTGGGCAAAGAAACAGACGTCGCCATAGTCAGCAATGGCTCAATTATCTCAGCCGTTCTCAACCCGGAGTCCTTGGGCCTAACGCCTGCCCCGTTATCAGCGTTGAAAGGGGGAGAGATCGCCGAAAATACGGCTATTTTGCGCAACGTTCTGCAGGGCAAAGGCACCCAAGCGCAGCAGGACGTGGTGGCATTGAATGCAGCCCTAGCACTGCAAGTAGGCGGAATTGCTAACGGTGATACCTTCGAGGCCGCCTGTGCTGAGGGGGTTAGCAAAGCCCAAGATATTTTAAACAGTGGAGCCGCCTGGGACAAGCTAGAGCAGCTCGTCGCTTTCTTAAAGCGCTAAAGCCTACACTAGAAGTATTCGATCAGTAGACATGATGAAGGCGCTGGAAATGCTAGTTTCTGAGTATTCTCTACAAGTTTTGATACACAGTTTTGAGAGCAGATTCTAGATACAGAGTGGGGTTTTGTCCTACCTGATAAGACCTGCGATCGCTTTCACCTCAGATCTGTTTGACTAGAGTCTGGACGAAGCGGCAGGGCTATGACAAATTCTGTGCCGACGCCAACTTGAGACTGGCAGGTAAGCTGACCCTGGTGCTTTTCGTAAATAATTTGGTGGCTAATGGCTAAGCCTAGCCCGGTGCCTTTACCCACCGGCTTGGTGGTAAAAAAAGGATTGAACAATCGAGCTTTAACGGATTCTTCCATGCCGTCGCCGTTGTCTTGAATGCGAATGATCACGGCTGATTGGGTTCGCTCTGTTTGGATGATGATCTGAGGCTGGTAGTTGGCCTGATCGCCGTCGAGAAGAGCTTTTTGTTTATCTTCAATCGCATCAATTGCATTCGCGATTAAGTTCATAAAAACCTGATTGAGCGATCCAGGGTAGCAAAGTACGGGCGGCATTTCCTGATATTGCTGGATCACTTCAATTCTGGGATAGGGGCCGTTGGCTTTGAGGCGGCTTTCTAAAATGAGCAGGGTGCCGTCAATGCCCTCGTGAATATCGGCTGGCTTATGTTCGGATTCATCCAACCGGGAAAAATTTCGCAGTGAGCTGACGATGCTGGCAATGCGATCGGTACCTAGCGTCATTGATTTGACGATGTTAGGAAGGTCTGCTTGGATGTAGGGTAAATCGATATTAGCCGCGATCGCTCGAATCTCCTCAGGCGGATCGGGATACTGCTGCTGATAAGCCGCTAATAGATCGAGCAAATCCTGCACATAGTTGTCTAAGTAATCTATATTGCCCTGCACAAACCCAACAGGATTATTGATTTCATGAGCAATCCCTGCGACTAGCTGCCCTAAGCTGGCCATCTTTTCGGCTTGGGCTAGCTGCGCTTTAGCCGCCTGGAGATTGAGCTGGTTTTGCACCCGCACAATCACCTCCTCCATCTGAAAAGGCTTGGTAATATAGTCCACGCCACCGACCGAAAAGGCTTTGACTTTATCTAAAGCAGCATCAAGAGCGCTGATGAAAATAATCGGAATATGCTGTGTCCGGGCATCGGCCTTGAGTCTTGCGCAAATCTCGTAGCCGTCAATATCTGGCATTTGAATATCTAGCAAGATCAGATCGGGCAATTCAGCCGTGACGCTGCTGCTAGGTGAATTCAAAGCCAGGGCTTTGAGAGCCATCATGCCATTTTTGGCGCAGCGAATATCGTAGTTCGACTGTGATAGCGTCGCGGAAAGCACCCGTAAATTATCGGGCGAGTCATCGACGATTAAAACGGTCGCAGCGTGATTAACGGCCTTAGTGGGGAAAGACAGCCCAGATGAGAAATCAAGACGATGAGTCGGCTGAGGCTGTGCCATTGAGTCAGTCATGGGCGCTATGCTGCCAGTTTTTCAGGAAGCTTGAGCATTTGGTAAATTGTTGTTGGACGGATGCGCACGGTCTAGCTAGGGTGATGATTCGAGTCACAGGCCACGGCTGAATCTTTGGGCGAATATTTAGACGTATCTGCGGCGATCGCCTCAATCTGATCAAAATCAAAGTTACTGACTTTTGTGGCGATCGCCTGCTGTAAATAAGCGTAAGCTTCAGGAATATCAGCAATCAATGCCAGAACGTTTTTTTCTTTAAGCTGTGATGCTGCCTGATAGAGCTGATCGCGCCAAGCAAGCGGCATCGCCATCATAGCCACCCTTATATCATCTGACTCTCCCGCAGGCTTCGCGATTTCAGCAGATGATATCTCCTCATATTGATAGCAAATACCTAAATGTTGTGCCATTTTAGCGAATAGCGCTTCCCGGTGAAACGGCTTGCGCATCAAGTCATCACAGCCAGCGGCTAATACATTAATTCTCTCTTCTTCTAGGGCGCTGGCCGTCAGAGCAATAATTTTAGTCGATGGCATGGTTGCTGAGCGCTGGGCTGTCGCTTTTAACCGCTGCTTAATCTGTCGGGCGGCCTCATAGCCATTGAGCACCGGCATCTGCATATCCATCCAAATCAAATCAGGTTGCCAAGCTTCCCAAATTTCAATGGCCTGCTGCCCGTTTTCAGCTTCTCGAAGTTCAAAGCCAATTGGCACAAGCAACTCCCGCACTAACTGACAATTGAGAGGATGATCATCAACGACCAAAATTCGATAGTTCCGCTGATTAGGAGCTAGCCCTACCACCTGGCGATCAGAAATAATCGGACTCGTAGCGGTAGCATCTGCTAGCTCAACCACAATATCAAATGAAAAGGTAGAGCCCTTCCCAATCTGGCTAGTTACAGACAGATCACCCGCCATCAGTTCAACAAACTTACGACTGATAGGTAATCCCAAACCAGTGCCCTCTTGAGACTGCCTGCCCGAATCGGTTTGCACAAATGGCTGAAACACCTGCGTCAGTTCTTGAGCTGAAATGCCCGTACCGGTATCGATCACGGCAAACAGCAGCCGCTGTTTTTTCAAGGCTAAAAGATTATTCTGGTCGCTCTGGCATTGAACCTTCCAGTTCTGAGCATCTTGTCCAGCTAACTCGCTTTTAGCTGGATTGAGAGCGGATTTACTCACCTTCAGAGTCACTGAGCCTATTTTTGTAAATTTAATCGCGTTGCTAAGCAAATTTAGCAAAATCTGCCGCAGCTTACGCTCATCGGCATAGACGTAGCGCGGTAGGCTTTCATCGACCTCCACGACTAGCTCAATGCCCTTAGACTGGGCCTTAAGCTGAAGCATGTCTTCTAGACTTTCTAACAAATAATAAAGATCAAAGCTGCTCAGCACCAGATCGATGCAGCCCGATTCGATTTTGGACATATCGAGCACATCGTTAATCAAACTGAGCAGGTGTTCACCGCTGCGGTTGATGATGCTAATTTTTTCGCGCTGATAGTCGGTGAGCGTGCGCTCTTTTGTGAGTAGTTGGGCAAAGCCTAAAATAGCGTTGAGCGGGGTTCTGAGCTCGTGGCTCATGTTCGCAAGAAATGAGCTTTTGGCTTGGTTGGCTCTATCGGCGATCGTCTTGGCTTCTTCTGCCACTCGCTTAGACACCTTCAATTCCTGAGTGCGCTGATTCAGTTGGTTGAGGGTGTGATTAATGGTCCCTGCCAGATCTGAAAGCTCGTCTTGACCGGATAAATGAATGCGGCGATCGCACGAACTCTCTTCAGACGGGCTATTCCCTATCTGACTTACCTGCAAGCTAAGGCTTTCCAGCCGAGAGAGCACAAGCTTACGGATCAGCACCAGCATCAGCAAACAAAAAACTAAGCCAATCACAACCGTGGAGGCCAAAAAATAATGAAGGCTCGTTTTTCCTTTCTGATAGATATCGCGCCTCATCCGGGTCTGCAACAGCAGTTGGGGATGGTGATCCATATCAGCAATCAGCGCATAGCCAGCTATTTGATCTTCATTAATGACTTGTACATTCGTCGCGGCTTGAGTCTGAGTCATTTGATCGATTGCCCGAATAGCATCCGCAGGCAAACCCTGGCTACTCGCCAAAAATGACTGAATGGGCTGTCGAGTCGTATCGGAAAACGCCGCTAGCTTTTCGTCATCTACCCATCTACCCATCACCAGCGTCCCTACAGCAGGGCCAGTTTTATCACCTTTGAGGATTTTGCTGATTGATAAAAGGCTCGGCGTACGATCTAGCAACACTAGCCCAGATGCAGTTATCTTTTGCGGATCAGAGATTACTTGATCTGTCTGAAGCTTGAGATCAGCTAGCATTTTAGGCGTTAGGGGATAGAGCGATTCGCTGCCCGCATCCAGAAAACTGGCAAACACTGGCTGGTTTTTAGCATCTAAAATTACTAAAAAATCTAGCGCCAATCTAGAAATCGTATCGTACTGTAAGTTCTCCTGCTCATACGCTAAATTTCTATCTTGTACATACTCGTAAGTTGCGTTCCACCAACCCCAATCATTCGAAACAGCGGTTAGTTCTTCAACTTCTTTTGTCACCGATCCTTGCAATCGTTCGATGTTAGTAAGCGTTTTTTCCTGTTCTAGCTGGGTGTAGCTACGCGAAATAATGCAGCGGGCAATGCTATATTGACCCACAAATAGCACTAAAAACGTGGCGCTAACAGCGGCTAACACCTTGTTCGACAAGGCATGTGAGCGGGTGACATTTAGCTGCATAGCACTTAGCCACTGAGGTGGCAATTTTTGTGGCAAATTTTTGTGGCAATTTAGAGCAAAAAACGAGCATCGTGGCATAAATCGCTTCTTTTAGCGGCTCGTTGGCTTCAGAGTACCCATTGGCGCGCTAAGAGGCTAGCTGCCACCATCCGGATAGACACAGGGTTTAGAGAGAGCCCGCTTCTGCGGCATCGCGCTCTAACCATCCCCGCATTTTGCCAGGATTCAACAGCCCATAGGGATCGACTAGCTCTTTAAAGCTGAGCTGGTTGTGATCCACCATCTTGCGTCCGCCATCTTCTAGTACATACGTATGAGGATTAGCAATAAAAGCGCCTTTCTGCTCGTGATAGCGAATAATTTCGCGCAGCCGTTCAGCCGTGGAATAGCGTACAAGCTGCAAAGCCGCTGGAAGAACTTTGCCCTGCACACGGATGTATTCGAGATGCATCACGACTTCACTGCCGAAGTGCTCAAACATATGTTGCAGGAGCTCTAGGCTGGGGTCGTAGGGAAACAGCGTCTGCAAATAGGTCCAGCTTTCGTCGGCGTTGCGAGCATGGAGCGTGGTGTGGTTCCAGGTGAATTCAGCGATCGCGGCCCCCTTACTACTGGCCTCAGCACTTTTTTGAGCTGTGATAATGCCGCCATATTCACTTACCAATCCATCCAACGCGGCCAAATCAGCTTCCGAAACCATCAGTAAAGCCGCCGATTTTCCTTCCGGCAGCGATGCCTGCAGCGCGGCAAAGTAGCTAGGGATGGGCCAAGCGTGAATGCTAATCAGCTTTTTGATAATGCCGTCCGCTTCGCCTAAGGCTTGGCCAAAGCGAGCAGCACTCATAAAGTCATCAAAAACAACAATCACCTCAGCCCAAGGGTAAGCAGGGCCAAGCGGAATTTCGAGTTCGGTGATAATACCATTAGTGCCGTAAGCATGATTCACCTTTTGCACGTCGTCAGCGCGCAGTTCTAACACGCGTGGGGTTGATTCTAAGGTAACGACGCGAACGGCTTGGAGGTTACCCCGATCAGCCAGTTGGCCGTACATAATTGAGCCGATGCCGCCGCTGCCGCCACCAATAAAGCCGCCAATCGTGGCCGTGCGATAAGTAGAAGGAGCCATACGAATTTCCCATCCCTGAGGGCGAGCGATTCGATCAATCGCGGCAAGTTTTGCACCGGGTTCAACGCAAGCCCTACCGGGTTTGATCCACTTAACCGCGTTCATGGCACTGAGATCCAAAACCACACCGCCCGCCAAGGGAATGGCCTGACCATAGTTGCCAGTACCTGCCCCTCGAACAGTCAGCGGCACTTTGGCCAAGACACAGACTTGGGCAACTCGCAGAACGTCGGCTTCTGTTTTGGGCCGAACCACTACGTCTCCCACTTTGGGCTCAAGCTCTGCGGCCAAAATTGGACTGAAGTGATAGTAATCCTTGGAGAGCTTAGCGACTTGATTGGCATCTAAGATCGTTTCGATAGAGCCTAGGCTGTCAGCAAAGTGCTGCCAATTGATCGGGCGGGTAGATGAGCTGAAACTAGCCAAAGGGTTCATGTCGCTAAGCGGTAAAGAATCATCAATTTTAGAGGAACTAGCTGGTAGAGGAACTAGCTGGTAGAGGAACTGACTGAAAACCGTCCTTTAGCGTCAAACCACGTTTTCTTAAATGCTGAATAATCCGGGCTCTCACTAGCTAGCTAGCTAGTCACTGAGCCAACTGAGGTGGTTTTACGGAGGGAGAAAATTAGACATATTGACAATCATTGGTAGGTAAGCCCGCTATCTGATGGCCGCCTGATAGCTACTTGATAACCGCTTTATCTTCCTACCCACTTGTTGTCTGTGTAAATGCTATGATCTTTGCTAATCCTACCGCTACTTTTCCGCTATGGCAGTATTTGCGCCAGCCGGTTGGGCAGCGCGATCGCCCGCTTGTGATCAATCCTAAAAAGTTTTGGAACATCCAAAAAGTGCACTACATTGAGCGCTGCTGGGTAATGTCTTACCTGCCTGAAGGGCGCGCCCATTGAGCGCCGCAACTCAATTCAGCGATAGCCGCTTTAAAGCGGTTGGCTAAGCTCAGTTTTGGTCTCGTTCCAATCGGCGATCGCGCTACCTATCCATAGCCAGTTTTTCCCTAACGCATTGGCATTAAAATCACTGGGCGCTTGGTCAATCACTTTTAAATAAGCCGCTGACGCTTGATCGAGTAAGCGATTGCGCTCAGCGGCATTGGCTTCTATTTTGGCCAAGGACAGGGACACCATTGCCACCCCAGCATAGGCATTGAGCACATACTCACTCGCCGGTTGCTTAGAAAAATACAGATTACGGGCATCAGGCTGCCGCTCTGCTAGCTTGATTGCCTGCTGCCAAGCGGTTAGGGCGGCTTGATCTTTGCCAACCGCATACTGCGCAAAGCCCAGCGCCATCGCAATTTCCATCCAATCAGATTCACTTTCTAAAGCGGCTATCCAAGAGCGCCGAGCATCATCAGGTGAGTAGTCGGTGCTGCCCTGTTTGGCTAGCCCCCACTGAGCGCAGCCTCGCAAAAAGGAGACAATCACGTCTTGCTGCTGTCGGGGTTTGGCCATTTGGAGGGCAGCGATCGCGGCTGAAAAGTCGCCTTGCTCAATCAGCGCAGCGGTGGCGGCGGTAGCAGTATCGAGATCATTTTGCTCAAAAGCAACGCCGATTTGAGCCGGTAAACTGATGTCACTCAGGGCGGGCAAGGTTGTTGTGGATAAAGCGGGTGAGCGATCGCGCTGCCACCAGCCCACCCCTAGCACAGTCGCTAGGGCCGCTATAGCAATACTGGAAGCCATCCAAAATTTAGGATGAGGGGGATGGCGACGGGTGAGCCGCTTACCCATTAAAACTTCTTTGGATAGAACTTCTTTGGATAGAACTTCTTTGGATAGAACTTCTTTGGACTTTGCCGCGACATTCGCGTCTGCATTCAGCCGCGCTAGATTGGTTTGCTGCGAGTTCTCTGGCCAGTTCTCTGGCGAGTTCTCTGGCCAGTTCTCTGGTGAGTTCTCTGGCCAGTTCTCTGGCGGTTCGCTGTAAAATACAGCGGGCATTTTAGGGGCTTCAGAGAGGCGCAATTCTCTTTCTGACTCTACTTGTGCTGCTGAGGCTAATTGTTCTTTGGCCACGCTGTTGACAATTTCCAGGTTGCTGAGTTCAACCGGATCTCTCGTCTCGACGGCGTTTGCGTCCACTGGCTGCGCTCGGCGCGGGGCAGGTAAATCCACATTCGCCAGTCCCGGCTCCGAAAACATGCCGCCAAAGGGATCGTTAGCAAAGTCTAAGGCTCGGAGGTTTTCGCGATCGCCCAACCCCTTCACCAAGTAACCGTCAAAGGAAGGCTGCATATACAATGTCGGCAGCGCCCAGTAAAACTGGTGAGAGCCATAGGCCGAAATTAAGCCCTGACGGGTACGATTCAAGCTGAGATCAATTGACTGCCCTTTTTTCAAATTGCGATACAGCAGTTGAGTAAAGGTAATCGCCACATGATCCGGAATGCGCTCAGTCATTGCAATCACAGCGGGCACCCCTCGGTTGACTAGTGCCTGCGCTAGGTTGCGCGCCTGCCACCCCGGCTCTGTGCTAGCACTATAGCCACCCCGACAAGAATTAAAGACTGCCAGCTTAATGCCATTGTTAACGAGTAAACCAGCTAAATCTTCACCGCTGAGCCGCTCCGTCAGGCCAGTTTGCCGACTGACCAAATAAAGATCGCCGCCTGCATTACCCAAGTTACTGTGACCGGCATAATGCAGCACCTGATAATTGCCGCGATCCAGCTCTTGCGTCAGTTCAGCGCGCCCAGGCTGCTCCAAGATGGTGAGATGGACATCCAGCAGGGCGCTATCAAGCGTACTGTAAGGCGCTGCGTCTTCAGGATGCAGCTCGCGTTGCAGATGATAGACCTCCTGCTTCAGCTCTAGCTGCTCTTGATCATTGGGCGAAGCAATCACCATCAAAATTCGCAGCACCTGCCCTGACTCACTCGGTTTGCTCTGCGCTGAATGGCCTTGTCGCCGGTCTAGAATGTAGCGAGAAAAAATCACGTCGGTGCCAGTTGCTAGCGGCCTAGTACCTGCGTGCAAAGCTTCCCAGGGCAACTGCTGCAACCGGCTGTCTTTCATGCCGATTCTGAGACGCAGCAGGTCTTGACGGTTTTGAGCAACGCCTTGAGCAGTCACCCAACTATCATGCAATTGTCCTTTGAAAAGTTCGTCGTGCAGCGCTTGGCCTAAATGCACCAGGGTCGCCTCGTCGGCTTCAGCTACGGAGATCTGCCGGCCATCTTCACTCGTCTGAACCGGCGAAGTAGTATGACGCGGCTGTCCTTTGAGCAGTCCTAGCAGCGGATCGTGCATGAGGGATTGTGTTTTTTCGAGCCAGTCGGCGACGGGCCAGCGCACTTTTTGCTCGGCTAGCTGGACGCCTTTGGCAACTGTCTCTGTGCGCACTAAATAGTGTTCGCCGCCAACGGCAGTGATGGATATTTCAAATTCCTGAATCACAGCTGCTTTCATCCCCTGGTAGATAAGTTGGGATAGCCTAAGGGCACTTGGATTGAGTCACTCGATTTGAGAATGGCCCAACACCAAGACCGGCAATCGATCTGCTCTTTTCTATTTTAGACATGTTTAATCGTGCCCCTTCGATATAGCACTTGACCTCAATTTCTATCCTTTCGGTTGATTAATACCCTAAAAAGGGCAGAGAAAGGAGGAGAGACAAGCCACATGATCGCCCTGCCGCTCGGATTTATCTTAAGAAACAAACAGGGCAGGCGTGGTGCTTGTTGGGACAGTTGCGATCGCGCCTACGCCAAGTCTCTTTAAGAAAACTTTTTAAAGCGCTACTTTGGCAGAATTCCAGCCAAATTTGACTTCGACTGAAGATCATTTTCAGATTCCGCCCCAGCTTTCGAATAGCTTACCCTTCAGTCATAAAACAGCCATCATTGGTTTGGCAGCGGCCCTTGAGGTTCGTGATCTGGGCGTTATATAGGCCCTCCCTATTAAGCGCCCGGCGTCTGAGGGCGCAGATATTGACCTATACAAACCTTTCTTTTGAGCTTGATTTAGGTGCTGTAACTAATTTCTAATGCTTTTGTGTAAAGATTATCTTTACAGCGATTGTGCAGTGGCTCAACTTCATTTCAGCTTGGAGCCCACTTAGCTGAGTTAAGGCCATTTTTTTACTGTTTTACGAGTTTACATTGTTCGCTCTTTAGTTTTTGCTTTAAAGGCATTGGTTGTGATGCAGGCTTTTCAGCGCCGTACCCCGCTCTTAGATGAAGTGAATGAAGTGTCGCGTGAAGGTGAAGGCAAGCTAGCCATTCGGCAAAGTCTGCGCGCCTCTACGCTCGATGGCATGTTTTCTTCAGCGTTTGAAAATATTGTCAGAGGTGTGCTGATTAGCCACTTTTTACTGGGCTTGGGTGCAGGGGCTTTTGAAATTGGCTTGCTCAGCTCTATTCCGATGATGGCTCATTTATTGCAGCCCTTGGGGGCGTATTTTTCTGAAAGAAGCACTAGCCGTCATCTCTATTGTCTATTGATTTATGGCACGTCGCGGCTGCTGTGGCTGCTGCCTGCGGCTGGGATTTTTCTATTTAGTCACGGCACCATAGACGCCCATACCCTGTCGCTGCTAACGTTGGCAGTGCTAATGCTGAGCAATATTTTAGATGCCGTGGGCTGCGCCTCTTGGATGAGTTGGATGGCGGTGCTGGTGCCTGCCAGAATTAGAGGGCGCTATTTTAGTTTGCGGCGATCGCTCGCTAGCCTAACCGCCTTGCTGACCATTCCCGCTGGTGGTTGGCTGGTTTCTAGCTGGCTAGGGGGTGAAATTGAAGGCTATGCGATCGCGCTGATTATTGCCATCATCATGGGTCTTATCAGCTTGGGCTTTCAGTTTTGGATGAGCGATGTTAATCCACAAGCGCCTAGCGAGCCTAAAGCAAAACTTAAGCCTGGCATTTCGGCAAATGCACTACCGGCGTTAGAAACCGCACCTGCTGATCTGAGCCTATTAAAAAATACGAACTTTTTAATATTGCTGCTGTTTTTTGGGGCCTGGACTTTTAGCGTTAATTTAAGCGCGCCATTTTTTAACCTGTACTTGCTAGATACCCTACACCTCCCTATTCAGTGGGTAACGCTATACAACAGCTTCATGTACGGCGCATTTTTCCTGACAATCATGCTTTGGGGTCGTCTGGCAGATGCAATTGGCAACCGTCCGGTGCTAATCGTGAACTGTGTGCTGGTGGCCTCAATTGCTTTGATGTGGAGCTATGTCAGCGGCAGCGCAGTGTCTTTGTGGTTGCTGTTACCGCTATTACATCTATTGCAGGGAACGGCTTTTGCAGCGCTAGATCTCTGCTTGGCCAACATTCAGCTAGAGCTAGCGCCCCTGACGCGACAATCCGCTTACTTTGCCATCGCGGCGGCGGTGATGGGGGTCACGGGCGCTCTAGGCACCACAGCAGGCAGCTATTTGGCGGAACTATCTACAGTCGGATTACCAGCACTATTTGCCCTCACAGCCGTTGTTCGCTTAGTGAGTATTGTCCCCTTGGCCTTTGTGAAAGAAGATCGATCTCAGCCTATTCGCCAACTCTTATCTCAGTGGCGGCAGCCCTGGTGGCAGCGCCCTCCAGTTTGGCAGCCTGCGAAGATTAAAGCCTACAATGACACTACTTTATAGGCCGTAAGCCGGTATCGCGGGTAAGAGGTTTTTTGAGGTATGGTAGCGGCTTCTGACAAAATTAGATCAAATACAGATAGATCAGATACAGACGGTATTGCAGCAGAACGAGCGTTGCAACTGCAAAAAATAGTCGATAGCTTGCGGCCTGGGCAAAAGTCGCTGGCGCTTTGGCGATCAGGCCCATTGGCGGTTTCAGCCGTACCGGGTTCGGGAAAATCGACCGGCATGGCAGCAGGCGCTGCGATCGCTGTTGCCCAACATCAGCTTCATGCCCGCAAACAGCTCGTACTGGTCACTTTCACCCGCTCAGCCGCCGCTAATCTCAAGGCCAAAGTCCGTCAGCATCTGCGCGAGCTTTCGCTGCCGCTCAACAGCTTTGTGGTGCATACCCTGCACGGTCTGGCGCTAAATATTGCTAGCCGCCATCCCGAAATTTCTGGCATTAACCTCTCGCCGCTGGATTCAGAAGGCACCCTGCTAGTGTCACCGACTCAAAGCCATCGCCTGATTCGGCTGGCAGTAGAGCGCTGGATCGATCAGCATCCGCTGGACTATCAGCGGTTAATTGAGGGCAATGGCTTTGATGGCGAAGAAACCGAGCGACTGCGAAGGCAGTCGGTGTTACGCACAGAGGTGCTGCCAGCTTTGGCCCATACCGTCATCCATGAGGCCAAGAGTTCGGGCCTATTGCCTGCGACCTTGACAGAAATTGGCCAAACCATGCAGGTGGCAGTGCCCGAAGGGGCGGCTGATTATGATGTAGTCGCTATAGCAGCGGGCCTTTATACCCACTACCAGGCGCTGCTGGCGAGCAATGGCCTCATAGACTATGACGATATGATTCTGGCGGCTCTAAAAACGTTAAAAGAGCCTGATTTGCGGCAGCTTTGGCAAAGCCGAGTATTCGCTATTTTTGAAGATGAGGCGCAAGATTCTTCGCCGCTGCAAACTGAGTTGCTGAAGGTGCTGGCAGGCGATCCGCACGACCCGACTCAACCGCCTAATTTGGTGCGGGTGGGCGATCCGAATCAGGCGATCAATTCGACGTTTACGCCAGCAGATCCGGTATTTTTTAATCAATTTTGCGATCGCTGCCAGGAAATTAACCGTTTAGCCACGATTGAGCAGGCGGGCAGAAGCTGCGGCCCCATCATGAGTGCCGCTAACTTTACCTTGGACTGGGTGAATCGTCACGGCGCGAGTCAAGCTTTTCGCACTCAGGACATTTTGCCGGTTGGCGCGGGCGATCCGCAGCCGAATGCGAACCCAGCGCCGATCGGTGAGGGCGTAGAATTAGTGCGGCCAAAGCAGATTACGGAAACAGTGCAAAGGCTGGCGCGCAGGGTTGCTGATGCCCTGGCGCAAAACTTGGATCTCAGTGCAGCGGTGCTGGTGCGAGAGGCGCGGCAGGGTAAATTTATTCGCGAAATTCTAGAAGATCCTGATCGGCTAGGGTTTGACTTTAGTAAGACGGGGATTGATATTTTTGATGTGGGGCAGCGCGATCGCAAAACCCATATCCCACAAGAAATGCTGGCGCTGCTGCAATTTATCGAACGCCCACACTCCTCTGACAGCATCAAAGCCGCCTTGCGCGTCCTCGTTTCTCGTCAGCTCATTCCTACCCAAGATCTCAATCCCCTAGCTACTAGCCCTGAGCAGTTTCTCTACCCCGGCCCCCTCGATACGCCACCGCAGAGCCCGTCTGCCCAACAGGCCCGCCGCTACTGCGCCGCACTGATTCGCGCCCGCCTAGAGCTACCGGCCTACCACCTCATCTCTTTTCTGGGTCTAACGCTGGGCTACGACCAAAGCGAACTCGCCACCGCCGACAAACTCGCGGCCCGCATTGCCCAACAAACCTTAGAAGACAACACCCTGGCCGCCATGATCACCGCGCTTCAAGAGCTGCTGAGCAGCGAACGTTTTCGCGCCGTCGAAGCCGAAGATACCGAATCTCACTTCACCCGCCCCGGTCAGATCACGATTATGACCATGCACAAAGCCAAAGGGCTCGATTGGGATATTGTGTGTCTGCCCTTTTTGCACAAACGCAACCTTCCCGGCGAAGCCTGGGTTCCACAGCAGATGAAATTCCTGGGTGACTTTGCCCTTGATGAAGTTGCCCGCGCCCAGCTGCGCGCCCACACCCACGCTACCTACGCCGCCGAAGCCCAAAACTACCGACCCGCACCGATTCCCGACATCGAAACCGCTTGGCAGCAGGCCAGCAACCTCAAGCGCAACGAAGAATACCGCTTGCTATATGTCGCCATGACTCGCGCCAAAAGGCTGCTATGGATGTCAGCGGCCAAACAAGCCCCTTTCACCTGGAGCAACGCCGATAATCTGCAAGATGCCGAACCTAGTCCGGTATTTACGGCTTTATTGCGTGAGCGATCGCCTGCCGACTAACCCCCCTCAGAGCGAAAATCTGTCCGCTTATTTCCGATGACGAACGCGGCCTATTTTGAGATTGTTGTTGTCTAGTTGTTGTCTAATAGTGGATTGCAATCGGGACGGCAGTGAGCATTTCCAGATCTGTTTGTTTTCTCTTGCGTTGACCGCTTTTTCGATCTCGCTGTTTGATCGGGTGCTTAATTCCCCAGTACCTTGAAGCAGAAGACATATCCATTTGCAACAAGGCCTTATCTCCTAATGGCAAAACTCTCGAAGGTCTTTGCGGTGTTAAGGATTGGGCTTTAAGGAGAGATTGAGCGATCGCAAACGCCAACGGCGGCGGCACCGAGTTACCAATTTGCCGCCCCCCGTGCCATTTAGTTGCATTGAATCTAAACCAATCAGGAAAACCATGCAAACGCGCCATTTCTCGAACCGTGACGCAGCGAGCATACTGATGGTGAATTGGCCTAGGGCTAGTAAAAGCACCTCTAGCAGAATCCGTGCCTGCTCTTAACGTGTTGCATACGCCGTTAGATCGCAACCGAAAAAATCTCGATATCGGCTCCACCGTACCGGGTTCTGTTTGTTCAAAGCGTTTGCGAGAAGTCGTCGTATGCTTTGTCCGGCGGCTGCTAGTCAACAGCTGATGATTCCACTCTCGGCGATAGCCATATTTCCAGTTAGCTTCGGCGCTACAGCGCATTAATGCCGAATAGTGAGTAGGTTGATTAATATAGTCTGCTCGAACTTCGTCACAAAACAACAGCTGTTCAAACGCTTCCGCATCTGGCAAATCATCTAAAGCCTCTGCGCAAGTGACCTCATGATCCAATCGATCTGGATAGATTGGTAAGGGCATATCTTTTTGGGCCCCTAACAGAAACAACCGTTCTCGGCGTTGAGGCACCCCATAATCTTTTGCATTCAACACCTGCCAGGGCTGAACAACACAATAGTTAGAACCGCTGAGTTCTTGAATAATTTCCTTTAAAAAATAGCGATGCTGTCCGACAGTAAGGCCCTTGACATTTTCAAATAAAAAATACGAAGGCTGAAGTTCACGAACTATCCGAATAAAATCTCGAACTAACGTATTTCTTGGATCATCCAGCGCTCTTTTACCCATGAGGGAAAAGCCCTGACAGGGCGCACCGCCGATCACCACATCAATCGCGACTTTTTCAGATAAACCCGCAGCTTGGCGAATATCATTACCGCTAATAGCAGAAACGGATGTTGGCAAGACAGCGCATTCTGGAAAATTAAACTGGTGCACGCAAGCATGAACCGGATCAAGTTCAACAGCGGCGACCACATCAAAGCCTGCTAGCTCAAAGCCCAAGCTCAGTCCGCCTGCTCCCGCAAACAGATCAATGGCTATTGGTCGCCGACAGCTCATAACTCTAACGATGTGTTTGATAGTAATTAGTAGCTGATAGCGCCCTAAAAACAGTGGGACAACGCAATATTAGAGTAGATTTGCCATTCGTGTTCGCCAGCCTACAGGATCTGTCATATGTCGTTTAATTTATCTGAATCGAGTTAAGCTCTGCTGATAGCTTTGCAGTACACCCGGTCGCAGCGGGCTGTCTCAACGCCGCTTTGGGGCTGATAGCCGTTTTGTTCGTATAGCTTTACGGCTGCTGATAAGCAAGTAGCAGTTTCGACCCAAGCTTCTTGGAAGCCCTTGGCAGCAGCGGCTTGCTCTAACTGAGCGAGTAAAAAACGGCCTAAGCCTTGTCCGCGCGCTTGGGGGAGTAAATACATTTTGCGAATTTCAACGGCTTTTTGGCCTCGGCTGATTGGGTGATAGCCGCCTGTGCCAACGATTTGGCCGCTGCGCTCAATCACCCAAAATTCGCCGCCTGCTGTGAGGTAGTATTTTTCGACTTCAACGGCATCTTGATCGCTACAGCCGCCGCAGTTGACCTCCCAGCCGAGGCCGTATTCCGCCAAAACGGTTTTGATCACGGTGGCCGCAGAGGTGCGATCGCTCATCTCCCAGTCTCTAATCAAAAAATCTTTAAACTCAGCTTTCATCATCGCCCTCAGCTAGCCACCAACTGGCCGTTAATCAGTACAGAACCCCTAGCTATGAACCCTAGTCTCAGGATGCAGCGTACTCAAAATATAGCTCTCTTGCTCGGCGAGTTCGGCTAAGCGCTGATTGACAACAGCCGGATCAAAGTAAGTCGTGGCAAGCAGCCAATAGCTGCCGTAGTGCCGCGCTTCTGAGGCCATCAGAGAACGGTAGAACTGAGCAAGTTCAGCTTCTGGGCAGTGTGCGGCAAGTAGGCTAAAGCGCTCGTGACTACGAGCTTCAATTAACGCGGATACCAGCAACAGATCCAACATCCGATTCGGTTCGTTGTGGCGGACGAGCTTTTTGAGCTTGGCGCCATAAGGAGGCGGACTGACGGGCTGTAATGGGATGCCGCGTTTGTCTAGCCACTGATTGACGAGTGCGTAGTGGCTGAGTTCTTCTTGCGCTATTGCCGTCAACTCTCGCACCAGTTTATCGCTCGATGGATAGCGCGACATCATTTGAATCGCCGTACCCGCCGCCTTGCGCTCGCACTGAGCGTGATCGAGCAAAAGGGTATCTAAGTTAGCGATCGCCTGCTCAATCCAAGCCTTTGAGGTTGGCGTTTTGAGAAACCTAATTTTGTGAGGTCGAGAAACGGGTGAAACCGGAATGACAGCAACCAAGAGACGTGAAATCCTATCGAGATACGCCCATAATTGTACCGTCTAGTTCGATCTGTCTGATTTGATTCGATCTGTCTGATTTGAGCGATTTAATTCGAGCACCCAATGTGGCCTGAGTTGTTTGATGAGCTTGATTCACTTTGGCAACGACTTTGCTAACGAGCACTATTGAACGATCTGCCGCAAATGCTGAACGAGCCCTTCCAAGCCAAGCCGGTAGCTATCTGCCCCAAACCCACTAATTTGGCCAATGGCAATCGGCGCGATGTAAGAATGATGGCGAAAGGCTTCTCGCTGGTGGATATTGCTGAGATGCACTTCTACGGTGGGGAGAGCGACGGCAGACAGCGCATCGCGAATGGCTACGCTGGTATGTGTATAGGCACCTGGATTGATCAAAATGCCTTGATGATGGTTCAACGCAGCCTGGATCGTATCGACTAAGGCTCCTTCATGATTGGATTGAAAAAAAGTTAGCGAAACTTCTAACGTGTCACCCATGCCTTTTAGCGTTTCGTTAATATCTTGCAGCGTTTGGGAGCCGTATATTTTGGGCTCTCGCTTACCCAGCATGTTTAAATTTGGCCCATTGACGACGAGGATACTGAGCAAAATAGGCACCTTACACTAACAAGCCAGCCTTTCATCTAAGGGCGATGAAAAACTGGCTTACAAAAATCTTATAGCTAACAAAAACGCTTGGCTTACCATTTTAGCTTGCTTAGCTCGCCCTCTTGTCCTATCATTTTGCCTGTCAGTCTGGCACTTGCACGGTCTAAAGACAGCACATTTTGGAAGCTAAGCAATATAGCGTTCAAGGAATAACTTCCAAGGCTTCTTATTTCCTTAGCATATCGACGCTATCAAACTCTATCGGCTTTACCGACGGCGATGGTCGTCTACTGGGATTGGAATTGGCTCGTGCTCTGGCTGAGTTTGAGGGCCAAACAAAGCATCTACTACCTTGTCAACCCACTCTCTGAGCTTTTCTAAGATCTGATCAATATAATCCATGAGCTAAGTGGCTCCCTCTCATATTCTGCAAAGTTGCCTATCTGAGTTGCTCAAGTATAGCTTGAACAATTTTCAGATGAAAGGTAACAGCGGGCCTCCAAACTAAGACTGAGACTTCAGGGATGCCAAAGCTAACGGTCAAAATGTGGCGAAAGTCGCTGACTTGTGTATTCATGATAACCAATTGAGCGGAATGATCAAGGCGACTAGCAGAAGATTTTATACAATCTCCTGTATTTCTTTAGGCGGAGCTAAGCGGGTTGATAGGCGGCGGCTGTCAGCCTTGCTGTGATCTACCGTTACGGGAGGTTTCACGGAGATGGATTAGCTGGATAAGGCTATTGACCAGTCACTCTACTTTTCAGTAGGCCCAATCTTCAGTAGGCTCAATCTTCAGTAGGCTCAATCTTAAGAGGTTAAGGGCAGTCAGGGCGCTGCGCTGTCGGATACTGTCGCGATCGCGATCCGATCCGAACTCACACCTTTCTACTTGACTGCCCGCTGCTGACGAAATCCCGATATACACCAAGCCCACTGGCTTAGTTTCACTCCCTCCTCCAGGCCCCGCGATGCCGGTAATGCTTAGACCCCAATCGGTGCCGAGGCGAGAGCGAACACCCATAGCCATTGCTCTTGCCACCGATTCACTCACGGCCCCTTCAGTCATTAGCACCTGCTCATCGACCCCTAGCAGATGCTGCTTAATGCGGTTGTCATAAGAAATAACGCCCCCCCAAAAATAGCTAGAGCTGCCAGCGACAGCGGTAATCATCTGGCCGAGTCCGCCGCCCGTACAAGATTCAGCGACGCTCAGCGTTTGTGAGCGCTGGCTCAGCAATTGACCGACTACGCTTGCTAAGGTGTCATCATCTTGCCCATAGCAGTAGAGGCCGCTAGTAGCTCGAATCTCTTCAGCGACGGGGGCTATCAGCGTTTTGGCCGCCGCCATCGAGTCAGCTTTGGCAGAAATCCGCAGAATTACGTCCTGATCTCCGGCATAAGGTGCGACCGTGGGATTGGCGGCGGACAGCAAGGGGGCGACCTGCTGGGCTAAGCGCTGTTCGCCAATGCCCCAAAATTTCAGCGTTTGGCTGTAGATCACGCCATTGGCCCAGCCCTGCGCCTGCAAGTAGGGGGCTGCTGTCGTTTGCCACATGGCCTTCATTTCTTTAGGCACCCCTGGGAACGTCATCACCGTCAGTCCGGCTCTGGGCTGCCAAATCACACCGGGAGCCGTGCCTACTGGGTTCGGGAGAATGTCGGCGGCGGCAGGTAGTAAGGCTTGGCGGCGACTGCTAGATTCGAGTGGGTAGCCTCGCCTAGCAAACTTAGCTTCTAGCTCAGCGACGGCTTCGGGCCGCTCTACTAACGGAGCGTCAAAAAAATCAGCGAGCGTTGCCATTGTTAGATCATCCGGGGTCGGGCCTAGCCCACCCGTGAAGATCAGCAGACGGGCGCGATCGCAGGCTATAGCCACTGCCCGCTGAATACGCAAGGGATTGTCACCCACGACCGTTTGGTAGTGATGGGCAATGCCGAGGTTAGCCAACTGCTGAGCAAGATAGCGCGCATTGCTATTGAGGATATCGCCAAGCAATAGTTCGGTGCCAATGCAGATGATTTCAGCGCTTTGGTTCATGGAAGAGAATCGATGCTTTTCTTTTATTATGGGTGATTACAGCGCTGCTAATATCAGACCCTCAGCTGAGCTAATGAATCTGCTGAGGACTCTACCCAATCAATACATTTTGAATATTTTTTTGAATAAACCCTGTGAATAATCGCTCACAGCTTGGCTGGCTGCTTTTGGGTGGGCTAGCTTTTCGTCTCATCATCGCGACGTTTTTGCCGCCCGGTTTTGATGAAGCCTATTACTTTTTGTATGTGCGCCATCTTGACTGGAGCTATTTTGATCACCCAATTGCAGTCGCTTTAACCACAGGTATGGGGGTCTGGCTTACGGGCTGGGTATCGCCGCTGACGATTCGACTGGGCGCACTAGGACTATTTACGCTCAGTTTGTGGCTGCTGTATGAGACAGGGCGATGGCTATTTGATGCAAAGTCGGGGTGGCTAGCAGCGGCGATAGGGTCTCTATCACCGCTTTTCTTTCTTACTTGCGGCACGCTCACGGCTCCTGACAATGCGCTAGTTTTTTTCTGGAGTTTGACGCTGTATCTTTGCGCTCGTGAATTTTTTCCGGGGGATAATCGCCCCTATCGTCCGACCCCGAAATTAGTTTTGATTGCGTTAGTTATCGCGCTGGCCTGTTTGAGCAAATATCATGGCTTTTTGCTGGGACTGAGCCTGGTGGGATTTTGTCTTAGCAGCGCTGACTATCAGGGCGTGTTTCGCTCTCGGTGGCTGTGGATAGGCGTCGGCGCGTATGGCTTAACGCTGTTTCCGCTCTTGTATTGGAATAGCCTGCACGAGTGGATTTCGTTTCGGTTTCAGTTGGGCGATCGCTTCTCATCCGAAACCACCCACTATTCCCTTCTCAATTTTCTGGGCACCTGGCTCGCTCAAATCGCCTTTTTGTTTCCTTCAATTGGCCTGCCGCTATGGTGGATAAGCTTGCGCCAGATCATCAAAGCGGACACCAAAACCAGCTTTTTGCTTTGGGCTGGCCTGCCAGTCGCGGCTGGATTTACCCTGCTGGGCGGCCTCACCCATACGTTTCCGGCTTGGCCGCTACCTGGACTATGGAGCTTGAGCTTACTATTCGGAAAATCCGCCGCCGCTTGGCCCTCTCGTCAAATCGAGCGCTGGCTCCAAAGCACTGGGCTGATCGTGGCCTCGCTCCTGCTGATTGCGCTCAGCCACATCAGCCTCGGTACGCTGCAAAAGCCCAGTCATCACGCTATTTTTGGCGGTTGGGTGTCGCCACTGAAAGATCCATCTACAGAGCTAATCAATACAGGGCAGCTAGGGCAGCAGTTTCGACAATCGCGTGAGTTTCAAGCAGCACTCGCTCAGACTGATTTTGTACTGACGCACGAGTATTGGCTTAGCGGTTACCTAGCAATGGCTTTAGCGAACTCGACAGATATACCAGTAACCAGCTTTACCCCCGATCCAAGAGGCCACGCTTTTTGGTTTCATTCTCAAGATTGGCTAGGCAAAGATGCGCTGTTCATTAGCTTTACGCGGTCTTCGCAGGGGCAGGTGGTGAGTGCGATTGCACCTTATTTCCAATCAGTCACGCCCCTTACCGAACTCTCCCTTCAGCGAGGCGGTGTCACCACAGAAACCTTTTATATCTACCGCGCTAAGCGCCTAATCCACCCCTATCCTTATCCCTACGGCCCATGAGCTTTATTGACTGACTTCAGCGACTACTTCACGTTTTGAACCGCACGCCAGCCGGTGTAGCTCAGCAACGCCGTTGAAGCAAAGGTAAAGGGAATGCCGGCTCGCAGTCCGGCCACAATCATGGCTAAGCTACCCACCCACAGCGCCAGCGCATAGATAAATAGCACCGTAAACCGATGCGAAAAGCCCGCATTGAGCAAGCGATGGTGCAAATGGCGCTTGTCGGCTACAAACGGTGAGAGCCCCTGGCGTAAGCGCAGCAAAATCACCGCAGACATATCCAAAATTGGCACGGCCAGCGTCAGAGACGGCAGCAGTACAGCGACGGTAGTCACGCCCTTGACTAAGCCAATGACACCTACCCCAGCCAGGGTAAAGCCAATAAAATACGCCCCTCCATCGCCCATAAAAATCTGCGCCGGGTTGAAGTTGTAGCGCAGAAAAGCCAGCAATCCACCGGCCAAGGCGGCAGCAATCAGAGCCGCAGCGGGCTGTTGCATATATAGGCTCACCACCATCATGACCAGGGCGGCAATGCCTGAGACGCCAGCAGCCAAGCCATCTAGCCCATCAATCCAATTGATGGCGTTGGCCATACCCACCAGCCAAACCACGGTCACAATCAGGCTGAGAATATCGGGCAGTTGGGTGATACCCAAGCCAGGAATGCTCAGAAATGCAATATCTACGCCCACATACCAAGCCGCTGAAGCGACTATAGACTGCATAATCAGGCGCTTGATGGCTGAAAGCCCAAACAGATCATCTGCGAGGCCAATGGCAAAAAAAGCCAAACCGCCGATGGTAACGCCCCAGATAGAATGCTCACTCACTGGTTTGAGCGGCAGCCCATCAACCCCAATAAATCCGCCTGTGCCCCAAACAATCAGCAGCGCAATCAATACCCCAAAGAAAATAGAAACGCCGCCGAGTCTGACCATCGGCTGAGCGTGAACTTTTCTGCCGCCGGGTAAATCTACTCTGCCACTGGCGAGGCCAGCTTTTCTAACAACGGGCGTCAGGATCAAGACGATGGTTGCTGAAATTAAAAAGGCGAGCAAATGGTAGAGCGGGAACGACATCACAAAATGCTGTGTAGGGTGGACGGAGCTTGGAGTTGCACCTTCTAAACAAATGGCTAAAAGACGAACTTATCTTAAGGGATACGTCAAGCAGCAGGTTATTTCAGACCTACCCATTGAGACCTACTGGGCGACAGTATACCCCTTAACAATCTATCTATTGCATGAGAAATATCAAAAAATCCCTATATAAATAGTTTGCCTGAAATTCGGCTCAACGGGTCGGCGAAACCAACGTCGTCAGGGGAGTCTATGGATTTTTGCGAGGAAATTGCTGAGCGCAGTTACAGATTGTCTGAGCGTGATTTTCTCGAATGCTTTCTATTAAAAAAGCCCCAAACAAGCTGCCTCAGCATCGTTTAGAGCTTTTTTTCAAGCCGTTAGCAGGGCAGTGCTGGATAGCACCGCTTTGAAATTTAATCTCAACCTAGACTAGGGCAGGTTCGGCGACTGGGGCGGCGGTTTGGAGGTGGGGATAGAGGGGGAAGCGATCGCACAAATCCAGCACCCGGCGCTTGCAATCAGCCGCCACGGCGCTATCTTCTGGGCTAAGCAAACAGTCCGCTAAGATATCGGCAATTTCTACAAATTCTGCCTCACCGAGGCCGCGAGTCGTCATCGCAGGCGTGCCTAAGCGCAGACCGCTAGTGACAAAAGGCGATTCTGGATCAAAAGGCACCGTGTTTTTATTGGCCGTAATATTCACTTCACTGACCAAGGCATCGGCGATCTTGCCAGTCATACCAATAGAGCGCAAGTCCATCAGCACAATGTGATTATCCGTGCCATCCGAAACGACTTTGATGCCGCGAGTCTGCAACTGGGCCGCTAATGCCTGAGCATTTTTGATCACTTGCTGGCAGTAGTCGCTAAATTCGGGCTGAAGCGCTTCCCCAAAAGCCACCGCTTTAGCAGCGATTACATGCTCTAGCGGGCCGCCCTGGCTACCGGGAAAAACGGCTTTATCAAACTTTTTACCCAGATCAAGATCGCGGGTCATAATCAGCCCACCGCGAGGGCCGCGCAGGGTTTTATGAGTTGTCGTTGTCACCACATCACAATGAGGCAGTGGGTTGGGATGGTATCCGGTGGCAACGAGTCCGGCGATATGAGCAATATCGGCCATCAGGTACGCGCCCACTTCATCCGCTATCGCACGAAACTTCTCAAAATCAATCACCCGCGGATAGGCCGAATAGCCACAGATAATCATTTTTGGCTTGTGCTCTAGCGCGATCGCCCGAATTTCCTCAAAATCTAGCTGCTCGGTTTCACGGTTAACACCGTACTGCACCACATTGAACCATTTGCCCGAAAAATTTACCGGTGAGCCATGCGTAAGGTGTCCACCGTGAGATAAATCCATCCCTAAAATCGTGTCTCCAGGCTCTAGCAAAGCCAGGAAAACCGCAAAATTTGCCTGCGCGCCAGAGTGCGGCTGAACATTGGCATGGGCCGCGCCAAACAGGCTTTTCACCCGATCAATTGCGAGCTGCTCAACTTGATCGACAAACTCACAGCCACCGTAATAGCGTTTACTGGGCAAGCCTTCTGCATATTTATTGGTCAAGACCGAGCCTTGAGCCGCCATTACCGCTGGCGAGGTGAAGTTTTCACTGGCAATCAGCTCCAAATGGGTCTGCTGTCGGGTCAGCTCTTGGCTCATCATGGCCGCTAGCTCTGGATCATTCTGCTGCAAAAAATCGACGTTAGCCTTTGTCATTTACCTAGTTTCCTCTTGTTGACCACCGCTTGCTTTAACGTTCACCTTGACCGGCATTTTATGGCTCCGCTCTTTTGGCCTGATGCTTTTTGACCGCTGAGTCTAGGCATGAGTCCATGGGATTGAGGTTTACATGATAGCTTGCAAGCAGACTAGGCTCACGGGTAATCAGCTTGAACCAACATTCCCTTCGCTCATACAATCCAATGCAGTCTCTCAATGAATGTTTTGCGCCCACTCAAATTAATTATCAGGGATTCATCAGGGATTCATCAGGAGCTAGATATTGCGATCTGAGCGCGAGAAAAACGGTCAGCAAAACAGATGTTTGTTCTAAAATGTAACGCTTTGAAACATATAATAGAGAAATTACGTACTGCTACGCTTTGAGACTGCCTCTTCTTGAGAGAATCTTAGCTATCTTGTAAAGCGCTGTCTCGTGAAATGTTAGGTGCTTCGGCTCAAGGCTCATTGAGTGAGCTGATAGTGAGCTGAAGTCCTAGGTGTTTGCTGTAAACGTTTGACTATAAGACGTTTAACTATAGACGCTTGACTACAGGCGTTTGGGTGGCAGCGATTTGAGGCTAGGTTGGCTACCTGATAATTGTTCATTTTTCCAGTTTGAGGCATTGATGCTGCAACTGACCCGTCCTTTTCCTATGACTGCCGCTCCTAAGCTTGTATCGCTTGAAGCCTCCTACGAGCAGTGCAGGCAGATCACAGCAGAGTATTCTAAAACGTTTTACATGGGAACGTTGCTCATGCCGGAGGCTAAGCGACGCGCTATCTGGGCTATCTATGTATGGTGCAGGCGTACCGATGAATTAGTGGATGGCCCACAGGCCCAATTTACGACCGAAAGTACGCTCGATCACTGGGAGTTACAGCTAGAGCATGTGTTTGCTGGCTATCCCAAAGACGATGCCGATGTGGCATTGGTCGATACGTTGCAGCGATTCAACCTAGATATTCAGCCCTTTCGGGACATGATCGCTGGGCAGCGAATGGATTTACACCGATCGCGCTACGAAACGTTTGAAGATCTTAAGCTCTATTGCTATCGCGTTGCCGGGACGGTGGGATTGATGTCAACGACAGTGATGGGAATGGATGCGGGCGTGAATGCGGCCCCTTGGCGACGGCTCAATCCGGTAGTACCGCCGATTAAAGAGGCAGTGGCGCTAGGAGTCGCAAATCAGCTGACAAATATTTTGCGAGATGTGGGTGAAGATGCCCGACGCGATCGCATTTATCTCCCGCTAGAAGATCTCGCTCTGTTTGATTATACCGAAGCCGACTTGATGAACGGGGTGATTGATGATCGGTGGCGATCGCTCATGCGCTTTCAAATTCAGCGGGCCTTTAAGTATTACCAAGAAGCCGAAAGCGGCATTGGCAGATTGCACCCTGACGCCCGGTGGCCCGTGTGGTCAGCGCTAATGCTCTATCGCAAAATTTTAGATGTCATCATTGAAAACGACTACGACGTATTCAACCGTCGAGCCTTTGTGCCAAAACCGCGCAAACTTCTGTGCTTGCCTCAAGCGCTCATTCGCGCCCGCGTTTCTTAGCAGCGCCGTTAAACCACGTAATTCACGATAATTAACGTAACTGGCAAAGTCCTCGGATCAAAAAAGCAGCCTCTAGCACCTCTAACATATAGAGAGCCGGCTGCTTTTTGGGCGAGATATTTGCGCAGAGAGTTAGTTCACAAAAACAAACGTTACGAAGGCGTCGCCTGTGCGGCTAGCATGTCTTTGAGCTTAGCCAAATCCGCTGCCCAGCGAGGATCGGGCGCTGCCGCTGCCGTCTCTGTGTCAGAAATAGCGGGCGTCGTAGCGCTGTCGCGGCGGGCTACTTTTTTAGCCCGGCGATTGGGAGCACTGTTAGCACTCGGATCAGCGCTTTCTTCTTTTTCAGTACGGGGCATCGCCTTTTCGACTTTGATCACCGCATCTTGAATCGAAAAGCCGTTATACTTTTCAACCAAAGCATCTGCTATTTCGTCAGTTTTGGCCGTAACAAAGCCAAATCCACGGCATTTACCCGTTTTACGATCAGCAATTAGCTTGACTGAAACCAGATTGTCGGTGTCTTCAACAAAAATTGCTTCAAATGCTTCGCGCTCTAAGTCCCTAGGCAGGTTGCCAAAATACAAACGAACTGACATTGAGAATAACCTCTAACTTTTTTTAAATTTGGAGTAAGCCTCAATAGCGCTCAATTCAGTGGACGCCCATGTGGCTCTAATCAAGGGAGTTATGTCTTGGGAATCTATCAAAAGCTTTGTACCACGCAGCCAACAATGCTGCAAACAATGACTTTGTACAAAAAGGCTAAACTTGTCAGGTCTTACACTTTCAACAAGACACTTTATTTAAAGTATCACGATGCTTGTAAGCAAACCTAAGCCAAAGCAAAATAAAAGCCAGTCGAAAAAATCGACTGGCCCGGATGCTGTGTTGAGAGTAGGAGAACCTGAAGTAAGTTCTTGTGAAGAATCTAACACCCTTTCCTAGAGTTCGCAACATTTCTTCATGTTTTGACCTTGCCTCGGCGGCGGCAGGTGCCTTTAGCGCATGATTTTAGCCCACACTTCTTGCCACATCTGACCTAGACCCAGCAGCCAGATTCCGTATCCGCTGGTGATTATTGCCAGCAGTAAGGAATGCATTGGGTGGGCTGCTTGAAGTGAGAAACTAGCGTTGACGCCAGAGTTTGGGCTCGGTTGGATACTTTGTTTCAGCCCTAGTGGGTTGAGCCACAGTTTGTCGAGATCGAGCCATAGGCGATTGCCGCGACGAAGCCAGCCCAGGATCTGAACCGATTGGCCAATGAGGGTAGTAGGCGTTGGGCCGTAGCGGACAACGTTGCCCAAGGGGCCAAGGACTGAGAAAAAGTGCAGCTTCAGCAGTCCGGGGCTGAGGGTTGAAGAGGGATCAGCGCTGATATGCAGGAACAGATCTTGTCCTAGCCAGTTGGCGATACCGGGCCTGCCTAGCAGAATGCCTGAGAGCTGGGCGGGGAGGCTGCTGACAGGCAATAGGTATGGGTCGCTCAGCCACTGTATCCACTGTGTCCGCGGTGGATACGATTGACTGAGCGGTAGATTGCTCGGTAGATCGGGGAAAAACCGATTGATTCGGAGCACAGTGCCGATGCCAGCACCCAAAGAAATACATCCCAGCAATAGACTAGTGTCTTTGTACATCCAGTCTAGGGCTGGTTGCTTGAGCCAATGAGCAAAAGCACCCGTTGTTAGCAGTAGCAGGCCAGTAAGCAGGCCGATTGCTAGCCCAAAGAAAGGAGTCCCTTGGCTGATCAGCAGAGCCCATTCTGATGGTGAGAGTTTTTGATGTTTTCGGCGGGGCTGCGGTAAGTGAAGTTCTGGATCGAGTTTCCAGTGTTGGGCATAGGCCATGAGTAACCGAAGGCGATCGCCCAACGGCGGATGAGAATCGTTCAAGCTCAGCCAATGGCGAATTGGGTTAAGGCTATCCCAGGCAAATAGCTGCGCTAGCGGCACAGAGCCATACAGCGCCTGCCGATTTAGATCAGCGCCAACGGGCAGCATCAGAGCCATGCTTTCTAATATAGGAGGCGTGTAGCCTTGGGTTTGAATGCTGCGTGCTAAAGAAAAAGACAGCTTGACCAACGCGCGGGTCAGGCCGTTGGGGTTGCCGGTGCGCTCGGTGGCTGTGCGATCGCCTCCATAAGTCCGCAACCGGCTCACCCAGAGTCCCGGTATTCGAGCCAGCCAAAACAGGCCATAGCTAAACGTGGCCAGCCCACCGATCAGCCAATAGAAGGGCTTAGCCTGCCGATTTCCCCACCGCGAGAGCTGCCAGTAAAGCTGATGAAATAGCTGAAGCAATAGCCCTTGAGTAGATAGAAAAACCCAGTGCCCGGTTTTCCAGTGGGCCAGTTCGTAGCCAACCAGTGCAGCAATTTCATCGGCGGCTAGATTAGTTAAGAGCCCTTCGCTGACGACTAATCTGGCATTGCGAGGCAGCCAGCCATAGGAAAAAATTAAAGGCACCTCAGTGGGCAGCTTCCACAGGGTCGGGAAGATCCACTGTTGCTGATGGCACTGTTGGCCTAGTAGAGTAGCGGCTTCTGGCGAATACTCACGGAGCTTTGAGTTAGAGAAGGCTTGAGCTTGGGCCGTGCGCCGTAGCCACAGGTCCCATAGCCACGGGGAGGCTATAGCCAATCCGCCCAAACAGCCGATTAGCAGCCAAGCTAATCCGCTATAAGTTTCAGGCAGTTGTCTCACTGCCATCGGTAGCAACCGATCTAAGCCGCGTAAGGGGACGTTGAAAAAACGACTGCCCCTGGGAAGAAACGCTTGCACCCAGTAAAGGGAGATCGCGTAAAAAGAAGATACACCCACAACTTGCGCTATCCACAGGGAGCTTTTCTGAATTTTGCCGAGCGATCGCCCTTTATTTAACCGGCCTGCATTCGGCCAGCTATAGGGTTGATCGGCCATGAGTTGATCATTGGCAGAATCATTGTCGGGCGGATCAAGGATATCCTCGCCAGGCTGTGAGCCCAGGGCTTGATTGAGATAAACGTAGTGAAAAATCGATAGGTTGTCGTTAGCATGAGCAGTCAGATGGCTGGCGCGACTTTCAATTTTTTTGAGCGTTGTGGCGGCCCACTGCTGAACGGCTGGCTTAGAGCTGTGACCAATTTTTTGACAGAGGGTTTTGGCTTTGATCCATTCCTGCTGAGCCATGTAAGTGCGCACAAGGCCCATTCCAGCTTGGATGCGGTGGGTGCGGCTAGGGGCGTGACTGAGCTGAGAGAGCGTAGCGATCGCGCCCACGTAATCTCCTTGTTGGTAAGCGCTCATTCCGGCTTTGAGCAACTGTTCTGATTTTGCTGCTGACATGACCCTTCGTCGATAGTGTCTAGATTAGCCAGCCCCATAGCTGACCCCGAAAAAATCGGTCAGTCTAGGGTACGCAAATTGTCGAAATACCTATCAAAGAGGATGATGTATGGCGCGATCGCTCTTTGCGCAGCGATTCAGCTTGCATTGAGAGGTTAAGCAACGAATCAAATAGCGCTTTAAAGGCAGCCTGAACACTTGTCCTCTATGATTAATAAAAGGTTAATAGTCTTAATGAAAAGATAGTTTTAGGCGCTAGCGGATCGGTGATCTGTACCTAATGTTTTTAATGGACTATTGCTCTGGCTCTCGTTATTTGGCTATCACCGTCCATGTCTAGTGCCATTGTTCTCTTTTGGCTTGCTTTTGTCAGTTTCACTGCGTGGTTTGCCAGTATGTTGGTGGGCGGCGGCAGTCCGCTAATTTTAATTCCGCTGGTGACGTTTTTGCTAGGTGCTCAGTCAGCAGCGCCGGTTTTGACAATTGGCAGTGTGCTGGGCAATTTGCAGCGGGGCGTTTTGCTCAGGCAGCACATTGACTGGTCGCTGACGCTTTGGCAGGTGCCGGGAGTCGTGGTGGGGGCGGTATTAGGAGCATATGCGTTTACGCAGGTGCAGGCGGAAGGGTTGCAGGCTTTTATTGCGATCGCACTACTCTACATGGTGCTGCATTCTTTATTGCGCGATCGCATTGCGTTACCTACCCTGACCGTCAAAGCCTGGCATTTTCTCCCACTAGGCTTTATCAATGCCGTCGCCTCTGGCCTGATTGGCAGCACTGGTCCGATTTTGAATCCGGCGTACCTCAGCTATGGCCTCGAAAAAGAACAGATGATCGCGACTCGCGCCGCTAGCTTGAGCTTGACTCATCTGGTCAAAATTTTGACCTATGCCGCGTTGGGCGTACTGTCGCCGACGTTAGTGGGCTATGGCTTAGTAATTGGCGGCGCGGCGCTACCGGCCAATTGGCTAGGGCAAAAAGTACTCGAAAAAATGAGCGCTGAGCAGTTTCAAAAGGCGGTGATTGGCTTTGTGGGCTTGAGCGGCGTTTGGATGCTGTGGCAGCAGCGGGCAGTTTTTATACATTAAATAATTAATTGCCTTTCAAGCTAACTAGAAGCTACTCGGCGGCGAGGATGCTTTCTACAAGCGCGTATAGGCTTTCTTCATTTTCACCGGCCATCTGGCGGTCTTTAAGATCAATCAGTCCGTGGGCAAGCTGAGCAGCCTTTTTTTGATAAGTAGCATGGGCTGCGAGCAAATCGGTAAATACTTCTTGCTCTACTTCTAAGCGGCTAGCGTCATCGGCAATGGGCGAGGCGTAGGCAGCGTCTTCTACGTCGTAGCGCAACAGAAAAATTAGGGCGTTGCACTGGATTTGGAGCTGTTTTTGTAGCGATCGCGTATCTAATTCCAATCGATCAAAGCCCACGGTGCCACTGATGCGAAGCTCAACGATTGGCCGCTGCTCAGGAATAATCTTTTTGACCCGGATAGCTTCAGCAATCAGAGCTTCAGCGCCCGCTTCAACGGCCTCAATCAAATCTTGCGTTCTCATCTGTAGCTGAAGCCGCACAATCGGGCGCTGCTGATAATCCGTCTTCAGCTCAGCGCGAATTCCTTGAGAATCAATTTCGACCAAATACGCCCCGCGCTTAAACTGGCTTTCCTCAACATTATTGGCTTCTAGCGAACCAGGGTTAAAAATCCAGCCGTCTTCTTCATAGCTTTTGTGGATGTGACCTAGCGCCAAATAATCCACCCCTGCTTTTTTCAAAGGCAGCAATTCACCGTAGCGCAGTGCCCCCGAATAGCGAGAAATTTGCCCCTCTAAGCCGTGATGAAACAGCAAAATAGTCGGCCCTGGCGCAGGCGGCAACTCACCCATCGCCTCAGCAATTTGCTCAATAGCTCTCGGGGCAGCCGCGCCATACCAGCTAGAGCCCAGCACCCGCACCCCGCAGTCAAGATCGATGTAGCCGCCGCGCTTATCGTCTTCATCCCAAGGCGAATAAAAAGGCTCATCGGCACTGACATTTCCAGGTTCTAGCAGCTTTAGCAAATCCCAATCCGATAGATAGCGCAGCCAGCTCGATTTGGTACCGAAGGGCGCATTGTCGTGATTGCCCTCAATCGCTAGCACGGGAATATTGGCCGCTTTTAGCAACTGAAAACAAGCCTGAGCATGGTTCAAAATGGCGGGCTTAATGTTGCGATGCTCGAATAGATCGCCGCCTACAATCACAAAATCTACCGATTCAGCGATCGCATACTTTTGCAGCACATCTTGCAGGGCATAGAAAAAGTCTACAGTGCGCTCTTTGCTGTCATAGCGATCAAAGCCAAGATGGATATCGGAAATATGGAGAAATTTCGGCATAGATCAACGACAGAAGGGGCAAGGTGGCGACTATCAGCATTGTCACCTGGAACATTTGAATTAGTCAACGCTAGCTTTATCGGCTTTATCGATTGAGGAACGACTATCTCGTTTTGAGAAAATTTTCAAACTCACGTAGGGAAATACTTGAGCCCGCACTCCAAGCTCTTTCAACGTACTTCGGCAAGATATTTTTAACAGGCAGGCTAGGAAAATTCGGGCTTGTTGAGCTTTCTTGATAACTGCCTTGAATAAGTACATAGATCATCAAAGCACCTTGGCGATAGATCCATAGCTCGGGTACGGCCAAGGTTTGATAAATTTCCAGGCCAGTCAAAGACGTTAAATCCATCTCAATTGCCAGATCAGGCGGTGGGTCTTGGCTGAGGTCAATGCGCTCTTTTCCTAAAACCTGCTGCCAGTTTTGAATGTAGAAGCAGGCATCTGGCTCAGCTCCTACAGCTTGTCCTCGTTTTAGCGTAATTGGATGGGCACTATCCCAGTCTCTGTTTTGATGGCGTAGCAAGGCTTTAACAAGATCCACCAAAATATCTATGCGGCGACCGTGGCCTGCCATCGGAGCCATCAGAAAAATCTCTTGAGTGCTGGCATTGAAGCGAACTTTGATCGCGGCATTGTCTCGACGACCCTTTAAGATGGCTTCGTAATCGGCCCAAGTCTGATACCGCAGAGTGACTTCACTTCCCGGTGGCAGCGTGATTTGCTCTGGGCTAACTGTTAAAACCATCCGTATGTACCTTCGTAGCCGTTCTTAATAGCTTAATAGATCGGCTTAATAGACAAACTCTAAACCGCTTCGGCAGTTGAAGCAGCGAGTTCTTGTAGCCGCTCTTGCTGATCTTGCGTAATGCAAGACTGAATGACCGTTTCAATGTCGCCTTCCAAGATGCTGTTGAGCGGGAAGTTCTGATTGAGCCGATGATCTGTAACGCGGTTGTCTTTGTAGTTGTAGGTGCGAATTTTTTCGGAGCGAGAGCCAGAGCCTACTTGCGATCGCCGAATCGAAGTAATCTCATCCTGCTGCTCTTGCAGTTTCATTTCATACAGCTTGGCGCGCAAAATCTGCATGGCCCGCTCACGGTTTTGCAGCTGCGATCGCTCCTCCGTACAAAACACCCGAATCCCCGTCGGCTTATGGATCAAATCCACTGCCGTCTCCACCTTGTTCACATTTTGTCCGCCCGCACCACCTGATCGCGCGGTTGTCATCACAATCTCTTTCGGATCAATATGCACTTCCACATCATCGACTTCTGGCATAATCGCCACCGTCGCTGTAGAAGTATGCACGCGCCCGCCCGATTCGGTCAGCGGCACTCGCTGCACCCGATGCACCCCTGACTCAAACTTCAGCTTGCTATAGACCTGATCGCCTTTCACCTCAATCACGGCTTCTTTAACACCGCCCATATCCGCTCTCGATTCACTCAGCAAATGCGCCTTCCAGCCCTGAGTCTCGGCATATCGGCTATACAGCCGCATCAAATCACCCGCCCAAATACCCGCTTCATCGCCGCCGGTACCTGCTCGAATCTCCAACATAATGTTCTTGTCATCGTTCGGATCTTTCGGCAGCAGCAAGACCTTCAGCCGCGCTTCTAGCCGTTCGTTATTTTCTTCTAACTCAGCGACCTCTAGCCCCGCCATTTCGTGCATTTCAGGATCGCCGACTGATTCTTTGTAAATTTCTTCAGCACCTTTAAGATCTACTTGAAGGTGCTGCCATTCATGGTAAGTCGTGACGGTTTCTTCTAAAGAAGCACGAAGTTTGGCAATCTTTTGGAACTCATCCGGGTCTTTTGCAACATCAGGATCGGCCATCCGCCGCGTTAGCTCGTTAAAGGTTTGCTCTACCGAAGCTAGTTTTTTGAGTAAATAAGGTTCCGCCATGATCTTTAACCAGAATGAGTTTACTAAGAAGATACAAAGTCATTGCCAAAAAAATATCCGAGCGGCCTACCTCCACAACAACTGCAAAAGGTCTGCCACCCGGATCTCGGTTTAAAGCGATAGTTGCTACTTCTTAGCGTCGCCGCCTGCTTCAGTCGTATCAGCTTCTGTAGACATACCGTACTTACGCAAGAAACGCTCAACGCGGCCCTCGGTGTCAATAATCTTTTGCGTGCCCGTATAGAAAGGATGATTTCCTGACCACACGTCTACACTGAGTTCAGGCTTGGTTGAGCCCACGGTCATGACCTGTTCGCCGTTGCAAAACACTTTGGCGTCAGGGTACCACTTAGGATGGATATCGGCTTTTGGCATGGTTCTAAGAGTTTTAAGAGAGAATAAGCAATTGAAGCAGTCAAAAAAGCTATGGTTTAACTTCGGCTCAACTTTGGCTTGACTTCGTTCAGTTAAAAGATTGGTCGGAAAAAAGTCGTTCCCGTTCAATAGAGGCAGTCGTTAATAAAAATTGAAGCCGGTCAACGTTAACGCTTCGAGAACTGGCCTGCCTTACGCGCTTTCTTCAAGCCGTACTTTTTACGCTCTTTTTGACGCGGGTCACGGGTGAGATAGCCTTCTGTTTTTAATGGCATCCGGTTATCAGGATCTAGCACACACAAAGCTCTAGCAACACCTAGCTTAATCGAGTCAGCTTGACCGGTTAGACCACCGCCGTGCACGTTAACGAGGATATCGTATTCGCCTTCTAACCCTAGCGTCTCTAAGGGCGCTTTAGCGGAAGTCAAATAGGCGGGGTTGCCCTGTAAATAGTCTTCACCGGGCTTTTTATTAATTGTCATTTGGCCGTTACCGGGCACTAGGCGAACCCTAGCCACAGAGGATTTACGACGGCCTGTGCCCCAATAGACAGCGCGATCAGATTGGTCAGCCATGGGTTAGTTTCCTCCGGGAATAGTGTTAACGGTCAGGGATTGTGGATTTTGTGAGGCGTGAGGATGCTCAGAGCCAGCGTACACTTTGAGCTTGGTAAAGAGCTTGCGGCCTAGTGCATTTTTAGGGAGCATTCCTTTAACGGCTTTTTCAACAATGCGCTCAGGAATACGGGCCTGCAATTGGTCAAAGGTTTCGGTTTTCATTCCGCCCGGGCGACCGGAATGACGGCGATAGAGTTTTTGAGAATTTTTGTTGCCCGTAACGGCTACTTTCTCAGCATTCACGACGATTACAAAGTCGCCAATGTCCATATGCGGGGCGTAGTTAGGCTTTTTTTTGCCTCGTAGAACCTGCGCAATTTCAGTAGCTAGCCGACCTAAACGCTGGTCAGCGGCATCTACCACATACCAATCGCGTTCGATTTCGTTAACAGGAGTAAGGGTAGTTTTAGTAGACATAGCGGTTTCCGTGAGCGTCGTGAATCATTCTAAAGAGTAGTGAGGTTGAGTATCGACCCAAGCCTCAGCGGGAAAGGGAAAATCTGGGTAGCCCACGCGAAGCAAGCATAGCCCTTGAGGGGGAGCAGAATATTTTACCAAATTACGGCGTTGGTTTTGCCAAATGTGAGTAAAGCCCTCGGGAGACAGCGCTTGCTCTCCCACTTGGACAATTAAGCCCACAATCAAACGAACCATGCCGTATAAAAAGCCTTTTGCCTGCAATTCAATTTGCACAAAGTGGCCTGAGCGATCGCATTCTACAGCCTGCATCTCTACCCAAGAATGGGTGCGATCTGACCCTGCACGATGAAACGCGGCCAAATTATGATAACCCACTAAGGGCGTTAGTGCCTTAAGCATTAGGCTTTCATCTAGTGGCTGATAATAGTAGTGCCATACAAAAGGCTGCACAAACAAATTGGGATATCGGCTTGTGTAAAAGGTATAGCGGTAACGTCGCCACTCGGCTGAAAATTGAGCGTGCCAGTTATTGGCTACCTGAGCAGACGCTCGAATCACAATGTCATTGGTGAGCCTGTCGTTCAAAATACTGGCCCATCGCTCCGCAGGGATCGCCATAGGCGCGTCAAAGTGAGCAGTTTGGGCAGCGGCATGAACACCACTATCAGTTCTTCCTGCACCCTGTAATGAGGTGTGATAGCCAATGACGGCGGCTATAGCCTTTTCAATATCAGCTTGAACCGTGCGCTCTTTGACCTGACGCTGCCATCCGTGAAAGGCAGAGCCCTGATACTGAATGACTAAGGCTACTCGCTGCTTGCTTTGCTGATCCGGCGATAAATTAGCCAGTTGCTGGGCGGTGCGGCTAGGCATTAAATCAGCTCAGGTACGTCCTTTAAAACAAGTCAAGTTAGCTCGATAATTGCCATCCGAGCATTGTCGCCTCGGCGGCTAACGGTACGCACAATGCGGGTATAGCCACCTTCGCGATCAGCATAGCGCTCAGGAGCTTGTGCAAACAGAGCATGAACAAGCTGCTTATCGTAAATGTAGCCAAGGGCTTTGCGACGCGCCGAAAGAGAGCCATCTTTGGCCAATGACACCATCCGCTCGGCCTCAGAGCGCATAGCTTTAGCGCGCACTTCGGTGGTTTTGATCCGACCGTTACGAATCAATTCGGTAGTAAGCGCTCGCATTAGAGCCTTGCGCTGGTCAGCCGCTTTGCCTAATTTTGGGACACGACAACCATGTCGCATGAGTTTTCTCCTTTCCTAAGGTTGTTTGAAAAGTGGGTAGATGAAAAAGTGAGTAGTGACTAAAATTCCAAGAAGAATTTCTAAATCAATTGATCTGCGTCTAAGGCCATCAGTTGCTTAGCGATTAGCCAGCTTTGGTCGGCTTTTCGAGCGGCAGCATGATGCCTAAGTGCACCTGAAGCGCTTCCACTACTTCCTCAGCAGACTTTTGACCAAAGTTTTTAATCTCTAGCAGGTCTTCCTGGCTATAGTCAAGCAGGTCAGAAACCGCGTTGATTTGGGCCCGCTTCAAACAGTTGTAAGCTCGCACCGAAAGCTGCAATTCTTCGATTGGAATCTGATAAGTGGGATCTTCTTCTTTGGTGTCTTCATCGCGCTTAGGCTCAAGCGTGACGTCTTTCAGCGGACTAAACATATCCACCAAAAGCGCAGCCGCTTCACTCATAGCTTGCTGAGCGGTCAGGCTGCCGTTAGTCCAAATTTCCATAACCAAGCGATCTTTGCGTTCGCCTGTGGCATCAATAAAGTTTTCAACGCTGTAGTTGACTTTCCGCACCGGCATAAAAACAGCATCAATTTGCATGAAGTCCACCCCGCCCGTTTCTTCGCGGCTGCGATCAATCGCACGGTAGCCTTTGCCTTTTTCAATGCGAAACTCCATTTCCAGCGTGTGTCCAGCAGAAATTGAGGCAATGTACTGATCGGTGCTAATGAGATCTACTTCAGAAGGCAAATCAAAGCTTGCCGCTGTTGCTTTAGCAGGGCCTTGCACCACCATCCGACCAATTTGAGGCTGAGCCGAATAGCTCTTCAGCACTGTTTCTTTCATATTTAGCAGAATATCCAGCACGTCTTCTCTAACCCCGGCAATGGTAGAAAATTCGTGGCTAGCGCCTGCGATTCGCACAGAAGTCACTGCCGTACCTTCAAGGTTAGAGAGCAACACCCGCCGCAAAGCATTGCCGACCGTTGTGCCCTGACTGCGCTCTAGCGGCTCAATCACAAATCGGCTGTACTGACTTTGATCGCTTTCAACAATGGACTCGACACAATCAACTTGGAACACCATTCACTAACCTCTCTTGGCTTAAACTCGAACTGATTTGAAATGACGGGGCTGATTAGAACGGCAAAAATCTTACACTCGGCGACGCTTGGGCGGACGGCAGCCGTTGTGAGGAATCGGGGTGACGTCGCGAATTAATGTGATTTCGAGTCCGGCACCTTGCAGCGCTCGAATAGCCGTTTCTCGACCTGATCCTGGGCCACTGACTTGAACTTCACACTGACGCATCCCTTGATCGATTGCTCGACGAGCGGCGCTATCGGCAGCAGTTTGGGCGGCAAATGGGGTTCCCTTTTTTGCGCCTTTAAATCCGCTAGAGCCCGCTGAGGCCCAGGAAACAGCGTTACCGCTGGCATCGGCAATAGTGACAATAGTGTTATTGAAGGTGGACTGAATGTGCGCCACACCGTTGGGAATATTTTTTTTCTGCTTGCGTGGGCCGGTCTTTCTTATTGGTTTTGCCATATCTAATCAGATGAGGTGTTCGAGGAATGGAATATTTTTAGACTATATAAAAGCTCTAGTCATCCAAAGCGGACTAAACAATATAGCTAGATTAAAGCTGAGGCGTAGCTGGAAAATCGCTAGAATTTCACTCGAAAACGCGAACTGACAAGATTTCAGTACGCGCTTATGGCAGTTAGCCCCTGCTCAAGGTTACTTGCGGGGCGGTTTTTTCTTGCCCGCGATGGTGCGCTTGCCGCTCCGACGCGTGCGGCTGTTGGTGCGGGTGCGCTGACCTCTAACCGGCAGTCCCGCTCGGTGACGACGACCCCGGTAGCAACCGATATCCATCAGTCGCTTAATGTTCATGTTTACCTGACGACGCAGATCACCTTCGATTAGGTAATCGCCTTCGACGGCTTCCCTGAGCTTGATAACATCTGCATCTTCTAGATCTTTAACGCGAATGTCAGGGTTGACGCCCGTTTTTTCTAGAATTTGATGTGCGCGACTGAGGCCAATTCCATAAATGTAGGTCAGGCCAATCTCAATTCTTTTGTCTCTTGGCAGGTCAACGCCCGCAATCCGTGCCACCGATTTATTTCTCCCTTCGTTTACCTGTTCGCAGCCACTAGGGCTAATGAACTGAAATCTTTAACTAAAATAGAATCCATCAAAGGCAGCTCTAGCAATGCGTCAGACGACTGAAGCAGGCTTTTTACAAAAAAGCAAAGCACCTGCGGCCTAAAAAAACGCTACGCTGAGCGGCAAACTTTAATAATTGGATGATCTCTTGCGAAAACTCAACTAAAATCGTGACTCTATCAATTTTATTTTATTGATATCATCAACGTCGTTAACATTGCCATCAATGCCATCAATATTGCGATCGCAATGGATCGCGATCGCTTCATTCATCACCAAAAGCGCATTAAGCAAGGAGCCTTCGGCGGTGCCTACAATTCGCTTTAACCCTGACGCTGTTTATGCTTAGGGTTAGAGCAAATTACCATTACCCGACCACGGCGGCGGATAACTCGGCACTTCTCACACATTTTTTTAACAGAGGCGCGGACTTTCATGTCCCAAAGTTTTTGTTTTACTACACAGGTTTACCAACATAGCAAAGATCCAGACAACTATCAAATGCGTTGACTGGATCTTTACAGGCAAGCTACGGATTTACAACCCGATAATGGCTTATGCGCCTCGGCTAAGGGCCGCTTCAACTTGCTTGAATTCTTGCTCTAGGCGATCTTGCAGCTTTTGCGGAACCGGACGACTGGGATAAGCGCTGTAGTGACCCGCCAAAGCGTTGAGCGCAGTTCGCATGGTAGCAAAAGAACTCAAATTGGAGATGCTGCTATCACGGCGATAGCGGGCGGCGAAGTCATTCATTCTCTGCTTGGCTTGGTTTTGCAGCTCGACTTTATTCGGAGTGTCTTTAGGAATGGCAATCGAATCTCTCAAGCTGTCGATCAAAGCTACGGTGTCGTCAGTGTAGTTACCAGTTAAGCTTCCGTTGGTGGGCCCAACGGCGCTACAGCCCGTGAGGCCAATCACCGCGACCAGCATCAGGGCAAACAGGCGAGACAGTAAACGTTTCATAAGAGGAATAGGAGGTAGGCGAACTCAGTGAATAATTATCTTATCTGACTAAGGGGCTGCCCGAACAGCCTCCAAAAGAGGTGATCCCCTGGGGTAAGCTGGCACGGCATTTGTTGACAACTTAGCAGCCTTTTAAGCAGGATAAATTCTCAGTCGGCGGTTAGGTTCATCGCCAAAGCTCAGTGACTTTAGGCGATAGTGCTCGGCGAGTTCGTGCTGCATTTTGCGAATTTTGGGCGATCGCGGCAATAGCTCTACCGGCTGATGCTTGGGAATCACAATCTGCTCGACCGCCAGTCTGGCTTCTTCGAGCGCTTCTAGTTCATCATCTGCGCCGCTGCGGGCAAATAGATCGAGGTTGATAGCTTCGGCTGATTCGCCGTCATCATCTAAATCGAGCACTCGTCTGAGCGATCGCGTGATCTGCGGAATGCTATTGGACTTAACGGTATATACCGGCACCTGCCGCGCTTTAGCAACGTCTTTGAGCTTGGAGTGATTTTTGAGGTGCGATCGCAGTGCTAGCACCGCATCGGCTGAACCTAGATCTTTAGTGAACTTCACCGGCAGATCTAGCGTGCGCACCACATGATCTAGCTGCTGACGGCTAATGCCATAGGCGTAAATGCAGGTAAAGTCGCTGTCGTCTTCTGTAAAAGCAGCCTCTGTGGTGGCCTCTGGAGTGACCCAAGACTCAGCATCCGACCCTTCGGCTTGGCGGCGGTGCTGATTATTGAGATCATCAGCCATGCGGCGATCTGCTGTAACCCGACTAGCCCCTACGGGTAAATGCACGATTGTGTCATTCAGCAAAGACTGCAAGCGCTGCTGCTCATCGAGAATCATCGAGGGGCGGCTAGCTCGTTTGCCAAAAGAATCTGATCCCAATGGCGCAACCGGTGGCCTCATTTTGCCAGAAGATCGCCATCCGCCTGCACTGACACTACCCTCATTGGCCTGAACCCGCAGATGCCCCGGACTGAGTTGCCCCCTGCGATTAGCACGCATTGCCGGAGCCACGAGCCCAGAATGCCCAGGCAGCTCATTGGTAACCGTTAACTGATTGTCTTCTCCAATTTCTCGGACCTGCTGCCCCGGCACCTGGCCTCGCAGCAAATAGTCCACGGTATTAGAAACATCTTCGTGCACGACCCAACGCTGACGCTCATGCATTTCTACCGCAATATCAAACGTGGGCGGGGCTTTGCGCTCTAGCACGCTCTTTTGGCTCCCACGTCTGCGGGCTTCATCATCGCCTAGCGTCACTGATTGGATGCCGCCGACTAGATCCGATAAGGTTGGGTTTTTAATTAGATTTTCCAACCGATTGCCGTGAGCGGTGCCAACTAGCTGCACGCCCCTTTCGGCAATGGTTCTCGCCGCAAGTGCTTCTAACTCCGTGCCAATTTCATCAATCACAATGACTTCAGGCATATGGTTCTCCACCGCCTCGATCATCACCTGATGCTGTAACTCCGGCTTAGCCACCTGCATCCGCCTTGCCCGACCAATCGCCGGATGCGGAATATCGCCATCGCCCGCAATTTCATTGGAGGTGTCAATAATCACCACTCGTTTCATCAAATCATCGGCTAGCACCCGCGCAATTTCTCTTAAGGCGGTAGTTTTGCCAACGCCAGGGCGACCTAGCATCAAAATCGAACCGCCGGTTTCAACCAAATCGCGAATCATACCAATTGTGCCGAACACAGCGCGACCGACCCGACAGGTCAGCCCAATAACTTCACCTGATCGATTACGAATGGCGCTGATGCGATGCAGGGTTTTTTCTAATCCGGCTCGATTATCACCGCCAAAATGGCCTACTCGATCTATACAGTGCTGAAGATCCGCTTTAGAAACGGGCGTTTCAGACAAGTATTCGACCGCGTCAGAAAACCTTGCTTCTGGCAGGCGGCCTAGATCTAAAATGATTTCGATGAGCTGGTTGCGACGAGGATGCTGGCTGAGTGGAAGGCGAATATAGTCAGGAAAAATCGCCAATATCTGAGGCAAATCATCCGTAATGTCGGGTAGCGGCAAGGGCGATATTGAGGGTAAATTATTAGCTGAATTGCCTGGTGGACTATCCGTGCTAGCAGGGGCAGGGCTAGCAGGGGCGGAATCTACTTGATTGGGCTGATGGGGCTGATTGGGCTCCGCTGAAGGACTCCTTTCAAACAAGTCGTCGTCAAAACTCGGCATAGAGCAGTGGTTACAAAAGAATAGAGAATATCGTCAGAGAAATGCCGTTAACAAGGGTCTGAAAGGCGCTATCAAACCGGATCAAACCGGTCGCTTTAAGGGCGCTATCAAAGATTCAGCGATCGCTACAGCTTTCCATAACATTGCGGGAGTTTCTTCAAGATAAAGGGTTTGATCGGTAAATGACATTAACAAGCGCCTAGCAAAGCTGCCATAAGCTATGCCTGAGACCGGTTGCCTCATTTCTTTCAATGAATCATTTCGGAATCTATTGTGAGTTAGCAGTCCTAATTCACGTAGTTTCGGCACGGTGTACTGATTGGTTCCGCCTGCAAGCTGCACATAACCTAGCAAATCTGACTGAAGTACTTTTTCGGCAAGCCGAATAGCCGCATGGGTAGTGCCTTTTCCAATGTCGCCACTCATCGGCCGCCCGTCTGTCTGCCAAATTACAGTAAAGGGCTGTGTTTTCAGAGTGATCGCGCCAGCTTTCAGATCTTCGGCTAAAGCCGATGCAGGCGGCTTCATGATTTGTTGTAAATCTTTGAGATAGTTAATCAGTCCATCGCCATCAGGGCAGCTGATAGAAATGATTTGCAAATGGCCAATCCAGGGCTGAAGGGTTTGCCAAAGATCTCTGAAGGCTGCGTGCTCGCCCACATGGGTATGAATTTCTAGCGCATCGACCTGGCTGAGTACTTCCTGAGCGACGGCATCAACAGATGTTGGGTATGAGTGGGCGGTAATCAATCCCCAAGGGCACACAGGCAAGCACCGCCCACAGCCGTAGCAGCGATCGCGCCTCACCCCCACAGAATCTATAAAATCAGTCGAAAACTCAATCGCCTCTGCTGGGCAAATGGCTTCACAAGGGCGCGGGCAACCAGGAGGGCAAATAGCCGGATCAAATTCAGCTTTGCGAAAGTGCGGATCTTCGCCAGCGCTCATACTGACCATCAGCCAAGGCCGTCGGTAGTCAGATCGATTAGCGGCTTTGGCAATTCTTTCAGCCGCCTCTAGGCCAGACTTAGCCGCTGCGATAACCGCTGGATCAGCGGCAACATCAATGCAGTCAGCACCCGCTAGTGCGTAGGCCAGCGTGAGGCTCCTAATTTCCGGCAGCGCCTGATAGCTCGCGCCACAAATTAGCTTAAACCAGCGCCCCGACCGTAACGATTCGAGCGGCGCTGGCAACAATGATGATATTGACAATAGAGGGCTAGGCGGCAACAGCTTCTTTGAGAGGGAACCAAGTGAAGGCGCGATCACCGCCCATTTCTAGCACCACTTTTACGCGTGGCTCCAGCGTTGGCAGCGTCGTCAAAAATTCAACTTCTTGGTTAGAAAGGATATGGCCTTCAATAATCCACAGCAAAAGACCTTTGGATTTTGGCAAAAGGCTCTCTAGGCGGTAGCTGACAACGGGGGGAATGAAGTAGCGATCGCCCGTCGCCGACGCATCCAGATTTTTCTTGCCCAAGTGAGGCGGACGCACCCCATGCACATCCAGCAAATAGGCCGACAAATCACCTAGCCCACGCGCTGACAGATGAGTGCACTCATAGCCAGCAGCGCGTACCCGACGCCGATACCGGCCTTCATGCCCCCCTTCCAAGGGCATCCGAACGCCCAGCGCACCGGCCTTCTCCAGATCACGAGTGAACTTATTAAATGCAATCAGTGCCATAGCAGGTAAAGCGTAGAAAGGACACGAAAACAATACTACTGCATATTACTAAGCTATGATACTGGTTGGCCTTGTTCTAGTTGGCCTTGTTCTAGTTGGCTTTGTGCACAGGCTTTTTTTACAAAAAATTCTTTATAGACACGCTCAAAAAAGTGTGTATAATAAGAAGCCGCCAATAAATAGATACTAGGGGAAAAAAGTGCGGCTGCTTGTTAAGCAGCAAGCGTTGCTAGATTTAGGTAATTTTCTAGCCATCGACGAACGCATCCTCCAAGTCTTAGGCGCAAAGATAAGGCAAGTTTTGAGAAGCCTATTTAGCCCAGCTATTGAATTCATGAGGGTTTTCTCTAGATTCGATAATTTATAAGGCCATTTAGTTGAGTCTCTAAGCAAAGAGCCCTATCGATTGTTTTCCAGTGTGGCTAGCAAGCGTAGAAAGTTTCGCTAACAGCAGCTTGGAGGTTTTCTCCGGGCGCAGTTAGCGGTTTGGCCTGCGTAGGCTAGCCGGTATTGATCGCTGGTATGTCAAAAAACCCTGAGCGAGTGGCTAAGGCCGTTAAGCTTGGGGCGTTGTGAAGCGGAGTCTAGATTCAGTGGCTGTCGGTATTCTTGGTACCAAACTTGGTATGACTCAGGTGTTTGACGAAATTGGTAATGCCATTCCAGTGACCGTCATTCAGGCTGGCCCTTGCGTAATTACGCAAATTAAAACAGAAAAGACAGACGGCTACTCGTCTGTACAAATCGGCTACGGCGAGGTCAAAGAGAAGGCGCTTAATCGTCCTAAGCTTGGACACCTCAAAAAGTCTGGCGCTACGCCTGTGCGTCACCTACGTGAGTATCGGGTCGCTGAAACCAGTGAATTTGAAATTGGTCAATCGCTAGCAGCTAGCTTATTTGAAGCTGGGCAACTGATAGATGTAAGCGGCACCAGCATCGGTAAGGGCTTTGCAGGCAACCAAAAGCGCAATAACTTTAGGCGCGGCCCGATGGCCCACGGTTCTAAAAATCACCGCGCGCCTGGTTCAACCGGTGCCGGTACTACGCCGGGTCGTGTGTATCCTGGCAAAAAGATGGCTGGTCAAATGGGCAACGAAAGAGTGACCATTCGTAAGCTCAGCGTATTTCGAGTGGATAGCGATCGCAATCTCCTCCTTGTCAAAGGCGGCGTTCCTGGCAAAGCTGGTTCACTGCTTAGCATTGTGCCTGCAACCATTGTCGGACAGCAGTAAGTCGGACAGTCGGACAGCAGTAAGTCGGACAGCAGTAAGTCGGACAGCCAGTAAGTCAAGCGCTCAGATAATGCTCAGATAATAAAACTAAGTAAAGCCAAAGACTAAGTAAAGCCAAAGAGCGAGCAGCCAAGAAAATAAAGCGCTAGCCAGCAGCTCAAAAAAGAATTGTCAGGCGATAGAGATCAAAGGATAGATCATGGTTGATTGTGTAGTTAAAAATTGGCAGGGTGAAGAGGCCGGTACCGCCACCGTAGACCTCAAAGTGGCCGTCGCTGAAAATGCCTCGCACATTGTGCACAGAGCGCTCGTGCGGCAAATCAATAACGGTCGTCAGGGCAATGCTTCCTCTAAAACTCGCGCCGAAGTGCGCGGTGGTGGACGCAAACCTTGGAAACAGAAGGGCACTGGTAGAGCTAGAGCCGGATCTATCCGTTCTCCGCTATGGCGCGGCGGCGGCGTCATTTTTGGCCCTAAGCCTCGTGACTACAGCACCAAAATGAACCGGAAAGAGCGCCGTCTCGCGCTTCGTACCGCATTCCAGGGTTGCGCTGATGGCATCCTGATTGTTGAAGATTTCAGCAGCGAGCTCACTCAACCCAAAACCAAAGAGATGCTAGCGGCGATCGCTCGTTGGGGCATCGATCCCGACAGCAAAATTTTACTCATCGACACCGAAAAAACTGACGTCCTGGATCGCTCTGTACGCAACGTTCCCAACATCAAACTGATTGCGGCCACTAGCCTCAATATTTACGACATTTTGAACGCTGATAGCCTCGTGGTCACAGCATCCGCTCTCGAGAAGATTAAGGAGGTCTACGGTGAGTAAACGAATTGAAGCATACGAGCTACCGGATATTATCCGCAAGCCTCTAATTACCGAAAAAGCCACCATTGCTTTAGAAAACAACCAGTACACCTTTGAAGTCTCGCCCAAAGCGACCAAGCCACAGATAAAGACTGCTATTGAAGCGCTCTTTGAAGTCACGGTGACGGGTATCAATACTCAAAACCCACCCCGTAAAAAGCGCCGCGTTGGCCAATTCATCGGTCATAGAGCTGCTTACAAACGGGCAGTCGTGACCTTAGCGGAAGGCGATTCCATTACGCTCTTCCCAGACGTATAAGACGTATAAATCGAACTCATAAAACAGGCTTCATCAAGCGAAAGCCTTCGCACGATTTTCCCGCAACTTTTTCTAGATCCCAGCAGTAACCACAGCGACACAGTATAGCCATGGGCATTCGCTCTTATCGACCTCTCACACCTGGAACGCGCGAGCGTACCGTCTCAGACTTCTCTGCAATCACGACAGATAAGCCTGAGAAGTCACTTACCTACTCGGTGCATCGCCCCAAAGGCCGCAACAACCGAGGCGTTATCACCTGCCGCCATCGTGGTGGTGGTCACAAGCGCCTGTACCGCGAAATCGACTTTCGCCGCGACAAGCGCGACATTCCCGCCAAAGTAGCCACCATCGAATACGATCCCAATCGCAATGCTCGAATTGCCTTGGTGAACTATGAAGATGGCGAAAAGCGCTACATTCTTCACCCGTTAGGGCTAGAAGTTGGCACCACTATTATTGCCAGTGAAGACGCGCCTTTTGAAGTCGGCAATGCCCTGCCTCTACACCGCATTCCGTTAGGCACCACTGTTCACAACGTTGAACTCATTGCCGGGAAAGGCGGTCAGATGGTTCGCGCGGCGGGTTCAGGTGCCCAACTCGTGGCCAAAGAAGGGGGTTACGTCACTCTCAAGCTGCCTTCAAGTGAAGTCCGCATGGTTCGCCGTGAGTGCTACGCCACCATTGGCCAAGTTGGCAACATTGAGCACCGCAACTTGACCTTAGGCAAAGCTGGTCGCAAGCGCTGGGCAGGCCGTCGCCCGGAAGTGCGCGGCAGCGTTATGAACCCTGTAGATCATCCTCATGGTGGTGGTGAAGGCCGCGCGCCGATTGGTCGCAGCGGGCCGGTAACGCCTTGGGGTAAGCCTGCTTTAGGTTACAAAACCCGCAAGAAGAAGAAAGGCAGTGACGCCCTGATTGTACGTCGGCGTCGACGCTCTTCTAAGCGCGGTCGTGGCGGTCGTAATGCGTAAGCCTGGGCGCAGATAGATCAAATCAATAGATAGATCAATCAGTAGAGCGTTAGATCTCACAGGCACAAAATTTTTAGATTTCCAGGAAAAATAACATGTCTCGTTCCCTTAAGAAGGGGCCATTCGTGGCGGATCACCTTCTCACCAAAATTGAAAAACTCAATGCCAAAAACGAGAAGCAGGTAATCAAGACCTGGTCACGAGCTTCTACTATCATTCCTCAGTTTATTGGTCATACCGTTGCCGTTCATAATGGCCGTCAGCATGTGCCGGTTTTCATTAATGAGCAAATGGTAGGTCATAAGCTAGGCGAATTTGCCCCGACTCGGACGTTTCGAGGCCATGCAAAAAGCGATAAAAAGGCACGTCGCTAGAGGAGTGAATAAACATGATCGAGATTGAATCAAATTTACAGGTCAAGGCAACGGCCAAGTTCGTGCGGATGTCTCCGCGAAAGGTACGTCGTGTGCTCGATCAAATTCGAGGCCGCTCTTATCGCGAAGCTTTAATCATGCTGGAGTTCATGCCCTACAAAGCATGTGAGCCCATTTTAAAAGTGCTGCGCTCAGCCGTGGCTAATGCCGAGCACAACAACGGGCTAGATCCCATTAGCCTTTACGTGTCTGAGGCTTACGCCGATCAAGGACCAGTACTCAAGCGCTTTCGCCCCCGCGCCCAAGGCCGGGCTTTTCAAATTCGCAAACCGACCTGTCATATTGCGATAGCAGTTGCCCCTGGCACCGAGGCGTAGTGATCGCTCAACCATTGAGCAAACATTCCATCCGTATTTAATAGACCGTTTTCTTATCCGTTTTCTTCAAGGAGTACATCAGTGGGACAGAAGATTCACCCAATCGGGCTTCGTCTTGGCATCACCCAGGAGCATCGCTCCCGCTGGTATGCCGACAAAAACCGTTATCCAGAGCTACTCAAAGAGGATTATGAAATCCGCCAGTACGTCGAGAAAAATTTAGCCAACGCTGGCATTTCGGACGTGCACATTGAGCGTAAAGCCGATCAAATTGACCTAGAAGTGCGCACGGCTCGTCCAGGTGTGGTCGTTGGTCGAGGCGGAGCCGGTATCGAAGCACTACGGGTAGGATTGCAGAAGCAAATTAAAGACGACGCTCGTCAGATCAGAATCAATGTGGTTGAAGTTGTCCGAGTGGATGCCGATGCCGGATTAATTTGTGAATACATTACCCAACAGCTAGAGCGCCGAGTTTCTTTTCGTCGGGTTGTTCGTCAGGCCATTCAAAGAGCACAGCGCGCTGGTGTTGAAGGCATCAAAATACAGGTCAGTGGACGCTTAAACGGCGCTGAAATTGCTAGAACCGAGTGGACCCGCGAAGGCCGAGTGCCCTTACATACGCTGCGCGCAAACATCGACTACGCTTACCGCACAGCTCAGACAACCTATGGCATTTTGGGTGTCAAAACCTGGGTGTTTAAAGGCGAAGTGATCCCGGGGCAAGAAATTCAGGCAGAAGATACCAAAGCTCAGCCTCGTCGCCGTCAGCCTCGCCGCCGTCAGCAGTTTGAAGATCGTTCTAACAACGATTCCTAAAATAGATCCTCTGATAATTCAAGGCTCTGTTGAGCTTCTCTATTTGTCAGCGCTATTCACCGCTATTCTCCTCTGTGATCCATCATGTTAAGCCCAAGAAGAACAAAATTTAGAAAGCAGCATCGCGGTCGGATGCGCGGCATGGCCCATCGTGGCAACGAAATTAATTTCGGTCAGTTTGCGCTCCAAGCCACCGAATGCTGCTGGATGACCTCTCGTCAAATCGAGTCAGCTAGACGAGCTATGACCCGGTATATCCGACGGGGCGGCAAAATTTGGATTCGCGTATTTCCTGATAAGTCAGTGACGATGCGGGCCGCCGAAACGCGTATGGGTTCTGGTAAAGGTAACCCTGAGTTTTGGGTGGCAGTTATCAAACCCGGTCGCGTTGTGTTTGAAATCGCGGGCGTTTCTGAAGAAATTGCCAGAGAAGCAATGCGGCTAGCCTCCTTCAAGCTGCCTTTTAAGACCAAATTTATAATGAAAGATAGCGAGGAGGGTTAATTATCAATGGCACTATCCAAAGCAAGTGAAATTAGAGAGCTGAGCGAAGCAGAAGTCACCGCAGAAATCGCTAAGATCAAGCGCGCGCTCTTTGATCTTCGTTTCAAGAAGGCAACTCGCCAGATCGAGAGCGGATTTCATGAGTTTCGACACAATCGCCGGAAGTTAGCGCAGCTCATGACGATTCAAAATGAGCGCCAGAGAGAAAGCAAAGCCGAGCAGCCAGTGGCTCAATCGTCAGCAACATCGGCCGAGGAGGTCTAAAGCGTTATGGCAGTTAAAGAGAGAATTGGCCAAGTGGTCAGCGATAAAATGGACAAGACAGTGGTGGTAGCGGTAGAAACCCGCGTACAGCACAAGAAATATAACAAGATTATGGTGCGAACCCAGCGCTATAAGGCTCACGACGAGGAAAACAATTGCAAGGTAGGCGATCGCGTCAAAATCAGCGAAACTCGCCCGTTAAGCAAAACCAAGCGATGGGTCATCGCCGATATCCTCAGTTCTTCTAACGTATAAAGTGAGGATTTATCAGTGATTCAACAAGAGACTTATCTAAACGTAGCCGACAACAGCGGCGCTCGTAAGCTGATGTGCATTCGAGTCCTCGGTGGGCGCAAGCAATATGCAGGCGTCGGCGATGTCATTGTAGCTGTCGTCAAAGACGCATTGCCTAACATGGGCGTCAAGAAATCCGATGTCGTCAAAGCCGTCGTGGTTCGCACCCGCAAAGGCATTCGCCGCGATAGCGGTATGAGCATTCGCTTTGATGACAACGCAGCCGTGATTATCACCCAAGACGGCAGCAATCCTAGAGGCACCCGCGTCTTTGGCCCGGTTGCTCGTGAACTGCGCGACAAAGGCTTTACCAAAATTGTTTCGCTAGCACCGGAGGTACTTTAGATGCTGAAGCAAAAAGCAACCGTGCGTCACAAAATGCACGTTCGCAAAGGCGATACCGTTCAAGTCATGGTCGGTAAAGACAAGGGCAAAGTAGGCGAAATCGTCGCCATTAACGCCAAAAAGTCTCAGGTCATTGTCCAAGGCGTAAACATACGTACCAAGCACGTCAAGCCTCAAGCAGAAGGTGAATCGGGTCAAATCTTAACCAAAGAGTTTCCGATTCATAGCTCTAACGTCATGCTTTATTCCACAAAGCAAAAAGTGGCTAGCCGCGTTGCTCACACCCTAACTGAAGATGGTCGCAAGGTGCGCATGTTGAAAAAGACTGGCGAAATCTTAGATTAGTTAGCTTTTAACTAGCCTACGTCAACTACATCGTCAACTACATAAAGTTCACTTAACCCCCTGACAAAGCCCAGGGAAACACTTTTAAAGAGGATATAATGGCCGACTCACTCAAAACACTCTATTTGGAGAAAGTGATACCCAAGCTCAAAGAAGAGTTTGGTTACACCAATCCTCATCAAATTCCCAAGCTTGCCAAAGTCACTATCAACCGTGGATTAGGAGAAGCTTCCAACAACGCCAAAGCGCTTGAATCATCAATCAGCGAACTGGCAATGATTACCGGCCAACGTCCGGTGGTCACAAGAGCCAAAAAGGCTATTGCAGGCTTTAAGATTCGCGAAGGTATGCCGGTCGGCGTCAAAGTGACGCTTCGATCAGATCGCATGTACGCCTTCACGAACCGCCTTATTAATTTAACCCTGCCCCGCATCCGAGACTTTAGGGGCGTCAGCCCTCGTAGCTTTGATGGCCGAGGCAACTATACGCTGGGTCTGCGCGAGCAGCTAATTTTCCCAGAAGTTGATTACGACAGCGTTGACCAAATTCGCGGTATGGACATCACCATTGTCACCACCGCGAACTCCGATGAAGAAGGCCGTGCCCTTCTGAAGGAGTTGGGAATGCCCTTCCGAGATAATTGAGGCAAGTAGCAAACAAGAGGATTATGGCGTCTAACGACACGATTTCAGATATGCTGACGCGCATTCGCAATGCTACCCTTGCGCATCATCAAACCGTCGATATTCCATCGACTAAAATGACTCGCAGCATTGCCAGCGTTTTAAAAGAAGAAGGCTTCGTAGCAGAAACCGAAGACAGCGGTGAGGGCATTACTCGCAAAATCACTATTACGCTTAAGTACAAAGGCAAGCAGCGTCAGTCTATCATTCGCAACTTGACCCGCGTTAGCAAGCCGGGATTAAGAGTGTATTCCAACCGCAAAGAGCTACCTCGTGTACTTGGCGGCATTGGGATTGCGATTGTTTCTACTTCTAGCGGCGTGATGACAGACCGCGATGCTCGTCGTCAAGGCATTGGCGGCGAGATCCTTTGCTACATTTATTAACTGCCCATTGATTAAACCCCATTAGTTAAACAGTGATTAACCAGCCCTTGCATCCATCTGTGCAGGCTCAACCGGAGAAAAGAAAAAATGTCTAGAATTGGCAAGCAGCCTGTACCTGTACCGAAAGGCGTAACGGTTACCATTGAGGGCCAGCAAGTCACCGTCAAAGGCGAAAAAGGTCAGCTCTCGCGTGAGCTACCGCCTGAAATAGCTTTTGTACAAGAAGGCGAAGAAATCGTGGTCACTCGCCGTAATGAGTCTCGCAATGCCAGACAGCGCCACGGCCTAGTGCGCACGTTAATTTCCAACATGGTGGAAGGGGTTTCTAAAGGCTACGAAAAGAAGCTCGAAATTCAAGGTGTTGGCTACAGAGCCTCCCTTCAAGGCCAAAAGCTCGTAATGGCGCTAGGCTACAGCCACCCGGTAGAATTTGAGCCGCCTCCAGGCATTCAGTTCGCTGTGGAAAAAAACACAAGCGTTACGGTTACCGGCATCGACAAAGAAATCGTGGGTAATACCGCCGCCAGAGTGCGCGCAGCTAGACCCCCTGAACCGTACAAAGGCAAAGGAGTCCGATATCTAGGTGAGCAGGTGAGACGGAAGGCTGGTAAGGCTGGCAAGTAGATTTAGAATAGCTAGATCGCACAGCTAGATCGCCCCAGTAGATTAGATTAAGTCAACAGAGTAGTCATAAGTGAAATGAAATCAACTCGCAGAGAATCTACCCGCCGTCGCCACACGCGTGTTCGCCGTCGGGTAAAAGGCACCACAGAGCGGCCTAGACTAGCTATTTTTCGCTCTAATCAGCACATTTACGCTCAAGTTATCGATGATACCGAGCACAAAACGCTTGCAGCCGCCTCAACATTGGACAAAGATGCAGGCACAGCCACTGGCGCTACCGCTGAAGCAGCGGCAGTTGTTGGTAAACTAATCGCAGAGCGTTCCCTGGCTAAAGATATCTCACAGGTAGTTTTTGATCGGGGCGGCAAGCTCTATCACGGTCGAGTAGCGGCTTTAGCTGATGCGGCCCGTGAAGCTGGCCTTAAGTTTTAAAGGCAAATCACTCGCGCATACATCTAAAGTTTGAAGGTTTGAACACATGGCAGATAGTAAAGAACGAGATCGTCGGAGCAATAAGAAAAATAAAGCCCGCGAAAAGGAATCTGAGTGGCAGGAGCGCGTGGTACAGATTCGCCGCGTCACCAAGGTCGTAAAAGGCGGTAAAAAGCTCAGCTTCCGCGCAATTGTGGTCATCGGCAATGAGAAAGGCCAAGTTGGTGTAGGTGTGGGCAAAGCTAGCGATGTTATCGGTGCGGTTAAAAAAGGCGTTGCCGATGGCAAAAAGCACTTAGTAGAAGTGCCGATGAACAAGGCTTATTCGATTCCGCATCCTTCCAATGGCAGAGCGGGTGGCGCCAAGGTGTTCATGCGGCCAGCGGCTCCTGGTACGGGCGTAATTGCTGGTGGTGCAGTGCGGATTGTACTTGAGCTTGCAGGTATTCGCAATATTCTAGCTAAGCAACTTGGTTCTGATAACCCGCTCAATAACGCTCGGGCAGCAGCGGCAGCACTTGATTCGCTTAGAACGTTGGGTAGCGTAGCTGAAGAGCGCGGTATCCCGGTTGAAAAACTCTACGCATAAGCGTTATTTCTGTTATCACGTTGTTAGCCTATCTCAGTAGTCGCAGGCTTAGATTTGCGAGCACATTCGCACCGTAACCCGTAAAAACTATGAAACTAGAAGATGCAAGGCCCAAGGCGGGCTCAAAGAAACGCAAAAACCGTAAAGGCCGTGGTATTGCCGCAGGCCAAGGCGCTAGCTGCGGATTTGGAATGCGCGGACAGAAGTCTCGTTCTGGTAGCGGTACTCGCCCCGGTTTCGAAGGTGGCCAAATGCCACTTTATCGTCGTGTGCCTAAGCTGAAGCATTTCACGATTGTCAATCAAAAAGCCTATACCGTGATTAACGTCAGAGGATTAGCTGACTTACCGGCAAACAGCGAAGTCACGCTGGCCTCCTTGATGGAAGTGGGGATCATCACAACGAATGATGGCCCTCTAAAGGTGCTAGGCGACGGCGATATTTCGGTGGCACTGACTGTGAAGGCAGCAGCTTTTACGAAGTCTGCACAGGAAAAGATTGAAGCGGCAGGCGGTAGCTGCGAGATTGTCTAGGCTGTTTCAAGAATTTTGAAAAAGAAATCAGGGGGCAAGGGGTCTATTTTCTGACGAAGGCTCCCTGCTCCCTTTATTATTAGAGATAGCAAGATTAGACTGATAGGACGTGTCTGTTTTGGTGCAGCATGAAATATTTTAAAAGGTTTTCTGAAGGTTTATAGATATGGTTGTGAGTCAAGGCAAGTCGCCCAGCGCTCAAGAAACGTTTTTGCAGATGGCTCAAGCTGCCGGGCTCCGTAGCCGTTTGCTGGTGACGGTAGGACTGCTGGTGCTGGTACGGCTGGGAATTTATATTCCGGTTCCGGGGATTGATAGAGTCGCGTTTTCCGACTTTGTATCCGGCGGTGGCGCGGGCGGTGTGCTTGGCTTTTTGGATATTATTGGCGGCGGGGGCTTATCGCTGGTCGGCATTTTTGCGTTGGGCATTTTGCCTTTCATTAATGCCTCGATTATTATGCAACTGCTGACGGCAGCTATTCCTGCTTTGGAAGATCTGCAAAAGAACGAAGGTGAGGCCGGACGCCGCCGGATTTCTCAGGTAACTCGGTATGTGGCCTTTGGCTGGACAATCTTGCAAAGTACGATGCTATCTTGCTTTTTGCTGAGAGATTTTGCCGATAACTTCGGGGTGTCGTTTGTTGTGCAAACGGTAATAGCGCTGACCGCAGGATCCATGTTTGTGATGTGGGTGGGTGAGCTGATCACTGAGCGCGGTTTGGGAAATGGGGCTTCACTGCTAATTTTCTTAAACATTGTCTCCTCCTTGCCTCGGGTGCTGGGTGAGACGGTAGATTTGGCGCAGACGGGCGATCGCAGTACTATCGGCGGCATCGTCATTTTGTTCCTGGTTTTTATTGCCACCATCATTGGCATCGTGTTTGTGCAGGAAGGTACCCGCCGAATTCCGATTGTTTCGGCAAGAAGGCAAGTAGGCCGCAAGCTATATCTCGAAAAAAGCAATTACCTACCGCTACGTTTAAATCAGGGCGGGGTGATGCCAATTATTTTTGCATCCTCCATGCTGATTATCCCAATTTCGCTGGTGCAGTATATTCCGAGTCCTGCGTTTGCAGAGTTCATGAGCCGTAACTTTAGAGCAACCTCGCCGCTGTACATTTTGGTGTACTTGGTGATGATTGTGTTCTTTAGCTACTTCTATGCGTCTCTGGTGGTAAACCCTGAAGATATGTCGCGCAACTTGAAGAAAATGGGCGCAAGTATTCCAGGCATTCGCCCTGGAAGAGCGACGACTGATTACATTGGGAAAGTACTGAACCGACTGACCTTTTTGGGGGCAATTTTCTTAGGGTTAGTAGCGGTTGTGCCTAGTCTGGTTGAGAGTGCGACCAGAGTGCAGACTTTTCAAGGGTTTGGGGCAACATCACTGCTGATTTTGGTGGGTGTGGCAATTGACACCGCTAAGCAAATTCAGACCTATGTGATTTCGCAGCGCTACGAAGGCATGGTGAAGAGCTGATGACCAGACTAATTTTTTTAGGCCCACCGGGGGCAGGGAAAGGGACGCAAGCAAAGCAGCTTTCTAAAAGCTGTGAGGTACCGCATATTTCTACAGGCGATATTTTGCGGGCGGCGGTCAAGGCCAAAACGGAGTTAGGTCAAAAAGCAGAAGACTATATGAATGCTGGAGAACTAGTGCCGGATGATCTGATTTTGAATCTCATTCGCGAGCGCTTGAACCAAGCAGATACGGCGAAGGGATGGCTGCTTGATGGCTTTCCTCGAAATGTTGAGCAAGCTGAGTTTTTAAACAATCTATTAGGTGAGATTGAGCAAAGCTGTGATTTTGTAATCAACTTAGAAGTGCCGGATGACGTGCTAGTAGAGCGGATGCTAGAGCGCGGTCGAGTGGATGACAAAGAGGAAGTCATTCGTAACCGGCTAGAGGTGTATCGTGAGCAAACGGAACCGCTAATTGCATTTTATGAAGGGCAGCAGCTATTGCGCTCAGTCAATGGGGCTCAGGCGATGCAGCAGGTGACTGAAGCGCTACAGGAGATTGTCACTTGTGATGTGGCGGTGTAGAAGCAGCCGATGGCGATCGCAATAGAGGCGAGTAATCGGTGTTTTTGCGCGAATTTGCTACCCTGAAGATAGTGATATTTTTGAATAAAAACAGTTGAGTGAAAATAGTTGAGTGAAGTTAAAGGAAGGGCGAGTTGTCTAAACAAGATTTAATTGAAATGGAAGGGACGATTACAGAATCGCTCCCGAATGCGATGTTCCGAGTTGATCTCGATAATGGGTTCAATGTGCTTGCCCATATTTCCGGCAAGATCCGGCGGAACTATATCAAGATTTTGCCGGGCGATCGCGTCAAGGTAGAACTCACCCCGTACGATCTCACCAAGGGGCGCATTACCTATCGTTTGAAAAAGCCTAGATAGGATCGCATAGAGCTAGCTGTTTTTTTAGATAGCTTGTACGGATAACTCGCACGATAGGTGAGCTGAGCAATGCGAATGATTAACCTGCCATCCAAGCGGCAAATTCCTGTGCTTGGCATGGGCACTTGGATGATGGGCGAAAGCCATAGCAGCTTTCAGCGTGAAGTAGAAGCGCTGCGCCATGGGCTAGATCTGGGGCTGTCTTTAATTGACACAGCTGAAATGTACGGTGAAGGCGGGGCTGAAGAAGTTGTCGCCCAAGCGATCAGTAATCGCCGCTCGGAAGTCTTTTTGGTCAGTAAGGTTTATCCTCATAACGCTTCTAAGCAGGGAGCGATCGCAGCCTGTGAGCGCAGCCTGAAGCGACTGAATACAGACTATCTCGACCTTTACCTTTTGCACTGGCGCAGTTCTGTGCCGATGCTAGAAACGTTAGAGGCTTTTCAAACGCTGAAAGCTGCGGGCAAAATTCGTGACTACGGGGTGAGCAACTTTGACATTGATGATATGGAAGCAGCAGTTCGACTAGAGGGGGGTAAAGCGATCGCCACCAATCAAGTGCTTTACAACCTGACTCGGCGAGGCATTGAGCTGAATCTGCTCCCTTGGTGTCGTAGTCAAGGCATTCCTCTGATGGCCTATTCGCCTATTGAGCAGGGGCGTTTGCTAAACAATAAAGCGCTTAAGACAATCGCGCAGGCAAAACAGAGCACACCGGCTCAGATTGCGATCGCTTGGCTCCTCCATCAAGACAACGTGATTGTGATTCCTAAGTCCAGCCGCACTGAGCATATCGATCAAAACTACGCAGCTTTAAATTTGACTTTAAATGCTGAAGAACTAGCGGCACTAGAAACTGCTTTTCCAGCCCCTACCCAAGCTGTGCCGTTAGCGATGCTTTGATGCTGTGAAAATCTGAATCTGATACTTATTTGTCTATAGCTCAAAGCTCAGCTGCCGATGGCTGTGGGGATCGGTCAAATGGGAGAGCGTAATGCCTAAAAGCCTGACTGGCCGGTGGGGCGTGATGTTAGCCAGCAGTAGGATTTTTGCTAGCGACAAAATTTCGACAACAGATTGAATAGGCGTTGCTAACGTGCGGCTGCGAGTGATCACATCGTAGTTGTTGTACTTGATCTTCAGCGTTAGGCTATAGCCACTACGTCTATTTTGCATCAGGCGCTGATGCACTTCTTCTGCAATGCTTTGCAGCGCTGCTTCCATCTCGACTAGCTGATGTAATTCTTCAAAGAAGCTTTTTTCTGCGCCAATAGATTTACGAATGCGATGGGGATTTACCGCCCGATTGTCTTCTGCTCGAACAACTTTGTAATAGTAGTCACCCGCTTTGCCAAAGGTGGCCATAAGCTGGTGCCGCTCCCATTTTTTGAGATCAGCGCCCGTCTCAATCCCCAGCGCTTTCATCTTCGCAGCCGTAGCTGGGCCAACCCCGTAAAACTGTTCTATCGGCAGCTTTTCGATAAATGCCATCGCTTGATCAGGGGCAATCAGAGACAGGCCATCGGGCTTATCTAAATCAGAGGCAATTTTTGCCAAAAACTTATTGATAGAAACCCCTGCTGAAGCGGTGAGCTGAAGATCAGCTTTAATTCGCTGCTTGATTTGGCCTGCAATCAGCATCGCTGAACCGATGTCTTTTTTATCGGCGGTGACGTCCAAATAAGCTTCGTCTAACGAGAGCGGCTCGACCAAATCAGTGTAGTCAAAAAAAATAGATCGAATCTGTTGTGAGACAGCGCGGTAGGCTTCAAAACGAGGACGCACAAAAACCAAATGCGGGCAGCGCTGCACCGCCGTACGAGCAGGCATGGCCGAATGAATACCATACTGACGAGCCTCGTAGCTAGCAGCGGCCACCGCACCACGCTTTTCAGGCGTACCGCCGACCACCACCGGCTGCCCCCGCAAGTCAGGATTGTCTCTTTGCTCTACCGATGCGTAAAAAGCATCCATATCGACATGGATAATTTTTCGGTAGGCAGTTGTAGAAGGGCCTGAAGCTTTCACAGATTTAGAAAGTAACTTAATCTGAAGATGGTTTAGAGGGAGTGCGATCGCCTGCAAAGCTATGAAAAGGCCCCCGCGAAAAGGACAGCGCCTACTGCGCACCGATCAGCGCGGGAGCCGACTGGCTAGTGAATCAGCCGTTTTTTGATTTCAGCTTTCACAGCATTCGCATCAGCCGGTAGGTGAACAGCAGGATTGGCGTACTGACTTGTCACCTCTTCTAGGCTCGATTCATGGTAGCCAACTTTAAAGTCGGTAAACTTCAATCCGTGGGCCGTACTAATCACCACAGTTTTGTCACTTGATTTAATCACGCCCCGCTTGACCAGTTTAGTGAGCACAGCGAGGGCGACACCCGTATGCGGGCAGGTGAACATGCCGGTCAAATCAGCATGCGCCGAAGCATCGGCCAGTTCGTTCTCAGTAGCCTGTTCGACGATGCCGTCCGTTGCCGCGATCGCCTTAACAGCCTTCTCATAGCTAACCGGATCGCCAATCCGAATAGCATTAGCCAACGTACTCTGCGCCGTCATGCTGACTTTCTCTTTAAACCCATTTTTGAAAGACTCATAAAAAGGATTAGCCCTAGCAGCTTGCGCAGCAACTAACCTCGGCATTCGAGTCGTCAACCCCAGATCCATCATCAGCTGAAATCCTTTATGAAGGGCGCTGATATTACCCAGATTGCCCACCGGAATGATAATCCAGTCCGGAACTTCCCAGTCAAACTGTTTGGCGATTTCGATACCCACCGTCTTCTGGCCTTCGATGCGCAAACTGTTCATCGAATTAGCTAAGTAAATTGAATTATCCTGCGTCACTTCTTGGACAATTTTCATACAGCCATCGAAGTCGGTATCGAGTGCCAGCACATGGGCTCCATTGGCCACCGGCTGAATGAGCTGCGCCGTACTGACTTTACCAGCAGGCAAAAAGATGATGGCCGGAATTCCAGCATAAGCCGCATAAGCGGCCAACGCGGCGCTAGTATCGCCAGTACTCGCACAGGCAACAGCCTTTACAGGGCTGCCTTCAGCCATCATTTGTTTAACGACACTTACGAGCACCGTCATGCCCAAGTCTTTGAAGCTGCCGGTGTGGCTATTGCCGCAGAGCTTGATCCACAAATCAGGCACGCCGAGCTGCGATCCCAATCGCTCTGCCCAAAATAGGTTCGTATTACCTTCAAACATACTGACGATATTCTCATCAGCTAATGATGGAATGACCCATTCACGCAGTCCCCACACACCGCTACCATAGGGCCACTTTGTGGTGCCAACGCGGGAGTCAAATAGCTGCTGCCACTGAGTTGCGCTGCGTTTTTTGAGCGATTCGCGGTCATGATGAACTTCCAGCAGGCTGCCGCACGAGGGGCAAGTATAAATCACATCGAAGATCGAGTGTTTGGCAGAGCAGCCAGCAATACAGCGAAAATAAACAGTCTGATTATCAATGAGCGATTTAGGTTCGACAGCTGACAGCATAGGTAGTTTCCGATGGGTAGGTAACGGGCTAATATTATGTTCGCTGTAAAATGGGTAAAGAGGCAAGTATTGATTGCTAACTCATGCCTTGCGGCTAAGTTTTTCGGTCGAAATATCTTAAGAATGCTTACAGAGCAGAATCGAGGAATAGATTCGACTTAGCATCAACTTAACCAAAGTTATACCTTGAGTTGCGGTCTACGCCATGACTTAAGTAGGTATGACTCAAGTAGGTATGACTCAAGTAGGTATGACTTAAGTAGGTCTGACTTAAATAGGGCTGACCTCATCAATTCTTCAACCATTCGGGTTTTCTCAGCTCGGCGGCCCATAAAAGAGAGCAACAACAATTACCAGCTCGTTTTATGAAAGATCAGTATGATTTCTTGCAATCTGTGAAGAACCCCTACATCAAGAAGCTGCTGCTTCAGCTTCTTGAAATGAATAATGATTTGAGATGTCGCTCAATCAAGAATTCTAAAGCTCTAAACGTCCTTTTAGTTAAAATTTGGAATTGCTGAAGACTTCCTATGAGCAACGGCTTACATGATCACGAAGAATAGACATATGGAGCCTATATGACAGGGATGACGAATCTTCCCTAGAAGTTACGTGATCAAGCACTCACAGATCTGTTGTTGAAGGTAATTGCTAAGTGCAAGGAAAATTTAGAACAAGGATCAGCGGTTACGGTTGAGCCAAGCCGCATTCGTATTCGTCATTTACTGTGGTATCCAATATCTGTCGGCTGCGATCGCAAATGAATAACCAACACTTCTGAGGTACCCGCACTAGCCTTCCGCAATCTTTGCCGAAGAGATTTTGAAGACAGCGAGAATTAAATTAGGGTGCTGCGCATAAAAAAAGCTGCGGCCTTCTCATTAGGAGCAAACAAAATAAGAAGGCCGCAGCCGTTACACATCGCTGGCAAGGTGTGAGGCCAAGCTGCTATTAGTATGGGCGATTTGTGAATGGTCAAGGGCGTGGTTACCAAAATGGAAACCTGCTGTCAGAACCTTGGATGAAGAAGATTAGTTAGTGATGCGGATGCCGCCATTCATTCAACCGCCATTCATTCAGCAAAGAGGTGAGCCAGCGGATGTCTCGATGAGTCAGGGCACCGTCGGTGATGGCAAGCTTGTAGACGTCACGGGGCGTTTGAGTGCGGTTTTGGTGGGTCAAAATTCTGAGGGCGCCGCCGTCGGGAAGGGCGCTGATGTTGTAGATATCGGCGCGGCGGGTGTTGATGATGTAGGTGGGCGATCGCAGCCAGTACTGATAAGAGACCAGCAAAACATCAGCCTCTAGCTGAACATGAATGGTTCGCAGCAGCGCCTGAGAGAACACATACCAGCCGCTTCTAAGAAAGCGAAAGCTGTAGCTACAGCCCCAAAAGCCCAAACTCGCAGCCGCTAAAGAGGCAATGCCGCTGAACGACGTGACGGTATCGAGGGAGAAATGGAGCAAACTAAATAAGTAGCAGGCTGTGCCCAGCATGGCTCCACCCATCGCTAAAGGCGGTAGCGCTTGTCGAAACCGCGCGGATTTGAGCCCAGCCGGTGGAATCGAGAGATCTAAAGAACGTGCTTTTTGGGTGGATCTAATCTGGGTAAAAAAAGGCTGATTTGTATCTTGGCCAAGGCTTTTGATAGGAATCGGCAGCATTTGCATCCGGCTCGGCGCGAACAGCCGTCGCTTAAGCATAGCCAACGGCAAATGGTTAAGCGCCCTGAGCGCCTGCTTAGCGGAGGTAGGGCGATCGCCCACATAGGGCTCAATCAACCAGTTGAGCCATGCTTGAAAGTTAGCGCTGATCTGCGTCGTCGCACAAGCAAAATTCACCTTTGGCCCATTTTTCAAACCATTGCGCGGCAGGTTGGCCAACGGGTAACCGGTCACCAAATAGATCAGCGTCGCCCCCAAGCTATACAGATCTGACGCAAATGTTGCCTGCCCGCCTACCTGCTCAGGCGGCATATAGCCGTAGGTACCCACCATGGCATCACTGCGCTGAGCCTGCACATATTGCACCGATCTCAGGGTGAGCCAAGACAATTGCCCCACTTCACCGGGCTGCGCCGAAATGACAATATTACTGGGCTTAATATCGCGGTGCACTAAACCTTTGCCATGAAGATAGATTAAGCCTTGCAGCAATTGTTTAGCGATCGCTTTAATCTCAGTTTCGCTGTAGCGTTGGCCCACATTTTCTGGGCCTGCCAAAAGCTGTCCATTACCATGAGCTTGCACTAAGACCCGTTCTTTATTTGTAAGCGCTGTCGAGATCTGATCGGCATCAGCACTGGCAGTATCAAGGGCAGTATCAAGGGCGGTATCGAGGCTAAACGAATCAATATAGCGCGGAATTGTAGGATGATTGAGCGACTTGAGGAGAGAAACTTCACGCTCAAAACAGCCAATATCTCCATTGGGCCTGTTCTCTTTTACGGTCAGAGACTTAATGACAACGCGGCGCCGCTGCTGAGTGTCGTAAGCTAGCAACTGCTGGTAGCCCAACGGCTGACCGATAGAGCGCAAAATTTCGTAGCGATCGCGCAAGCGCTCACTAACCGCAGTATGGGGAGAGAAAGTAGCCATTGCTTACCGCTAAAGAAAAAAGCTAAAGAAAAAGATAGTTTGATTATTCCCAGCATCACCCCATGAAAACGTCGAAGTGAGTCTTAGCTATACAAAAATTGAGCGTTGTACAAAAATTGAGCTACTGATAAGCAGACAATTACAAAACTCTGTAGCCCTGCGAGTATGCGCAGCGCTGACGTTAGAATTTATCTAAAAAATGTCTAAACCCTGCCAAGACTACTAAACGGCGATTGACAGGCAAAATCAGGACAATAAAACAATGGTTCAATTAACTATTGCTGACAATTTTCCAGGGTGCTTACTGTACCAAGACGGCTTTGCACAAGACAATGCTCGCGCTTTTTCCTTATCAAGGATATCAGCATATTTCCGCGATGAATCGTCTAGAAAGAAGATTACGTACAACAAAATACAAGACGTGATTTTTGCGATAGAGAATCTACGTAAGTTCTACTAACATTAGCTTTTAGCTATTTTTTTAAGTTGTTGTTTTCACGTATAATTACAGTCAATCAAAAAGAATATTTTTGTTTGGAAAGCTACTCAGGCAATCATGACGGCAGAAACTGCTAGGCTTTCCATCTAGGCTAGTTGACCATAGACTCTAGCTAGAATGCCTCATCTACACGGAAAACCTGCTCTATTGACTCCCCGTAAACAGCAGCCCGTAAATAGCAGAACCGCCGCTCCAAACGTTCACATCACCTAGCTGTTCATCAATTGGGCTCACAATCCGAACCAAGGCATCAGGCGTACTTTCTACCATCTCCATCCAACCTATCGACTGGAATTAGATGGCGTGAACCATCGTCTGGAATGAGTTCCAGTTCTCTACTCGAAGCTACAGGATCAAGCAGCTGTAGCTAGTCTTTTGTCTTCGTAAGTTGCAGGGCCGAATTTAATCCGCTCATTTGCCCCAACTCGATTATTGAAGCTGGGTTTTGGAGGCAATTCGGGTCTTTTTGCGATCGCTCTGCGACAGTTCATTTCCGGACTGCAATTGCGTCACATTTTCTTGCAACACCGTCGCCGCGTTTTTATCGCCCATTTGCAAGGCCGTATTCGCCGCCGATTGCAGCATCGTGACTGCGCCTTGGCGATCGCCCGACTTCAGCTTATCTTCGGCAATTTGCGTTTGCCGGTACTTTGCTAGCGCCAAAATATTTTGCTGCACCCCAGCATTGACGTTCGGCGTATAGGCATCTTGCGCCGCAATTTCAATCGGCACTGGCTGGCTCTGCTGAGCGCTCAGCCCTAGCCCCGGATCATCATAAGTCACCTGAAGCTGCCCAATGGTTGCCGTACCGGCAGCTAGCTGAGGAATATACAAATTCAGCAAGATCACCCGAGGCTGATCTTTCATCAAATCACCCAAGCGCACCTTGGCCTGATTGCCCTGCTGCACCGCTACCAGCTCAACGGTTTCAGGGGCAACTTGGGCCACCGGCTTGAGGTCGGCCAGTCGGGTGCCATCAGCTAATTCGATAGTCAGAAAAGCGTTAGTCAAGCTGACCGATTGAATCCGCGAGAATAGGCGGGTGAAGATTGCGATCGCCTCTTCGGCGTGCTGAATGTAGCTCAGTGAACCTGCCCCAGCATCTGCGATTTGCTCCAGCACATCTTGATTCCAATGATCGCCAAAGCCCAGCGTATTCACCGTCAGGTTATAGCCAACTGCCACATCGGCCAGCTTCAGGGCTCGCTCATTATTGCCATGCTCATTTTCACCATCGGTCAATAGCAGTAGCTGCGACACATGATCGTCTTTACCCGCAGCCAATTCACCAATGCCCGCTTTGAGCCCATCATCTATGCAGGTACCGCCGCCTGATCTTACCCCGTCAATCCGCTGCTTAATCGCATCAAGATCGGTCGCAGGCTGATTTTTGACCAGCACTTCGGCCTTGTGATCAAACGCAATGATAGAGATGCGATCGCGCGGCGTCAGTCGATCCACAATTCGTTTAGCGGCTTCCTTCACCGTTTTTAGCGGCGTTCCCATCATCGAGCCGCTGCGATCCAGCACAAAGCACAAATTCAGCGGCGCTTGACTGCTCTCTTTACTGGCCGCAATCGACACCGATAGCTGACGCTGATTATTCACTTGGCTAGTCGGAACATGGGCATCGCTAAAAGCCCACTGCAAATCAACTTTCATCCTATTGAACCTGCTGCTAACGGAGATAAAACGTTTAAATCTAATGTCACTTCAGATCAGATACCGCAAAATTGTCCGAGCGATCTGAAGCCGAACCATTATTTAGAGTCATTCAACACCAACCTATTAAAAGGCCATTTCGCACCGAATCAGCATCAGACCAGATCAACGCGCCTCTGTGTCTGTGCCCTTTGTGATCGCTGATTTCGCCCTCATGGGTTCCTTTCAGGTAGGGATATCCGCCAAAAACCACCAATCCATCAGCACCGCATCCCGTTCGCTCACAAGCTACTATGGAAAGCAGATTATTTCTAGCAACTGTAGCAAGCTGAAGCACTTATGAGTTCTCCCATTAAGGCCGTCCAAGCCCCCTATGGCGGAGGCGGTATGGCCTACAAGACACCCCCACCAGATCTGCCCTCCCTATTGCTCAAAGAGCGGATCGTTTACTTAGGGACACCGCTCGTCTCTTCCGATGACTTTAAGCGTCAAATGGGCGTCGATGTGACCAAGCTCATTATCGCTCAGCTCCTGTACTTAGAATTTGACGATCCTGAAAAGCCGATTTTTTTCTATATAAACTCCACCGGCACCTCCTGGTACACGGGAGACTCTGTAGGATTTGAAACCGAAGCCTTCGCGATTTGCGACACGCTTAAATACATTAAACCCCCTGTGCATACTATTTGCCTCGGTCAGGCAATGGGTACGGCTGCAATGATTCTCTCTTCCGGGGCCAAAGGATCGCGTGCTAGCCTCCCTCATGCCACCATCGTGCTCAATCAAGCGCGCTCCGGTGCCCGTGGCCAAGCGACTGACATTCAAATTCGAGCGGAAGAGGTGCTCTCTAACAAAGCCTCCTTCCTGGATATTCTGTCAGCTAACACTGGCCAAACCAAAGAAAAACTCGATAAAGACACCGACCGGATGTTCTACCTCACACCGGAAGAAGCCAAAGAATATGGCCTGATTGATCGGGTTTTGAGCAGCACTAAAGAGCTGCCCACTCAAATTCCCGCAGGCGTTATCTAAACTCCTCGCTCCTCGTATCCCCCCGTACCCCCCGTACCCCCCCGTACCCCTATGTCGTCCGTCGATGGAATCTTGCGCGTTCCCTACAATCTACCCGGCAGTCGCTCCTGGCAATGGGTGAGCGTTTACACTCGCATGAGCCAAGAACGTATTCTCTTTATCAATCAGCCGCTGACGGATGGGGTCGCCAATTCGATTGTCTCTGCCTTGCTATATCTCGACTCTGACGATCAGAGCAAGCCAATTTATATCTATATCAATTCCATTGGCGACCCGGTGATGTCAGGGCAAGCAGATTCTTCAGCCGGGATGGTTTCAATTCGAGCTGGGCTAGCGGTCTATGACACCTTGGCCTACATCAAATCAGAAGTCGTGACGGTATGCCTAGGTACGGCTTACGGCATGGCGGCGGTATTGCTGTCGTCGGGGGCCAAGGGCAAAAGAGCGGCTCTTCCACACACCAGCATTGCGTTGACTCATCCGCAGACCTTAACGCGCGGTCAGGCCACTGATATTCAAATTGAAGCTGAAGAAGTGCTGCAAAAAAGGAGGCTTATTCAACAGATTTTGGCGAATAACACAGGCCAAAGCGTCGATAAGATCTCTAAAGATATGGAGCGTATGTTCTATCTTTCGCCTGAAGAAGCTAAAGCTTACGGCCTGATTGATCGCGTTATTCAAAGTCCGGTCCTGGCAGAAGCCTCTGTATAAAGCTAACGCGAAACCTACTCCTATAGCCGACTTACAGTAGATTTCACAACACACTAAACCTTCCGACAAACTTAGTTTTTTACTCCCCTACCCCCCCTTTAAAGACCCATGCCTATTGGAACTCCTAGCGTCCCCTATCGCCTTCCCGGTGGCACTTACGAACAATGGATCGGCATCTACGAACGGCTGTTTCGTGAGCGCATTATCTTTTTGACTGAAGAAGTTGATGACAGCATTGCTAATGCCATCGTGGCCTACATGCTGTATCTCGACTCTGAAGATTCTACTAAGCCGATTTATCTTTACATCAATTCGCCGGGTGGATCGGTGACGGCTGGCATGGCGATTTATGACACCATGCAGTACATCAAGTCGGAGGTAGTGACGATTTGTGTAGGGCTAGCAGCCAGTATGGGCGCATTTTTGCTGAATGCGGGCGCTAAAGGGAAGCGACTGGCGCTGCCGCATTCACGCATTATGATTCACCAGCCTTCGGGCGGGGTGGGCCGCTCTCAAGCCACCGATATTGAAATTGAGGCGGTGCGAATTGTGCAGGTGCGCAAAGATCTCAATGAGCTGATGGCTATGCATTCGGGCCAGTCACTGGAGAAAATTGAGAAAGATAGCGATCGCGATTTCTTCATGTCTGCTGCACAGGCTAAAGAGTACGGCTTGATTGATCGAGTCATTGAAGAGCGCTTGGCCGTCTAGAAAGCGGTAATTTGCCGCTAGTGGCCATAACTTTAAAAATCGGGCAAAAACTGGCGAAAAACTTATCCCCTATCGCGATCCATACCGAGTAAGATCTCTTATAATCTTTGCCAATCGGGGATAAAAAGCTTCAGGGCATTTTTCTAGGCTATATCCTTGTGCCCCACTTGCCTGTGCTGACATGACTTTGGCTCATCACTACCGAACTTTGGGTTTGCGCCAAGGGGCCTCATTTCACGATATTAAGGCGGCCTATCGTCAGCTCGTGCGCCAGTGTCACCCTGATATCAATCCCCATGAGCAGGCGGTGGAGCAGTTTATTCAAATCAACGATGCCTATACGGTGCTCTCGGCAGCGATGCAGCCCAGCGCCAAAGTTCGCCTTGAAAGCGCCAGTATGCCCGCTAGATCAGATCAGAGCGGATCGCTGAATCTCGATCAATTTGGCGAAAATTTCAGTGAGCATTTTAGTGTTGAGAGCCTGAAGTCGCAGCTAGAAAATTTAGGCATCGGTCGGTTTAGCCGCCGCCAGAGCGCGGGCGCAGAGACGAATACTAGATCTAAAGCCTCGTCCTCTGCCGGTGCCGTCAGCTCGCCAAGCACCCCCAATCAGGTCGCCACAACGCCAGCTGCCAGCCCTCAAAATCTTACAGATCTCGATCCCGAATACCGGCTCAAGCATGAGGCGTATCTTCAGCTTAAAGATTTGCTGAAGCTCCATAAGTTTCCTAGAGCGATCGCCCTCGTCGAAGGCTTAGCCCATCGCATTCCTAACGATGCCGAAATTATTCAGTGGCAAGCGATTGTCTATCAGCGGTGGGCGCGCCAGTTAATTAGCCAGGGAAAATTGCAAAAAGCTCGAATTTATCTCGAAAAAGCGCTGCGCACCGATCCTCACAATCCCAGCTTATGGGGTGAGGTCAACCGTGATTTTCAGCGCCTTGAGCAGTTCAAAGATCGGCCTTCGGCGCTGTAAAGGTTTAGCTTCGGCCTTAAATTCGGCTGTGGTCCAAGCTGCTGCAAAAGCTATCTATTCCGAAGTGATAGATGTAAATGGCAATCGGGGCGGCCACTAACGGTGGACAGTCGGTTTCTTGCGTCAGGTGATTGACCAATGCGCTAATTTGACCAGCGGTTAAGTCTTCGCGAAATTGCGGCTGACAGGCAATATGCCGATAGCGCTTGCTAAAGCTTGCTAACCACTGTTCATGGGTATCAGGTTCTTGACCAGACTTGAGCGCTAATGAAATTGCCGCATCTTCCACATCCCCATCGCAGTCTTCAATTTCCTGAAGGGCTTCGAGGGCGTGAGGGTAGTCGGCAAGGCGAGATCTAAGCTGCGTAATTTCGGCGGGTGTAAGCAAAATCATAGGCGCGAGGGTTAAGCTTTAAGCGCCTCCAGTCTAAAGTTCAATCTCAAGATTACAGGCCGTCTTTAAGAGGTAATTTTACGGGAAAGAATTTTATCGAACCACTGCTCAAAGCGATCGCCCCAAGCTTCTAAAGAATACGTGGTTTCAGCCTGCTGACGACAATGGCGGCGATCAATTTTGTGGATTTGCGCGATCGCCTCTACTAAACCCTCAACATCATTAGGCTCAACTAGCCAGCCAGTTTCACCGGAGCGCACAATCTCACTTAGCCCGCCGCACCGATAGGCAATTACCGGCACCCCACAGGCTAAAGCTTCAATCGCCACCATGCCAAACGCTTCGGCCCAATGCGGCGTCACCAAAAGCGCTTTGGCTTGGCCTAAGGAATGTTGAAGCTGATCAGTGCTGAGAAACCCGCCGTAATCAATCGAATGATCGGGCGACTGGGAAATCGCCGACCGAATTTGCTGCCAGTAATCAGGGTTTTCTATTTTGCCAAAAATCTGAAGCGATTGGTGGGCGGAAATGGCCGCTGCTACTGCGTCTTCTAGTCCTTTTTCGGGAGAAATGCGCCCTAGCCAAACCAAGCAATCGCTAGGCTGATCGCAGTATTGATAATGGCTGATATCAATGGCACTGCCTAAAATTTGCCATTGACTAGGATCTAAAGTTGCAAAGGTCTGAATTTGCGATCGCGTATAGGCTCCCATCGTGCCCGGAAACTGCCCCGCAACTTGAGCAATAGCCGCATCTAGAGCATCGTTCAATGAACCCATGCTGACAAAATGAGCCACCGGCACTTGAAAAAAGGGTGTGAGATAAAACGGCAGCCAGTCATAGGCAAAATTAACTAGCAAATCGTATTGCGATTGAGCCTGATACGCATATTGCCAAGCGTTGGCTAAAGCTGAGCCGACAACTATCGGCGCTGAGCGAGCCTGATTTTGAGCAACCGGCTGCCAGTTTCCAGCAATTTGGATCAAGTTAATAGTGAGATCGGCGATCGCATCGGGTAAGACAGAGCCTTGAGGAGCCGCGATCGCAACTTGATGACCCAGTTTGGCCAATACTTGCGCCAAATTCACCACCGTTAGATCCACGCCGCCGCCCAAGCCAGATCCCAAAGGCCCAACTGGCGTAGACAATAGCAGCAGTCGCCGAGATTTCATCTATCAGAAGTGCTCAGAAGTGCTCAGAAGTGCTCATCGGTAGCGAAACCGCGTGAGCACAATTAAAAAAAATGAGAAAGCTCTACTGAGAAAGCTCTACTGAGAAAGCTCTACTGAGAAGATCGGCGAATAGAGGCTTCACTAGAGAGCAAATCTATCGGTGTTGAAGTGCCGCTACCCGAAAAGGAGCGAATATTCGCATCCATGTCTTGAGTGCGGCGAATCCGATTGAGCTGATCGAGCGCCCAAGTTGCGGTTTTACGAACTTCAGCGTCTTCGTCTTCAGTAGCATGACCTAGCATTTGGCTGATTTGCACCACCAAATCGTAGACCCGGGTCAAATCTCGAATCGCATTTTTGCGAACCTCAGGATTGTCATCTTGCAGCGCAATGGCTAGCGCTCGACTCATCGGCTTCAGGGAGCGAATGCCAATCTCAGACAGCGCTGCTAGCACCAGGCTTTTTTCTTTAGAGTCAGCATCGACCATCGAATCGACCAGGGGCTGCATCGCTAGCGAGTTACCTCGCTGTCCCAATTCCCAGATGGCCTTACGGCGATTGGACGGATCAGAGCTGCGCAAATCGCCAATCAAACTCTCAATGACATCGACTTGAGCCAAAGGCAGCGCTTCGCCCATCTGGCCGTTCATAGAGAGTGCCGTTGCAGACGGCGCAACTAAACTCGAACTGGCGTCGGCTGGCAGCGCCTCTCTCACAGTCACACCGCCACTCGCACGCCTAGATCCGCTGCTAGCCGCTCTTTTGCCAGCATTTCCTAAGAACCCAGTCGCCTGAGTCATGAATGAATTTTGCCGAGGTAGGCGATCGCCCTCTGCATCAATTTCTGTCCAATCATCTTCCTCCGCCTCGGCCTTACTGCGATTGGCGATAAAAAAGCCAACTCCAAAGCTAGACAATAGCGCCACTAACCCCAGGATCAGCCCTGGAACTTTGCCCAAACCGCCCTGATTATTGGCTAACGGGGTATTATCACGATTACTTTCGGTGACTGTAGTAATGGGAGGTAGTTCACTGGCCGTCGGCCCAGTTTCTGACAGATTTTGGGTATTAGCAGTGTCCGCAGTCGAGGCAGGCGGCGACACCGGATTAGTCAAACTAGAAAAAGCCTGAAGCTTTTGCCAAGTAACATCATTCAGCGTCCCCGTATTTGCCAACCCTTCGGCAGATTGAAAGGCGCTCACCGCTCGCTGGGTGGCTAGCCCATAGATCCCATCAACCGGGCCATTGTAATAATTAGTTTGCTGAAGCCGCACTTGAAGGGCTTTGACAGCTTCACCCTTAGACCCAATCCCCAGTGATTTTGTGGAGGGTTCACCGAGCAAATTAGAACCGCCACTAGATCCTCCAGAGGCTTGAGCCACCAGCACTTGAGAAGTTGATCCAGTTTCTGATCCAGTTTCTGAGCTAAGGTTTAAGTTTAAACTCGAGACCGGCAACATTGCAGAATCGGCGCTCTTTGTTTGCATTGCCGAAGCACCCGCTGGAGCAGCCAATGCGCTCAGACATGTCAGAAATACTAAAGTAGAACGCCTAATCATTGCTATCCTTACCTGCTATCTTTTCGGTATCTAGCGACTTTTTATGAAGAGAAATACAATAAAAATTTACGGTCAGTGCCCTGAGGCAATAACCGATAAAAATCTAAATCCAATGCTCAAACCAAACATCTGAGACTTAAGTCTATCTGTAACTAACGCTTTGGGCTTGGACTTGCCCCAAACATCTCAAACTTTTACGCAAACTTTCAACTTAGCTCACTCCCTTTACAAAGTCCTTTATAGAACTTTTGGATAGAACTTTCGGATAAAGTTGGCTAAAAGTCTCTAAACCGGCTGCTATTTCTAGGAATAGAATGCCCGTTCATGTCCGTATCTTGCAAACTAAATACTCCCCTTAAAACAGAGCCCAAACAACAGCCTATCCATTTCTCACGCATTTACTTAAAATGCCTGAGAAATCGCTTACTCTAGTGAATTTTACTGAGAATTGTACTGAAAATAGATACCCCCTGTCATCGCACCTTACGTACTGCAAGCAACGATTTCCGGCAAAAATTACCTAATTGAAACAATATTTCTACGGCTCTATCAGTATCAAAGGCCAGAATATGTGCTTACCAATACAGGCGAAGCCTCCTAGATACGGGCTTCACCGCTAGCTTAGCCACCATTATAAAAGGAATAAAAGGAGGATTCATTCTGGAATGTCTGTATTTTAGGACTTCCCTAATCAGCAAAGGCTTGCTAGAGATGTCCTGACCGCATATAAAGGGCGCGCTAAGTGGGCGTTTGAGAGTCTTTGGTAGCGGTGGGTGGCGCTGCAATTTGAATCGATAGCTGATCTGCAAGCCAGGTCGCGATTTGAACTCGCTGGTTGATTAAATAGATACTGACAAGGGTTAGCACAACCCCACTCCACTGAAGCATACTGAGGCTTTCAGAAAGCAATAGCGTACTGAACAGCAGGGCAAATACGGGAGTGAGAAACGTCAGCGCACTCAAGCTAGTAAGATTCCCTTGGGCGGCAATATAGAAAAATAAGCCATAGGCAATAGCACTCCCAAACACAGTTGCATAGCTCATCTCCAGCCAACCTGGCAGCGAGATGCCCTGCCAAGGCGCGGTCCCATCCGCCAAAGCTTCTTGAATGACGCTGCTCATCCCTACCGCTGACAAATCGCTATACTCAGCGACATTTCCAAACAGCCAGTCCAATAAAGCTGCCACCATCAGAGGTACACCGCCAATTACCATGTGCCAGCCCGTCGCGGCCACCGGATCGGCCCAGCGCACCACATAGCGGATCAAAATAGTGCCTACGGCCATCGACAGCGCGGCCATTAGCATCAGCCACTCGCCCTGCTGAAATAGCCCTGACCAGATTTCTTGCTCCACTGTAATGACTGGCCCTGAAGCAGCGCCTACGTTAGAGATATGCCCTTGAAAAAGTCCGATAATCCACTCATCGGGCAGACCAATAAAGCTAATACCAACTAGACCAATCAGCAGTCCGAGCCAGCCTAATGGGCCGATCCACTCTTGAAACAAAAACCGAGCCATCACCGCTACCGCTAAAGGCTGAGAATCAATCATCACAGAGCCTAGCCCAGCGCCTGTGCGCTCCAATCCTTTGGCCAAAAAGCCCTGAAAGAGTGTGCCATCGACTAAAGCAAACAGACTAATCCACAGCCATGCCCGCCAACCCTGCGGCTGCTGCTTGCCTAAAAGGACAGAAACCGCCACAACTAGCAAACCAGCAGGCAAGAGCCGGACACCGGCTAAAAACAAAGGCGTAGTTTCTTGCATTACGCCTTTCATCGCCACCATCGCAGTTCCCCACAAAAAGAAAGGAGCAATCAGGATGAGCGGGTTAGCGGACCAGGCGAACAAGGGCTGTCGAATGGGAATGCGAGGGGCATCGTTGAGATCATTATTAATAGAGGAGCGAGGAGCCATTCGTTATTTGTAGAGATGGGGGCTAAACATTCTTATGATTCGTCAAAATGCTCAGCCTAGATGTCTGTCTAGGTGCGCATGGCAAGTCGTATACTTACTTTAAAGTAATGTAAAGCACAGTGCGCTGCTGACTGGCGATCGCCCGCAGATTTTTTATCCTGAGATTTTTATGATTTGGCCTTTTAAACCCCGCTATCGCAAACAAATTGCTCGTATTGAAGTGGTAGGTGCGATCGCTGGCACTACCCGCAAGCGGGTGCTCGAAGCGCTTGAAGAAGTCGAAGAGAAAAAGTTTCCGGCGCTGCTGCTGCGCATTGACAGCCCTGGCGGTACGGTAGGCGATTCTCAAGAAATTTACAGCGCCCTCAAAAAGCTTCAAGAAAAGGTCAAAATCGTTGCTAGCTTTGGCAATATCTCCGCTTCGGGCGGAGTCTACATCGGCGTCGGTGCGCATCATATCGTGGCGAATCCAGGCACGATCACGGGCTCAATTGGCGTAATCTTACGCGGCAATAATATAGAGAAGCTGCTAGATCGGGTAGGAGTATCGTTCAAGGTCATTAAGTCAGGACCCTATAAAGACATTCTGGCCTTTGATCGGCCGCTGACCCCCCCAGAAGAAACGATTTTGCAGGAGCTAATTGACACTAGCTACGGCCAATTTGTGCGCACAGTAGCAGAAGGGCGCAACCTCAGCGAAGAAAAGGTGCGTGAGTTCGCCGATGGACGAGTATTTACCGGCGAGCAGGCGCTGGCGCTAGGCGTGGTCGATAGACTCGGCTCCGAAGAAGACGCGCGTCGGTGGGCAGCAGAACTAGGCGGACTAGATCCTGACAAGGCCGAATGCTACACCTTTGAAGAAAAAAAGCCGTTGCTAGCTCGGCTACTGCCCGGAAATCGGTCAGATTTAGCTGGACTATTGCCGGACTATTTACCTGCCTCATTGGCCCGATTAGACTTTGAGGTCGCAACTAACGGACTTCCTTTATGGCTTTACCAACCCCATATCGGACGCTGAGCGCAGGGTTGCTCAGGCGTTGATTAGTTGATTAACTGACTCGCAGATCAATGGTTAAATGGTGAAGCGTGAGATAGTAAAAGGAATCAGCCGCTGTGGACTGGCAGATACGAGCCATTCGAGGAGCAACCACCGTTGCCGAAAATTCTGCCGAGGCTATAGCCGAGGCTGTAACGGAAATGCTAGATGCGCTGGAGTCGCAAAATCAGCTAGATCCAACGCAAATCATTAGCGCAACGTTTTCGGTAACGCGGGATCTAGACGCGGTTTTCCCAGCTGCAATTGCCCGCCGCCGTCGGCGGTGGGACTGTGTCCCTTTGCTAGACGTTCAGCAAATGCACGTGGAAGGCAGTCTGCCCTGCTGCATCCGACTCATGCTACACGCCTACCTACCCGTTCGCCAAAGCGAGGTCAAACATACCTACCTCCGAGGAGCCTGCGATTTGCGCCCTGACCTTTGCCTCGCTTCGGATGCCCTCACTTGAATAGACTTTCAAAGTACCTTACTGACTAACCGCCTTCGTTCTTTTGACAGAAGCCGATACAGTCTGATTCCCTCTGTAGGTATTCAAAGTTCGTCACATAAACCAGTAGGCTTTTGCCGTAGATGCATTCAAGGAATTAAATTCCTTTAATTTTATGGCACTAGATACACAAGCTTCCAGCACTGAGCGCTTTGACGCGGATATCTCTCAGCAGCTCTCAGAATTTCAAGCGTTGAGCACAGACGACAAGCTCGGGCTGCTCTGGGTTTTATATGAAAATATGGGTGAGTCGATTACGCCCGCAGCCCCCGGTGCAGCAGAGCCTCAGTTTACACAGAAGCTCTTAGATGAAGTGATTGCGATGGAAGAAAATGATCAGCTTGCTTTTATGCGAGATTTGGTAGAGCGAAAGCAAACAGAGGAAACCCAAACCTATAGCGCTTTTAGCGAAAATAACAAGCTGCTGTTCTGGTATCAGCTTTCTGAGGGCATGGACGCGGGTGATATTATCCCAGTGCCCGAAAGCTACGAACTACCGGCTGGGGCTGCTAAATTATTCAGTGAAATTTCATCGATTGAATTCAACCAGCAGATCACGCTTCTACGCCAAGCCGTTTTAGATATGGGTGCGGCTTAAGTAAGGTTTAGATTCACTGCCTAAAGAGCGGCTATAAGTAGGATTGAACACAGCCTAAAACACTGTCAAATTTAAGCTTCTCAAAAAACCCCTGCCGTACGAGCGGCAGGGGTTTTTAGCGGATATAAGCGCGACTATTTCGACACAGCAGCGCTCAGTCGGTTTTTTCAGACTTGTGATGAAACCGAATTCCTAAAAATAAATCGTACATGAAACCCATAAAGTCTTTAGGCTGCATGAGCCCCAAAGATTGTGGCGACCCTTTTTCATCGAGTAGCGGCTTCATTACTTCGTAAGCAGGCTTGTACTTATACCAGGGAATAGAAGGCCAAAGGTGGTGAACGAGGTGGTAGTTTTGTCCCATGATTAGCAGATTCAAAATGCGATTGGGATAAACGCGAGCATTTTTCCAGCGATTTTGCGTTTTAAAGGGGCGATGGGGTAAGTAATCAAAAAATAGACCTAGCGCCAAACCCACCACCAAAGCGGGTGAAAACCAATAGTTAAACAAATAGCTGATAAAGCCGTAGTGAACCGCCGCATAAATAAAAATGCCGACGACTAATCGACTCAAAAGCCACTCTAAAAGCTCATATTTTTTCCAGAGCTGGCGCTGAAAAAAATAGATCTCATGGTAAAAGAATCGGGCCGCAATCAACCACAGCGGCCCGCCTGTCGAAACGAAATGATCGGGGTCATTTTCGGGGTCATTTACATGCGCATGATGCTGCAAATGCACACGCGTAAAGACCGGAAACGTAAACCCAAGCATGAGCGCGCTGCCATGCCCTAAAACTGCATTAATGATCGGATTTCTGTGGGCTGACTGATGAGACGCATCGTGAATGACCGTGCCCACTAAGTGCAGTGCCAGCGTATTGAGCGCAAAGCAAATCCAGCTAGTCAGATGCCAGCTAAAATATCCAATCGTTGAAAAAGTTACGAGAAAGACAGCCCCGAAAAACATCAGCAAATCTGCACTTAGGCCACCATCTGCATCTAGAAACCGCTTAGGGACTCTCCGGGTAACTGCCAGAGGCTCTATTGCCGCCGACACCATACATTCGCTCCTTCACACCAAGTTTTCGATTATTTTTCGACTATCTGTCATAGTGACATGCCTGGGGGCACTCACGTGTTCGGTAGTATACGCTACCTGAGATGAATAATAAAGTTTTGTGACGTTGATGATGCCTTTGCTAAGTGTGCTTAGAAGAGCAGACTGCGCTTTTGAGTAAGGGATATCGGCTGTTGAGATGACCTTGACAAGCTGTAAATAGTGCAGCCTGTAAAAGGTTCAGAAAGGGTTGAGATGACTAACTTTGTAAGTCACCGTTATTTTTACTTATTCTGAGTGATTTTGCTTATTTTGTCTGCTGATTGGCAATTATTTTCCAAGCGAGTTTGTTTTTGAGAAAAATGAGAGCGATTCCCTTGGAAGGCTGCGCCATCGCGCGCTCTACAGCGACTTTAATTAGAAACGCATCTAAAGTCAGCCGAGGCAGTGGAAGGGATCAACAGAACAGGACCTCGCAATGGTATCGTTTGAGCAGATATTTTCTTGTATTTTCACTGACTTAACTCTATGCAATCGCGCCCTGCTTTGCGCCGCACCAAAATCGTCGCGACCATTGGCCCTGCCACTGAAAATCCGGACACCTTAAGGGCCATCATTGAAGCAGGCGCAACGACGCTGCGGCTCAATTTTTCTCATGGTGACCAGGAAAATCATCAAAAAAATATTAAGCTGATTCGTCAAATTTCCTTTGAGCTGAATCAGCCGGTCGGCATTTTGCAAGATTTACAAGGGCCCAAAATTCGCTTGGGAAAGTTTCAAGACGGCTCGATTTATCTGGCTAAGGGCGATCGCTTTATCCTCACCAGTCGAGACATCCCCGGCACCCAAACCGAAAGCTCAGTCACCTATGAGCCCTTAGTCGAGGAAGTGCCCGAAGGCGCGGTGATCATGCTGGATGACGGCAAGGTGGAGATGAAAGTGGTGGGCAAGGACATGGCCCAGTGCAATCTGATTTGTGAAGTAGTGGTAGGCGGCAAGCTTTCCAATAGCAAGGGTGTGAATTTTCCGGGGGTGTATCTCTCAATTAAGGCCCTGACGCCAAAAGATCGCGAAGATCTGATGTTTGGCCTCAATCAAAACGTCGATTGGGTCGCATTGAGCTTTGTACGCAACCCGCAAGATGTTTTGGAAATCAAAGAGCTGATTCAAAATGCGACCAGTCGCCGGGTGCCGGTGATTGTCAAAATCGAAAAGCACGAAGCGATTGAGCAGATGGAGGCCATTCTCTCTTTGTCAGATGGGGTCATGGTGGCCAGAGGCGACCTAGGCGTTGAGCTACCAGCGGAAGACGTGCCGGTGCTGCAAAAGCGGCTGATTGCGACCGCTAATCGTTTAGGCATTCCGGTGATTACAGCCACTCAGATGCTCGATAGCATGGTCGAGAACCCGCGCCCAACCAGAGCGGAGGTGTCAGATGTGGCCAATGCAATTTTCGATGGCACCGATGCGGTGATGCTCTCCAATGAAACGGCGGTGGGACAGTTTCCAGTAGAAGCCGTCGCGACCATGGCGCGAATTGCGCTGCGCACCGAAAAAGAGCAGATGAAGCGAGTCACCGAGGAGTTTAGCGCTAGCCATACGATTCCGAATGCGATTAGCCAAGCGGTGGGCCAAATTTCGGCTCAGCTCAGAGCTTCGGCCATTATGACCATGACCCGGACCGGGGCAACCGCACGCAATGTCTCTAAATTTCGACCCAAAGCACCGATTTTGGCGGTAACGCCGCTGGTCGATGTGTCACGGCAATTGCAGCTCGTATGGGGTGTAAATCCGCTGCTGGTGGTGGATTTACCTTCGACGGCGCAGACCTTTCAAGCAGCCATGAATGTAGCCCAAGAAAAGCACCTAGTGCGCGATGGTGATTTGGTCGTGATGACGGCGGGCACCTTGCAGGGCGTATCGGGATCGACTGATTTGATTAAGGTGGAAGTGGTGACGGCGGTGCTAGGGTATGGCCGGGGCATTGGTGAAGGCATCGTCAGCGGGCGGGCGCGAATTGCCCATAGCACGGCAGCGATTAAAGACTTTCATCCAGGTGAGATTTTGGTCGTGCCGCGCACGAGTGCGGATTATGTGGATGCATTTCGTCGGGCGGGGGGCATCGTCACGGAAGATGACAGTATGACTAGCCATGCGGCGGTGCTGGGCCTGCGGCTGGGAATTCCGGTGATTGTCGGGGTAAAGCGAGCGACGGAGATTATTCGCAACGGTACGATGGTGACGCTGGATGTAAGCAAAGGCGAGGTCTGTTCAGGCGCGTTTAATGCGTTTCAAGAAGAGATGGAACTGGTGTAGATCAGCGCCCAAGCAATCTTGATTGCGTTTACTGGGCGTTTACTGAACGTTTACTGAACGTTTACTGGGGCAGCAGTGGGGTTGAAGGTGCTAATGGTGATAGAAAGCAGAGCCGCGAGAAATGCGATCGCGCTGTGCGGATGACAGTCTAGAGGAACCTTGTGAACTGATTTCGGGTGCGGTAGTCGTCTCTGGATTGCGATTGTTGTTATCGTAGGCATCCAAAGAAGTAAACGGCGGCACAAAGGCGTGGTTTTTGCGGTCGTAGGTGAGCACGGTGCCATCTTCGATGTTGTAGATCCAGCCGTGAAGAGCGATTTCGTTGCGGTGGAGGTGCGATCGCACTGCCGGATACGTCCGCAAATTATCGATTTGCGTCAGCACATTTTCAGCTACCAGCGTTGCGAGCTTTTCCTGCTTACCCAGGTGGCCGTAATTTTCTTCCACCATTTCGCGCGTGGCTTCGGTGTGCTTTAGCCAGTTGTACACTAGCGGCATTTTTTGCTCCAGATCGCCCACCTGCAATAGGCCCTTCATCGCTCCGCAGGTGGTGTGCCCGCACACAATAATGTGCTGTACTTCCAGCGACTTAATCGCATATTCAATCGTGGCACCTTCGCCGCCATTGGTCGCACCATAGGGCGGCACAATATTGCCCGCATTGCGAATCACAAACAAATCGCCCAGATCCGACTGCGTAATCAGCTCTGGCTGCACCCGCGAGTCCGAGCAGGTAATGAATAAAACACGCGGATGCTGGCCTTGCGCTAGCTCTTGCAGCAGCTCTTTATTTTTAGGAACATAGCTGCTCTGAAATTCGCGCAGCCCTTTAATTAAATCTTTCATAACCCTTGCCGTTGTCTCGCCTTTCTATAATCCCACGTCGGTAGGCTATTTACGTCTCCACGCGCTAGAAGCTATTAGTGCTCTGTCTAACGCTGTATCCTTTAGGAAAAGAGGTGCTTGACATAACCTCGGTGGAACCAGTGCTCACTGACGTAATGTCAACGAATACTCATGATAAAGCTCCCAACCCTAACACCCGATGGAAGCACTAGAAGTTATAAAATCGAAGGTCAACAAGCTAAAACCTGTCCTTCAAAACGACTATCACATTACCGAACTCGGCATCTTCGGATCTTACGTACGCGCAGAAGAAACTGACAGTAGCGATATCGATATCCTCGTTGATTTTGACCCTGCCTTTCCACTAGACCTTATTACTTACGGTCAGATTGAAGACCACATCAGCGACACACTAGGCAAAAAAGTCGATTTGGTCATGAAAAGAGCGCTCAAACCGTACATCGGTAAAGTCATCCTCAAAGAGGTCATTTATCTATGGTCAAACGAGACGTCCGAGACTATCTCAATGACACGTTGGGTGCATGGCTAGGACGTTAAGTTTTGTGGATCGCTATGGCGTGCGATCGCCCACGCTATAGCAAAAGACAAGCTCTATTCATCATGGTTAGTTTTGAAGCTAATAGAACCAATTATCCTTATCCAGAGCGCTATTTCTATCGAGCAGGAAATTGTTGATGGTGTCAGGGCTTTACCGGCCAGCAAACAGCAAGAAGTTTTAGACTTCGTTGACTTCCTACGCCAAAGAGCGGCTCTTGAGCAACCTGAACTCCGTTTGTCGATGCAGGAAGTTGCTCGGCTTTCGGTTCGTGAGCGTCATCAGTACTTAAAAAGTATATTCCTGGCATGGTTGATGACTTTGCCCACGATCCAACCTTGACAGAGTTTTCTGAATTGGATTTTGATGACCAGGCTATGGACGTTTAGGAGGAATACCGATGGACTGGCGAAATTACATCCATTCAGACCCCAACATTTTAGTGGGCAAGCCGGTTGTGAAAGGAACACGCCTTTCAGTGGAATTTATTTTGGGATTGTTTGCCACAGGCTGGGCAGAAACTCAGGTTTTAGAAGGCTATCCAACGCTGACTGGCGATGATGTTAGGGCCGTCTTTGCCTTTGCCGCAGAGTGTATGCAGGATGAGGGCTTGTATGCGATCACAAAGCCTCCTGTCGCAAGGGCTGTCTAATGTGATTCCTTGCCAATGCAAATTTTCCTATTTTTCTTGTTCGGCGGCGGATTTTATATCGCAGGTAAGAGGCCGATCAAAGAGCTTGTAGAGAGCGATTTGTACACTTACTCGGTCACTTTCTCCTAAACTGCCGAGCCGCCTTTGTATGAGCTGATGATCTATTGTGAATAGCTTCATTCGGACAATAGATTCAGCCTTTAGTCCCGCCGATGTAAGATTTGTCAGTCGTGTATCTAAAGGCCAGTCGGAATGCTTTGCAGTGGTAATCATAGCCATTACACTTTGGCCTATTCGCTCGTTAAACGTTGATTCGCTTGATATTACTAACGCTGGGCGGCGTTTGCTGGATGCGATATCGGTGAATGGGAAAGGGACTACGACAACATCGAACTGACTATAGGTCATGGTAGGCCAATTCATCAGCTTCGGAGGCCCACTCGGTCATCGTCGATGAAACGGCTGATAAATAATCGGTATCCGGGGTTCTATTAAGCTTTTTTGGGTCTTCCGAGTAGTCTGCGGGTGCTCCAGATACCCGATCAATGTCAGCTTGTTCAGCGTCGCTGACTTCAAGAGATAACGGACTGCCACAGGCCCCACCGTTCTTCTTTCAAAACTTCCCGAACGCTCTCTTTGATGAGCGCTTTCAGTGCTTCGGTGTCCCAAGTGACGGGTGTGTTCATAATTCAGAAGGTCTAAATGACTGAGATGGCGCGTCTTACAAGTATTTTACTGATTAAGACGAAGACTGAAAACAAACTGGACTAATTTGTGAGATTAGACCATCCTCACAGCTTCTCCAGCTAGTCGAGCGTGGTAGATTTACTGAAATAATTGCATTCGGACGGCTTTGCAATGAGATGGCCTTGGCAGCGGAAGGAAAAGCAGGCAGAGAGTGAGCCTAGACTTGAACCGCTGAGCGATCGCCAATACGAAAACCTCTTTTTATCACTGCTAGAGGTCACAGATTCGCCCAATCAGCTACAGGCTCGGTTAGGAAATCGGCGCAAGGATCGTAGCTTTATCAGCTAGCTGCGGCGGTTCGGCCAAACGCCGTTGCAACAGCTAACGAAGAACGTAGCATTGGCATAGAAAATGGTGGCGCTAGCCATGTCTAAATCTAGATGATCTGAGCGTTGTTTCTAAAGAACTAGGCGGACAGCCATTGGGAAAGGCCACAGAGCTATCAACAGAGTTACCACCAAAAGCACTACCGGCAGATGAGCCACCAAAGGTCGATAACGATAATAGGGCAAAGGCTTCGTTGATCACAGAAGATGATACTCAGGCAGAATTCTACTTTCAGCAGGGAAATGAAGCCTACATTCGAGGTGATTTTAGAGGTGCGATCGCCGCCTATGACCTTTCCTTACACGTCAAACCTGACTTTCACAAAACTTGGATTAACAGAGAAATCACTGCTGACAGTTCTTTACAAGGCAACACCCCGGTTGCTTTTACACGACCCATCGCCCTACAAGACAAATCTCTCGATCAGCGTGGTTATGAAGGACAACTCACCGGCTATACAATCGGCTCTAACCATGATCTATTGACCGAAGAATTAATTTCTCGCAGCCGGATGTTTCAGGTAATCCGGTCATTTGGCTGTCATCGCTGCACCCAGCAATATTTTCCAAAAGCGACTAAAGGGAATCATCCGCGCCCGTAGCCTTGTAGTACGCTAAAAGACTGCAATCTCTATTTAGCTACCCCTTATGTCTGTTCGCGTTCGCATTGCGCCTAGCCCTACCGGAAATTTGCACATTGGCACGGCGCGTACCGCCGTTTTTAACTGGCTCTTTGCCCGCAATCAGGGCGGTCAGTTCTTGCTGCGGATTGAAGATACTGACTTAGAGCGCTCTAAGGATGAGTACACGAGCAACATCATGGAAGGACTGACGTGGCTGGGCCTAGATTGGGATGAAGGCCCGTTTTATCAGTCGCAGCGGATGGATCTGTATCGCGCGAAGATTCAAGAATTATTGGATAAAGGGCTGGCGTATCGAGCCTATGAAACGCCCGAAGAACTCACGGCCATGCGCGAAGCACAAGCCGCACGCAAGCAAGCGCCGCGCTATAACAATCAGCACCGCAACCTAACGCCTGAGCAGATTGCAGCCTTTGAAGCAGAAGGGCGGCAGGCGGTGATTCGCTTCAAAATTGACGATGAGCGGGAGATTAAGTGGAATGACCTCGTGCGCGGCCCAGTGAGCTGGAAAGGCCAAGACCTCGGTGGCGATATGGTGGTGGCTAGAGCCGCTTCTACAGGCTCTGAAGGGGGCAATGTGGGTCAGCCGCTGTATAACTTTGTGGTGGTGGTAGATGATGCGGATATGCGCATCAGCCATGTGATTCGAGGAGAAGATCATGTGGGCAATACGCCAAAGCAAATTTTGCTGTATGAGGCGCTGGGCATGGAAGTGCCGGTATTTGCGCATACGCCGCTGATTTTGAATGAGTCGGGGGCGAAGCTCTCTAAGCGCGATGGCGTGACTTCGGTGGGTGACTTTCAGGCGATGGGCTTTACGGCTGAGGCCTTAGCTAACTATATGACGCTGCTGGGCTGGTCTGCGCCGGATGCACAGGAGCTGTTTACGCTGACAGAAGCAGCAGAGCTGTTTAGCTTTGAGCGAGTGAATAAGGCTGGGGCAAAGTTTGACTGGGCCAAACTCGATTGGATTAATAGCCAATATCTGCATGAGACGTCAGCAGAAGAGCTGCTGCCAAGACTAATGCCTTACTGGCAAGCGGCAGGCTATAGATTTGACGCTGAAGCGGATAGAGACTGGCTGCTGCCGCTGGTGGCGATGATTGGGCCTAGTTTGACTCGGCTGAAAGACTGTGTAGAGTTGGCTCACTTTTTTGCGACGCCGACGCTTGAGTTTAGCGAGAAGGCCAAAGAGCAGCTTGGGCAGGCGGGGGTAGCAGCGGCGATGCAAGCGGTGTTGGATGGGCTGAAGCAGACGCCCGTGAATGAGGGGGCGGATGCGAAGGGGTTGATAGATCAGGTGACGAAAGATTTGGGGGTAAAAAAAGGGGTGATTATGCGATCGCTCCGAGCCGCCCTGATGGGAGATATGCAGGGCCCCGATTTAGTCGAGTCCTGGGTGATTTTGCACCGGCAAGGGTTTGATCAGCAAAGATTAGAGGCGGCTGTGGCTCTGGCAAATCGGTCTGGCAAATCAGTAAAAGTCGCCAATACAGGGGCTTAGCGACAGGCAGATGGCTTGGGAAGGCAGGCTTTTCAGAAATTGCCTGGTGCGATGAGGAGAATTTACGTTAAATTTAGTAAAGACAAGTCTCATAAAACCTGCGATTCCTTAACAATTCGTTACGAGATACGGTGTTAGCCGTAATTGCAATGGGGTTGAGCGATCGCATCCCAATGAGCACCGCCTGCATCCTTTGACAAAATGCCAGCGGCTTACCTAATAGCAACAGAGGCCACCGAGTCATGAAAAATTTTTCTTGGAGAACTGCCCTACTGTGGACACTGCCCATTCTCGTGGTTGGATTTTTCCTGTGGCAGGGTTCCGTCGGTAGCGCAAATCCCGCAGATACGGGCCGTAACACCGCTAGCACTAGCATGACCTACGGACGATTTTTAGATTACTTAGATGCCGGACGCGTCACTTCCGTAGACTTTTACGACAGTGGCCGTACCGCCATCGTTGAAGCCGTCGATCCGCAAATCGACAACAAGGTGCAGCGCTGGCGGGTAGACTTGCCAGGGAACGCGCCTGAGCTAGTAGAGCGGCTACGCGCCTCTGATATCAGCTTAGATTCTCACCAGCCTCGTAATGAGAGCGCGATTGTCGGCATTTTGGGCAATTTGCTATTCCCGGTGCTGCTGATTGGCGGTTTGTTCTTTCTGTTGCGCCGCTCTAATGGCGGTGCCGGTGGCCCCGGTCAGGCGATGAACTTTGGCAAATCCAAAGCCCGCTTTATGATGGAAGCCAATACGGGCGTTATGTTCGACGATGTCGCTGGCATTGAAGAAGCGAAAGAAGAGCTGCAAGAAGTTGTAACCTTTTTGAAAAAGCCTGAGCGCTTTACCGCAATTGGAGCGCGAATCCCCAAAGGAGTGCTGCTCGTCGGCCCTCCAGGAACGGGTAAAACGCTGCTAGCCAAAGCCATTGCCGGTGAAGCCGGTACACCGTTTTTCTCCATCTCAGGCTCTGAATTTGTTGAAATGTTTGTCGGTGTCGGTGCTTCTCGCGTCCGTGACCTATTCAAAAAAGCCAAAGAAAATGCCCCTTGCATCATCTTTATTGATGAAATTGACGCGGTGGGCCGCTCTCGCGGTGCTGGCATCGGCGGTGGTAATGACGAGCGTGAGCAAACGCTCAACCAGCTACTGACTGAAATGGACGGATTTGAAGGCAACACAGGCATTATCGTGATTGCCGCTACTAACCGCGCCGATGTATTGGATTCAGCCCTGCTGCGTCCCGGTCGCTTTGACCGTCAGGTGTCGGTCGATCCGCCGGATATTAAAGGTCGGCGTGAGGTGCTAGAAGTGCACGCTCGCGATAAGAAAGTATCTGAAGGCGTTTCTTTGGATGCTATAGCTCGTCGCACCCCCGGATTCACTGGCGCTGATTTGGCCAACTTGCTCAACGAAGCTGCCATTCTCACCGCTCGTCGCCGCAAAGAAGCCGTCACTATGCTCGAAATCGATGATGCGATTGATCGCGTGGTGGCTGGAATGGAAGGCACACCGCTCACAGATGGTAAAAGCAAGCGACTGATTGCCTATCACGAAATCGGCCATGCCATTATCGGCACACTGGTAAAAGATCACGATCCGGTGCAAAAAGTCACTCTAATTCCACGCGGACAGGCGCAAGGACTGACTTGGTTCACCCCTAGCGAAGATCAAATGCTGATTTCTCGCGGGCAGCTAAAGGCGCGGATTATGGGCGCTTTGGGTGGACGCGCCGCTGAAGATGTGATTTTTGGCGACTCAGAAATCACGACGGGTGCGGGTAATGATTTACAGCAACTCACTGGCATGGCGCGTCAAATGGTGACTCGCTTTGGCATGTCGGATTTGGGTCAACTGGCGTTAGAAACTGAGCAAGGCCCCGCGTTTGTCGGCGGTAGCTGGGGCGGACGCAATGAGTACTCCGAAGAAGTGGCCTCTCGCATTGATGCGGCAGTCCATAATATTGTCAGCAAGTGCTACGAAGACACCTGCAAAATCATTCGTGACAACCGCGATGTGATTGATCGGGTGGTGGATCTGCTGATTGAAAAGGAGTCAATTGACGGCGACGAGTTTCGTCGGATTGTCGGTGAGTACACGATCGTCCCTGAAAAAGAGCGCTTTGTGCCACAGCTATAGCGTCGGAAGTCAGGAGTCAGTTCGAGAGTGAGTTAGTAATTTCGGATTGAGGAAGACCTGCTGTTCGTACAGTGGGTCTTTTTTTAGCCTGAGTCAGCAGTTAATTTAAAGTTAGGCGATCGCCCCCCTATTCTTCTGCTAAAAATAAAAACCTGAATAAAAAAATTCATTTGAGAGCATTTCTATTTAAGCTAGGAAGATTGTTCATAGATACGCTATGCCTACGCTCTACATTGCGGTGACAAATCACGGCTTTGGCCATGCGACTCGTGCAGCTTCAGTGGCGACAGAAGTTCGGCAGCGCTGTCAGGCTCTGGGACTGCCGCTGAGAGTGATTATGGCGACCAAAGCACCGGAATGGCTGCTAGATAGCTATTTAGTGGGCAATTATGAGTACCGGCCAGTCAGCTTTGATGTGGGCGTGTTGCAAAGCGATAGCCTGACAATGGATAAGGCGGCGACGCTCAGGGAGATGCAGGCGATTCAGGCGCAGCAGGCGGATTTAATTGAGCAGGAGGCGGCTTTTTTGCAGGCCCAAAAGGTCGATTTGGTGCTGGCCGATATTCCGCCGCTGATGGGCTGTATTGCCCAGGCCGCTGGGGTGCCTTGCTGGTTGATGGGCAATTTTGGCTGGGATTTTATTTATCGGCCTTGGGGAGATGAGTTTACGGCGATCTCGGACTGGATCATAGAATGCTTGGGACATAGCGATCGCACCTTCCGCCTGCCGTTTAGCGAACCGATGTCAGCTTTGCCTAACATTACCGATGTGGGCCTAACAGGCGGCACGCCAGCCTATAGCGAAGCCCATTTGCGGGATCTGATGCGCAGCGATGTGCCCAGCGATCGCACGGTGCTACTGACTTTTGGCGGCTTGGGGCTGACGGCGATTCCGTATCAAGTGCTGGCCAAATTTCCCGACTGGCAGTTTGTCACCTTTGATCGCACTGCGCCCGATCTGCCGAACCTGTACCGGGTAGCGGATCGCAAAATGCGGCCCGTTGATTGGATGGTGGTGTGTGATCGGATTGTCTCCAAACCGGGCTACAGCACCTTTGCCGAAGCCTGCCTGTTAGATAAAGGCGTAATTACAATCACCCGCGAAGGCTTTGCCGAAGCCCAAATTTTAATCGACGGCATTCAAGATTATGCGCCGCACCGAATTGTCGAAGCGGCTGATTTTTTTGACGGCGACTGGTCATTTTTAACCCGTGACCTGCAGCTGCCGCGCAAACTCGAAAAATTAGACAAAGGCGGTCAGGCCACAATTGCTGCCGCCATTACCGACTATCTCAAAACCACTGCAAGACCTGGGCAAAACCGCCCTGCAAACAGCGCAGTGAGCTAGACTGACGAGATACGCTTTTAGTCTTTTTAGCTCAGTCAGCTCTATGGTGGCGACTCCAAACGCAGTGCACAACCGATTTACTTCCACTCAAACGATTCACTATCAAACCCATTTGCACCTCCACACCCGAGGCAAATCGCTGGGTCGCTTTACCGACAAAGTGAAAGCGGCCGTGGCTGATGCGGGTGTGCAAATCGGACTGTGCTCAATTTTTGTACGTCATACCTCAGCGAGCTTGGTCATTCAAGAAAATGCTGACCCGGATGTGCTGGCCGATATGGAGACTTTTTTGGCGAAGCTGGTGCCTGAAGGCGACAATTACCGTCACAGCGACGAGGGGCCAGACGATATGCCCGCCCACATTCGCACGGCGCTAACCCATACCTCTGAGCAAATTCCAATCAGCGATGGGCAGCTGGCGTTGGGCACCTGGCAGGGAATTTATTTGTGGGAGCATCGCGATCGCCCCCATACCCGCGAAGTCGTCATTCACATTACTGGGGTAGGCTCATGAGCGATCGCAAAAACGGCAACCGTGCCCAAGACGACTCGCCCCATTCATCCAATCCTTGGAAGGCCGCCAGCAACCCGTCTACACATAAAAAAAGCAGCCGCAAACGCACAGACCAATTTGCTGCCCCGCAGTATAAAGGCGTCAAGCAAAAGCCGCTCACATCTGCCACGCCCCGTCCCAAACTAAAGCATTCAGCCCAGCCTCAACCCAACAAAGCCAGTGAAACCGCGGCTCAAGGGCCCATGCTCAAAGCTGATCCCTTACCGATTGTGCCGCTCGACAATTCCGCCGCCGTTGACATCAAGGGCAAGCCTAACTTGAGCCAAGGGCTAATTCCGACGGCTGCGCCTGACTTTCGATCCGGCTTCATCAGCATCGTCGGTCGGCCCAACGTCGGCAAATCCACGCTGATGAACTATCTGGTGGGTCAAAAAATTGCCATCACCTCACCGATTGCTCAAACCACTCGCAACCGGCTTCAGGGCATTTTGACCACGCCTGCCGCCCAGATGATCTTTGTCGATACACCGGGCATTCATAAGCCGCATCATGAATTGGGTAAGGTGCTGGTACAAAATGCGCGCGTAGCGATTACCTCCGTCGATGTGGTGCTGTTTGTAGTCGATGCCACCGCAGTCGCGGGCAAAGGTGACCTGTTTGTCGCTGAGCTAGTCGCAAGAACAGGTGGCCCGGTGATTTTAGGCATTAATAAGCTCGATCAGATCAGCGACAGTGGGCGTAAAGCCGCTGAGATTAAAGGGAGTTATGAAGCGATCGCCGCTGAACATAACTGGGATGTCGTCAAGTTTTCAGCCCTGACGGGCGAAGGCTTAGACACCCTTCAGCAAAAGCTTATCGAACGACTAGAACCCGGCCCTTACTACTATCCGCCCGATCTGGTCACCGATCAGCCTGAGCGCTTCATTATGGGCGAACTCATCCGAGAGCAGGTGCTGTTACATACCCGTGAAGAAGTGCCGCATTCGGTCGCGATTTCGATTGATAAAGTCGAAGAAGATGAAAAAATTACCCGCATTCTAGCGACGGTAAATGTTGAGCGCAAATCTCAAAAAGGCATTCTGATCGGCAAAGGAGGTCTGATGATGAAAGCCATTAGCACCGCCGCCCGGGAGCAAATGCAAAAGCTCGTAGCGGGCCAAGTGTACTTAGAGATATTTGTGCGCGTGCAAGAACGCTGGCGGCAATCTCGCACGCACCTATCTGAATTTGGCTATAAAGTCGAGCAGTAAAGACAACAAACGCAATAAAATTCGCTCAAACGTCCTAAAAATAGACACTAACCTGTTAAAGACGGTCAGCATCTGGCTTCACAATTTAAAACAGCTGAGAATGATCTCCTGCCATTTAATAAAAAGGCAAGAAATGGAGCATTGACTTTGGCTACTTTTAAAAAATCCTCTAAAAAATCCTCTAAAACGCCCCTTAAAACGTCCTCAAAACCTGTTGTCAAAGTATTTCCCGATAGCTTTACAACCGCCAATCACTTTTATCCTCGCGTTTTAAATGCTCAGATTCATCCCTTAGTCCAACATTTTCTCAATCTTGGCAACGAGCGCATTGCCGAACGCTACATTCATCTTCATCCCGAAGTTGATCCGCAAGCTATCTATGCGGTTATGAGCTATATCACCGAACATTTTCGCTGGGGTGGGGCCGATCTTTTAGCGGCAACTACCGATAAAGGCGTTCGGCGAATTATTGTGATTGAAACAAACTCTTGTCCTTCCGGTCAAAAGTCGATGCCTTTTGGCAGCGATGCCCACGAACAAAGCGGCTATCGCACCCTCTTAGAGAGAACTTTCTTGCCATTGCAACAGCAGCGCCGCCTGCCGGAAGGTGACTTGGCAGTGCTGTACGACAAAAATGAAATGGAGACTTCTGGCTACGCGGCGATGATGGCAGATGTCGTCGGTGAGCCGGTTTGGCTAGTCCCCTGTTTTCAAACCGATCCTGACTTACCCGTACGCTTTAGTGAAGATAGAGTGCTAGAGATTCGCACCCCCGATGGGACATGGGTGCCTATTCGCGCCGCCCTGCGATACGTTACGCAGCGGCCCTGGAGTCGGCTGTTGCCGCTGAGCAAAACCGCTATTCTCAACCCAATTGTGGTGTGCCTTACCGGCGGACGCAATAAACTCATGGCCGCAAAAGCCTATGACTTTTATAACGCAGAGCTACAGTCCACCGGGTTAAAGATTCGCACACCTGAAACGATTTGGGATGTGGCGAAAAACGAGATTCCGCTGTGGGTCGAGCGGATGGGCGGCATCGCCGTCGTCAAAGACCCGTACAGCAATGCCGGTCAGGGCGTATATACGATTACCAGCCCAGCAGAACTTGATGAGTTTATGACGATTGAGTTTCGTTTTGAGCGCTTTATTGTGCAGAGTCTAGTAGGCAATTCAGGCTGGAGTTCGCAGACCAAACAAGGGCGGTTTTACCATGTAGGGACGCTACCTGATCGGCGTAAAGCCATCTATGTCGCGGATTTACGGATGATGATCGGAGTAGGTGAAGCCGGGCCGTATCCCGTGGCGATTTATGCGCGTCGTGCCCGCAAACCGCTAGTAAAAGTGCTAGATGGCAACGAGTCGTCTTGGGATATGCTGGGCACCAATCTTTCAGTGCTGCATGAAGACGGCTCTTGGAGTTCTGAATCGGAGCGATTGTTACTGATGGACAGCCGCGACTTCAATCAGTTAGGTATAGGGTTAGATGATCTCATTGAGGGCTATATTCAGGCCACTTTGTCTGTCATTGCGATTGATAAAATGGCTCAGCGAATGGTAACCCAAAAAGGTGCGTTTCGCCGCCGTTTGTTTAGTTCGCTCAATCCAGATCCGGCTTTTTTAGAAGATATCTGGATGGGCGGGTAAGCCGACCCGAAAGCCGGTGAATAGGGTAAGGGGCAGATCCAAACAATCTTGGTGGTCTGAGTAGCCTGAACAACCGTATAGGACAGTTATGATTAGTCGTGCTTCACTAGATTTTCCAGGTGCTACTGTTGTTGAAGATTTGAATATAGAACAACTACCGATGGGAAGCTTTTCTAAGCTGATGGTAGATCTTATTCACGATGGATTAGGTCGAGGCTTGAGCTTGCCCGTGATGGTGGCTAGGGGCAAACATCCTGGGCCTGTGTTTGGCTTAACCGCAGCGCTTCATGGCAATGAAGTCAACGGTATTCCGGTCATTCACCGTTTTTTTGAGACGCTGGACTTGCAGCCACTGCGCGGCACGGTGGTGGGGGTAATGGTTGTGAATGTGCCTGCTTTTTTGAACAATGAGCGCACCTTCGCTGATCGCACTGACATGAACCACATTATGCCAGGCAAAGAAAATGGCAATATTGCTGAAATCTACGCTTATCGTTTTATTGATCGGATTGCTCGACATTTCAATTATCTAATTGATTTGCACACAGCTAGCTTTGGCAACATTAATTCTCTCTATGTGCGAGCCGATATGACCCATGAAATGACCGCAAAAATGGCCTATTTGCAGCGTCCAGAAATTATTTTGCACGGTCGCGCTTCAGATAATACGCTGCGCGGGGCGGCAATGGAGCTAGGAATTCCTTCAATTACGCTAGAAATGGGCGACCCGCAGGTGTTTCAGCCAAAGCATATCAAGCCTTCTGTCAGCGGGGCAAGGCGGGTGATGGCAGAAGTGGGTATGACGAGTAAGCGGGCCGTGTCGGCGGGGCCACCGCCTGTGCTCTGTGCTAAGTCACACTGGCTATATACCGACTGCGGCGGCCTCTTGGAGGTATTGCCAAAGCCGACTGATTTGATCACCAAAGGCGAAGTGGTGGCGCTACAGCGCAATATTTTTGGTGAGGTGGTGAGGCAGTATGCTGCGCCTGAAGATGGCATTGTGATTGGCAAAAGTGTGAACCCGGTGACTCAAACAGGGGGACGCATTTTGCACTGGGGAAAGGTGGTGGCGGCGGGAACACCGCCGTTTTATGACCGCGGTGATCAGGCTTTGGCTAGCAAAATCAGCGAATAGAGCCCCTGAGTAAACGCCCATCAGTAAAGTAAATGAGTAGGCTACATGCGTTTTTTATTTTTGGTGAATGATGCGGGTGATGTGAAGCCTGCTCAAACAACAGCGATGCTAATGGCGGCGGCAGCTAGGCAGCATGAGGTCTGGGTTAGCGGCGTCGATGGGATGTCAGGCCAAGATCAGGGCCCAAGTAATAGCCGGATCTGGGCTTGGGCAAAGCGGGTAGTGGCTAAAGCGGGTGAGGAGTTGGGGGCGGTGATCGAGGCGATCGCACACCAACCTCTAGAATCCATCGCCCTCGAAGCGGCGACGCTCGATATTCTATTCATTCGCACCAATCCTGCCCGTGATTTGGCCAGAAGCGGACTGCATGCAGCCACGATTGGCTTAGCGCAATTAGCCGCAGCGAGAGGGGTATGTGTGATCAATCGGCCAGATGGCTTGATTCGAGCCGCGACCAAGCTTTATCTGTTGGAGATGCCTGCTTTTACCCGTCCGCCGACGCTCGTGAGCGCCCAGCGCGATCAGATTATTGAGTTTATTGAGCAGTTGCCAGGGCCGGCGGTGCTGAAGCCGCTTCAAGGGACTCGAGGCAAGGACGTGTTTTTTGTGACTTCAAGCGCCGATCAAAATTTAAATCAGATCATCGATGTGATTTTGCGGCAGGGACTGGTGATGGCGCAAGGCTGCATTCCGGGAGCAGAAAAGGGCGATACGCGGGTGGTGGTAATGCAAGGTGAGGTGCTAGAGATACAAGGGAAACCAGCGGCGATTCGGCGGGTGCCCACAACAGGAGACTTTCGCAGTAATCTTCATGCGGGAGGAACAGCTCAGCCCGGTGTGGTGACAGCCGAGATGCGACAGGTGGTGAGGGCGGTAGCTGATCTGTTAATTCGTGACGGTTTGTTTCTGGTAGGGCTTGACTTCATCGGTCAGCAGCTTCTGGAAATCAATGTATTCAGCACCGGCGGGCTCAGAGACGCTGAGCGCTTTACAGGCCAAGCATTTGCCGAGAAAATTATCCGCGCTGCCATTCAGCAGATCAGTTACTAGATCAGTCACTAGATCAGTCACTGAGCGTGAGCCTAACAGGCCGATGATAAATTCTATTCAAACCTCTAGATATCACTGACGAAGCGGTTTCTAGCCTTTAGAATTGAGATCAATATCACCTTGTTTGATCTACTGATGACTTCGAGTTCGCCTGAGTCTACTGTTTTACCCTCGCTTCAGGCGCAGTCACGATGGCGCAACCTTCCAAGGGAATCGCTCTCCGACCGACTAACGAGCCTGCTCAACCGGCTTCAGCTATCGCCTGAGGTGGGCGTTTTTCTTACGGCGCTGCTGATTGGCAGTGGGGCCGGAACGGCGATGGTGGTTTTTCATCATTGGATCGATATTTGTGAAGCGATCGCCTTTGGCAGCGTACTCAATCAGCTCTCGGTATGGGGCGGCTGGACAGTCGCGCTGATCCCCGCCTTGGGCGGGCTCTTAGTCGGGCTGTTGCGCTGGCAGTATCCCCAGAGCTTAGGCCAAGGCATTTCAACGCTATTGAGCGATCCGCAGGTTGGCATGAGCGAAACGAATCCAGCCGGTTCTCTTTTTCGGCTGCTGCTAACGCTGTTGGCAGCGGGTATTTGCTTAGGCAGCGGCGCTTCCCTAGGGCCGGAAGGGCCGAGTGTTGAAATTGGGGCAATGATCGGGCTGTTGCTAGCCCAACTGTTTCAAGTTTCTCAATCGCGGTACCGGCTATTGCTTGGAGCCGGGGCTGCCGCCGGGCTAGCCGCTGGATTTAATGCGCCCATTGCGGGTATTTTCTTTGCGCTAGAAATGGTGCTGGGCACGGTGTTTACGGCTCCTAGTATCAGCTTGATTTTGCTCTCAGCAGTGGTGGCAACCATTATTTCTAAAGCTAGCTTTGGATCAGATTTACTTTTCGGGTTACCGGCGTATGAGGTAATCAGTGACTGGGAATGGGGGCTGTATTTAGGGCTAGGGATCTTAGCAAGCGGGCTTTCGCTGCTGCTGATTCAATCTATTCAAACGGCTAGAGCCTGCTTTGAGCAAGCGGCGTTTCGCTGGCTACCGATCAATCCGTTGGCCAGCGTTTCATCTCCGCTCAAGCCGATGCTGGGCGGATTGATCGTAGGAACTGTGGCGCTGTATTTGCCGCAGGTATTAGGCGTAGGCTACGGCACGCTCGAACTGATTTTAAAAGATGCGTTTCCGACTGATTTGTTGGGGCAGTTGATGATTGCAAAAGTGGGCCTGACGGCGATAAGCCTAGGCAGTGGCCTTGTGGGCGGCATTTTTGCTCCGGCGCTGATGGTGGGCGGCTGTTTTGGTAGTCTGTATGGGCATCTGCTCTCAGGTTGGATTCCGGCTGATCTAGTAGCGATCGCGCCACCTTCTGCCTATGCTACTGTCGGCATGGCGGCGGTTTTAGCGAGTACCGTACGCGCTCCGCTAACGGCAATCATTTTGCTGTTTGAAATGACGCAAAATTATCAAATTGTTTTACCGCTGATGCTCTCGGTAGGCACGAGTGTTTGGCTGGTAGATTTGGCGACAGCGACTCAAACCGTTGAAAAATTAGCGTTGCCCCAAATGGGCGTTAACCTGCAAAAACAAGATAGCGCTGCGTATCTTAGTGAGCTTTTGGTAGCCGATCATCTCAGAACTGACTATTTGGGTGTCTCGGCTAAGGGATCTTTGATCGAAGCCGCAGCCGCGATGCTAGCGGCGAAACAGCTCACGGCTTTGGTTTTTACTGATCAGCAGCAGCTCTGCGGAATTATTTCTTTGGGCGATATTCGTAAGCAGATTGTGCCGGCGATCGCGCACTCTGAAAAATCATCTCTAGTCAAAACTATCGATACAGCCGGGCTAGATGCAGCCCTGCCAACATTAGAGAACATTCTGCAACAGCTGGTTGAAAAGGTCTGCACGTCTGAAGTGGTATGCATTTATAGCCATGAGTCTCTCGCTAAAGCCCAAAAAGAGATGAGCGCGCGCGGGCTCTATTTGTTGCCGGTTGTCACCGCTGACAATCCCCGCAGCGTGCTGGGTGTCATTGACACCCAAGCGATTGAAATGGCCGCTGATTTAAATTGGACTGAGCAAATGCTGCATCCCGATCTCACCCATGATCTGAGCGATGCATCTCATCTTCTAATTTCCCAGGCAAATGTAGTTTAGTGCGAGCCGCGATCTTTACAGTCATGCAGCGGCGTTTCGGAAAACCGTACCGAAATGTTAGCAAAAGGCACGCCTGCTTTTATGATTACAGTGAGTGGAAAATTCGCTTAGGCCAACTAAAAATAGCCTTGTGATCTAAAAACTTTCTGCAGCGTAGTTAGGAGGCAATCAAGATGAGCGATCGCAATTTCTCAACCCTAGACCATACCTCTGTACCCTCTTCAGCTTATGCAGATTCAGCAGAGCCCACCGTTAGGCATCTCGCCGAAGATGTTTCTGATCTTCAGCAGCAAGCCCGCGCTTCCCAGCAGCTTAGAAACCGGGTCAATTGGCTAAGCGGACTGTTGGTGATATCTCTAATCGTTTTAGGGGGAGGCTTAATTGGGACTACGCTTAGCCTGCGCCGTGAGCAAGCCATTTTGCAATCTGCTCAAGGCGAATTGAGTCAGCAAATTGAATCGGCTACCGAGGCGGATGCGCAAAGCAATGCGCCAGCAGAGGCGGCCCAAACGAATGCCGAACGGCTCAACCGCCTCAACCGCCTAGAGCAACAGCTCGAAGCACTCAACCGACAGGCCGAAGCGATTGCGGAGCAGGCCAAAGGACTCACTCAAGGTTTACCGGCTGTGTCCGCCGAACAGTGGGCTGAACTGCAAGCGCGCATTGCCGAAGTGGAAAAGAGCATTCGCGAAACCGTTGCTGGCGATACGGTCACAGGTGAAGTGTCAACCGATCAAATAAACCGCCAATTTGATACCATCGACGAGCTGGTAAAAGATTTTCGCACCATGCTCGATTCACTAACCCAAACCGGGGCTGAGCCAGAACCTAAAGCCCCGACATCGCCTGAGCCTGCAAACTGATGCCGGATTTTTCTTTGGCAGGGCGAGTAGCGGTAATTGCGACCATGCACCAAAAAGAGCAGGCGATCGCCCCTTTGATCACCGCTGCCTGGAACGTAAAAACCCTCGTGCCGACTGAGTTTGACACCGACGCTTTTGGCACCTTTACCCGCGACATTAACCGGGTAGCCGATCAACTCACCACCGCAAGGCTCAAGGCCGAAGCTGCTTTAACGCTAACGGGTGAAACTTTAGCGCTAGCTAGCGAGGGCAGCTTTGGCCCCCATCCACAGCTACCTTTTGTGCCCTACAGCCGCGAATTTGTGCTGCTGCTAGATACCGTGCACCAAATAGAAATCGTCGGGGAAGCAACCTCAACCAATACAAACTATCGCTCTCAGGCGATCGCTAGCTGTGAAGAAGCGCTGTCTTTTGCAAAATCTGTTGGATTTCCGGCGCATGGGCTAGTCGTGATGGAGTCTGCGGGTGCGCCTAACAGACCGATAGCCAAAGGCATTACTCAAGAATCTGACCTTATTACCACCGTGGAGCTAGCCTTATCAAACTCTCCGGATGGCAAGATTCATCTCGAAACAGATATGCGGGCGCTTTATAACCCGACTAGAATGCAGGCAATAGCGCAAGCCACCGAAAATTTGATTCAGCTGGTCGCTCAGCGTTGCCCTGAGTGCGATTGCCCTGGCTTTGGCATCGTTGAGCGCCGTCCTGGCTTGCCTTGCAGCCTTTGCTACGCACCCACTTCCCTCACGCTCTCAGAGCTATATCGCTGTCAGAAATGCGACTATCAATGTTGGATGCGATCGCCGAATGCCCCCGATTTTGCCGACCCCGGCCAGTGCCCTTACTGCAATCCCTAACGACTCTCGTAATCAGCAATCGGGAGTTTTTGTATGATTAATCACTTAACCCTGTGATGACGCCTTTGGTTTTCAGATCTGGCGTAGCTAGTCAGCTATTCGTGAACAAGGGCAATCTTCTTTATAGCGGCTGATGCGAGTGCGTACTGTTTGAAGTGAACCCCTAAATTTGGACAGTAAAATCAGGTGATATAAGGACTGAACTTACCGGTATCACCTTTAGACCATTACTTACCGCAAAGCGACGCGGGGTCTCATCGATATTTGTTGTTCGCTTCCGCCTAATCTTTATCCTTGCCAGTAGTCCTAGCTCGCACATCAGTCGGCTGATACGCTTGTGATTAACAGTCCAGCCCTCTCGCTACAATTGCTTTGTGATACGCCTGTAGCCGTAGGTCGGATACCGGCCTGCTACATCCGAAATTGCTGCTTTCAATGATTCCTCTTCGGTCTCTTTTTCCGTTTGCGATTGATAGTAGTAGCGGCTGTGACTGTAGCCAATCACATCACATATCACCTATACCGGATACTCGGCCTTCATCTGGTCTATGATCATTCGCTTCCGTTCAGGCTTCACAGTGCTGAAGCTTTTTTGCTACTGCTAGCTCCATTGTTAAACGGCCTATCATCCTCTCTAGCTCCGCTATCTGCTCCTCTGAATCCTCGTTTCATGCCTTTCCCGCCAAACGCCAGATGAGCCGGTTTGAGAAATTTGCTGTACCAATGGTTGATTACCCACGAATGCACTTGTGATCGCGACTGGCTTCGCTGGTGGTGCGCTGGCCGCTGGCCACCTCTAAGTACGACTTTTGTCTTAACATTCGCTGCTGTAGCTTCTTTGCTTGTTTGCCATGATGCCTGCCCCCTATGCCCTATAGATTACTCTCTCTAGCTGCTGGCCTAAACTTGAGGGGCACTACAGTCTGATTCGCACCGCCGAACACAAGCTATTTTTGATTACAGACCGCCATCCGGTGCATTGAAGAAAAAGCGTGAAGCAATGGTTGGAAGCGCATTCGGCTCAAATCAAAGCGTTTCATCTACCAGCCTACTCACCACAGTTGAACCCAGTAAAATATCTCAACAACGATGTTAAACAGTAGGTTCATAGAAAATCGCCCACACGGAATCTAGACCAGCTTAAACGGCAAGTCTCTTCTAGTCTACGAAAGATACAGAAGCTACCGGCTCGCGTTATCAACTACTTTCTACATCCCGATATCGCTTATGCGGCGACGTAAAAATGAAGTCTATTCAATTGCCGAAGTAATATACTCTGACCAGTTGCGAACGCAGTAGCTCATGAGGTTTCGGCTTTTGGTGGTACTTAGACCTTACTTCATTACCCCGTCCGCAATCCCTATTGGTGCAACAACGCCATCTCAATCTACTAATCTCTCAATAGGGATCGTCTTCTATCCTACTTGGCGTTTATCCCTCATAGTGTAGCCAGCGCGACTCAAGGGAGAATCGCATTCAGCAATTGCTGTGTGCTCTCAGCCCAAGTCAGCCAGGGCATTCCTACTGATCTAGGGATATCATCTTTGCGGTAAAGCGCCAGCCATCTTTTAACAGCGGCTGCTAACTGTTCAGGCTGCTTTCCACCGAAATAAAAAGCATGATTACCTGCAACTTCACGAAACACTGGCAGGTCACGAGCAATGATTGGTAGCTGCCGCTGAGCTGCTTCAATTAATGGCAAGCCAAACCCTTCGCCCTCTGAAGCCGTGAGTAGGGCCGTACTAACTGAATAAAGCGCTGTCAGATACTCGTCGCTAATTCCTTCTAGCCAAAATAATTGTTTATTGCGTTCTGGATGAGTTCTCAACTGCTTGACTAAGTTCTCAACATACCATCCCCGTTTGCCTACGATTACAAGGTTAAGTTTTATTCCCTCCCGCCAGAGCAGAGTGAAGGCGTCTAAAGCTTGCGCATATCCCTTTCTAGGTTCAATAGTTGCTACCATCAAGATTGTGAGTGTTGTCTTCAACTTTCTCAAAACCACCTCAGCGTTTTCAGGTAATCCACAAGAGGGAAGGCTCTCCTCAATATCGGCACCCAGGTGAAAATAGCTAACTTGCAGCGCGTCTATTCTCCGGGGTGGGAAATAAAGCAGCCAATCTTTCACAGCCTCAGCCGTCGTCTGAGAGACGCATACGAAACCGGTAGACAGCTCAGCGATAGTTTCTAGCCAACGCCTAAAAATCACATCGTAGCCGCTTGGCCACCATTCAGGATGATGAACTAGTAAAATATCGTGAACAATAAAATAGATCTCTACACCCAAGTTTCTGAAGCGTTTTAGCGTATCTTGAACAATCGAAATTAAGTTAGATGTGAGGTCTAGTCCCAGAAAGATATCGTTACAGGAGATATCTATAGCTCTATCAACAGGCATACCCTTTTCTAAAAGACTGCTTAGGTCGGGTAGCAGCTGAGAAACAAATCGATTTGCTTGGCGGTAGCGTGCACCATCCCAGTAAATCGGAACAACAGTGTACGATTTAGGGGGATAACGTAAGAGCTGAATGAGAACGCTGCGTACAACTCGTTGTATCCCAGTTCTGGCATCTCTTAGTACAAACTCGGAAATATCTACCAGCAATTGCTTTTCTTGAAAGCTGCGGTTAATAGCAATACTACTAACTAACTCGCTCAGATCAGCATCTCTTTTGCCGGATATTCCTGAAATTCGAGAGACTTCATATATTAAAGTTTGATATATCCTTTCGAAGGAAGGCGAGTCAAAGGCCTGTGTTTTTTGGCGAGGCAATCGCGCAACTAATGATTCAAAAGCCTCAATACTTTTTCTGGCTGCGCTATCCCAAGAAGATCTAGAAGCTGTAGCACTTTGTTCAAAATTTCGGACGCTGTTCTCAGAAAAGACATTGATAACCTTTGATGGCAGTTTGTCTAGATTATCGATAACGGCCCGCCGAGAATGTTCAGACAAAGTAAGTATCAGGTCGCACCTTTTCAACAGATTTATTTTCTGGAGGCGATAGTTTTCAAAGAGCTGATTGCGCAAATTAGAGTTTGACTCAAACAGAAAACTCAAGTCTGAATCGTGTAGTAGTAGAGATGCTGGCATATGAATACCCGGCAGCTTCTTTACTGATGTAACAATATCTTTGTCCCATGCTCCATCAAAAAGCCTGGAAATATAGATAATATCAGGATTCAGAGATGCTATGAAGAATTCACGTAGTAGCTCGCTTGCACAGGTAATCCATACTCTGTCAGATTTACATGCTGCTACATTAGCAGGTATTGAAAAGGCGACAATGCACTGTCTGGGCACCAGCCCGCTGAAAGTCTGCCGGATAGCTGGAATTGACTCTGGGAACCTGTCGTTAAGTAAGATCCAAATCTCGTGATGATGAGACCAACGGGCGATTGCTAAAGCAAGTAAGATAGACCTAGGCTCAGTAGTTTCATCACATTGACTGTTCTGGGCCTGATAAGCCTGTAGATCAAGAAGTATACGCATAATATCAGTCTCTTTTTATAGCTGCTTTTAGGTCATTCATAACCTTGACGGAATGAGGTGACAAATCCCCTGTCCCCGACTGCAATGAGCTGATAGAGCTGCCTTTGCTCATGATTAGTTTCAAGCGATGCTTCAACCTTGGTGCTCGATTCAAGATTTTCATTAGCATCCATCTCAACCGCAGATACAAAATGGCCTGAGAAAGAATTCGCTTCATGAAACAAAGAAATTTTTGGCTTACCATCTGAAGGGTAGATTAGCAGAGTTTCCCCCATGCACGCGATAGAGTGAGCATTTTTTATCTGGCCAGGTAGCCTACTGCTGAATCAGACTTGAATAGCCTTCAACAATTGCTGCGTACTCTCTGTCCAGGTTGACCACGACATACCTGTGGAAACAGGTGCCCTACCCTCCTTGTTTAGTATCAACCATGCTTTGATAGCATCTGCAAGCTGTTCTGGCCGCTTGCCTTCGAAGTAAAAAGCATGATCGCCAGCGATTTCACGAAAGACCGGTAGACTCCGTGCGATAATCGGCAGACAGTGCTGGGCAGCTTCAATGAGAGGTAGGCCAAAGCCCTCTCCCTCTGATGCCGCGAGCAGCACCGTGCTGACTGAGTAGAGTTTCTCTAAATACTCATCGCTGATACCCTGTAGCCAAAACAGATGTTTATCGCGTTCTGGATGGTCGTCTAGCTGTCTAACTAAATCATCAACTTGCCAGCCGTGTTTACCGACGATGACAAGGTTTATCTCCATGCCTGATCGCCAGAGCAGGTTAAAGGCATGAAGTGCCTGAGTATGACCTTTCCTAGGTTCAACAGTTGATACCATCAGTATGGTTGGCACCATCCGTAGAGCACTTAAGACAGTCTCGGCATCTTCAGGGAGCCCGCCCGAGGGTAGACTCTGATCTATGTCAGCGCCTAGATGAAAATAGTCGATGGTAAGCGGCTCTATTCTTCGAGGCGGAGACTCAGACACCCAGTCTTTGACTGCGTTGGCAGTTGCTTGAGAAATACATACTAGACCTGTAGAGATCTCAGATATCATAGCTAACCAGAGTCTGAAGAACGGATCAGCTTCTTTTGGGAACCATTCAGGGTGCTGAATCAGCAATATGTCGTAAACGACATAGTAAATTTCTACGCCGAGGCTTCTAAATCTTCTGAGAACTGCCTGGGAGTTTAGTGCACAGTGAACTGCGAAGTCTAAGCCTAAAAAGATATCGTTGCAAGAAACATCAACAATTTCGTCTAAGACAACACTATTTCCCTGTATATTTATCGAATTGGGCAATATCTTTGAGATAAACTGATTAGCTCGCCGGTAATATTCTCCATCCCAATAAACCGGAGTGATAATGTAAGACTCAGGCGGATAGTTTGATATGTGAGTTAAGATGCTGCGCACAACCCTCTGTATTCCGGTCTTTAGGTCACATTGCACCATCGCAGAGAGATCGATCAACAGCTGTTTTTGATGAAAGCTGACGTTGATAGCAATGCTGTTTGCAATACTAACGAGATCGGCATCTGGCTGATTAGATATTCCATTCACTTTAGAGATTTCAGATATCAAAGACTGGTAGGCCTGCACGCAACTCTGTTTGGATGAAGGCTGTTTCGCAGAGATGCCTGATTGTCGACGCTGTGAAGTTAATTCTTCGAATGCTTCAATAGCGGTTCTGGCAGCGTCGTCCCAGAAAGTCTCTTGGGCCGTAGCCACTGGTTCAACCATAGCCGAAATGGCAACTATCTTTGAAGGAGAAACATCTAGAATATCAATAGCTTCTCGACGAGAATGATCAGAAACTGAAAGCAACAGATCGCTTTTCTTGAGAGAATCAATTTTTCGATAGTAGTAATCTCTAAAAGTCGGATCGGTCAGGTAAGTATCGGGATTAAGCAGGGGAAGAAGATTATATAGAGTTACAGAGGTCGCAATATGAGCACAGGGCAAGCCGCCGATAGAGGTGACAGCATCATGTTCCCATCCTTCAAACAAGTTGGAGATGTGAACGAGGTCGGGTTGAAGCGCAGCAATAAAAAATTCTCGTATCAGTGCGCTTGACTGAGTTAGCCACTGTTCGCTGCAAGCTGCTTCCGCTATCTTAGGGGGAATAGAAAAAGTAACGATTTGTTCTTTGGGAAGCAGGCCACTAAATTTTTGCCGTATGGTTAGGAGCGAGTCTGAGAACCTGTCGTTAAGCACAATCCAGATGTCGTGGTGAACAGCGTTGCGGGCGATCGCTAGCGCTAGTGACAGGGAGTAGCGTCCAGTTTCGCAAAACTGACTAGTTTCGGGTTGACAAGCTTGAAGATCGATGAGTATACGCATGATATTGATTGAGAACAGCAGACTAAATATTCGTAAGATAGATCGATGCGAGCAAAGTCTAGGCCGGCCATCAACAGAGATGCTCAATGGCCTCAACAGCTTATCAGGGAAGCGCGAGAGCTGAGACAAGAAATACAAACCATGATTCCGATAGTCTTTGTACCTCATGGGGCCACATCTTTAAACCCTGTGACCATAAATCACTCTGTATACCAAAGTAGATTTTGACACCTTTTCTATAGAAATGAGAGAGCCTTTGACAGCGCGGTGAAGGTATAGTCATGATAGATGAATCAATGCCTAGAAAAAAATCCTCCGATGAAGTATCAATAATGTCGTCAGAGCATCCAAATAGACGAATATTAAGCAAGGCAGCGGTAAAGTTTCGGGCGTATCTGTAGTGTTTGCCGTCAAAGTAAACAGTCTCGATGCGGTATCTAATGGGCGAACTTTGAAGCATTTGGCTTATAGTACGACTCATTGTATTCTGAGTATGAACGCTTGTATCAGCCGCCGCTTGAATAAATTCCGAGACATCTATCAGCAGTTGACAAATAGAGGGTGTGTGGTCATTTTCGGCAATTGCTTCAGCTATTGCGATTAAATCAGATTCTTGAGGTTGATTTTCTGTCTCTATTCCAGAGATGCCTTTGAGCAGTGCCCTGTAGTGAGCATACGAACCTGAGGTAAACAATTCTTCAACTGCTGCATAGTAAGCACTAGCCGCATGATCTGGGGAATGATGTTCGAGCACATACTGCTTTCCCAGTTGCCCTATCCGATGGCAAAAATCTTCTTCATGCCGACACTTCATGATCACATCAGTCAATTCACCATCACTAAAATCATCTGGTATGCCTATAAAAATATCTTCAGGATAGTCTGTTACACTTCCGTGCCCATTAGCAATTAAAGGAGTAGCATAGGATAGCGCTTCTAGAATAGCCCTGGAAGTCTCTCCGCGAGATAACGTTCTTAGCTGCACGACAGCATCAGCCACCGCAAGGTAATGTCGATAGTGCTGAGCATCTAAAAAACCTGTAATTTTGATACGGGCTTGGCATCCAGACTGCTTTATTTCTTCGATGAGGTTTTCGCCATAGTTCCCTTCATGGTTTTTGCCAACAAAGATTAGATAACAGTGAGCATCCTCTGCCAAAGTAGAAGCTAGCCAAGCTCTAAGCAGGCGATGATTCAATTTGGTAGGGCCTAACATACCGAAGGAGCAAACTATAAAATCACCTTCTCCAAAACCGAGAGCGATGCGGGCCTCGTGGCGATTTGTCTTAGCAGGCACTGCATAGGGCTGAGGAACAACCTTCCACCGACGGGAAATCTCTAGACCAAAGTATCTCTGTCCTAGCTGTCTGGCATGGTTGGAATGTACAATGACGCCAACAGCATTATCTAAAATAGCTTTGCTACAAGGGTACGTCAAAGCGGATGCTTCGCCCCCCTTTTCTTGAAGATAGGCCAAAGAAGAATAGCCATGGGATTCGTAGAGTATTTTTGAGAAGTCATCTGCCAGCAACTCATGAGAGATCATCCAGTATAGTATGTTGCCTAGGTAAAAATCGTGAAGTACAACAACTCCGGGGTGCCTCTGAAGTAGATCAAACATATGCTGATGAAAAGGCGAATTACCAAACTGATATACAATGCGAGCAAACTCTTTCGCATTCTCTCTAAACCAGTTAACGTCCTTAATTACAACGTTTTGTTTATCTATATCACCTTCTACTCTCGCCTGATCCGTGATTACCACGACATCATAGAACTCCGTAAGCTTCGGTATCAGATCGACGCTGTAGTCTGAAATACCGGATTGCAGGGGTGGTAAAGGTGAAACAAAGGCCAGTTTCTCCTTCGAATGAGCTGCCTGAGTTTGGTTTTTCTGCTGAGACAAGTACCATTTGTGCGTACTTTCCAAAGCTTTTATCGCCTGTTCTGCCAAGGCTTCCCACAAAAATAAGGATTTTTGCGAGCCACGTTTCGAATAAGCACCTTCCACCTCATTGTCGGGTGTCGGCAGTATATTAGATCGTTGACTAATACCTGCTGAAATATCAAATATTCTCTCCTGAGGAAAACTCAGATGCGATATGGCCCTCTGGCGAGTGCGCTTTGAAAGCGTAAGCAATGCCGATGGGTTTCTTAGAGAAGCTAGCTTTTGTTCATACCACTGATGCCTTGATCGACCTCGCAAAGAATCCTCACATTGCGCCAGAAAATCTCTATCGTGCAGAGTGACGACTATCGGATATGGCGTATAACTTGAGCGTACAGACGTAACTATCTCTTCAATAAAGCCTTCAAACAAGCCATCGATGTATAGGATGTCTGGTTCTATTTGAGCAATTACAAAATCGCGTATTTTTTCGGTTGCTTGAGTACGCCAGTGGTTATGCGCAGCGCTTTCAGCAACAAGCATAGGTGTGTCAAAAGTCACAATTCTTTCAGGGAGAAGCATATCCCTGAAAGCGTCGCTGATGACATCTGTGTCTCCCTGCAGTCGCACAGTGGTCAAAATCCAAAATTCGTGACTACTGTCGGCTCTTACCATAGCCTTCGCTAGCTCTAGGCTGTGGCATCCAGCATCACGGTTGTGAGCGTTCGTATACTGGCAAGTTTGGAGATCGATGACAATACGCATAATTTTCGTTTATTCTTTTCCCATAGCCTGCTTGAGGTCGCTGAGTATTTGGCTAGCCCGGCGTGACAGTTGAGGAACTTTCTTTGTCCGCGAATTGACTAATTGCACAGGATTGTTAGCAACCGTCAACAGGGCCAAACGATGCTTTAGTCTAGGCAGTCGATTTAGAAACTTCACCAAGGCTTTTTTTAACTTAGGTCGTGCAATGACCAGAGCAATAATGCTTAATAACATTTGCTTTGAGCGTTCTTTCCCTGCTCTTACAAAATGACCAACCCATCGCAAAGATGCAGTCAGCCGCCAAGATCTGCTGTTTAATATCTCGCTTAGAGAAACTTCTAAAGCGTAGATTCTCTCTTCCAAAGTCCGTGTTCTGCTCTTTAATGCAGAGTCTACGGACTCTAGCAGTTCAGCAAGATGATGTTGATAGCGTGCTGTCACATCCTCAAGCGTTGCTCCATAGCTCTGAGAAAACAGTTCATTCACGACAGCTAAATATTCATCTTCAGCAGGCTTTTGGGCAATTACGGAATAATCAGGGCTAACCCCTGCGATGACATCCATCAAGTTTGGATATCTGTCTGATATCTTTACAGTTTCCTGTAGTCGCAGTGTCTTAACTCTTGCAAAACCATAATAAGTTGGAATAAACGCGAGCAGCTCTGAATGTATTGGATTTCGATGAGTGGGGTCTATATAAAAGAGAGAAGTGCCGACACGAATGTTTTCTGAGTTGGGTGTCTCAAGAATGAGTAGCCCTGCTGGCTTCAGGACACGCAAAGACTCTTGAACCAGTATCTGAAGATCCGCAAATGCTATATGCTCGGCAAGATGGAATCCAGACACCACTGTCTGACTCTCATCCGGCAATGCTTTTAGAAAAGTAATAGCATCATCTTGCCTAACATTGAGTCCCAACTCTTGACAAGCTTCAAGCATACCTATATCGACATCAACACCTAAAGCATTGATGCCAACTTCTCTTAAAAGCTCTAACCATTCGCCTCGACCACAGCCTAGATCAACAGCTGTAGCATTTGAGTAAATGCTCTTTATACATTCAACAAACGGTAGATACACACGAAGGCGTGATTTGATAAGATCTCGTCCTCCTCTATGCTTTTCTTCAAAGGTTCTATAAAAACTATTAATCATCTGTGATACTTCATCTTGGGAGGCATCCATGCTACACCTACGAACTCTTTTTTATCTATATTAACAACCTCAAAGACCAGCGCTAGATCTCTCCACTCGTAATTATTAGCGACATGAGAATCACCTGTATGAATGGCTATAGCAACGGAATATGTTCCGGGGCCGATATTAGCTAAGAAGCTAAAGTCAATTTCAATCTTCTCACCAGAAGCTATTTCTAATAAAGTATTTTTTAAGTAGTGTGTGTTGGTTCCAAAGATAGGTTGACCTAAGCGATCTTTTATAACGTATCCAATTACTAGCTCAGGAAGGTTCGCTTGTGCTGTCACACCTACGCGCAAGCACACCTGCTGTCCCACATTCAGAGCTTCGCTCGGCTTACCTTCTTCGTCGAGCAAAACAACGTCGCTAATTATAGCTTCGCCTGTTCCAGAAAGCGTCTGAGTCTTCCCACTGCTTAGCTGTCTAGTTCTAACTTTACTGTCTTCCTTCTTAGCAATTAAGGCATTGTAGTAATCCATGACAGATTCTGGATCGCCGTCTTTTATTATGTGGCCATACTCAAGTAGAATTGCTCGATTACACAGGCTTTGAATTGCACTACGGTCATGAGATACCAGCAGCAGCGAGGTTCCTTCTCGTTGAAACTGACGAATGCGCTCAAAGCTCTTGTGCTGAAAGTAGGTATCGCCTACAGAAAGAGCCTCATCTACTATCAGCAAATCAGGACGAAAAGCTGTTACCACTGAAAAGGCTACCCGCATTTGCATACCGCTAGAGTAAGTGGTGACAGCTTGGTCAAAGTACTCGCCAATCTCTGCAAAGCTCTCGATTTCTGGCATCCTAGCTTCAATCGCGGCTTGCGAAAATCCCATTAATCCAGCGGAGTGGTAGGCGTTCTGCCGACCTGTAAAATCTGGATTAAATCCCATGCCAAGCTCTAGAATGGAAGCGATTCGTCCGTTTACTTGAATCTGACCTGTAGTTGGGCGCTGAGTACCTGTAATAATTTTAAGTAACGTGCTCTTCCCCGCCCCATTTTGACCGACGATGCCAATCGCTTCACCAGGATTAATCGAAAAAGAAACACCTTGGAGAACGCAGTGTTGAACAGCAGGCTTAGCAGGCAGTCCAAACCAGGAAGCAACTCTAGCAACTTCAGAGCGATATTGAAAGTACGTTTTACCTAGATTCTCCACTTGTAATATTGGCTTGTTCATAGGACATCGACCATCTCACTACTAGCCCTACGAAAAAGCGTTAAGGCCATTCTAAGTAATAAAACAGAGAACAAAAAAATGCAGCCCAAAGCTAATAAAGAAGGAGTTTTGTCGAATAGAATAGCGTCTTGAAATCCCTGTACAAGCCAGTACATTGGATTAAGCTTCATCCAAGGAAGAACTGCCTTTGGGATAACGCTAGCAGGATAAACAATAGGCGTGAACCACCAGCCTAACTGCAACACAATCGGCACAATTTGGCCAATATCTCGGATAAAGACATTCAGAGTCCCTAGAATTAACCCCAGACCCAGAGAAAGCACTAAGGTGATCAGCATCAATAAGGGTAGCCACACGACATTCAGGCCGGGCACAAATCCTAACACTGCAAAAATTAGCAATATTGCACCTAGCAGCAGCAAATTATTAACAATTGCTGAACCTGTAACAATCATCGGCAAACAAATGCGAGGAAAAACCAGCTTTTTAAGCAGATTGCCGTTCTCAATGAATACGTTCAGGCAGCGAGTGATTACTTCAGTAAATATATTCCAGGCCAGAGTGCCCGAAAGCAAATAGACTGGATAGGCGAGCTTGTTATCAGCCATATCCGGCAATCGACCAGAGAGCACCTGCGACAAGATCAGGGCAAACATTGCCGCTTGAACCAGGGGATTGATAATCATCCACAGCCCGCCTAAGCGACTGCGAACAAATCGGCTGCGAAAATCAACCTTAATAGACGATAGGATAAAGTATCGATACCGCCACGCAGACAGAAGTAAAGACTTCATATCCAATCAGTTCTATTCATTAGAGACATAGTTTATAGTACCGTGCTGATGATTACTTAGTGATGACTCAGTGAGATGAATACTCCTTGAAGGACGCAAAATGATGCCTTGATGAGAGGCATCAACGAGATGCCCTGATGAGATGGACTAATGAACAAAGAACTCTCGACATCCTCACTGTTAGTAAACCTATCGATTCTGCTAAATAAGCCTACCGGAATAAGCGTTTATATTCAAAATCTACTGCCATTTATTCGCTGTCTTGACCCAGTGCTTTTCACGGCTCAGCCAATTCCAGCGTTCAACTGCCAAACTATTTCCGCTGGTCTATCTCCTGAGTTTGGCAATAAGGGGCACTTTAAGCGTTTGTGTTGGTTACAGCAACAGCTTCCTGCATACTATCGGCAGTTTGGTGATCAATCCCTCATATTTTCGCCTTCGCCGGAGGCTCCTATCTTCACCAGGTGTCGGTTTGTAGTGATGGCTCATGACACGATCCCTTTACGGTTTCCAAAAGCATTTTCACCCTATCTTGTCAGCTATTTTCGATATTATGTGGGTCAGGTGTTAGCCCAGGCAGAGCATGTTATTTGTAATTCTGTTTCTACTGCGGACGACATTCAAAAATTCTATGGCTTGTCAGCGCACAAAATTACGCCGATTGCACTCGCCTACGATCAGCAAAACTTTAGCCCGGATAATCAGCCTCTAGGAAATTATTTTTTGTACGTGGGTAGACAAAATACCTATAAAAATCTGCATCGGCTGATAGCTGCATTTCACCGGGTTAGCAAAGCGGATAGTGACGTTGAGCTGTGGCTAGTAGGGCCTCAAGATCAGCGCTATACGCCTGCTTTAATAGCACAGGTTAGATCGCTTCATCTTCAGCATCGGGTGCGTTTTTTAGACTATGTTGCGTATGAGCAGTTGCCCTTGCTGTTAGGAGGCGCGATCGCACTCACGCTTCCCAGCCTTTGGGAAGGTTTTGGCCTACCTGTGCTAGAAGCGATGGCCTGCGGCACTCCTGTCATTACGTCTAAGCTTTCATCGTTACCTGAAGTTGCTGGCGATGCTGCTATTCTGATTGACCCTTACAATACTGATGATATTGCCAATGCAATGCAGGCAGTTGCTAGCGATTTTCAACTTCGGCAGCAGTTGAGTGAAGCTGGGCTAACGCAAGCTCAGAAATTTAGCTGGAAACGGACAGGCGAACAAACGGCCGATGTAATCAGGCAATTTCTATGAGAACTTAGAAGAAATTTATTAGGTTATCCATCGGCAGCAATCTATGGGTTCACCCAAACATAGTGCTCTAAAGGCCCATTCGCAGCGCGTTCACGATAATTGCTTGGTTCTCGGCGGTTAGCTCCGGCCAAATCGGTAGGCTTAAAACCTCAGAGCCTAGCTGATTACTTACCGCATTGGGCGCATATTGCCCGTCATAGATAGGTAGCTTATCTTGCGGAATTGGGTAATACACCATTGCGCCGACGCCTGCTGCTGCCATAGATTGCTTTACAGCGTCGCGATCGCCCTCCAAAATTCGCACCGTATATTGATGAAACACATGCCCTGGGGTCATCTCAGGCGCAATCACCTGACTCACCCCAGCTAGCAAATCGCCATACCTTGCGGCCACCTGCCGCCGCTGCTCATTCCACTGATCGATATAGCGTAGCTTTACGCCTAAAATCGCCGCCTGCATCGCATCTAGGCGAGAATTATAGCCCAGCATCTCATTGCAGTAGCGTTCCTTCGCACCGTGCACGCGCAGCATTCGAGCCAAATCAGCAAGGCTATCATCATCGGTCGTAATTAAGCCGCCGTCACCGTAAGCCCCCAAATTCTTAGTAGGGAAAAAAGAAAACGCCCCCATATCTCCCAAGCTGCCCACCTTTTTGCCGCTCAGCGATTCGCGCAGATCGTCATTACAAGTTTGGCCGCAGTCTGCACAAGCGCCAGCATACACAGCCCCAAATGCCTGAGCGCAGTCTTCTATAACCTTGAGGCCGTGCTGAGTTGCTAATGCTTGCACCCTAGTCATCGCCGCCGGATTGCCGTATAGATGCACCGGCATAATTGCCTTGGTTTTTGGCGTTACCGCCGCTGCAATCAAATCAGGATCAATATTGAAGCTGCTGGCCTGAATATCGACAAACACCGGCTTTGCACCCACTGTGCTAATTGCCTCTGCCGTCGCAAAAAAGCTAAAAGGCGTCGTAATCACCTCATCGCCAGCCCCAATGCCCAAAGCCCTCAAGCTAATGACTAGCGCATCTGTACCCGAATTCACCCCAATCGCGTGCTTCACACCCAAATACTGCGCCGCATCCGCCTCAAACTGCTCTACCGTCGGCCCCAAAATAAACTGGCCGGATGTCAGCACTTTATCAATCGCCGCCTGAATTTCCGACTTAATCGACTGATACTGAGGCTTAAGATCTAAGATCGGAATCTTGATAGAACTCACAGCAGTTGTCTCACCTTGTTTGAGCAGATTTGAGCAGATTTTCCCGGACAGATGCAATAGCAAACATTACACCAGTCAAACGACCAGCATCGCTATTCGCATCAAACTCTATCACGTCCTTGCAGGCCCAATAGCAATCTAGTATCGCTCCCAAGCAGCAATGCAAAACACCCCCAAAAGCCACCCCCAAAAGCCGATTTTACAAACTACATTTTATCCGGGTCAATGCCCAACTCACGCAGCCACTGTGCCAACATCTCAGAATCGTTTCACCGCCTTTTTAGGCCATTGCCAGCTCATAGAATCCAATTGGTTTGTCTTCAGGCGGGAGCCGCATTTGTAAAACCTAACTGAGGCCATCTGTGAATAGACAAACTACCCATACAGTTAGCCGAAAATTAAGACACCTGGTAAGTACTGGGGCAGTACTGCTTTGCAGAGCGCGATCGCATTATCTGCCTGTCTACTGAAGCGGTCTGACTATTGGCAAAGTTTCTGTGCTTTCGGGGGCTAGCACCTCCGGCAGCACAACTTCGATAGGCTCAAAGATCACCTGTGAATGTAGCCATTTGGTAATGAGCTGCGGGCAGTTTTGCCGACTCCAGCGCACCATAAAAAAACGAAAAACGGGTTTTGAGTTGCGGGCAACAAGCTTTAAAAGACGATTGAGCGGGCGCGATCGCACCTGCTGATTCAATAGATTAATCGATCCCACATCATACAGACAGTCAGCAATCAGTCGCACCGTCACCTCCTCCCGCAAAAACAAGCTCTCTAGCAGCATCTGCACATCCCGCATCCGCTCGTCTTCTATCTGCCGTTCTTGGGAAACCGTAGCCGGTTTGAGTGATTTTGGGAACCTAAACATAGCGTTCATAAAATTAGGGAAGCGCAGTGGACGTTTAGTTGCCCCAGCCATCAGGTAACCATCAGGCGTCCCTCAAGCAGCTAAAGCAACCGCACTACACTTCTCTAACTTAACGCCTGCAAATCCAGCCCAAGCTATTTCCAAAGAAAGTTTTCATTGCACCGCTTGATACATCTTAAGAATTAGCGTCAATCCATCTCAGAGTAACGGGCACGATAGGTCACCGGGCTGCCCATTGCCCGCTGCGGTTGTCTCATTCAGGTCATAGCAAGCGATGTTAGCAAGAATTTGGAGCGCGTCGCTCATCGGCATTGATGCCATCAAAGTCGGCGTAGAGGTAGATCTTGCCGGGGGATTGCCAGGAGTTGTCATCGTAGGGCTGCCTGATACCGCTGTGCAGGAGTCGCGTGAGCGCGTTCGAGCCGCTTTAAAAAATGCGGGTTTTGCTTTTCCAATGCGCAAAGTTGTGATCAATCTCACCCCAGCAGATGTGCGCAAAGAAGGGCCGATTTATGACCTGCCAATTGCAGTCGGGATTTTGGCCGCCTCCGAAGCCGTTGCCCAAGGTTGCCTAAATGATTATTTGTTTTTAGGTGAAATGTCTTTAGATGGAACGCTGCGGCCAGTAGCAGGGGTGGTAGCGATCGCCGCAGCAGCGCACAATCTCGGCCTCAAAGGACTGGTACTGCCGATTGACAATGCCAACGAGGCCGCCATCGTCCCCGGACTAAAAGTCTACGGCTTTAATCAACTCTCAGAAGTCGCCGATTTTCTCAACCATCCCGAAGGCCATCAGAGCGTCAAAGCAAGCGCCCCCGAAGATCTGCTACGAACTGCCATCACCGGCAAAGATCTGCGCGATGTCAAAGGCCAGATGCAAGCGCGCCGCGCCCTCGAAATTGCGGCTGCGGGCGGTCATAACCTGTGTCTAATTGGCCCTCCCGGCAGCGGTAAAACCATGCTAGCCCAGCGTCTACCCGGCATTCTTCCCCCGTTGACCTTTGCCGAAGCTCTGGAAGTCACCCAAATTCACTCCGTTGCCGGACTTCTCAAAGAAAAAGGCCATCTCGTCAATCAGCGGCCTTTTCGCACGCCCCACCACTCCGCATCTGGCCCGTCGTTAGTCGGTGGCGGCAGCTTCCCCAAACCCGGTGAAATTTCCCTCGCCCACCGAGGCGTCCTTTTTTTAGATGAACTCACCGAATTCAAGCGCAGCGTCCTCGAATTTTTGCGGCAGCCACTCGAAGACGGCAAAGTTACCATTTCCCGCACCCGCCAATCGGTAGAGTTTCCAGCTCAATTCACCTTAATTTCGAGCACCAACCCCTGCCCCTGCGGCTACTTTGGCGATACCGTACAGCCTTGTACCTGCACGCCGCGCAACCGCGAACAATACTGGGCCAAGCTTTCTGGCCCGCTCATGGATCGCATTGACTTACAGGTGATCGTCGGGCGGCTGAAGCCGGAAGAAGTGACCCGACAGCCTGAAGGTGAAGCTTCTGCCACCGTCCGCCAACGTGTAGAAGCGGCTAGGCACCATGCCCAAATCAGATTTGATCAAGAGCCCGCTTTGCAGTGCAATGCCGATATGGAAAGTCGGCATATTCGTCAATGGTGCGCTTTCGATGAAGCCACTCGAAGCTTGATTGAAGGGGCGGTACGCAAGCTAGGGCTTTCGGCTAGGGCCACAGATCGGATTTTGAAAGTGGCTCGCACAATTGCTGATCTCGGTGATGCCCCGACAATTCAAACGCACCATGTAGCCGAAGCTATTCAATATCGAACGATTGATCGGATGCAATAAGGGGGCATATGCAATAAGGGATAGAAATATCTGCCCAAAAGGATAAGGATCTTCCCCTTAATATAGAAAAAAGTTGCTGTGATTGCGGGTAGTCTGTATATACGTATTAGGTTGCAGACTGAGTGCGGATTGAGCCGTAATTTCAAACAATTCAAACATTTTTAGAGGAGTGATCAAGCCATGTCGATTAAAAGAGGACTGTTTAGCGTCTTGGGACTTGCCTTATTAGCCATAGGCATACAGCTACCTGCCAAAGCGCAAATGACAGCGCCAGAAGCTGCTTCAGTCAACCAGCCAGCTCCTGGCGCAGATCTGCTGCTCGAAGAGCCCCAAGCACAGCAGCCGATCGCAGAATCAGCCCAAAGCGCCGCCGCCACCCCATCAGCTGAGAACTTGACGGCTGAAAACTTGACGGCTGAGAACTTGACGGCTGAAAATTTAGATAGCACGACCACTGGGTTAGTGAGCTCGCGATCGCAGCCCGCTACCGAAGCCGATGCCCTCGCCTTTCCTGCCGATGGCGCAGCAGTCGATATTGCGCAAGCGCGTCGTCGCACTAGCAGGAGCGTCAATAGCGCCAACTTCATCGGCGTTGGCGCAGACTTTGGGACAGGCAGCGGCACCTCCTTTGCCGTGATCAGCAAGTTTGCCCTCAGCGACAACATCTCCGTCCGGCCTACTGTCCTAGTTGGCAGTGACTTTGCAGCCTTAGTACCTGTTACCTATGAGTTCAGCCAGTACTCAACGGAAGTTGGCAGCTTTCAGCTACGCCCCTATATCGGTGCAGGCGCTTCATACGTTGATCAAAGCGGCGGTTCCGACTTTGGTGCTCTCGTCACAGCCGGTGTCGATGTGCCACTTTCTCGTCAGTTTACGGGCAATGTTCAAGCTAACTATGCGGGCATTTTCAGCGACGACAGCAATTTTGGTGTGACTGTCGGCGTCGGCTACAACTTCGGTGGACTTTAATAGAGTTGTTTTGATAGGACGCTTAATAGAACCAGAAGAGTGTCCTAGCTAACTTTATAAACTAGCCACATAAATTGGCCAGTCGTCAGAGCGACTAGGAAGATATTTCCTAGTCGCTTTTGTCATTTTAAAAACTAGGGCTGCTCGTACAACAGAACTCAATTCAGCGGGAATGATGAACCTAAAGCAGCTAGGAACTCACCCTTATGCAGTCCTCTAGATCACCAGAACCGCTACCAAAATGCGCCCAAACCGAGGTAGCCCGGTTGCGCGAAACCTTTCAAAAGATTTGGGGCTATGATGACTTTCGCCCGCCCCAAGGAGAAATTGCGCAAGCGCTATTTGCCGGCCAAGACATCGTTGTGGTGATGCCCACCGGGGGTGGTAAATCTGTGTGTTTCCAGCTTCCGGCTTTGATGAAAACGGGCGTGACGTTGGTAATCTCGCCGCTGGTAGCGCTGATGGAAAATCAAGTACAGGAACTAGCCGAAAAGCAGCTTCCGGCGGCGGCTTTGCACAGTGAGTTGGATAAAAATGTGCAGTGGCAAACGCTGCGATCGCTCTCTCAAAACCGCCTCCGTCTGCTTTATCTTTCGCCCGAAACCCTGCTTAGTAAGCCCGTGTGGGAGGTGCTGACTCAGCCGCAGGTAATCATCAATGCGCTCGTGCTGGATGAAGCGCACTGCCTAACCCAATGGGGCGATAGCTTTCGGCCTACCTACAGAAGGCTAGGTACAGTTCGTACAGCCTTATTAGCCACGAAGCCTGCCGGTAGTCGCATGGCGATAGCCGCCTTCACCGCCACCGCCGATCCTTTTACACAGCAGGCTCTTGAGACCATTTTAGGTCTGCAAAACCCGCAAATTATTCGGCTCAATCCTTACCGCAGCAACCTGCATCTCAGCGTTCAAACCACTTGGACGCCAAAGGGGCGTAAACGCGCGATGGTCAAATTTATTCAGCGTTACGGTGATCAATCGGGCCTCGTCTATGCCCGCACCCGCCGAGGCAGCGAAGATCTTGCCCGCTGGTTTGCAGATCAAGGCTACCGGGTCAGGGCCTATCATGCCGGGCTAGCCGCACCGCAGCGTCGAGAGATAGAAGCCCAATGGATTAACGGCGACTGTCAGTTTGTGGTCTGTACCTCCGCTTTTGGCATGGGCATCAATAAAGCAGACTGTCGGTTTGTGATTCATTACGAAGTGCCCAGTCTATTGGCTGAATATGTGCAAGAAGTCGGGCGGGCCGGACGCGATGGCAAACCTGCTCAGGCGCTGTCCTTAGTGAGTGAACCGACGGGTTTATTCGCCCCGGAAGATCAGCGACGCTGGCAGTTTTTCGAGCAAAAAGCGCAGCATCTGCAAAAAGCAGCGCTGGATTTAGTGGGCCAAATTCCGCCGGAAGGCCATATTGACAAGGTGCGCCGCCAGTTTAAAGAGGGCGATCAGGCGCTAGCGCTGCTGCATCGCAATGGTCAGCTGCGCTGGTTAGATCCGTTTACCTACAGAGTAGAAACTCGTCAGCCAATTCGCAGCAAAGAAAAGCAGCCGGATCCCACGCAGGTGATGAAGCGCTATTTATGGACTAAGCGGTGTCGATGGCAGGTACTTTTGGAAGAATTTGGCTTTACCCAAGCGGCAAAAACCATGCGGTGCCAGCAGTGCGATCGCTGCCGCCAGTCAAACCAATCAAACCAGCGATCGCCCAACATTTCGCCCAAGTCAGCCTTACCAAATCAGCCGTAGACCAATCACCCCTAGCAAGCACAGCACCAGCCGCTTAAAGCTATTCGCATCAACTTGTTTAGAAAGGCCAATACCCAGACCCAGACCTAGCGCAAACACTGGCAAGCTGTAGATCGCCAGCTTCCACAGGTCACCTGTAAGATGGCCTTCAAAATAATGCCCAGTGAGGGCGAACGTCAGCGCAATCACATACACGCCAGGCAAGTTGCCCTTGAATTCTTCAGGGCTCCAGCCGCTGGAGTTGGCATACATCACCAGTGGTGGCCCACCGGTAGTAAAAGCGCCCGTCAAAAAGCCAGAGATACCGCCAAAGAGATACGCCCAGCCAGGAGAAGTGATCGCTGGCATAAACGCTGCTGGGGCGACTAGGCGCGCCATGTCATAGGCTACGTACAGCACAATAAAGCTGCCCAATACCTTGCGGGCCAGATCTTCAGAAACATAGTGAAAGCCAACAAGGCCAACTGGAATGCATAACACGGCTGAGAATACTAAAGGCGCGATCGCCTGCCACCGAAAGCTAGCACGGTAGTAAATCCATAGCGCCAAGCTGCTAAGCAAGCACATCACTAGCACTAAGGGCACCGCGACTGAAAGGTCTAAAAAAAAAGGAAGCAGCGCGATCGCCACCAGCGCAAACCCAAACCCAGCCACGCTCTGTACCAGTGCAGATAACCCAATAATCGCAGCTACCCAGCCAATATGTTCCAAAAATTCCTACCTGTGCCGACGGGCAGCGCGATCGCTCATTAGCGATATCAATTTGCACAATATTAACTTATAAAAAGGCTGATCCCCTCCAAAAATCAGCTGAAAACCAGCTAAAAAGCAGCCCTCACCCCAACACAGGCTGCAAATGCTAGTAATGCTTACGCATAGCGCTTACCTCAGCTGATAAATTGCCTTAGCCAAAAATGGAATGAGCAAAATTTAGCTTAGTGAACCTTTAAGTTGTATATTCAACCACAGCGATTCTCAACCACAGTAATTCATAGCAAACCCGTAGCAACCGATCAGCATCCCAACCAAAACAATCTCAAATCAATCGCAAAGTATGGTTTCGATTGGAAACAGCCACTCAAATGACGTCATCGCCATTGCCCAGCAGATGTCTCAAGAGTGCATCGCCCGCCGTCTCAGGCAAGTCAACCGCACCGTCACGCGCCTGTACGACGAAGCCCTCCGGCCTCACGGCCTCACCGTCAATCAGCTCAATATTTTGGCAGTGATTACCAGCGAACGCACCATCCGCCCCGGGCATCTAGGCCAAACCCTGGGCATGGAAAAATCCACCGTCAGCCGCACCACTGAGCGCATGGCTAACAAAGGCTGGATAAAAGTAGCCCAAGGTAAAGATGGCCGCACTCAACTGCTTACCGTCACCGCCAAAGGGCGTCAGCTTCTGATCGCAGTCATCCCAATTTGGGACAACCTCCAGTCAAGCCTGCTCACTACTGGCGGCAATAATCTATTAAATATGCTCACTATTGATGAATTGCCGCATGAATCGACGGATGAATCAACCGGCAGCAACCCTGTGATTGAAACATCCGCGCCTGTCTCAGCCGACGACTTTTATCTGTAGGTTTCTAGGCTCGACTCGCCATCTATGACCATAGCGACCATAGCTTTAGAACTCGCTGACCTAAAGCACTGCACGGCAGAGGCTTACCCCCGAATGAGCGAACTAGGTATTTTAGAAGCCAATGAACGCACGGAGCTCATTGCAGAACAAAATCGCCCCCTCCTGGCCGCAAAGGGCACGCCTCACGTCACCGCTTGGATTCAAGCGCTATTTTTCCGCCATTTTTACGCTAAGTCACGCTAAGTTTGGTCTAACTTCACTGTAAGTTCGCGCTAACGCTGATGATGAGGTGATAGAATCTGAGCATCTAGGACATGTAGCTCAGTGGATAGAGCATCAGATTCCGGTTCTGAGGGTCGGGGGTTCGAATCCCTCCATGTTCGTCAAAACGCGATTGATCAAGGCCCGCCGTTCGTGAAAACACGACCTTTATGGCCTAAGCAACGGCCTAATCAATCGATTTCATATCTTTCATGATGCGTGAAAGCTCAGTCTTCTCGGTAGTTGCCACTCGCCGAGGTGAGCCGCTGATGATGCCTTCAAAGTTGCGGAAAGAATCTTGAATTTGAGGGCCACCGGCATTAATGGTGTACTCACGAATGGCTTTATCGTGCCAAGAGCCGCGCATTTTAAAGACGTTAATTGCCCGCGACATTTCACCGCGAATTTCGACGTATTGCAGCATCAAAATCGTATCTGTAATCGTCGAAACATGCGAGTCTGTAATCGAATGAGATCCCATAAACTGCTCAGTCGTATTGGTAAAAAAGCCGGTAATTTCTTCCTGCTTGGCATAGCCGGTTACCCCAATTACAAATTGACGGAACGCATTATTACTCACGCCCCGATCCAGCGCGGAGAGCGAATCAATCGCAATTCGAGACGGCTTAAATTCAGCAATTTGCGACTTAATAATCTGTAAATGATCTTCTAGGCCAGCTGATTCAGGGTAAGCACAAATAATTTTCAATAGACCCTGGCGCTCTAGTTCTTCAAAGTCAATGCCCCAAGAAGACGCGTTGCGCGCGAGCTGCGATCGCGACTCCTCATAAGCAAATAATATTGCGCGCTCCCCATTCTCACAGGCATTCGCCAAAAAGTTACTCACCAGCAGCGTTTTACCCGTACCAGTCGCACCCGTCGCCAAAATAATTGAATCGCGAAAAAAGCCGCCGCCGCACATTTCATCCAGCGTCGGCACCCCCGAAGAAACCCGCACATTAGATGATCGCTGTGTCAGCCGCATCGCCCCTAGCGGGAAAATGCTCACTCCGTCATTGGTAATCGTAAACGGGTACTCCCCTTTCATATGCGTCGTCCCCCGCAGCTTTAAGATCTCCAGCGTTCGCCGACGCCGTTCCCCTTCTAGCGCGTTGCGCACAATCACCACATTATCCGAAACAAATTCTTCTACGCCAAAGCGCGCCACCGGGCCGTACTCTTCTGTGCGCTCAGTGGTCATTAGCGTAGTCACGCCCATTTGCTTCAGCCTAGCTAGCAGCCGAAAAATCTCTCGTCTGACCACTTCCGCCGCATCGTATTGATGAAAGACCGCCGTCACCGAATCAATCGAAACGCGCTTGGCCTTGTACTTACGAATTGCATACTGAATCCGCTCAATCAGCGCCGAAAGATCAAAATTGCCGACCACTTCTTGCCCTTCCGGATCGGGGCAAGCATCCAAAATAAATAGCTTGCCGCTATTAATCATCGCCTGCAAGTCCCAACCGAAGCTATAGGCATTGGTAATAATGTCAGCCGGAGATTCTTCAAAGGTGACAAATACACCCGGCTCATCAAAGTAGGTCATACCGTGATACAAAAACTGCACGGCTAGCAGCGTTTTACCCGTACCGGAGGTGCCGCTTACCAAGGTCGAACGGCCTACCGGCAGCCCGCCGTGACTAATATCGTCAAAGCCCTCGATCATGGTGCGAATTTTCTGCACCCCTTTTGAGCGAGTTAGCGCCTGATCATCAACAGCAGGAGACGGTGGTTTCATGAGTGCATTTAAACAGCTAACTAAAAAAGAATTGGATAAACAGAAATACTAAAAACCAGCTAGAAACTATTTTCAAATCCTTGACAAAAACAATCTTGACAAAAACAATAAATAACCCGTCTATACTAAGGTCGCCAACTTAATCGGAATAAGTTAGTAAAACAGCTCGGCTAGGCCAACTTACCCAATACCCGTTCGATTCAGTTAAATAGCCCTTCCTCTTGCAATTCATCATAGAGAAGATCGAGCCCAATCAAAACCTTTTCTCGATCAGAAAGGTCACCAATGATTTTGCGCACAGGGGGCGGCAGAATCTTAGCCAGAGTAGGCGTAGCCAGTATCTTGTCTTCTTCAGCTAGCTGAGGATTTTTGAGGACATCAATCACTTTAAGCGCGTATACGCCCTGAAATTCCTGCTCTAGAATGGTGTTCAAGGTTTTTAGCGCCCGCATGGAGCTAGCCGTGTTTCCAGCGACGTATAGCTTCAAAATATAGGTCTTTTTAGAGGCATTCATAGCAAGTCTCTAGATTTCACGAGGCAAAGAACGTCGATACATTTCACAGAGATGGGCCATCACATCAATTAGCGTCAGCCGGTAGTCTGCTAAAACTTCTTCATTGCGACCTTCCAACTGTAGCTGTTTAGAAAAATCGTCGATCAGCTCCATATGAATCTCAACGATTTTGGGCACTGACATATCAGCAAAAAAAGCCACATTGACAAAATCATCAATTTTTTGATTAATCGTGGTGTCATTGGCGAAATAGCTCAAAATGATGCGCCGATAGTCTTGGCTGAGCTTATCTAAAAACTCCTGACGCTCTGAACGGGTCATATGCCGTAAAAAGTTCCGGGGGTTGCGTTTGTAGTAAACGCCGACATAGCCTAGGCGCTCTCTGAGTTTTTCACTTAGCCGCTGCTGCTGCAAGCTGAGCAAAAAAAGCCGCTGATCGCCGCTCTCAGAACTTTTATCAGGGGATATACCGGGCGACGATTCTGTTGCCGGCAGCTGCAAATAGCGCTCTACAGTCAGCCGGATAGCTTCATCAAGGCCGTCTAGGTCATTAATATCTAGAAAAGTAACGGCCTCGTGATAGGCGGCGATCGCCTCGTTGTTTTCTACAGCCTCAGCGCAGCCTACGGTTAGCGTCGGCAATAAAATATCGCGCTGCCGAAACAGACTCAGCGATTGAAAGGCCGCACTTGAGGACTGCACAATCAGGCAGTCAATCCGATGGCGGTTGTGAATCACCCAGTCAGCAAAATCAGACTGAGATTGACTCCAGCTCACCACAAAACTTTTCTGAGCAAGCAGCCGATGCAGAGGATCCGCTAAAGACTCAGTGGGAACAAATACACCAATCAGAAACTGTGCAGACAAAGGACTTTCTTAAAACAGCGCTAAGGCTAAATGAATAAGATGAGGGTTACGGATTGAAACAATAGAAAGCGTGGATAGGTTTCTAAGGCTATTAACAAAACGTAACTCTACTAAATATTAATTAATTATGAATCTCTATTAAATTATCACAGATACTGTGAGCAGACTGAATTCGTTCGGCTGCTAAGAAAAAATTTTCGGTACTCAGATGAGCTTTCAAAAGTTCCGCGCTTGGCCTAGCTTTGCTCAAGCTTATGCCAGTCAGTGGGCCAATCAGTGGGCCAGTCAGTGGGCCAGTCGGTGGGCCAGTCGGTGGGCCTTAGCCGTTGCGCTGATCGCCTGCTCAATTTATGCGGCTTGATAGGCGGACAACCTGCTTGGGCACAGGCAGTTCTAGAAGCCCCCATGTCAGCGCCAGCAACACTGAATGCGCAGGCTCTGTTTGAGATTCATTGCAGCAGTTGCCATGCCCACGGCGGCAACCTGATTCGCCGAGGGAAAAATTTGCGCTCCAAAGCGCTGTTGCGCAATGGCTATGCGGAAATGGGCACGATCGCAACTCTCATCACCCAAGGCAAAGGTGTCATGCCTGCCTATGCGGATCGGTTGAGTGAATCTGAAATTGAGGCGATCGCTCAATATGTCCTAGAACAAGCCCAAACCGGCTGGCCCTAACTCTAATTAACCCCCAACTCAAGCACTAAAATACTTAGCCGCCCCGTGATATGCCACAATCGCTGTCGTCGATTGCTCCGGATAGATCTGCTCACTTTCATCCATGTGCATCCCAATTTTCTCCACGCCTAGCAGCGCCAACTGCTTCGGCTGATCCTGCATGTTTGGGCAGGCCGGATAGCCAAAGCTATAGCGCGATCCCTGGTAGCGCTGCGCCAGCAAATTCCGAATGCCCTCAGGCTCCTTATCGGCGTAGCCCAGCTCACAGCGGATCTTTGCATGAGTCCACTCGGCTAGCGCCTCCGCCATCTGCACTGCCAAGCCGTGGTAGTACAGGTAATCGGTGTAATTATCTGAGGCAAACAGCTTGGCGGCAACCTCAGTGGCAATTTCACCCATCGTCACCGCCTGCATAGGAAATACATCGTACTCACCGGGCTGCGCTTGGCTCTTCGGTAAGAAAAAGTCAGCAATACACAGCCGCCGCATCGAGCGCTGACGCGGAAACTCAAACGAAGTCACCGGCTCAGAAGGCTCTCCTTTTTCAGCGGCCTGCCAGTCGTACACATGCAGGGTATTACCCTCCGCTAAACAAGGAAAGTAGCCATATACCAGCTTCGGCTCCAGTAGCTTTTCGGTGACAATGCGCTGCTTCCACTCAGTCAAAATCGGCTGCACTTTTTCAGCCAAAAAGGCGTCATAGTCCTCGCGCGATTGCCCTTTAGGCTTACGGAACTGCCACTGCCCTGCAACTAGCGCCTGCATGTCTAAATAATCAAACAGCCCTTCGAGCGAAATATCTGCTGGCCCCAGCACCTTCGGCCCCCAAAACGGCGGCTTAGGCCGATCAATGCCAATGGCAACATCATCAGAGCGCCGGGTATCGATTATTTTGGGTTCAGAAGCGATCGCTTCATCCTCCTCCGCGCGATTCACGGCCACCTTAGCTTTTTTAGCACTCTGGCTCATCGGATGATCATCGGCAAACCCTTTGAGGTTATCCCACTGATTAGCCTGTTTAGCGGGCATCAGCGCATCCATAAAATGGAGATCGGCAAAGGCATCCTTGCCATAAATTACCTGCCCGCTATAGACGTTCTGACAGTCCTCATACACAAACTTAGGCGTCAGCGCTGCTCCGCCCAAAATCACCGGCACATCAATGCCATGCTCATTAAAGGTCTGCAAATTGTCCTTCATAAACGCGGTCGATTTTACCAGCAGTCCGCTCATCGCAATGCAGTCGGCCTGATGCTCTTGGTAGGCGGCAATGATATTATCCACCGGCTGCTTAATCCCAATATTCACGACCTTATAGCCGTTGTTAGACAAAATAATATCGACCAGATTTTTGCCAATATCATGCACGTCGCCTTTCACCGTCGCAATCACCACGGTGCCCTTACCCGCATCATCGGCTTCGGCTTTATCCATAAAAGGCTCTAAATAAGCCACCGCCGCCTTCATCGTCTGGGCAGATTGCAGGACAAAGGGAAGCTGCATTTGGCCGGAGCCAAAGAGCTCGCCGACCACCTTCATGCCGTCGAGCAAAAACGTATTGACAATTTCGAGCGGCGGATAGTGCTTCAGCGCCTCAGCGAGCTGATCATCTAGGCCAATACGCTCACCGTCGATGATATGGCGCTTGAGCCGTTCTTCGAGCGGCAGATCCTCATCTTGGGTAGTGCGCAGTTGCTGGGTGCTCTTACCGGCAAACAGTGTGGTGATTTCGCCCAGCGGATCGTAGGTGCACACATCGCCGTCAAACCCGCGCCGGTCGTAGATTAGATCCAGGCAGATTTTTTGATGCTCCGGATCGATTTTGGCCAGGGGCAAGATTTTACTGGCGCTGACAATCGCGCCATCCATGCCAACCGCCATCGCTTCATTAAGAAACACCGAGTTCAGCACCACCCGTGCCGCCGGATTGAGGCCAAAAGAAGCGTTAGAAACGCCCAGCATGATGTGGCAGCCAGGAAGATTTTCACGGATTAGGCGAATGCCTTCGATAGTTTCTTTGGCATTTACCCGGTCTTCTTCAATGCCAGTCGAAATTGGCAGCACCAGCGTGTCAAAAAACAGCTCACAGGGGGGAAAGCCATATTCCACCGCGTCACGATAGGCCCTCTGGGCAATTTCAAACTTCTTTTGGGCGCTGCGGGCCATACCGTCTTCGTCAATGGTGCCGATGACGACCCCTGCGCCGTAGCGCTTGGCAATTTCGAGCACTTTAAAGAAACGCTCATCGCCGTCTTCATAGTTAGTGGAGTTGAGAATGCACTTACCGCCCGCAACTTTGAGGCCCGCCTCCATTTTTTCCCACTCGGTGGAGTCAAGCATCAGCGGCAGGGTCACGTTGGTCACGAGCCGCGACACCAGTTCGCGCATATCACGTTCACCGTCGCGACCTACGTAATCTACATTGACATCTAATATATGTGCGCCTTCTTTAACCTGCGCTTTAGCCAACGCCACCAGACCGTCCCAGTCTTCAGCGTTGAGCAGATCGCGGCATTTTTTAGAGCCGCTGGCGTTGAGGCGTTCGCCGACAATCAGGAAGGAGTTTTCTTGATCGTAGGGCTGAGGGCTATAAATCGAGGCGGCTGAGGGAACATAGGGGAGTTCACCGTAGGGTGGAAGAGCGGTGCGATCGCCAATTGACCTCTCTTTAGGCGTCAAGTCCTTAGCAAGATCCGCTAGCTGCTGAATATGATCGGCCCGCGTGCCGCAGCAACCGCCAATGACCTGCACCCCCAGATCTTCGACAAAGTGCAGGAGCTGCATCCGCAACTCCATTGGCGTCAGGCGGTAGTGGGCTTGGCCGCCAACGTTTTCAGGCAGGCCCGCATTAGGAATGCAGGAGACGATGAAAGGCGAATTTTCGCTTAAATACTGAACATGTTCCTTCATTTCGGTAGGGCCAGTAGCACAGTTGAGCCCCATGATGTCAATCGGGTAGGGCTCTAAAATAGTCAGCGCTGCGCCAATTTCTGAGCCGACCAGCATGGTGCCCTGCTGCTCAACGGTGACCGAAACCATCAGGGGGAGGCGATCGCCCTTTTTCTCAAAAATTTCTTCCACCGCTGTCAGCGCCGCCTTAATTTGCAGCACGTCCTGACAAGTCTCAATCAAAATCAGATCCACGCCACCATCGAACAGCCCTTCGACCTGCTCTAGATAGGCATTTTTGAGCGTATCAAAATCTACATGGCCCAGCGTTGGCAGCTTCGTACCAGGGCCAATAGAGCCCGCGACAAAGCGTGGTTTGTCAGGCGTAGAAAAATCATCAGCGGCGCGGCGGGCAATAGCTGCTGCCGTTTTATTTAGCTCATAGGCGCGATCAGCCAAGTCATATTCTGCTAGTACCAGCGCCGTACCGCCAAACGTATCGGTTTCAATCACATCCGCACCCGCTTCTAAAAAGCTACGGTGCACTTTATCTACCGCTTCCGGCTTGGTTGCGACCAAATACTCATTACAGCCCTCATACGCCGCGCCGCCAAAGTCTGCTGCTGTCAAATCCTGCATTTGCAAGGAGGTGCCCATCGCGCCATCAAACACCAGTACCGGACGTTCAGGACTCTTTAAGCGATCAAGAAATAGGCTTTTCATAGCGGCATCAGCGTACAGAAAGGGACAAGCGAAAACTGAAAATTACTCAAATATAAAGCTATTGTTATTATCACTAGAAATCCCTAAGCAGCAGGGAATCACATCATGAGTGCGATCGCTTCTAACATATCAACTTCCCTCATAAGCTCCCACCAATAGCCCCTAGCTGCCTCAAAGCATGAGCCCGTTTGGCAAGCCAGATTTAGACACCCATCCATTAAATCAGTTAAAGCAGTCACAGACGCCGCTCGTTAGCGCCCTGAAAACCTGCGCTGATCGAGCTAATGCAGCTTTTCACACACCGGGGCATAAGCAAGGGCAGGGCATTTCTCCCGAAGAGCGATCGCTCTTTGGCCAGCAGGTATTCCGCGCAGATCTGCCTGAGCTACCAGAGTTAGACAATCTTTTTGCCCCCGAAGGCGTGATTTTGCAGGCGCAGAAGCTAGCGGCTGAGGCTTTTGGGGCTGAGCAAACTTGGTTTTTGGCCAACGGCTCTACCTGCGGCATTGAGGCGGCGATTTTGGCGACCTGTGGCCCCGGTGACAAGCTGATTTTGCCGCGCAATGTGCACAGATCAGCTATTTCAGGGCTGGTGATCTCTGGTGCGGTGCCGGTTTATGTACAGCCTAGCTATAGCACTCATTGGGATTTGTCAACGGACGTCAAACCAGCAGATATTGAAGCAGCGCTAGCTGCTTATCCTGAAGCCAAAGCGGTACTGGTAGTTTCTCCGACTTACCACGGCATCTGCTCAGAGTTAGCAGCGATCGCTCGCCTTACCCACCGCTACAACATTCCGCTCATTGTCGATGAAGCCCACGGCCCGCATTTTATCTTTCATCCTGAGTTACCCCTATCCGCCCTAGCAGCAGGCGCTGATCTCGCTGTGCAGTCGGCGCATAAGGTATTGAGTGCCTTTACGCAGTCGGCGCTGCTGCATGTGCAGGGCAATCGCCTCAACCGCCGCCGCTTGCACCAAGCCCTTCAACTCACGCAGTCCACTAGCCCTAGTTACTTATTACTAGGATCTTTAGACGCCGCCCGACAGCAAATGGCCACCGCCGGATTGGCGCTCATGACTCAGACGATACTGCTCGCCAATCAGGCCCATCAAGCCTTGAGTCGATTGCCTGGTTTGCGGGTCTTGCAGCCGCGATGGGAAGCAGACAAGATCCAGAATGAATCGGTATTAGTCGGCGATCGCACCCGTCTCACAGTCGATGTCTCACAGTTGGGGATCACCGGATTTCAGGCAGACGAACTATTGCATGAACAATTTGGCGTCACCGCTGAGCTGCCTGCCCTGCGTCACTTGATGTTTATCGTCTCATTAGGCAATACCGCCGAGGATATTAACCAGCTGATCGCCGGATTTCGTCAGATTTGCGATCGCTACCAAGCTAAAAATCAAGCGATCTCTCTAAACGAGAGCCTGATACCAGCACATCTAGCTACGAAACCTTGGCCCTCGACTGTACTCAGCCCGCATTCATCGTTAAGTCCTCGGCAAGTCTTTTTTGCAAGTTCCGAGGCGATCGCGATCCGCCAATCTATCGGTCAAATCTGCGCTGAAACCATTTGCCCTTACCCGCCCGGCATCCCGCTACTGCTGCCCGGAGAGACGATTACCGCTAGCGTCCTTGACCACCTTCAAACTATTTTGGCAGCAGGCGGCTTTATTACCGGGTGCCACGATCCGAGCCTAAAAACCATCCAGATAGTCAAGACCTAGCCTCACCCTGCTAGTATCAACGCTTAAAGCCCTAAATATTGACACCAAACGCCCTTAATACTCCGCCTCCCGTATGTCTGAACTTTGGCCCTATGCGACTCCCGGCATTCCAGATCGCCTATTTCAGCAGCTTCCCGGCATTCCTTTAACCAAGCGAGAGGTGCGGCTGCTGGTAATGGGGTACTTGCGGCTCAAGCCCGATGCGCATCTATGGGATATTGGCGCAGGCACCGGCACAGTTACGATTGAAGCAGCCCTGCTATGCCCCCAAGGCAAGATCACCGCTGTCGAGCGCGACGAAGAAGTTGCTAATCTCATAAAAACCAACTGCGATCGCTTTGAAGTCACCAACGTCGATGTGATTTCAGGCAACGCCCCCGAATGCTTAAACCAAATAGCCGGTGTACCCAACTGCGTTTTAATCGAAGGGGCACCGCTCCAAAGCACCCTCGAAGCCGCCTGGAAAAAGCTTGCAACTGGCGGCCGCATCGTTGTTACCGCAAATAACCTAGAAGCGCTCTACACCGCTTCTGAAACTTTCGCAACACTGCATATGCGAAACATTGAAGTTGCCCAGCCGGTAATCAATCGATTAGAAACTAGAGGCAATCGTCAAGTTTTTGCCACAGTTGATCCCATTTTCATCATCAGCGGCGACAAGCTCGAATAACCCTAAAAATTTTAGCCAACGACATCAAATAACTAAGCTCACTTGGGAAAAAGGCTTTTGCCCGACTCACTAAAGCAAGCGCCATTCAAGCGCCATTTAGTAAAGACTGTTTAAAGATACCGCCCAACACATTTACAGACTGCAATAATCTATGATGAAATGACCTCATGGAGGCTATTGATAAAGGCCCAAGAAAGCTGCTGTGTACGAGCCAAACCCAATACGTAAAAGATTTCCGAAGCATTCCTTCCAAAGCACATTGGCTCATCCATAAAATTAATCTAAATAATCTTTATTCACTTTCCTGCCAAAACATAAAACTGATGACACTGATGACAAAGGTAAGCAATCAAATTGGAGGAAATGCTATAAAACACTATATTTCTATTAACTTTAACTATTTTTTAGCTATTGCTTAGATTGTTTGATTGGCTCAATTCTTCATAGTGTCTACAGCGTATTTATCTATCTATATCCATACCAATCACTAGAAAATCATTAATTCTTGCTTCATTTCGTCATTACATCAAAATTCTATTCACTGTTAGAAATCATTTCAGCTATCTATCCATGCCTAGCTCACAACCTAACACTGATTTCACAACATCGTTAGCCGACCGCTCACCCATACAAAGCCGCGATTTTTCAATCGATTTTTCAGTGGCTATTTGCACATACAACGGCGCAGAACGTATAGGAAAGGTTATAGAACGCCTCCATGTTCAGGTAGGAACTGAAAATTTTGATTGGGAAATCATTGTTATTGATAACAACAGCTCTGATAAAACCAGAGAAATTGTTGAACATTACCAATCAACAGGCAGCGGCAAGGTTCCTCTTCGCTACCACTTTGAGCCTAAACAAGGGCTTGCTTTTGCCAGACAGCAAGCGGTTGAAGAATCTCATGGTGAATTGATTGGCTTTTTAGACGATGACAATTTACCAGAACCCGAATGGGTTGCCAATGCCTTTGCTTTCGCACAAGAACATCCTGAAGCAGGTGCTTTTGGAAGCCGCATCTTTGGTGAATTTGAAACTAGCCCACCTGAAAACTTTGAGCGAATTTCGGCATTTCTAGCGCTAACAGACCGAGGAGACAAGCCGCTTTTTTACTATCCAAACAAAAAAATCCTGCCGCCTGGGGCTGGCTTAGTTGTCAGGAAACAAGCGTGGCTAGAGAACGTGCCAAAGTCATGCTTTCTACAAGGGCGAGTTGCTGGCTATCAGTTGCCCGGAGAAGACTTAGAAGCCGTGCTACATATTCAAAGTGCTGGGTGGGGAATTTGGTATAACCCTGAGATGATTTTGTGGCACTGCATTCCACACTGGCGACTGACACCAGAATACCTACTCAAGCTCTGCCAAACAATTGGACTTAGCCGCTTTTATACCCGTATGCTAAGCGTTCAAAAGTGGCTACGCCCATTTTTAGCTATAGCCTACATGATCAGCGATTTAGTTAAACTGATCGGCCATCTAATCAAATATAGAAATCGTTTAGACAGTGATATTATTGCTCTGTGTGAACTAAAGCTGTATTTAAACAGCTTGATTAGCCCGTTTTACCTGTTGAGAAAGCAGCTTGGACTATAGCCGTCTGTGGCGTTACCTCATAAGTAAGTTGTCTCTAAACGCTAGGCAAACCCAAATTTTAGGCGGATAGTTTAGCACTAACTTGAATGAAAATCATTTGACTTTATGATTAGTCATTTCTTACGCCAAATTAAAAGCCTGAAAAAAGATTATGCCTTCTGGATACCTAACCTATTTGCAATCTCTGCTTTCGGGATTTTAGGGATATTTGGAATTATTTATCGAGGTGTAGGCGGTAGAGTTATTATTACGCTATTTCAAGAAAGCTTTGCTCAAAAGCGCCCCTATCAAGGACTTCTAACCGGAGCATCAGAGATTCTTTGGAGTTTAGCAGCAGGAATTTTATGGTTCACCTTCAGCTACATAAAAACCAAACATCCGTCAGCCACTCAATATGTTCAGAAGAGTATTCTATATCTATGCTTACTCATCACACTGTTTTTGCTAGATGATAATTTTCGCATTACTTTAATGCTGAGCTTCTACTTCAAAATTCCTAAAATTTTAATATATAGCTTTTACGCTACGCTTCTAATTAGCTATGTTATAAAATCTAGTCGATTTATCCTTAAAACCCCTTATCTATTTTTAGCGCTATCAGTTTTATTACTTTTTCTCTCTTCTTTGGCCGATGTTATGCACCCGCAAGGTCAAGGCTTACCTATTATGTTAGAAGATGGAACTAAATTTATAGGCATTTTAAACCTTCTAATTTACTGCTGGAAAGTGGGTTTTTTGTTGATTCACGACAAACATTCGGCGCTTTGAAAAGCTGCCAGGGAATCGCTACAGAGTTAAGCAGGCAGTAATATAGGCAAATAACTCTCAATTGCTGAAGTCAACGTAAACTTTTTCAGCCAGTCAGCCTCCACAGGCTTAACATCCCCGTCTAGCACCTTTAAAATGGCTAAAGCCATTCCTTGGGCATCTCCAATCTCAACTAAATCGCCGTACTTACCATCTGCTAAAATTTCAACCGCTCCACTGGGGCATTGAGTTGAAACGACGGGCGTTCCTACAGCCATCGTTTCAATCAAGACATTTGGCAACCCTTCCCATTTAGAAGACAAAACAAAGACATCTGATTGTTTCATATAGGCATAGGGATTTTTAACAAACCCTAAAAAACCAACATCAGCCTCAATCCCTAAGCTAGAAGCTAGCGTTCTCAGAGATTCGCGATCTGGCCCTGTCCCCAAAATCAATAACCGCACGGGCCTTTGTTTTCGAACTTGAGAAACAGCCTTAATGAGCGTTGAGAAATCTTTTTGTTCAGATAATCGACCAACACCCAAAACCACCGGCACGTCTTTGTCTAATAGCCAAGGATGGTCTAAAACTGCTTTTGAATTCTCTATTAGAGAGGGTGTAATTACCGGATTGTAAACAACTTTTATGCGATCAGTCGACATACCTGTCACTTTGGATAAATCCTCAGCCACGCCATAAGAAACGGCTAAAACTTCATCAGCCAAAGGATACAACCACTTTGCTAGTGGGCCTGACCACCGATCAGTCTTGCAATATTTCGATTGGTTTGAGAGCGTATTGGCCTCTCGCACTAAAAGCCGAGTGTTCACTCTAGCTAAGAGCTTGGCGACAATTGCAATTTCAATGTTGTAGTGCAAAGTTGTCAACATGGCCGCTGGTTTTTCTCGTTTTAAGTAACCCACTAGTTTGGGCAGCCCTTGGATCATTCGCGGCGCTTCTAGATCAATAATTCGCACCTGGGGCGGCACCAAACCCAAATAAGGCCCATCCGCTTTGTTAAGCACTAAATCTACTGATAAACCCAGATCCACAAATCCCTGCATAAGGTTCACCATCATGCGCTCAGCTCCACCGCCAGAAAGAAGCCGTAGATAAATTGCGATTCGAGATGATAGCTCAGTCATTACTTTCAATTATTCACTTACGAAAAACGCTAGGGAAATGCAGCAGCCCATAAAAGCAGACAAGTAACTTAATTCATATAAAGATAGAAGACGGTCGATCAACGGATTGTATCAAATAGACTGGTTCCTAGCGCTTTGCACTCCTTAAGCCACCTTTAAAGCAGACAGCAAGTATGGCCTTATACGTCGGTCATAGGCAGATTGCAACCCATACGCAACCGCAACTATCAGCGGCAGACCAAAGATAATCAATATGGCCAGCAGCCAGTATCTATTGTCCACCCCAAATTGATTAACCAGAACCTGACTTAATGTGGCCCAAATTGGTCGATGAAATAGATACACGCAGTAGGAAATATAGGAAATAGATTTCAACCCAGACTGAAAGTTGAACCGCTGTGACAACCAACTGCAAACGTTGTAGGTAGTTATCACATAAGAAAACATCAAAGTGTTAAGAAGCAGGTACTTCTCAAGAGAAAGACCTTTCAAACTAACGGAAGGATCAAACTTTAAAAAGAAGTAAGCGACCATCGCTACAAACACTAAAGCTGCTACGGGAGATAAATTTTTCCAGAGTTTTAGGTTTGGCAGATTTTTCTCTGCACAAAGCACACCAAACCAAAAAACACCCCAGTACAGCGATATTCTATAGTCTGTTATGCCCCACACTATGTGAAGCGTCAACGGCACGAGCCATGAAGCAAGTAAAATCACAAGCCTAGAGCCTTGAGTGAGCTTAGTATTTTTCACGATTGCAAAAACAGCGTAAAAAATGGTGATAAATCCTACGAACCAAAGCGTGCGGATAGGAATTGAAGCCGTCAGAGTTCGAATAACTAACTGAAGACCCAATAGATGAATGAGGATTTTAGCTGGACTATGAACATGTTCTACCAAGACAAAAGCCAACAAAGCTAGATAATAGAGCGGAAAAATTCTAATTAGCTTTCGCTTAGCAAAAACTTGAATCTCCCCCCATGTAGAGAAGGATGCTTTTTTGAGATTAAGCAAATAGCCCGACATAAAAATGAACAGTGATAATCCAAAGTATCCATTGAGTTCATTTAGCATTGACAAGTTCAAAGGAATGCCAAAGTATTCTAAGTTATAAAAGTTGAAGGCATACCACGGCAAGTGATGAAAAACAATGGTGATAATAGCCACAGATCGAATCCAATCAAAAACTGGTAATCGCTGATTCATAGCTGAGCTGCTCCCTGAATAACTTCACGTTGACCACTTTTGTATCTGAACTGTTTTTAAGCAGCAGTGTTGCTCATTTTTGATCTACTACAAAAGCGTAACGCTTAATGATTTCCCCAAAGTTCTGATCATCAGGATGGGCCTTGAAGTCCCATCGCTTACGCTGCACTTCAAATGTTTCAATTTCGTTGCCGCTATGGCTTGAGTTCGCGTTGTAAGCATCTGCTAGGGCGTCTAAATATTCGTCGCAGACGTAAAGCTTCTTGGCATCCCCCGAAAAGCACTGTTGAGTGACCTGTTTGTAAGAGGCGATCGCCTGCGCTGGAATGATATCTTCAGGATAAATTCGAACCTTTTCTCCAGAAGCATACTGAGCATAGATCTGCTCGTACACGACCACTCCAGAAACATCCTTATAGGCGAATAAGTGAAGCCCAGTTAAAGGATAAAAATAAATTCTGTAGAACCAGCATACTGAAATCGTGATGACTATAGTAGAAATCAGAATGGGATATAGAAATGCATTTAAGGGCCGAACGAAAGTAGCAGCGACGGCTCTTGTAGGCCTCCGAACGGTTGAGAATAGACCCCATCGCGACAAAACTTGCTTAGCCCACTCAACATCTAGAAAGATAAGCTGCAAAAGCATAAAGTCAACGAACAAAATGTTCTGAAAGGTCCAGATCCCTAAGTGCAGTCCCACCATCAGAAAAGGCATGATACGTCGCGCTAACTGGGAGAACAGCACTAAAACAAAGGCTAGCTCCGCAAAAGTACCCGCGATGCCAAACAAAGAAAACACAAAGTCAGGTAGGTGAGGACCAAACCGTAATGCGACGTCCCAGTCATAGTTATTACATCGCTGTAATGTGCAGGAATACATCATCCCCCGCAAATTAGTAGGGTCTAGCCAGGAAAGCCCAACCACAGCTAGCTTGCTTCCACCAGAAGCCAAATATGCCATGACCAAGACAACCCAACAGGTATAGCGTGACCAACCATAAACAGACGTTGGCTGAGTGGTTTCAACGACTGGCTTACCCCGTCTAATCGCCAACCACCGATCTAAAGACAGGCCGTCTCCACAAGGGGTAAACGACAAAACAGCTAGCATATACACTACGATCAGCCCTTGATGGTAGTAATAAAAATATTGGCGAGTTAGCCCGCCCAGTATGCAGTAGGTAAGAGCGCCCAGAGGGATAGTAAATCGAGTCCAAAGACCGAGCATTCCTAACACTAGGAATAAGACTGTCATGAGTTCAAACCCCTGCAACCAAGCTTGACTCCTAGAAAAAGTCTCGAACCCCGGAATAGCGTAGAGAAACTGAATGGTTCCCATAGGCTGTCGAATAGCTTCAGGAAGTAAAGGCGTTGAGGGTAAGTCTTCAAGCCATAAAGCAGTCACAATTAGGTCTAAACAAGCAATAATTCTAATAAATCCAAGGTCATCTGCTGTTGCTTCGCCCACAAATCGTTTAGCTAAGCTTGGGCTAGTAGATAGCCATAGAAGTAGACCAAGACCAAGACAAAAGACTATCCCTAAGTCTATGTATTTCTGACTAGCAAAAGACTGGCGCAACCCTAGCCACAAAGCCATTGATAAGAATATCGAAATTAAGCAGAGCCAAAAACGTGTTTGCCGCATAATAAAAATATCCGTGTGTAGCGATATGTAATCTTTTGAAGAAGCTCACGATCCTACTAAATATAAGCGCTTGGCCAACAAGAATTTGTAAACACTCGGTAAAATATTTTACTTAAGATTGTAAAAAGCCTAATAGCCTAAAAATCATCGAATAAACGATAGGGCAAACGTAATACCATATGCCGTATACCATATCCCGCCAACGGAAAAATTAGACTTCCAGCGTTTGCCTAGCTAAAAATCGGCTATCTTTTTCTCAACAAGACCGATTCTAGAGGCGTTTATTGAGAAAAATACGGAGCAGTATGCGTTTGCCCTGCCTGATTTGGTCGTATTATAGGCGCTCGCTGGTAAGGCGTGTAAAATTCCAACCTAATTTTCATTTCCCGACGAGTCCGAAAGGCAGGCTATGATCGCGAATTTCTAAACGCGATCATAGCTGCACTAAAATTTTGAGCCTGGGCTGCACTTAAGCTCAAACCAACTGACGCCCCCGACATAATCTTATTGGCCTGATCGAGTCTTGCTCTATAGACATCGATATTGCTTGCACTAGCAGTGCCTGTTGCGCCTGCTGTAGCAGTTGAGCCTTGCAAAACACCATCTCGCCATATACTGGCGCTGTTTCCGGAACGAATGCCTAAAATTACACCCGTATTTCCGCTCATTACAATACTTTCTAGCCCGGTATTGAAGTTATAAGAGCGGTAAAACGCCTGACCATTAGACCATTATAGGAGACCATCATCATCATTGAGTTGTTAGTAATGACTCCAATATCACGATGCGGCCCCGAGACAACAGGCGGTTCAATGACGACTGCCAAATGACTATCTGTGCCCGGTATCGTATTCTCTGCTATTCCAGTGTCTAAACTCCGGTTATTCATTCCCCGGCCATCAAGCCCAATTAATCGACTCCAGTCAGCAGGCATAAAGTTAGGAGCAGGCAGTTGAGTTCCGGCTCCTGAAGGATGTTTAATGGCCCGTCGAGCTTCTGATAGTGTTGCACCAACAGGTGCCCATAACGTCATAATACGGTTCCAGACACCACTAGCTTTTAAAGACACAACTAGGTCATTAAGCCGATTGTATTCAGCAGCTGATACGCTCTCGCCAGCACTATTAATAACTGCTTGAAACGACTGCACAGCAGGATCTAATGCTATCGATGATGGAGTCGTAAACGCCTGTCCGCTAAATGAAGCTGATTTATTGCCTGCTGCATCTTGGAGGGCATTTGAAACAGATTGGGTATAGCTAATTGAGCTAGATTCACTGTCACTATAAGCAGCACTAACATCTACCAACACTTTATCGCCTGATATGCTGACGGCTGAGATAGTTTTTGTTGGAACCGTAAAAGCTGATGTAGGTGGCACAGATGCGGTACTTAGGCTTTCGTTATATTGCAGAATGATCCGAGCAAAATCAGAAGAAAGAACAGATACACCTGTTAGCAAAGGCGCTGTTGTGTCTGTCACTGGCAAGCTAAAGGACTGAGTGCTAAACGAGACTGATTTATTGCCCGCTGCATCTTGAAGAGCGTTTGATGCAGGTTGAGTATAGGAAATTGTATCCGTCTGTCCCCCGCTAAAGGGAGTACTGACATCGACATACACTTGAGTCCCTGAGATCGAAACCGCAGAGATGGTTTTTGTCGAGATATTAAATGCCGAGATAGCTGGCAGGTTTGAGATAGATAGGGTTTCGTTGTATTGCACAACAATCCGGTTGGGCTGCTGGGCACTGATCGAGACTCCAGTTAGCAGAGGAGCCGTGACGTCAGATTCACCAATCAACACATCTCGAATGAGGACACTGGCGAATACCGAGTCAATCAGCGTGACTGTTGCCCCAGGATAGACTTGGAGGTCATACTTGACTCCACCCGCGCTAGAACAACCCACATACCAAGCTTTTGCATTTGTAGATGTTTCGTCGAAGAGCTCGAATGAAAAGGCAGAGGACTCTTCGGTGGAACCCGATGTCAGAGATTGACCTGCCATACATCCCACGTTATAAGCAAGGGTGTTAGGGCTGACGTCATGCACGTTTCTATGCCGATTTTCCTGATATGTGCCATTCAAGCGAATAATGAGTCCGCCATCATGGATGGTGGAGCCATTGTTTTTGGGCGCATTTAATTGATTTACCCAAGCTCCGTTAAAGCGAGCAATGCAGCCTTCTTCATATGTTCGGCTAACACCTGATGAAATATCGTCTTGCTAGATACCGTCAGACTAGATGCTGTCAAATGTAACGGAGTTTGACTAAAGTAGAGCTTTAAAGAGTCGCCCTAGCCGTCGTTATTGCCCCTAGCCGTCATTGCAGATAGATGCATCCAGATTTGGATAATGGAAGATGACTTGGTAAAATTCGTCGTTTTGATCAGCCGCTAAAACAGGTCTGCTCTTCTAGCGCTATCTGGCCCCCGTAAAATATTGGCCTTTTAACGTCAAATTGGCACTATCTCTTTACCTAATTGTTAGCGAAGAAAACCTATGGGGGAGTAGCTAGGGGTTGAGGAGCATGTAGGATCACAATCATACGACCTCTATATCAGCAGGTTAGACTTTGCTGTAGTGTTTTATCAGGCCCTTCTCTAAGCCATGTTATCTTTGCCAAGAGTTTTCGTTTATTTGAGTTTGTACGTCTATGCCCTGGGTTCGCATTGCCAGTGGAATTATTGCGATCGCGATCGCCCTTAGTCTCATCGTACTCGGTGGATGGTACTTCACCCTTGGGTTTGGGGTCATCGTCTATCTCGGCCAGCTCGAAGTCTTTGAGCTAGTGCGCGCCAAAGGTATTAATCCTGCGGTCAAAACTACTCTGCTTGTCTCTCAGGTATTGCTAGTCACCGCCCACCTATCGCCGCCGATTGCCGATGCGATTTTGGCCTTAGCAGGCACCTGCATCTGCTTTTACCTTTTATTTCAGCCTAAATTCGCCACTATTGCCGATGTAGCGGCTTCTATCCTGGCTTTATTCTATGGCGGCTATTTGCCAACCTACTGGATTCGCTTGCGGGATCTAGGCGCGAGTGGGACTTCTAGCCTGCCGTTAGAAGGCTACTGGCCGAGTAGCTTAAACTGGTCGCAGCTACCCATGGGGCTCACAGTCACCTTCATTGCTTTTGCCTGCATTTGGGGCGCAGATATTGGCGCTTATGTCTTTGGCAAAATGTTTGGACGCACGCCACTTTCCAGCATCAGCCCTAAAAAAACGGTAGAAGGCGCTATTTTTGGAATGGGTGCGAGCGCTAGCATCGGCATCATTGGGGCCTGGTCAATGTCATGGCCAATTTGGTGGCTCACAGGCGCGGCCCTCGGTACTATCATTGGCATCTCTAGCTTGCTGGGTGATTTGACCGAATCACTGATGAAGCGTGACGCCGGCGTCAAAGACTCTGGCACCTTAATCCCTGGACACGGCGGCGTTCTAGATCGCACTGATAGCTACGTTTTTACCGCACCGCTCGTCTACTATTTTGTGATCTACCTGATTCCTTTATTAGCACCGCTTACTGTACCTTAAGGTGGCGGATCTCCATCCTTGGGCAGCATTATAGGCTACGGATTGACCATCACCTGAGCGTGACAAAGGAGCTGATCGCGCTGTAATGCCAGCTTCGTGATCTGCGTATCTCCCCCTAAATCCCACTGAAAGCCTTCCAACGAATCAATGGGAATTGCCTGCGATAAATTACCTAATAAAGCTAAATTTTCTAACCAATGTGGCAACCTTAGCTGCAATAAATGGCCAGAAACAACCGCTAAATCCGTGCCCAAAATCACAGGTTGCTCAGCCGTTTGGCCCTGAGAATGAGGGTAAAAGCTTAAACCTAGGCACTGATTAGCGACGCGAAGCTGGGCGTCTTGCAGGCACAAATCAGGCTGAAGGGGCAGCGGGCCATAGCGAACTTCTACAGCTTGGGCAAAGGCAGGGTGCTGGATGAGCTGCTGCCAAAACTCTTGGAGCCCTTGGGTGAGTAAAGCAGAGTTGAGCGAGGCATTGAGATCAGCCGCGCTCAGCATCACTTCACCTGTTATCGGAAATATTTGCAGAAGCCGTAATGATTTGCCGCGCATCACTTGGCCGACGTTAATCCGGATGTCTTTGGCTGATAGCTGCAATTGACTGATGTGAATGCCTTGATAAATGGCATTTTGGGCAGAAATAGCAATGCTGGGCACGTAGCCTGTGAGAATATCGCGATCGCGCCCCCCTATCTGCAACGACAGGTCTTCTACCTGTTCTACTTGCGATCGCAGCCATAGCCGCACCGCCGCTGGCAAAATTCGCCCAATGATACGGCTACCGCCTGTTTCCTCACTGCTAGCCACCTTTTCACCTTTGCTTCTCGATCAATTGCCACAACTCTACACCGTTTTGAAAAGCGGGTTTTGGGCGTTGCACGAACTCGTTTTATCTGAGCAATCTTACCTAGGGATCATTATGTCATGATTTCATAACATAATGATCCCTGAAAGCCGCGAAATACCGTATATCTCTAGCAAGGAGCCCAAACTCAGTTGATCCCCACCTAAACTTTTGTCATACTATGAGCACATCGATCCCCCACTGCGATCCCAAACTCCGGACAATGAGGAGGCAATGAGGCGTATCGATAAGCCATTACCTCGTGAGGAGAATTAGCCGGATGTCATCCCAAACCCCCACCATGCCATTAGAGGAAATGACCTTGCGACAGCTCCGCAGAGTCGCAAGCGAGTACGAAGTCTCGCGCTACAGCCGAATGCGCAAAGTTGAGCTAGTCGAAGCGATTAAGCAAAAGCAAATCGCAGCAGGCGTCCGCATGGCCTCGAACGATGCCATAGCGCCGATGGACGGCAAAATGCAGGTCGAAGCCGCTAAATATGCAGATCCCGCCATGAATCAGGCAGAATACGATACACCCAGCAATGGTCGTATGGCTGCCGGATCATCTGCTGCGGTGGCAACAGCCATTGCTCCTACTATGGCTATGCTGGCAACCGTTGATGACGGATTAGGTGATTTGCCCGGTGGCTATGGCGAAAGCCGAATCATGCTGCTGCCTCGCGATCCACAATGGGCCTACGCCTATTGGGACATTCCGAACGAGCATAAGCAAGAGCTTCGCAATCAAGGCGGTAGCCGCTTAGCGCTACGGTTTTATGACGTAACTGACATTGATATCAACAGTCAAAGCCCTCACAGCCTTCAGCAGTATGAATGTGGCGAGGTGGCTCGTGAGTGGTATTTGCCGGTGCCGGTGAGCGATCGCGACTACAGCATCGAAGTTGGCTACATCTGTGACGATGGTCGCTGGCTAGTCCTTTCGCGCTCAGCGCCCATTCGTATTCCCCCCGTCTACCCATCTGACTGGGTAGAAGATCAGTTCGTCACCGTCGATTGGAGCGCCGATCTTAGAGGCCGCACCGTCGCGCAACTGGTGTCTCCGAGCCAAAAAGCAGAAGCCGCAGGCGTCGCAGGTATGGCAGGAGCTACAGGAACTACAGCTGAAACCAATCCTCTATACGCTCAAATGAGTGAACTAGCGCGATCAACCGAAGCGCAGCGAGTCGCGGGTTCGCTCTTTGGCTCGATGCATCAGGTGCCTCAGCAGGCTGTCAGCTCTTTTGTCTTCCCGTCTGGCGCTGGACTTTGGGCGTTGCCGACTGCTTCTGGCGTGAATATGTCAGGGGCTGGGCTGTTTGCTTCCGCGCCACCCGCCAAGCCTCGCAAATTCTGGCTGGTAGCTGATGCAGAGCTGATTGTCTATGGCGCAACGGAGCCCGATGCTACCGTAACCGTTGACGGCGAACCGATTGAACTCAGTTCAGATGGCACTTTCCGCTTTCAAATGTCCTTCCAAGACGGCATGATTCGCTATCCCATCGTGGCCGTGGCTAAAGACGGTGAGCAAACTCGCTCTATTCATATGGACTTTGAGCGCAAAACGTTAGAGCGCAATACCAACACCAAGGCCGAAGCGGTTGAAGAATGGTTTGCCTAATCGCAATTCAGCACACCACGATAGATAAATGAATCAGTAAATTACAAAAGGGGTAAGCCATAAAACGGCCTATCCCTTTTTGTTGGGCTCTGTACAAAAGGGCTAAATATAAAAGGGCTAACTTGGTTTGCGTGTAAGCCACTGTTTGAGCGATCGCCACCGCTCTTCTAGCCACAGCAAACACCGATCTACCCACTTCAGTACGATCTCTAGAGGATGTTCTACATATCCAATCGCAACAGCACTTGCATCGACGCAATCTTTCAGAGTAACCCTCATCTGAGGCAAAGCCTGTTTCGCCTGCTTCGATTGAGCGGCGCTGATAGATTTTTGCTGACGCTGGCAGTCCCCATTCAGTCCTAGCTGCGCAGGCATTGAGACATCTGATAGCTGGGTAAAACCACTCTTCAGCCGGGCGAAATCTGGGTTGCCATAGCGACGCTGCCATTGGCTGATTATCCGCAGCACCTCTACCCAAAAAAATCGTACGGGCCGTAACAAAAAATGGCTGTAAGTCAGGGCTTTGACGCCATCAATAGCACCAGCAGCTTCAGCAGCTTCAGCCGATTGAGGCGCAGAAAAAGTTGGCCGACTAACAGGCTGATCGCCTGCTAGCAATAGGGTTATTTTTGTCTGAAGCTGAGATTGTTGCGCCGCACTGAGCCCTGACCAAATTGTTATATGACCTCGAACCAAAACGAGCGATCGCGTTGCCAAATCGCTCGCCACTCCCGTAATTTGATCCTTCACCGGAGAATTTTCGCTCTGATCAGCAGCAGTCCATCGCCTCAGCCAGCCTCGTACCTGCTGAGGCACTCCCGTCCAATACAGCTGCCAAACCTGTTTGAGTGACAGACAATCGCCGACAGCCAGAAGCGTTTTTATGATCGGCGATGCAGCATCTGACGTTGGATCTATGTCCTTTGACTTTATATCCACAGATGACTCCGTTAGGCTAGATGGCTCTGCCAAAATACCTGCAAAATCAGAAAGGTTCAAAAGATTTCTGGGATCAATCCTAATGCTAGAAAAGCCAGCCGCCAGCGATCGCCGTAAATTTTGCCCGACTCGACGAGAAGCACGAACCACGGCATACACTGGAGTAGACGCTAGCGCCGCTCCCAGTACGGCCCCAGCTACCGCTGCACTACGAGCTCTAAGTACAGTCTGCCGGTGGCGATCGCGCCCCTGCCGAAACTGACCCATGACAAACTTCAACGCACTGCTTTGATATAAGCCAGATCCCATCTCGCTACCCTACGCTGCTCTAAATTCTAACGGAAGCTATGGCCTCTGCCGACACCGATCTCACCATTTCCACTGCACTCGCAGCCCACCTCAATCGCCTCCGCCAGCTCAATACCCAAAATATTCAAAGCCATTGGCATCACAGCAAGGCGGATCTTAGCTTAAGCGACTTTTTAGCCAGCGATTATCAGCAATGGCCCATAGCATCCCTCAACGACCGGCAGCACATCGCTTGGGACAAAGGACTTCAGCTTCTTTGGCTTTGTCAAACCATCACTGTACCTACCGATTTTCACGGCTACTCGCTGACAGGTCTAACCCTTCGCCTGGGCCTCACCTGGTGGGCAGAAGCCGCCGAGATCTATGTCGATGGCACTTTAGTGCAGTCCGGCGATTTGTTTGAATGCTTTACCCGCATTTGCTTGAGCTACCAGGTCATTCCCGGACAAACTTTTCAAGTGGCTATTCGCTTAATCAGTCCTAAGCATGACAATGGGGCGTTAGTGCGATCGCAGCTTTTCTACGAATGCCCACCCGCTCAACCGACCCCCGAACCTAGCTTCATCGCCGATGAATTAACCGTCTTAGCAACCTTAGAACCGAACAGTCAAGCCAAAATTCAAGCCGCCCTAGATCAGCTGGACTGGAATAGCTTGAGTCACACAGCTAAAGACACGAATAGGCTCAATCACCCCTTCCAACAATCGCTCACCCAGCTCCGCGAAACCCTCACCCCGCTCACCCCACCGCTTAAACAACGCCAAATTCAGTGCGTCGGTCATGCGCATCTCGACATGGCATGGCTCTGGCCAATTGCCGATACCTGGGACGCGGCTGAACGTACCTTCAAATCTGTCCTCGACCTGCAAAAAGATTTTCCTGACCTCACCTACACGCATTCCAGCCCCGCCCTATTTGAGTGGCTAGAGCATAACCGACCTGAACTATTTCAACAGATTCAGCAAAAAGTAGCGGAAGGTAGCTGGAGTATAGATGCCGGACTGTGGATCGAGCCTGAATTTAACTTAATTAGCGGAGAAGCGATCGCTCGCCACATTCTCTATGGTCAGCGCTACTGCCAGGAAAAATTTGGCACCCACAGCAAAATTGCCTGGGTTCCCGACTCTTTTGGCTTCTGCTGGCAGCTTCCCCAACTGCTTACCCAGGGCGGCATCGAAACCTTCGCCACCCTCAAGCTCTCCTGGAATGACACTACCCAATTTCCCCATCAGCTCTTTTGGTGGCAATCACCCGACGGCAGCCGCATTCTCAGCCTCATGCTCCCCCCCATCGGCAGCGATATCGACCCGAT
>CAVUFV010000009.1:242500-1200528 GCA_963740915.1 uncultured cyanobacterium
TATTAAGACTCGGTTTCCCTTTGACTTCGCGTATTACCGCTTAATCTGCCAGACCCTATAAGTCGCCGGCTCATTCTTCAACAGGCACACTATCACACGTTTAATCGTGCTCTAATTGCTTGTAAGCTCACGGTTTCATGTTCTATTTCACTCCCCTCCCGGGGTTCTTTTCACCTTTCCCTCGCGGTACTCTTCTCTATCGGTCACACAGGAGTATTTAGCCTTACGAGGTGGTCCTCGTGGATTCAAACGGAATTTCTCGTGTTCCGTCCTACTCGGGATTCAGCTAGTATCTTTAAGCTTTCGACTACAGGTCTCTCACCTTCTTTGGAACACCTCTCAAGTGTTTCGTCTAGCCGCTAGATTCCATGTCGCTGTCCCACAACCCCAGCAATAAAAATTACTGGTTTAGGCTTTTCCCGCTTCGCTCGCCGCTACTAAGGGAATCGAGTTTTCTTTCTCTTCCTGCAGCTACTTAGATGTTTCAGTTCACTGCGTTGGCTCATACCCATCTATGTATTCAATGGGCTGTATCAAGGGTTGCCCCATTCGGAAATCTCTGGATCAATGCCTGCTTCCGGCTCCCCAAAGCGTATCGTCGGTAACCACGTCCTTCATCGCCTCTGTGTGCCTAGGTATCCACCGTGAGCCCTTTGTAGCTTGACCTTCATTGGATATTTGAAGGTCGATTGCTTATGCAACCAAGCAACGCATTCGCTTTAATAGCTTTCGCTACTTCTTCAAATCATTCACTTAGCACATTGGGCTTCTTGTTTTCAAATGTCTTTTTCAGACTTTGAACTACCTTTGCTTTCTTTTTCTTCTATGCAGTTGTCAAGGTTCTCGCTAGTCTCAAGAGACCAGCACGCTATGATGTTAATTACGCCTTTTCTCGACGCTTCACATCTCTAGATGCTGATTGCTTTTAATTAGTTCTGTTATCGTCGCGGGTGGCAATAGATGGTGGAGGTAAGCGGACTCGAACCGCTGACATCCTGCTTGCAAAGCAGGCGCTCTACCAGCTGAGCTATACCCCCAGGTTTGGATTATGAAAGTGGGCCATCCTGGACTCGAACCAGGGACCTCACCCTTATCAGGGGTGCGCTCTAACCACCTGAGCTAATAGCCCTTGTCTTTCGGTGTCTATTTCTGTTAATAACTCGATTGCTAATCGGTTACTTAAGCAGCAACACCTGAATAATTTAGAGAAACTGTAGACTTAACTACTTGAACTAACAAAACCCTCAACGACCTTAGGTGACTACAACAACGCTCTATTCGCAAATCGCTTTCAAGCTGTTGTCTAGTAGGTCTCCTTCTAAGGAGGTGATCCAGCCACACCTTCCGGTACGGCTACCTTGTTACGACTTCACCCCAGTCATCAGCCCTGCCTTCGGCGTCCCCCTCCGTAAACGGTTGGGGTAACGACTTCGGGCGTGGCCAACTTCCATGGTGTGACGGGCGGTGTGTACAAGGCCCGGGAACGTATTCACCGCAGTATGCTGACCTGCGATTACTAGCGATTCCGCCTTCATGCAGGCGAGTTGCAGCCTGCAATCTGAACTGAGCAACGGTTTATGGGATTAGCTCACTATCGCTAGTTGGCTGCCCTTTGTCCGTTGCATTGTAGTACGTGTGTAGCCCAGGATGTAAGGGGCATGATGACTTGACGTCATCCCCACCTTCCTCCGGTTTGTCACCGGCAGTCTCCTTAAAGTGCCCAACTTAATGATGGCAACTAAGGACGAGGGTTGCGCTCGTTGCGGGACTTAACCCAACATCTCACGACACGAGCTGACGACAGCCATGCACCACCTGTCTCTACGCTCCCGAAGGCACTCTCCCCTTTCAAGAAGATTCGTAGGATGTCAATCCCTGGTAAGGTTCTTCGCGTTGCATCGAATTAAACCACATACTCCACCGCTTGTGCGGGCCCCCGTCAATTCCTTTGAGTTTCACACTTGCGTGCGTACTCCCCAGGCGGGACACTTAACGCGTTTGCTTCGATACTGACCGGGTCGATACGGCCAACACCTAGTGTCCATCGTTTACAGCTAGGACTACAGGGGTATCTAATCCCTTTCGCTCCCCTAGCTTTCGTCCATCAGCGTCAGTAATGGCCCAGTAGAGCGCCTTCGCCACTGGTGTTCTTCCTAATATCTACGCATTTCACCGCTACACTAGGAATTCCCTCTACCCCTACCACTCTCTAGTCATATAGTTTCCATCGCCCATCCACAGTTGAGCTGTGGGCTTTAACAACAGACTTTTATAACCGCCTACGGACGCTTTACGCCCAATAATTCCGGATAACGCTTGCATCCTCCGTCTTACCGCGGCTGCTGGCACGGAGTTAGCCGATGCTGATTCCTCAGGTACCGTCAGAACTTCTTCCCTGAGAAAAGAGGTTTACAACCCACAGGCCTTCCTCCCTCACGCGGCGTTGCTCCGTCAGGCTCTCGCCCATTGCGGAAAATTCCCCACTGCTGCCTCCCGTAGGAGTCTGGGCCGTGTCTCAGTCCCAGTGTGGCTGATCGTCCTCTCAGACCAGCTACTGATCGTCGCCTTGGTAGGCCTTTACCCCACCAACTAGCTAATCAGACGCGAGCTCATCTACAGGCTATTAATATTTCACCTCTCGGCACATCCGGTTTTAGCAGCAGTTTCCCGCTGTTGTCCCGGTCCTGTAGGCAGATCCTCACGCGTTACTCACCCGTCCGCCACTAACACCCGAAAGTGTTCGTTCGACTTGCATGTGTTAAGCACGCCGCCAGCGTTCATCCTGAGCCAGGATCAAACTCTCCATTTTATTCAAACAGACATACTTCATAAACCTAAGTAAACTTAGCTCCATGAAATACAGTTCGTCTTACTCAAGCTACTTCTAGCTTTCTTCTTGCTCTTATTGGATAGCTATGCTATCCTCATAACAATTTAATCTATTTAACGAGGGTCTCGTTAATTCAATCTCTCTAAATTATTCTCTTTTCTAGGTGCTACCTCGCGCCTCCCGGGTGAACCACTCTCGTGGCCGCTCCCTTCAGCGCCTAATGAATATAGCGCCCTTTCATTGAGCGTGTCAACTACTTTTTTGAAAAATAATTTGAAAAGGCTGTAACCCTCTCAGGAAAGGGATTACAGCCTTTTTATTTGGCTCAGACAGGCGTTTCACGGGTCAATTCAGCAGTTTTTTCGGCATATTTTTTTTGGCGCGAACCTTGGTATCCCTCGATACATATAGGCTGTAGCCAATTTGGCTTTATGCTGAAATAAATTTGCAGTTGCCACTTGAGAGAAAAATATGTTGCCGAGCTGGATAATTTTGGATGAGCTGCTGACGAATTGGTTGAAAGAGGATATTGGACGCGGGGATAAAACCACGGATGGGCTGGCTGACCTTGCGTACGTGGATGGGAGGGCTGATTGGATTGCCAAAGAAGAGGGGGTGATTGCGGGACTACCGATTGCGCAACGTATTTTTACGCTAATAGATAGCGATGTGAGGTTTTGCGCGGAAGTAGCTGAGGGCGATCGCATTCAAAAAGGCACCAAAATAGCTGATATTAGCTGTCAGCTCTCGACTCTCCTAACGGGAGAACGGGTAGCGCTTAACATAGCGATGAGTCTCAGCGGGATCGCTACAGAGACAAGGCGGTATGCAGATGTTATTGCCGATTTACCCACGCAGCTAGTAGATACGCGAAAGACGACGCCCGGCATGAGACTGATCGAAAAGTATGCAGCTTATGTGGGGGGGGCGCGCAATCATCGCATGGGGTTGGATGATGGGGTGATGATTAAGGACAATCACATTGCGGCAGCGGGTGGAATTGGTAAAGCCATGACGGCGATTAGGGGGCGCATTCCCTATCCGATTACGATTGAGGTGGAGACTCAGAGCTTGGCGCAGGTGGCTGAAGCGATCGCCTACAAAGCAGAGATCATCATGCTCGACAACATGCCGTTAGCAATGATGAGTACGGCTGTAGGCACGATTCGAGCGGCAAATCCAAGTATCAAAATTGAGGCGTCGGGTAATATCACGCTGAATACGATTCGCGCTGTTGCAGAGACGGGCGTTGACTATATTTCTAGCAGTGCGCCGATCACGCGATCGCCTTGGCTAGATCTCAGTATGCGTGTTCATGCCTGATACCGCTGCTGAGCATATCTATAGTTGATGCCCAATTCTAGGTGATGCCCAGTTCTGAGTTAATTTACGAAGCAGGGTGCATACCAGAGCAAAGCAATTGAATTAGGCTAGGTCTGTCGGTTTTATTGCTTTTACTTTTAAGAAATTGCTTATGAACGATCAACCTAAGCTTGTTCGCCTCAATATGTTAGATGTTGACTACGCCAAAATGGTAGCCGGAGAGCCCATTGCCAAAGAACGTAAGGAAAGGCTAGAAGGCACTGACACCTATACGTTTAATCGACTGGAAAAGCAAATTAGTCGCTATCGCTATGGTCAGTTCAGCGCAGAAGGCAAAGATGACATTTTGTGCGATATCGGCCAAACTGCTGAGCTATTAACGCCAGCGGATATGGAAGATATTCACCGCAGAATGCAAGAAACGGGGAAATTTTACCTGTTAGCAGGAGAGCGGGAGCAAATTATCAACTGGATTAAAGACGAGCTGGCCATTGATATAATGGCCCCCGTTGATTAGGCACCTGCTTAGAGAGCCCTACTAATACAGTCTGAATAGTTAATGCTTAATAGTTAATGCTCAATCGTCGATGCTTAATCGACGATTTGGGGGTCAATGGCTGCTGTCAGCAACGCTTTGTGAACTATGGGCATCATCAGTTTTTAAGTGCTTGCTTAGAGTCAATGGTAGTGTGAATTTTGTGAATCGTTATGTGATATGTCCTTTTAGAGCCCCCCTTTTAGAGCCCCGTTGTGAATATGGATCCTTCTAACCACAATCAGACATCTTACGCGGACTGGATAGCCTACTATGCTCGCTTTGGCTATGCAGCCAAAGGAGTTCTCTATGGTGTTAGTGGGCTTTTGGCATTGTTAGAAGCGCTAGATATTAGCTCAGGGAAAACGGTAGGATCGACCGGCGTAGTGAAAACAATTGCTGGCCAACCATACGGTCGAGCGATGCTGGTTATGTTGGCGGTGAGCCTCGTAGGGTACGTAGTATGGCGATTCATTCAAGCATTTGTTGATCCTGAGCATAGTGGGCACGATGCGAAAACCATTGTGCGCCGGGTTGGCTATGCTGTCAGCGGATTAGTGTACGCCAGTGTAGCTTTTAGTGCAGTGAGCATTTTGATGCGCTTCTCATCGGGAGAAGGGAAAACTGCTCAGGAATGGGCGCTCACAGTGATGACAAAACCGTTTGGCCGTTGGGTGGTGGGCGCAGGTGGGCTGTTCTTTTTTGGGATGGGCTGCTATTACTTTTACCGGGCCATTAAGGCTGAGTTTCGCAAACAGATGAAGCTCCATGAAATGAGCAATACTGAGAAAACTTGGGCAACGATAGCCGGGAGAGCGGGCATCAGCGCGCGAGGCATGGTCTATGCGGTGATCGGTGTTTTTGCAATGAAAGCAGCCTGGCGGCTTGATCCTTCTCAAATTAAAACGACTGAAGGGGCATTAGCCGTGTTTAATAACAATCCGACAGATGAGATAATTTTGAGCATTTTAGGCCTCGGCTTTATAGCTTATGGCGTCCATATGGGTTTTCAGGCAAGGTATCGCCGAATTCGTCCCGAGAACTAGCGGGTTTGAGGCGGCTGAACGATCTTTCGAGTGCGATGATGACCACGAGCAGCCATAGAGCGCCGATGATAACACCCGCAATGATGTCGCTGGGCCAGTGGGCGCCGAGGGTAAGACGGGCGAGTGCAATGAGGCTGATCCAAAGGGTGCCAAAGGCGATCGCAATCATTTTTTCTACTAAGCTTCGAGATGTGCGAAACCATAGATAAAAGATCAGGCCGTAGATAGTCATCGACACAACGACATGACCTGAAGGGAAAGAATGCAGACTCGGAGCGGCTAGGCCGTCAGCAATCAGGTCGGGGCGATCGCGGCTCCAGAGCCCCCAGCTAATCCAAACCAGGGAAAACTGCCCAATATAGGCTATGAAAACCGTAGCCGCAATCAGAGGCTGTTTGAACCAAGAGGTCAATGCGATCAGCGCTAAAAAAATAGGCAGCATCCCAACTAAATTCCCAGGAGATTCCCAGGTAATGCCTTTTGCAAAAGAAAGTGGGTTGTAATCACGCAAGCCCAGTAGCCATTTTTCGTCCCAGGACTGTAGCCAGCTAGTTTGCCATCTCATCGCTAGGCGAGTCATTCCATAGGTAACCAGTGCACACAAACCTAGCCCAACGGCTAAAGTTTTCCACCAAACAGCCCAAGCTGCTGACGGTAGAGAACGGCTCTGTTGCCAGAAACGCTGGGCAATCAACTTGATGCTGTGAGGCACCACTGTCTTAGCGGGACGTGCCATAGATTGGTTACCCTTAAAAGTTCAAGCCTAGCCTAGCCTAGCGCCATACTGATCCGACTTAAAAAAGCTTGCATCAGACGATTCTCAATCCCATCGGTTTCAAAGCGCTCAGTATAGTAGGTATAGATAGGTGGCTCTAATCCAAATCCACCACACGGGTAAAAACAAAAATATAAATTTCCTTAAGCCTAACCAAGACACATGACCGGCTAGATAGTGCGCTAGTTCAGCAACGAACAACGACAAAGTAAAGGTCAAAGAATAGATCTAGCCAGCCAACTGTGCGATCGCACCCTTCGTCTTCATCCGTTCGCAGCGTCGGCTTTTGCCACCAAGACCGTATTGCCATAACTGCGCTCCTAATATGCAGGAACATATTAGGACTTAGACACCGAGGCAGAACGCCCTTGAGGCAATTGTCATACAATTAGGCGACAATTTCAGCCCCCTTTTTTTCCATGAGTCAAAGCTTTCCTAGGATAAAAATTATCGCCACAGGCAAGGTGAAAAAGCCTTGGCTGAGAGAGGGCATTGCGCTGTATGCGAAAAGGCTGTCTGAAGTAGAAATGATAGAGATCAAAGACAGCGATCCAGAGAAAGAAGCCGACAAACTCCTGAGTTTATTAAGCGCTCAAGATCGATTAGTGGTCTTGAGCGAATGCGGTCAACAGCAAGATTCGGTTGCTTTTGCACAGTGGTTGGGAGCAGAAGCATATGGAACGCTGGTGCTGTTTATTGGTGGGCCTGAGGGGGTGAGCGATCGCCTCAAAACCCACCCAATGATCAGCCTCTCAGCCATGACATTCCCTCACGAAATTGCCAGACTCATGCTGGTAGAACAGCTATATCGAGCCAAGACCATTTTGCAAAACGGCAGCTACCACAAATAGGCACAAAGAATGTTAGACATAACTTCTTATTTTTAAACCAATACAAATCACAGAAACAAAACCCATCATCCACGCCGCTTACATATCTGTCATTTGCTCGCGAACCTGCGCTCGCAGCTTCGCGGCAGCAGACATTTCTCTGATTAGCGCAGCCTCTAAAAATTGGTATAGATCTGTTTTTTGCACGAAGGGAAACGTAGGAGAGCATTCTTACTCAGTATATTGCTCCCCCTACAAACACAGGATTTTCCACTCACGGCCATTAAAGCGCCAGAATTCAGGAACGCCTAGACTCGCATAAAGCGCATTTTTCTGAATGTCTGTATTAGTGATATCAACTTCTACAACTAGATCAGGTGCTAGATCAACGCTTAGATCAATCGTATGGTCAGCGCCCGCTCAAAACTCTGGATGTAGCAGCCATTATCTGGCTCAGCGCTTTTGAGTAGGTCTTCGCGATCCAGTATTGTTGAGCCCATGGTCTTCATATCAAGACCCATCTCGCCCACTAAGTAGAAGTTTATCTAAACTGAGCCTAGCAACTAAGAAAGCTTTGCTTTCACGATTGCCTGCACCTTACCGCCGTCAGCCTGGCCCTTGAGCTTGGTCATTACTGGCCCCATGACTTTTCCCATGTCGCGCATACTGGTAGCGCCGGTTTGAGCTATGGCCTCATCGACAGCCGCTTCAATATCCGCATCCGAAACCTGAGCAGGCAAATACTCTGCCAAAATTTCAAGCTCTTGGGCTTCTTTATCGGCCAGTTCAGAGCGCCCTGCATCCGTAAACTGCTGAATGGAGTCACGGCGTTGCTTAGCAAGCTGCATGACAATTGCTAGCTCTTCTTCTTCATTCAGTTCCTCGCGACCTTTGCCACGGATTTCGCTTTCTTTCTCAATGATAACTTTCTTGATACCGCGCACGGTTTCTAGCCGCAGTTTGTCTTTGGCTTTCATGGCGGCTTTAATTTCATCAGAGACACGGTCTTTTAGGCTCATGATTTGAAGTTCCTGAGTGATGGAAGGTCGTTGCTTTTGTTTGTCAAAAAGCAGAAAGGGCAAAAAGCAGAAAGGGCAAAAAGCAAAAGGGCGCACATCTGTACGCCCCTATGGTTTCAAGATGAATAGGTCAATTATTTAGTATTCAGGAATGGAAGGATCGATTTCTCGGCTCCAAGCTTGAATACCACCTTTGACATTAGTGCCTTCGATCCCCGCTTCTTTAAGAATCGCTAATGCCTTGGCAGAGCGTCCGCCCATTTTGCAGTGGGCCACTAGCTTGTGCCCATTGAGCATGGCTTTGAGCTTGAGTACGCCATCACCGTTTTCAATTTCTCCCAAAGGAATTAGGGTAGAGCCGGGAATTTTGGCAATTTCGTACTCGTTAGGATTGCGCACGTCTAGCAACAAGAAGTCATCTTTGCCGCTGTCTAGTAAAGATTTGAGATCGCTAACCGACATTTCAGCCACGCTAGCCTGATTTTGGGCCTCTTCTTCAGCGGCTTGAGGAATACCGCAAAACTGCTCGTAGTCAATCAGCTTATCAATGACAATGCGATGCTCTTCGGGCGGTTTGCGTAGCTTCAGTTCTCTAAAGCTCATCTCCAAAGAGTTGTACACCAGCAGGCGACCGCTGAGGGTATTGCCTTTACCGAGAATAATTTTGATAGTTTCGGTGGCTTGGATAATGCCAATCATGCCCGGCAGAATACCGAGGACGCCGCCCTCTGCACAGGAAGGCACTAACCCTGGCGGGGGTGGCTCCGGGTAGAGATCGCGGTAGTTAGGGCCGCCTTCGTAATTGAAGACGGTGGCTTGGCCTTCAAAGCGATAGATGGAGCCGTAGACGTTAGGTTTATCGAGCAAAACGCAGGCGTCGTTGACCAGGTAGCGGGTGGGGAAATTATCGGTGCCATCGACCACAATGTCATAGGGCTCGAAGATCTCTAACGCATTTTCAGACGACAATCTGACTTCATGCAGATCGACTTGGCAGTAGGGGTTAATTTCTAGAATGCGGCTTTTGGCCGACTCAATTTTGGGCTTGCCGACCCATGAGGTGCCGTGAATGACTTGGCGTTGAAGGTTGGAGTGATCGACGACGTCAAAATCGACAATGCCGATGCGGCCAATGCCCGCCGCTGCTAAATAAAGCAACAAAGGTGCGCCGAGGCCACCCGTACCTACACAGCAAACGCTAGCAGCTTTGAGCTTTTTTTGGCCTTCAAGCCCGACTTCAGGCAAGATCAGGTGACGAGAGTAGCGTTCGTACTCTTCTTTGGTGAGTTGGATTTCATCCAAGGTTGGATTCAGCATGATAGTTGGAGAAAAGGTTGGACAAAACGAGGGGTTGAGGTAAGTGCGGGGAGTTTTGGGGCACAAACCTGGTGCAGCTGACGGCAGCGGCTAGCTTGAGGAGGTTGAGACAAAGATTTGGGTGAAACGGGAGTGAGGATTAGAACCCGTCTAAAGAAAGATTTGAGCCGCAACCGGCATTCGATCTGTAGCGAAAGCGGGAATGGAAGAATGAGATACGTTCATCGGCTCAATCTGAAAGTGATGGTTTGAGTCTAGCGTCCAAGTTTTCACATCGACAGTTTTTGCAGCGTTTTCTTTACCTTGATTGAAACTGGGCTCTAAACCTCGGTCTGAATTTTGGCTTTGGCCCTGCACTGACACGATGGTATAGGCGTATTCGGGCCATGCTTGGGCGCGATCGCACTCCGAAGGCACTGCCCTATGATCCGGGTGCGAATGATAGATACCGATAATTTTCAGTCCTTTTTCTCTGGCCTGCTTTTGCACCCGCAGCATATCTCTAGGATCAATCGTATAGCGCCGCTCCCTAGTCAGTTTTTCACGAACAGATTCATCATCAAACCAGTTATTTTCGAGCGGAACTAGCTCAATCAGTCGCTTCTGACCAGAAGCACCATCGATCTCACCTAGCATCAATCCACAGCACTCTTCGGGATAGACCCGCTCGGCGTGAGCTGACAGTTCAGATAGGTGCTGTTGAGTAAGCGTTAAAACCACGGTGATCTTAAGGGACAAACTTTTATTTTAGGGCAACGAGTTACGAGTTAACGATCAAATGGAGTTAGAGAATTCGCTACTGTTCAGCGAAGGTGGTTGGCTCGCGTCAAAATTAGGTGCAAATCTTATTGAGAATAGGTTTTGAGCAGATGATCGACAACTTTATCCATTGCCACGGAACGAGAAGCTTTAAAAAGAATGCGATCGCCCTCTCGAACCCCTTCTTTTAAATAATCAGCCAGATCGTCATGACTTTCAAACTGCTGATGAGGCACCGCGCCTGCCCCCAAAGCCATCGCTTCCGCTTCCAGGGAATCAGCCAAAACCAGCAGCTCATCTAGCTTTAAATTGGCCACCGTTTCGCCGATATAACGATGCAAATTTACGGACTCTGCGCCGAGTTCTTTCATCGTGCCTAGCACCGCAATTCGACGCTTGCCTGACTGCTCAGCCAGCATTTGCAGCGCTGCGACCATCGCTTCTGCGCCAGCGTTGTAGGTTTCATCCAGTAGCAGAATGTCATTCGGCAATCGGTAGCTTTGGGATCGGCCCGCAGGCAGAGTAACGGTAAAGCCTGTAGCTAGCTTTCTCCAGTCGAGATTGAGGGCTTGAAGGGTGGCGATCGCTCCTAACAAATTCAGCGCATTGTGCCGCCCCGGCAGTGGCAGCGGAATCCGAGTGCCCTTGACTATTAAATAATCCTCCGATAGATCGCCGGTTACATCGCCCCCGCTCAGACCATAGGTAATTTGAGTACCTGACCAAAACTGAGCGGCTGTTTTCATGAGCAGCGCATCATCATAGTTGAGGACGGCAATGCCATCAGTAGGCAACTCTCTGAGCAATTCGCATTTGGCTTGAGCGATCGCCTCGCGCGATCCCAAGCGACCAATATGCGCCGTTCCCACGTTCGTGATTAGAGCCACATCGGGCTGAGCAACTTGAGTTAGCAGAGCGATTTCTTCTAGGCCGCGCATCCCCATTTCCACCACCGCATAGTCATGCGCACCCGACAGCGACAGCAACGTCTTCGGCACCCCAATTTCGTTGTTGTAATTCGCTTCGGTTTTGAGCACCGAACCAAATTTGGCCAAGGCCGCAGCGACTAGCTCTTTGGTTGTAGTTTTACCCACTGAGCCCGTAATAGCCACCACCGGAATCGCTTGCTGCTGACGCCACCACTGGCCTAAGGCTTGGTAGGCCACGAGCGTATCCGCAACCGCTAGGTGAGGAAACTGACGGTCGGTCGGCCCTGCGCCTTGACGAATGATCGCAGCGATCGCACCTTGAGCAATCGCTTGAGCGGCGAAATCGTGCCCATTAAAGGTTTCGCCCTCTAGCGCCACAAACAAGTCACCAGGCTGAATGGTTCGAGTATCCGTCGTAACACCCGTCACCGGTTGAGAAATCAGCTCACAAAATCGAGAATTGGCCGAGACTACCTTAATTACGTCACTAAGCGAGGCATTAAAAGAACCGGTCATGAGGCTACCAAAAGCTAACGCTGATAATACCAAGCCACATTATCGAAAATCTTTTTGCCCGTTAAGTCAAATAATCAGGTCAAAAAGTAAGTTAAATAATTTTAAGTCAGACAAGAAAGCAAACACCCTAGAACCCAGCCTCAGTCAAGGGGAAACCAAACTTAAAAACTTGATAGATCTTTTGAGGGCAGGGGCATATTAGGTTACGCAGATATCATTCAAAGTTGATGCTGAATCCAGTTAACGCGCCTTGGCCAAACAGAATTCGTTGACCCTATTCGCGCTTCTACCTTCTTAAAGCTTCACCCCATACGCTGAATCATGACCTCGAATAGCCGCTCTGTCACCCAGCATACTGCCCTCAGCGCAGAGGTTCTGCCACCCCATAACGTGGCAGACACTTACAGCGATAATCTGATGGACGATTTGTTTTTAGATGTCGATAGAATTTTGGAAGGTGACCTCAGCAGCTACATGACGGTCATCAGCCACCAACCGAAGCCAGCGGCGTCCTCAGCTAAAACCATCCAGCTACCCTATAACTTTGCACCGCAAAGCGCAGCTGACATCTACCGGGCCACGGTCGCTGCTAAACCACTCGCCGAACCCGCAACCCTTGCGAAAGCGCTTCCTCCTGCATCTTCTGATCGGGCCACCGGTAGACCCGTAACCACTGCTCATAGCACCCTTCAATCCGCTAGCTATAGGCCGCATGAATACAGGCCATCTGGCTATAACGGCAATCCCACAACCTTGGAGCGATCGCCCGACTCTACCGGACTCGACGCTCATGGGCTCCACGCCTACGCTCCTCAGTTAGATCCATCGAATCTATCAAATCAGTCAGAAATGGCGCTGGCAGAGATTTCACCTCGTCCGCCACAGGCTGTTTTTGAGCCTCAGAGCCGGCAACAATCCGTTTCATTACCGTTCTTATTGATGGGAGCAGCGGGCATTTCGGCAATCAGCACGCTAGGGCTTTGGACAATTAGCCAAACGGCTCACAGCGCTGCATGGCTACCCATCAGCCGAGAAGCCGCCGCTGCCGAGATTCCCAACCGGTCCGATGAAAAATTTTTGGCCTACTTGCAGGAGTCGCTAAAGGTCATTAGCGCTCGTGAGGATGCCAAAATCGCGCAGACAACGGCAGTTCTACCCGTAGCTCAGACCGCTACGCTGCCAACGACCGTACCTAATGTTAACGGCGCTCCCCAGCTTGGCGCTTTGCCGAAACTGCCGGATGCAGCTGCAACCAGTGCTGCGGCCAACGCTTCGGCCAACGTCGTTGAGCGCGTCTTCGTCCCGGTTTATCAAAATTCTGCTCAAGCGTCCGTTCGGCCCACTATTCCACTTCCGGCGGTAGCGCTCCCCAATTTGACACGACGGCTGACTGTTCCTGTCCCGGCACCGGTTGCTGCTGCCGCTGCAATTCCGCCAGGAGCACCCGCTGCGGCGACAGCCTCTTTACCCATCGTGCCTTCAGGCGGTGGCAGAGTACTTTCACCGACCCCGCAGATCGCCGTTGGCAACACGAATCAGGCCACAGCAGCGCTCACAGACATAACGCCGAATTCTGCCCATGCCCTCGTGGGAATTTTGAACTTGGGCAGTCGTTCGGCGGCTTTAATTGATATTGATGGATCTTCACAAAGGGCCTATGTGGGCGATCGCATTGGCGTATCCGGCTGGACATTAGTATCCATCAATGGTCAAGATGTAGTCGTTCGTCGCAATGGTGAGGTGCGCTCAATCTATATTGGCCAGAGATTTTAAGACAAAGGTTTTAATATAGAAAGTGACCATAGAATTTGGGATAGAGTTTGAGCAAATTCTAAAATCCCTCAGCGAACGCTATGAGCTTATTTGACGATCTCAGTCGGTTTCTAGAAACTCGGCTAGATGAATTCTTGCGCGCTAACCCGCATTTAGAATTGCGGGCATTAGAAGATCAGCTACGCGGCCAAGAAGAAGATTCGGTTGCTTTAATAGGCAATCTCAACCGCCGCGAAAAGCAGCTCGAAGAGGGCATTCTAGAAACCGCACAAGACATTCAGCAGTGGCACGCTCGGATTGAAAAGGCAAAGGCAGCCAATCGGCAAGATCTCATCGGCCCCGCTCAAGAGCGAGAAGCTGCCCTATTGCGTCAGGGCAATCACCTGTGGGGCCAGCTTAAAGGCGTCAAAGCGCGAACCGCACAAACCAAAGAACTTTATCAGCAGATCAAACTCAAGCGGCGAGAGGTCAAAACCAAAATTGCCCAGGCCGCAGCGACACCTAAAGCTAGCAACGACTGGGGCACAGCAGGCTGGAACCAAAGCCCTTACATACATACAGGCAATCAAGCGGTCGATCCGCTAGATGAGAGCTTTCGCCGGTGGGAAGCCGAAGAAGAGCTGAATGAGCTTAAGCGCAAGATGAATTCTTGAGCCTACTAGCTAGATCATTTATTATTACTGCTATTATTACTGCCAATCGCCAGAGGTAACGGTTACCGGCTCACCGCTTACAGTCACGACCTCTAAAGGCAATGGACTCGGCTGATCGGTGGCAACACTGCCGCTCTCTACTCGATCAAACATCACCACTTGTAAGCCCGTATCGGCTGGTTCAACGGTCATTACATAGCGATCGCCCTGCCATTTCAAATCACGAATGCGCTGGTTAAGTAGCCAAGCCTCAGCGCGATCGCCCTGATTAATGGCCGCCGTCGTTTCAGGGCTATAGCAACCCCATAGATCGTCAGCTACCGTCCAGACCCCAGATAGACTAATCGGCTCCATTCGGGCGCTGAGCCCATAGGTCGTAAAGCTGATCACGGCATGATCCGAAAACTGACGAGAGGCCCGCTTCAGCGGATCGCTATTAGCGGCTTCAGCGTAACGAGGATCGCTGGCTAATTGCCGAGACTGCTCAGCTTCAGTAGGCCGCTGCCAAGCTTCAATATCAGCGCATACATCAAAATTTACCGCTACCGTGTTGGCAGCCTGAACCGAATCGACTTTCTCCGCCACTGGTTCGAGCGAATTGGTCGTGAGGACAGCTTGAGCCGATTTAGCCACAGATCCCCTGCTCACCAGCAAGCTACTTGCCGATGGACTAGGACAGCTCGACACTAGAAAAGCACCTAACACCACGATCCCGATATGGCGATATCTTTTTGTTCTCTCCCAGCCCATACCCGTTGATCCTCGCACTTAATTTTTCTCAGAAGAAATCATGCCCATTGCCGCAATAGCAGGCGATCGCTGCACAATTAGGCTTTAAATTGCACGTTTAGATTAGATCTTTGTCTTTTCTTAAAGCCAAGATTTTTGATCAAACATGCGTTGGAAAGGACGAGATTGAACACTTCAATAGCAGAAGGAATTCCATCATTTGAAACAACCCAACAAAGCCACTAATGCAGACCACATTAGCCACAGCGGCATAGTAGTTCAAATTGATTTGATTAGGCTCATTTCTAGCTGAAATTTGACTGAAAGTTAGTCAAATTTCAGATAACCTTTAGCATTCGACAATCCTAACCAAGTAGCTTGTTAGCTTAATGCTTTATTAGCCTGAAATTGGCTGAATAAATAAGCCGATTTAAACGAATCGAGGGGGATTACAAATGTAAAGGGGGAGTAACTTAACGTCGGCTTAGCGTTGACAGCTCTTACATTCTTTCAAAGCGTCCGTACAAAACGTTCGTGCAAAGCTTTGAGCGGTATTTCTGTCGAGCGATCGCCGCCAGTGAGTCATTATCAGGAACTCATTAGCTACCATTATCTACAAATCGGCCATTTTGGCTAGATCCACGTAGGCCACTTTGTAGAAAACGTCACAACTGTCTTTTCATTCCGCTAAAGTTTCCGTAGATTTACGGGAATGGTAGGGTAAAAATGACTGAGTGACTCTATCAGTATCAAAAGAGTTCTATCTGTACTGATTCTAACCGATTCGACTTTAAATTTTTGACAAGATTATGGCTATTTAACTCAATTAATCAATCAAAGTAGAAACCGTTTCGGCAGTTGCAAATAAACTTTGCAGCCGCTGAAGGGAGCCACCCCCCAAATAGAATAAGTCACCTTTGCCCAATAAATTAGCAGCTGCGCCATGCTTGCCCCCCAAAATGATTAGAGAATCGGCATCGCTCGCCGTTCTAAGGGCAACTCGTCCGGGTAAATTTGAGCGAATCAGGGGAGTGACGACTTTGGCTTCGGGGCGCTGAGTGGCAATTACTAAATGAATGCCCGCCGCGCGAGCCATTGCCCCTAGTCGCTGAATGCTTTGCTCTAGGGCTTTGGCAGTTTCTTTATCGGCCATAAAGTCGGCGTATTCATCAAAAATGCACAGCAGGCGCGGCAGTGGCTGGGTCGATTTTTGGTTATAGGCAGCTAAATCTGAGCAGCGGCTTTTTTCAAAGCGCTGATAGCGACTGTCCATTTCAATCACAAGCTGCTCCATCAGTGCTACAGCATCTTCTCTAGTCTTCACGATCGGCTGATACAGCCAGCGCATGGTTTCAAATTCTGGAAAGGTGACGCGCTTGGGATCGACTAGGGCTACTTGAAAGTGAGCGGGATCGTGGCGTACGAGAAGGCTGAGGAGGAGCGATCGCAAAAACTCACTCTTGCCGCTCCCAGTCGTACCGCCGACCAAAAAGTGACAGGTATTAGGATCAGACAAATCCGCCTCAATCAGCTCACCGTCTAAATTCACGCCAATTGCAGCTTTAGGCCCAGTCATTGGCCCAGTCATTGGTACAGTCATTTCAGGCTGCTGATAGTAGCTTTGAAAAAACGCCGTTTGCCGATCAGGGCGCGGTAAGTCCACGCTAATATAGCCCGCTTGAGGAGCCATCAAAGGCGCATTCGCCAAACCCAAATGCACCCGAATATCGTCTTCAAACTTGAGAATAGCGCTCACCCGCATCCCTAAATGAGGCTTGAGCTTAACGCGCACAAACGCGGGGCCTAGCGCGGAGCCGAGGTAATCGACCCCGACATTAAACGATTGCAACAGCTCAACGAGCTGCATAGCCATCTGATCGGTCGCAGATCCCGTTTTAGAATCTGTCGAATCAGCAGTTGGTACGCCAGTAGCAGGCAGCTGCGTCTTTTTTTTAGGCGCAGGCTTAACTGACTTACTACCCTGAAAAGAGTCCACCTGAATTGCCTCAACTCGCAGCGATTCTACCCACAGCGATTCCACTTGCACCGGTACAGAAGCATCTACGGCAAAGCTTTCTGCGACAGTTCCCGCAATTAAGGGCGGAATATTTTTGAAAGGGATTGGATCGGGCGTGAGGATCTCGGTTGAAGGGGCGATCGCGTTCGTTTCAAAATAAGTCTGACATTTATTTTTTTGCGGGCAAATATCGCACAGTTCCAGGTGAGGCGTTTTGGGCGGTGGATTCGGCGCAGGCGGTTGCCAAGCTAGCCAAGCTCTCATCTGCTGTAGCTTCGGTGGGATGAGCTGATGAACGCTTTGCTCTAACTGATCCCAAGAATATTCGACGCCTTTCCAGTCAGGCAATACGCTGTAGACAGCAGAGTTGATATTGACCTTGAGCTTTTGCTTGAGCATGTAGCTATACAGCGCAACTTGAGCAAGCTGCGCGGCGGGATCGGTGGCCTGATAGGTTTTGTATTCCACCACACACAGGCGCTGAGCTGCAAAGTCGTAGATGAGGCTGTCGAAGCGGCCTTTTACGAGCTGGCTTTTCCCATTGGGCAAATCAAACTCATGTTTTACCGATAACTCTTGAGCCAAAAAGGTTTTGCGAATCACGTCTTTGGGCTCGCAAAAGCTGCGATTGCTCACTAGCAGCTCTGCCCAACGGCGAATGAGCCCGGTGATCCCTTCCCAAAGCTGATTGAGCGCCGGGACTTTGTTAGGCGTGTTCTTGACGGTTGTTTGTACCAGCGGGAAAAATACGGTTCGGTAGAGCTGCTGCTGTATTTGTTGGGCTAGGGTTTCTGGATTTAGCTGCGCGGCGGGTGGGGTGAGGAGGGTTGCGATCGCCTCATCCGTACAAATGCGATCCACACAGTCATCACACAGCTTATGAAACGCCAAACCGACCCCGCCGCCGTGCGAATTTGAGGCCCGAAACATCGTCATGCCGCCTTCGTGATGACCCAAGTACATCAGCCGAGGACACTCAAAAGCCTCACGAACCTTAGTAACGCTGAGTGACGTAGGCGGTGAGAGGGGAGCGGTTGTACTCATCAGAGGTAGACCGTAGCGTTAAGGATCGAAAAACTAGATCTGTTAAGCAGGCACGTAGCACAACAATTGATCTTTGGGCTGAGCGTTAGGATCTAGCATCTGTATTTTGTTAGCATCGCAAAGCGAGTGGATCAGCTAATTACACCAGCTGCGTCTAGCCCAGGCACTTGCTCCTGAGTGCTTTCAACTAATACTTGCATTCCCATCAATGACTGAGTAGCCATCAAATTCAAAATGTAGCGCTGTGCCGCTTCAACATCAGCCGGGATCTGGGTGATCGGGTGGCACAATGGGCTCCATGATCAGTCTTACTTTTCACAACGCTTAGCTGCTGAAGCAGCTTACAGTCATATAGCACACCGCTTTCTCGAACCAATATTTGCAGATGTGCGATGTCTGGCGTTTGAGCCGCAATCACCAGCTCACCACTGGCCGCTGCATTTACCAACCGGTGATAGGTTTCGAGGTATTGCACCGATTCTAAATCTGGCTTGAGGTGAACGTGCTTATCGCCATCAAAGATTTCTTGAAACAGTTGAAATCCCTCTATTTCTGGCAGTGCCTAGCCTGTCTTTTCGGATAAGATAGAGGCGATCGCGCACCCGAGCCTCAACCATTGTTCTACAGGCTCTCATCACATGATAAAAAGAAGTCAGATTGCCATCTTCAGTCCAAACAACGCCCACTCGCTCTGAATTTTCGTATCCGAGCGAGTAGCTGCAATATGCATTGCTATTCAGAATGGCGCGCTGAATCTTTGGAATCTCTAAAGCTTCTAGCACTTCTTGCAAACGGCGAATAAGATCAGGAGAAGAGAACTGAGATATCCGCTGCTAAGTGGTCGCCGACTCCTTTAAATTCTTTTTGCCAAGTCAGCTCGAAGCTAGCGCGATCAATCTTGTGCGAAGACGCTTTCATCGAAGCTTGTTTCACTCCCCACAGACTACTAGAAGGATCAGGCAACTTGCCTGCCCTCTTAAAGTCTCCAATCAGCTGCTCAGCTAAAATGAGCGCCGACGCGGAGCAACCTTGCCGCCAGGATACTTGTGCTCTAGCCATTCTTTAGTTAGCGGCGCAATCGGCGAAGAGGCGAAGGACTGGCCTCAGCATGAATCGGCTGCAGACGAGAGGCCCAGAGAGCCTGCTGCTTGGTCTAGCTTAATTCAGCGAAGGGTTAGCTGTCTGGTCCATACGAGCGCGATCGGCATGTTCGATCTGCTCTTCATTTATCTCGCCAGTTACTGGTGATAAGGCTAACCAAAACCAAAAAGTTATTGAGCTTTTCATTATGAAAGGTCGAGTTCACGTTGAACATTGCCTGCAATCCGACTTTCCGTTTGCATTACTAGGAACGTTATCTAAGTTGTCGAAGCAAATAACAATTGGCTGAGTAGAATCGGCAATCTAGCCCAAAGTTACTCAGCATTTTTTGAGCTGCATCTTCTGAGTCAATCGAACTCCTTACTCTTCAGTAGCTTAGATCGTCCTCGTCTAAATCTTCGCCCCGTAGCCAGTCGGACGCCGTCATACGAGTAGACTCAGATCTAAGCAACGCATAGACACACCGAAAAAATCTCTGTCTTGATAAGCCGCTCGGAAAGCTTGCTCTCATATCCCGAATAAACACGCTGCGCTCGCCCATCGAATCGCTTAGCAAACCCTTGCGCTTGAAAATCTCTAAACCATTTAGCCACCGAAGCAACTGAGATTCGGTCTGACCTTCTGGTATTTCCACCAAGCTGTCGACCGTTTGCCTGCAGCACATGCCGCCAGATAAATTGACTGTCTGGCCAAGGCTGACGTATGCAAAACAGGCTATATCATTAAGCCTGCGCTTGATACTCCCTAGTAAATACTTTTGCCTGAGCCAGAATCACCTAACAGCATTAGGGTGCGGGTTTTGTGATCACGTAGCACTTGGCTCTAAAGTCTAGCTCTACGCCATCCACAACATGCTCGTGAATAGAAGCCACTTCCTGCGACTTTCATCTTGACTTTCTTTCCAAAAGTTTCCTGGTTTAAACGTAGTGGAATCAAAGGGTTTAATATTTTTGCCGAATTAATTGCTCTAAAGATGCCACGCTATAACTCTCTATATACTTTAAAGAATGCCTTTTCCTAAGCGAACGGTCGGAGACTGCACGGAGACTACAACTTGAATAACGGTGATGAAAAACAAGATAGCCGCCGTTGTCTTGACGAATACCGGCAGACACTGATCGTCGCGTATACTTACCTTGGTCGTGCAAGCTGCTTAGCTCAATCTGCCCTTGCTGCGCTGCAAGTCGTAAAAAGGCTGTCTAGTTCCTTCGCGATTAAGCAGTGGCTGTAGATTTTCGCGCAAGTGAAAAATCGGCAGATAGTTTTCGGTGCCCACTAACTGATCCAGCTGCTTAATTTGCTGTAGAACTGCTTGGCTATCTGGCTTCACTGATGAGCCAACAGGCATCACATCGTTTGACTGCATATTTGGCTGAGTTGTGGGCAGGCTTCCTGACTGGCCTAAATTGTCCCGGAGAAATCGTACATAGTTGCCTAGCATTGTCGATGTGATGTCAGGACGGCTACCGCTAGGATCGTACTCATTCAGCAAACGCTGCTTGCCTTTAGCGCTCAGCCGAACTTCTTTAATAGTAGTCTCAGAAATTTTGAGCATACCGCGATCAGCCAGATTGCGGATGATGTTTTGGCGATCGCCCACAGGCACCTTTTTCCCAAGCTTGCTAGGAGTCATGCTGCCTTTACAAGCTTTTAAGATAGTCAGCTCATCTGGCGTCACTGGCAGGCTAGTTGTGTCCAGCCCTAACAGCGTCTTACCCGGTGGGGCGATGGTAAATTTAGAAATTTCGTTGTCATACTCTACCCATTCGTCAGCGCCTAGCGCTTCACAAATGCGGTTACGCTCAGCCGCCTTAGTTTTGCTATTGGGAGATAGCTCCGTAATTTTGCCACGGTAGCCCTCACATCCCAACAGCTTCAATAAAAATTTCAGCTCAATTGTTTTCAAGCTCGACATGTGCAGGCGACACCCAAAACTCATACACTAAAAGACCCCAACAGTCTAATCAAACTTGATAGGCTCAAGGGCTATTCTTACGTTTTCTTTCCGTAGTTACGTATTGCTTTTATATAGATGTCTTTAAGAGTTTGTGTTGCGCTAGATCAGACAGCATAAATGCCTCTACAAAGACGTTGCTCTATCGCTCACCCCCACATTCCGCTCCCAAAAGCAGCCATCTGTGTAGCCTTGAATAGTGCGATCGCTCTCTACCAAGCTCAACCGCTTCTGCGCCAAACAGCAATACAGCGCCTCCTGCTCCACTCCCACATAGTGACGCCCTAACTTCTTCGCCACCACCGAAGTCGTCCCCGAACCCAAAAACGGATCAAACACCACATCGCCGACATTAGAACTCGCCAAAATCATCTTCGCCACCAGCTTCTCCGGCTTTTGCGTCGGATGATCCGTATTCTCAGGCATCGACCAAAACGGTACCGAAATATCCGTCCATAAGTTAGAAGGATGCGTCGCTCGAAACTTGCCTTGCTTTGTGTCCTGCCAATCCTTCGGTTGACCCGCGCTATTGCGATAGGGCGCTAGCACTCGTCGCTGAAGCTTTACCGCCTCTATGTTGAAGGTGTAGCGATCGCCCACCGTGCCAAACCAAATATCCTCAGAAGCATTCTTCCAGTTACGCTTAGCCCCTCGGCCTTTCTCCCGCTCCCAGGTAATCCGATTGCGCACCTGAAAATGCTCAGCAAATATCTGATAAATCGCATTCGACGACTGCCAATCGCAGCATATATATATAGAGGCATTTGGTTTCAGCAAGCGAGGAAGCTGAGGCATCCATTCCCTCAGCCAATCCTGATAGGCATCTGCTGATCGGGCCTTAAATGCCACGCCGTTAAAGTCCTTGCTACGGTTGTAAGGCGGATCAACAACCAGCAAATCGACAAATCTATCCGGTAGCCAAGGCAGCACTTCAAACAAACTCTGATGAATCGTCTGGTTCAAAATGGCCTCAGCGGGCACTGGGCCATTCAGCTTCAGCAACTGAGCCGCATAGCTATTCGCTTCCGTCGCATCCAGCGTCAGCGTTCGATTATTCGGGGCTTTCTGCTTCGCCACCGGTCAAAAGCTCCATCACGCCGTTACGCAGATTAGCTTATCACCCCTGCCTACTTAGCTTTTCTATCCGGCTCAAATGCTACATCCACAGCACCGCTCAGCATTTGGAACTGAACCCCTTAGAATAGGAGGATACATTTTTAACCTCATCACCCGTCTGTCTTATGTTTGAAGCGCTCTCAGAACAATTTGAATCCGCCTGGAAAAAGCTTCGCGGCCAGGACAAAATTTCGGATGCAAATATTACCGAAGCCCTAAAAGAAGTCAGGCGGGCCTTGCTCGAAGCCGATGCCAACCTAGATGTGGTCAAAGGCTTCGTCGCCGATGTCAAAACCAAAGCCCAAGGCGCAGATGTCGTCTCCGGCGTTCGGCCCGACCAGCAGTTCATCAAAATCGTCTACGACGAACTGGTCGAGACCATGGGCGACACCAACGTGCCCCTAGCCGACAGCGACAACAAACCCACCGTCGTCCTGATGGCCGGTCTGCAAGGCACGGGTAAAACCACCGCCGCCGCCAAGCTAGCTCTGCACCTGCGTAAGCAAAACCGCACCGCCCTCCTCGTCGCTACCGACGTTTACCGGCCCGCCGCCATCGATCAGCTCCTCACCCTCGGCAAGCAGATCAACGTCCCCGTATTTGAAATGGGCGCAGATGCGAAACCTGTCGAAATCGCGCGGCAGGGCTTAGCCAAAGCCAAAGCTGACGGCATTGACACGGTGATTATTGACACCGCAGGCCGACTGCAAATCGACACCGCCATGATGGCTGAACTTGCTGAAGTCAAAGCCGTCTCACAGCCAGACGAAGTGCTGCTAGTCGTCGATGCGATGACCGGCCAGGAAGCTGCCACCCTCACCCGCACCTTTCATGAAGAAATTGGCATTACCGGAGCCATTCTCACCAAAATGGACGGTGACTCACGCGGCGGCGCAGCTCTATCGGTGCGCCGAATTTCGGGTCAGCCGATCAAATTCATCGGCGTCGGCGAAAAGGTAGAGGCTTTGCAGCCCTTCTATCCCGACCGCATGGCCTCGCGTATTTTGGGCATGGGCGATGTGCTCACCTTGGTCGAGAAAGCTCAAGAAGAAGTCAATATTGCCGATGCTGAGAAACTGCAAGAAAAAATTCTATCGGCAAAGTTTGATTTTAATGATTTTCTAAAACAAACCCGTTTAATGAAGAAAATGGGGTCACTAGCGGGAATCATGAAGCTAATTCCGGGTATGGGCAACAAGCTCTCTTCTGATCAGCTTCAGCAAGGGGAGCAGCAGCTCAAACGCTGTGAGGCCATGATCAGCTCCATGACGATTCAAGAACGGGAAAACCCGGAAGTTCTATCCGGATCGCCTAGTCGTCGTCGCCGAGTAGCCAAAGGGGCAGGCTACGCCGAAAAAGATGTCAGTAAGCTGGTGTCTGATTTTCAACGAATGCGCGGTCTGATGCAGCAAATGGGCCAGGGCAAAATGGGCTTGCCAGGGCTAGATGGCAGCTTTCCGGGCATGGGCGGCAACCCAATGATGGGCGGCGGCAATCCGATGGGTGGACGGCCTCAGCCAGGATGGCGGGGCGCTCCTGGTGAAACTAAGAAAAAGAAAAAACAAAAGAAAAGGAAGGGATTTGGATCCCTATAAAAAAGGCTATGAAACAGCTTCTGCGCAACCCAATTAAGACCACACTGTTAGGCGTAAGCATGTGGCTAGGGGTCGCGACAGGAGCGATAGCCTTACCAGGTCAGTCAGTGCAAGAAGCAGAAGCCTGGATGCAGGCTCACCCGACTTTGCGGGCAGAACCTAGAGAGCGGCTTTCAATTCGACGCAACGATACGCCTTCTCGTCGGTATACCTTTCATGCGTCGGTGTTTGGCCCCGGTGGGGAATCGGCAGGTGGCTCTGGCGGCAGCTTGCTGGCTCGGCGCAATTCCACTGAGCCGATGATGGTACGCTCTGAAAAGTTTACGCTAGTGGATCTCATTAGCGGGGTGAGTGTAACTCGCCTAGAAGATGCTTTGCGAACGCTATACGGCGCTGAAGTGTATGCGGACTATCGGCGATCGCAACCTACCTTGATCTACTCACCCGATCAAAGCGCAGACAGTAGCAATATTCAGCGATCCGCCAGAGCGCAGCTCTCAGAAGGCGATGCCTTTGCCTACCTGATTGAGGTGATGCCAAACCCTGATGGCACCATCAACACAGGCGGCGTCACGGTCATGCTCAAGGCCGATGTTCCGGCTCTAGTCGCCGCTTTACGTGACAGGGAAAGCAGAGAAGCGGCCAGTCGTGAAGCGGCTCGACCTGTCTCCAGATCTGTCTCTGGGCCAGCGGCTATCCGGCAGCGACTGAATTTGAATAGAACCAGCCAGTGAGCCCTTGCCATAGAATAAAATCGTAGAATAGAAAAAATGGCTTAACGGCAAATTAGGTTAGTAACGATGGTACAGGCCAAAGTTAACCAGCTTCAAACCTTCGAGGATTTTCTGGCCTATGACGACGGCACAGACGGTCTCTATGAGCTGACCTACGGAGAACTAATCGAAGTGCCGCCTGAATCTTTCGACAACCTCGATAAAGCATTGAGCCTACGCGATGCTCTCTTAGCGATGCCTGGCGTTACCAAAGTCCTTCCACAGGGAATCGCTGTCGCCACATACGGTCAACCGAAAAACCGCTTTCCCGATTTGACCGTGCTGCGCCCAGAGCATCCTGAGCAAATGCGAGCAATGGGTAAAGCCGCGATCGCCCTAGATATGGCCCCACCTTTGTTGGTCGTTGAAGTCGTCAGCCCAGGCTCAGAAAATCATCGCAGAAACTATCTTGATAAGCGCAGCCAGTATGAAGAAAGAGGCATCCCTGAATACTGGATTCTCGATCCGCAGCAGGCCCAAGTAATGGTCTTATGGCTGACTGAAGCAGGTTACGAGGAAACAGTTTTTACGGGTAACGAAGTTGTTGCTTCTTCAGGATTTCCGAGTTGGAGAATGACCGTCACTGACATGCTAGCCACTTAAAACAACCATTATTTCTAGCACCGTCTCAACAGATCTACGGATTCTGATAGGTTAGCCATTGCTTAGCCTTCGATCTGGGCAAAATGAGCTGTGGGCATATCGCCGCAACCGCAGTCATTTTCACAGATATTAAGGACAGAGTTTAATGGGTACGCGGCACCCGGTACAAGATTGTTGGTTGGCAGTAAATCTTTCTGGGTTAGTGCCGGGAATGGGCCAGTGCTATGGCCAGCAGTGGACAAAAGGAATCCTTATTGCAGCAATCTTTTTTGGCTTAGTGAGCCGGTCGCTGTGGTCACTTTTAGCGGCACAAGGCGACACGAGTCAGGCTTTTTGGCTACTAGGTGCAGCGGGCATCATCTATCTTTTAAATGTATGGGATGCCTTTGCGACCGCAGGCCGACCGTTGCACCCAATGGGCAATAAGCGCCAAGGAAGAGATATTTGGTATGGCGTTTTTCTCTCGCAAATTTTGCCGGGGCTCGGTCATCTGTATCTGAATCAGGCAGTAGCGGGCGTGGTGTTTTTATCCATCGGCGTTGGCCTTTCCATGATGGCAAACTATCAGCCGGTACTGTTACCAATGGCCTGTACGGTTTGGTCAATAGCCAGCTATCACGCTTACCGCAGTACGCCGCTGAGCCCAGGTAGAGACTATAGCCGCTCTCGTCAAATGCTGATGGTGGTCGTCATTGGAGGATTGTTGCTGCGCTTGAGTATTGGCAGCTTGCCGATGTGGGTAGATAGCGCGGTGATGCAGTGTATTGTGCCGAGTGAATCGATGGTGCCGACGCTGCAAGTAAATGATCGCATTTTTGTCAGCCGCGATCCTTTATATCAACCTAAAACAGGCGATATTATTGTCTTTACAGTCCCTCCAAAGGCAATTGAACTGGTTGAAGCTGATCCAGATTCTTTATTTGTCAAGCGAGTGATTGGGTTACCGGGTCAGCAGGTAGATATTCGAGCAGGCAAGGTGCGCATTAACCAGGTGCCTTTGGTCGAAAGCTATGTGAAAGCGCCGCCGAACTACGTCTGGGGGCCGCAAACGGTGCCGAATAATGCTTATTTTGTCATGGGTGACAATCGCAATGAGAGCGCGGATTCTCATGTATGGGGCTTTTTGCCCAAAGAGAATGTGATCGGGGAAGCCTATAAGATTTATTGGCCTATGGACAGGGTGCGATCGCTGCTCACCCCATAAAACCACCCCCTCATTTTCAAAATTCACTGCGCTCACTTTGCCCACTTCATCCGCTTCAGCCATTGCCGCCGCCCCATTCGATACCAGCTGTGCAATGGGCTCACCAAGCTAGCGGCATACAGCATCAGCTCACTGGCCGCAACGGTATCCGTAAAAGCCTGCCAGCGATAGCGCAGGAGATGGCGAAAAATTTTTCGCAGATCGTTCAGGGCGTAGGGCACCAGTACCCAAGGCCGCTGCCACGGCGCAAAGCTGAGCATTCGCGTATGATAGCGGCTAAGGCCAATGCCCCGGCACAGCGTGATTAAATACTGCCGGGTCAGACGACTACCCGGAATTTCGTGGTGCATCCACATGTTCGCGTTGTACCACACTGCCCATCCAGCTCGCTGAATGCGCAGCACCACTTCAAGGTCTTCACCGGCTTCTCTATTGCCAAACTTTTCAGCTAGCGATCGCTCCTCTGGCACATTCGCCAGCCAAGCCTGCCGCCGAACCACCAAGCCTGCTCCCGGCGGCAGCACCTTCGCAGCCGGATGATAGGGAATAGGCTTAGAGCCTCGATCAGTGAGCGCCAATAGAGAGGCAATGCGCTCAAAGTGCTTGGGCGGAGAAGTCGCAAATTTACCGCGAATGCGACTGCCAAAAACACCGACATTCGGATGATTAATACCAAAGCGATAGGCCGAGAGCACCCAATTTACCCAAGGCAAGTTGTCGTCATCTAAATAACCAATCAACGCACTCCTAGCGGCCTTGGTACCACAGTGACGCGCAAAGCCAGCGCCCTGCTGCGGCTCAAACTCATAGCGCAGCGGAATCGTCTCCGGCCAATTAGCCTGATAGCGGCGAACGACATCAGCCGTTTGATCGCTGCTGTTATTATCGACCACAATAATTTCCCAAAAGATATCGCTCGTACCAATTTGGCAGCGCAGATGATCGAGCACTTTGCCAATGCGATCTGCACCATTATAGGTAGCGATGACAATCGTGAAGTCGGCAGTCATTCTATCGGGAAACAGCCGCCGAAACAGCGGCCCAAGTCCTTGGAGCCTTTGAGCGATAGAAACGGTTTTCTCTAAAGTGTTCACAGTACCGTGGGAAAAAGAGCGGGGCAAGCCTGAAAGAAGTAGGCTACCCAAAACGAAGGCGAAGAATGCGATCGCCGCTCAAGTCTCTGCTACTTACTACACACCCATTGACCACCGCCATCTATTAGCCAGTAATGCCGCCAACCCTTACAGCACCTGCAAAACCTCTGATTTGGGATACCTAACCTTAGCAAGATCAGCGTACTTATCAGTCGCTGCGCGATAGCCCGCTGCGCAAACCACCACCGTCGCAAGGCCTTTTTCCTGTAGGTTCAGCACTTTGTCATAGCCAGCCGGATCAATCCCTTCCATTGGACAGGTATCGACCCCTAGCACTGCTGCACTCGTCATAAAGTTACCCAGCGCAATGTAAGCCTGCCGCGCTGCCCACTCATTGACATTAAAGCTGCGCGGACCTAGCACCACATCGCTTACAATCATTTTCCGATAGCCAGCCAGCGATTCTACGGGCACCTCGCGCGCTGTCGCCGTGCTTTCAATAAAGCGATCCACATCTTCAGCCGTGAGGTTTTTGTTCACGGCAAACACGACCAAATGAGAACACTCCGTAACTTGACTTTGGTTCCAAGAAAGCGGCTGAAGCTGCGCTTTGATCTCGGCATCGGTAATCACAATAAACTTCCAGGGCTGCAAACCATAAGAAGAAGGCGTCAGTACCAATGAATCTTCGAGCGCGGCCCAAACGTCATCGGCAATCGGGTGACCAGCTTCAAACTGCTTGGTCGCATAGCGCCAATTCATCTGAGCCAAAAAATCTGCTGGAGATAGAGTTGCCATAGGGATGTTTCTAGTAAACCTCCCAAATTATAGTCAAACTGACAGAATTAATTGCTTATGCAGCGATTCACGATACTTCAAGCCTTTACTCGGATGGCGAGATGTACTTGTAATGCAGACCGAAACGCTATGTGACTAAATCTATGTACCTGAGCGTAAAGCCGGAGTGTTGAATTCGATCAGGGCCTGGGCAGTGCGAGCGGCTTCGGCGGCGATCGCACTATTCGTCTCATCCAACAGCTTCCAAATAGCCTGCAACAGATCTTCTGTGCCCTCACGGCTCACGGCTGAAATTTTAAACACCTTCATCCCAGTCGCCAGGGAAAGCTCAGCAGCTAGATCATCGGCTTCTTCATCTAACACCGCATCGACTTTATTAATTGCTAATAGCTGTGGCTTACTCGCCAGCCCTTGTCCGTAGGCAACTAGCTCCTGCTGAATGGTGTGATAGTCAGCGATGGGCTCAGCCGCTGTGCCATCAACTAGGTGCAGCAGCAGCTTAGTGCGCTCAATATGACGCAAAAAGTCATGGCCGAGTCCTAATCCAGCATGAGCGCCTTCGATTAGGCCCGGAATATCGGCAAATAATGTGCCGTCACCAGTAGGTTTACGCACCACGCCTAAGTTAGGAATTAGGGTCGTGAAGGGATAGTCGGCGATTTTGGGCTTGGCAGAAGATAGGCTGGAAATTAGCGTTGATTTACCCGCGTTGGGTAAGCCGATGATGCCAACTTCGGCCAGGAGCTTCAGTTCTAGTTTGACGCGGCGGATGGCACCGGGCGCACCAGGCTGCGATCGCTCAGGAGCCCGATTGCGATTACTCAAAAAATGACGATTCCCTAAGCCGCCTTTACCGCCAGGCGCAATCACGAGCTGCTGACCGGGATCCGTCAAATCACCCATGAGCTGACCTTTATCTAAGTCATACACCAGCGTGCCACAAGGCACCTCCACCAGCAGATCGTCCCCCGTCGCGCCCGTTTTATTTTTAGAGCCGCCCTTTTCGCCATCAGGCGCTTTAAAGCGATGCTTAAAGCGAAAATCCAGCAGCGTTTGCAAATTGCTGTCAGCGACTAGCACCACCGAACCGCCATTACCGCCCGTACCCCCTGAAGGGCCACCCGCCGGAACGTACTTTTCTCGACGAAAAGAGGTCATGCCGTCGCCGCCAGTCCCGCCTTCTACTTCTACTTCCGCTTGATCAATAAACTGCATGGGCTAACGGCGCTAACGGCTAAAAACGAACCAACTCCCGTCTTAATTATTCAAGAGAAACAGGGTCAGTTGCTTATTGTAGCGCTTAAACTCAGCTCCATTTAGCTTTAAAGCTACAGGTCGCTGATGGCCTTTTGAATGCGCTCGGCCAAATCCGCATCTTCCTGGTGAGCCGCCGTGATGCTGTTAAAGCGTAAAGGGGTAAGATCATGCGTCTCCGCAATCTGGCTGGCATCATTGCAAAAATTCACCAAAGTCGTGCGCAGTTCTACCTGATCAGGTCTAGGCACATCGGGCATATCAGAAAGATCAGTCGCGGTGCATTTGAGCGGCGTTTCAAGAATGCCTGACTCAACCCCAGCAGCAACTAAAATGTCGTTGGCCTTTTCGTAAGCGGTGAGGCGCAGGGGCTCAATTTCAGAAACGGCTTTGGCGTAGTTGGTCACTTCTTCATCCAAAATAGCCTGGGCTTGGGCAGGCGGCATCAACCCTGGAATGACTTTAGGCGCAATCACAAACCCCAGCGTGAGGACGCTCAGAGAAAGGGCTACTCCGATGCGGTGAAATGGATAAAAATGAGCAGCCTTTGGCAAAATGGACAGGTTTTTGGAGGAAGGCATGATGACGACACCTAATTGTTATTGTTTAAAGTTTTTTTTCCACGGTCTATTGTTTCGCACATTCTAAAGGAGGAGGGACCCATTCTTTGAGCGTTTTAGCCTAAAAACAGCTCGCAATTTCAATCATTTTAGTTTGCAGCGTAATCGCTTCGGGCGCACCTCGTTTGAGACTAAACTCCAGATCCAGCATCAGATCTAAGGCTCTTTGCAGCTGCGCAGGCGCACAGCCACGAACCTGCTTTTGCAAAAAATACACACGCTTGGGATTATTAATTTCGGCAGCTTTGGCTATAGCATTTACATCCCTTTCGCCTTCGGCTTCTAACACACTCACCCACAGCCAGCGCCGAAATTGCCCTACCAGCGTCGCCACCACTCGTAGCGCAGGCTCATTATTCGCTAGCAGATCAGTCACCAAACTCAGTGCCTGATCGACCTTGCCCGCAATCAGCGCCTCAGAAAGCTGAAAACTGGTTTGAGTACTCACAGCCACTAGCTGGCTGACGATTTCTGGCGGCAAAGAATCTGTTTTAGGCCCGCCCTGCTCATCGCTCCAATACAGGCTGAGCTTTTCAACTTCGTTGTATAGCCGACGAGTATCCGCACCAACGGCTTCGGCTAGCAGATCGACCGCTTGTGGCTTCAGCCGCAGATTCATTTCTTGAGCCGCACGCTTGACTTGATCAATGATTTGGTCGGTTTGCCAAGGTGCAAGGGTAGAAAATTCACGGAACTCGGCATATGTTTTCAGCAGTTTGGTCGATTTCAGCCGTCCGTCGGGCTTATGGGCGCTGGTCAAAAGCAGCACTGAGGTTTCGGGGACGAGCGGCAAGGTTCGCACCATTTCGGTCATGACGTCTTCTGGGCAGCGCTGGCCCAAGGCGGTGTTGGCGAGCCAAATGAAGCGCTTGCCAAATCCAAACGGCGGCGTCATAGCTTGATTGAGGGCCTGCATGGGCCCATTCGCCAAGTCCGGGTCGATGCGGTCATAGTTGAAGCTAGCCCAGTCTGAGTTGAGGGTGCTAGAGCGCAACCCCGCAACTGCCTTTTTGAGCCGAAACTCGTCATTACCCCAAAAAAAGTAGATTGGCATCGGTTACCACCTAGCTTGTGACTGAGCTTAAACGGATAAGGTTATATAGATTTAGTTCACTAATTTTTCGTTTTTTGATAGACTTGATTCTATGAATATTTTAGGATGCCAAGTCCCTTTTGAGATCAGCCGACCCCATTAGAGGTTATTACCTTTGTGATTCATGCAACGCTTCACCAGCTTAAGGTATTTGAAGCCACCGCTCGTCATGGCAGCTTCACCCGCGCCGCAGAGGAGCTGTATCTGACTCAACCCACCGTTTCTATTCAGGTAAAGCAGCTTACCAAAGCCGTTGGTTTGCCCCTATTTGAGCAAATTGGCAAGCGCCTATTTTTGACCGAGGCCGGCCAAAAGCTCTTAGATACCTGTCAAGAAATTTTTACCGGGCTGGATAAATTTGAAATGTCGGTCGCTGATCTCAAAGGCATGAAGCAAGGCCAGCTCAAGCTCGCGGTAATTACCACTGCCAAGTACTTTGTGCCAAGACTGTTAGGGCCATTTTGCAAGCAGTATCCCGGCATTGACATTTCACTTAAAGTGACCAACCACCAGCGCATTCAAGAGAGCATGGCAGCGAATGAGGACGATCTTTATATCATCAGCCAAACCCCGACTCAGCCCGATCTCGACATTCATCCTTTTTTAGAAAATCCGCTCATCGTTTTAGCGCCGACAGGTCATCCGCTAGCTCAAACAAAGAATATCCCCATTGAAATGCTGAACGATGAGCCCTTTATTATGCGTGAGCCCGGATCGGGAACGCGTAAGGCGGTAGAGCTACTGTTTGATAAGCACAATATCAAAGTCAAGGTGCGCTTAGAGCTAGGCAGTAATGAGGCTATTAAGCAGGCGATCGCAGGCGGGCTCGGCATCTCCGTGCTCTCTCAGCACACCATTATCTCTGAAGGCACCGCAGGCGAACTAGATATTTTAGACGTTCAGGGCTTCCCGATTGAGCGGCACTGGTATGTCGCGAATGTCGCCGGTAAGCAGCTATCGGTAGTTGCCCAAACTTTCTTAAAATATCTCTTAAGTGAAAGTCCCGCTATGGCTGCTAGACTTTTGCCCGGACTGGGTTCTGCTTCACTTAGCAGCCCCGGTAGCACCCCTGACAGTCAAGATCATGAAGCGCTAGAAAATAGCCGACCGACTGCGCTTAAGGTATAGCTCATCAGGCTTATTTATCTGAGCTGTTCTGACATTAGAGACTGGGGCGGTGAAGGAAAAATGTATGCCATCGCTGATGGAGACTGACAAAGAGGGTCTATAGCCTGGTTCTAAGGCATTTGTCCAAGTGAGTTTTTGATTGGGGATAATTTCCAGGTAGCGGCCCTAGTTTGGAAATTCTTCGCCTTCGGGCGATCGCATCACCGTCCTAAATAGCCCACCGGGACGCAGATTGATTTTGCATGCGATCGCTTTCCAAGGGGCAGGCGTAAACCAATGCTTAATAGGCTCTGGCGTCGTTCAAGCCAACCAGATCAGATCTGGAGAAACATCGACAATGCGCTCAAGCATTAGATCAAGATTAGGATCAGGCATATGAGTTCAGGAAGAGGTGGATAGTGAGGCTTCCACTTGATTAAGTGCTAAGAGCACCTGATCATGAATCTCGCCATTGCTGACGACCACGCCGGTTGTATCGAGTCGGTCGGCTTTGGAAAAGTCCAATTTTTTGCCGTGCATATCAGTGACTCGGCCTCCCGATTCTTCAACGACCAGCACACCAGCAGCATGATCCCAGATTTTTTCTTGGTAGCCAGGATACTTAGGGGAGGGCAGTCGTAAATAGAGCACGGCATTGCCAGAGGCAACCGCGCCATACTTGGCTTGAGAATCCATGCGCATAGAGTCGGTGGTAATACCAGCGGCTTGAGCAATAGCCTGCTGCAAGCGCTGATCGCCATGTTCTGCTTCCACACTCTCAACAAAGCGAAAGTGCGCTGCGTCAGCAGAATTTGTCACCTTGATCTGTTCCGGATCGCCGCCTGCTAAAGCCTGCATCGTCGCGCCTTCACCCCGCACCGCAACAAATAAAATGCCGGTTACCGATTCACCAGCGAGATCAAGCGTTAGTGCAGGGCAAGCCAGCACACCCACCTTAATTTCGCCTTCAGCCACCAGCGCCAGCGCTACAGCATACTGATCTTTGCGCAAAAATCCCTTGGTGCCATCAATCGGATCGAGCGTCCAATAGCGATCTGCAACTTTGCCGTTGCCGTGATCGATCCACTGACTCACCAATTCAGGCGTAGCTTCTGGCGCGACTTGCTTTACATAGTCAGTTACCTGCTGTAAGCGCGCGGTCATTTCAGGCGTTTTGAGTTCACCGGCATCTTCTTCACCGACGACAGGATCATTGGGGAAAGCTTCAGATAGGGCCTTACACACCACCGCTTGAGCGCCAAAATCAGCCACGGTGACCGGGCTTTTATCCTTTTTTTCAATGGCTTCAGGCACCATTGTTTGGCGTACCCGTTCGCAAATAGTGGCAGCAGCGATCGCAGCTTCTACCGCCACCAATTTTTCTTTCTCAAACAGCATAAAACATCCGAGTCAGCTCTCTAACTCCACTAAGTTCAACCCAAAATTAGTTCACACCAATTTTGCACTCATTACAGCCAGCTCAAATCACGATCCGGAGATCAGCTTCACAGCGCCCGATCTCAAAATTTAATATCGGGCTTCACAAGTTCACCGGCCCAGCTTAATGCTAACCGTGCTGATTATCCATTGGCTAAGCATGACTTGTCTGTTTCTTCATCGTCATCATCAGTAGTCATGCAATAAATTTTACTCCAGTCACGAGTACCCCAGTGCTGACAGGCAAAAGCAGCACTGCGACTAGCCTTGAGCAGCGATTCTTCAAACCCGTGAGTGAGGTAGAAGTGACAAAACGCACCGTGAAAAATGTCCCCAGCCCCTAGCGTATCGACGGCGCGCACATTTGGAATTTCGATCACGCCGCTGCTGTTACCATTCCGATACAAAATGGGTTCAGCCCCGTGAGTAATCGCGATCAGGGGCACTTTCAGATGCTGCACATAGTCAAAGACATCAGCAGCATCGGCACAATCAGGTGGGAAAAAGTTAGCCGAAGCAATCACAACATCAGCCAAAGCTAATACGCTTTCAAAGCCTGGCTTCCAGCTTCCGGCATCAATGACCACCGGAATCTGCTGAGCTTTCGCCTGCTGAGCAATTTGAGCACTCACGGCCATTTGATGCCCGTCAATGAGGACGATATTAATCGCTTCTAAAACTTTGAGAAAATCTGGGTTGGGGGTAGCTTGTAGGGCGGATGTGTTGGTAGCTACGATCGCGCGATCGCCTGTCGCCGCCGTCACCACAATCGAAGACACCGGCGGCGGCAACAGCCGATGAGAGGTCAAATCCATCAGCGTCACGCCGTGGGTCTGCAAGTCTTCTTTCAGCAGCGCTGTTAGCGGATGTTGGCCGACAGCCGACAGTAAGGTTGCCTGATGATGGCGAGACTGACCAAGCTGAGCAAATGCTACGGCTGCATTCGTCGCAGGGCCACCAGCGACGAGCAGACTTTTGTTAGCGGCAACTTTTTCATTGGCACTAGGCGGCTGATCGACTTGATAAATGCAGTCGAGGGTAGTCATACCAATAAAAAGTCCGTGGTTTGGCGTCATAGCAATCGGGTTAGCTTTCTAGTCTGTCTATAGTTTCTGGTCTGTCTATAAGCAGTCATCTACTGCGGTAGGATTTCACTATAAAGCCTTAGCAGGTTTACCATATCAATCTACTGGAGTGCCGCACCTGTGACCGAGCCTGATCCAACAGCTAGCGGCATTGAACCCAGCACGCTTTATCTGGTGGGCACCCCCATCGGCAATTTAGAAGACATTACCTTTCGAGCCCTGCGCATTCTTAAAAGTGCAGATATGATTGCGGCTGAAGATACCCGGCATACCGGTAAGCTACTGCATCATTTTCAAATTACAACCCCGCAGATCAGCTATCACAATCACAACACGCAACAGCGCATCCCGCAGATCATTGAACGCTTAGAAAAAGGTGGAGCCATAGCGCTAGTCACCGATGCCGGGATGCCAGGAATTTCTGATCCAGGCTATGAGTTGGTTTGCGCTTGTGTGGCCAAGGGGCTAGCGGTGGTGCCAGTGCCGGGGCCTTCGGCGGTAGTGACGGCCTTGGCTGCGTCTGGGTTGCCGTGCGATCGCTTCGTCTTTGAAGGGTTTTTACCGGTCAAAGGCAAAGATCGGCAGGCGCGGCTAAAAGCGCTCCAATTAGAACCTCGAACCGTTGTGCTGTACGAAAGCCCTCATCGGCTGGTGAAAACGCTAGCGGACTTGGGCGAAGTGATCTCTTTAGATCGCCCAATTGCGATCGCGCGTGAACTGACCAAGCGATATGAAGAATTCTGGCGAGGAACCATTGCCGAAGCTTTAGCGCATTATGCAAAAGTTGGGCCGAAAGGGGAGTTTACGGTAGCGATCGCACCCGCCCCACAAAGCACCCCCACCCTCACCGAATCAGAAATCATCACCCAGCTTCAGAGCCTACTCGCTCAAGGGCTTTCCCGCACCGAAGCCAGCCGCCAACTCGCCCAGCACACAGACCTGACCAAGCGCGAAATCTACCAAATTTCTCTCGATATAGACATTTACAGCATCTTACAAAACAAAAGCAAGAACGACATAGTTTTAGACTAAGTGGCTCTTAAATAAATGGTAAAACCCTTTAAAACCTTGGTGCTGCTCAGCCTCTATTGTATGGCTCACACCTCTGTATAGCTCACACCTCAACGACAGCGTAAGCTCTTACCGGGAACGTACCGAAGTTTTTGACTTTGACCGGGACTGCATTGAACTTAAAAGGGGCTTCAGGAATCTGATCTAAAGCACAGAGGTGCTCGACAATCGGAATATCTGCGCCCAGCAAAATCGAGTGCGCAGGGCGTTGACCATTTGCGGTGCCGTCTATATTGTAGGAATCAATGCCGACTAATCTCGCCCCGGCAGCTTTAAGCCAAGCAGCCGCCTCAGCGGTTAAGTGTGGATGCCCTTCAAAATACTGATCCGTTCGCCAATGCCGATCCCAGCCGGTATGGATCAATACGGCTTTGCCAGTCACTTCAGTTCCTGCAAATAGGTCAATGCCCAGGATGGTTTGATTTAGAGGAGCGTGGAATATCACACCGTCTAAGTCAGCAGTTGAGTCTAAAGCCAGCTCTGAGAGGTCTTTGCCCTCTGCATAGCGATGGAATGGCGAGTCAATGTAGGTGCCGGTATTGCCCACCATCTCAAGCTTGCCAATGTGAAAGGTAGTGCCTTCTGCGTAATAGGCTGTTGAGGCTTCTCGGGTCAAAAAATCGCAGATCAGCGGTGCAGGCAACCCTTTGTAGGTGACCATGCCCTCTTCTACTGTATGACTCAGATCAATCAGTTGCTTCATAATGCTGTTTTGACTAGAGCTGAGTGCAGACAAAGCCACCGCTCAGCCGCACCCAGATGTCGCTCAATCTTTATTCATTCACTCAAATTTTATTCATACAGCCAGGGCGTTAGGGTAGGCTCCCAGCTACATAGGCCGCTCTCGCCAAACCACAGATCAATTTCGCTAGCAGCCGTTTCGGGCGCATCAGAGCCATGAATCAGGTTGCGGCCAATGGTGATGCCGTAGTCGCCGCGAATGGTTCCTGGCTCAGCGTCTAAAGGATTGGTCGCACCGATTAGCTTACGCGCAGAGGCAATCACGCCATTGCCTTCCCATACCATTGCCACGACGGGCGCAGAAATGATGTAATCGACTAAGCTGCTGAAAAAAGGCCGATCTTTGTGCACTGCGTAGTGGGCTTCAGCTAGCTCACGCGAAACCGACATTTGCTTCAGGCCAACGAGTGTAAAGCCTTTGGCTTCAAACTTACTGATAATGTTGCCGACCAACCCGCGCTGTACGCCGTCAGGTTTGATCATGATAAAACTCTTTTCCAAGGGATAGCGCTCCAAAAATGCGTCTTGTATAAACGTTGGTCACTTTGCTGAAGCCCGCTTGGGTTGGCTAAACGCCCTATAGGAAAACAGGCAAAGTGACCAGCAAATTACGAATGCATCCGTAATTTGCAATAAACCTTTCTTATGCTCAAGAACAAAGGTCGCTTTGTAAAGCTTTTTAGCAGAACTCTTAGCTAAAAGCTATTGCTAAATCCAAAAGGGCCAAGTATCGAAACTCAACAATCCAAATATTTAGCTGCGGATAGCAGAGACATCTATAGTCACAATCGTCTTTGCGCGATCGCTATGAGCTTCATTGCGTAACCTTACGCGCTGATCTGAAGGGTGACGAACCATTGCAGGGAGATCGACCGGCATAGGGTTGGGGCTGAGCGGCGCGATCGCTGATCCCTTGATAGGCTGAATCGTATTGCGCTCAAAGCGATTGGGCCGCAGATCTTTGGGATGGTTCTCTTGAGACCAGCTTTGCTGTGACAGTTGGCGCAAAGTTCGGAGCTGCTTCGCATTTACCCAAGCCGCTTGCGCCTTTTTGTCCTGAGCCCGTTGACCTAAGGGCCAAGCAGCGGCGCTGAAGACATAGACGATATCGCCTTGCAGAGTCGTTTTGCAGTAAGCCGAAAATGCTTGGGCCTGAGCATTGAGATAGGCTTGGGCTTCGCTGCCGTTGATCTGAGCGCTCATCGCTAGGTCTAAAACGCTAATCAGCCCTTGTTGCTGCTTTAATAGCTGATAAAACTGGGCATCTATGTGGGCCTGTTGGCGCTGATGCCAGTGTTGCTGCCGCTGCCATAGCCGATAGATCCAGTAGCCACCTGCGCCGATCACAACTAGCGGAATGGTCATCACCACCACCGGCAGTAACAGACGCAGTAGCAAAATCGCAACCAGACTCAGTAAGCCTAGACCTAGAACTAAGCGAGATTTCACCTCTAGATCAGAACGAGAAGCCATCGCATCCTGCTTTAAAAAAGTTGCCTCTGTACTCTAATCGCAAGGGTGAATATTAGCTACTGAATTTTTATGACTAATTTTTTATTGCCGGTTTTTTATGACTAATTTTTTCAGGCTTAGTCTAGTCTTCAATAAGAGGGGTGTTAGCAAATATTTTGTAGGCCGCGATCGCAATTCGCTCCAAATCTTCATCAAGTAAAGGGGGCCACATCACCCGCGACATCCGCGCCGCGCCAAACAAATTACGGCTCTCATAAGCAATTAAAAATAGCGCTTGAGCCAGATTTCGATCTAACGTTGGAGCCTGCAATAGATTGGCATGGATCGCTTTTAGCGCCAGCAGCAGCGAGGTTACCTGCCCCGGCACAGGCGGCTGGCCTTGGCGCAACCGGCCCAAGAAAGTATCGCTGGTTTCGTACTTAGGCAATGTCTGCTCAATGACTAGCTGACAGGCAGTTTTGAAGTCCATAATCTAGCGTCGAGATGTAACGATGCCACGACGACAGGGCACTCTATTAGCTATCTAATCAAAACCTGTTGAAGTAATTTAAGCAAGTTTTACAGAGAATTCATCCATTGCTCAGTTGAGCATCCCAAAATCAGTTCAAACTATCAATAGCCTTTGAAAATAGTTTTTACATTCTTGATGTGCAGCTGTGCTGCGTTCTTCTATGACCCTTTCTTCGAGCTCGCCGATTCCATTCGTTGATCTGTCCTGGCAGCACCAGCCCCTTCAGGCCAAAATTTTAGCCGCTGTCGAAGCGACTCTAGCCAAAGGAGACTACGTACTGGGACAAACGGTAGCGGAGTTTGAAGTCGCCTTTGCCCAAGCTTGCCAAACGGCGCATGGGGTCGGCGTGGGCTGCGGCACAGATGCCATTGCCCTTGGTCTCCGCGCTTGCGGCATCGGCGCTGGCGACGAAGTGATTTTACCGGCCAATACTTTCATTGCCACCCTAATTGGCGTCGTAAGAGCCGGAGCCACCCCTGTATTTGTCGATTGCTGCCCGCACACCGCGCTGATTGATCTAGTCGCCGCCGAATGCGCCATCACCCGCAAAACTCGGGCCATTTTGCCCGTTCATCTCTATGGCCAAATGGTATCGCCACTGGCTTTACTCGATTTGGCCAAGCGCTACGATCTGATCATTTTTGAAGATGCTGCTCAAGCACATTTAGCGGAGCGCGAAGGCTATCGCGCCGGTTCAGTCGGTTTAGCTGCCGCCTATAGCTTTTATCCCAGCAAAAACCTAGGGGCCCTCGGCGACAGCGGGATGCTCGTGACCCGCGAGGAATTAGTTGCGCAAACGGTGCGATCGCTGCGTAACTACGGAGCCACCCGCAAATATTTTCACACCGATCCGGGTGGAGTCAACAGCCGATTGGATACAGTACAAGCCAGTGTCCTCAACATCAAACTTCCCCACCTATCAGGCTGGAATCAAGAACGCAACCAGTTAGCAGCCTATTACGACCAATCCTTAGCAGATCTGGCAGGCAAAGGCATTCAACCCATCCAAAACGTCAGCGGCGAAGGCCATGTGTATCATCTCTATGTCGTCAAAGTAACCAACAACTGCCCCATAGATCGCACTCGCCTACAGCTAGAACTCAATAGCCTTGATATTCAAACCGGCATTCACTACCCTACACCTTGCCACTTGCAGCCCGCTTTTCAGTCATTAGGCCACCGCGCCGGTGATTTCCCTCAGGCCGAAGCCCTCAGTCAAGAAATCCTGTCATTACCGATGTATCCTGGCCTCACTTTCACCCAGGTAGACCAGGTAGTCAATGCTATCAAATCCATTCTCACAGCGGCTGAGTCGCCAACCGCAACCAGCCAAGTTACTCTTTCTCTCTCCCCTTCATGCTGATCTCCAAACGCAAATTCTACTTTCCTCTTGAAGGTTTTATCATTGGCCTTGTCGGTATTCTCTATGTACCTTTGCTATGGCACTGGGGCGATGGCTGGCTCAATAAATCCATCAGCATTCAGCATGAATATTTTAGTCATGGGCTATTAGGCATTCCGTTTGCGATGTATTTGGTTTGGGAAGCGCGATCGCACTGGGAAACCCTGCCCGACAAACTGCACTGGTCAGCAGTCCCGCTTCTAGCATTAGCGGCTGCTCTTTACAGCAGTCGCCTGCCCGATCTCATGAACTTATCGTTGCCCCTATTGCTGCTGGGGCTTTTGCTAGCGATTAAAGGACTGGCTGGATTTCGCCTGTACTGGTTTCCGTGGCTATTAGTCCTACTCTCAACACCCACCCAACTCCCCTATCTCATTGAGCCCTACGTTCTGCCACTACAGGCATTCATCGCTGCCGTTGCGGGCTTCATTTTGCTCCAGTTCGATATCAATGTCGAAGTCGATAGCATCTACCTATCCGTCAACAATCAGCTCGTCGAAGTCGCCCCCCACTGCGCGGGTCTTAAAATGCTCTTTACCAGCCTCTTCATGGGCTTGATCTTGACCTACTGGACAGGGCTGTACCATTCCCGACTCAGAACAGGGCTATTTTTCATCGGCATTATCGGGGTCAGCATCATCGGCAACATCATTCGCAACACCACTCTCGCCTTTTTTCACGGCGCCCACATGAGTGCAGCTTTTGATTGGCTGCACGAGAGCTGGGGCGGCGATCTTTACTCAGCCGCCATGCTCGGGATGCTGATCGTTTTAATTCAGCTATTAGAACGCTACGCCCCCGCCACGCTCAAAGTCGCTGCCGTCACCGGATCTGTAACTAGCGCTGACAAATCCGAGATTGACTCAGGAGCAGCCGCAAATAGCAATAGAGATCTTCCCGCATCTGATCCACTCTCTCATTCGCCCAGACGGACTGATCGACCCAAAGACTTTTTCTAACCTCTGGCCATTACCCCCTTCCTTTTGTCCTTTCCCTTACCGTTCTACTCAGTCGAAAAAAGTTGGTTAAAAAGTCTGTCACCAAGCTTATTCTGATTAGTGTTTTAGCGCTCTTTGTCATTATTAGCGCGCTACCGCTATATTCTGCCGGCTGGCCTTGGGCCTCGCCGCCGAAGCTACCCGCCCCCACTCGTACCGCCTTGCAGGCCATTCCTACGCAAGGCATCGACATCCCTGGCTGGGTCACCGACGATCAAATTGAAACTAAAATCGGTGGCCACAAATGGTCTATTCAGCAGCTATCTGCCAAAACGAGCCAGCCTAACGCTGAAAAGTCTGAAATCCCTAACAATAAGCCTATCTTCCTGCTGTTGCGACCACAGATATATGAAGCCGATCAGCCAGAAGTTGAATGGTTAGACATCAAAGGCTCTCAGCACTGGTCAGTAGATTCGCGCCAGCCAATGTCTTTTGACTTACCCATAAATCATTCAGAAAAATCTCAAACTGTCCGGATTAAGGCTGATTTCTTCCGTGCATGGAATGAAGGACAAACGTACGCCGTTTTGCAATGGTACGCTTGGGCAACCGGGGGCAGTGCCTCACCCGCCCAGTGGTTTTGGGCCGACCAAACAACGCAATGGCTTAATTATCAGAGAATGCCGTGGGTCGCCGTTAGCCTTTGGTTGCCAATTGCCCCATTTGGTGACATTGTTTCTCGTAAACTTACAGCAGAGTCCTTGGCTCAAAACCTTCAGCAAGCGCTCTTTCAGTCAGTGTTTTTGGACAGGTCTAAAGGTGCCTCAAAAAAGTACCCACCGACTGAATGATTTAGCGCAAAAAAGAGGCAATCACCCAAGCAAATATATAGGGAACATAGAGACTAAAAAAAGATTCGTTAATGTTCTTTTTTTGACCTTGCAGGATACGTGAGCCCATAGGATAAGGTAGTGTCTACAGTAGTTTTACTGAGTGTAGCAATACCTACCGAGCTGCTTATAAGTCGGTAGCTTTTATTCAATAGGCTTGAGGCTTGCCCAGCATTCTCCATTCTAGTAGCACTCAAAACTAAACAGCCAACTGAACAGTTATGAATAAGGGTTTATCAAATTTCAATCGCTTATTCCTTGCGGTTTCCAGCGATACGGCACCTAGGCAAACAGCATCTGATAGATTCGCTCCTTCGGTGTGCCGGTTAGCGCAAACGCTTTGCTTGGCAAGTCTGATGGGCATTGCCATACCTGCTCAAGCACAAGAATGGCCCATTCAAAAGTCACAGATTCAGAAGTCACAGATTCAAACTGACTTAACCCCAAAAGCCTTGACCCAAACGGCCCTAGTGCGAATAGAACCGGCCCCCATATTACAGACGCAGGAAGCACAAATCCAAATAGCGCAGGCTCAAATAACGCAGACCCCAGAAGCCTTGCCCATGCTGCCGCCTGCCGGGCAAGCAGCGCCTCCGGCCGGCAGCACCCCGAGTCAGCCAGCTTTATCCTTACCTGATTCTGATTATTCATCACCGGTTCCACCGACGGGTCAACCAGAACCTTTTACCAATGGCAGTGAAAGCTTCGACACTCAGACTCAAATACCTACTTTACCACCCGCTATAGGGCCTCAGTATGAAAGGCCACTGACGATTCCGAATACAGTTATCACACCGACCAATCTACAGCCTGCTTTTGACGATTATCATCTCGGCCCTGGAGATGCCTTTTTTGTTAGCGTCCAGCGCTACCCCGATTTAAGCTTTCAAGCTACGCTGGATTTACAAGGCAACGTAGTCGTGCCGATTCAAGGCGCAGTGCCCTTCCGGGGGTTAACCCTAAGGGAAGCCGAAGACCGTCTGCGTTTGATTTACAATCAATACGTTGTCATCCGTGAACCGCGAGATCTCGCAGTGACGCTGGTGAGCCAACGCGGCGTTGAAGTCACCATTTTGGGCTCTGTACAGAGACCTGGATTTTATCCTTTGAGCGATCCTAGTGTAGCCACGGCGCTGCTGACGGCTGGCGGCGCTACTCGCATGTCAGATTTACGGGCGATTCAGGTACAGCGGCGATTGCGACGCGATGGCGGCTTTGTCGAAGAAACCGTCAATGTGGATTTATTCACACCTCTAAAAGAAGGCAGTTCGCTACCGGATGTGCACTTAGAAGACGGCGATGTCGTCATTGTCCCGGAGCTAGATCCCAATCAGCTAGATGAATATGACCGCTACTTGGTGGCCCGATCTACGCTGGCTCAGCCTATCATAAACGTGCGTTTTCTCAATTATGCGGGAGGCCGAGGAGGAGTCGGCACGCTTAATCTAAACAATGGCAGTACGTTTGTCGATGGCGTTGCCCAATTGGGGGTTAATATTGACGATGCCAACCTCCGTGAGGTTGGACTGATTCGCTTCGACCCTGAAACCGGTAGAGCGGTCACGCTTCGGTTAGATGCCAAAGCAGCGATTGAAGGTGACATCACCCAAAATCCGCCATTAGAAGACAGCGATGTCATTGTGGTGGGTCGCAACGCCCTAGCTCGGCTATCGTACGCGATTCAAACGATTTCTCGACCTTTCCGCGACGTTCTAGGGTTTACCAGATTCTTTAATGATGTTCTAGACAACAACAACCTTTTCAGGTAGTGGTTCTTAGTAAAGACTTACTGTTTTATTCTGTCTACATTTTTCTCAAATCTTGATCGCCTCTGATCGTCTGCCCACTGAAATTCTGAAGCGTAGAACTATGGCATCCCCATTCATCAAACGTTATTTGCTTGCGCTAAACCGCTATAAGTGGGCGGGTTTATTTACGTTTTTGTCTATTTTAGGCGCTTCTAGCGTGGTGGCTTTTCAGCCAGAACCGCCCGTAGAGTATTACTCAGAGACGGTTTTGGTAGATAACTCGCCGCTGATTGCGTTTTCAAATACAACGACGCAAATTCAAACGCAAGGTCGCGGCATTATTACGAAAGATCTTTTGCTCTCTGAAATCGTTCTAGAAGAGGTATCTAATCAGATCAAGAGTAAAGGCATTAATTTAACACCAGAAGAAATTGGCAACAATACCAAGCTTGAGGTCACCAACGTTGACGCTGCAGATGGCAGCAATACGCCCAGTCAAAGGGTGACGATGCGCTTTTTAGGCTCTAGCCCAGAGCTAACGAAGACGGTTATTGATGCCATGATCGATGCCATGATTCAGCTTAGCCAAATTACGAATAAAGCTAGGCTGAAAAGTATTACTGATGAAATCAATAAGCGATTACCCCCCATTGAGTCTGAGCTGCGGGAATCTGAACAGGCTTTAGAAGCTTATGATCGCATTGAAGGGCCTGCTATTCAGGCTTCTATCGATGGTAGTTTGCTCGGTGCAATTACCGGATCTCAGCAGCAGCTTCGCACGAATCAAATTACGCTAGCAGGGCTAGAAGCCGAGATGCGGAGTTTACAGGGACAGCTAGGGATGACACCAGAGCAAGCCTATGCATCCTCGGCTTTGAGCGCCGATCCGTTAATTGCACAGCTACGGGCACAAATCTCTGCCGCTGAGACTCAAATGACGTTGCTTCAAAGCCAGGGGCTGAGAGAGCAGCATCCTAGTATTGTCGAGCTGAGAAATAATTTGGTGGCTTATGACCAGCTTTTGCGACAGCGAGCAGCTGAGGTGATTGGGGGCAATGGCTCTAGTGCGCCGCTGCCTAGTGGAACGCAGGTACGACAGGACAGCAGCTTGGATCCTGCGCGGGCAGCGTTGGCAAATCAGCTCGTATCTCTCGATACTCAGCGCGATGCGTTGCTTTCGCAGCAGCAGGTGATTGGCGAATCAGCCCGAGCCTTGCGCCAGCAGTATGCGAGTTTGCCGAATAAGCAGCTTGAGCGCGATCGCCTAGCTAACCAAGTGGCTTTGCGCCGGGCCCTCTATGAGCGGGTTCAGGCTAGCCGAGTCGATGCCCAAGCCGCTGAAGCAGAAACGGTCAGTAGCTTAGTGGTAGCAAAACCGCCGTTTACGGTGACCAGCGATCCTGAGCGCCCATCGCCGCTTTTGATATTACTCGCAGGCGCGCTGACGGGCTTGGTAGTTGGTGGTGGAGTAGTGTACTTGCTAGATTTGCTCGATGGCACTGTACGCACCGCCGAAGAACTAGAAGCGATGCTGCAAGCCCAAGAAGTGCCGATGCTGGGGATGATTCCGGCGATGAGAACGCGCTCGGCTCGGGCGGTACCGGTATTGGTGCAGCCAGATTCTGCTTACAATGCTAGCTACGAGCGTTTCTTGAGTCGGCTGCGATTGGTCGGCACCGAAGAAAGTCCGATTGGGCCTCGAATGATTTTGCTCACCAGTACGCGATCGCAAGAAGGCAAAAGCATTAGCGCTTACAACTTAGCGATCGCCTCGGCTCGAGCCGGTCGGCGCACGCTGCTTGTAGAAGCCGACTTGAGATCAGGCTCTAAAGCAGAAGTGCTAGGGCTAAATGTGGATTCGCAAGCGGCTCTAGAACCGTTGCGCTACTACGGCGGTCAAATTGGCGACAACATGCAGATGGTTTCTCAAGTCGAAAACCTCTACGTTTGTCCCTCGCCGGGACCTCAGCGTCAGCCTGCTGCCATTATTGAATCCAGCGAAATGCAGCGCTTTCTCAAAGATGCTCGGTCGCGCTTTGACATGGTGATTTTGGATACGCCTTCGCTGACTCGCTGTGATGATGCGCTATTGCTAGAGGAAGTGACTGATGGCATTGTCCTCGTTACTCGTCCGGAAATCACCGAAAAAGCAGTGCTTGATACGGCCATTGAAGAGTTAGAACTCAGCGATGATGTTCGCCTTCTAGGTGCTGTTATCAACGCCGCTCGAATCAGGGCAGACGACAATGGGTACACCAATCAGGAGCCAGAACTAGAAGCCGCTGATCTACCGCGTGAGCCAGAATTTAGTGCGCCTTCAGGGCGGATAGATTTTTAGAGATGAGATAATAAAGGCGATCTGCTTGGACTGCACGGTTTAGATTGACCGGCTTGGATGTAGGCCATTGTCGTAGGATAGTGAAGGCTTAACGCCTAGGGTGATCTATACATTGCCCTTTACATTCCTTTAGACTTTTTAGACAGTTTTCAAGTATGACAACTTACTACTACGTGGCAGCGAGTCAGCGGTTTTTGCTAGAAGAAGAACCGTTTGATGAAGTTTTAAAAGAGCGCGATCGCCACTACCAATCTCAAGAAAAAGAAATTGACTTTTGGCTGATCAAACAGCCTGCTTTTTTGGCAGCGCCCGAATTGGCTACCGTTCAAGCTAAGTGCCCGCAGCCTGCTGCCGCTGTTGTCTCGACGGACAAAACATTTGTGACTTGGCTCAAGCTGCGTTTAGAATACGTGGCGATGGGCGAGTTTGAAGCACCTTCAGCGACAATTCCTGACGCGCTCGCTTCTCTAGCGCCAACCCAATAGGCACGTCAGGGTGGCGCTAGGCAGCTATGCTGCTTGGGGTATCACTCACACTGATACTCAAACTCACAGTGTCACAAAAATTTACAGCTTTGAATTTCTTGGAAATCAGCTATGTCCTTTTTGTTTCGTTTGCCCCGCCATCGATGGCTGCATACCTGCGTCATCGGCCTTAGCTATGGGGCGCTTTTATCCCCGCTGTGGGCAGCCAAAGCGATCGCTCAATCCGCTTTACCGGCTTGTCCACCGCCAGTCACCGGAGAGTATTTACTGCTCGTTAGAGGTAAAACCGAATCAGATCGCGCTCAAATCGCGGCTATTTTACCGGCGGAAAATCCCGTTTTGGTATGCACCTACCTCAATGAATCTTTGGTGCGTGCTGGCGGCTTTACCAGCCTAGAAACCGCCAATGCCTGGGCCACCTACATGACCACAGAAGCGGGTTTTGAAAGCTTCGTATCGAGGCCCTCGGAGACACAAGCTGCGATCGCTACTACAAATCCAACCGCGCCAAATCCGACCGCGCCTGCTACGCCTGTGGCGACGACCACCGCTGCTCGTTCAAGTGCTAGCGGCACAATTAGCTACCAACCGCGTCGGCTATCAGAGGGCTATGCAGTACTGGTAGACTATGGCGATCGCCCTGATGTGGCCACTGCTGTAGGCCGGGTAGTCACGCCTGTGGGCTTAGCGGTCTATCAGCAACGAGCCTATTTACTCGCTGATTACACAGCAGATGCAGCGGGCGCGGCCACCACCCTCCAAAAGCTTAGCGACGCCCAGCTGGCACCGATTTTAGTGGATGCTCAGCGGGTTGTGCGGATTTCTAACGAAGTTGCGCGCTAAGCGCTCGTCAAGCGGGGGCTGATTTAGAACTTCATTAAATGTCATTAAATCACTGTTAGATAGCTAGATAGCTTTTAGTTAACCGGCGCGGCTAGCCAAGCAATGACGACCCCCAAAGCTGAACCGGCAATCACTTGAACCGGCGTATGCCCTAACAGCTCTTTGAGCCGATCTTGATTAAATTCGGCATGTTCTTGAAACAGCTCATCTAAGATTTGATTGAGAATTTTGGCTTGCTTACCAGCCGCTTGGCGCACCCCTGCGGCGTCATACATGACAATTACGGCAAACACTGAAGTTACCGCAAAAGCAGGCGTATTCCATCCAATCGTTTGACCGACGCCGCAGGCTAACGCTGTCACTAACGCTGAGTGGGCACTCGGCATTCCACCGGTTTCAACCAGTACCCGAGGATTAATAGCCCGGTGCTGGGCAAATTCTACAGCTAGCTTGATAATTTGGGCCGTAATGCAGGCAACAAGGGCTACCCACAGCACGTGATTTTGAAAGATTTGATTGAAGTCTTGCATGGAGATCAGTGATGAAGGGCCAGAGCTGAGGATTAGGGCTGAAAAGATCAGTGAGTGCGGGCAGTAATGTAGCGCGCGATCGCAATCAAGGGCTGTGATCGCGCTTCAAACCCCTCTAACTCAGAAATCGCCTCATCGACAAGCTCTTGAGCCTTACGCTGAGACTCTTCTAAGCCCCAAAGACGTGGATAAGTAGCCTTTTGAACCGCGATATCTTTACCTACGGACTTGCCCAAGGTTTCTGAGGTAGACGTAATATCAAGCACATCATCCACTATTTGAAAAGCCAACCCAATGCGCTGAGCATAGCGCTTTAATCGTTTTAGTATGCTCTGATCAGCGCCTGCTAAAGTAGCCCCGGACGTCACCGAAACCTCTAGCAGCGCCGCCGTTTTATGCATATGAATGTAGGTTAGCGTTTGTTCGTCAACCTCTTTGCCTTCGGACGCCAAATCCACAATTTGACCCCCCACTAATCCAGCGGCACCCACTGCTCTCGCCAAATCCGCAATCACCTGTAAAACCTGCTGAGGCTGCGCTCCGCTCGTTTGGCTAGCAATATGCTCGAAGGCATAAGCCAGTAAAGCATCGCCTGCTAGCACCGCCACATCTTCGCCATAGACCTTATGATTGGTGAGCTGACCTCGCCGATAGTCATCATTATCCATGGCGGGCAAATCATCATGAATCAGCGACATCGTATGCACCATTTCGAGGGCACAAGCCGTTGGCATCGCGACAGATGACGAAGCACCTAGCATTTCACAAGTCGCTAGACAAAGAATGGGTCGCAGCCGCTTACCGCCCGCGAACAGCGAGTAGCGCATAGCTTCATAGATCTGTTCGGGATAGACTACCGGTAAGGCACTGTTTAAAGCGGTTTCTACTTGAGCTGCCCGCGTTGTTAGGTAGCTCTTGAGATCGAAGTCTTGTCCACGGGTTCTAGACTGCTTGGCGCTAGGGGTATTAAAGTTTGTAGTCACCATAGAAACTGAGAGATAAAGGGTAGGGCTGGCCTTCGCGGCGGCGTATAGATAATTACGGTCAATACTAAGTAACGGTCGATCTAGCGAGAAATTTGGAGGCGATCGCTATAGCTCACCATTGTATTTTCTATCAGCATGGCCACCGTCATCGGCCCAACTCCGCCTGGAACCGGCGTAATCGCTCCAGAAACGGGTTCAACCGCCGAAAAATTAACGTCCCCAACTAACCGAGATTGACCCGTTTCAGAGTCTATAACTCGGTTAATACCGACATCAATCACCGTTGCACCCAATTTAACCATCGGTGCATCAATAAAATTGGCAATGCCAACCGCTGCTACTAGAATATCGGCTGAGCGCGTTAATTCGGCTAGAGATTGCGATTTGGAATGAGCCATTACCACGGTAGCATCGGCACCTAGCAACATCAGTCCCATCGGCTTACCCACTAAGATGCTGCGCCCTACCACAACCGCCTTTTTACCCGCCAAATCAATGCCATAAGCCTCAAGCAGCCGCATGATGCCCGCAGGCGTACAGCTCCGCAGGCCCGGCTCGCCTCTTACCAATCGGCCCAAATTAACCGGGTGCAGCCCATCGACATCCTTATCTGGATCGATCAGATTGAGTAAGGCTGTAGCATCCAGATGAGGAGGCAAAGGCAACTGTACTAAGATGCCGTCTACATCAGGATTTTGATTAAGCGCTGCAATTTCTTGAGCGACTTCTGCTTGAGTGCTTTCGGTAGGCAGATGCTTACCCAATGAAGCAATCCCTACCTGCTGACAGGCTCGCTCTTTATTGCGCACGTAAGCTGCACTAGCTGGATTGTCGCCGACCATGAGCACGGCTAATCCCGGCACCCTACCATAGCGGGCCCGCCAGGACTGCACCTTTGTGAGGCAATCGGCTTGGATCTGTTTTGCCAGTGCTTTTCCATCGAGAAGCTGAGCCATAATGTTAAAATACGCCACTGACTAGCTTGGGTTCAATTTGGATATTCAATGGAGATAAATCGAGAGACAACTGGATTCTAATGAATTCTAGAACGGAGACAAATTATACCAATACGCCTTGATTAAAGAGCGCGATTAAAGCACTAAAACCAGATTACCAAAGCACTGTAGAAAAGCACTGCAAAAAGCGCTGTAAAAAGTCCTATAGAAAAAATAATCAGCCCTTGGGTTTAATTGTCGAGATTTCATTAGCCGTTATCCGCTGTGAGAGCGCTTTCATGAAAAGTTTTTTGTTTTTTGGATCGCAGCATAGTCGCCACGTAGCGATTGAAACTCTACTGGCTCAAGGACTCGTCAAACAACCGGCTAAAAAACCTGCTAAAAAAATAGAGCGCTCTAGAGCAATCGTCAGCGTTCTGCTACTTGGCGGTCTGCTATTAGGTGGCTGCACGTTGGATCAACCCGCAACCGACGACGCTGTGCTACCGACCACATCGTTTCCGGCTGGGGCCCCAAAGCTTCGCCTCACCAAGCAGACAACCGTAGCCATTGGTTCGATAGCAGGCGAGGAGGGAGATAAAAAGGTCACGATTTCAGGCACAGTCACTAAGCGAGTGGCTATCTTGGGCGGATGGCTGTATCAGGTGAGCGATGATAGCGGCAGTTTGTGGGTGCTCACCACGACGTCTAACCCGACGGTGGGCCAAATTGCCACAGTAGAAGGCACGATTCGATACGAAGCGATCGCTGTAGGCGAAATTGATGCGGGTGACGTTTATCTAGCAGAAAGCGCCTATGTAGGATCACAGTCAGACCCGCCTAGTGAGAGCGTTGTCGCCCCTCAACCAGTTCAACCGGTTCAACCTGATGACCAGCCGAATAGCGCCAATCCAAACGCCAGTCCAAAGTAATTAATTTTTTAGGAAAGTCATAGCGCCAATGCCTGCTTACTGCGAACATGCCATCACGCAAGCTAGCTTTGCGCAAATTGATCGAGAACTTGGCAAGTGTGATTTGCCAACAGCAGAGTATGGCGTGCTGCGACGGGTGATTCATACCACCGCAGATTTTGAATTTAAGCAGCTGATGCGCTTTAGCGGTGAGCCTTTGGCAGCAGGGATGGCAGCTTTGCAGCATCACGCCCCGATTGTGACTGATGTGTCGATGGTGGCCGCAGGCATTCAAACAGTGGTAAACAAAACCTGGAAATCGCCCATCACCATCGCCGTCCAGCAGGCGGCAAACTGCCCAGCCGAACTGACTCGCAGCGCCTATGGAATGCAGCAGTGCGGGCGATCGCACCCTCAAGCTATTTTTGTGATTGGCAATGCCCCAACCGCTTTAATCGCCCTCTGTGAAGGTATTGAACGTGGCGACTGGCAACCGGCCTTAGTGATTGGCACGCCGGTGGGCTTTATCAATGTCGTCGAATCCAAACAGAAGCTGGCTGAATTGGCGGTGCCTCATATTTTGGTCGCAGGCCGTAAAGGCGGATCAGCAGTAGCTGCCGCTATTTTAAACGCAGTGATGATTGCGGCTTGGGAAGCAATGCCATGAACGCGCCATCAATGCTCAGCGCCAGGGATGATCGAAGCGATTCGAGCCAAAGCCTTATTCATGTTGTGGGAATGGGGCTAGCGGGGGCTAGCAGCTTATCGCCTAAGGCGCTTGAAATTGTTGAGTCAGCAACGATTTTAATTGGGGCTCAGCGTCAGTTAGACGCATTTGCCTATTTGTGGTCGAATGCGGCCAGTCAGGAGGCCAGTCAGGAGATGGGCCAGGAGATGGGTCAGGAGATTGGTCAGCGGCACCCCCCGCAAATCGAAGCTTGGCCGCTAGGAAACTTCACGCAAGTATTCGCACAGCTGAGATCGCGCCTATCTACCCATCCCCACCTCCGAGCCGTGGTGCTAGCCTCAGGCGATCCGCTATTTTTTGGGATTGGGCGGCTGCTGTTGGCCTCAATTCCCGCCGATCAGCTGGTGTTTCATCCTCAAGTCAGCGCTATTCAGCTAGCCTTTAGCGGCCTCAAAATTCCTTGGCAAAATGCCACCTTAATCAGCCTGCATGGGCGAGATGAACAGCAGCTCGTGCGATCGCTCAAGCAAGGCGATCATTGCATTGCCATTCTCACCGATGGCGTCTTTACGCCCAGCGCGATCGCTCAGCTCATAACAGCGCTTGATTTACCCACACAATATCGGTTGTGGGTCTGTGAAAATTTGGGTAGCGATCAAGAACGCCTCAGCGACTATTGGCCCTGTCAGCTTCAGAATCATCCAGACCAGCCGCCAACCTTTGCACCGCTAAACGTCGTGGTTTTGCAGCGCCAGTTAGATGACACGCTGGAGCCTCGGCCATGGATGGCAAAGGCACCGCCCAACGAACGGCCTAGCGAACTGCCCTTAATTGGGCTACCCGATGCCGCATTTTTCGGATTTCGCGATCGCCCCACCCTCATGACCAAGCGCGAAATTCGGCTACTTATTTTAGGTGAACTTGCCCCCCTAAAGGGACAAACCATCTGGGATATTGGCGCTGGCACCGGCTCTGTCAGCATCGAACTCACCCGATTGTGCCCCACAGCGCGGCTATACGCCATCGAAAAAACTGCGATCGGCACCGCTCTCATCCATCAAAACGCACAGCAATTAGCGTATAGCCCCATCCAAGTCATTCAGGGCCAAGCTCCCGCCGCGCTAGTGGATCTACCTTATCCAGATCGCGTCTTTATCGGTGGCAGCAGCGGCCAGCTCGTGGCCATCCTCAATTTTCTGCATACCAAAATGAGCGTAACCGAAGCATCCGCCTCGCCTCATCCGCAAATCAACGATTGCCCAGCTGAGCGTCAGCTAAGTTCTGGCCGTATCGTTTTGGCATTAGCAACCTTAGAGCATCTCAGCCAAGTTACTACCTGGGCAGGACAGCCCGCGATCGCAGCCCATTGGCACAGTCACTTTACACAGATCAACATTTCTCGTTCTTTACCCGTGGGGCCGCTCACTCGTTTCCTACCCCTAACGCCGATTACGCTAGTTACCTTGGAAGCTCGTCAAGCATTTACGATGTGATCCAGCCAGCAAAATCCTAAAAGCGCCTCACAGCTTACTCATCGGCTGCATGAATAGTCGTGCTATCTAGCTGAACCAACCGAATATGCTTGTAGCCCAGCTTAATTTCAAATTCGTCACCCGGCTGGAGGCCCATTTCTTGGGTATAAGTAGAGCCGATCACAATCTGACCATTTTTGTGCACGCTAACTCGATAGGTTGGCTCTCTACCTCTGCCATCTTTAGCGCCTTCTGGGCTAAGAGAAATGCCTCTTGCTTCTAGCAAAGCGTTCATAAAGTCCGCCAAATTCGCTCGAATTTGATTGTCTTTAGTAACGGTGTAATACCCGCAGCCTTGAGCCCTTTCCCGTTTAGACAAATGGGATAGCTCATTGAACTTTTGGAGCAGCGCTTTGCCCTTTAGCGGTGTATTTTTGTCGGCCATAGCTATCGATCACCTAATGCTTGAAAGTTTACAGAAAATCTGGTGAAATGCTGATCATTCCACTGGTTTGAGCGAACGATAAAGCAATCACATATAAGCACAAAAACTGATCAACACAAAAATTTGAATAACGATATTTAATGATATTTGTTTCACCACTAGAGGCTTACGTAGTCAGACTATTAATTAGGTGATTAATAAGACACTCATAAACCCCTTAAAAGGCATAAAGCTGAACCCTTCTCTTATCAGTTTAATAATTAATTGTAGAAAGTATGCTAAACCCTAAGCGTATCACTTGCTCTAAAAGTTTCTTTATCTTCCTCCCTTGAAAGCCCGTTGAGGGTCCATGGAGCAGTGAGTTAATATTAATAGGTTTAAGCTTTTTGTAGGCTTTTTGTCAGCCAAAGTTAAGCTAATCAAGAACTGTTAACTATGATTTGTTTTGCAAATTAAGCTAACCCTCGTAGTATTGAAGCGACGACTCAAACATAGTATTTGTTCAAATAGCTCTCTGAAAAGTCGAATTTAACGATTAGGCTGAGTTGAGCGATCGCTACACCCATACAATGCCCAGTCGTGTCGGCTAACCGCTAACATAGCCAAAAAGCACCCTCCGTAAAAGCACCCTCCGTAAAAGCACTCTAGTGGATTGGTTTATGACTGCCCCTTCTTCCATAGAAAAGCCCGTAGCGGCTACGAGCGAGCCCGACAGCACCGATCAGCCAGGATTTGGCTGGACACAGTACGCAGAAAAAATCAACGGTCGGTTTGCGATGGTCGGCTTCATTGCCTTGCTGGTAATGGAGCTATTGACTAAGCAGGATTTCTTTACGTGGATAGGACTACGCTAACCCAGCGCTAATGCTAATCAAAATCGCAAAAAAGGGCCTTGCGATGGCAAGGCCCTGCTATACAAGGTGTGAGTCAGTTAAGACCCAAAATGGTTAGAACTGACGTAATCAGTCTTTAAGCCAATCGAATCTAGAACTTAAACGTGGCTCGCAATGCACCATACAAAGCGGTGTCATCAGTGCTGTTGCGATCGCTATCGGTATAGATAACCGCAGGCGTCAGCGTAAGGAAGGGACTCAGCCTCATTTGATAGTAAGCCTCTACCAATAGAGGATCGCGAGCGACGTCAGGCGAAATACCCCCATAGACGCCAAATTGGTTGCCACTACCCAAGAAGTTATTGAAGGCAACGCCACCCATATAAGAATCTAAGTCGCCACCGCCCACCGCAAGCGTGTAAGCGTAGTGACCACCGACCTGAAAGCCACCAAAGTCAAGATTTAGCAATCCGGCGACGGTATAATCAGCCAAGCCATTAGCCGATTGATCGCTGTTGATATAAGTGACAGCCGCCTTCAAAATGCCATCTGTTAGCAGGTTTAGCTGAGCAATATAGCTATTGCTACTAAAGATCCCGCCAGCAGCCGTATTGAGATTGCTACTGTCGGAAGCGTAACCCAAATCTAGAATTAAATTGTCCGAGAAAGAAAGGTTTACGCCTGCGCCAAGACCTCTACCACCGGGATAGATATTGTAGAACTCCGGACCACCCGCATCAGCAACACTCGGACCGTCAAAAGGAACAATAGTGCTAGTGACAAAGTTATCTGTATAAATGCTATTGGCAGCAATAATGGCACTAATCCGGCTACCAACTGGGAAGCTGTAGTAGACATCGTCTAGGCCAACATTATCTTCTAGACCGTTCCGACGACCGCTCTGGTTAGCAAGACCGAATTGGCTGTTAGCCAAAGAACGAGCATTGTCGGAAGCCTGCAAACGAATCCGCAATCTATCTTTACCCGTAAAACTGGTATCAAAGTTCAAACGAGCGCGATATTCAAACGTTGCATCTGCTTCTTCGGCGGGAGGTGCAGCGGGAAAGGTGCCAGGAAGGGCTTGATTACCATTAGGATTAAGGTTCACATTCCTATTGTTAATAGATGCGATGGAAGCATCTGAGAAAGGAACGACCAAGTGAGCATCTACCTGACCACGTAGCTTAGTGGTAGTAGAGAACTGCTGGGAGCGGAGCTCGGCAACATCGGTTTCTAAACCATCTACACGACCACGAATGGTAGCTAGCTCAGCTGCGAACTCTTCTTGCAAGCGGCGGATGCTGTCAAGGTCGCTGTTGGGGCCGATGAGCTGAATCACAACATCTAAGCAGGCGTTCAAACCAGCGGCAAACTCATAGCGAGTCAAAGCGCGGTTGCCACGGTAAGTGCGGTCAGGGTAACCTTCTAAGCAGCCGTACTCTTCTACTAAGCGCTGAAGTGCAGTAAAGGCCCAGTCACCAGGCTGCACATCAGAAAGCTCAGAAACGCTGGTCACTTGAGCAAGCTGAACCGGTTCAGCATTAGCGGAAATATCAGACACTGGCAAAGTTGCAGCCGTTTCAGGTGCAATAGTTGCAGTCGCAGTTGCTTCAGCGGCAATTGCGTTTCCTGAGAGTAGCAGCGCTGCACCAGTTGCGGGCAATGCCAGCAGAGAAATCCCAAAAAGATTAGGCATAGTCGTAATTTTCCTTCACACCATAAAAGCTGGCTTTATAGCCTCCAGTACTATAGGGTTAGTCATCGCAAAATGGTGATGTCTAAACGACAAAGAACTCGTAAAGCGCATCAATATCAGTTATAAAACGCATAAACGTGTCTTTCTGCTGCTTTTGGCAAAATTTAGGCTCGGAAATCTACAGCCAGAATTTAAAACAAAAAGAGAAGGAGCTTCGATATGACGAAGCTCCTTCTCTGATTAGGGATCTAGACTATTGATTGCTACAGCGCTAGGCACTTAAGCCCTAAGCCATAGCTATTTTCTTCGGCTTAGAAGGTGAAACTTGCACGTAGAGCGCCGTATACAGCCGTGTCATCACTAGTACCGAGCTGGCTATCCGTGTAGATAACAGCAGGCGTGAACGAGAAGAACTCATTCACGTCGATTTTGTAGTAAGCCTCAATCAACAGAGGATCCACATTCACAGCAGGAGAGATACCGCCGTACACACCGAACTGGTTGCCGCTACCGAGGAAGTTGTTGAAGGCAATACCGCCCATGTAGGAGTCCGCATCGCCGCCGCCGACGACTGGAGTGTAGGCATAGTGACCACCAATTTCGAAGCCACCGAAGTCAAAATTGACAAGACCCGCGACAGTATATTCTGGATCGCCAGCGGCATTATTATCGCTGTCGATATAGGTAACAGCCGCATTTAGAATGCCGTCAGTTAGCAAGTTGAGCTGAGCAATGTAGCTGTTGTTGTTAAACAAGCCAGCGCCAGCAGCGTTTACGTTGCTGCTTCCAGAAGAGTAGCCGAGGTCAAGGATCAGGTTAGGAGAAAACGCAACGTTAACGCCTCCACCAAAATTACCACCTGGATAAAGATCGTAGAACTCAGGGCCACCCGCATCAGCAACGCTAGTGCCATCAAAAGGAACAATAGTGCTGGTTACAAAGTCATCAGTGACGACGCTGTTTGCCGCGATAATAGCGCTAATGCGGTTACCAACAGGGAAGCTGTAGTAAACATCGTCTAGGCCGATATTATCTTCTAGACCGTTCCGACGACCGCTCTGGTCAGCAAGACCGTTTTGGCTGTTAGCCAAAGAACCAGCTGCGTCAGAAGCCTGCAAGCGAACCCGCAGTCTATCTTCACCCGTGAAACTGGTATCAAAGTTCAAACGAGCGCGATATTCAAACGTTGCGTCTGCTTCTTCAACAGCAGGGGCAGCAGGAAAGGTGCCAGGAAGAGCTTCATTAGCATTAGGGTTAGGATTAATGTTCCTATTGTTAATAGATGCGATGGAAGCATCTGAGAAAGGAACGACCAAGTGAGCATCTACCTGACCACGTAGCTTAGTGGTAGTAGAGAACTGCTGGGAGCGGAGCTCGGCAACATCGGTTTCTAGACCATCTACACGACCACGAATGGTAGCTAGCTCAGCAGCGAACTCTTCTTGCAAGCGGCGGATGCTGTCAAGGTCGCTGTTGGGGCCGATGAGCTGAATCACAACGTCTAAGCAGGCGTTCAAACCAGCAGCGAACTCATAGCGAGTCAAAGCGCGGTTGCCACGGTAAGTGCGGTCAGGGTAGCCCTCTAAGCAGCCGTACTCTTCAACCAAGCGCTGAAGTGCGGTAAAGGCCCAGTCACCAGGCTGAACGTCGGAAAGTTCTGAAACGCTGGTCACTTGAGCTAGCTGAACAGGCTGAGCTGTTGCAACGCCAGCAGTCGTGATGTCAGAAGCCGCAACATCGGCAACGGGTAGTGTAGCAGCAGTCTGAGCATCAACTGAGTTAGTCGTCGCAGACTCAGCAGCAAAAGCGTTACCGGAGACAGCGATCACAGCGCCTAAAGCAGCTGGAGCGACTAGCAATGTTTTCCAAAGCATATTTTTCATTTCTTAGATTTTCCTCACACCTTTGAGTAGACAAGAACTTTAGTTTTCCTATCAAAGTTTGAAATTTTGAATGGAGCCTTATGACTTAAGGCACAAACTTTTCTCAAACTTAAGGGAAATGCTAGCAGATCGATCTTGTATCGACCAACACCCTAGGCCAGTTTTATTTTATTAAGGGAACTGGCCCTAGCGAGATCTGATGCTGGGAAAATCCATAGCTTCATCGAATCTATGTGCGGAGGGATACTCTAAGCCTTTGAAACGGTGGGCTCAAGAATTTGGGAGGAGAAGAAGCGCGATCGCTAATCATTCAAAAGCGTCGCTTTTTTTTAAGTGATTGATAAGTTTTTTCGATATCTTGATCGCCATTTGTGTAGGAACAAGGACATCTAGATCAAACGAACGACGAGGGCTTTTTACCCTTTAAAAAACCATCCGCTCCCACCTTATTGTGTAAGGTGGGAGCGGTCTGGTCGGGTCTTCAGGTTAAAACCAAACTGCCGGAAGGAAATCCAGCTATCTAGCCCTAACATTTGATGCTAGTGCTAGCTCTAGAGAACTGCCCCGGCACACAGCCGGCTCACATCAACCTGTAGACCATTGTATGTATCACTTACAGACATGGGCATCACCTCCTAATTCCCTCAAGGATTGCGACTGAACGAGTCAGCAGCAACTGAGCAGTATTTTGCTCACGTAAGAGAATATAGCACGCCTTTTTGATAGTCGTGTGTGAGTAGCTTTAGCTCAGCGTCACAGCGGCTTAAATTCTTTGAATGCAGGCTTAAAAAGGAACTTTTTTCTTGGCTGACTTACCGCTTTCAAAGTCGAGCTCCTTGAGCTTTTTCAAAATTCGGGTGAAATACTCCTGGAGATAGTCTTCTAGTGTCGTAATTTCGCTTTTCTCAATGCCAAAAGTCTGATACACCTCATCCATTGGTGCATCCATTACGTTTCCGCTAGCGCTGACTTCCGTAAAGGCGAGGCGATCAGCTAGATCCCATGTCCATTGAAAAAAGGCGGCTAGGTTGCGAGCGCCTCGCAGTAGTGCAGGTGGCATTTGTGAAATGCTCGCCCGCTGATCGGACAGCCGCTCACAGAGACGAATAATTTCATATGCGCCCCACGCTCTGGTGCCAGCTAGGGGAAAGGTGGCTTTTTCGGCTGCGGGTAGCGTTAGCGCTTTGATTGCAAATTTAGCGATATCTTGACTGTTCATATAAGCAATAGCGCCGGCTTCACCCATCACCCATACAGACTGTCGCTCTAGGATAGGGATGGCATATTGCCCGATTAAGCCCTGCATAAATCCGCAGGGTCTAAAAATGGTGTAGTTAAGTCCGGATTCGGCTAAAAACTTTTCAACGCAGTCTTTAATTTCCATGAGCGGCACGTTAGGGTATTCGCCCGCACCCAAAATGGAAAAAAAGATGAAGCGATCTACGCCAGCGTCTTTGGCGGCCTGAATCAGCGCTACTTTGCCGTGCCAGTCTACGTCATAGATACCTTCTTTTTCAGCGGGGCGAGAGGTAGAAGCATCAATAACCGCATTCACGTTTTCAAAGCAGGGCGGCAAGCTGCCTGGCCCGGTTAAATCTGCTTTAACGAGCTGAGCGCCCCACTCTCTCAGAAAGCTGGCTTTTTGAAAATTTCTGACTAGGCACTTTACCTCATAGCCTTCATCTATGGCTCGGCGAACGATTTGCCTGCCCAGTGTGCCAGTTGCGCCAACGACTAATAAGACCATGAGGTTTGTAAACAAAACTTAATATGCTTCTCAGTTTAACAGAAGTCGTTACGGGCGCGTTATTCTTCGCCGCCTTGCACCTTCAGCATCAAAAAGCCAACGCTTAAACCCACTAAAACCATGCTGAAAATCAATACAGCCGTGCTAAAAATTTCGCCGCCCATGTCGTCTATCTCTCCTACATAAATTAAGAACTAACCCTAAGCAAATCAGATATCTGCTTGGTATGTTCGCTATTTTAGAGTGTTTTGGATCTACTCCAACGTCTAGAATTGATTGCGTTAGGCTCGCGAAACGACTCTCTAGCGATATGTGAAGTCCTCTATACAGTTCCTATCAGCCCCTATACAAAGTGTATGCTAACGCTTTCCCAAACTCAGCCAAGTTCTAGCCAAAGAAATCACCAGCGGAAGCCTCGGATAGTAATGACATTGGGCGATCCGTCTGGGATTGGCCCAGAGGTGGTGCTCAAGGCGCTGAGTCAACCCCAGTTTGAGCAGCGGGCTGAGATTGTTGTAATGGGCTCAAAAACCCATCTCCAAAATGCTTATAAACAGCTTCAATCCACAGATCCTCAAGCAACCTTCCGAGATCCCGATAGCTTGAATGTGATTGATATCCGAGTAGATGAATCGATTCGCTCAGGATTGATTACCGGAACCGGCAACGCTAGCAGCGGGGAGGTGAGTTTTCAGACGCTTAGAAGTGCGATCGCGCGCACCCTTGCAGGCGAATTTGATGGCATTGTCACCGCCCCCATTGCCAAATCAGCTTGGCTTGCTGCGGGTCATGCCTACCCTGGGCAAACCGAACTGCTAGCCGAAATGTCGAACGCTCAGCGCTTTGGCATGTTGTTTGTGGCGAAATCTCCACACAGTGGCTGGACAATGCGAACGCTGCTGGCGACGACGCATATTCCGCTGAGCGCGGTGCCCAAGGCGCTAACACCTGAGCTGATGACTCTAAAGCTAGAGCTGCTGATTGAGTGCTTGCAGCGGGACTTTGGACTGCATGAGGCGAGGATTGCTATAGCCGGACTCAATCCGCACAGTGGCGAACAAGGTCAGCTAGGCCGAGAAGAGCAAGATTGGCTGATTCCCTGGATGGCTGCTCAGCAGCAGCGCTTTCCCAATATTCAGCTAGAGGGGCCAGTGCCGCCAGATACGCTTTGGTTACAGCCGGGGCAGGCGTGGCATAGCACCCAAAAACAACGCCATGCTCATGACGGTTATTTAGCCCTGTATCACGATCAAGGACTGATTCCAACTAAGCTTTTGGCGTTTGATCTGGCGGTGAATACGACGATTGGGTTGCCTTTTATCAGGACTTCGCCGGATCACGGGACGGCGTTTAATATTGCGGGGCAGGGAGTAGCGCGATCGCACAGTACAGAAGCCGCGCTAGATTTAGCGATTGATCTGACAACTCAGCGCTTAGCGGCAAATGAAGCAACAGATGGGCGATCGCCCTCTCTAACAGCCGCTGTCTAGAACAAAGCTAATTGATCCGGTGGTTGGGCTAACGCCATCCAAGGCAGTGGCGGTACAGGGACTCTGGCAGATTCCAGACAGGTTTGAAAATAGCGGGCGATGGCAGGCGACTCTACCTCCATGGGGCAGTGAACAAAAAAGTAGACCTGCTTACCCAAGCTCAACCAATCTTTCACCTGAGTCACCCATGCCGCCAAATAGTCGTGATTGCGCAGCAAACGCGGATGACTGATGTAGCGCACAATCGCAAAATCAGCCGTCACAACCGGCTGCAAAGGCACCCTTGGCTTGCGGCGATGAGAGAGAAGCTGAGGGTCCGCATCCCCTTCGGCTTCCCATGCATAAATTGGCCTTGTATCTAGCAGTACTCGGCCCACGCCCAGCCGAGTCAATAGCGCCGTTAGCTGCGCCGCAGGTTCAGCTTGAAACCAATCGAGATGGCGCACTTCTACCGAAATGGGCGCAATTTGACGAGGCCAAGCCGTGAGAAAATTCGTCAAATCAGCGATCGCTGCCGGACTGTAGCTAGGGGGCAGTTGCGCCATTACCGGGCCAAGCCGTGAGCCCAAGCCCTGCATCAGCTCTAAAAAAGACAGCGCCGCTGGTAGATGAGCCATGAGCGGCCCGGCGTGAGTGATAGTACGCGGTAGCTTAGGGCAAAAACGAAAGTCATCAGGAGTCTGCTCGGCCCATCGCTGCACCATCGCGGCTGAAGGCACGGAGTAAAACGTGGTATTGCCCTCGACGGTGAGCATTCGCTCGCCATACAGTCGCAAAAAATTCGTTGGCTGACTTTTTGGCGGATAAAAGTCGCCCACCCAATCTTTAAAGGCCCATACCGCACAGCCCATGCGAAAGCTCAGCATTTTAGTCCCTAGGGTTTACTCCCTTTAGATATTCACTTTGCAGGCTGTAGTCGGCTGTGGGTACTGGTGAGGTGACGGAGGCGATCGCTCACTTCATCGGTCAATAAATCTGACGAGTCATAGCGCCACCGCCAGTTATTTGGAATCTTGCTAGGGTCATTCATCCGAGCGCTGCCATCAAGACCCAATAGATCTTGCAAAGGCACAATCGCCAGATCGGCGACAGATTTTAGGGCGGTTTCGATCAAAACCCAGTTCACTTCTGTAACCTCATCCGGGCTGGCATAACCTAAATACTGCGCAAAAAACGCCTTGTCTGCCGGACGCAGCGTATTCCACCAGCCAATTGCCGTGTCGTTGTCGTGAGTGCCGGAGTAAACAATGCAGTTATGGCCGTAGTTGTGAGGCAGGTGCGTATTGCTCGGATCGCCATCGAAGGCAAACATGAGGATTTTCATGCCGGGGAAGTCGAAGCGATCGCGCAGTGCCTCCACCTCCGGCGTAATAATCCCCAAATCTTCTGCTAGTACCGGCAACGTGCCTAATTTTTGGCCCAACGTCTCAAAAAACGCCTCACCCGGAGCCTTAACCCACTCTCCATTAATCGCCGTTTCTTCACTCGCAGGCACCTGCCAATAGGCTTCAAACCCTCGAAAATGATCGACTCTCACCCAGTCTACATACTGCAACGTAGCCTTGAAGCGTGACACCCACCAGTCAAAGCCAGACGCCTCACAAGCCGCCCAGTCATAAACAGGATTGCCCCAAAGCTGCCCCGTTTCACTAAAGTAATCCGGCGGCACACCAGCAATATAGGCCGACTCCATCGTTTCTGAATCCAGCTTAAAGAGCTGCGGATGCGCCCACACATCTGAGCTGTTGTGACAGACATAAATAGAGACATCGCCAATGATTTGAATGTTTTTACCATTGGCGTACTGGCGCAGCGCCATCCACTGTTCAAAAAACTTAAACTGCACAAACCGCTGAAAGGCCACTTCGTCCTTTAATTCCTCAGCTTTGGCCTGCATCGCTGCGGGCTCGCGGCGCGAAATGCTTTTTTCCCACTGACTCCAAGGCTTACCGCCGTTTTCTTCGAGCAGCGCCATAAACAGCACAAAATCCTCTAGCCACCAGCCTTGATCAGCGGAGAATTTGTCTAGTTCAGAATTTTGGCCTTGCTGACGAAACCGCTCAAATGCTTGCCGCAGCAGCACCATTTTGTGAGGAATCACCTTGCTAAACGACACTCGACCCGCCGGGGCACCAGCAAGGGGAGAAACCTCCACCTCTGTTAGCAGCCCTTCTTCCACTAGCTTTTCTAAGCTCACCATCAGTGGATTACCGGCAAAGGCGCTGAAGTTCATGGTGTAGGGTGAGTGATCATAGCCGGTAGGGCCAAGCGGCAAGATTTGCCATAGGGTTTGGCCACTGCGCACCATAAAGTCAATAAATTCGTATGCTGAGCGGCCCAAATCACCAATGCCGTGGCGGCTAGGCAGGCTAGTGGGGTGGAGTAAGATACCGCTGGCGCGCTCAAATTTCATAAGGTCAGAGTAGGTAGGGTCAAATATGTTCTCTTCTTAGGCGAAGGTAGCACGTTGGCGCAACTGTCCATAGGTAGGCGTTAGTAGATAGGCGTTAGAGATAGCTTGGATAGGATTTAGGTTTGGCTTTTTAAAAAAAGCTTGGGATCTCAACCGCTTGCCCGCTTGACTACGCTCAAAAAAGTAGTCCTTTTGCAAGAAGGATAACAGTCAGATTTGTCATAGTCTGGCAAGATTGCATGAGTCTTAACTTTTAATTTTGGAACTTTTCTATGGCTTTAGATAGCAATCCTCTTTGGTTCAAAAACGCCATTATCTACGAGGTGCCGGTACGGGCTTTTGCAGACAGCAACGGCGATGGCATTGGCGACTTTAAGGGATTGAGCGAAAAGCTAGATTATTTGCAGGAGCTAGGCGTAACGGCGCTGTGGGTGCTGCCATTTTTTCCATCGCCGCTGCGAGACGATGGCTACGATATTTCCGACTATCTTTCAGTCAATCCTATCTATGGCACGCTAGATGACTTTAAAGAATTTTTAGCGGCGGCCCATCAGCGCGATATTCGCGTGATCATTGAGCTGATTGTGAACCACACCTCCGATCAGCACCCTTGGTTTAAACGAGCCCGGATGGCTCCGGCGGGCAGCTCAGAGCGCGACTTTTATGTATGGAGCGACAGCCCTGATAAGTACAAGGGCACGCGGATTATTTTTCAGGATTTTGAAACTTCAAACTGGACGTGGGATCCGGTTGCGAAGGCTTATTACTGGCATCGGTTTTACTCTCATCAGCCCGATCTTAACTATGATCATCCGGCAGTGCAGCAGGCAGTACTAGAAGTGCTGGACTTTTGGCTGGAGTTAGGTGTCGATGGGCTGCGGATGGATGCGGTGCCTTATCTGTATGAGCGAGAGGGCAGCAACTGCGAGAACCTCACCGAAACTCACGACTTTTTGAAGAAGATGCGCAAGTATGTAGATGATCGCCATCAGGGACGAATGCTGCTTGCTGAAGCGAATCAGTGGCCTGAAGATGCGGCGGCTTATTACGGCGATGGCGATGAGTGCCATATGAACTTCCATTTTCCGCTGATGCCGCGCTTGTTTATGTCGCTGCGGATGGAGGATAACTTTCCGATTATTGATATTTTGCAGCAGACGCCAGAGATTCCTGAAAACTGTCAGTGGGGGCTGTTTTTGCGCAATCACGATGAGCTGACGCTGGAGATGGTAACGGATGAAGACCGAGACTATATGTATCGGGTGTATGCGCAAGATCCGGAGATGCGGATCAATTTGGGGATTCGGCGGCGGCTAGTACCGCTGTTGGAAAATGACCGTCGGCAAATTGAACTGCTCAATGGCCTGTTGCTGTCGCTGCCGGGAACGCCAGTACTGTATTACGGTGATGAAATTGGGATGGGTGATAATGTGTATTTGGGCGATCGCAACGGTGTGCGCACCCCTATGCAGTGGAGCCCTGATCGCAACGCCGGCTTTAGCCCTGCAAATCCTCACAAGCTTTACCTGCCGCTGATTGTTGACTCGGAGTATCACTACACCACTATCAACGTCGAAGCGCAGCGAGCCACGCCTAATTCACTGCTGAACTGGACGAAGCGATTAATTGCGACCCGCAAGCGCTATCAGGCGTTTGGCTGGGGCGACTTTCATCTGACGAATGTAGACAATCGCAAGGTGCTGGCCTTTACTCGCACCTATAAAGATGAAGAAAAAGGCATTGATGAAGAAATTCTGGTAGTAGCCAATCTCTCTCGCTTTGTGCAGAGCGTCCAAATGGATCTTTCTTTGTTTAAAGGGAGGATGCCAATGGAGATATTTGGCCGCACTGATTTTCCGCCCATTGGCGAAGAAGGCAGCTATTTCTTAAGCTTGGGGCCTTATGCCTTTTACTGGTTTGCGCTGAAGCCAAGTGCCATTGCACCGATATTGCCATCAGAAATTCCAAACTTGCAGCTAGAGCGTTGGGAGGCAATTTTCTCAACAGCTCAGCGGGGCCAGTTGGAAGATGTCTTGGATGCGTATTTAGCGCGCAGAAAATGGCTGGGTATTCAGCTTGAAGCGGTGAGATCTACGGCGCTGACTGAATGCATGGCAATTCCTGATAGCGATACCTATATGCTGTGCCTGCGGGTGGAATATAAGCAAGGCGATCCCAAAACCTATTTGCTATTTGTGAGCTATGCATTTGGTGACAGTGCATCGCATTTATTAAATGAGTCTTCGGCGGTGGTGCTAGCGCGGTTGCAAATGTCGGGTGACGAGCGATCCGGAGAGGGGCAAGAAGGAGAAAAGGTGGGGGTGCTGTATGATGCGATCACCGATCCAGATTTTCTCAATACACTGCTCGATACAACCCTTCACAGCGGCACTTACGAAGGCATTTCTGGGAAATTGCTAGCAACCGCTTTAATAAACCCTGAAGCAGATTTGCCACGTCATTCGATGCCTTTATTTGGAGAATACAACAACAACTCGGTAATTTATTCGGGTGATGAACAAGGCGGTGGTTCTAATCTCATTCTTAAGCTCTTTCGCACCGTCGAATCTGGCATCAACCCAGATTTAGAAATTCGACAGTTCTTAGAGAAGCATCAGCAGTTTACGCATTTTAATCCGATTGTGGGCCGACTGGATTATCGTAAAGCCCGTAATGAATCAGCGACCGTTGGCATTCTGCAAACCTATATTCCTGAAGCCCAAAACACTTGGGAATATACACTCGACAGCATTCGCAATTACTTTGATCAAGTGGTTGTTCAATCCGTTGAAATGACCCAAGAGCCGCCTATTTTAAAATCTCTTTTAGAGCTGCAAGCAGATTTTGATGAAGACAGTGACGACAAGCGGCTTGCGGCCCATCTCATTGGTTCGTATCTTGTGAATGTTCAGCTCTTAGGCCAAAGAACTGCCGAGTTTCACATTGCCTTAGCAGCTGATCCCACTGATCCAGATTTTGCACCGGAGCCTTTTAGCAGTTTTTATCAGCGCTCTGTTTACCAGCACAATCGAAATCTTGTGGGCCAAGTTTTTCGCTACATGCAAGCTGACTTAGAGAATCCTTTGGGGTATCTCAGCCCAGATCTGCACCCGTTAGCCCGCACCGTCTTGAGCTATCAAGATCTTTACCTTGGGCAGTTTCACCAAATCTTAAGCAATCCTATCAATGCACAGCGTACAAGGTTCCACGGCGATTATCATTTGGGCCAAGTCCTTTATACCGGCAAAGACTTTATTTTGATTGACTTTGAAGGGGAGGCAAACCGAACGATGAGTGAACGGCGAATTAAGCGATCGCCCCTTCAAGACATCGCCTACATGCTTCAATCGATCCATTATGCAGCTATCAACGGCTTCCAAAACGAAGTTGAAAGCGGCCTGATTCGCCCTGAGCAAACTGAACGAGTCCAGCAATGGGCCGAATTTTGGGAGCAATGGGTCAGCGCAGCTTTTCTCTCCGCTTACCTCAAAACCGCTAGATCAGCCGATTTTTTACCCAAAACCCAGCATGAACTTCAGGTATTGCTCAACAACTACCTACTCTCCAAAACTATTCACGACGTCGGCTACAAGCTCACCCACCGTTCACCCGAAATTGACGTACCAATGCGGCGGCTGTTGCAGTTTGTTGATCGTCCGCTAGGGTAGATGAACCCAGATAGATGAACCCAGATAAATTGCCCAGATAAATCGCCCAGATCTGTCAGCGATTCAAGCTTCAACTCAGCGGCTCAGCCTGATGGTTATTGTTATCAGCAGCTACCTGGGCCGCAGGGTTTTCAAGCGGCTCAGCATCGCTGTATTTTTCCTGATCAAAATGGTAAACAGTGCGAATTGGATAAGGAATGCTGATATTCGCATCGTCACAGGCTTGTTTGAGCGCTAGCATCATTTGCGTTTTGATGCGGCGAACGCTTTTCTGTTCGGAATGTGTCCAGTAACGAACAACTAGATCAATAGCGCTGTCGCCAAAGCCGGTAATGTCTACTTCCACTGAAGGCGTGGCACTAACTTCTGCAACTGATTTAGCCGCTGCGGTTAGCGTCTTGACAGCTACCGACAACGGTGTGTTGTAATCTACACCAATGGTTAAATCTGTCCGGCGTTGAGGCTTTCCAGTCATCACCTGAATGGGGCTGGTAAAAACGATAGAGTTGGGCATCACAACCAATTCACCTTGGTAAGTGTGAATCTGAGTGGAGCGTAACGCGATTTCTTCAACAGTGCCTTCAAATTCACCAACGATAATTTGATCGCCGATTGAGAAAGGCTCTTGCAACAGTAAAAGAATCCCTGCTAGAAAGTTCTTGAAAATATCTTGGAAGGCAAAGCCTATCGCTACAGAGCCTAGCCCCAGCAATGCAACCAAATCGCCTAGGCCAAGATCAGGAAAAGCCACGATGCAGGCAAACAAAATACCTAGAATCCAAGTCGTGACATAGCTCGTTTGCACCAGCAAAGACTGCAAAGACAGGCTTTTTAAGGTTCTGATGGCGGCTTTACGTACACCTTTTCGCACTAAGCTCGCGGCTGTACGGGTACAGAGCAAAATCAGCAGCGCAAATACAAATCCTGGTAAAACTGCAACCCCTTGACCTACCAAATTAATCAGTCGGCCTTGAACCTCCTGGAGTAAAGCATTCATATTTATTCCTTACATTTATCTTCTTGATTTACCACTGCTGAATAGGACTTTTTGAACAGTTTGAAACCTTTTCTAATAAGCGTGCAGCAGTACCAGCATAATAGACAAAAAACTGCCATAACAGCGCTGTTATGGCAGTTTTTATAGTTATCAAGAGATTAATCAATAGGGACTGATAATGTCCGTTTGATAATCCTTGCAAACGCTATAGTTAGCGCCAAGTACGGTTAGCGCCAGGTACGCTCTCCATCCTCATTGACTCTAGCTTGACGAATAACATCAGAAATCTCTTCTGCATCCTCAACGTGATGTAGCGCTTTTTTCTCTCCGTCTTCGTCCTCTACCGTGAAATAAGTAGGCACCTCTACTGGATTGCCGAGAACATCGTCATAAGCAACGGCAACTTTTTTGCCTTTCTCTTCAACTGAAGCTGTAGGTGGCTCTTCTTTATCACCGGGATTAATGTGCTCTGTACCAGGTTGATTAGGTTCTCTTGGATCGTCACTCATGATAGTTATGCTTCCTCCCATAGTTCCCGGATTTTACCGGGCATAAAGTCTGAAATTTCGGCTATACGCTCAGGCGACAGCTCTTCTTTGGTGGCGCTGAAAACAGCTTTAACAACCGTGTTAGGGCCAGTTGTTTTAGGCAGACCGCCTTCGTTTTTTACTCTAAACAAAAAAGTATCATCATCAAACTTGAGCGTGGGCCTGATTTTACTGAGAAACTGCACCAGTGGATTGGTGTCTGTCCAAAGATCGGCAATTTCTTCTTGAGCAGCTTTTTTATCGGTATCGGTGGCTTCGGTGTGCAGTTCGTCGGCGACGCTTTGAGTAGCTGCGGATGTCATCAAATCTCGCATGGTGCGAAACACAACTTCTGTAAAGTCACGAGCATCATAAATGCTGTCGATGTTGCCCTTAAGCATGACTTTTTTGAGAAAGGTCATGTCTTTAGTAGCGATTTCTACAGTTGGCCCCGTTTTCAGTTGCTCCGGCGGGGCTTGGTTCATGCGTTCGAGCAGATCGTGACCACTAGGCGTAAGTTCGACTGCCTGTAGCTCAACGGATTCAGGCAAGGGGTTGGGCCCAACGTTGGCATAAGCATCGCCCTCAAATTCAGCATTGATATAGCCTTTTTGATTGAGGTAGTCCAAGTGGGCAAGAATTTCTGAGTGGTTGGTGTTGCGGCCCACAAAGTCGGTTGCATTTAAAGTTAGCGGTGACGGCTGATCGGCAGAGGGGCGATCAGCCATCTTTTTTAACAAAATGTAAGCAATATCTTCTTTTAATTCTATTGTCATAAAGGTACTCCGATAAATCGGCGAGTATTATTCAATAGGCAGATATTACGAAAGAGTGTGTCTGATCTCGATCGACCGCTGGGGAGAAGTTGGCAAATAATAAACAATTTCAACCCATACCTTTTGGTATAGATAAACTGGTGAAAATGGGAAAGCTTTACCTCACCAATAAACGGTTAGGCCGTCTGGCTTGAGCATTCACGCAATGGTTTGAATGAAGCATTTTCGTATTTTTGGGTAGTTTAATCTTTAACACATCGCCCAAGAATGGATATGGTAGAAATAAAATGTTACGCAGATTGCCGGGTTATATGCTCAGTGATGGTATATATTTTTAATAGAATTGTGTCATAAAAACATAGCTACCTAGGCAAAAAATTAATGTTAGCGAGAAAATATTAAAATTTAGCCTTAAACATTAATGATATTATATAAACCGCTTTGATAATGGTAGGATAATGGCATTACAAGCAATAATACTTAACCTTACTTAAACTTTATTCACCCTGTGCTGGCTGGCTAAATTCATTCTCACACCTTTGAGAATTCGTTTACCTCGTTACTCAACAGGAGCCAACTTAATCGAGCCTGCAACTTGCTGCTTGGTAAGGAGCCTCTCCAGGGTTTCTCCGCTTTATTGATGGGCGGAAGGATCGCTGTCTCCCTATTCGCTGTAGGTTTATTTTTAGGTATGGCTTTAGATCTGATCGCGCTTCGAAGAAAGCGGTCAAAGGTTGCGGCAAGTTGTTTTAAAGGAAGCTGTCTTAATTTTGAAGAGAGCAAGCAGTTTAGTGCTACTGAAGCCGTAATAATTGAGGCTAATTACGGTAGTAACCTTAAAGGCAGTCTTCAAAACGGTGGTGTGGACGGTGAGCGATCGCGCTTACAGCCACAGCTACAGTCAGAGTCTGAGTTGTTGAAAATGAGCCAGTACAGCGTTTTGATCGTAGATGACGATGAAGACAATTTACTGTTTGCTCACTATGCGGTAGAGCAACTTGGCTATCAGGTTGCTGTTGCTAGCTCTGGAAGTGAGGCGATCACTACCGCATTTTCCCTTTTCCCGGATATCATTTTGCTTGATATCATGCTAAGGGATATCAGCGGCATCGAGGTGCTACAGCATCTGCGACAGCACAAGCAGTTTGAAGCTGTGCCGATCATTGCAGTGACAGCATTGGCCCATGATCGAGATCGAGTGATCGCGATGGCAGCGGGCTTTTCTGACTATTTGATCAAGCCGTATATGCTAGACGATCTAGAAGCGATGATCAAACAGCATTTGCATAGCTAATTCTGATGAAACTCACCCAATTGTGCTAGGGGATTAAAAGCCACGATCAGGTTCAGCTTTCCCGGTGAGGTTGGCTCTAGAAAAGCAATTCGAGCCGTCGATAAACTGAATCCTCGCTCAATAGTTTGGTTAATCTTACCCTTAATAATTTGGTTGATCGCATTCCGCATTCTCTCAGCAAGTACGGCATCTCCTTGAATTGACAAAAAGTGTTCTAGTGGCGATCGAGTTCCTTCCATAAAAATGACCAGCTCCAAATTGTGCAAAAAAGTGCAGGATACTACCGACAGATGGTGTCCCACACAATCGAAATAGAGCTGACTAATTTCGTCTTCTAAAGAAGCTTCGAAGCGCTTGAGGGTTCGAAGCTCAAGTTTTGCGTTAACCATGGTTTTTCTCACGCGTGTCAGCAGATAATCGAGGTTTTTTCACCAAAGCAACTCTAGTCAGAAACAAGAGCAGGTTTAGATACCTTTTTGTCTCTTATGTTCACTCTTTACTTTTACCGTTACCCTCTAGCTTCACCTTAGGAATTGCTTCAGGATTGCGAACGGAGGGCGTATTTGAAAGAATGATAATCATGCCCGTTCGGCTAGTTTCTAGGGTAGCGTCGCTTAATAAGTCCAGCACATCTACCGCCAGCACATCTTCAACCATTGACTTAATTTGCGGCTGCATCGCCTGATTGAGATCGGCACGCACCTGCTCCGCCAGCTCTAGCTGGCCCTCTTCGACCAAGAGTTTTTCTGGCTGAGTGACAGAATCTTCTAGAACAATTGCCAACTTCGAGTCAAATAGCTGACAAGTGACCTTACTGGGCTGATGACCCAAATGCGTTTTGTACAGGGCCTGCATCTTTTGAGAAAGTTCTCTTTCAAGTTGCCCGACAGTTTGCTGCCCACTGGTTGTCATAGGTGTAAAATCCTTTGAAGATCCTTTGAAGACGATAGAACCTGCAATGAGCTTGCAGGCTAGCGAAGTGTTTCGGCGCTTGGATCGAGAAGATAGCGATGCAGTCGACTCAAACCAAGTCTTGCAGCTAAATCCAGATTCTCAGTAAGAGATAGTCGGGGAAGAATTCTCAGTGAGACGATTGGATTAGAGCAAAGATTTGTATAGCCACCGACTACATTAGTTGGGTCTTCGGCATCTGGCAGTGCCGCAAAGGGTAGAATGTGGCCGTTAGCCTTATCTACATAAAGATACATACGTCTGAATTCAGCCAGGACGTTTAGACAGGGCATTTAGACAGGGCATTTAGACAGGACGTTTAGACAGGGCAGATTTAACGATTATCTCAAATTCTTAACGTTTTGCTAGGGCTCTCTTAGGGCTGCCTTAGGGCTAGGCAAGTACCTTGATGTTGGTTATAGCAGCTCTAGGTACTCTTTCATGAATGGCCCATGAGCATAAGTAAGTTGATGGATCAAGCTGATGCTTTGCAGCAACAGCGTTTTACAAAAAATCGCGCTCCATTAGCGCGCTCAACGTCAGTCGGTGCTAGCATCGACGTCGGTTTACTGTATGCGATTTGGCTAGCTTACGGCTTTCAAGCTTCGCTCAAAACGCCAGCTCGGCTGAGCTTACTGTTCCATCAAGTGACTCCACTGTTGCCACTGTTGCCACTGTTGCCACTGTTGCTAGATTCTGAACAGTCTCGCGGGACGCAGTATTTGCCGGCTCTAGGGGTGACGCTTCAGCAGCTAGCCAAAGCTCATTCGGCTTCATCGTTGGCCACACCGTATTGCCCGGTGCCTGAGCCGGATGGAGTCGAATTTGCTCAGCAATTGGCTTACAGTGTGAAGAGTCAGATTTTGCAGTGGAATTTAGAAATAGCGGCTGATTTAGAGCCGGTGCCGTGGCTGGAGATCAGTGAGCGATCGCGCCAAGCCAAAGTCCCGGTCATCATGTATCACGACGTGCTGCCGAAAAAGAAGTCTACTTTGACATTACTGCTGAAGACTTAGACAACGACTTCCGGGCTATCAAAGCCCAAGGCTTAACCCCCATCAGTCTCTCTCGTCTGATTTCTCACTTACGAACCGGCATCCCGCTACCGGCTAAGCCAGTTGTGCTCACCTTTGATGATGGGTACGTCAGTCATTACAGCACCGTATTTAAGCTGCTACAGCAATATCAGTACCCAGCCGCTTTTGCGGTATTTCCGGGAAAGCTGGACGGTGACGTAGTTGGGCGCTCTACGCTCAGTTGGGCACAGGTCACAGAAATGTCACAGAGCCCTCTGGTTACCATCGTCTCTCACAGCGTCACTCACCCCAGCGATTTGACCACCCTCTCAGATCCCGACTTACACCGCGAGCTAACAGATTCTAAACAACAGCTTGAATCAAAGCTCGGCATTCCTATTCGCTACTTTGCCTATCCTGAGGGCAATCAGGACGAAAGAGTAGTCGCCGCAACTGAGGCTGCTGGCTACGAGGTCGCTTTGATCATGAACAGCGAATCCGGCAAATTTGCAGGCGACTCTAAAAATTTGCTCGTGCTAGAGCGCTTCGGAGCATCCCGTTTAGAAGAAGTAATCGCTGCTGCCGAGGGCGGCCCACCGCTACCCGGATCAGCGCCGCCAAGCTTGAATATTACGACCCCCATTAGCCGCTCAGAGGTAGAGATTGGTGATTTACCCATAACGCTGATTGCGGGCGGACAAATTCAGACTATCCATACCGATAGCCGCTATCTAGTCGTAGAGATTGCCAATAAAGCCGAGACTTTCACAGCCGTAGATGGCACTTTTTTCTCTTTAGAATCTCTCGATTCCAACATCATGATTGGTCCAATATTGAGCCAAAATACCGGAAAGTTCATCCCCGGCAGCGCTGGCGATATTGACAAGATCAAAGACCGACCGCTGGGGCTGATGGGGCCTCAAGATCTTAAATTTGTTCCTTTTGATCCCAAGCGGCACAACTCGCTTTTGGGTGTAAAAAAGGAGATGCCAGCAGTAACCGATGCCTTTGTAGGGGCAGCCTGGCTCGTCCATGACCAAAAAGCGCAGTCTGCGGCTACTTTTAAGAATCTTTTTGCCTATGAAGAACCGCGCCATCGCGCCTTTTGAGGCATCAATCAGCAAGGCCAACCGGTGATTGGGGTAACCCATGCGCAGGTTGATTCAGTGGGGCTAGGTGAGCGCCTCGTAAAAGCAGGCTTTCGAGAAGCTGTCATGCTCGATTCGGGCGTGAGTACGTGGCTGGCGTATAGAGGCGAGTCACTGATGGGATTTGAATCGTGCCCGGTGCCGCATGTGCTGGCGCTGGTGACCGGCAGTTGTGATTGATTGTGTTTATCCACATTCACTGCTGAATCAGTGAGAGCAGTTCATCGGTAGAGACTTTGCTGCTCATGTCGGTGCCGGTGAGTAGGCTATCGGCCAGATCTCGTTTGATTTGGTGAAGGGCGACGATTTTGTCTTCGATGGTGCCTTTGGCAACGAGGCGGTAAATGGTGACGGGGCGCTGTTGGCCGATGCGATGAGCGCGATCGCTAGCTTGATCTTCAACAGCTGGGTTCCACCAGGGATCCATATGAATCACATAGTCGGCAGCGGTCAGGTTCAGCCCAGTGCCGCCCGCTTTAAGACTAATTAAAAAGACATCGCCCTCGCCATTTTGAAAGGCATCCACGCCCTGCTTGCGTTGTTTGGCCGGGGTGCTGCCATCTAAATACTGATAGGCAATCTGCTGCTTGTCTAAATGGTTGCGCAAAATCTTGAGATGATCGACAAATTGACTAAATACCAGCGCTTTGTGGCCATTGTCCAACAGTTCGGCAATCAGCTCACTAAACTGCTCTAACTTGGTGCTGGGAATCGCCATTTCCGGCTTCACCAGCGCCGGGTTGCAGCAGGCCCGCCGCAGCTTCATAATTTCGGCGAGTACCTGCAAATGCTTTTGGCCCGCTTGAGCGTCGCTACTGGTGAGCTTTTCAATCGCTTCTCGCCGCAACGCTTCATAAAAGGCCATTTCTTCAGTGCTCAGCTCCACTGGCAGCGTAATTTCTGTCCGTGAGGGCAGTTCTTTTAGCACCTGATCTTTAGTACGGCGCAAAATAAAGGGCTGAATCAGCCGCCGCAGGGCGTCGCTAGCCGCGTCATTTTGATCGCGCTCAATCGGGTTGGCAAAGCGCTGATTGAAGCTTTCTAAAGAGCCTAACAGGCCAGGATTGATGAAGCGAAACAAATTCCACAGCTCACCGAGATGATTTTCAATCGGGGTGCCGGTCATGATGATTTTGAAGCTGGCCTGAAGCGCCATGACGGCTTGCGATCGCTTTGTCGCGTGGTTCTTAATCGCCTGCGCTTCATCGAGTATAGCGTTTTGCCAAGTGACCTCCGCTAGCATAGCGGCAACATCTTCCTGCTGAATCAGGCCGTAGCTACAGACTAATAGATCCTTTGGTTTTAAATCATCTAGTAACGCTTGACGGCTGGTGCGATCGCTTGCCCCAAAGTCTTTGACCCGCAAGCTGGGTGCAAACCGCTCGGCCTCTGAGGCCCAGTTCATACAAACCGATGTAGGTGCCAGCACTAAAGTAGGACCTTGATCGCAGCGGCTGAGGATCACCGCTAGCCCCTGAAGCGTTTTGCCCAGGCCCATATCGTCGGCCAGACAAGCGCCCACGCCCCAGTTGGCCAGTCTCGCCAGCCAGGTGAAGCCGCCCTTTTGATAGTCACGCAGGCTAGCTTGCAGCGTCTCTGGCACCTCCGGATCAATCTTGCAGGCCGCTTTGATGTGAGCGATGTGATCTTGCCATGCCTGATCGACTTGGAGCTGTTCGACATCATCGAGCATTCCATCTAGGGCCAAGGCCGCTAGCCCGTTGATGCGCAGCCCCTTACCATGCGGCTGAGACAGTCGCCCCAGCATCCCCAACCGCTGTCGAAACTCGTCAGTCAGGGCCAAAAACTCGCCATCCGCCAAGGGCACAAACTGTCCTGGGCTAGATTCTAGCAAGGCCATCAGCTGCCTAAGATCCATCACCCGATCTTCACTGATTTGAACTTCGCCGCTAGCCGCAAACCAGTCTTGCTGACGGTGAATATCAAATTTAAAGTCATTGATGCCGATCTGCCGAGAGACTTTAAACTTTTCACCTTCCGGCCATTCTAAAATAATCTCTTCGCCGAGTGCTTGAAGCTGCAACAGCAGTGTCAAGCAGTCTGAAGCCTCGTCAATTAGCCATTCTCTGCCGACGGCATCGTAGTTATCTAATACCGGACAGGCGCTGATCACCGCCTGTGCCCGCTGCGTTTCTTCATCGAGATTCCGTTTGGTTTGCAGCCGTTTGCCCTCGACTTCAGCAATTACGGTTTCGCCGCCTTCTCCTGGCGCATAGTACGAGCCGCCAGTCGGAAAAGGATGCGCTAGCAGCGAGACTTTGAGTCCTTCGCCAGCGGGGAGTAAATGAACGTGTGTCATGGCATCTGCGGGCACTTCTTCGGCTTCGACGCCGCCGCCAATGTCCGATTGCACCGTGACCACACTGGCAACAGAAGCGATCGCTTGCAACACTCTCTCCTCTGCTTGGGCAGGCACCTCTAGTCGATTCCTTGGCCCTAACACATCCGCAATCCGCCGATGCTCTGTTGTTACTACAATCACTTTCAGCCGAGTAGGCGTTTCTGGGGTAATCAACAGGTCATCTTTGCCAACAGGTGGCACCAATTCAATGCTCAACCGCTCTCCTTCCAACCGTTTCACAAACAGCTCTGGCTCTCCTTTTACGAGATCTATGCGCACGTTAGGAGAGTCTTCTAAAAACACCAGCGGGTGCCCGACCAAGGCCAGTAGCGCGGCTGTAGAGAAAGTATAGACGGGCTTACTGGCCCTGCTGTAGTAATAGCTGTTGCTTTGTTCATAACTAATATCTAGCGCTTCAGAAATGCGCCGATCTTGCTCGGTGGCATAGTCCGGCAGATCCTCGTACAGCCGCTTGAGGGCAATCGGTTTGCCTTTTGTCCAGCTGCCTTTAGCCCCGATTTTTTGCTCTAGCGGGGTGAGTGACCAGTGATGGAGAGATCTAAAGTGCAGCCGCCAAACCAGTCGAAAGGTTGGCGGGGACAGATCGGTGCTATTGAAGGTGGATTCATTGAGCTGGGTGAGGGCGTGGAGCGATCGCTCCCAAGGCGCTTTGTACTCAATCACTTCAATCAGCCGACGGCTGTGAATTTGCGATCGCAACGTCTCAATCATTTCTGCATGGATATTAATTTTTTCTGGCTTTTCTGAATCAGAACACGCTGGCTGGTACACCATCATCAGCTCAGCCAGTTCTAACGCAATCCAGTCATAGCCTGCTTGAAGCGCAGTTTGGCAGAGCGTTGTGAGCGCTTTCGGTAGCCATTCAGTCAAGTTTTCAACCGAGAGCCAGTAAAGGCTATAGACTTCAATCAGCGCCGGCAGGCCCACTGAGGTAGGCCGGTATTGAGTCAGCCACTCGGTATCGCTCAGCGCTTGGCTCAATTTTCCCTGCTGCATCTGCAACAGACTCAGCAGCGGCGGCATGGCCCCTTTGAACCAGTGCTGAGGCTGCTTTTGCAACAGCGAAATATGTTTTTCTAGCGCCTGATAAGCGCTGGGGCTATCGGTTTCTAACAGCGCAAAAAACAATAGACCCGTAGCAGGTAGCTCAAACCAAGCAGCTTGCGCCTCTGAGGTGCTATCAGCATCGCTGAGCCCTTGGCGGTAGTGAGTTAGCGCGGCTGAGGTCTCGCCTTTTAAAAAGGCCAGAGCGCCCAACAATGCCTGATGCTGAAAAACATATTCGTCTAAATCGTCAGCCCCTACAATCGTAGCTAATATCTCACTCGCCGCTTCTACATGACCTCTCAGCCAAAGCTGTTCTGCATACAGCAAACATATTTCTGTGCTAACTGCTCGATTGTTATACACCTCTTCTAACAGCTCAAAGGCTTCATTCGCGGGCACACACCTTGCCACCGAGTCTTCTAAAATGGCGCTGAATCCCATTTCTAAAAACGCATCAGACAAACTTTGCATCCACACCGGATCAAATGGATTGGTCAGCATTTTACGCAGAACGCTGTAGAAATCAATCTCTGATCGCCAGTGAAGATGGCTAGTTTCGCTCAAGAGCATGTTGATGTCGGGCGTGTCTTCTCGGTAGATGGCAATTCGCAGCGATCGCATAAATTCATTTGGCGTGCGAAAAATTCGCGAAATGCCCGCATAGTGCGATCGCACCGGCAGTTGCTTAGCGATCGCCCGCGCTATCGACTCAAACGTGCCGCTAACCACCGCATCTCTAATCACAATTTCTATAAGCTGTGGGTGGCAGCAAGGCCCCTGACCGCGCTGCTGAATCAACACCTTATAGCCAATCAGCCGAGTCACTTGAGCGCTAAAAGGCTGCTTTTCGAGAAACCTTGCCGCTGCATTATCTATTTTTGGCAGCATTGATTCAATCCAGCAAAACCGTGCCAACTCACGATTGCTAGGCTCGTACAGCAAAGCAAACACCTGTACAATCGACTTTTGTGGGTCGCTTAGCTGACGGTACTTGTTATGCAAAAGTTGCTGCTGATCAAACGATTGACGAGGCATGTTGTGAGCGGGCGCTTTCAGTAGAGCCTAATATTTTCAGTTGTTTTCACTTAACAGTATCACCGACCTTACTGAGTGAGCTTCATGACCCCATAATTTCCCAACATTTGAGCCTAATCCCAGTTTTCGCGGCGCAAAAGCGGATTAATAAATTCATTCAGCCCTTCGCCAATCAGCGAGAGCCCGGTTACCATCAGCGTAATCGCCAATCCCGGAAACAGCGCTGTCCACCAAATGCCAGTCGGCAGCGCATCGAGCGCCTGACGCAGCGCATCGCCCCACTCTGGCGTGGATTCCGGCAGGCCCAGCCCCAAAAAGCCCAAGCCGCCCAACACTAAAACCGCATCAGCAGCGTTCAGCGTAAACAGTACTGGCACGCTTTGCACCACGTTTAAAAGAGATAGCGAGAAAGCACCACCCAAGTCGAAGCGCCCATTGACTGCGCCGCTTCAATAAACAGCTCAGTCTTGACGCTCACCGTATGGTTGCGCACCACTCGGTAGTACTGCGGCACATAGGCAATCGACAGCGCCACCGCCGCATTCACCACCCCGCGCCCAACCACAAAAGCCAACGTCACTGAGAGCAAAAGCCCTGGCAGCGTATAGATCGTATCCATAAAAAACAGCAGCGCTCGGTCGATTTTGCCGCCGCGATAGCCGCTAAACATGCCCAAGGGCACCCCGATGAGCACACTCATTGCCGTTGCGAGCAGCACCACCTGCCAAGCCGCTCTCGCCCCAAACAGCGTCCGCGAAAAAATGTCATAGCCCTGACGGCTCGTGCCAAACCAATGGGCCATAGAAGGCGCTTCATGAATTGGATTTTCTAAGCCAGCGGTGGGATCTTGAATCCAACCCCAGCTCTGGATTAAGGGCGCAAATAAAGCCGCCAGCACAAACACCGAGGTGATGGCAATGCCAATGTACATCAGCGCCACTGAAATGGTTAGCGGCCGTGATGTGCCCTTCATGCCGCCTAAAAAGCTGCGCCGCGTGATTGGAGCCATAGCTACTACCGGATGTGTGCAAGTAACGTGAGTGGTTCTTATTATTGCAAAGATTGGCTGATTCAAAAAAAAGGCGATCGCGCAGCCACCCCCCCAGAGAATAGCTAGCCAGCATCATCCGCTAACAAAATTAACCGCCGGGGGTCTAAAAAGACTCTCCACGGCAGCGGTTGGCCCTGAAGTGAAAACCACTTTTCTTTGAGGACTTCGACCTGCAAGTGATAGTCATGTGGGCTCCCTGGCGGCTGGTGCAGCTTTAGGTAGAGGGTCATGCGGTGAGGGGTTTCGCTCGTTGCCGCTAGCCAGCAGTTAAAAGTATTGACCGCAGTAGGGTCTATCAGAGCGTCAACAGCAAGAAACATAATCTGATGAGCCCGGATGCCAATGTGACTTAGATTAGGCGGTATGGGCTCAATGATATTGAGAAAGCATTGCCAGTGCAGCGCTTCTACCTGATGAGGCGCATGAACGCGGGCCGAAGAGAAATTTTTGCAGCCTGTGAGCCGAGCAATATCAACGGTTTTGGGCTGTTCAAAAATATGGTGTTTGGGAGCATGAGCCAAGGCTTTACCGCGATTCAGCACAAGCAGATAATCACAGAACCGGTAGGCTTCTTCTAAGTTGTGTGTGACTAACAAGGTAATGCCCTGATAGGTTTGCAGTCGGGCCAGAAGCTGTTGCTCTATTTGACTGCGCAGGTGAGTATCGAGCGCCGAGAAAGGTTCATCTAAAAGTAAAACATCAGGTTCGCTGGCTAACGATCTGGCCAATGCCGCTCGCTGCTGCTGCCCGCCAGAAAGCTCGTGCGGATAGCGCTGGGCAAACGCCTCAAGCTGCACGGCGGCTAGCTGTTGGGTGACGGCGGCGGCGATTTGATCTTGGCTGTAGCAGCGCGATCGCTGCTTCCCCAACCCAAAAGCTACATTTTCAGCAACGGTAAGATGCGGAAACAAAGCGTAGTTTTGAAAGAGAATGCCGACTTTGCGATCGCAGATCGGCACATCGATCCCTTGCGCTGAATCAAACAGCACCCGGCCATTGAGCACAATCCGGCCTGCAACCGGCGTTTCGATGCCAGCAATGCAGCGCAGAATCAGACTTTTCCCCGCGCCGGAAGCGCCGAGTAGCCCTAGCGGCTGTTGATTGTCGGCCTCAAAGCTGACCGCAAGGCAAAAGCCGGGGAGTTCTTTACGAATATCGACGGCCAAGTAAGGCGCAAGTGACTGGGAGAGATCAGGCGTTGTTTTTTGAGTCAGATACTCTCTTTTGAGCTGACTAGAGCCCTGAAAAAAGCTGTTGCGATGTCTCGCCGAAAGCTGATAGCGGAATCGAGCCCGACTATTTACAAGCAAAACAGCCCCTAGAGATAGGGCCAGAATAACTCCTGTCCACAAAGTAGCTTCCCGAAAGTCTCCAGCTTCGACTGCGAAATAAATGGCCATCGGCAGCGTTTGGGTGCGGCCAGGAATATTGCCTGCCAGCATCAGAGTAGCGCCAAATTCGCCTAGAGCGCGGGCAAAAGATAGCATCGTGCCCGCCAAGAGACTCGGCGCTGAGAGCGGCAGCGTAATTTTATAAAAAACCGTTAGTTCTGAGGCACCTAAAGTTCTGGCTGCTTGCTGTAAGTTGTGATCGATTTGTTCAAATGCGCCCAAGGTTGTTTTGTACATGAGCGGAAAGGCTACAACAGTGGCGGTGATCACAGCAGCATAGCTAGTAAATACAACGCTGAAACCAACAACTGAAAGCAGACCGCCTAATGGCCCATTTTTGCCTAATAGCAACAGCAGCAAAAATCCGAGGACGGTAGGAGGAAGTACGAGAGGCGCGAGAAAAAGGCTGTCCAAGAGCGATCGCCATCGTCCGCTGTAGCGCTGAATATAGTGGGCGGCGGCAATGCCGAGAAAGAAAGTAATGACCGTGGCGCTAGTGGCAATTCGGAGGGAGATCCACAGAGGAGAAAAGTCGATCTGGGCGATCTGATCGATCATGAGGAGGGGATTGGGCCGAATCCAAAGGTTTTAAAGGTTTTTTGGGCGGGCTCTGTGGTGAGAAAGTTGATGAAGGTTTGGGCGGCGGCGGGGTGAGGGGAGGCTTGGACAATAGCGATGGGATACTCAATGGGTGAGTGATCGGTTTCGGGAATAGTGAATAAGACTTTGACTTGGTTGGAAAGAGCAGCGTCGGTGGCGTAGACAATGCCCACATCGGCGCTGCCGCTTTCGACGGCTGAGAGGACGTTGCGGACGCTGCTGCCAAATACAAACTTGGCTTGCAAGGGTTCTAACAAGGAGAGTTTTTCAAAGGCTTGTTTGGCATATTGTCCGGCGGGAACGCTGCGAAACTCTCCGACTGCGAGGCGGCTGATATCGGCTGATCTAAGCTGAGTCAGATCGGTAATTTTGAGCGAAGAATCGACTGGAGCAATCAGCACTAGCCGGTTAGTGACTAGATTTTGTCGGGAGTCGGGGAGGATCAAGCCTTTTTCAGCGAGGGCGTCCATTTGCTTGGCCGCTGCTGAAAAAAAGATGTCGGCGGGGGCACCTTGTTCGATTTGCTGCTGGAGTGCGCCAGAAGCGCCAAAGTTGTAGCTGATGGTAATGTTGGGTGCTGCTGTGGTGAATTGGGGCGCGATCGCCTCCAGCGCATCTTGGAGGCTAGCCGCTGCCGATACGGTAAGCGTTACCGGCGAGATGGCGTTTTTTTCGGCAGGTAGCAGTAGAGTTTGACGGTTGCAGGCCGCGATCAGGCTAGTCAGACATAAGCTCACTAAAAAGCAAATCGTAAAGCGGCGACGGTTCATGACTGCACTCGATCAATTGGTTTGCTTTTGCAGAAAGGATTTGATGGGATTGCGTTTGGCGGCATTAAGCTAATTTGGCCATCTTTTCGTCTTCTTTAGCGCGAAAGCCAACCATTACAGCTTCGCCATCTCTTTCAAACAGGGGGCGCTTGAGCAGCATGGCATCTTGCGCAAAAGCTTCTATCCACTGCGCTTCTGTCCAGTCTTTTTTGGCTTCGCCGAGAGCCCGGTAAGAGCCACCGGAGGTATTACGCATAGGTTTTGAGGTAAGAGCCGTAACCCACGCTGAAATCATTGCTTTAGTTGGTGGATTCACCTTGGTATCAATGAATTCGTAGGGAATGTCTTTTTCTTCAAGCCATGCGATTGCCTTTTTGCAAGTGCCGCAGTTAGGAATGCCGTAAACTTTCAAGCTCATGGGTCAAGGATTTTGATAAGAGATAGAAAAATATCGTAACAGGATGTCTGTTGTGATGGTAGCAGTAGCTTATATGGCTGAGTGCTGTCTGCTGAGTGCTGTCTATTGTGGTGTACTGTTGACGGCTTCGGGCGGTGCAGCTTCGGGCGGTGCATCTTCGGGCGGTGCATCTTCGGGTGGTGCGGCTTCGGGGGCTGGCTGCAACATCGCTGATGTCAGCATATTGACGATATACAGCGGCAGCGGCTCTTGCCCGAGCTGAACGATAGAAGCGTTGTTCAAGGCGTCGCGATAGGCTGAATTCTGGTTGAGTTCGGCTTCCATGAAGCCTAAGCTCAAGGCTTTGAGATAGCTATAAGCCAGCGGAATATCGGCATTGACGAGCTGACTCGATAGTGCCGGATCGGTGCCTTCAAAATCGATTGGATCATAAATGTGAGAGCCGCCTTGAATGAGTGCCAGGTAATGGCTAGGCGTTTCGGTATTGGCATCAGGGGGCAGATCAGCAGTGCTTTCACTGAGCCAGACGAAGGGCTGAATTTGCTCTAGCAAAGCCGGAGCAACGGGGTCAGAAGTGCCAGAGACAATCAGGCTAGGAACAGCTAATTGAGAGAAGCCGGTAGGGCCGAATAAGCTGCTAGTAACTGGGTTGAGGGCCATGACGGCTTTGATTCGAGGATCTCTAAGCGTTTCGCTAAACTGATCAGGGGCAGCTAAAGCCGTACATTGCAACAACATTGAAGGATCGGCGGCATTAAAGATAAAGTCTTCAGAAGCGCAGTTGGCTTGGAGATTGTCGTAGTTGAGCTGAGCGCCGCCAACGGCTAGGGCTGTGTAGCCACCAAAGGAGTGACCAATGATGCCAATTCGGTTCATGTCCAAACGGTTGGCTATAGGGCCATTGGCCGCATTCATTCGGGTGAGTTCATCTAACAGATAAGAGATATCACGCGGGCGATCGCTAAATTCAGTCGGCTCAGAAATTTCATCATTAAAGCCTCTGAGCAAATCTTCTAGCTGACGGCGATCGCTTCCCGGATGATCTAGCGCCGCAACGGCAAATCCATGACTAGCCAAATGCTCGGCGATATAGATAAAGCCTTTGCGATCGCCTGCTAGCCCATGAGAAATCACGACCAAAGGCGCATTATTAACGGTTTCTGGCAGGTAAAGATCGGTGGTGAGCGATCGCCCCCGCTGCAAATCTTCGATCATTAGCGTTTGCATCGTCACCGCATAGGGGCCGGATTTGGTCAAAGCGGCAACGTTCGCGGCACTCAGCGTATTAGCAGGTGCAGCTTCCGACTGGGCAGCAATCGTATTGATCGCTCTTTCGGTATCATTGATTAGCTGCGTAAACTCCCCAAATGCCTGCAATCCGCGCTGGGCATCAATGCGAACAGCGCTAGTGGGAAATTTTTCGATCAGGCCAATCACAGAAAGCCCTTCTGGCTCAGTAGCGGCAAGCACGATCGCACTTCGCAGCCCTTTTGCGCCGTCTAGTCGGCCTGCGGTTTGAATAATTGCCCCCAGAGAGTGGAGAATATTTTCGCCAATCGAAGAGTATAAAAATTTGGAGATTTGCACCGGGCTAACATCCTGACGGGCCTGGAGTACTTGGCGAAACTGCGATCGCTGCTCGTCACTGAGTAACCTGAAGTAAAAAGAGAGTTCTGGGCTGATTTCACCGCGATCGCTGTAAGCTCGTAGCGCTTCTACCGTCACCGGCACTTCAAAAAAGCCGTAAGTTAGTACGACCCGCTCGGCCGCCGCCGCCGGTTTGGCTGTAATTAAAGGCAGCGTTATCAAAGGTAGCAGACCGCTCAAGCAGGTGCCAATCAGTAAACTTGCAGATCGTGAAAGACGAGGGGACATGAGGACAAGGCTCTTGAACAACTGAAAATGATCGCACAGGGAGTAAAAAGCAAATGCAGAAAGCAGATCATTCCCTAGATTAGCGTTTGAGCTGCACGGGTAACACCCCCTCACGAAGTCCTTTTTGATCGTGGAGCCAGATATTTTGAGCAAAGGTGAAACGGCCAAATAGGGAAGCTATTGCCTTAAATCCTAAATACGGCAAACCCGGCCGCGAAATAAACGCTACCTTCCGCCACTCCGCTAGCTGCATTTTCTGCACTGCTGTTATCTCCGGCTGACGTTCGGACTGAATTGCTTGCAGCACTTGAGCAGAAATCGGCTGATTCTCCGATTCGGACAGAGCGAAAAAATGATTCGCGACAACAATCGCATCGCGTAAAGCCATATTAATTCCTTGAGCGCGATTAGGAGCCATCGGATGCGCCGCATCACCGATTAACAACAGTCCTGGAATGCTCCACTGCGAGCAACAGCCCACCTGCACATCTAAATAAATGGGGCCTTCTAGATCATTTTTGCGCTGGCGAAAGTGAGTAGCTAGATCGGTCGGCAATGCCTGGGCAAAGGCTTCTATCCAATCTCTCTCTTTTAGTTTAGCTAAGCCGCCCTGCTGCTGCGCGCTTTTTTCCACAATCCAGCCGATTTGCAGCCGCCCATCCCAAGAAGGATAAAAGGCAAACTGACTATCGGGCTGAAGACAAGCGACAAAGGGCGTTTCCTCGGTTAGTGAAGCGGGTGCAGGCAGCTTAAACCACAAGCACATCAAACTGAGTGGGCGATCGCTGCATTGCCAAGCCCGCGAGCTTTCGCAGCCGGGAATAGCGACCATCGCCAGCAATCACACAATCCGCCGCAAAGGCTCTGTTTTCACCGTCGATTGCAGCCTCTACGCCAGTCACAGCCCCCGACTCATCCCGCCGCAATCCTGTAACCTGCCATCCCAAAAAAAGCTCAAAATTTGGTAGCTGTCTGAGCTTTTTCTACTATTGCCTTCAGGAGCGCGCCTTGATCAATAATCTGTGTTGCCACGCCTTCATTCTCTGGCTCTATCACTCGCATCCGCCGCTGAGATCCGACATAAAAGTCCCAAGATGTCAGCTGTCGAGCGGGAATTATCTCAAAAGTCTCCTTTAGCCCCATTTCAATCAGCGCCGCTACCCCCGCAGGCATCAGCCCCTCACCGCGAAAAACCCGATCAAACGCCGTTTCTTTTTCAATCAGAGTTACCTTCATTCCCTGCTGGGCCAGCAATAGAGCCGTTGCAGCACCGGCTGGGCCTGCACCAGCGATGACGATCTGTTTCATAGCAATACCTATCAACCCAGATTAGCTTTTTCAAAAGTGGGCGGCAGCAGGCCAGCTACCAGTTCTGCCGTAATCTGTTGCACATTGTCTATCACTATCGTTGCACCCTCTGCTTTGAGCTGTTCGATATAGTCGGCTCGATAGGTGTGAGTTTGCTGAGCATGAGGCGGTAAAACACCGATAGCTAACCACTGTCGCTCTGGAAATTGAGCTTTAGCCATAGAGATCGTTTTCATATCAGCGGCGGTATCGCCTGCGTAGATTACAGGTAGATTTTTGGCTTCTATGTTCTGAGCTTTGTTTTGCGCTTCTACCTGCCGTACAGCCATCATCAACCCGGTTGGATCGGGCTTGCCGGGAGCATCTTCCATTGCGATCAAAATAGGTGACGAAAGACTCAGGCGGCGCTGAAGAACAAAGTTAGCCGATCCTTGCGTAGCGCCACTAAAAAAAGCGTAGGGAATGCCGGATTCAGCGAGAGAATGCAAGTAGGCTTTGTCCATCAACAGAGGCTCATCAGCGATATAGCCGGTCCATTGATCAGGATCTTCTGTGTCAGGGCCGCGATATTGTTTTTGAAAATAATCAACAATTTCTTCGTAAGGCGTGTCAGGCTTAGGCTGCTGCTGCCCTTCAAAATACCGATAAATCATCGCTTCAGAAGCTTTCCAATCATTATTCCAAACGCCCTCACGTTTGAGGCTATCAATATCTTCTATGGTCGGTCGGTAGCTACCGTGGGTGTAGTGTTCTACGGTATCTGCGATTGCCCGCCGGTAAGAGCCCCCAACATCTCTAATCACGCCATCAATGTCAAACACAGCTATAGCAATGGGTGTCATTTTTCTTTATTCCTCTAGAATGGCCTTCTAGAACGGCTAAACAATCATCAATTCGGTAGAGCAATATGGCTAAGCAAACGACTCTTTGGACACAAAGCCTGCTGGCTGTGTTGACTAGCTTACTATTTGCAGGCAGCTTTGTCGCAGGCAAATACACCATCGGTGAAATGGGGCCGTTGATGATTACGCTGCTGCGCTACGTGATTGCTGGAGCATTTTTGCAAATTTTGGTCTGGCAGCGAGGGGATATTGGGCCGCGAATTGGGGAGGCTTCTGGGCGCGATCGCCTCTACCTTTTTCTGCTAGGCAGCTTTGGCGTCGTCGGCTATCACTTCTTTTTCTTTTATAGCTTGCGCTACACAGCCGTCGCAAATTCAGCCATTATCAATGCGTTCAATCCGGTCGTAACTGGATTTTTGGCAGCAGTCATTTTAAAAGAGAAATTGGCTGTGCGTAATTATGTGGGGGGTGCGATCGCTATTCTCGGCGTCTTAATCCTCCTCACTAGCGGCAATCTTTTTGCCCTGCTTCAGCTTCAGCTCAACGCAGGCGATCTGCTCATGCTGTGCGCCGTGCTCTGCTGGGCCTGCTACTCTATCTTGCTGCGGCACTTAGGCAAACGCTACAGCGGCCTTGCAATGAGCTATTACGGAGCACTATTCGGCGTCGCGCAGCTCCTGGTTTTAGTCTTACCAACGTTGATCAAAACAGGTTTTCCAACCCTCTCATGGCCCGCTATTTTAGGCGTCTTCTACATGGGCATTGGCGCTTCCGGCATCGGCTATTTACTCTTCACGCTCAGCACCCAGCGCATCGGCCCCACCAAATCTACCAGCATTGTTTACAGTGGCGTACCGGTGTGGGTAGCGCTGTTGGCTTGGCTATTTTTCACCGAACCCGTCACCCCTTGGATGATCCTCAGCATGGGGCTAATTTTGCTAGGGCTACGCACCGTTTTACAGCCTGCCAAGCCATCGAAAGGCTGAAAACAGGAGCACTGATTTTAACGAGGATAATGGTTGATTGTTTCGTATAGCTGAGGTATAACTATGGTATAAATATCTTTGTCCAGGTTGTGCGTTCTTCCTACTGCTATGAAAACCGCTATTTCCCTTCCAGATTCAGTTTTTCATGCAGCAGAGTCAGTTGCGAAGCAGCTAGGAGTCTCTCGCAGTGAGCTGTATGCAAAAGCATTAGCTGAATATCTACAAAAATATAACGAGCAACAAATCACGGCTCGATTCAATGAAATTTACGCTGAGGAAGACTCATCTTTAGATCCAGTAATTGCAAAAATGCAGTTTCTGTCTATTCCTCATGAGGATTGGTAAGTGTACCGAGGAGAAATTTGGTGGGCAGATTTGCCCTCTCCAGTCGGATCAGAGCCCGGTTATCGTCGCCCTGTCTTAATCGTTCAGTCCGACAGCACCAGTAGAACAAACATTAATACCGTCATTGTTGCGGTGCTTACCTCTAACATGCGGCTAGCAAATGTACCTGGAAACGTCCTACTGCCCAAAGATACAACGGGCTTGCCAAAAGACTCAGTGGTCAATGTTTCTCAACTATCCACCATCGATAAGTCGTTTTTGACCGAGCGGGTCGGGTTTATTCGAGAGTCATTGCAATCATCTGTAGATGATGGACTACGAATGATTCTTTATCTTTGATTCGCTCTGATACTTTCTTTGATAGCGAAGCATTATAGAGCTACAGATCAATCTTTATCTTCCAAGAAAAGTTTGTAAGCGATCCAAATGACAGCGACGATTGCGATCGCTCTACCCGCCCAAGCCGCCAAAATCATACCCATTAGAAACACCGTCAGGCCAACCCAATGCGCTACACAAATAGCCAAGGCGACCGTAAAAATAGTCAGCGTAAATTTACCCAGACTGCTCACTTTCTGAGTTAACTTTCGAGGCTTGAAGTTCATTGATCTGACTTCTTCATATCTACTCAGGCGAGTAACGGGTGTGAGCGCCAAGTTTTTGTCGATTTCTTTTTCAATTTCCTTCAAGCGAGCTTCAATAGCCTGCTTACGACGACGATTTTGTTCTTCTGAGTTAGAGGAGTCCATGAGCAGCAGCAAATGAGCGCGACTGTTTCAGATTTCCCGCCGATGGAATCCAGGTACCGCTGCTTTCTACATCAAGATTAATCGCTGTTTCGTGGGTGACGCTCGGTTCTTATAACTGATTTTGATGTCTAAATCCTGGAATTGAGAATTTTTAGGGACTTGAGGAATCGCTCTTCGTCAAATTTCATCTGCGCAGCCTGATCCGATAACTTTTTCGTAGCTATCAGCATTAAGAAACGATAGTAGCCGTGAGCGATTCCATCCAGGCTTTTCGTCCGTAAATATGATTTTGGAGATCGGCAATTCTAAAAATCTGGCCGAGTTCATCCCACATAATGGCATCACCGCCAAATAACTCTACGGCTGATAGCTCATCATCGCTAGGGCTTATAGGAACATAGCCATTAGCAGTGCGCTCCGTCATCTCTAATAGGCGAACTGGCCATGACGATTGTGATCCATCACAAAAAGATACGACAACAACTTTACTATCTTTGTCGTACTCTACTGATACTGCATTATTCAGCTTCATAGTATATTCTCACCTCTTCTTTAAGAAAGTCTAAATTTGCCTGACAGAGCTGCAACGCCTTCTCAGTAAACTTAGAAGTAGTTTTAAATCTTTCTTTCTTCGATGGTCGTATTGCTTTAACGATATCGCCAGAGATATCGACCTTCACCTCATACTGACTATCCTTGACGTGAACATGGGTTGGCAGATGGTCTCCTGGATAAACGATAATTCTAACTTTCCCAGCGAATCTAATGAGTATAGGCATCAATATTCGCCTCTGCTAATTATAGAAGCTATGAAATGAACCACAAAGATTTAACAATTTGAAAAGGCGGTTCAGCTCTGCGAGGTCTACGCAATCAACAGGCTTTTAACGAATATTGCACATCATCTCTTCAGATTGATACTTTCTGTGCTCCTAAAGCATCTTAGATGGCGCTAAACAGTCAACCAACAGGCCAGTGGGAAAATTAGATATTCTACAAAAAAGAGCTTCCAAATGAACTGATAAAAGTCTGGGTAGGAGATGTCTTTGGTGACGGGAGAAGGATCTAGATCTACGCGGCGACTGAGCCACCAAAAGGAGAGAATGCCGATGGTTTGAGCCACCATCAAAAAGATTGGCTGAATGCCTGGAAGAAAAGGGGCAGCAATGATTACGCCTACATAGCAAGCGGTCAGGGCCCGGCGGGCAAGCTGAAAGACTTTTTTGCGGCCCAATCGCAAGGTATAGGTTGAGATATTGAACTGCCGATCGCCTTCTAGATCGGGAATGTCTTTAAAAATTGCGATCGCCACACTAAACACCAACACAAACAGCGTCAGCGCCCATACTCTCGCAGGCACTACTGCCAGCATTCCTAACTGAGTCGCAAAATACAGATACAGTCCCAAGTTCACAATCGCCCCGCGCACCACTAAAATGCACATCGAAGCCCAAAAGGGAAAACGCTTAAGCCTCACTGGCGGCAGAGAGTAAGCTGTACCAATAAGCAGGCTAAGGCCCACCGTGAGCATGAGATATAGATTGTGAGACAGAATTGCTAGCGCGATCGCCGCGCCACCCGTCAGCCACACCAGCTTTTGCCCATGCGCTTTGGTAAAATCTCCCGAAGCAATCGGCAGATCCGGCTTATTAATGCGATCAATCGCAATATCTTCAACCTGATTGAGCCCAACGATGTAGACATTGCCGCACAGACAGGCAATCCAAGCAGTCAGCCAAGTGCCAAGGGTAGAGCCAAAACCCGCCAACGCTGGAGTTTCTGACAGCGGATTGGACAGAGGACTGACTAGAGGGCCAGAGTACAAACCGGCTAGCACTATTGCCCACAGCGCCGTCACGCTTAAGCTAGTGCCAATAATAGTGTGGGGCCGCGAAAATTTCCAAAAGGCCCGCAGCCAAGCGCGCGGCTCTTTGAGCGGATGCAGAGGTTGCTTTAGCGCAAAAGATGACGCTGCCGCAGGGGGATCAGCAGAAGGATCAATCAAAGGAATTTTAGCCATGTTTTCAAAGTTACACTTTCAGCGGCTAATTTAGCAGGTGATCTACCCCCTAATCTATGAACTGATCTAATAGTCAAGCCTTCCGTCAGGTTGCAGGCAAGTGAGCATTTAAGCTGCTGTCTAAGCTGGGGCCTAATCTGAGGCTAGACTTTACGACTGCGCGTAATTTGCCAGCTCAAAGCAATCACTGGCAACAAGCCCACGAGCAAAATCATCAGAGCCGGAGCCGCCGCTTCTACTAAGCGTTCATCCGAAGCGTACTGATACACTCGCACTGCCAGCGTATCGAAATTAAAAGGCCGCATTACCAGCGTGGCGGGGAGCTCCTTCATGACATCGACAAAGACCAGCATGACAGCCGTGAGGAGGCTGCTCGTCATCAGCGGCGTGTGGATTTTGAGCAAGGTACTGGTGGGGCTGTAGCCTAAGCTGCGGGAGGCATCGTCTAAATTAGGGCGAATTTTGGCAAGGCCAGATTCTACAGAGCCCAGGGCGACGGCTAAAAACCTCACTAGGTAAGCAAAGACGAGAGCGATAATGGTACCGCTCAAGAGCAGCCCTGGAGAGAGATCAAATAACGCTTTTGCCCAGTTAGCTAGCACATTATCCAAGCGGGTAATCGGAATCAAAATGCCAACCGCAATCACTGCCCCTGGAATGCCGTAACCCATTGCCGCTAATCGCACCCCCATCCGGATCGGGGGGCTCCCATCGAGCCGTTGTCCGTAAGCTAAGACAAGGGCCAGGATGAGCGCGATCGCGGCCGTCATCCCCGCTACGGTCAAACTATTGCTAATTAGCACTCCAAACCGATTGCCCAAAGCCCCGTCCCAATTGTCTTTGACCATCAGCACCAGCAGCGCCGCCGGCAGCAGCAGCCCTAGGCTAATTGGCAGCAGGCAAGCAGTAAAAGACCCTAATGAACGCCACTTGCTAAGCTGGTAGCGGGGAGGCGATCGCAAGCTATTATTCGCCTGATAGTACTGCGCTTGCCGCCTTGACCAGCGCTCCCACAAAATCAGCGCCAAAATAAACAGCATCAGCACTGCCGAAAGCTGCGCCGCCGCTACCCGCTCCCCCATCCCAAACCAGGTGCGATAAATGCCAGTGGTAAAGGTTGCGACACTAAAATACTGCACCGTGCCAAAGTCATTCAGCGTTTCCATCAGCGCCAGCGAAAGCCCCGCCATAATCGCCGGACGTGCCAGCGGCATCGCCACGTTAACAAAACTACGCCAAGGGCCACAGCCCAATGAGCGACTCGCTTCGAGCGTACAGACAGACTGCTCTAAAAAAGCGACCCTAGCCAGCATGTAGACATATGGATAGAGGGTGAGGGTAAACATCGCGATCGCACCCCCCATTGATCGCACGTTTGGAAACCAGTAATCCGTCGCACTTTGCCAGCCAAACAAATTGCGCAACCCCGACTGCACCGGGCCAAAATATTCCAGCCAATTCGTATAGGTATAAGCCAATAAGTAAGCAGGTGCCGCCAACGGCAGCAGCAGCGCCCATTCAAAAATACGCACGCCCACAAAGTCGCACATGGTTACCAGCCAAGCGCAGCCAACCCCAATCACCAACACGCCTAACGCCACACCCGCCATCAACACCAGCGAATTGCTCACATAGGTCGTGAGCACCGTATTCGCTAAATGCGTCCAAATTTCACTGGCATTGGTAAACACACTGCCCAGCACGACCAGCACCGGCAACATCACCAACGCCGCCACAATCCAGGTGACTACCGTCCAGCCGTTCGGCCATTGAGGTTGCCATTGAGGTTGCCATTGAAAATGCCACCGAGAAACCGAGTGAGAAACCGTAGGGGGATGTAAGCGCGACATTTTGAACAAAATTCTCAACTAAAAACGAGTCAATTTGACGAGCAGACCGGCCTAACGGCAACGTCTGATTGCCACTAGAGATGACCAAGACGACCGAGCCAATCGGCTTTCTGGCTCTTATATCCGCTAGAATTATCGCCGCCATCAAAGTTGGTACTACCAATGAATGCCGCTGGCATACCTTGCCATCATCTTAAAATTTAAGGGGCGTATCGGAGCATATCTCAGAGACGTAGTTAAGAAATACTCTCACTAATACTACAGCGAATATCTTTAAACAGCAATTAAAACAGCCGGTCAACAATAGCCTACAAGCGACATAATCAAGGCTAATCAGCGGCTAATCAGCGCTATTTAGCCAGCTTCGCCAGTAGAATAATTGAATGACACTCTTATTAAGCGCAGGCGGCCCGATCAGGTTCTAGATATGCTTGGCAGGCTGATCCGCTCAGCTGCTAGAGATTGCTCTTACCTCAACAGCACCAAGGATTACAGCGCTTCCCAGAGTAACGTTTTGTAAAGAGCTCTTAGTTATTTTTCTCAATAAGCAACGACTGTTGCAAATGCCACCCCGATTAGCTATCATTCTCATTAGCAGAATCTTATTGATTACACACCAAGGATCCCCGTCATGGTTGCTTACACTCCAGCCGCCCTCAAAGCAGAGCTACATGAGCGCGGCTGGCGCATGACGCCTCAGCGTGAAACCATCTTGAAAACGTTTCAAAATTTGCCCGAAGGCAGGCACCTTAGCGCCGAAGATCTTTGCGAAATGCTTAAAGACCAAGACGAGCCCATTGGCCTTTCCACCATTTATCGAAATCTAAAGCTGATGGCCCGCATGGGTATTTTGCGAGAACTAGAGCTCGCTGAAGACCAGAAGCGCTACGAAATTAATCAGCCTTCACCGCATCATCACCATCACCTAATTTGCGTTCGCTGCAATAAAACCATCGAATTCAAAAACGATTCCGTGCTGAAGGTCGGTGCTAAAACAGCCGAAAAATCTGGATACCAGCTGCTAGACTGCCAGCTCTCTATTCATGCCGTTTGTCCGGCCTGTCAGCGCTCTATTTTGCCTGTGTAGAGTTTGCCTGTGTAGAGTTTGCCTGTGTAGAGTCTGATAGAGCCCATAGCACTATCAAAATAAATTCTCAATACTGTGACAGCTGTTCGCTTTTTGCACGCTGTCCGCTTTTTGCACAAGCCCACTCGCTACCAGTCAGTTATCAGTACGAGTAGGGCCACTGCGCTCAATCATGATAAATCCCGAAAATCCCTACAGCCCATTACAATCAATGAGTAGCAGTGAAATAGGGAAATTTCTCCCTGCTCAGCAAAAGGCTCAGCACTGTAGCTACCAGGAAGCTATCACCATTTGGCTAGGCTATTTTTTGCCAATAGCTTGACCTTTTTTAACTTTCTAAATAAGAATGATTACTAAGTTTAGAAAAAATATATCATGACCTTTTTGTCGGATGAAGCCCTCAAAAATGAGCTAAACGCCAGAGGATATCGCTCGACACCTCAGCGCCAAAAGGTTTTGAGAATATTTATGGAGTTAGCCCAGGGCGAACATCTCAGTGCGGAAGACCTACACCAAGTTTTGGCAGAAGATAGCGATCGCATTAGCCTTTCGACGGTGTACAGAACGCTGCATCTCATGGTGTACATGGGGCTGCTGCGAGAATTAGAGTTAGCAGAAGGGCACAAACACTATGAGCTAAATCGGCCCCTCAAAGATCACCATCACATTGTCTGTGTGCACTGCAATACCACCCTTGAGTTTGTCGAAAATTCGGTGGCCAAAATTGGCGAAAGAACAGCCCAAGCTTCGGGCTATCACGTTTTAGACTGTCAGCTTACGCTCTATGGTATTTGCGCTAGCTGTACCGGGTAAGATCAACCTCCCCAAAGGCCTAAAAAAGCTCACCGCTATTGCTAACAGTGAGCGCAGTGTCTTGAGAGGAAAGTTGGGCCATGACCTAGTGTATGCAATAGCTTACACTAAAACCAAATTAATGGCAATACTTATCAATAAAATACCTTTAGTAAAGGTAGGCTTAATCTATAAAATCTGCTTCTATCCGAGGAAATATCTTCCGGGGAATTGGCTACACGCATGGGAAAATAAGCCATTCAGCCAATAGCTATGCACTGAATGAGAAGACATTAACTGCAATAGATTTGCTCAAAATTTTATTGAAAATATTTCCTATCAATAAACTATTTAGGATATACTTCGTTAACTCGCTGTTGAGATTAATATTCAATAAATCTAGAAATCCAGAAATTCTATGACACCAGAATCCGATAAGCTTTGGCTCTCGGTGAGCCCCCACCTCAAATGTTTTGATCAGCGGTTATTGTCGCAGTTAGCCAAACACGCGCTCATTCAACGCTGGGAATATTTTCAAACGCTAGATGAACCTTGTTCAATCGATGCGGTCATAGAGGCTCTGCATGATTACTTGAGCCAAAGCACCCGCAAGATACATCTCATGGGTCACGGCGTCAGCGGCATTGTAGGGTTGATCTATGCCCGCCGTCACCCTGAGCGAGTCGCCTCGCTAACGCTGCTATCAGTCGGGGCCTTTCCAGCAGTCAATTGGCAGGCTCATTACTATGCACTGAGGCAGCTTTTGCCCTGTAGCCGAGAGATTATTTTGGGGCAAATGACCCGGTTGCTGCTGGGCCAACAGTCAACTACTTTTACTAAAGCTTTAGCTCAATTACTCGCAAGAGATCTAGATAGCAATCTCACACTTCATTCACTCGCCCACCATACTGAAATTTCACCCGGCGGTGTAGCTGTGCCCTTGTTGGTTTGCACAGGCGCAATCGATGCTGTTGTTTGTGCCCAAAAGCAAAGGCTATGGCACGATTGGATGAAGCCCACAGATCGGCTGTGGATCTGCCCGGAAGGCAATCATTTTTTCCACTTTCATCACTTTAAGGCAGTCGCTGAGGTCATTTCCGAGTATTGGCAGGCGCTGCCCCTTCAGACGGCGCAGACTTTAGTTCCCACTAGGATCTCTCAAAGCCAGTCTTGAGGTAGGGTTTGACAGCGGTGTTTGACAGCGGTGGCTGCTGAGTACTGGGCAATTGCTATAGTGGCGATTACTACAGTCAATTGAGTTTGATCAAGGAACTCATATTAATGTGGAGTTTAATGCGGAGTTCTTTGAGGAGGTAGAAGCGATCGCCTCCCTCATGATCTTTTAATCTTCGAAATTATGAGCAACGTTACTAAACCCTATTTTGCCGAGGTTTTGGCAGGCTAGCCCCTTAAAGTCGTAGCTGCTTTTGTGAAGCTCAGCTTGGAGCTAGCTGCTGAATCCAAACCAGATCAGAATCGTAGAGGCAAGTTTCTTAGGCGCATGACCAGCCTAAAAAATATCTGAGATCTCGATCTAGAGACATTGCTCCTAGGCTGTTTTTTCTCACAGAAACGAGAGCTGTTTGAAGATCTTCTAGATCACGATGAAGCGGTGGCACTAGGTCGAATAGCTGTTATTGCCGTTTTTTAAAACTCTCTGAATCAAGAACGGGGCCAGCGTCTTCAGTCGATACGGGAATGAACCAACGTAGTACCCAGCTTTATCAGCAGTCACTGGCGGTGAGGCTAGTTCTATCGGTCGCGTAAATTGATGCCCTCTTAGTAAAAAGAGAAAGATTCTATAGCAAGCTTGAACGAGCGTTTGGAGATAGCTTTCAGAAGGCGCATCATCGTACAGGGTACGCACGACAAGCGCCGGCTTCGGCCTAAATATAGGTGGACAGGAACATGGTGTCACACATGAGACCCAAAAGGCCCGACAAAGCGGCAAGCTGCACCGCTTTAGGCTGTTCATAGCTAAAGCTAAAAAGCAATCACTGCACTATTTTAGGTGTCTTTGTAGCTGATCAAACCAGAAATGAGAGGCGATCGCCCTATAATATGACGGCAATATGACCCCAGATTTTTATGGCTGAGCATCCTTCTCCTAAAGAAATTTTATCGGCCTTGCTGCCTGCTCTGAAAGTAGCCGCAGCTTATGCGCAGCAGATTCAGCAGCGAATTTCGGCGCTGCCGAATAAGTACGAAGGGGATCACCTGTTTGCCAATGCGCTGACGGACGCGGATTTGTCTATTCAGACTTTTATGGAAGTGACGCTGCTAGCAAGGTTTCCCAATCTGCGGTTCTACGGCGAGGAGTATGAAAAATCTTACAATACGAAGTATTTTAGAGCGATTGATCTAGGGCCGCAGGGCGATTATTTAATCACGCTTGATCCGATTGACGGCACCCGCTACTACATGGATGGGCACTCGAATTATTTGGTGATGCTGACGATACTGAATGCCGATGATTTTGAAGCAGCGATCGCCCTGAGCCCAGCTCATAACCGCTACTTTTATGCTTTGCGGGGCCAAGGTACGTTTGTCGGCACGCTAGCAGATGATTTGGATGAGTGCAAGCCCTTGAAGGTAGTCGATCCGGTCGAAAAGGTGCTGGTGGGCTGGTCGCTGAGCCCAATTGCAGATGCGGTGCGATCGCATTACCCAGTCGTTGATTTACAGGCAGAATACTCAGCGCAGACGCCGATTCCATCCATCAATGGGCTGCTCACCGGAGAAGTCGCAGGCGTGATCTTAGCGAGCGCTCAATTTATTGATACAGCAGCGCTAGCCTGGATGGCACAAGAAATGGGCTACTACATCACTGACTATAGCGGCAATCCGCTGCCGCCACTGTCAAAGTGTGAGAACTACCGCCGCGAGCAAGTGATTGTCTCGGCCACGCAAACCATGCAGCAAAAGCTGATTGAGATTATGAAAACAATTGATCTCTGCGTGGATGCCGTTGGCAATGTCACCTTTGGATCATCTGGATCATCGAGCTTTTAATCTTCTGTAGGCAGATCTTCTTCTGGCAGGCGTTGTTTAGACAGATTCTTGTCCACAGATTTGCCTTTCATCTCATCTATTTCTAGCAAACTCACAATCGTACTCGCGACTGGAATTGCCAGAAAAATGCCCAATATTCCGGCAATTCGGGCCCCGACAATGAGAGCAAAAAACATCACGACCGGATTGATATTGAGTGAGCCCCGCATAATTCGGGGCATCAATAGATTTTCTTCTATCTGCTGAAGCACTACACAAATAAAGACCGCCTGAATCGCAAAACCGATGCTTTGAGAGAGTAAAAATAGCATGACTAAACCAATGCCAATGGTCGAGCCGATGCCTGGGATGAGATCGAATAGACCTGCGGTGAGCGCTAAGGTAAGCGCATAGGGCATTTTGAAAATCAAAAAAGCGACAAAGGTAGCCGTTCCAAAAAACGTAGAGAGCAGCAGCCGCCCCCAAAAGAAGCCCAAAAGACTTTTGCGAACCGTTCTCGTGATGCGGTAGCGATGGTTTACCGGAACGCGACTGATGAAAAACTGCCAAATGCGATCGCCATCTAACAGCATAAACAGGGTCACAACGGCAATCAAAATACCATAGACAAAGTTAGTCAGTAAAGCCTTAAAAAAGACAATACCTGTGCCTAAAATACTCACCGTTTGATCGCGAAATTGATCGCCAATGGCCTGCAAATCGATCTGCAAATTCCAACGCTGCAGCGATCTTTCTAAGCCCTCGATACGAGGTGTCAGAGAAGTCAGAAACTCAGCTACATTATCGATCAGGGGCTGCCCTTGAGAAAAAACAGCTAAGCTAATGGTAATGATAATGCCGCCGATGAGCGTCAAAGCAATCAGGAAAACCACAAACACAGCCACATTGTGGGGCACAAAGCGCCGCAGCCATCGCACCGGATGGCTGAGTAAAAAAGCCAAAATAGTGGCCGAGGTAAAGACCACCACGACAATTTCAAAATAACTTAGCGCCTCAATCGTGGCCCAAGCGCAGCCAAACAACAGTAAATACCTGACCAGAGCAGAGGTCGTGAAATAGTTCCAAATCGGGTGGCCTTGCATAGGGCGCGGGTGGTGAGGTTTTATGTGTTTTAAAAGTCGAATATCAAGGGGGCGTTTCGGTCATCGTTTCGGCAATCGCAGGATCTTGTACGAGTACATAGGGCTGCACAATCAGTGAGGCGAAGCGTTTATTATGGCTACTCCAAATAACGAGCTGTTCGGCATTGGGCTTACTAATGAGCTGCTCGGTAATCCAGTGTTCTACGGCTTGGGTGTTATCAGTGGCGATCGCCACACCCACCGTCGCTAGATCCAAATTAGGATTCACAACAACGACCGCATCTCGCTGCACATGGGGCTTTAACCATTCCCACTGCACCGGGCCCACCATACTTTTCAATTCTGTGTGCAAATCCGCTGTCATCACTACTCTTAATAACTAGATCTATAATTTAGAGGTCACCGGCCCTCTCTCTGGCCTCTTTCTGGCCCTCTCTCTGGCCTCTCTCTGGCCTCTCTCTGGAGAGAGATTAAAGGGAAAGGTAGTCTAAGCAGCTATAAAACCCGACGGTACCGGTCGGTAGCTCTATTAACAGCCATTTTATCGTGCTGAAGAGGACGTCTGAGCTTTTTAGAGCTATCGCCCCAACGCGTGCAGCCCATGAATTTCATCGACGCAGCGTTGAGTAACCGCTTGTAGCGTAGCTTTGGCTTTATCCGCTGGCGGCTGAATAATGTCACCAATGCGAACCGTGACCGGACTGGGCCTGGGCCATTTAGACGCTTTACTGAGGACGTTTTCGGTACCCCAAAGGCTCACCGGCAGCAGCGGCACCTGCGCTTTGGCCGCAATCAAAGCGGCACCGAGTTTGGGCGCTGAAATTCGACCATCCGGGGTGCGCACGCCCTGCAAAAAAATGCCTACAGCCCACCCCTGCTCTAGCTGCTGCAAGGCCGCTCGAATGGCGCTGCGATCAGCCGATCCTCGCTTCACTGGATAAGCCCCATACGCTCGAATAGCAGGCGCTAGCACCGGCACTTCAAACAGCGTTTCTTTGGCCATAAAAGACACCGGCCTACGCAGACAGTTAGAGAGTAAGGGCGGATCAAAGTAGCTAGCGTGATTAGCCACCACAATCAGCGGCCCTGTCATCGGCACCTTTTTGGCCCCATAAATCCGCCCACGTAAGTAGCCGTGCAGCACCGGGCTCACCACCGACCACTTAAAAAGGTGATACAGAGCAAGGCTAATCAGGGGTTCACGGGTTCGAGCCATTGGGAAGTTACCGGGGGGAGTGCCCAAATTTTTGCATATTTTCGAGCGCTGATACAGTCAAGTGCTCATGCTTTTATGAAGCTCATACCAAGCTGGGTACGCTAGGGACAATAGTTCTTTTATCCTTATTTAGGCAATATGGCAGCGGTCACCTACTCTCTACCGGGCACGATTTTACCAAGCTATCAAATTTTACAAACCCTCCAAGACGGCAATGCTACGGTTGTTTACCGGGGGCTGCGAAAACAACATCGGCGGACAGTTGTGATTAAGCTACGAAAAGCCGACTATCCTCCAATTAAGCTAATCATGCGGCTCAAGCAAGCGCATCGCCTTCCTCAAGGGCTAGATCATCCGGGCATTGTAGCTGCGCTGCGCTTAGACAATCATCAAAACCACCATCAAAACCACCATCAAAACCCCTTTGCCCTGGGGCTCGAAAACTGTGGCGGTATTTCTCTGCGGCATCAGATCCTGTCAGGGCCATTACCCATTGCGACGTTTTTGCCGATGGCTATGCATCTAGCCGATATTTTGGCCATGATGCATCAGCAGGGCGGCATTCGTAAAGACATCAAGCCTTCCAAGCATATGTCGCCGGAGCAACCCAGACGAATGAACCGGCAGGTTGACTACCGCAGTGACTACTACAGTTTAGGGGTAACTTTGTATGAGATGCTGACTAACAAGCTGCCGTTCCAGAGCGCTGACCTGTTAAAAATTATGTATTCCCATATTGCGAATACACCGCTGTCGCCGACCGCAATGAATTCAGAGGTGCCGGAGGCGATCGCCCATATCGTCACTAAGTTAATAGCCAAAACGGCTGAAGATCGCTACCAGATGGCGCAAGCTCTACGCGCTGATTTGGCCCGCTGCTGGCAGGATTGGCAGCAGCAGGGCACTATTGATAGCTTTGCGCCGGGGGCTTTGGGTGCGGCTAGTCAGCTAGTGCTGCATGGCCGTGAATCCGATCACACTTACCACAGCAGTCATTAACAAGCATCTGGTACAAATTCAAATTGCTGATCATAGGGTAGGGATACCGGCTGAGGTGCAAGCTCATATGTTTGATCATCTCTTTACAACTAAGCGACAGGGAGAGGTATTGGGTGGGGACTTGCGATCGCTTACCAAAGCGTCGTCGAAAAGCGCAGCGGCACCAGTACTGTCGCATACTGTCGCGTACTGTCGCGTCAACCTGAATAATGAGCCCTACGATTTCTAAAAAAATAGCGGTCAAAACCCACAATTAGTCCCACTACAATGACAGAACCCGCAATGAGTGAAACCACGACAACCAAAACCGCAATAACTGAAACCGCTGAGATCACAATGCAATTCTTCCTTAAAAAACAACTCCAGCAATGGCTGTTTAACCGTACCTCGCTGATCAGCCTAATCGTCCTGGTGCCAACACATGTGTGTCTAGCCAAAATTTCAGGACTATTTTCCTTTGCCGATGGCAGTAGCGCGATTTGGCCTTCTAGCGGGGTATTTTTGGCAGCCTTGATGCTGTTTGGCCCCAAGGTGTGGCTGCCCATTTTTATCAGCGATTGGATTGTCTGCCAAACGCTGTTCTACCACGCCTTACCCCCTAGCCTATTGATTTCGACCATCGATACCGCTGAAGTCATTGGCACTAGCCTGCTGATGCTGCACCTTGTAAAGCGCAGCTATCCTTTTAATCGAATTGCCTCTACGCTTAAATATTTGTTGCTGCTCATTCCTATGCCGCTCGTCTCTAGCGGATTAACCGTCACCGCGCTGAGCGTGCTAGGCATTATGAATTGGAGTGATTTTTGGCCAGTTTACCGAGGTTGGCTTTGCGGCGTGCTCGCTGGGGAAGTCGTGATTACACCTTTTTTGCTTTCTGTTTGGCACAGCCTTAAATCTAGGCGCTGGCGGCTGACGGATATTCAGCTTTTGGAATTTTTGATAGTCTTAGGGCTGCTGCTGCTGGTGGGACTAGCGGCCTTTTCCGGGACTGCGCCGATTGAATATGTGCTAATTTTTCCACTAATTTGGTCAGCCATTCGGTTTGGCACCCGAGAATCGACTCTTTTAGCGCTGGTCATGAGTTTGTTTTCTATTTACCAAACACTGCAAGGCCACGGCTCATTTGCCCAAAGCAAAACGGCAGCAGCGGCGGTATTACTGCAATCATTTATCGCATCGCTGAGCATAGCAACACTGATTTTATCCGCAGCTATTCAAGAAAACCGACAAGCTAATAGCAATCTTCGAGAAATTAATGAAGACCTCGAACATCGGGTAGAAAGACGTACAGAGGAACTCAGCGAAACTCTCCATCAGCTTAAAAGAACTCAAACCCATTTGGTACAGCAAGAGAAAATGTCAGGCTTGGGTCAAATGGTTGCGGGTGTAGCCCATGAAATCAACAATCCAGTTAATTTTATTCACGGTAACTTGGGACATATTAATAGCTATACTCACGATCTCATAGACTTTTTACAGCTATACGAAAAGCACTACCCCAACCCGCATAGTGACATTAAAGCGCAAGCTGAAGAACTAGACATAGACTTTATTAAGACAGATTTAGCCAAGACCTTCACCTCAATGAAGGTCGGAACCGAGCGCATTCGAGAGATTGTGCTATCGCTGCGCAACTTTTCTCGAATAGATGAATCAGAGTGCAAAGCTGTCGATATCCATCAGGGGATAGAAAGTACGCTGATGATTTTGCAGCATCGGCTCAAGGCGTCGCCTGAGCGGCCTGAGATTGCGATTATCCGAGACTTTGGCAAACTGCCGCTAGTCAAGTGCTATGCGGGTCAGCTCAATCAGGTATTTATGAATATTTTGGTCAATGGCGTTGATGCTCTAGAAGATGAGCTTGCCCAAAATCCCCATGCCCAAAAAAGGCCACAGATAAAGCTGCGCACAGAAGTTCGATCCCAAAGCGCTGTTATCAGCATTGCTGATAACGGAACGGGCATTCCAGAATCTGTAAAAGATCGCATTTTTGATCCGTTTTTTACCACAAAAGCAATTGGCAAAGGTACCGGCATGGGCATGGCCATCAGCTATCAGATCGTAACCGAAAAGCATCAGGGCAAAATCGAATGCTTTTCGGATGCAGGCGTGGGCACGGAGTTTGTTATCGAAATTCCGATATGTCTATCGGCTGAGGACCGCTGAGGACAACTAAAGCTCCTTAGAATGAAATCGCTCCAGCTAGTGCAGAAGACATAGCCAGAGCCATTAAAATGATTGCAAAATGCCTTTACTGAAGCGTTGATTTAGATCGAGCATCAAGACCAGCTAGCCGCTCAGCTTGCACGTTGCCAACAGCTTTGGATTGAGTATCGAGGTGATCTAATCGGGCTGATTGAATGTTGTCTATAGATTTAGACTGATTGTTTAAGAACTCTAGGCGAGTAGATTGAATGTTGTTGACAGCTTTGCTTTGGCGGTTCAAAAACTCTAAGCGAGTAGATTGAATGTTGTTGACGGCTTTGCTCTCGGCAGCGTGGGCGGTAGGGGCGATCGCGATCGCGGCAACCGAAAGCACAAAAGCGGCGAGGAATTGATTTTTCATGAGGTGGCTCCTTGAGGAATTCAGTTAGGTTTGCTTGACTGATTTAAGAATGCCATCATTCCTCGCTAGGCTTCTGAGCTGACTTTAAGGGCTTGCTGAGATTAGCTGAAGGCTTAGCGGAAATGTTTCACAGGCGCTACTCAGCGCTATCTCAGAAAAGCTGACAGCGATCGCGCTAGCTTCTGTCAGCACCCCCTGTCAATAAGACAACAGCCCCATGCCAGTGTGTTCGCCCGTTTCTTCAGCTTTGATCAAAAGAATGCCATTTCCTAGCTTAGTCACGATTTGCCGCTGACGCGGAGCCTGCCAAAATACGGTCAGCAGCTTAAGATCGGGCTCGTCGTAAATTTTCACTTGTGCCATTAGTTTTTACCATTCAGTGAGGAAGATTTTAGCTGAGGTCTTCCATCGTCGCGAAGTGATCGAGCAGTTTACGGTGGATGAAGCGGAAGCGACCGCCAATTTGCTGGGTGAGGCGGCGTTCGGTGGTGTAGCGGAGGAATTTGGCGTAGTTGTGGGGGATGTGGCCTTGGCGGTGGAGGAGGAAGCGGAGGATGCCGTGTTGGAGAACGGCGAGGCCACCGCCTAGAGATATGCCAAACGCAATTGCTATACCAATACCCACAACAAGGCTTTCTTGCACAGTGACTTCACGTCCTGATAAAAGACGCGGTAGGTGATACATCGCCACGCTAGCCGGATAACAAATAATCGTAATAATCGGTAGATTCTTTGCAGAAGCAATGATGCCTTGGTTAGGAATTGTTCGGGTCTGAAAAGGCTCCTTCAGACCACCTATCAGACCAAATATCAGACCAACTATCAGACCAACTATCAGACCAACTATCAGACCAACTATCAGACCAACTATCAGACCACCTATCAGACCAACTATCAGACCAACTATCAGACCACCTATCAGACCATCCTTCATTTCTTTTAAGAATCTTTTTCGCGCTTCGCGCGAAAAAGAAAAATTGAAAGTTTCGATTAATTCTATATCTTGATCTTTACTTAGACCAAATATCAGACCACCTATCAGACCAACTATCAGACCAACTATCAGACCAACTATCAGACCAAATATCAGACCAACTATCAGACCAACTATCAGACCAACTATCAGACCAACTATCAGACTATACTGCCAGCGCTGAGTGGTTATTTCTAGCCAGCTCGGCTGCATCTGTTCTATCAAAAAGTTGTTGGTATTATTGTTCTGTTTCAGCTTACGCGCCAACCATCTTAAATATCGCTTGGTCTCTTCATCACTAGGCTCATCTTCTACCTTGGCATACGCCCACTTTGTACCCCCTTCCTGATCACTCTGCCGAGCCTGCCGTCTCCCCCCTATTCCTAACTGTCGCTCAATATACGCATCTAGCAACGCCTTTTCACTCGCAATCGGCCGATCAGCCCGATACACCTCCACCAGCATTTGCAAAAACAACGGCAACCTCAAAATCGGCGTTTGCGGATCACCCTGCGCATCTACCGCCTGCTCTGCCTGCCCCAACAGCGCTTTTAGCTTCGGCTGCGACTGCATCGCTCGCCACACATCCAGCCGCTTTATCCGCTTCAAATACTGCTCTATTTGGGCATCATCCAAAGGCTCCAACCGCAGCGCCCCCTTCAGCGCCTTGAGCTTCACCGCCCCCTGCGCATACTCCTGCGAGCGACAGCACACCACCACCTGCTGCCCCGGCAACCTCGCAAACTCATTAATTTTAACCACGCACTTTGGCAGCGCATCCATGCTCAGCTCATCTAGCCCATCTAACAACGGCAAGAGCTGATGAGTCGTAATCCAATCCTTAGCCGTCTTCAGATCAACGCTAGGATACTCAAACCTCACCTGCTCCGCCAGCCAAGGCAGCAGATCTTGCGATTCATCCTTCCAAGCCGACAGCTCAAAAATATACGGAAACTGCCCCGTCCCTTTAGTTTGCGCCAATAGCTCACTGGCCAGCGTCAGCAAAGCCGTCGTCTTCCCCGCCCCTGGATCTCCCAATATCAGCAGCTTGCGCTCCACATACTGATGGTTAAAAGCCGCCAACACATCGCTCACACTAAACGACTCTGTACGATCTGGCCGCACCACCTTCAGCACCTGCTTTCGCACCAAATCCCGCAAGCCTTGCTCCACTTCAAGCCGCACTTCTCGATCCACCTCTGCGGGCACCGACCTCATCGGCACCGCCATCAGAGAACGCTGCCAATCCTGCTGCCGCATCGCATAATCTAACCGCTCCTGCACCCGAAAGCTGATCTCATCGATCAGCTTCTCTTTAAAGGAGGATGATGTGCCTGCACCGCCTTCATCGCCGCCATGCTTTGATCGCCAAATTGCCCAAATAACCCCGCAAGCTTCATACACCAGCGCCGTCACCAGCACCCCTCCCAGCAAGATCAACCGTCGCCTCAGATCAGGGCTAGCCTCCGTATCAGCCAAACCCTGCATCACCACCCCACTCAGCACCGTCAGCCAGATCGTCGAGCGCACCAGCGCTCCCCACTTTCCCGGCAATCCTTTAATCTCTGGGACATTATTGAGCAGGTATCCTGCTATCAGCGTCAGCAACGCCGTCACAATCGGCACACATAGTTGAATCGCTAATGACATTTAATCCTGCTCAGCAAACCTCAAAACTCACTATAAACCAGCAGCTTTCGTAGTTTTGTAGCCTTTACAGAGTCTTCGCGTCAAAAATCAAAGTACTTTGGCCCATTACCAAACGATAGGCAAACGATAGGCAAACGATAGGAATAAGGTTTGATTGAGTGATACCGCGTGCAGTTCGCGCCATAACAGCTCGGCTGAGGGAATCAATCTCAATTCGTAAGTCATCATTCAAAGACTTTAGTATTTCAGAAATGCTACGAAAGCAATAGACTTTCAGGCGATTAATAGATAGGTACAACGCTGCAATTGCCCTTTCTGTATGGATGATTAGCCAATTACAAGGGCAATATTATGGGTTGTCCGCTGCACATAGAATTTTTAGATTTTTTACAATCGCTAAATAAATTAGCGTCTTAGAGTAAGCAAGGCAAGGCAGTCTCAGGGAATCGTAATACCAAGTCTTGTATCGCCTTTAGTTTGTATGATCGCTTCCATATCTCAAACAACCGCTGTAGATACATCAGCTTCTGTCTTGCCCCGCACGCTGACCTTGATCGAAACGTTGGGGTTTGGGATGACGGGTCTGCTGCTATGGATCAGCGTTGCACCAGGTGCCCATGCAGAATTAGGGCTACAGGCGATGTGGATTTGGATTCCAGGAGCCTTGTTGGGTGTAATCGTCAACTTTCAGGTATGTCAGCTAGGCCAACGGTTTCCCGACGTTACTGGCGGCACGCCCAACTATTTGACCCACCTTCTACCTGACTTACCTTGGCTGACTCGCTATGCAGCACTTGGCTATTTTCTGAGCTGGGTGGCGGTACTGCCGGTCAACGCGATTATCCTCACAGAGCTAATTCAAACGAATTTGACGCCGCTAGGAATTGCGCTCCCAGCGATGGGGCTAAAAGTAGGGTTTGTGCTGCTAGCGTTTGTAGTAGCTTTTAGTGGCAGCAGGGCGCTCAGTACTTTGCATTTGGTTTTTTTACTGCCTGCGGTGGGTCTGCTGCTGCTGTTTTGCCTTCAGGGCAGTGCTTGGCTCTTTGCCACCAACTACCTTCACGATTGGCCTCATGATTGGACAGCGGTTGCTTCTACAAACGTTGATTTTTCGCTACAAAGCTGGGCCAAATGGTATCTAAACGGCACCTATGCATTTTACGCCTGTGAAACGGCCTCGGCTTTTGTCGCCGATAGCAAACAGCCTCAAAAAACGCTGCAAAGCTTACTGGTAGTCGCAGGGCTAATTCCGGTGGTTTATATCGTCGGTTCTTGGCTGCTGCTACACCTGCCAAACAATGCGGTAGACCCTCAAGATACCTTCTTGACCTTGATGGTTGCGGCCAAACCCTATTGGGGATCGGCAACGCCCCTGCTCATGACTTTTTTGATTGTATCAAGCTGCTTGCTGTCTTTTGCTACTGCCGTTTCAATCGCGCCGCGAGTGCTGTATCAGCTCGCTAAAGATCAGCAGCTGTCGCCATTATTCGCTGGTGTGTCAGAAGAAGGCGTATTTGCATCAGGACTAGGGCTAACGCTGTTGCTGAGTTTGGGTGGCTTAGCCTGGGGCGATCTGCATCAAATTGTGATGGTGACGGGTGTAGGCTGGTTGATTGCTTTTATTGTGCTGCACGGTGGGCTTTGGTATCAACGGAGACAAGTAGGCGGACTCATGCCTTGGCTGGCGCTATTGATGGCCGCACTAGAGGTGTTTGTTTTGGGTGTAGGGGGATGGGCCTGGGGCATTCAGAACCTGGCCGTTGGGCTGCTGCTACCTCTGGTCGTGATGCTGGGCGATCGCCTGTTGTATCCCTGCTCCACGCTCATACTGACTTGGTTAAATCGGCCAAAACGCATTCGTGATCGAACCACTTTTGAAGCCTTAATTGTTGCGCAAGTTGCTCTGCTCATAGGATTTACCATCTTAGTGAGCACTGTTAGCTGGCGAGTTAGCGCCGCCATTTCTAGTACGACGGTTATCCCTCCAGTTGATTTTTTAGTGGTTTTGATTCTGGTTATGTCTTTTTTGGGCGTGGCGATCGCCTGCTGGACTGTCTTCCCTCAAATTGCAGCAATCAACAACGCTCGCCAGACGGCTGAAGCCCTCTCTGAAAAGCTCAACATTGCGCTCAACCAAGTTCAGCAAACTCAAATGCAGATGGTGCAGCAAGAAAAACTCTCAAGCATAGGTCAGCTAGTGGCAGGCGTGGCTCACGAAATCAACAACCCTGTGAGCTTTATTCACGGCAATCTTACTCATGCTCAAACCTACGTAAAAGATCTGCTTGGGCTAGTACAGCTCTATCAAAGCAATTATCCTCATCCAGCTGCCGAAATTGAAACAGAAATTGAAGAGATCGATCTAGCGTTTTTATCGGAAGACCTGCCTAAAATGCTCAACTCCATGACGCTGGGAACAGACCGTATTCGTGGAATAGTGCTTTCTTTACGTAACTTTTCTCGTAAAGATGAGGCAGCTTACAAATCTGTCGATATTCACGAGGGCTTAGAAAGCACGCTGCTGATTTTGCAGCATCGCTTAAAGGCCGCACCAGAACGACCTGCCGTAGAAATCCTTCGAGACTATGGCGATCTGCCGTTAGTAGAGTGCTATCCTAGCCAGCTCAATCAGGTTTTTATGAACATTTTGGCCAATGCCCTAGATGCGATGGCAGACACCAATGCCGGACGTAGCTATGAAGACATTGAGACTAGGCCAAATCAAATCACCATTCGCACCGGCTTCGTTGGTGACCAGTGGATTGAGATTGCGATCGCTGACAACGGCTGCGGCATTCCAGAAGCTATTCGCTCCCGCATTTTCGATCCCTTTTTCACGACTAAACCTGCGGGTAAAGGCACCGGCTTAGGGATGTCCATCAGCTATCAAATTATCACCCAGCACCACCAGGGCAAGCTCAGCTGCACCTGTGCGCCCGATCAGGGCACTGAGTTTACCATTCAAATTCCATGCCAACAGCAGGCAGCTGGGCCCGCTGCGCCATCCAACGCAGCCTCCAGCATGCATTCTGTTGAGTCATAATGAACCGACGCGGTAAGATACCTCATATAGTCTGCGAGACTACTTCAGTCAAAAGCTTGGGGCCAAAACCGTGCACTTTCTCCTTCGAGTCGCCCGTAGCATTGAGCGCTTTACCAACGCTATTGGCAAATTCGCCTACTGGCTAGTGCTGGTGATGATTGGCATCGGCGTGTGGAACGTGCTGGGGCGTTACATCGGTCACGCCATCGGCCAGAACTTCAGCTCTAATGCCCTCATCGAAACTCAGTGGTATCTGTTCGATCTGGTTTTTTTGCTGGGAGCCGCCTACACGCTTCAGCAAAATGAACATGTCCGCGTCGATGTATTCTATGCCCAATGGAGCCGCCGCCGCCAGGCGATCGCTAACTTATTTGGCACGCTCTTTTTTCTGTTGCCCTTTTCAGTCCTTGCTATTTACTTCTCCTGGGGAGCCGTAGCCCAGTCTTGGGCCATCCGCGAAACCTCTCCCGATCCAGGAGGGCTGATTCGCTATCCCATTAAAGCCATGATCCTGGTCAGTTTTGTTCTTTTGATTCTGCAAGGCATCGCCGATGCCATCAACAACTGGGCCATTGTCAGCGGCCATGCACCGACAGGAGAACGAGAATGATCACCGATTGGCTCGGCCCAGCAATGTTCGCAGGTGCCCTGGCGCTGCTTTCTCTTGGCTATCCTGTTGCTTTTTCGCTCGGCGGCGTGGCGATTCTCTTTGGGCTGATAGGTGTTAGCTTAGGAGTCTTTAATCCAATTTTTCTCACCGCTATGCCGCAGAGAATCTTTGGCATTATGAACAACTTTACGCTGCTGGCAATTCCCTACTTTATTTTTATGGGAGCCATGCTAGAAAAATCGGGCATTGCTGAAGACTTACTCGAAACAATGGGTAGTTTGTTTGGCCGCATTCGAGGGGGATTAGCGGTTGCGGTTGTTGTTGTGGGATCACTGCTAGCTGCGACCACGGGCGTAGTCGCAGCGACGGTGGTGACCATGGGGCTGATCTCGCTACCGACGATGCTGCGCTATGGATACAACAAAGATCTGGCCACGGGCATCATTGCCGCTTCGGGCACATTGGGGCAAATTATTCCGCCGAGCATTGTGCTAGTAGTGTTAGCCGATCAGCTAGGGGTTTCTGTTGGAGATCTTTTCTTGGGTTCAGTTATTCCGGGGCTGATGATGGCCGGTGCGTTTGTGGTGCATGTGCTGGTGATCGCTCTCATCCGCCCCGATCTGGCACCAGCGCTACCCGCCGAACTGATCAACATTCACGGCAAAGCGCTTTTCAACAAAATTATCAAGGTGATGGTGCCGCCCTTGCTGCTAATTTTGCTGGTGCTGGGCAGCATTTTCTTCGGGGTGGCTACGCCGACAGAAGCCGGTGCCCTCGGCTGCTTTGGCGCCCTGATATTAGCCGCGCTCAAAAGTCAGCTTAATCTTGAAGGATTAAAAGAGGTGTGCGATCGCACCTTACGCACCACCAGCATGGTGATGTTCATTTTGATTGGCTCTACGGCTTTCAGCTTGGTGTTCAGAGGGTTGCGGGGCGATCGCTTTATCTTCCAGGCCCTCACAAACCTGCCCGGTGGTGAAATCGGATTTTTGATTGTCAGCATGGCCACCATTTTCGCGCTAGGCTTTTTCATCGACTTCTTTGAAATCGCCTTCATCGTCGTGCCGCTGTTTGCCCCCATCGCCCAGCAGCTCGGCATTGATTTGGTTTGGTACGGCGTCATCATCGGCGCAAACTTGCAAACCTCTTTTTTGACGCCACCTTTTGGCTTCGCGCTCTTCTATCTACGCGGCGTTGTTCCACCAGAAGTCACCACCGGCAACATCTATCGCGGCGTTGTTCCTTTTATTGCCTTGCAGCTACTCGTTCTAGTGGCAATTATTGTCTTCCCGTCGCTGGTCAGTTGGCTCCCGTCACTGAGTCAATTTTAGAATTGAGGCTTTAACCAACAGACCATTATTACAGTTCCTGAGACCCTCACCCCAACCCCTCTCCCAATTTTGGGAGAGGGACTCCGGACTCATGTCCCCCTTCTCCCAAAATTGGGAGAAGGGGCTAGGGGATGAGGGCCTTCGAGAACTTAATCAAACGATTAAATTCTCACTTCCTACCTAGCCAGCGCGTTACTTATTCACAAATTGAGAAAAGCTGAGTTCGTTCACCTTGTTCCAGCGCAGTACCGTATCGCGGAATTTTTTCCAGTCGTCGTACACCGATTTAAAGGTCGCATCTTTACTGGCATTGCCCTCCAAAAAGGACGTAGAAGCCGCCGCCGCCGCCGTCAAAATTTCGTCACTGTAGGCCGTTAGCTCTACGCCCTTACCTACCAAACTTTGCAGCGCGGCCCCATTGAGCGCATCGTACTTGGCCAGCATGTCGAGATTGGCTTCATACGCCGCCGTTTTAAAAATTTCCTGATACTCCGCTGGCAAAGCCTGCCAAGCCGCCAAATTCACTGTGGCATCAAGGGTCGCACCGGGCTCCCACCAGCCGGGATAATAGTAGTACTTCGCCGCCTCGTGCAGCCCCAGCTTTTCGTCATCATAGGGGCCAACAAATTCGGCGGCATCAATCGCACCGCGATCCAGCGCTAAGAAAATTTCGCCGCCGGGCAGTACCTGCACGTTCACGCCTAGCTGAGCCATGACCTCACCACCGAGGCCAGGAATCCTCATTTTTAGCCCTTTTAAGTCATTAGTAGACTGAATTTGCTGCTTGAACCAGCCGCCCATTTGCACGCCCGTATTGCCCGCCGGAAAGCTAATCACGTTAAAGTCGGCGTAGAGCTTGTGCATGGTCTCTAGGCCACCGCCATGGTAAAACCAGGCATTTTGCTGCTGAGCATTGAGGCCAAACGGAACGGTGGTACCAAAGGCAAGGGCCGGATTTTTGCCGACGTAGTAATAGGCGGCGCTGTGCCCGCATTCCACCGTACCTGCCTGCACAGCGTCGAGTACCTGCAAGCCTGGAACAATTTCGCCCGCCGCAAACGGATCGATGGTAAAGCGGCCATCGGTGAGTACCGAAACGCGATCGCAGATCGTTTTGGCCCCACCGTAAATGGTATCGAGCGACTGCGGCCAGCTAGTCGCCATCCGCCACTGCACTTGGGGCAAATCACCATTACTTGCGCTAGTGGCCGTGCTACCGCCTGGCTGAGAGGCGCAGGCTGCGAGAGCGCTAGCGCCAACGGCACTCGCCCCATATCCCAAAATCCGTCTGCGTTTCATGGGCTCAAATCCCCTTAGGATGGTGCATTGCCCGCTAAGAGTTGGCAATACCTTCATTAAATCATCCGGAGGAGAAGCCTCATCAGTCTAGTTACAGTTAGTAACCGCCGTTTTTTGGCCGTTTTTTAGCCATTTTTGGGGCGAAACTACCCCTTTCGCAGCCGTTCGCTTGCAGCTAGCACACCGCTCGCTGGCGCCTGATGGCCCAGTTCTGAGAGAACCGCTTCTAGAGCGCTGACGGCGCAGAGAATGTCGCGATCGCACACATAGCCCAAATGCCCCATCCGAAACATTTTGCCCTTCATGTGATCTTGTCCGCCGGCTAGCTCAATGTTGTAGCGCTTTTTCATCAGGGCGCAAATTTCTTTGGCCCCAACGCCTTCCGGCACCACCGAAGTCACCGCCGGGCTCGCGTGGGTATCCGGTGCAAATAGCGGCAGTCCCAGTGCTTTCATCGCAGCCCGAGTCGCTTCTTTGTGGCGAGTATGGCGGGCAAAAATGCTCTCTAGCCCTTCGGCCTGCATCATTTCAAACGCGACCTTCATGCCAAAGTAAAGGTTCACTGGCGGCGTAAACGGCGTAGAGTCTTTCTCAGCCGACTTGCGATAGGTGCCCAAATCTAAGTAAAACTTTGGCAGCGTCGCTTTTTTGTACGCGTCCCAAGCTCTCTGGCCCACCGCGACAAAGCCCAGCCCCGGCGGCAGCATAAATCCTTTTTGGGAGCCGGAGCCAATCACATCAATGCCCCACTCATCGACTGGGATATTGTACGAGCCTAAGCTGGTAACCGCATCGACAATAATCAGCGCTTCGCCATGCGCTTTCACCAGCTTATTAATCGCTTCGAGGTCATTGAGGACGCCGGTCGAAGTTTCGCTGTGAGTGATAATGACGGCTTTAATTGCCTTGTTGGTATCGGCTTCGAGCGCTTCCGCAAAATCATCTGGGTTCAGCGGTTTGCCCCATTCAGCTGTGATTTCCTGCACGTCTAGGCCGTAGGCTCTGGCAATTTTGGCCCAGCGTTCGCCAAATTTGCCGTTGTTGCCCACCAGAACGCGATCGCCTGCACTCAAAAAGTTAATAATCGCGGCTTCAATCGTGCCGGTGCCGCTAGCTGCGATCGCTAAAACAGGGTTTTGAGTTTGAAATAGCCACTTCAAGCCAGCATTCGTTTCAGCAATAATCTGACTAAATTCGCTGCTGCGATGCCCAATCGGATGCTTGGCCATCGCCAACAGTACTTTTTCGGGAACCGGGGTGGGGCCCGGAATCATCAGCATTAGTTTGTCATCCATAGAAAATCGCTTTGGGAAAGTAAGGTAAAGGTGAAAATTAAGGTAACCGTAGAAAGACACCTCATACAAACATATGGATGCTTTCTTTAAAATGATACCGATAGGGTTTCCTCACAAAGCTTACAACTTCGTGATCATGTCCTTTTAGCGATATTGAGCGATCGCACCCATCACCAGTCCCATCACTGGCCCCAATCACCGCCCCCCTGCCATGACCTCATCTCTTTCTTATGAGTCCACCCAGATTACTCGCCTGCCTGCTATTCCTATCACAGCTGAGGCTTTCGCCCCTTTCGGCCAGGTGATTTGGCCCCAGCCGGACGATGTGCCCTTTAACGATCAAGATGCTCAACTGCACCTGCAAAATGGCATTCCCCGCTTTTACATCATGCAGCTGCACCAGCGTGGGCGACGATTTCACACTATTACCCGTCACAGCGCTTGTACGCAGTGCTTGGGAGCCATCGAAGGCCGGGACTGGTTTTTGGGGGTGGCGGCAGCCAGCGATCGCCCTAACCCCAACCCCGAAGATATCCAGGTCTTCAAAATCACCGGCAGTTGCTTTGTCACCCTCGCGGTCGGCACCTGGCACGCTGGCCCCTATTTCGACGATCCCACCCTCAACTTTTACAACCTAGAGCTGAGCGATACCAACGTCGTCGATCACACTACCTGCGACTTGCAAAAAACCTATGGCCTCACGATTGAAATTGAATAGCGCAAATCTAATTGACCCGGTATAGAGGATCACCGCTCAACAGATGCCAAAGGTCGAAATAGTGTGATTTGATAAGGGCGTAATCATCAGCGTCAGCGAAACGTAACCAATGCCAAAATTTGTCATGTGGGGCAGCTACTGCGAAAACGCCCTAGAAAAGCGCACCCCTTACCGTGAGGCCCATCTAGCCGGACTCACCCAGCAAAAAGCCAGCGGCCTACTCACCGCACTCGGCCCGACAACTGACAATACTAAAGTTTTTGGCACCTACGAAGCCGACAGCGAAAGCACCGTTCGCCAGTTGATAGAAAACGATCCGTACTGGCAAAACGGAATTTGGACAGACTATTCAATTTACGAATGGAATCAGGTGTTTTAGGTGCGATATAAGCCAGTCCAAGAATGAAATGCCAACGTTAGTGGCCGCTTTGGGCCTAACGGCTAAGCAGCGCGATCGCGCCCATAAGCCTGTAGCTCATCAATGGTAAAAATCGGCTGAAAATTCAGCCCAGCGGCATCGTACAGCGCCTGTCCGCCCTGCTGCCGATCTACCAGCGCCAAAATATCATTCACTACATAGCCCGCCGCCCTCAGCCGCTCTACCGCCTGCATCGCCGAAGCGCCTGTCGTCACGACATCTTCCAAAATCGTCACCCGGCTTCCGGCAGGCAGATCCGGCCCTTCAATGTAGGCGCGAGTCCCATGTCCTTTGGCCTCTTTGCGAATAATCAACGGCGTCACCGGCTGATTTTCGTAAGCGCCGACAATACTCACCGCGCTCACCATTGGATCAGCGCCTAAGGTCAATCCGCCCACCGCGACCGTGCCCGGTGGCAGCATCGACAACAGCAGCCGAGCCACCATCAGAGCGCCTTGGGCATGAAGCGTCACCTGCTTACCGTTGATGTAATAAGTACTTTTTTGCCCCGAAGAAAGCGTAAAGTCGCCTTCCTTGTAAGCGACCTCACAAATCAAGTCCAGCAAGGCTAAGCGCACAGCGCTCAAATCAGCAGTCGGTAAGTCAGCGGGCGAAATTAGCATGGTAATTGTTTAGCAGCTTAAACTGCATTCAAAAGGCTTGATTAGTCTATCTGGTATCAAGATCAATTCTGAAAATGGGTAAGCTGGAATCAACTATTCATTCGGCATTTGTGCGGAATTTATTTTGCAGCTAACCTTGGGAGAACTCACTGATTATGGCCATTAAATTAACCCCGACTAGACTAAGCGGGGCCACTTCACAAGGAGCCTTCAAAGGACTCTGGCATGGGGTAGGCGCGATCGCTGCTGTCACCCTCTTTACCACTCTCACTACCGCCCTTCTTGCCCCCGCTGCTAGCGCCCAAGAAAACCAGCCCCAAACCATCCCTGACGCTGTTGAAAGCATCATCGAAAACCGCTCAGGCGACTACTACCATCACCTCACGACTCCTAGCAGAATCAGCTTCATCACAGGCATTGGCGGCTTTGCCGACCAGCGGCTAGCGAAGGATGCGACGGCCCTAACTGCCGCCGTCAGAGAGTTGACAATTCTCCAAACTCAAAATACGCCTACGGTTCGCGTTCCCGATTTGCCCAATCCCTACACCTCATCTGTGCAGCTTTTACCCGCTTCGCAAAACAACAGCCGCGTAATTGGTAGTGAACTCAACTTTGAGCCCCTGCCGCGTCGATAAAAGGCGTCACAGCGTCCATAGGCACTAATCCATCAGCAGCTGAAAAGGGGATGATTCCGGCGAATCTATCCCCTTTTTATTGGCCCTTTTGAAAGGCCTGTAAAAATCCAGGGTGCAGGAGTTGAACCTGCCTGGGGCGAATTATGAGTTCGCTGCCTAATCCGCTCGGCCAACCCTGGGAGTCGTTGCTAATATACTACCTTGATCGCTCCATCAACCATTTGGAGATCGCTCAATCAACCATTTGGACTTTCTAAGCTAGCATTTTAGAACGGGCCTTTCACAAAACAGCCCCGCTAAAAAAACAGCTAAGTCAGGTCAAAATCGAGTAGACTCCCAAGAATATCACCGCTTATCCTGTTCGGGAACCTCCCCTTATGAGAATCAATCCAGCCGTTGCCTTCACCCTGATTTTGCTGACCATGATGTTTGGCGCTGGCATCGTTAGCTCCTCTTGGGGATACGCACTAGGCAGACAGGCCCTAACCGGTGTCAGACAGCCAGAAACCCGGCCCTCTAATGCGGCCACCGCTAACCGCAGTGGTGAGCATCACGGTAAGCTCGTTCTCCTTGACGAAAATAAAGTTCTTGCCGATGTTAAAGCCCGCATCGATAGCGGCAACTAAGCTGATCAGGCTAACCATCTGATCAACCGGTTGGCCGAACATCTAGCCGATCAATCATCTTTGATTTTACTTTTTTCAATGTCTTTGTTTCAGCGTCATGGCTCTGAGTGCCCTGCTGTTTTCAGCCTTGCTAATTAATCCAAATCCCCTGACTTTGCAAGAAATAGCGATTCGCATCTCCTCAGTTGTCATGCTGATTGCGCTGAATGCTTTTTTTGTGACCGTTGAGTTTTCAATCGTTTCAGTGCGGCGATCGCGCATCAATCAGCTCGTCGCCACCGGCGATATCCAAGCTCAAACCGTCCAAAAACTTCAGCAGCAGCTCAGCAACCTACTCTCTACTACCCAGCTTGGGATCACGCTCTCTAGCCTAGCGCTTGGCTGGATCGGCGAACATACAGTGGCCGCGCTGATCAAGCACTGGTTGATCCGACTGCCTGCACCCTCTAATCTCACGCTTTTCCTTTCGCATTCAGTGGCAACCCCTGTTGCTTTTTTGCTGCTGGCCTATCTACAAATCGTGCTAGGTGAACTCTGCCCCAAATCAGTTGCGTTGCTCTATCCCGAAAAAATTGCTCGCGTCTTAGGTCAGCCTAGCCTCACCATTGCCCGCCTGCTCAATCCCTTAGTTTGGCTACTCGATCAATCTACTCAGCTACTGCTCTCACTAGTCGGCATTAAAGCTAATCCTGGTCAGCATGGTAGAGTCACCCCCGAAGAGCTGCGACTGCTGATTACGACCACTACCGAAATTCCAGAACTGCAAAAAGAAGAACGCGAGATTTTGAGCAATGTCTTTGAATTTCGCGGCTCTACGGTAGAAGAGATTATGGTGCCGCGTACCAGCATCGCCGCACTGCCGAAAACCGCAACTTTTCAAGAGCTGCTCAACGAGATTGTGATCTCAGGGCACTCGCACTACCCAGTCACAAATGAGTCCCTAGACCACATTATCGGTATCATTCACTTCAATAATTTGGCTGCACCTTTAGCGACCGGAGCGATCACAGCCGACACCCCTATTGAGCCTTGGCTATTGCCGACCCAAGTTGTCCCCGAAACCTTGCCACTCAACGACCTATTGAGGCAAATGCAGCTAACCGGGAGCGAAATGATCATTGTTGTCGATCAATATGGCGGTACGGCAGGGCTCGTGACGCTGCGCGATGTGACCGCTGAAATCATTGGAGATCGCGAAGACACCTCTCCCGAAGCTCAAATTATTCAAAAAGACAGTCACACTGTGATTTTTCCAGCTCAAACTGATTTAGAAGACGTCAACCAGCGGCTATCAATCGCCCTGCCAATACGCGATGACTATCTCACCTTAGGCGGCTTTCTCATCTTTGAGCTTCAAAAAATTCCCCAAGTCAACGAGCACTTACGCTATCTCTGTATGGGCCAAGAGCTAGAATTTACTGTCGTTGCCGCAGAAGGCCCGAAGCTCAAAAAAATTCAAATTCATAGGCCTCATCAGGAAATTGTGCTGGCCAACGCATTCGCCCCCGCGACTGTGCGCAAAGCCACCGATAAAGCTGCCGGTAAAGCGACAGGCAAAGCTACTAGCAAAACGACCGGCAAAGTCCCTGACAAAAAAGCGCTAAGGCAGTTGCGGCGCTGAGACTCCAGGTATCACAGCGCCGTCGTCAGCAGCAGTCGGCATGAGTAGACACTCTCCAATGTGGCCGTTAGCGGCTAATATTTTGCGGATCACTTCATTTAAGCTATGGACAGATTTAAGCTTGAAACCGCTGTCAAACGACGGGATCAGCGCCCCCTTTGAGAACAGCTTCGTCATATTAATTAGAATTTCTATAGTACTGTTTACATACCGACTGACATACCGACGGTTCTTAATAGGGCTGCCGCTATTTTCCTTTGATAAGCTATTTTCTTTTGATAAAAGAGGTTTGAGAGCGTGCCAAGCCAACCGCTACCCCTAGTCAATGCTGATGCTTGCTTATTAGCTGATGCACCATCACTAGCCGAGGCTCAGCCCTATAACCGAAACCGCCCTGAACCGGTAAAAATTGGGGTGATTGGCATCGGCAATATGGGTCAGCATCATGCTCGGGTGCTTTCCCGGCTCAAGGATGTGCATCTGGTAGGCGTTTCAGATGTCAATGTAGAGCGGGGGTTAGAAACAGCTAGCAAGTACCAAGTTCACTATTTTGAAGAGTATTCAAATCTTTTGCCGTATGTCGATGCGGTCTGCGTGGCAGTACCCACGCGGCTGCATCATTCAGTTGGGATGAACTGTTTGAAAGCGGGCGTACATGTGCTAATTGAAAAGCCGATTGCGGCCAGCATTGCAGAAGCTGAGTCCTTGGTAAATGCAGCCGCTGATTTTAATTGCATTTTGCAGGTGGGTCATATTGAGCGCTTTAATCCGGCCTTCAAAGAGCTGCACAACGTGCTAAAGACGGAAGATATGTTGGCAATTGAGGCTCGACGCATGAGCCCTTATTCAGCGCGGGCAAATGATGTCTCGGTGGTGCTGGATCTGATGATTCATGATATTGATCTGATCTTGGAGCTGGCCGATTCGCCCGTTGCGAAGCTGACGGCTAGTGGCAGTAAGGGCCATAATTCTCCCTTTTTAGACTATGTAACGGCGACGCTGGGATTTGTGAATGGCATCGTCGCGACGGTTACAGCGAGTAAGGTGACTCACCGTAAGATCAGAACGATCTCGGCTCACTGCCGCAACTCTTTGACGGAGGCGGATTTTTTGAATAATAAAATTTTGATTCACCGGCAAACAACGGAGAACTGTATGGCTGATTACGGCCAAGTGCTGTATCGCCAAGATGGACTCATTGAGCAGGTGTATACGAGCAATACGGAGCCGCTGCACGCTGAGCTTGAGCATTTTGTGAACTGCGTGCGAGGAGGCGATCAGCCTTCTGTGGGCGGAGAGCAGGCGCTAAAGGCGCTGCGGCTAGCCAGTGTGATTGAGCAGATGGCGCTGGATGGTCAAGCCTGGAAGTCTCAAGCTGAGCTGATTTCGGTGCTAGAACCGAGGACACTAGGCGTAGGATCATTGAATGGCCAGTCATAAACTGTCAATCCTTAAACTGTCCGTCATCAAACTGTCAGTCATTAAACTGTCAGTAGAGCGTGATGGCTTGCGCGATCGCACCTGCTACAAACTCATCTCCCACCGGGCTCAAGTGAATGTGATCACGATACAGACTGATCGAATCAGGATGCTGCTGGTAGGGCTTGAGCAAGTCTAAATATGTCACCTGAGCGGCGATCGCCCAATCGCTCAGACGCTGACGAGCGACGAGTTCGTAGTCACGCGGGCCAGGAAGCTCGCGCTTGAGCGGAGAGAGGACGAGAACAAATTGAGCGCCGTTATTGATCGCCTGCTGATAGATAGCGTCAATTGCTTCGAGGTTTTTGCCGACGCGATCGCCCCCTTCTGCCTCAATTTCTTTAAGCCCCGGAATCGGCTTAGGTTTAGCATAGCGGCTGAGCACTTCAGCAATCGCAGAGACAGGCTTACGGTCAGGGTAACTGTAAGAGCGTCCCACCTGTAGCGCCGTTGGCTGAGTGCCAAAGAGATCATCGGTATTGAGCAGCAGCACCACCACGGTTGCCCCAAACGTACCGTAAGCATCTAAATAAGCCTTTTGATTGCGCGGCCCCCAAGAATTGGCCGATACGTTCAGCGCTTCTACCTGCTGATAGCGCGGTGGTAAATCAGCTTGGAGCCGCTGAGCAATCCGCACAGATAAAATATTGCTTTGATCCGTCCACCAGCTGCCATTTGCCAGTGAATCGCCCAATAGGAGGAGTCGTAGCGTATGGGGTTGGGGTAGAGGGGCGATCGCGTCGGCCCGCATAGAATATTCATTAATGCGAATCAAATTGCCATAGCGGCGCACGCTCTGATTGGGCGCTAGCAGATAGCCAATGTGCTCATCGCCAATGTAGAGCGGCGGATTGCCAAAGCCAAAGCCAATTCTCAAACCTAGCTCGGCAATTAACCCCATTAGCAATAGAGCCAGCACGATTATTCCCAACAGCATCTCTATCTTTATTGCCATACCTGCACCGTCATCTTTTCATTAGCCAGCGCCTTTACACACACCCCGTAGATAATAAGGTGAAACCGCAATGGAGACACGACCCAATGGCCGATATTTTATATCCGCTACATGTAGCTCTGCAGGTCAGCGATCTGGCTCAGGCCGAAGCTTTTTATTCAGAGGTAATTGGCCTGAAAAAAGTGGCGCGATCGCTCACCTTCCCCGGCACCTGGTATCAAATCGGCGACTTTCAGCTTCACCTCATTGTCAGCGACTGGGCCAGCCAACCCACCCGCGAAGAGAAATGGGGCAGACATCCACACATTACCTTTGCCATTCATCACTTAGATCGCCTCAAGCGCGACTTGATAGAGCGCCAAGTGCCCTTTCAAATGAGTTCATCGGGAAGAGCGGCGCTGTTTGTCAAAGATCCTGACGGCAATGTCGTTGAGCTTTTGCAGGTCGATGAAATAGCGCCGTAAGTCTACCAGAATAGACAAACGGACAAAATGGATAGAATACAACTAAGCGACTACTACAAGGTCATTGAGCGAGGTTACTTTTGATAAAAGCTTGGGCTTACTGATAAGACATAGCCACTGCTTACAACCAGCCTATCACCGAGCACATAATCACATGAGCGCCATTAGCCCGCTGACTTTGGCCAGCTACATTCCTTCTATCAAGCCTCGGATGCTCGTCGTAGATGACGAACCCGACAATTTAGATTTGCTCTATCGCACCTTTCGCCGGGAGTTCAAGGTGCTGCGAGCCGAGAGCGGCACAGAGGCGCTCAAGGTACTTGCCAATGAAGGTGAAGTTGCAGTCATTATCTCCGATCAAAGAATGCCAGAGATGAAAGGCACCGAGTTTTTGAGTAAAACCGTGCCTGAGTTTCCAGATACCGTGCGCATTATTCTCACCGGATTTACCGATGTAGAAGATCTAGTCGATGCGATTAATGCCGGCCAAGTCTATCGCTACATCACCAAACCCTGGGACCCTGATGAGCTGAAGCATGTCGTTGCCCGCGCCTCAGAAACCTATGATCTGATTAAGCAGCAAAATGAGGCCCTACATGTCGCGGCAAAACAATCTAAGCTGATGGTCACGGTCGGTCAGCTTGCGGCCCAGAAAATGAACCAGCCTGAGCTGCTGCACTTTTTAGCTGAAGGGTTTGGCTCCATTTTGGCAGCTGATGCCTGCACGCTTTTATTGACAGCAGATTTGAGCGCTGGCTGCTACGGCGCAATTGATGCAGCTACAGCGGCTGACAATGAACTGGTGAAAACTGCGATCGCCACTCAAACCGCCCAATCCGCCATTCAAATTCAAGCCAACGAGGCCCAAGCCAACGAGCCGCTATACGCCGGCACTAGCGAGTGCCATGTGGTCACACCCATTTTGTATCAGGGTGAAGTGCTAGCGGCCCTATCGCTCCAGTGGAACACCGACTACTCCACCGTCAGTGATGTCACCCAGTTGCTAAGCCTGATTGCCCCACAAATCGCTCTGGCGATAAAGTCAGTAGCCCTGTAAAGCAGTGCCCTTCTGTTTATTCAAATATTGATTGGAAAAACGGCTTTAGAATTCAATGTTCTAGGGCCGTTTTTGTTGTGGCATGATGAGTCGAGGCGCGAACAAAATCACTTAGTTGCACAATCTAGAATCTTAGAATCAATGAACACCTCCTCACTGACCTCCTCAACTCAGCCTGACGCGAATCGGATTCGGCAGCTGTTTGATCGAATTGCGCCTCAGTACGATCAAATGAACCAGGATATGAGCTTGGGGCTGCATCGGGTGTGGAAGCAGATGGCAGTGCGCTGGAGTGGGGCTAAAGCCGGAATGCGCTGCTTGGATCTGTGCTGTGGGAGTGGTGATTTGGCTTTATTGCTAGCGCGCCAAGTAGGGCCTACAGGCCATGTAACCGGGGCAGATTTTGCAGTGCAGCAGTTGGCAATAGCGGCTAAACGCAGCCCTCACTTACAAAGCCGGTTGAGCTGGGTAGAAGCCGATGCTTTGGCCTTACCCTTTGCTGACAGTAGCTTTGAGGCCGCAACAATGGCTTACGGATTGCGCAACCTCACCAACATTCCCCAAGGCTTGCGGGAGCTGCATCGGGTGCTAGCACCCGATGCCAAGGCGGCGATTTTGGATTTTCATGCGCCGACGAATGGACTCATTCAGCAGTTTCAGCAGTGGTATCTCAGCGCTATTGTCGTCCCTACAGCAGAGCGATTTGGCTTGAGTGAGGAGTATGCTTACATTAGTCCCAGCGTTGATCGCTTTCCGCCCGGATCTGAGCAGGTGGCACTAGCGCTAGCGGCTGGCTTTAGGCAAGCTGTGCACTATCCAATTGCAGGCGGCATGATGGGCGTTTTAGTGGCGATCCGATAAACCTTGACAAAACTATGAGTGCGCCTAACTTGTGGATAGTGGTGCTACCGCCGATACTCGGTGGTGTAATTGGCTATTTTACAAACGATATTGCGATTAAAATGCTGTTTCGGCCCTATCAGCCGAAGTACTTACTAGGTCAGCGCCTGCCCTTTACGCCAGGACTGATTCCGAGTAATCAGCAGCGACTGGCGCAAAAAATTTCGGATGTGATCATGCGATCGCTGCTCACCCCCGAAGAAATGCAAAAGCTCGCCCGCCGACTGCTGCAAACTGAGCGCACCGAAAAAGCCATTAGCTGGCTGCTGCGCCTAGCGCTAGAGCAAATGCAGGGCGACAGCCAGCTCAAAACCGCCAAAATCCTAGGCAACGTGCTGCAAGATCTGATGGGACAATCGCTGCCTAGGCTGCTGCGCGCCTGGTCCCGCCAAGAAGACTTTTTAGAAGCCCAGCTCAACCAAATTTTCGATCAAGTCCTGCTCGACTTTCAGCTTAACGCCACTCAGTCTGCCCAAGTTTCGGATTGGATGGTCAATGGCCTACTGCCGCCTAGCCGCGTACGTCAGCTGCTCATAGACTTTTTAACGGACTACAACATCCAAGTTATTGACGAAACCCTGCGCTCTAAAACCAGCGGCACCTACTGGGTGGTGGCCAACATTTTTGGCGTGCGCAACGCCTTGACGCGGCTGCGGGCTGTTTGCATGGAAGAACCTGAAAAAAGCGATGCGCGCATCGCCGAATTAACCGCTGCGTTGGGTGTCAAAGTTCGTTTGCAAAAGTGGCTGCAAAAGTTTTCGCTGCAAGAGCTGCCGGTTTCCACGGTGCGTCAGTTGCGGCGGACGCTGAGGCAGACGATTAGAACCTATCTCAAAGAAAACGGCAGCGACCTTTTACAGACCCTGAGCGTTTCTATCAACTGGGAAAAAATCGCCCTTCAGCTTCTCAATCGCCTTCAGTCTTCGCCAGTGGTCACCGAGTCTTTAGACATGGTTAGCCAGGAATTAGCGCTGCTGCTAGAGCGTTACTTAGAGCGCGATCTGGAAGTAATTGTGATGCAGACTATTCCCATTCTCAATATTGATCAGGTGATTATTGAGCGGGTCAATGCCACTTCCCCACGAGAATTGGAACAAGCTATTCAAACAATTGTGCGCAGTGAATTGCAGTCTATTGTCAATCTCGGCGGCATTTTAGGGTTTGCAATTGGCGGATTGCAGGCTGGCTTTTTGTTTTTGCAGCGTTGAGCGGCGGCTTCGATCAAAGCGTCAGGGCAAAAAATCCTTGACCAAAGCGTACTAAACCTTGTCCACGTCCAGAACTGTAGTTTTCTCGGTGGGAAAACTCAAGGTTTCAACTTGGACGTGGTTTATAGACAGATCCCAGACAAACCTCATTTAACCGAAGCGGCCTGATACGTAATCGCGGGTGTACTCTTCTTTAGGGTTGCTGAAAATAGTTTGCGTCTCGTCATATTCAACGAGGTAGCCCATTTTGCCGCCTTTGTCGGTCTCAACTGCATTGAAAAAGGCCGTGCGATCAGAAACGCGAGAAGCCTGCTGCATATTGTGAGTCACAATCACGATGGTGTAGCGGGTTTTAAGCTCGTTCATCAGGTCTTCTACTTTGATGGTTGAAATTGGGTCAAGTGCAGAGCAAGGTTCGTCCATCAAGATGACTTCAGGTTCGATAGCGATCGCTCTAGCAATACACAATCGCTGCTGCTGACCTCCAGAGAGCCCAAGGCCACTGTCTTTAAGCTTGTCTTTGACTTCATCCCAAAGCGCCGCGCCACGCAGAGACTGCTCAACTAACTCATCCATATTGCCTTGATAGCCATTGATTCTGGCGCCAAAGGCAATGTTGTCATAAATCGATTTGGGAAACGGATTGGGCTTTTGAAATACCATCCCCACGCGGCGACGTAGCTCTACAGGATCTACTTTTTTGCCATGAATATCTTCGCCATCGAAGGTGATTCTGCCTTCGACTCGGGCGCTTGGGATCAGGTCATTCATGCGGTTAAAACAGCGCAAAATGGTACTTTTGCCACAGCCTGAAGGACCAATAAAGGCGACGACTTGGTGCTCAGGGATGTCTAGATAAACATCTTTAACCGCTAGATTACTGCCGTAGTATACCGAGACTTTTTCAGCCTTGAGAGCAATTTTTGAGGTAACGTCTGCAATGGTAGAAGAAAGGAGTGGACTAGCCATAGTATGAAACCTATATAAGACCTGTGTGAACAAAGGCGAGTGTGTAAACAAGAGCGAAGCGAGAAAAAGCAAAAAGACTATTGAGCTTGCTGGAAACGGTTTCGTAGATAGATAGCGATCGCATTCATCAGCAGCAAAACTACCATCAGCACGATGATGCCCGATGCGGCAATATGGTGAAAGGCTTCTTGAGGGCGACCGACCCAGTTATAGATTTGAATCGGCAGCGCCGTAAACTGCGAGCCCAAACCAGTTGGGACAAAAGAAATAAACACAGCGGCACCGACCACAATCAACGGCGCAGTTTCGCCAATCGCGCGAGAAAGCGCCAAAATAACGCCCGTCAGAATTCCTGACATCGCTGAAGGCAGGACATGATTCCAAACCACCTGCCAGCGGTTAGCACCTAGGGCATAGCCCGCTAAGCGCATACTTCCTGGCACCGCTCTAAGCGCCTCCCGAGTCGAGACAATAATCACCGGCAAAATTAGCAGCGACAGGGTAAGTGCTCCTGATAAAACGCTGCGCCCACCCGTAATCGGCTCAAAAATTCTGACAAATACCGCTAAGCCCAACAGCCCGTAAATAATCGAAGGCACGCCTGCTAAGTTGCCGATATTAATTTCGACGATGCGAGTAAACCAGTTGTCGCTAGAAAATTCTTCGAGATAAATGCCTGCGCCTACCCCGACTGGGAAAGACACCAGCGCAACCACAGCCATTAACCAAAGTGTTCCGAGTAGCGCCGCAACGACACCGGCTCTTTCGGCTCTGCGAGAAGGATAGCTATGGATAAAGTTCCAGTTGAGCGTGCCTAGCCCATCAATTAAAATCGTTAGTAGCAGCCAAGCCAAAATCGCCACCGCTAAGCCGGTTGCGGCCCAAGCCGCGATCGCAAACACCCGATCAGCGGTGTATCGGCCTGAAATATTGGGCTTAAACTGACTGCTCTTTAAGGCGTCTGAAGCCCCGACTGAAGAGGGCCTAGAAGAAATTTTTGAGTCCATTGCGAAACCTTTTTCCTGTGTCTCTTGGCTGTGTCTCTTGGCTGCAATCTAGTTAGCGGTCTAATCAAGCGGTCTAGCTGATGATCTATTCGTATTTTTCTCTAAAGCGACGAACAAACCAGAAGCTGAAAACATTGAGTGCTAGCGTCAACAGAAACAGCGTCATGCCTACTGCAAAAATGGTTTTATACACCAGCGTGCCGTGAGGCGCATCGCCAGAACTCACCTGAACGATGTAGGCCGTCATCGTCATCACCGGCACGAAAGGATTAAAGCCTAACGTCGGGTTTGCCCCTGCAGCTAGCGTCACAATCATGGTTTCGCCAATCGCTCTCGAAACCGCCAAAATCAACGAAGCCACAATCCCAGACAGCGCCGCTGGCAAAATCACAGAAGTCACGGTTTCTCGCTTAGTCGCGCCCAGCGCATAAGCACCGTCTTTGAGGCTACGGGGCACGGAATACAGCGCGTCTTCACTGAGAGAAGCCACCAGCGGCGTAATCATAATGCCTAATACCAGACCAGCGCTGAGAGCATTAAAAGCCTGCAAGCCAGGCAGAAACTTTTGCAAAAAAGGGGTTACCGTCAGCAGCGCAAAGTAGCCATAGACAACAGTCGGAACGCCTGCCAAAATTTCCAGAATCGGTTTGAGGATGCGGCGAACGTTCGGCTGAGCATATTCGCTGAGGCAGATAGCAGCCAGCAGGCCCAAAGGCAGCGCGACCAAAATGGAGATCACAGAAATCATTATAGTGGCGCTCACCAGCACCATAATGCCGAACTGCTTACTGGCAAATAGCGGCGTCCAGCGAGTTTCGGTTAAAAACTGGGTGAGCGAAACTTCTTGGAAAAAAGCCGCTGTCTCAAAAACAAGCGTTAATACAATCCCGATGGTCGTGACAATCGAAATTGCCGCAAAAGCGCCGCAAATGAGCTTGATAATAGCCTGAATAAGCTTGGCTCTACCCCGCTTTGGGGCCCACTCACCGGTTGCTATATTCAAAGGAACACGAGCTGTCACAACAGAAAGCCTCAATATAAAAAATACTGGCCCCAAAATACTGGCCCTAAAATACTGACTTCAAAACACCGGTCTAAAAACACCACTTTAGAAAGTACTTTGAATGTGACGAATGGAGAGTAAGGCGGAGAGGCCAAAATCCCACCAGCCTCTCCTTACAATCCAATTACCTTGGCTAATCTAGCTAGCGTCTTTACCGAGCTTTTCTCCATCAATGCGAGCTTTGGACTCTGCCAGCACATCATCCGGCAGCGTAATGTAGCCGACTTCTTTAATCAGCTTGCCATTGTCTGGATCCACTTGATAGTCAGCAAAAGCTTTGACCTGAGGCTTAGTGTCGTAGGACTCTTTCTTGATATAGAAGAACAAAGGCCGAGATAGCGGATTGTAAGAACCATCCGCAATGCTTTCGCTCGAAGGCGCTACGCATTTGCCTGCTTCATTTTCAATTTCCAGCGCCTTGAGCTGATCCTGGTTTTCCTCGAAATAAGCGTAGCCAAAGTAGCCGAGCGAACCATCAGAGCCTTCTACGCCGTTCACAATTACATTGTCATCTTCGCTAGCGGTGTAGTCACCTCGGCTAGCACCCGATTCGCCGTTAATTTCTTCAGTAAGGTAGTCAAAAGTACCTGAGTCAGTACCCGGGCCAAAGAGTTCTAAAGGCTTGTCAGGAAAGGAAGGATCAACCTGATTCCAGTTAGTCACTTTATCTTCTGACTCGGGTGCCCAAATGGTCTTGAGCTGATCTTTCGTTAGGCAAGTGGCAAAGTCGTTGGATTTGTTGGTAACTAAAGTAATGCCGTCGTAGGCAATAGGGACTTCAATAAATTCAATGCCAGCCGCTTTGCAGGTAGCCGCTTCTTCGTCTTTAATCGGACGAGAAGCATTAGAAATGTCAGTTTCGCCCGCACAGAATTTTTTGAAGCCGCCGCCAGAGCCAGAGTTGCCTACGGTGACGTTCGTGCCAGGGTTAGCAATTTGGAACTCCTCAGCCATTGCCTCAGAGATCGGAAATACGGTACTAGAGCCATCAATTTGAATCTCACCCGAAACGCCTTCAGCAGCAGTCGTCTCACCCGCTGGTTCGGTGCCGCCGCCTTCCGCAGTTGTGGTGCTACCGCCGCCACAAGCTGCAAGGCTAAAGGTAAGCGCTAAAATAGAGCCAGCGTACGCTAGACGAGCTGAGCGCCCTAAAAATTGCCCAGATGATTTCATGGAACCTATCAATCCTCAATACTGTTAAGAAAATTGCCGAAATAAACGCATACAAATAAATGCACAGTCGCATTCTGACTGAAACCCAGCGTCGATAAGTAAAGGCTAGGTTAAGGAATTTCCTTTTTGAACGCACATGTTGCCCCTGATGGATGTATTTCAAACGACAATTATTTAGTATTCAAGGCTACTTTCTATGTACGCAGTCATTTACGACGGCAACTGTAATCTCTGTGTAACGCTCGTAAAGTTTTTGGAACAAATAGAAACCTCTGGGCGTTTCGGCTATGTGCCGATGCAGGATGAAGCGGCTTTAAATCGGCTAAACGTCAGCGCTGAAGATTGTGAGATGGGGATGCTGCTGATTGAATTGACGGCAGGGGGCAAGGGACGCGATCGCCGCTGGCAGGGGAGTGATGCGGCTGAAGAAATTGGCCGATTGCTGCCGATGGGAGCGGCTTTTGTACAGGCTTATCGGTCGATGCCGGGGGCTAAGGTGGCGGGCGATCGCACCTACAGTTTCGTCCGTGACCACCGCTACCAGCTTTTTGGCAAACGCGATCAGACATACCGCCCGCAGCAGCCGATCAAATGGCCTAACTGCGACCAAGATCAGTGCGCTCAGCCGTGATGTTCCGTGCCTATATGCAGTAGCTATTACGGCCCTGAAAAAATCACTTTTTCTAAATCGCTGCGGCTCAAGGAATATTTAAAGCTGCGCTGAACGACTTTGCCATCGTGGCTGACGTAGCGCACGACAATAGAATCTACATCCAGCCATAGCTTCGCTGACCAGTCGGGTTCGGAAAATGACCATTCGCTAATGTTTTGCGGATTGCGATCACCCCCTAGGCCGATGAGCCAAGCTTCGATATCGGGTAAGGGATGGTTGCACAGAGGAGTGGTGGCCGGGGGCATAAGCAAGGCGCGAATTAAGGAAGTGAGGGAGACTGAGCAGCGCTGTCAGGCGCTGGAGCGACGGGTAAAGGAACGGGTTGATCTAAAACGGTAGGGGCAACAGTGGTTGAGATCGCCGGTAAATCGGTGAGCTTAACCGCCGTCATGTCGCCTTTGGTAAGGCTGATAGTGACTACCAACAGTAAGCAGCCAAAGAAGGTGATTCCTAAGATAAAAAGAGCAAACAGCTCTCCGGCAGAAAGGGGACGATCGGTCGGATCTAGGTAGGCGTTGGATGAGTATTGTTTGCTTTGAGATTGGCCCTGGGCTGATTTTTGAGCACCTACCTGCATTACAGATAGCCGTGAGTAGCCAATTTTCAAGTCGTAAGCAAAACGTTTTTCAGGGCTGCTAAGAGTAGCATACGCTTCGTTGAGAGCTTGGAATTTGGGAATGGCGACAGCGCTTTCTAATTCTGTGGTGTCGGGATGGTATAGCTTGCTTAAGTCGCGGTAGGCTCGGCGAATGTCCTGCACTGAAGCGGCAGGCTTGAGATCCAATAGCTCGTAGTAAGTAATCGGTTCAGGCATGGGCACTTGTCCAGGCAGTATCTAAGGCGCTCTCTAGAGCCGGATCGATCACAACATCAGTGCGGGTAATGCGGATTTGCGCGATCGCAAACACAACCGGGATCACTCGGCCATAGTTAGTCGCGATCGCCCGCCAGCCCAAATCAGCTAAAAACCACGTCCATAGCGCTGGCCCCATCAATGCCAGAACGCCTCGCATAGCGCCATAGCGCGCAGCCGCTGACGCCATTCCTTGAGCCGCTACTTTAGCCGCAGTGCGAGACTGAACTTCAACTAGGGCACTCAGTCCGCCTTTCACCAGGGTTTGCTTAGCAACTTGGTAGCGGGCTAACTGCCAAGCAAACTGCTGAGCGACTTGCTTCAGCAGCCAGGGTCGAACCACCGCGCTCAGCGCCAAAGCACTGCCGCCTTTGGCCAAAAGTGATAGAGGATTTTTTTGCAGCGCCGCCGGCAACTGTTCAAATTCTTCGGTGCAGGCAATGGCTTTAAGAGTACGGCGCTCCACTGAATGGCGATCGCGTTTAGGCATTTGCTGCCAAGTTTTTTCCAGCAAGACCAAAAAAACTTCCGCTTCTAAATCAGCAGTCGATAGCCCATCATACTGCCGCATTTTGAGGTAGCGGCACACTTGGAGCAGCGCTTGGCGGTAGGTGACTTGTTGTGTGCGGTTTTGCAAAACCGTAAAGCCATCAGCAGCCAAATAGCGAAAACGCCGCTCTAGCAAGGTAATTTGCTGGCGGCGATCGCGGTTGCTCACCGCCACGGGCAGCGGTGAGTAGACATAATCTAAGGGATTGAATCGGGGCTGAAATAGCAGCTGCGTCATCACCTGCAACTCTTCGTCAGTAGCTAGCTCCAAACCAATTGTCAACTCATCCACTCAATTCACCTGCCGCGACCCTAACAAAAATGCTTACTCTGTATCATAAGTATAAGAGTAGGGAAGTTGATTATGTGGGATGTTGCCATCATCGGGGCCGGATTGGCGGGAATTACCTGTGCTAGGCAGCTAACTGCCGCAGGCTACAGCGTTTGCCTGCTAGATAAGTCCAGAGGGCTCGGAGGCCGAATCGCGACCAGGCGTATGGATTCCCGGCAAAAGGTCGATCACGGTTTACGCTACTGGCAACCGGCCACAGCAGGGCTTCAGGCAATCACCGATGAGCTGCTGGCCGCAGGGGTCATCAAGCCTTGGGCCGTTAGATCTTATGAAATTTTGCAGCGAGAGGTGCTAGTTCCGGTAGAGATGGAGTCCGGTGTATGTGGCGGAGCAGGGCATGAATGCCATTGCCAAATACCTCGCCAGTGACTTTACGCTCGAAGAAAACCTCTTTACCAGCTACCGAGCCGTGGCTATTAGCGATCAAACAGACTACTGGCGAATTGAGTTTGACGATGGCGATGCAATTAAGGCGAAGCAGTGTGCAATAGCCATTCCTGCCGCTCAAGCCGCCGATCTATTGGATACCTACACAGAAGATCAGCGCACGGCTGAACTCTCGCAGGCAATCGATCAGCTCCATGCCGTCACCTACTGGCCCTGTTTGAGTGTTTTGGCCGGATACGAAAACAACAAACGCGATCAAATGGGCGCACTGAGCCCGCAAAGCCCAACTGACGCCGAAGGCTGGATGGTCACCGACAAAATCGGCACCTCTACCGACTGGGTCGGGCTCGACAGCAGCAAACGCAGCCCCGCTGAAAGAGAAAGCCCCGTGATTGTCATTCACAGCAAACCCGCCTTTGCCCAGCAGTACATCAATGCAGGCGACTTGCAGCCTGCGGCCTCGGTGCTATTACGAGCCAGTGCGCGCAAATTTTGTGAGTGGATGGCACAGCCCGAATGGTTCAAAATTCATCGCTGGCCCTACGCCCAGATTAACCAAGCGCACCCCGCCGCTGATTTGATGGTGAATGAGTCGCTTGTATGCGGTGGCGATTGGTGTGTGCCGCCAGGCAATGAAGATTCTGGCTTACAGAATATTGACTACGCCTATCAGTCAGGATTAGCGATGGCCAAACGATTACAGATGAAATAGCTGCCATGACAGATGCCGCCACTAGCTTTACCGAACTTTCGCCAGCGCCCCTGCCAGATCACAGCCAAATCCCTGGCTCTGATGGAACGTTGGGGGGAAATTTTTAAGAACATCCGCAGAGTATGTTGCGCACCGACTGTATTGAGCCCGTGATCCAGCAGCTTCACCCGGATGGCAACTACGCGATTGGCCAAGATTGCGGCATTTATGGGCAGCAAACCAATCCGCCCGAAAAAGGGGTAAAAGCGCCTGATTGGTTCGCGAAAAGTTGAACTAGGCGTGTGGCAAGGCAGATACTTTAGATCAAGCGCAGTTTTAATTACGCTGCTGGGACAATCGCGGGCAGCTATTGCCCCTGGGCCGGGAAGCAAAATGGGTAGCTAACGCAGCAGCGGCAGCAGCGGCAGCAGCCCATAAACGGGCTCAAGCAGAGCAGCAGCGGGCAGATAGATTAGCAGAAAGATTGCGATCGCTCGGCATCAATCCAGATGATTTGTAATCCCCATATAAGCCATTTCCCTTCCACTGCCTGATAACATTGCAAAAAAATCGGGATGGTGCAAAACATAAAAATCACTTACAGGCTGCAAGGGCTTAAATGGCTGAAATGGTTGAGCGCATTCACCTTTAGCTTAATCATCTTTTTGGCTTTATTGAGCAGCTTCAGCAACCGCTCGCCTCAGCCATTACCTGAGATTAGCGAAAAAAATCGCCTAGCGCCTACTGAAATTCGCGGCGTCTGGATTACTAACGTTGCAAGCGGCATCTTATTTACCCCTTGGGGTATTCCTAACGCGGTTCATCAGCTCGCTGAAATGAATTTTAATACGCTGTATCCGGTCGTTTGGAACCGGGGCGAAACCTTTTACCACAGCCAAGCACTGAAACAAATTACCGGCCAAACTATCAATCCGCTACTGGCACTGACCCATCCGAGTGAAGATCCGCTCAGTGAAATGGTGCGCGTTGGCCATCAGCAGCATCTACGCGTACTGCCGTGGTTTGAATATGGCTTTATGGTGCCGCTTGACTCGCCCCTAGCCAAGCTGCATCCCAACTGGCTGACGACTAGGCAAAACGGCTCACAGAAGCTCACAGAAGGGACTTTTGAGGTCAGTGAACCGACCAAGGGCTTGCTGTCTCGGCTCCTAAAAGGCGATGCCCCGGCTCAGCTAGGCTGGCTCAATCCTCTTCACCCTAGCGTTCAGGGTCTGCTACTAGGGCTGATTGAAGAAGTTGTAGAGCGCTACGATGTCGATGGCATTCAGCTTGACGATCACTTTAGCTGGCCGGTGGAGTTTGGCTACGATGACTATACGCGATCGCTCTATCAGGCAGAGCATCAGGGCCAATCGCCACCGAATAATCCGGCTGATCCGGATTGGGTTGGCTGGCGGGCAGGCAAGTTAACGCAGTTTATGAACGTGATTCATATGCGGGTAAAAGCGAAGTGCCCTAGCTGCATCTTGTCGCTATCACCGAATCCAGCTAAGTTTGCCTATCGATTTTATCTGCAAGACTGGCTGATGTGGGTGAAGCAAAGCTGGGTGGATGAACTGGTGGTGCAAATTTATCGAGATGAGCTATTTAAATTTGAAGGTGAGCTGCGCAAGGGTCCATTGCGCGAGGCGATGGACCAGATTCCGGTGAGTATTGGCATTTTGACCGGGACTTGGCGACATCCTGTGTCGTTTGCACAAATTCGTGAGCAGGTAGAGAGTAGCCGCGATCGCCGATTTTCTGGCATCTCGTTTTTCTATTGGGATACGCTTTGGAGCTACTTCACCCCCGAATCCCCCCAACAGCGCCGCCGCAATTTTCGTGATCTGCTGCCCTAACTGTGAGTTCAACATGGCCTTTTCTGATTTTTCTGAGCCCTTTATTGACCAAATCGCTCACCGCCTGACGCAGTTAGCGCAACGCTGGGACCTCAAACCCACAGTGCTGGTCAAGGCGCTAAAGCTATGGGGCACTTGGAGCGGGCTGACTTGGCTGGCTTTTGGGGTGAGCTTATTGTTTATTGAAATTGGCGAGAGAAGAGAGCTATCAGCGGTCGATGGGCTAGTGGGTGGGGCGTTGATTGGCCTAGCACAGTGGATAGCGCTGAAACCGCACATTCGCCAAGCATACCAGTGGATTTTAGTCAGCGCCTTGATCTGGGGCGCTCTGGCGCTTTTTCAGGTGGGGGCCATTGGCTGGATGGCACCAGAAACGCCCAGCCTTTGGATTAGAGCAGTGATGGGACTGTTTTATGGCGCTTATGTGGGAGCGGGCTTGGGCGCTGGTCAATGGTGGGTGATCAGAAAACAGGTGGCTCAGGCTTGGCGATGGATGCCGGTAACGTCAGGAATTTGGGCAATTGCGATCGCCCTTGGCTGGACAATTGGCGGCGCACTGCGAATCGCTAGCAATTTGTTTATCAGTGAAGTCATTGGTTTGGGGTTGGCTTGGGGAGCGATTGCCACACTTTCTGGCCTTGCAATCGTCAAGATGCTTTACCCGTCAAACAATCAAATCATCAAACAATCAAGTCAGCGATGATAGGCGTACATTAGCCGCCGCCAAATCAAACTTATCAGGATCAAAGTCACCATATTGAGCAATTAAGTCTAGATAATCAGGATCGTCAGGATCGTCTAGCTTTGCCAGCCATTCGTCATAGCCCCACACGCCCCCAGATCCCTCAGGTGGGCAGGCCGCAGCGCCATCAATACAAATAGGACACAGCGATCGCTTATCGGCTAGGGCGACATTTAAAGCTTCTACCGGCACAGCTTCTACCGGCACAGCTTCTACCGGCACAGCTTCTACCGGCACAGCTTTTACAGCCAGACGGTGCAGCCAGCCGCAGCGCAGATCGTAGGTGTAATATAGCGTGGCTTCTGGGGCGGCTTCTGGGGCGGCTATTAACACCTCTGACAGCAGCAATTGAGGATCGCAAGGAGGTTGGCCAATGCCTAGCCGAAAAAGATAGCTGTGCTGATTTTCCCAGCCCATGGCAGCTTGCACGATGCGGTGAAGGGTCGCTAGCGTGATCTGAGCAGGCACTATGACTTGTCGCCAAACTTCTGGCACACTATCAACCAGCGTAATTTTTAGCGGATAAGTCCCAATTGGGCAATCTGTAGAAGATGGCGTTAATGACATAATTGAGGTTGTTCTAAGCGCCTATAGCGCCGCACCATGCTGGTTAAGCCAGTCTTGCCCTAGTTGAATAGTAATGTCTGAGTTTAAATCACCCGTGCTCTCTACCCGAACTTTGCCAATTCCCATAAATTCTTGAATAGCGTTTGCGCTTTTGATATCGCCGCGCTGCGCAATGATGCGAGTTTCATCTAACGATTTGCCCCCACTAGGATCTACCGAAACATTCAAATAGCCGCTGTCATAGAGTGAATCGGTCAGAGACTGCACGGCCACAGTATCGCTAGTGCTGTCTTGAATGACTACTCGAAGGGCAGAGCGATCGCTTTGATCCGACACGTTATGGGTATTAGCTAAGCCAAAATATTCCTCAGAAAGGACATCAATTTTTTCATAATCAGGGAGCCAATAGCTCAGATCATAATCTTCATAGCTGCTAAAGTCACCCGGCAGCATCAGCATCTGCATATCCGAGCGCTCGGTTTGAGCGCCATAGCTCACTAGCGCCACTAGCTCCTCTACCGAAAGATTAGTATCCACATGAGACTGAATCACCGACAGAATTTTGGGCAGCCGCGCAATCGTCGTTGGATTTAGGCACTGCTCCACCAGAGCCCGCATCAACAGCTGCTGACGCTGCACCCGGCCAATATCGCCTTTATCGTCATAGCGAAAGCGCAAAAACTGCATGGCTTGATCGCCATTGAGCCGCTGCTTACCGGCCTTCAAATTGATATAAAGGTGCTGAGAGTCGTCTTGATACTTCATATCTTTCGGCACCGTCACCTGGACGCCGCCCAGCGCGTCAATCAGCTTTTCGACGCCCTGTACATTAATCCGCATGTAGCGATCAACGGCCACTCCGCCCATCAGCTCACTGACTGATTGAGCCGTTACAGCAGGCCCGCCGTCGCGGTTGGCCTCATTGATTTTGGTCGGTGTGCCGTTGACATTCGTGCGCGTGTCACGCGGAATCGACATCACCGTAATTCGCTGCGTACGCGGATCAACCCGCAGCATCAGCATCGTGTCAGACAGGCCATCAAAAGAATCGACTAGCGAATCGTAGCCATCTCGATCTAGGCCCTCGTAGTCTTGAACATCTGATTTGATGACCTTGATACCCATCAGCAAAACGTTCACTGGCCGAGTCAGTCGCGGCAACCGCAGACTGTTAGCGGTCGCGATCGGATCGCCTTGGCTGAAAACAGCAGCTTCGGCTGGCGACAGGTTGCTTTGCAGGAGCGGCGTACTGCCCAAAGACATTGCCAAAAAAGCCCCCGCTACTGCCGATATGCTGGCAACACCAGCGAGCAAAACGCTAACACCGATCCATTTGGGCATTTTTCGCATGGGCTTAGCAGGCATAGTCTGAAGGGGCATGGGCTGAGCAGGCATTCTCTTCCCAGAGTCCGCTTTAGAATAATATTTAGCAGAAAAGGGTGGCTTTTGTGGTCTTTTCTGAGGGTTAGCTGGCTGGTTAGCAGGGACTCGGTTTACAGAGGACACAGGCAGTTCCAGATGGGTGAGCAAATTAGGCCAAGACAGATTAATACATTGATGGCAGGAAATAACCCGTGTAAAAACTGATTGTGCTTGATTTTATCAACCGTTTTTGGTGTATCCAATGTTGGGGTCATGCTTGAGCAAGCCTGTGGCAGCTTGTGAATAAATCTGGACTGGCTACTAGATTGGCGGAGGGCACATCACCTGCTCTGTCGCTTGACTGATCGCCACCGATCAAGCGCGATGATCGAAGCGATCAGGTAGAGGGGGAAGCAACCGGCGGCTGAGCGGACTGATGCCTGGTAGCCGAATGGATTGGTCTTTGGCGATGCGAAACATCAAAACCAGACTCAAAACAAAGTAGCCTGAACCGACAAAGCTGCTGGCCATCAGAAAGCGCAGACTAGCGAGTTGAGAGGCTTGGCTGCTGGCACCGCTGGCACCTAGAAGTGCGATCGCACTCACACAAACCACCCCTATAACTACCGACAGCCGACTAGCCGCGCGCACCTGAGCATTTTCTGAAGCTTCGGATATAAATTCAGGTGTAAATTCAGATACATCGCTAGCAGCGCCTTTTCCGGATGCAGCAGCGGCAGGATTTCTCTGCCCACCAGATCCATAGAGCGTCCACAGGGATGGAATCACACCCAAAACTGGCACCAAATGCAGGTAAATCCGTATCTTCAAAGCAGGTGATCGGGCCATAAACTGATCCTGAAGTGCTAGCAGCGCACCTTAATTAGTACTCCCCTAGGAGCACTTCAATTGACATATATAATGACGTATTAAAAAATATCGTTATTTTTTAGGAGATGCCATCAGGAAGCCCAAAAGCGCAGGCAAAACTAACAACGGCCCGAAGCTTATTGATCTTTTTTACCGGCTATCGATCCGCTTGATCATTGATCGAATTACCAGCAAGTATCCTAATGACTCCCGAAAAAATAGCTGCGCTCGTCAATCAAATTCAGCCGATTGTGCTGGAGTTTGCGCTACAAATGGCGATCGCGATCGCCATTTTCTTGGTTGGCCGCTTTCTGGCCAGATTAGCTAAGCATCTGCTCAAAAAAGGCATGGTCAAGGCTCAAATCGATCCGACCCTTACCAGCTTTGCCAGCAATCTATTGTTCTACTGCATCATGGCCTTTGTGATCCTCGCAGCATTGAGCGCAGTTGGCATAGAAACCACCTCTTTAATCGCTATTTTGGGGGCAGCAGGGCTGGCAATTGGTTTGGCGCTACAAGGATCGCTGACCAATTTTGCAGCGGGTATTATCGTCATTATTTTTCGGCCTTTACATGTTGGCGACTGGATCGAAATCAGCGGCCACTCTGGCATCGTCACCGATATTCAGCTGCTCACCACCACCTTACACACCCTCGACAACCGCACCATCGTCGTTCCCAATAGCGATCTCACCTCAGATAGCCTTGTTAACTACTCCACCCTCGGCAAACTGCGCATCGATCTCGTTATCGGGGTTAGCTATGACACTGACATTGACCGAGTAAAAGCAATTTTGATGGATGTAATCACAGCCGAGCCCCGCGTTCTCCCAGAGCCCGCGCCTGTTGTGGGGCTGCTAACGATGGCCGATAGCAGCCTCAACTTTGCAGTGCGCCCCTGGTGTGAAACGCAGCATTACGTGCGCTTGCAAATGACCCTTCAAGAAAATATCAAAAAACGCCTGGATCAAGAAGGCATCAGCATTCCGTTTCCCCAGCGCGATGTGCATTTATTCACAGCCAAGGGTGCGTCTGAGGGCGAGATCTTGCCAGTGAATATTAGATCATAATCACAAACCTACGAGCCCTCACGTTTGAAGTGCCCATTTGGAGTGCCAATTAGTCATAGCGGATACTTCACTCGCCCAAATCATCGGTAAACTAGATACCTGTACTGTATAGATCTACCCAAAATCTATTCTAAAACTGACCCATAGAGTCTTTTATCCAAGAGTCTTTTATCCAAGAGTCTTTTATCCAAGAGTCTTTACCCCAAAAAGTGAGTGACCCGATGCTTGAGTCTTATCGTCAACATGTCCGTGAACGCGCTGCTTTGAATGTGCCGCCACTGCCTTTAAATGCCGATCAGGCAGCAGCGCTATGTGAGCTACTCAAGCAGCCTCCGGCAGGCGAGGAAGACTTTTTGGTAGGGTTATTGAGCGATCGCATCCCTCCGGGTGTAGATCCTGCCTCCTATGTAAAAGCCTCCTTTTTAAGCGCTGTTGCCCAGGGCGAAACTACTAGCCCCCTGATCTCTCCCAAAAAAGCCGTTGAGCTTCTAGGCACGATGATGGGCGGCTACAACGTCGCAGCTTTAATTGGCCTGCTTAAAGACGAGCGCCCCGAAATTGCCCAACTCGCCGCCAACGCCCTGAAAAAAACGCTTTTGATCTACGACGCTTTCAACGACGTCATGGATCTAGCCAACAGCAACCCCTACGCCCAGCAAGTCGTCGATGCTTGGGCCAGCGCCGAATGGTTTACTAGCCGCCCCAAAGTCCCTGACACCATTACCGTCACCGTCTTCAACGTCCCTGGCGAAACCAACACCGACGACCTTTCCCCCGCCCCTCACGCCACCACCCGCCCCGACATTCCGCTCCACGCCCAAGTCATGCTGGAGTCCACCTTAGAAAAACCGCTTGAAACCCTAGCTGCCCTCAAGCAAAAAGGTCATCCGATTGCCTACGTCGGCGATGTCGTCGGCACCGGCTCTTCACGCAAATCTGCGATCAATTCGGTAATTTGGCACATTGGTGCCGATATTCCCTTCGTGCCTAACAAGCGCACAGGTGGCGTCATTCTCGGCAGCAAAATTGCCCCAATTTTCTTCAACACCGCCGAAGATTCCGGCGCGCTCCCGATTGAGTGCGACGTCAGCCAAATGGCTACAGGCGATGTCATCACCATTCATCCTTACCAAGGCAAAATCACTAACGCAGTAGGCGAAGTTATCTCTACTTTTAGCCTTACCCCTGAAACCTTACTCGACGAAGTGCGAGCAGGCGGTCGCATTCCCTTGATCATTGGCCGCGCTCTGACAGATAAAACCCGCATTGCCCTGGGGCTCAGTGCTTCAGACGTATTCGTGCGCCCTAGTGCCCCAACCGACACCGGCAAAGGCTTTACCCTCGCTCAGAAAATGGTCGGCAAAGCCTGCGGCCTCCCTGGCGTACGTCCCGGCACCGCCTGCGAACCGCTAATGACCACCGTAGGCTCACAAGACACTACTGGCCCCATGACCCGCGATGAAATGAAGGAACTCGCCTGCCTTGGCTTCAGCGCTGGGCTCGTCCTTCAAACCTTTTGTCACACCGCTGCTTACCCCAAACCTGTCGATGTCGAAACTCATGCGACCTTGCCAGATTTCTTCGCTTCTCGCGGCGGCGTTGCCCTCACCCCCGGAGATGGCATTATCCACTCCTGGCTCAACCGCATGCTGCTGCCCGATACCGTCGGCACTGGCGGCGACTCGCATACCCGCTTTCCGATGGGCATTTCCTTTCCTGCCGGATCGGGCCTTGTGGCCTTTGCTGCCGCCATTGGCGCGATGCCGCTAGATATGCCCGAATCGGTGCTGGTGCGCTTTAAAGGAGAGCTTCAGCCGGGTATCACCCTGCGCGATGTCGTCAATGCAATTCCTTACGTCGCTATTCAAAAAGGCTTGCTCACCGTTGCCAAAGAGAATAAAAAGAACGTTTTTTCAGGCCGAATTTTAGAAATGGAAGGCCTACCCGACCTCAAACTAGAACAAGCCTTTGAACTCACGGATGCTTCTGCCGAGCGCTCTTGTGCTGGCTGCACAATTAAGCTAAGTGAAGAGACCGTGGCTGAATACTTGCGCTCCAACGTTGCGTTGCTCAAAAACATGATTGCTCGGGGCTACCATGATGAACGCACCCTCGCCCGTCGCATTGCTGACATGGAGCAGTGGCTAGCTAATCCTCAGCTCATGAGCGCTGATACCGATGCTGAATATGCCGAAATTATCGAAATTGACCTCAGCGACATTAAAGAGCCTATTGTCGCGGCTCCTAATGATCCTGACAACATCAAAACGCTCTCAGAAGTTGTTGGCGATAAAATTGATGAAGTCTTCATCGGCTCTTGTATGACCAATATTGGCCACTACCGCGCCGCTGCTAAAGTGCTAGAAGGTGCAGGTACGGCTAGCGGTCGTCTATGGATCTGCCCGCCGACTCGAATGGATGAAAAACAGCTTCGTGAAGAAGGTTACTATGGTATTTTTGCCGCCTCAGGCGCTCGCACAGAGATGCCTGGATGTTCTCTCTGCATGGGTAATCAGGCTCGCGTAGAAGATGGGGTCACGGTATTTTCAACCTCTACTCGCAACTTCAATAATAGAATGGGTAAAGGCGCTCAAGTCTATTTAGGTTCTGCCGAACTCGCCGCTGCTTGCGCTCTACTGGGCCGTATTCCCAATATGGAGGAATACCTAGAAGTCGTTGCTAGCAAAATCGATCCGTTTGCAGATGAGCTATATCGCTACCTCAACTTCAATGAAATAAAAGGTTTTGAAGATGAAGGCCGAATTGTTTCAAAAGAACAAGAAGAGATGATTGAAAAGGAAGCCGTAGCAGCCGGATAAATCAATAGGTAAAAAGCATAGGCAAAAAGCAATAGGCATTCCGCCGTCGCTTAGAGCTGATTACTTAGAGCTGATTAATTTATTACGTGCGGAATGTTTTAGCTTAAAAACGGACTGTATAGATGACAGGCTCGATAACATCAACCCTGTCATCTAATTCTTGTGATCTAGCGCTGCCATGAACTTGTCTGAAATTAAGCACCGTGACCAATTGTTTCGTACCTATTTCAACGGTCAATTTTTGAAACGAAAACAGTGAAAATGCCCTCAAGCGAGAGTTCATCGAAAACAGCTACTGCTATTGCCAAGGCATCCTTACCTAATTGAAAATGATTGAGAAGTGGTTCTTAACCGAAAAGACCAAGGCCAAAGAGACTTAGTTTTACGAATGGAGATCGCGCTTTTGCCATTGTTGAAGTGAAATGGATTGATTTAACCGAATCCTAGCCGTAACCGATCAACCATAAAAGTCAGCGATCGCAAAAAGCGTCAAAAATTTGAAGAGTAAGCAGTCAGATATGCAAAACTGTATGAAGACAGAGCGGCTTTTTGCTTAGAGATAGTTGGGGCATTTATATTCACAAATGAGGGCGATCACTCTTTCCCCATTACCGTATACCACTAGCCAAGTCATAACCAGTTGACAACAACTTGATCAGGCTTCACACAGCTCATCAGAACCACCATTAGACGTGGCACCATCTAGAGGCCGCTGCGCTTATCCTATCTGCGTCAGCGGCCTCTAGAAAAGTTTGAGCTTAGTCAATCGCGGAAGGATATACGCTATCGGCTACGAATACAGGCTTTTGGGTGTATTCGGCTTCAATAGATTTTGTCACCGACAGATCCCACTGAAGGTTGTAATCTCTATCAAAATCGGCCTTCACATAGGGACGAAGAACGCCAGTAACAACAACATCTTCACCATCTTGAACAGTTTTCGCACCCTGATTCGGAATGACCAGCAAATCTTCTCCTGAAAATAGCTTCTCCTCATCAATTGTAAATAGCCCTGCCTCAAGGATGTCTTCCACTTCACCTTGCACCGCAATTCTCTGATTGTAGTACTTTTCGGGATTAGCCGTAATATCGCCTGGATCAGGTGCTAGCGCTAAGGAATTAGCAATGATAACCGGCTTGTTTTCGTACTCTCCATAGCGATCAGCATCCAGCGTTAAATTATAGTCTTTGGCTGCTGTTGCCATTGAAAAGGTTTCTACCTTACCCGTAACCTGTACTTGAGAATCACCTACATCAGGAATCAGAAAAGGCTCCGAAGAAGCGTTGATCACTAGGACTTTTTCGTTGTTTAAAAAGCCATCGCTTTCCATTACAAAGGCGGTTTCGTCTACCTTTTCTTCAACATTTGCGCGGACGGTCACCTCTTGTCCGACATAGCTGTTAGGCTCGTCGGTGAGCTTTTCGGTGGTTACGTTATTGCTTTCTGCCGGTGTTGTGTTGGATTCAGGGCCAGCGGCACAAGCCGGTAAAAGAACCAAGGAAGCTGCGAGCAGAGATTTGAATATCAAGCCTTTTTTGCCAGTTTTCTCGTTTGGCTTCTCATATGGCTTAAGGATGTTACCGTTTGTTTTTTGTGTTGTTGCGAAAGTAGTTTTCATCTTTTGTATTCTCCTGGAAAAATAAATCGTTTTTGAATTTTCATTAGCGATCGCATTTATCCCGGATAAGCCGTTGCTATTACAGCAGATTCAACAAAAACCATAAACTATAAACTTTGGCGACGCTAAATGATAGTTAGCAATAACGATTACTAACTATCATTAGCATAATGAAGTTAGTAAAACAAATCATCTCTCTGCGGAAACATTTTCATCTTGTTAATTCAAGCTATCAATCATCGTGCTACGGACTTGATTCAAAATCCTCTACAAACAAGAGACCTTAAGAAAAAAAGCTGAAGAGTAAAATAAATATAACAGTCATCACCGCCATCTAAAGACAGCCAATTAACATTGCTACAGAATCTACCGAATTAACCGCATTAGCGAATGCTATAAGCCGAAAAAATGCAGGCGAACAAATTAACTTAAAGTCAGCAAAAGCAGCTAAAGATGAGCCTTTATTGATGTTAAGATTCTTAGCAAATAGATTTACATTGATGAAATAATAGTTGTGTTCTTAGGGAGTTAAATTTATGAGTGAGCAGACTTCAGGATGCCTCAGAGTGGGCCAAAGCGCCCCTGCTTTTACAGCCACAGCCGTCGTTGATCAAGAGTTTAAGACGATTAAACTTTCTGAGTACCGGGGCAAATACGTGGTGCTCTTTTTTTATCCGCTGGATTTCACGTTTGTCTGTCCCACTGAAATTACAGCTTTCAGCGATCAATACAGCAGCTTTAGCGATATCAACACCGAAATTATGGGCGTTTCTGTTGATAGCGAGTTTTCTCATCTTGCTTGGATTCAAAGCGATCGCAAGTCTGGCGGCGTCGGCGATCTCAACTATCCGCTAGTCTCTGACATCAAAAAAGAAATTAGCACTGCCTATAACGTGCTCGATCCGGACGCTGGCGTAGCACTACGGGGTTTATTCATCATTGATCGAGAAGGTATCATTCAACACGCGACAATTAACAACCTTTCTTTTGGTCGCAGCGTCGAAGAAACCCTTCGCGTCTTACAGGCGATTCAGCATGTACAAACGCATCCTGACGAAGTATGCCCTGCTGGCTGGCAGCCCGGTAGCGCCACAATGAACCCTGATCCGATTAAATCAAAAGAATTCTTTGCAGCTGTCTAAACTTGAGCAAAGCTCCTTAATTAAAAAGCTCCCACCCACTCGCAAGGCACCCACTAGAGGTGTCTTTGAGTGCCTTCATGGGCTTGAGAAAACACGGATAATGCAGCTTACCTCTAATGACTTTCTCGGCTGACTTTCGCGGCGTGATCAATCGCCGCTTTTTACAAAACTTTTTGCCCGTTCCTGCCTACTGCCGTTTCCGACTAGGCCAGACACTGCCAAGCTTTACGCTTCTGACCGGGGATGGCACGACCCACACCCTAGCTGATTACCAGGGCAAAGCCGTAGTTTTAGCTTTCACGCGCATCTTTACAGCCAAGCAACACTGTCCGATTTGCTATCCGCATATTTTGGCGCTCACTGCCGCTTACTCACAATTTGTCGGCCTTGGCGCAACCCTATTACTAATTACCAGCACCGATGCGATTCAAAGCCAAATCATCCAGCGCGATTTGGCCTTAAAAATGCCTCTACTCAGCGATCCTAGCTGCCAGAGCTTTGGGCTCTACGGCACCGGTCAGGCGCTAGGAGCCCCTTTGCCAGCGCAGTTTGTGATTGATGCCCAAGGCAAGCTGCGCTTTCAACACTTATTTTCATTCGCCCATCCTAATGCAACGCCCGAAAGGCTGTTGTGGGCCGTTCGCAATCTATAAATCCAATAAATCCAATCTAATCAAATCGCCAAAACCAACGGAGAAGGAGGGATTCGAACCCTCGATGAAGTTTACACCCCATAACTCCTTAGCAGGGAGCCGCTTTCAACCGCTCAGCCACTTCTCCAAGTGAGAAACCATAATACCAATAACTCTGCGAAAGCTCTACCTATATTTTCAATCAATATTTTGATTGATAGTTTATATCGATAGAGTTGAGCCTGATTCTCAAGGCCAAAAAAGGCCATGTTAGGTGTTAAACGGCAGCTCTAGACGAGGTTTGGGGCGATCGCAGGCCCTCTGTCGTCGCGGTAATCCGAGGCAGCCGGTGCTTAAATCCACACAAAATTTCCCATGAAATTGTCTGCGCCATCTCAGCCCACTGATCCGCTGTGAACCTATGCTCACCCGATTGCCCTAAGAGCGTCACGACATCGCCTTCTTGCACGCCCTCAACACCGGATACATCAAACACCATTTGATCCATCGTAATTGCGCCAATTTGCGAAATTTTTTGGTTGTGCAGCCCTGCCTGCATCTGATTTGATAGCAGCCGGGGTACGCCGTCGGCATAGCCAATGCCTGCGATCGCGATTCGCATCGGCTCTTTAGCAATAAACCTGTGGCTATAGCTCACCCCAGTCCCTGCCTCAATATCTTTGATGTGGGTAATGCGAGCTTTTACTTCCAAAACTGGCTTTAGATCCACTACGGATTGCAAATGGGGCGCAGGATAAAGCCCATAGGTCGCTAGTCCGACTCTCACCAAATCGTAATGCAGGCTAGCATCCGCTAGCGTCGCTGCCGAATTAGCAAAGTGCAGTTGAGCTGGCAATAAGTTTTCACGCCTGAGCGCTGCAATCGCTGACTCAAATCGCCGATGCTGCAACCGCATTACCGTTGGATCAGGATCATCGGCTGTCGCTAAGTGAGAATACACACTCACCGCCTCCAACGGCGGAAGCTGCTGTACAAACTGCGCTAGTTCAACCGCCTGCTGCCAGCTAAACCCCAACCGTGACATGCCAGTGTCTAACTTTAGGTGTACCGGAAGCGATCGCTGAAACCGCAGATCTCGATTTTGATCGAGATCTGCGAGCGTCTGGGAAAAAATCAGCGCCTGCTTCAAATTCACAATCGTCGGCTGCAACTGCCAATGGGCGATTGCCCGTACCTCTTGCGGATCATTTACCGCCCCCATCACCAAAATTGGCGCATCAATTCCCGCTTGGCGCAGCTCAATGCCCTCCGGCACCGTCGCCACCCCTAGCCAGTTCGCCCCGGCCGATAGCACCGTTTGTGCAACCGTAACCGCACCGTGACCATAGGCGTCAGCCTTGACCACCGACATTAGCTCAGTGTTAGTAGGTAAAAGAGCTTTGAGCGATCGCACATTGTCAGCCAAAGCTGAGAGATTGATTTCTACCCACGCCCGACAGCAGCGCATCGTTGACAGGGCGGGCGTTTGATCCCAGCTCAGCATAGCAACCTCACAAAAAACACTTAGTCAAAAAGGTAGTTAAAAAGGGTTAGAAACCTTAGTAAAACAGTGTAGCAGCCGCTCAAACCCGCGTATGGCGTTGTCTGTGCTACTATCTATGCAGAATCTTGGCAAGTTTACAATGAGTAAGGTTCTCGTTCTCAACGCCTCCTATGAGCCGCTTAACATTACCAGCTGGCGACGAGCGGTTGTGCTCATTATTAAAGGAAAAGCTGAGCAAATAGAGCAGCGCGAACAGCTGCTTTATCCCGGCTTTCCGATGCCTACAGTGATTCGGCTGCGCCACTACGTTCGCATCCCCTACAAAGACATTCCTCTCACCCGACGCAACCTGCTACACCGTGATAACCACACCTGTCAGTACTGTGGCTACGCTGGCGACGGCCTGACGCTTGATCACGTCATTCCCCGCTCACGCGGCGGCGGCGACTCCTGGGAAAACATCGTCAGTGCCTGCGTTCGTTGCAACGTCAAAAAAGGCAGCCGCACTCCCAAAGAGGCTCAGATGCCCTTAGCCTATCAGCCGCGCAAACCTCACAGCAGCCTTTATTTCGAGATTTCTCGCCATGTACGCGGCGGCGTTCATCAAGAATGGCGGCAGTACGTTATTGGCCTCAACTGAATATTCTCTATCCCCCTGCGGCTGCGCTTGCCTCCCTCTCATGGGGGTATACGGGCTTCTATTTCAATCATTAGAATAGACTTACCTACGCAATTTGCGTATATCTTCGTTCTGAACAGGCACTTCTAAACAGGCATTCTGTATGAACAGTCATCAGCGGTCATAATAGAAGATCAACAGTCGATTGCAGGTGCCGCTATTTCCATGACCTTACCGGAAAGTGCTTTGTTAGATAATTCAGAGTTTCAGTCAGACTTTCAGATTGAAGATCAGCGCTCTTCTCAACAAGCTTTACAGCAAATGTTAGGACGTGATGGGCGAGAGCGCAATGCCCTCGACGAGTCTAGTGCTGATCGCTCTTCATCTGACAAATCCCGCTTAGAAGAATCCTCTTTTGGCGATCGCACCGCTGCCATCAGACGCGCTGCAGGCTTAGAAGCAAACCCCTCACAAGCTTTAGAAAAGCTGCTCAAAAAGCACAGCGGCACCCGCCAACTCATCCTCCTGCAAGATTTTCCCGACCCCGATGCGCTCTCTTCAGCCTGGGCCTATAGCTTGATTGCTAGTGCCTATAGTATTCAATGCGATATTTACTACTCCGGCACCCTTAGCCATCAAGAAAATATCGCTCTCGTCAAGCTCACGGGCTTACCGGCCAAGCGCTGGCCCGCGTTTGCCAAAGATAGCCCTGATCTATCCCAATACCAAGGCTATGTTCTGATTGATACCCAAGGCACGACCAGTCACCTTACAGCCAAGGTGCAAGTCGCTCAGCTACCGCTGATTTTGGTGATTGACCACCACGCCCCGCAAGGCAAGCTCAATGCCGAACTAGCCGATATTCGCCCTGACATTCATGCTACCGCCACGATGATGGCTCAGTATCTCCAGGCCGGACTGATTCAGCTAGATCGCGGCAACAGCACCCATGTCAAATGTGCAACTGCGCTCATGCACGGCCTCCGCTCAGATACGAATCAGCTTATGCAGGCATCTGAACCTGATTTTGTGGCAGCGGCCTACCTCAGCCAGTTTTACGATGCGCCGCTGCTAAGCGCCGTCTTGCAAGCCTCGCGTTCGCGGCGGGTGATGGACGTCATAGAGCGATCGCTGCGCAACCGAGCCATGCAAAACAACGTCTCCATTGCCGGTGTTGGCTATTTACGCTACGAAGATCGAGACGCGATTCCCCAAGCTGCCGACTTTTTGATCACAGAAGAAAACGTCCATACGGCGGTGGTCTATGGCATCGTCCACGACGAAGATGAAGAAAAAGAGCTCGTCGTCGGCTCCTTGCGCACTAACAAAATCACTCTCGATCCAGACGAATTTATTAAAGAAGCCTTTGGTAAAGACGCTCAGGGACGATTCTTTGGCGGCGGCAGATCGATGGCCGGTGGATTTGAAATTCCTATCGGCTTTCTATCGGGCTACTACGAAAATAGTGACTATAACCGCCAAAAGTGGGAAGTTTTTGATAAGCAAATCAAGCAAAAGCTTCAGCGACTCGTCGATCCTGAAAACGGTGCGCTAAATACCGATTAAGCATCTTGTGGCGATCATTCCTCTTTTTTAAGAAGCTTTTTCCAAGAACGATTGCTAAGATCCGTCAGATTGTCTCAAGGAAAGTCATGAGGACTTTCCTGAGGATAATTTCAAAGCAACCTCGCTTTACCGATATTATTTTAGACATGGCCTTTACCGAAGCTTATTTCATTCGCCACGGCATTGCGGTAGAGCGACAAGCGAATGTGACGGATGAGACGCGATCGCTTACGCCCAACGGCATCACCAAAACTCAGCGCGTCGCCCAGCGCCTAGTTGATCTGGGGCTTCACTTCGATCATCTCCTCACTAGCCCTCTCACGCGCGCTCAGCAAACTGCTGAGATTTTATATGCAGCCGGACTGTCCTCACCCGCGCAAGAATTTTTACCCTTGCAACCGGGCGGCAATCTCTCCGACTGGCTTACTTGGCTAAAATTACGCCAAACCACTATTCAAACCGTTGCTTTAGTTGGGCATGAACCTGACTTAGGCCGGTGGGCACAGCAGCTGGTGACTGGCAGTGATCGTCATCAATGGATTCTCAAAAAAGCAGGCATTATTGGCTTACAAATTCCTAACGTCGATCAGGCAATCGGTCAAAGTCAGCTTTTTTGGCTATCGCCGCCCCGATTTTTGATCTAAAAATCAAAAGCTAATTTTGTATAGCTTGTATATCTATGACACTCCACACAGCGATATCGTAAAGACTACCGGCAATACCGCAAACGCTATTTTCGGATATTTACCTTCCCTTTCACCTTTCCAAAGGAGATCTACCCAGATGACGACCTGCGAGTACAAGCCAGGATTAGAAGGCGTTCCAGCCACGCAGTCGAGCATCAGCTATGTCGATGGCCAGCAAGGCATTTTAGAGTACCGAGGCATCAGCATTGAAGATATTGCCCAAAAAAGCAGCTTCTTAGAAACCGCTTACCTCCTCATTTGGGGCGGCCTACCTACCCAGCAAGAACTCAAAGACTTTGAGCACGAAATTCAATATCACCGCCGCCTCAAGTACCGCATTCGCGACATGATGAAATGCTTTCCCGAAAGCGGTCACCCCATGGACGCCCTGCAAGCCTGCGCTGCTGCACTTGGCTTATTTCACTCTCGCCGTGAGTTGGAAGATCCGACCTATGTGCAAGATGCCGTGGTGCGCTTATTAGCCAAAATCCCCACAATGGTCGCCGCCTTCAAAATGATGCGCAAAGGCAATGACCCCGTGCAGCCACGCGACGATTTAGACTACGCTGCCAACTTTTTATACATGCTCAATGAGCAGGTACCAGACCCCTTAGAGGCTCGAATCTTTGACGTGTGTCTAATCCTCCATGCTGAACACACGATCAATGCCTCGACCTTTTCAGCGATGGTCACCGCTTCGACGTTGACCGACCCTTATGCGGTGGTTGCCTCAGCGGTTGGGACGCTTGCAGGCCCTCTACACGGCGGTGCTAACGAAGAAGTCATTGACATGCTGAAAGAGATTGGCTCCATTGAAAACGTGCGCCCCTACATTGAAGCGCGGATCGCTAATCGTGAAAAAATTATGGGCTTTGGTCACCGAGTCTATAAGGTCAAAGACCCAAGGGCAGCGGTTTTGCAGGGACTAGCTGAGCAGCTTTTTGACAAAGCGGGCCGCGATGCTTACTACGACATTGCCTTAGAGCTAGAGCAGGTCGTCGAAGAAAAGCTGGGGCATAAAGGCATTTATCCTAACGTTGATTTTTATTCTGGACTGGTGTATCGCAAACTGGGAATTCCGACCGATTTGTTTACGCCGATATTTGCGATCGCTCGCGTCGCGGGCTGGCTAGCCCACTGGAAAGAGCAAATCGGCAAAAACCGAATTTTCCGTCCCACCCAAATTTATGAAGGCCCCCACAACCAGCTTTATATCCCGCTCGAAAAACGGCTACAGCTATGGGAAAAATAGCTGAAAAATAGCTGCGAGAAAGTAATCCACGGGTAAAAATAAGCCGCTTCAAAACCGTATCAATACAGAGGTGATGGGCGTTACCCCCCTTGTCAAGACAGCAAACTCATCTCACTATATCTTCAGTGACGATTTTCAGGAACTCCAGCCCCTCCGGCTTTGTCGGGGGGGTTTTTATTGAGGGCATAGCCGCGCACTATTGCCATCGCTTACACAAACCATAAGTAGATTCAGCGATAAGTGAATTCAGCGATCGCAGATTAAGCGCTAGAATCTGTGAGAGCACTCTAACTTAAGCAAGCGAAAGCCGCCCCAAGCTAATGAATCCAGGCATAGACCTCCAGAGAACTGTCGTCCAAGCCCTGATCGAACTCGGCCTGCCCGCCGGGGTCGCCAAAACCATCTGGCTCCCGCTCCCTATGCTGCTAATGGTGATTGTGGCAACAGTCAGTATCTTCATTTGCGTCTGGCTAGAGCGCAAGATTTCTGCCGCTGCCCAGCAGCGCATTGGGCCTGAATACATTGGCCCTTTAGGCGCAATGCAAGCGGTCGCTGATGGCCTCAAGCTGATTTTCAAAGCTGATATTACCCCCGCCAAATCAGATCCCTGGCTGTTCACAATTGGCCCTGCAATTGTGGTCATTCCGGTTTTTCTATCTTTTTTAATCGTGCCTTTCGGCCAAAACCTAGTCATCACCGATTTGGGCATTGGCATTTTTCTTTGGATTGCGCTGTCGAGCATTGCCCCCGTGGGCTTTTTAATGGCGGGCTATTCTTCTAATAATAAATACTCGCTACTAGGTGGATTGCGGGCGGCAGCTCAATCTATCAGCTACGAGATTCCGCTGGCGCTAGCGGTGCTGGCTGTCGTGCTGATGACCAATGGCCTAAGCACCATCGATATTGTCAATCAGCAATCTGGCTATGGCATTTTGGGTTGGAACATTTGGCGACAGCCCGTCGGCTTTGTGATTTTCTGGATTGCGGCCCTGGCCGAATGTGAGCGACTGCCGTTCGACTTACCTGAAGCTGAAGAAGAATTGGTCGCAGGCTATCAAACTGAATACACCGGCATGAAGTTCGGGTTATTTTATGTAGGCTCCTACGTCAACCTGATGCTGTCGGCCCTGATAGTGTCGGTGCTTTACTTAGGCGGTTGGAGTTTTCCCATACCTGTTACAGCCATCACCGGCTTGTTTGGTCTTAGCGAAACTGCGCCCTGGGTACAAATCATTTCGGCGTCCCTCGGCATTGTCATGACCATGCTCAAAGCGTATCTATTAGTCTTTTTGACGATTTTGCTGCGCTGGACAGTACCTCGCGTTCGCATTGACCAGCTATTAGACTTAGGCTGGAAGTTTTTGCTGCCCGTTTCCTTGGTCAACTTGTTAGTCACAGCAGGGCTAAAGCTGACTTTTCCATTCGCTTTTGGCGGCTAAATGTAGGTTCAGTCAGCTTTCTGAACATTCCAGTTTAATTGCTATTATCAACGCACTCTTTTACCTCTCATCCAGAGCTATGTTGAATTTTCTCAAACAAGTCGGCGACTACGCCAAAGAAACCGCTCAAGCGGCTAAGTTTATCGGTCAGGGTTTGTCTGTGACCTTTGATCACATGAAGCGCCGCCCGGTGACGGTTCAGTACCCTTACGAAAAGCTGATTCCTTCAGAGCGCTATCGGGGCCGCATTCACTTTGAGTTTGATAAGTGCATCTCTTGCGAAGTTTGCGTTCGGGTCTGCCCGATTAACCTGCCGGTGGTCGATTGGGAATTTAATAGAGAAACTAAGAAAAAGACGCTCAGCCACTACAGTATTGACTTTGGGGTCTGCATTTTTTGCGGTAATTGCGTCGAATATTGTCCGACCAACTGCCTATCGATGACCGAAGAGTATGAGCTGTCTGCCTATGATCGACACGATCTGAACTACGATAACGTTGCTCTCGGACGGTTGCCTTACAAAGTCACTAATGATCCGATGGTGACACCGATGCGCGAGTTCGCCTATTTGCCCAAAGGGGTAATGGATCCGCATGATTTGCCAGCGGGCGCAAAGAGAGCTGGTCGCCTACCGCAGGATATTCTCACTGATCTAGAGGCGGAAAAAGCGACAGCGGAAGCGGCGATCGCAGAAGGCGGTACGCCATAACAACCGCTAATAGCTGGTAGCAACTAGCTGCTGAACAGACTTATCAATAGCAGTAATAGTAGCAACCAACTACCCACTATCAGATTGCTATCAGACCATTATCAGACCGCTAAAGAAACCAAACGTGAGGAGAAAAGTATTTTGCTCTTACTACCATCGGGCGCATCAGCAACTGGGGCCTTAGTCGCATCATTAAATTTGGCCGAAGGCGTGCAGCTAGTGTCGTTGGGCCTTTTGGGGCTAATTATGGTGACGTCTGCTTTAGGCGTGGTTCTATTGTCTAACATTGTCTATTCGGCATTTTTGCTAGGGCTAACTTTCATTAGTGTCTCTGGGCTATACATTCTGCTGAATGCGGGCTTCGTAGCTGCTGCTCAAATTTTGGTGTACGTCGGGGCGGTCAACGTGCTCATTTTGTTCGGAATCATGCTGGTCAATAAGCAAGAAGACTTTAGCGTAATTAAAAATGCTTGGATTGGCAAAGTTGCAACCGCCGTTGTTTGCGCGGGTATTTTTAGTTTGATTAGCGCCATGGTGTTCTCTCATCCTTGGGCGATTTCTACGCAGCTGGCGGCGGGTGATAAAGCGATTGAAATTATCGGACAGCACTTTTTTAGTGACTATCTACTGCCATTTGAGCTCGCTTCTGTGCTTTTATTGGTGGCCTTGATTGGCGCAATTGTGCTAGCGCGCCGCGAATACATTCCCGATGCAGCGGTAGCCCAAGCAGAGTCACTAACGCTGCCTGAACGGCCTCGTGAGCTAGTGGCCGCTGGGACAAGAGATGATAGATAGCTGTTTCTTCGTTTATTAACTGCATTTTCCTAGCGTTTTTCCCTAGCTTAGAGTCCGGTGTGGACATCCCCTAGCTAATTTGTTGTTTGTTTTTACCGATATCTTTCACCCTGATATCTTTCGACCCGAAATATTTCAAGTTGAAATATTTCGACCCGTATCTTTCAACCGATGCTGTTCAAAGCCATAAAGCGTTCAACCCATGCAACTTGAGTATTTTCTAATATTAGCCGCTGCTTTGTTTTCCATTGGCATCTATGGCCTTGTCACTAGCCGCAATGTGATTCGGGTACTGATGTCCATTGAGCTGATGCTCAATGCAGTCAATATCAATTTGATGGCGTTCTCTAACTATCTAGATCCGGCGCAAATTAAAGGACAGGTGTTTGCTGTTTTTGTGATTACGATTGCGGCAGCTGAGGCAGCGGTGGGCTTGGCGATTGTGCTTTCAATCTATCGAAATCGCGATACGGTCGATATGGAGCAGTTCAATTTGCTGAAGTGGTAGCGTTTTTTTGGCAGACACTCTGAGACGCTTACGGGTGCTGATGTGGATCTAAAGCAGGTCATCATTGTATATAAGGCGGGCCATCCGCTGAGTAAAAGCTGTGCGGATAGCTGCGCTCGGCAGTTAGAGCTATTGGGCAGCAAGGTGATGATGGGGCCGAGTGGCGCTCAAGATAATCCTTACCCTGTTTTTTTAGAATCAGCAGCTGAGAAGATTGATTTGGCGGTTGTTTTGGGAGGCGATGGTACGGCTTTAGCGGCAGCGCGGCAGTTAGCAGCAGATGACATTCCCATTTTGGCTATCAACGTGGGGGGGCATTTGGGCTTTTTGACGGAGTCGTCAGAGGTAATCGGAGAGTTTGAGCAGGTGTGGGAACGGTTGCTAGGCGATCGCTATGCCGTTCAGCAGCGCATGATGCTGCAAGCGCGATCGCACCAAGGCGGGTCGGGCAACTTTGATCCGATGAGCGATCGCTACTTCGCCCTCAATGAAATGTGCGTCAAGCCCGCCTCACCCAACCGGATGATCACCTCTACCTTAGAAGTCGAAATCGATGGTGAAGTCGTCGATCAGTATCAAGGCGACGGACTGCTCATCAGCACGCCTACCGGATCAACCGGCTACACCGTTTCAGCTAATGGCCCCATTGTGCATCCGGGTATGCAGGCACTAATTGTTACCCCCATTTGCCCGATGAGCCTATCGAGCCGTCCGATTGTGCTGCCACCCGGCAGTACGGTTAGCGTTTGGCCCTTAGGTGATAGCGAAGGCAATACCAAACTATGGACAGACGGCGTGTTAGGCACCGCAATTTGGCCCGGTCAGCGGGTCGATATCCGCATGGCCAGTCACCTCGCGAAGTTCATCATTTTACGAGAAGACCATTCTTACTACCGCACCTTACGCAATAAGCTGCAATGGGCTGGCGCGCGCGTCAACTATCACAACGACCACCGCAAATAAGCCGGCGATACTCTCCCAATTTCTGTGCATCTACTTATTGATTCAGGCCCCCTTAGTACCGACTCCAAGCCTACTCGATGGTCCAAGGCAACCGTAGCTTCATTTGATTGCGTCCGCGCCGCTTGGCTTCGTACAATCCCAAATCAGCCGTATCGACTAGCACACTGGCCGACAATCCAGTCTTTGGCACTACCGTTGTCACGCCCAAACTAACGCTCACATAGTCAGAAACGCTCGAAGCGCTGTGAGCTATCTGCAAAGCCTGAATGTTTTCAGCGGCCTCTTTGGCCACTTGCTGAGCCCCTTTGATCGCTGTGTTCGGCAGCAAAATCACAAATTCTTCACCGCCATAGCGAGCGACCAAATCACCCGGTCGCCGCACAGCTTTGCCAATTGCGTTGGCAACTTGACGCAAACATTCATCGCCTTGCGGATGGCCGTAAGTATCGTTATAAAGCTTGAAAAAGTCTATATCGCAGAGGATGAGGGAAAGGGGAGTATGCGATCGCAAAGCCCGCTGCCATTCTGCCGTCAAATGATTTCGAAAACTGCGGCGATTGGCCAGCTGCGTCAGATCATCAATTTCAGACAGCATTTGCAGCCGATTAATCACATGCAACCGAGTGATCAACGGCGCACTTACCAAAGCCAAACTTACCGGCACCACCGGTAACCACCAGCCCCATAAAGCTAAAGCTCCATAGCTCGCCCCAACACAAGCCGCCACACAGCCCCCCAATAGCTGTAATCGCCTCAGATCGTTTCTGCCCCAGCTATAGAGACCCATGCCTACCCCTGCAGACACCGCAATCAATCCCACTTCTAAATCTTCTGGCAGCGTTTTGATCACCGGCCTTTGGCCAAAAGCAGCGCTAATTAGCTGACTCGTCAGGCTAGCGTGAATCTCAATTCCATGACTCGGCAAGAGACCAACCGACCCTTGCCGATTACTATAGGGTGTAAAAAAAACATCTGCGTCACCCGCTTCCATACTGCCAATTAAGACCACTTTGTCAGTCAGCGTCTTAGCTGGAATCTTGCCCGTCAAAACAGCTTGCGCACTAAAGCGTTGGAACTTTAATTTAGAGCGCCAATTCATAATAATTTGATAGCCACCTGCGTCAGCATTGCTATAGCCACCCGAATTTTTCTCAAAAGGTGGAAAATTAGCCTCGCCCAATTCCAGCACATCAGGATTGGAACCGGGAAAAATATCGTGACTCGCCAAATACTCCAAGGCTACCCGAAAAGCCAATCCCTCAATGCCAGCAGCATTCGGAACTAGCAGTCCTCGCCGCACTCGGCCATCTACATCGACAATCAAATCACTAGCCGCAACCTGCTGATTTTCGACTAGGACCGGATTGCCTGTTACGAATGATAAAGCCGCATCATCCACCACCTTTTCAATACCGATAATATCAGGCGTCTGCCGAAAAATTTGATTCAACCGCTCATAGCCGTCATCACGAGGCACATTACGAAAAAAATCAACGCCGATAACCGTTGGATTTTGCTGCTTAACCTTCTCTAGCAAATCAGCCAGCATCGTGTCAGAAATCGCTGCATTGTTAGCAGCGACAACATCTTCTTCATTTATGCCGATAATGACAACGCGATTATCTGACGGCTCCGCAGGCCGATGATTCATCATCCAATCAAACGTATGCAGCTCCCACACCTGAAAGGTTCCCAACCCACGCAGCGCCACAATTCCTGCCGTTGCCAGCATCACGAGTACAGGCGCTACATACCTATGATCGAGCCGCTGCCTTCGCCAGCTATTGAGGGCATAAAAAAAACCCATAACAGACGCTTTTTGAGGCTCATATACCACGTAAAATCTGTCCTTATTTTGGCCTTACTTAAACACCAATACAGAAAAATACCCGCTAAAGCACCTCGATAGCCAACCCTACGCAGGGTGCAAAGCCTGTATTTAGTAAGCCCACTCAGACTATTAGGCGATCATTAGCAAACCGGATCGCCACCGCTCACAGCTCATCAATCACGATACTTATCGAGGAGCCGTCGCTAAAGAGAGATCCAACGGTACTTCAGTAGCTGCCTGTCTCCTCAAATCGCGAGTGCCCACTTCCCAAGCAATCGACTCAAGTCGCATCCCGTTGACTAATTCAGAGCCGGCCCGCACACTTTTGGGATAAATTTGGATTAGCTTGCCCCGGATCAGACAATACAAATTTCCTGTCGGTGGTCTGCTGAGATTCTAAATACCCAGACTTAGGCTGCGCTACCCCCGTCAACCCCGTAGCGCCTTTAGGAACCCGTAGGATAATGGCCGAATCAGGTTTACCTACAGCTACACAAGCTGAAGTCGATATCCCACGCCGTCCGCCAGATAGCGTACTAGAAACGCTGCCTCTTTCGGGATTAGGTGTCCAGCGAACCCCCGCTTGGGCCGCCGCTCCAATTTGCACACTAGCCCCAGTAGGCGCAGAGATGTAGGTAGTAGGCCAAGCGGCCACAATTAAAAGTGCGCCAAAAACGCGATATTTGCTCATGGTCAAATCTCTATGAAGTCTCTATGGTGGGTGTGATAAAAAATTTAAAAAACCGAAAATGCAAAATGGAACTTGCCCACCCAGCCGCCGTCTCAGTCAGCGGCTACAGCATGTATAAATTCATACAAACTACCAAGGTCACAATCCGTAGCTTTATAGGTAAGCTTTCTGCAAAGCTAGCGCGCTGATTTTTGCAATGATCGTAAAGCTGTGAGCCCTGATGTTAGTGGGCTGCTAGCAGCGGAAGAAAATATTTAAATGCACGCCCAAAGGCTCAGATAGGCGAATGCGATCGATACTAATAAAAAAGTCAATCGGTCTGAGCAGAACATTTTTGCCCAATTAGTCGGGCGCTGCGCCTTTTGTGGAGTAGGCTTTACCGTCTCTATGCTCAAAGCGTCCTGGATTACCTGTAGTCTCTTTATATACCAGGTCAACATCGGGATAATGAGCCTGCTCAGGCAAAGCTTTATCGCCAATCTCTAAATAAACAGCGGGCACGGCGGAGCGATTGATCAGGTGATGCGCATTCTCCACGCCTGCGGCAAAGCCTGCCATTGCACCAGGGCCGAGCGTTTGCTCACCTTCATTTGTGACCAGCACTAGCTCACCTTTAACAATGTAAATAAACTCATCTTGAGCGCTGTGCCAGTGCCTAAGGGCTGACTGAGCGCCAGGAGCTAATGTCGTCACATTAACGCCAAGGTTTTTGAGTCCGGCGGCTTTGCCCACTCGCTGACGAGCGCGTCCGCTGACGGCTGCTTTAAATTCATCGGGATAGGTGGTGCCGGTTTCGATGGGCACGGAGGCGAGATCAATGCGCATATGGTGGGTCTGAAAGGACACTAATCTGAAAAGACGTTAAGTGGAGGGCTGCCAGTCGGGTTCGAGCGGAATCTGCTGAAAGGCTGGGAGCGCTTCGGCTCGCTGAGAAAGGCGAGATAGCGCTGGGTATTGATGACTCTCGATAATGTCGGCGGCGACCAGTTGAGTGAATTGCCAAGCTACACAGACGGTAATGTCGGCTTGGCTGAGTTGGCTACTGATTAACCATTGGGAGGTGTTTGCAGCGTAGGGTTCGAGTAAATCGTAGGCAGTGGTTAGCTGGGTTTGGATGCGATCGCGCCAAACCGGATATTGCTTTTCCGCAGGCCGCAAATCCCGCTCATACACGATCTGCACGGTCTTGTCGCAGGCATTGATCGCCAGTCCAATTAGCCGAATGGCTCTTTGATAATCAGCCATATCTGAAGGCATTAATGAGCCATTTGTTGCCGCGAGCTTAGCGATATAGGTCAAGATGAGGCTCGAATCCATCAGCACTTCGCCGTTATCGCACACCAGTGTCGGCGCTTTTATCAATGGATTGATATGGCTAAATTCAGCCATGTTACGAAAAACGGATAAAAAAGAATGCTCGAAGGGAATGCCCAAGTGATGCAGGGTAATGGCCACGCGTCGTACATAGGGAGAATCGGGCATTCCAATGAGCTGCATGAACCGTACCGCCATTTGCATGTGTAACTTGTGTAGCTTTAGATAATCATAGTTAGGTGCGATCGCCCATCAAATAAATAGATGCTCACTATCTAACAAACTATTCAAATCAAAAAATAGACTATCCACATCAGTTTGGATCACGGATGCTCCCAATTACCTACTCAGACTGCTCCGGAGGCTGAGCGTTCTGATCTGTTTAGCAAACGGGCGATTTCTCAAGAGGAGCTAGATGAGTGTAGATAAGAGCACAGTGAGTTTAGTGAGTTTGGCAGCGCTCAATCGGTGTTCAAGCTAGTAAAAACCGGCCCAACCGTTAAGGCCAGAATCGGCGTGCCGGTCGGAGCCGCGCCGGGGTCGTTTCGCAGGCGGCAGCAGTCTGTGAAAGTAGGCGAGCGAACCTATGGGGCAACAGTCGTCACTCAACCGCCTGAAGTCGATGGGGCCAGTCAAACCGGGACAATCGTGCTGGAATTAGCAGATGAACCAGAGCTGACTATGGGGGCTACAGCCCGGTTGCTGTCCAACGAACCGCAGGCAAATCCAGGCTATTGGCTACCAAGTAGGGCGCTAATTGCGGGTGATCGCGGTCTCTAGTCACTGTATGTGGTCATTCCAAATAAATCCAACAACTACCGAGCGGCCCGGCAAGATGTGGAAGTGCTGTACACCGAAGGCGAAAAAGCATTTGTAAGGGAATTAGTGGAAGTGGGCGATCGCATCGTCACCAGCGGCACTCACCGAGTCGTCACCAACCAGATCGTCACTCCCGAAGGAGAATAGAAGCCTATTCAATCTTTTTTATCGCAACCGGCAGCTACTCTTTTTGAGCCTAACGCTGATTGTTGTTTAGGGGCTTTCTGCCTTTTTCACTTTGCCCCCGATTAGAAGATCCTGAAATTGTTCAGCGAGTATCTACTCTTACCATCGGGTTTCCAAGGTGCGAGTGCTGAGCGAGCCCAAGTCATTAATAACCAACAAAATTGAAGAAGAGTTTCAGATATTGAAGAAACAGACAATATTGAATCTACTTCTAGCGCCAATATTTCAGTCGTCAACATTGAGCTAAAAGGCACCGTAGCAGACGTTACCCCCGTCTGGGCAAAAATTCGCAGCCAGCTAGAAGATGATTTTGATGGTCGCGACCCTGGTGCTGTCATTTAATTCAGTTGCCATAGCAGCCCTATTAGGCATTGTCGCCATCTGCGCGATCGCGCAACGCTACTAGCGCTTTACGTACATTCCGGCTGCCTACATTTTGAGCTACAGGCGCAGCGCTAAGTCTCTTTAGAATGGCAGAATGGCTGAGAATGGCCGGATTTACGCTGCAAGTGCGCTCTAATATCGGCTGCTTTTAAGTCATGCTGGTCGTTGTCATGGTCAATGCTGTCGCTAAGCGAGTAAAGTGGATGATAACGCTCTTTGACCTTTTGGCAATCTGTAGCTCATGTCTGATTATTTAGAACGCATTTTGAAAGCTCGCGTTTATGACGTCGCGCAAGAAACGCCTCTAGATCGGGCACCTCGACTATCAGAACGACTTGGTAATGAAGTGCTGCTGAAGCGGGAAGATGTACAGTCGGTTTTTTCGTTTAAGCTGCGCGGAGCCTATAACAAAATGGCTCAGCTTTCGCCTGATTTGTTGAAATGTGGTGTGATTGCGGCCTCTGCAGGCAACCATGCCCAAGGCGTGGCGCTAGCGGCGCAAAAGCTAGGAACGACTGCCATGATTGTAATGCCGGTGACCACCCCGCAAGTCAAGGTCGAGGCAGTGAAGGCCAGAGGTGGCAAGGTCATTCTGCATGGTGATAGTTACGATGACGCCTGTCTCTATGCTCGTCAGCTAGAGGCGGAAAAAGGGTTGACGTTTATTCATCCGTTTGATGATCCTGATGTAATTGCAGGTCAGGGTACGATTGGGATGGAAATTTTGCGGCAATATCAGCAGCCGATCCATGCTATTTTTGTGGCGATTGGTGGCGGCGGGCTGATTTCCGGGATAGCGGCTTACATTAAACGGCTACGGCCTGAGATTAAAATCATTGGCGTAGAGCCGGTGGATTCGGATGCGATGAGTCAGTCTTTACAGATAGGCGATCGCGTCACGCTCAAGCAAGTCGGTTTATTTGCCGATGGAGTAGCCGTCAGACAAGTGGGCAAAGAAACGTTTCGCCTGTGTCAGCAGTATGTTGATGAGGTGATTTTAGTGAGCACTGATGACACCTGTGCGGCGATTAAGGATGTTTTTGAAGATACGCGATCAATTGTAGAACCCGCCGGGGCGTTGGCGATCGCAGGTGCCAAAGCCTATGTAGAACGAGAAGGGATTAAAGGAGAGACTTTAGTCGCGATCGCCTGCGGAGCCAACATGAATTTTGATCGGCTGCGCTTTGTGGCCGAACGCGCGGAATTAGGCGAACGTCGAGAAGCCGTATTTGCTGTGACCATTCCCGAAAAACCGGGGAGCTTGGGCAAATTTTGCGATTGCTTAGGCGATCACAGCATCAGCGAATTTAACTACCGAATTGCCGATGAAGCCAAGGCCCACATTTTTGTCGGCATCAAAGTGAGCGGCAGAGCCGATGCGCATGAGATTGCGCAAAACTTTGAAAATTGCGGCTTTAGAACGCTTGACTTGACGGATGATGAACTCGCTAAAATGCACCTGAGACACATGGTCGGCGGCAAATCGCCCTTGGCTAATAACGAGCTGCTCTATCGGTTTGAATTTCCTGAGCGGCCCGGCGCGCTGACAAACTTTGTCTCGGCAATGAGTCCTAACTGGAATATCAGCTTATTCCACTACCGCAATCACGGCGCTGACTACGGCAGAATTGTAGTGGGAATGCAGGTGCCGCCAGTAGAGATGAGTCAATGGGAGGCTTTTTTAGAAACGCTGGGCTATCGCTATTGGAATGAGAGCCAAAACCCAGCTTACAAGCTATTCTTATAATTTTTTACAGCAGCAGGTGAACCTTAGTAGCATAAGCTTTACCTTCCATATATTTTATAGAAGCAACAACTCGCGTACCGCGATCTAAATGCTCAAAAATTTCAGCATTAATATACTTTTCATGAAACAAGATATCTTTAGAGCCATCGTCGGGCTCAATATAGCCGTGAAAATTACCCGATTTTAGGGTGAATAGTAGTTTAACAACACCATTTTTCACTAAAGCTGAATCTGTCACTAAAGCTGAATCTGATGGTTGATCAAGCTCAACGGGGTCATGCTCAAATCGATCATTGGTGACAACAGACTCTACTTCGGCTTCGATATCGAGAGAGATTTGTAGAGCGGAATCGGCCACCAGTGGAGCAGGATCTAGCGCCACTTCTTCCAGTTGACGAGGCTGAGGCTGGCTCTCAATAATATCAAAACTGAAGAGAACAGCTTGCTCAATGGGTGACTCAGAAGATGACTCAATGGGTGACTCGGTCGGTAGCTTAGAAGAAGACAATATAGGCGCAACAGACTCTGCTTGCGGCTGAGACTCTCGCCCCAATTCAAAGGGTTTAGCCTCGGCGACAACTGTCTGATCTGTTTCAGTCGATATCTCTTCAGTCGATATCTCTTCAGTCGATATCTCGGCAGAGGGGTCATCCAATAGCTCTATAGCAGCTTCTGGATCAACAATCGGGCTGGTCTCAATGGCTGGCAGCAAATCGTGAATTTTGGGCAGATGATCGTTTAGCAGATGATCGGGATCAGGCAGCGATGAGTCATCGTCGAGGCGCGATTGATTTTCAGCGGGCGATCGCTCAAAAGTTTGATTAGCATCCTGAGTCGAGGAAGTAGATAGCAGCACAGATACTTCGGCAAAAGAACTAGGCGCTGCGGGTTCCTCTATCGACAGCGCCGCCCCAGCTGCGTTTAATTTTCTGTAAGGGTCGAGATCGGGGGTGGGAATAGAAGGTTCAGCATGATCTAGGGGCGGGATGATCGCATCAGCTTTAGCCGCTTCGGCGTTTTGAGCAGCGATCGCATCGGCTGTCCGCTGCGCCAAACTGTTGGTCGCTGGGGGCGTTTGAGGAAATTGGGATGAGCGCGAACGACCTCGCTGCCCGCTCAATCCACCGAATGCTTTTTGTAACCGGTGCAGTAGCCAATTCATAAACCGTTTCAGCATTGCGGCTGGCTCCCCATAAAGTCTCCATGTGCCAATCAGTCACGTGAGTCTTCTATGTTACCAGTGGTTAGGATAGGCATACCTATTTAAGAAATAGAAAGCCTTGGCACTTTCGCAATCAGACTATTTTTGAGAAGGCTTAACGACTTGCCAAATAATAAACACTGTAAAAGCGAGATAGCTACCGGTAAACAACCAATTTTGCCAACTATCCGTACCTTCCACTAATCCCTCAGCTCCTCAGAACATCAATCTAGCCCACATTATTTATTAACCGAGTTTAAAAACTGAGTCAATCAAGTTCCACAGTGCTGGAAGTCGAAAATAACTTGCTTCCCCCGCTATTTACCAAACCCGCCAAGCCTCCCAATCCAAATTAAAGATTGAGGTATCGGGAAACGCAGTCGGATTGCCCTCGGCATTGAGCTGACGCTGTAACTGCTCTAGCAAGGGCTCCCGAGAAGGCAAATCATCGACCAATTCGTAAGGCAACACGCCGTTTCGCAGCGAGAAATCAACAGTTTTCCCAGCCGCTACCCCCACTGACCACTCAAAGGAATGCACCCGGTAAGCAGCAGCAGCAATATTACTGGTCGCAATTGTTTTGCCTGCAATCAGCAAATTATCAATTTTTTGCGGAATCATCGCCCGCAAGGGAATCTGTCCGGGGTATGCCTGCCCGTGGGCTTTGCGAATATTAGGGTACTCGGTATTACCGGGCGCTTCCGGCGGCGAAAGAGTCAGACAAGGATGAAAATCGATGGCGTATTGAGCAATGCCGACCGCGTCAGGATAAATCGTAGAGCGGGTGCGGCGCATGATATCTGCAGCAGGCACTTGATCATCAATAACGGCGGTGGTGTTGAGGCCCGCTAAGGCTTGCCAGAGCTTCAGATAGCGATCTGGCCCTAGCGAAGTTTGATAGTATTCACTGCGATAGTCGGCGCGGGAAATATCGATTTCATTGACCATAAAGCCTTCAGGATAGCCGTAGGCAGGGCGACCCACGATGCGGCGAGCCTCGCGGATGTAAGGATATTTGGAAAGGCCGTGAGCAGTTCCCATGGGCGCATCCAGGCCAAAAATGAAGCGGTTATTGGGATTGGGCGTTTTGACATCAGGGCCGAGCTGAGAGTCAGTATCGCCCGCCACTAGCCAGTGATAGTAGCTGTAGGCGTTCTCTTCGCCCTTAGCTAAGGTTTCGACCCGCAGACCGCCGAGCCAACCACCGGGCATCATCTGCCCGGTAGCCGTGAGCTGATCGGCTGTGAGAATGAGGTTATCGGCAGCAGTGCCGGGGCGGTAGTCATTGCCCCAAGTCCAGTTCTGCATGGAGATGTCGCCGGGAGCGACTTTAGAGACCCCAAATTGACTGCCTTCGGGGCGCGGGGCAGGGGCAGCAATCCGGCGATAGGTGAACACATAGTCAAAATAGTCTTTGCTATTGCGCGATCGCTCGTAGCTAAAGTAGGGCGCATACTGCGCGTAGTAGATGGGTTCTGGCTGAGGCTGCGGGGTAGCGGTGTGCTCCATGCCAAAGGTGTAGGTGAAGCCCTGGGTGCAGTACTGATCACCCGTTTCTGTAGGAGAAGATGGATTGAGAGGCGATCGCGCATCCAAGCCCAGTCGATAAGGCACACCCGACAACGCAATCACCTCGCCCGTTTCAGTTGCTTCTACTACATACCAATTTGCTGGGCCTGCCTGCTTAGGCGTAGCGGGCGGCGTAAACTGAATGACTTTTTTAGTAAAGCGCTCCGAATCTTCATAGCGGTAGCTGTCAATTAGCGTTGCCGACAAGGTTTCGCTGTTGAGTGGCGGTGCGCCAGGAGCGGGGGTGTGCTGAATAGCGATCGCGCTATTGATCATGCGCCCATCTGCACTGAGCGCAATCTCTTTAATTGCAGTTGAAGGAAACCACTTCAGCTGACCGCCACCGCGCCGCGCCGCATCATTCAGCATTTGGCTCAAAATCGTATTGGCATCTCGCGGCAAAAAGCAAGACACACTCACCCAGCAGCTGCCGGGATTCTGCTCTCCATAAAAATCTTTGATGCGACTGCGCAATTCCTTATAGCCCGCTGCATAAAACAGCAGCTCACGCTGACGCTTGGCTTCATCCAAAGCCGAGGTGCCTTGAGAAGAAATTTGCCCACCCACCCAATCTGTTAGCTCAGTCATACAGACCGTTCGCCCCGCCAACAGGCTTTCGTAAGCAGTTGAGGTGCCCGACAATCCACCGCCGACAATTAGCAGCTCACACTCTACCGTTTCATCGGGGGTAGCGATCGCTTGAGCAATAGCCGTTTGAGTCCGCCCCAGCGGCCAGAAAACAACCGCCAGCAAAAGGCCAAAAGCACCAGCAGAACAGCGACGAATCAAGGAAGTAGGCATGGAAGTTTAAAGTATTGACTTAAATTAAATTTGATCAAATTGATCAAAAAAGAATGCAGCGCGCGCAGTGATTGCCCTCAAAACTACTCACTTACCCCTCCCCTTGGCAAGCCCCTAAGTGCAAGTTAGCAAAGTCAAAGTAGCCAATGGCCAACCCTGTGAGGTGTACGATAAGTTGACTAGGATACTTTTCAAACCGTATGCCGCAGCGCCTTTTATATATCAGTAATGGTCATGGCGAAGACGATAATTCTTCTCATGTCATTCGCTCACTCAAAGCGATCCGCCCTGAGCTAGAGATCGCCGCGCTGCCGATTGTGGGAGAAGGCAACGCCTACCGCAAGCTAGGCATCCCAATTGTAGGCCCAACCTATGTGCTACCGTCGGGCGGCTTTACCTACATGGATCGGATGAAGCTGATAGATGATCTTCGAGCGGGATTGCTAAGCATGACTTGGAAGCAGTTTCGAGCAATGCGAAAGGTTGCACCAACAGTAGATTTGATTGCCGCGACGGGCGATACGGTGGCACAAGGGTTTGCCTACTTGAGCGGCAAACCTTTTGTGGCCAATTTGGCTTCGCTGTCAGCGATGTACGAAGGCAAGCTAAAAATGGACTTGCTGCTGTGGCAAATTCTCAAGTCGCCGCGCTGTCGGGCGGTAGTCACCCGTGACCCCTATACCGCTCAGGATTTGAATCGGCAGGGGCTGAGCAAAGTCCGCTTCGGGGGCTTTCCTTCGATAGATCGCTTAAAGCCCACCGGGAAAGATTTACAGCTAGTAGAGAGCGATCAGATGGTGGCTTTGTTGCCCGGTTCGCGGACGGCTGAAGCGATTCGCAATTTTAAGTTACAGATGCAGCTAGCGTTAGAGATTGCGCGGCTAAGCCCAGAGGTGAAGCTGAGAGCAGCTTTGGTGCCTAGTGTGATGGCGCAAGTTGCGGAAATTGCGGCCAGTCAGGGTTGGAAGTGTGAGAAGGAAGTGAGCGATCGCATCCACCACAATCAGCCGAGCGACCCGCCTCAGCAGCCTTGGGTGAGGTTGCGATCGCCCACCGCTGCTGCCGAAATCCTTTGCTATAGCGACGCCTACGGCGACATTGCGAGGCGCGCCAACCTCGTCTTTGGCATGGCTGGCATGGCAGTTGATCAGGCCGTGGCCATCGGCAAACCAGTGGTTCAAGTGGCGGGCGAAGGGCCACAGTTCACGTACGCTTTTGCCGAAGCGCAAGACCGACTGCTAGGACTTTCACTTCAGACCATTGGCACCAGCGCCGCCACGCCCGACTTGCTAAGAGAAGCCGCCCACTGCATTGTCAAAACCTTAGATGACAAAGCCTATCTACAGGCTTGCGTAGAAAATGGCCGACAAAAATTTGGCCCTTTTGGCGGCTCAGCGCGGATTGCCAACTGCATTTTGCAGCAATTGGATAGCGTTACGGCTCACACATCCGCCGAAGCTAGCTAAAATTCATTTTTTTTTGAGAACTCTCGCTGTGAAAAGCTCCATTCAAAAACCGGCCAAAAAACTGGCCAAAAAGCAATCGAGCTACCGCTATCTTTGGCCTTTTTTAAAAGCAGAGAAGGCTTGGTTTACGGTGACGTTTTTTTGCGTCATCGGCTATGTGGTGACGGTACCGATTCTGCCTTATTTAGCGAAAAATGCTTCTAGCGCTATTGGTCAAGGCGACTTAGGAAAAACGGCATACTGGCTCAGTCTGGCCATGGCCGATTTTATTGTGCAGAGCGCTTTTTTGTACGGTCAAAGGGTGAGCGCAGCTAAGGCATCTTTAAACATGGTGCTATCGCTTCGCCAGCAGGTGTATAGCCATCTGCATGAGTTGGGCATTGATTATTTTGCGACCGCGCAAACGGGTGATTTGGCCTATCGGCTGACTGAAGATATTGACCGAATTGAAGAGGTCGTCTTTAAGATGTCGCAGCAGTTCACTAACTGCGTCTTACAGATTATTGTCCTGGCAGGCTACATTTTTTATCTCAATTGGCAGCTTTCCTTGACCGGGATTCTGGTTGCGCCGGTAGTCGCTGTGATTATTGGCTTGTTTGGTCAAAGGCAGCTGATTTTGGCAAGGCGCAACCAAACCTCCATCGCAGATCTGTCATCGCTGCTAACGGAGGTATTTGGCAGCATTCGCATTGTTCAAGCATTTGCCGCAAAAGACTATGAAGTCAAGCGCTTTTCCCAGCAAGCTCTAGTCAATCGCAATGCCAAGTACAAAACGGAGTACCTCACATCGCTTCAGTATCCTGCGGTGGGGCTGCTGCAAGCAATGAGTGTGATGGTGCTGTTTATGATCGGCGCTTGGCAAATTTCATTGGGCAATTTGGAATCGGGAGATTTTGTCGCGTTTTTGACGGCGATCGCGCTGCTAATTTCCCCCATCGATCTCTCCATTCAGCACTACAACCTCTACAAGCAAACCGAAGCCTCAGCTGAACGGGTATTTGACCTGATGTTGCTGCAGCCAACCTTAGTCGAGCAACCGGGCGCGTTAGCGCTGCCCCCAATCACAGGAAAAGTAGACTACCAAAACGTCAGCTTCAGCTATAGCCCTGCGTCCGATGCCGCACCCATGCAGGTGCTTACCGATCTAAATTTGCAGGTTAGCCCCGGAGAAGTCGTGGCGCTAGTCGGCCCTTCGGGGGCAGGCAAAACCACCGTCGTCAATCTGCTGGCTCGCTTTTACGATCCTCAAATAGGCAAAATATTGGTTGATGGCATTGATATTAAAACCGTCACCATTAGGAGCTTGCGCCATCAAATCGGGATCGTGCCTCAAGAAACAACGCTGTTTTCGGGCACTGTGGCTCAAAATATTGCCTATGGGCAAACCGATCTAGACTACCCAGCGATTGAAGCAGCCGCTAAAGTCGCCAATGCCCACGACTTTATCAGTCAGTTTTCGCAGGGCTACCACACTTGGGTCGGTGAGCGCGGGACAAATTTTTCCGGAGGGCAGCGACAAAGAATAGCTATAGCGCGGGCGATTTTGCTCAACCCCCGCATTCTCATCCTCGATGAAGCCACGAGCGCTCTCGATCCAGAATCCGAAGCGCTCGTCCAAGAAGCCCTAGAGCGGGCCATGCAAAATCGTACGGTTTTTATCATCGCCCACCGGCTCAGCACCGTTCGCCAAGCAGACCGCATTCTCTTTGTAGAAAAAGGCAAAATTCTAGAATCCGGCACCCATCCCAAATTGCTAGCTCAAGGCGGACGATACGCGCAGTTTTACACCCAGCAGTTTGAAGGATGAAGAGCGCAGCCTTTAAAACCTTGAGTTAGAAAGCCCTGAATTAAAGCAACGCAAAAGAAAACCGACAAATCTGCTGAGATCTAGCGGTTAACTCAAGACCTAGCAGGTTATGTCGGTTAAGAAGGTGTGAGGAGCGTATCACTCCTGCATTCATAATGAGGGAGCAGTATGACTTTGGTGTGACAGTGAAGTGAAAATCTTGTAACTAAATCTCAGCGCTAATGCAACCCATGAAATAGCGCTAAGCAAGCCAACAGCAAATCAATCGCAAACAAAGCGACCCAAGCCGTGACCACTGCCGCTGTCGCTGACTGCCCGACCCCGCGCCCATGCCGAGCCGCTGTCAGCCCGCGGCTACAGCTAGCGATCGCAATTACCCCACCAAACAGTACCGATTTAGAAATAATCACTAGCACATCTGTCACCGACAGAGAACTGCGCACCCCATCTAGAAAAATGTCCATCGAAAGCTCATAGACATTTGTCGTCACTAAGCCCCCGCCAGCAACCCCACAAAATAGCGCCAAAACCGTCAGCACTGGCAGCATAATCGCGCAGGCAACGACCCGAGGCATCACCAAATAATCAATCGGATCCGTACGCAGCATCTTCAACGCGTCAATTTGCTGAGTGAGCTTCATTGAGGCAATTTCAGCCGCAAACGCTGATCCCACCTGGCAAGCTAGTACGCCTGCTGTCAACAAAGGCGCAAGCTCTCTGCAATAGGCCGCGGCGAATACCCCGCCTAAGGTACCAATCGAGCCAAATCGGGCCATTTCGCGGGCCGACTGAATCGCAAAAATAGTTCCTGCACAGACATTGGTCAACACCACAGGGGCTAGACAGCGCGGCCCTGCGCACATCGCTTGATCCATAATTTGACGCTGACCAAAGCGCCCACGAATGATCCGATGCATGACCTGACCTGCCAGCAAAACGGCCATTGTAGAGTGATAGATAGGATTATCGGCCTCTTCATGACTGCGATGAGTTTTGGGGCGAAAGGTAGTACGATCAGCATGGCGACGTGGCGAATGCTCCCACAATTTAGATAGGCGCTTAGATACGGGCCAATCAGCTTTGACCATCTAAATGAAATCTCCTCTTTAGTACGGATCGTGGATTACGGATCGCGCTTGCTTGCACAAGCTTCGTGGGCACATCGCTAGATGTCTAAAGGCGATGTCTCAAGGCGATGTCTCAAGGCAGCATTTACTGGCAGGTTTTGGGGGGGTGATCTGGAGGCCGCTGTAGCTATTATCTCTACGTTAGTCAATTAAAAGGATAATAAAGAGAATCAGCAAAAATCATTCCATGATCTCACCTCAAAATTACAAAAGGCTGTTATCCATCGCCGCTAGCCCGCTCTACATTGCTTTGCTCTACTGATTTGCTCTAGATTTCCCATGCAATTAGGCAAACCTTAACAGAGCTCAAGTCAGCTCAAACATTGCACATCATTAAACCAGAGTACGTAGTTTCTAGAAATAGACTGAGCCATCTCATATGTTTTTTCAAAAGCTGCAAAGTTAAGGCTAGTCATCAGCGCCCCATATTTGCCCTACATTTGCCCGGTGTTTTCAAGAGTACAGGGCTACAAGCCCGATTTCTGGTACAGGGTTTCTAGGATTAGTTCGTCAATAGTACATTCTTTACTCAGTTACTCAAGCTTGATCGCATCAACACCTCAGCTAACGCCTGAGCCGCCGATACCCTCAATCAAAACGTTTTGGCCTGAACGTCAGCTGAATCTACCGCCGTTTCAACCCAACAATTTTTCTAATTGAGATGTTAGCTTTTTCTCAAAATTCATAGTACACTTGTACCAAGCACGAATAGAGGCGCGTATCTACTCCTTTTGCGCCCTGCTTGCGTCCTTGGATATGAAAAAGACTGACATGGAACTACAGGCTATTCGAGATAAGCTAGAGAAACTACAGTTACTTCGAGATGAGCCTACAGCCGCAGAGCCGCAACCATTGCCGTGGTCTGCGGCTAAAAGCAGTTCTCTCAGTAGTACAGATGAGCCTAGCGGTAGTCGGCCTGCTTTAGCCATCGAGACGCTCAAGCAGCGATCGCTCAGTAGTGATCAAGCAGCCAACGCCCATAGCGATCATCTCATCGCTCAAGAAATCTACCGGCTTGAGGTTCAAGCGATTGCTATCAACGAGCGATCGCGTCAGCAGTCGGCTGAGCTTGAGGCGCTCAAGCGCTCGGCCCAGCAGGCCACTGTTGCCCTCGCCCGCCAGGGCATTCAGGAGCATCCTTTACTCGAAACCATCAGCGAACTGTTCGCCGAATATCCGTCGGCGGTCGTCCCCTTTGTAGGTAAAGACGATCAGGGACACTTTACGCTGATCTATGAAACGATTGATTTCCAACGCGCTGAAAAAGAAGCGGTAGGCATCGCGCACTCTTTGCGGCAGCGATCGCCCATCTTGAGGCAAGCGCCTTTTGCCCACCCTATAGACCCTAGCCCCAATCGTCGAATAGCCAGAGAAAGGGCAACTCTAAAAACAGCTGATGATCGACCTCCCATGGGGCTAATTGGCCTAGAAAGAGCACCCACTCCTAAACAAGCCATGAGCCAAACAGTGATTCAATGGGTGCAAATCCACATTAAACGTGCTCAAGCAGCCGTTATGCGATTACTTTGGCAGGGGCACCGTCATCGAGCCAAATCTGCTTTTGAAGGAATCGAAGACCCCGAAGTCGGTCAAGACCTTATCGAAGGCCCAATGGGATCAACCTTTGGCAACTACTTATCAAACGATCAGTTTTCTCTATTAGACGGCACCATTTGGTTTAGCTGCGCAGCGATCTTGCGCGTTGCGATTGAGGCTATTGCCAGCAGCTATCCACTGTTAAGAGTGTCTTTATGGGTAGGGCTCATAGGGGTTGTTGGATTTGCGCTCTATCAATTGATTGTTTCCAACGCTTCCAACTACAGCGCTATCTACCGATTGTTGGTTGCTATTTTGGGCTTGTTCTTAGCTGGCTTTCTATTTTAGTTTAGAGGTTTCAGAGATTTTTAAAGATCATTTCTCAATCGATCTGATTCGATCTTTTATCTCCCTCATGTTGCCATCACCCCTCACCAGTGCCCGCTAACTATAGCCCACCTTTCTCCATAACTAATCTCTTTCCATAACTCACCTCTCTCCATAACTCAAAAGCTTGATTAATTTTCTCGGAGATACGCTTTATGACCAATAGCAGACCCGTTCGCACAGAGATGAATCCCGCTCAGATCAGGCAGTTCCGCCAGTCACCTCAACATCCCCCCAGTGCAGCTAAATTCAATCAGCCTTACCCGATAAAACCTCTCATAGCGGGCGGCTTAATGTTTTCTCTCATTGGAATTTTGTTTGAGCTGAGCGGTGCTAAGGCCTTAGTCAGCAGCCCAATACTTTTTACCAGTAGCGCTTCTGCGAACAGCAGATCGGTGCCTGCATTGGCTAGCGGTTGTGAAACAGCGATCGCCAAATCTGCAACGCTTTCGAGAGAGCAGCTTTTAGCGTTACTTGCAATTCCCGAAAGAGAAAGTAAAGCAAAAGTTCGCCAAATTGTTAAAGAACCTTACTGTCAACTATCCAAGATAGAAATTCGAGCCGGTGTAGCCGCCGAAAGAGAAGCCTATCCACTAGAGTTTGATCCCAAAACAACGCTCGTACTCCTCTATGAAAATGATGAATATGCAGGCTACCGCTTTAAGCTGTAAAGTGAAGGCGAGTCTAGGCGCTCAAGCCCTGAGACTAAAACTATTAAATAAATTCATCATTCTCATTGCCTCAGTTTGGCTGAGTGGATGCGCCGCGCGATCAGCCCCCGCCGTTAGAACGATTACCCTACAACAGCAGTGGGCACTCAATCCGGGCGACGATATTGTTGGCAACGAGGTAGCCGGCAGCCTCGGCGATATTTCTCTTTTTAAAGCACTCACGCGTTAATGCACCCTTTGATGGAGATCTAGAACCCAGCGAGATAGAACAATGCGCGCTCTATTCTACGCCTGATATTCCGGCCTATTTGTTTCGCCTCTGTGGACTGAACAATTGGGCCTACGGAGAAATCAAGGCGGGTAAGCGTATGGGTAAAGGGAAATTTCTAAGTTTTGCTACCCTTCGCAGACAGCCCGACGGCACTTGGATTATTGTTGAACCGGCTAGAGATGTCCTAGAAAAAGCTTTGAATGCTAGCTAGACATGCCAGATAGACAAACTCAACCGCTCAGACTTTCTGTATTATTCCCTAAATTTATTTTTATGTTAAAGTCACCCCTGCTTTTTGCGATTGCCGCATTAGTCACGATACTGAGCTGGACAGGAATTGCCCAAGCCAATGAAGACAATCTAGCGCTAGATTTTGCCCTGCCTGCTAACTCGCCTTCCCAGTCGCCTGCTTTAGATAAAGTCACCCCGGCCAAAACTGTCCCCGAAGCAGTGTCTAGCAATCTAGCTGATACTGTTGTTTTAGCAGCATCTCAGACGCCCCTAGCTTCCTCTTCCCAAGCGCCTATTCAAACGTTATCCAAATACAGCGATCCCTTACCACCGCTCAAGTCAGAATTGATTGATCAAATCGAACAGAGCACCGCGCCGAATATTGAGCCGAAGATAGCTTTGCCGCCCAACAATCAAAAAACTTCTCATCAGAGCGCTGATATAGCCTTGAGCTTCACTGATAACAGCTTGGACATGCCATCTACTGAAGCAACAACTGAAGTAACAGCCGCATCAGCACTAGAGCCGGTAATCAAAGCAACAAAAGAACCCGCAACAGAAACGCCAGATCCAAAAATGGCTCCGCTCCAGAATCTTCTCTTAGACGATTGGATTTTTGAAGGGGGCACCAATTCGTTGGTTGCCCATACCGTCGGGAAAGCTGAAGGAACTCGTTATGCTGATGGTCAGCGCACGCAAGCGTTCTATGGGCATCGAGATCCGGGTAACGGCGTATGGAATATCGGGACTTTCTCTTATCAGCACGCAGCCCAATCTCCAGAAGAAGCTGATGAAAGGCAGCTGGCCCGGCTTAAACGCCAAGGGCTTCAGCTAGAAGCGCAAGCAAAAGCGCAGGGTATTCAGCTTTCTTTAGAGGCCAAGCTCAATGGTATTGATCTCGCTAACCAAGCGCCGCTAGCCGCATTAGATAGAGGTGGATACATTGAGCAGCTAGCCAAGGCCTATCGACTCAATATGTCAGGCACTGAAGCAATTGTATGGGCGCGAACCTATGCCTATCTTGATCCGGATACTCGGCAGTGGAATGCGCCGGGTCTAGGCAACAATGTAGACAGCATTGATCGAGATCAAAGGCGACGCGTAGAAGCCATAGCGCAAGCCCGCAATGCCTACAATGGCCCTCGATTTAGTGAGCTTAATCTAGACCGCTTAAGCAACATTAAGTTGGCTACCAGCAACTTGTCAGCGCGCGCCTCCAACGAGTCGTCTCGTTCACCAGAACTTGCCTTTGAATCCAGCGATCAGGCCCGTAAACCTGTCACAGTGACGGTGTCTGACAACCTGTTAGAGCCATCCGAACTTTCCTTTGGCCTACCTCCTTCAAACCTACCTAGTGAAGGAGCTAATAACGCGGAGACTGTTGTCTCAATAATCGCGCCCCGCTCGGACATCGAACGGAGCCATTCGGACCATGACATCAGTTCGATGATGCAGGGTACGGCAGCCCAAGGTCTAACCGCCGCCACTACGGCAACTTCGCCGGAGGCAAATCTAGCTATTTTGCCGGTACCGTCTATACCTATTCCGGTGAGCGATCGCGCCGCCCTTCCCGACAATGCCATGCCAGTCGCTGATTTAAAGCTAGAAAAGCTAGAAAGTGTAGAAAATAATAAGATAGCGATCGCTTCCGGTCTACCCATCCCGGCACCGCTAACCGACCCCCCTTAGTGGCCCCCCCCTTAGTGGAACCCAAACAGATAGTGGAACCCAAACAGATAGTGGAACCCAAACAGAATTGATCCCCAATCGACGGAAATAGCAGCCCTGAGAACGGCAGCAGTCACGGAAATCGAGGAAACTGCTAGCAATCCCAATATTAGCCAAAGCCCTCAATTTAATCTCAAACGCCCGCGAATTTGGCACTTTGGCGATGAAGTAGGCCGACAAGTAAAATAGACAATTGCTTTGTGTTCGAGCTAAAGTGGTAGTGACTACGATTTAGCCCTGCTTTGCGTTAAGCCATGCAACCATTCGCAGATACAGTTTCATCCATCGAATTGCCGATTGAAGCACCCATTCAATCCTTAGAAGATGCCGTTGAGCGCTGCCAGACCTTAGGGATGCGGCTAAGTCGGCAGCGCAGATACATTTTAGAGCTGCTATGGCAGGTTCAAGAACACCTATCCGCTAAAGAAATTTATGATCGGCTCAGTCGACTGGGCAGAGAAATTGGCCACACCTCAGTCTACCAAAATCTAGAAGCCCTCTCTGAGCAGGGCATTATTGAATGCCTTGAGCGCTCAGACGGTCGTCTATATGGGCATATCAGCTCATCTCATAGCCATGTAAACTGCCTCGATACCCGGCAAATCATAGATATCAACATTCAGCTACCTGAAGAAATCTTAAAGCAAGTAGAAGCACAAACCGGAATTAAGATTTCAGACTATAGAATCGACTTTTTTGGTACCAAAACTAGTGCTAAAACAGATGAAATTGATTAGTCAATCACTTTTGAGCTAGGTAGAGCAGTTTAATCAAACAGAGCAGTCTAATCAAACAGCGCATAGAATTTACTGGTCGAGGCCCCGTCCCCAAAATCGGGGCTCTGAGGCAAAATGTTCACAACCTTTCTGGTAGGGCGATATAGATATTCTGTATCGGTGATCTCCCCCGATTTCGAGGGCCAAGGGCCAGGGCCACAAGTCTTTTTTATTCGTAGTTAATTAGACCTACCTACAGTTAGCGATCATTTAGCCTGATCTTTTCGCAAATTCACCGCTACGTTAGTTGCGAATCTGCACTGGCATGACTAAGTAGGTGATTTTAGTGCCGCCCAACGGCGTCAGCACTGAAGGACTAGTGGCACTGTTGCACTGAATCTGAATTTCTGAAGACGGTAGAGCTTTGAGTCCTTCTAATAAGTAGCGCACGTTGAAAGCAATATCTAAGCTTTCACCTGTGATTTGAGCGGGTAGTGTTTCAAATCCGCTGCCTACTTCCTGAGCCTCTACCGAAAGAGCTAGCGACTGCGTTTCAGGGCTAATCGAAAGCTTAACAATATTGTTTCTCTGGTCAGCCATTACCGCAATTCTCTCTAAAGAAGACGTTAGCTGCTTGCGATCAACTGTCAGCTGCCGCTCAAACTGCTTGGGAATGAGCTGACGATAGTTCGGATACTGTCCCTCTAGCAGGCGCGTTGTAATCCGCTGATCGCCTAAATCAAACACCACTTGCGTCGTATCTAGCTTGAATGCGACCGGCTCATTGCTTGAATAACTTTGTAAAACTCGCTCTAGTTCACGCAGCGCTTTACCTGGAATCGTCACATTCATCACTGCGTCGCCCGCTGGCGAACCCGACTCATCAACTGTATGCACAACGGCTAAGCGGTGACCATCGGTTGCCGCAAATTCTAAGCTCTCGTCATCAGCCGTCAGATGCACCCCTGTTAAAACCTGTTTGGTTTCGTCTGAACTGGTCGCAAACAGCGCGCCGCGCAACCCTTCGACCAGCGAATTTGCAGATACTTGAATAGAGTCACCGGTGGTGACTTCTGGGAGCTTGGGGTAGTCTTCAGCGCTCAGCCCACGAATTTGGTATCGCCCTGCTGAACAAGCCAACGTGACGAGAGGTTCATCATCGTCTTGAGTGATATCAATCTCTTCATTCGGCAAGCGAGAAACGATATCACCTAGCAGCTTAGCGGGAAGCGTCAGCGATCCGCCGGCCTCGACTTGAGCCGCAAAGGTCGTTTGAATGCCTAACGTTTCATCGAAACCGACTAAAGTCACTCGCTGCGTATCGGCATCTGCACTAACGAGTACATTGCCTAGCACCGGTTTGCTGGGGCGTGAGGGAACAGCGCGACTAACCAGCGAAAACTGCGTATTGAAATCGGTTTGGGGGCAGCTAAATTTCATCGCCTTATTTGATCACTTCTGACACGTCTGAGATGCCCAATGGTATCACTCCAATAGCCCCGTGATATCACCTTTTGCAGATCAACCTTTTTAGGTTCCTTTTAAGCTCTTTTGAGCTCTTCTAAATACTCTCTAATTCTTTAAACCTTATTTAAAGTAGTCGTAGTAGGGGTTGTGGAAACTGGGGAGAAGTTACAAAAATGCTTGATTGCTCTATAGTTAGAGGCTTTTTGCACCTGTGGAAAACCTGTGGAAAAGCGGACAGGTTTTCCACAGACCTTGCAATGACTGAATTCTTTTCCACAATTGTCAATGACTTATGCCTATTCTTTCCACCAGTTTTCCACAAAATACACAGGGTTTTCCACAGGAAAATCCTGTGTACACAGTTACTTTGCTTAATACAAAAAGTGAGGGCGACCAAAAAAAACGCCTGCACAATTTCTGATGGCAAGCGTTTTAGGGGACATTATTTGAGTTGAGGCGTTAAGTCAAGGCGCTGAGAAACTCAGCCTGTTATTGACCTGTTATTGATTGGAGGTGATGGTGATGCGATCGCTCACCTCTCTCACCCGCTGCGCTAGATTTAGATCGCGTTTAATCAGCTGAGCAATTTTATCGCAGCTGTACATCACGGTCGTATGGTCTTTACCACCAAACTGATCGCCCACCTTTGGCAAGCTCAAATCGGTGTGCTGCCGCATCAGATACATGCCCACCTGTCTCGCTAGGCTAATTTCACGGCGGCGAGAATTACTTTTGAGATCTTCTACGGAAATTTTGAAGGCATCAGAAACGGCTTTAATCACCGCTTTCGGGGAAGATTCTATGCGCTCGGCAGGGGGGTCGAGGACGGGAATCAGGTTCTCGACCGTCATCGGTAGGCCGGAAATTGAGGTGTAGGCGATGGCGCGAGTGAGCGCGCCTTCTAGCTCTCGAATGTTAGAGGTATAGGAAGAGGCGATGTATTCGGTGACATCGCGCGAGATCCCGACCTGCTCGTACTCCGCTTTTTTTTGCAAAATCGCCATTCGGGTTTCAAAATCAGGCGACTGAATATCGGCAATTAGACCCATCGAAAAGCGGGAGCAGAGGCGCTCTTGCAGGCGAGGAATTCTATTCGGCGGGCGATCAGAGGCTAAGACAATTTGTTTGCCTGCCTCATGCAGCGTATTGAAGGTGTGAAAAAACTCTTCTTGAGTGTATTCCTTACCTTCAATGAACTGGATGTCATCGACTAAAATGACATCTACTTCGCGGTATTGCTCTCGAAAGCGCTGCATGGTGTCGCGGCGAATCGAGGCGATTAAATCATTAGTAAAGGTTTCTGTCGAGACGTAGGCAACCCGCGCTTTGCTGTCGCTTTCCATCCGGTAGTGGCCAATTGCCTGCATTAGGTGGGTCTTGCCAAGGCCCACGCCGCCACATAAAAAAAGCGGATTGAACTCCCGACCTGGGGATTCGGCGACCGCTAGCGCAGCGGCATGAGCCATCCGGTTATTAGCGCCCACAACAAAACGTGAGAAAACGGCCTTTGGATTTAAGGCGGAAAACTCGCTATCAGCTCGTTCGCCGTTTCTTTCATAGAGTCGCTCATTGCCGCGATCTAAATTGCTTCCATTAGCGCTTTTGCCATCGGCTGAAAGATTGTTAGGGGTGGCGGGAAGAGCATCGCTGGGCACGGGCGGTGTAGCTCCTCCCGTTTTGACGCTAATTGAAACCTCAACAGCATGGCCAATGACTTCTGCGGCGACCTGAGAAATCTGGGTGAGATAGTGCTTTTGCAGCCAATTGCGCGCAAAAGGGTTGTCTGTCAGCAGCACAAGTTGCTGACCGGTGAGGGTTTGAATTCGGGTCGGCTTAATCCAAGTCTCAAAGGTAGGGCCGCTAAGCTGACCTTCGAGCTTGGTCAATACTTGGTTCCAAAGATCGTCTTCTAGGTGAGCCACAGATTTACCTCGGCGGGTTTTCTTTGGTTTTGCGTGTTTTGGAGAGTCGTTGTGAGCGATCGCACCCATAAATACTCTAGGCATTCTCTCCGGCAGTCTTAAGCAGCGTCAATAATTTTTGAGCTCCGCTAGAGCCGCTCATCGTGAGAAGCACTCATGTCAAAATAACAGTGGCCTTATAGATTACTAGATATAGCGTCGTAAAAACGTACGGAAATCTATATATGTGGGATACATGGGTGGTATGTATTTGGAGTGGGTTTAGTTTCTGAATTATAGGAGGATATCTCTGCTCAGGTACGTGAAGATACATTCTGTAGAAAAGATCGAAAGCGCGATCGCGCTTAAAAGACTTCACTAGACTTTAAAACTTAAATTTCAAAGCTTAAATTTCAAAGCTTAAATTTCAAAGATCTTCAAAATGTCTCTTTGGACATTTAATAAAACTGTCACCTTTCAAGCCCACAGTTTTTTCGACAATTTGGTAAAACAAAAAAGCCTGTAATAAAGACGTTGGCAGAAGAATAAGGCATGAATCGCTCCTCAAAGACTCCTCACTCGAAGCCCCTGCACATCGCCAAGCCGCAGATCCTTGCTAGCCAGCCCTTAATTTCAGTTGCTAGGGTTCTTCGCCAAGCGCTGATCTTTTCGGCCCTGACCGCAGCTAGCGCTGCTACTGTGCTAGTAGTGGGCGATCGCGCCGCTGTTCAGAACGCTGTTCATCCTGCTTACGAAAACGTCCTTTACAAAAATACCGCCACCGACTACGAAACCGCTCAATACGATTCCACTGCCTTGACTGCGCCTTTTGAATCGCTAGCGGCAGATCCCCCAGCAGCCCCAGATACCCTGGTCGCTCAAGCTTCAGGCACTAGTGCGCTAGTGCGCGATGCTAACTTTATCGCCTCAGCCGTCGAGCGCGTGGGCCCGGCAGTCGTTCGCATTGATTCGTCCCGGACAGTGACGACTAGCAGCCGGCCCGGCATCTTCAATGATCCTTTCTTTCGCGATTTCTTTGGAGATATGGGCGTTCCAGAACAGCCTGCGCAGCGAGTAGAGCGCGGCACTGGATCGGGCTTTATTCTCAACGGCAACGGCACCATTTTGACCAATGCCCACGTGGTCGAGGGGGCAGATACGGTAACTGTGACCCTCAAAGATGGGCGTGAGCTGCGTGGCGAAGTGATTGGCGAAGATTCGCTCACCGACGTGGCTGTGATTAAAGTTGATGCCAATAACTTACCCACCGTTACTATTGGCAATTCGGATGCGCTTAGGCCCGGTGAATGGGCAATTGCCATCGGCAATCCGCTAGGGCTAGACAACACCGTGACAGCAGGTATTATCAGCGCCACTGGCCGCACCAGCGCTCAAATCAGAGTGCCCGATAAGCGCGTGCAGTTTATTCAAACCGATGCCGCGATTAATCCAGGTAATTCCGGTGGGCCGCTGTTGAATGAGCGCGGCGAAGTCATTGGGGTAAATACGGCGATTATCGGCAATGCCCAGGGGTTGGGCTTTGCAATTCCCATCAATCAGGCGAGAGCGATCGCCGATCAGCTTGTCGCCAATGGCCGCGTTGAACATGCTTATCTCGGCATTCAAATGCGAACGCTAACACCGGCCCTACGAGATGAAATCAATGCCGATCCCAGCGCTGGACTGCGCTTACAGGCAGATTCCGGCGTCGTGATTCTAGGGATTGCGCGCAATGCCCCAGCGGCGCAAGGCGGATTGCGGCTAGGCGATGTCATTGTGTCAATGAATGGCCAGCCTGTGACTGACGCCGACACGGTGCAGCGAGTCGTTGAATCGACGGCGGTTGGCGAGGCTATTGCAGTGAGCGTGAAGCGCGGCGGGCAGACGGTAGAGCTAGCCGTCAGGCCAGGGGCTTATCCGGTAACGCAAACTTCGCAGCGATAAGCCACTCAGCGGCAAAACGGCAGTATGTCGATCAACATATAATCAAAATGCAGCAGACGCTGCTGATGATTTGGCTGATGACTTATTTGGGGCTTGGGCTGCATCAAATCGCGCCTAACCTCCGTCGGAAAAACTTCCTTGTGGGGTTCTCTTGTGTGGTTATGTAGTCAAAAACGCTAATAGGCTGATATTTTAAGCGATCGCCTCTCTTACCCGGACACAACACACTCCCCTGAAACTCTGTTAGGAGATTCTTTGGCGAGCATTGCTAGACTATTAGCTACTGATGAGGCTATAGCTAAATATGCTGGTTCGAGATTTTTGTGCTGCTGATATTGCCGCGCTGACAGCGCTTTATAACCAATATATTTTAGAAACTTCAATTACTTTTGACCTTCAGCCTTACACAATTCAGCAGCGGCAAGACAGTTGGATGAGTCACTATGCAAACTCAGGCCGCCATCGTTTGCTGATTGCCGAAGGGCATGACGGGCAGCTATTAGGCTATGCCACAAGCAGTCAGCTGCGAGTCAAGGCGGCTTACGATACTTCAGTAGAAACAAGCGTGTATCTGAAAGCTGAGGCTCAAGGACAAGGCATTGGTAGCCAGCTTTATGAAGCACTGTTTGCGGCCATTGCTCATGCAGATGTACACCGGGCCTACGCCTGCATTACTTTACCCAATGAAGCCTCTATGGCCCTTCATCAAAAGTTTGGTTTTGAGCAGGTGGGTCGGTTTCGCGAAGTCGGACGAAAGTTTGAGCGCTACTGGGATGTAGCCTGGCTAGAAAAAAACGTGGCGTGAGAAAACGAAGAAACACCTCCAGGCACTTATAAGTACTTGGAGGTGTGGGTGGAGCGTAGATGCACTTACTCAAGGCGGTAACTGCGGTAACTAAAGCGCTAACTCGGAGACTTACTCATGAAAGATCAAAGTATGGCGAGTCAGGCAACCTTAGCGAAAGGTGTAACCAATGCCAGCGGTGAAGTCAATTTCGTTGTTGTCAGCAAAGGGCTTGTAGTGAACAGAGCCATTGGCGACATAGCGATCAGCGATGCGGTAGTCAGCGCCAGCCGTGAGGGCAAAGTCAGTGCTGCTGTTGTTGCCAATATCGCCAGCGACGCCAGCGCCAATGAAGGGATTGAAAGCAGTGCGACCAGAACCAACTGAGTTAAAGTCATAAGTGACAGGAACAAAGAAGGAGAGGTCACGATCATCGTTGTAGCTAAAGTCGGTGCTGACTTCAGGGCGCAGCGAGACGTTATCGTAAACGGAGATTTTGCTGTTAACGGTAAGGCCGTTGTCACCGCCAGCGAGGCCAACGTAGCTATAGTCAGGAGCTTGTTGAGCTTGAGCGCCAAAAGGAACGGCAATGAAGAGCAGCGGCAGCAATAGCCAAAGTTGCAGAGATGCGAGAGAAAGAAAATTTCATGGAAGTGTTCTCAAAAGGTGGTGTGAATAAAGTAGAAAGAGCGGTTAGAAAGGTAGGCGGCTAACTTAAATGAATTATGTGAATAATTAACAAGAAGCCGCCTGTCGTTTGGGTTTCTATTTGAATCGTCCGGTCAAACCGTCCGGCCAAACCGTCCGGTCAAACTGTCAGACAGAACTAGCGGAAGGTGTAGCCAATGCCAGCGGTGAAGTCAATTTCATTGTTGTCAGCAAAGGGCTTGTAGTGAACAGAGCCATTGGCGACATAGCGATCAGCGATGCGGTAGTCAGCGCCAGCCGTGAGGGCAAAGTCAGTGCTGCTGTTGTTGCCAATATCGCCAGCGACGCCAGCGCCAATGAAGGGATTGAAAGCAGTGCGACCAGAACCAACTGAGTTAAAGTCATAAGTGACAGGAACAAAGAAGGAGAGGTCACGATCATCGTTGTAGCTAAAGTCAGTGCTGACTTCAGGGCGCAGCGAGACGTTATCGTAAACGGAGATTTTGCTGTTAACGGTAAGGCCGTTGTCACCGCCAGCGAGGCCAACGTAGCTATAGTCAGGAGCTTGTTGAGCTTGAGCGCCAAAAGGAACGGCAAGAAGAGCAGCGGCAGCAAGACCAAGGGGAGCCCAAATACGAGAGAGTTTCATGGAATTATCCTCAAAAGGTGGTTGGAATAACAACGTGGAACGTTGAAGGAGGGAATTTGGAACTTCTGTGGCCTGTAGTCTTTTCTGGTGAGCTTGTAACAGTAGAACCTTCAAAAAGGAATTTTCTAGGGGGCGACACTTAAAAAGGCAGAGGTTAAGAAGATTGCGAATGACTGCGAATTGCAGTGTTGTTTGGGTTAGAAACGTTTTCTTTGTTTCGCATGTTTAAGTTGTATCGCTTGGGAATATGGTCTGAGCTAAGAGTAGGGACACTTTGTATGGGTGGACTAGATATATGTGGCTGTATTGACGCAAATACGTTGTTTTGGATTGTGCCAATTGCGTAAGATGGCTGATATGTATTTATCTTCTAATTGCTCAGACAATTGCTCAGGAAATTGCTGCTAGCTATCGAAACGCAACCGAAACGCAACAGTCTTGTGGCGGCTTTATGGCAGTGTCGTATTCGTCTTGCGGCAGCCCCGGTTAAGGATGAATTGTTGACTCAGATGAATTGTTGACTCAAAGGAGAACTGAGATATGGATGGCTTGAAGATAGGTGCAGATGGCCGCTGCCGGTGCTGGTGGTCTGGAGATAAGGCTGACTATGTGGCTTATCACGATGAAGAGTGGGGCGTGCCGGTTGCGGATGACTACCGCCTGTTTGAGAAGATTTGCTTGGAGGGGTTTCAGTCGGGGCTGAGCTGGCTGACGATATTGCGCAAGCGGGAAAATTTTCGCGCTGCGTTTGTGGGGTTTGATTTTGAGCAGGTGGCGCGGTTTAGCGATGAGGATGTGGAGCGTCTGCTGCTAGACAAAGGGATTGTGCGCCACCGTCGCAAGATTGAGTCGGTGGTGAATAATGCGCAGCGAGCGATCGCCCTAGCCGATGAGTTTGGCTCACTGGCGGCTTATTTTTGGCGGTATGAAACCATGGCGGCCCGCTATAGACCTGACAAGCTTGACTATATGACCCTGCTGGAGCTGAATCAGACGGGCGCTTCAACGGCAATGAGCAAAGATTTGAAAAAGCGAGGCTGGTCTTTTGTGGGTCCGACGACGGCCTATGCGTTTATGCAGTCGGTGGGAATAGTGAACGATCATGTAGAGGGCTGTGAGTGGTGGGATAGCACCGAAACTCAACGCCGAAATTTCCAGCGCCCAAGCGTTTAACTGGTCGCTGGTTTACGGGTTGATCTGGCCGGTAATCTACTGGGTCAACCGTCTTTTACAGCACAAATTTCTGTTTAGCGCTTAACCATCGCGGCATGATCAGCGAGAATGGAAGTATTAACTTTTTCAAAGCCCCCTTTAAGACATCGCTCTATTAGCGCTGACATTTTGTAGCTTTGAACTGTAGACGTATCTAGGACACCGCTCTATGACAGCCATGCAAACTAAGCCCAAAGCTACTTTCCCGATTGATCTGAGCGCTTACCAGCGAATCACGCTCGATCCTTCTAGTGAATAAGCTGACCGACGAACAGCGCACTGCGCTCAAGGCAAATATTCAACTTTGCCGCGAAGCCATTGTGTTTTTTACAGCGACTGGCGGCGCTAGAGGCGTGGGTGGTCACACGGGTGGCCCTTACGACACGGTGCCTGAAGTCATGATTATGGATGCGCTGTTTCGCGGCAATGCCGAGCAGTTTGTGCCGATTTTCTTTGATGAAGCGGGTCATCGGGTGGGCACTCAGTATTTGATGTCGGCTTTGAATGGCGATTTACCGGCTGAGCAGCTCATGCAGTACCGGGCCGCTGGTTCGACCCTGCCTGGTCATCCAGAACTGGGCCTGACGCCGGGGGTGAAGTTTAGCTCTGGTCGCTTGGGTCACATGTGGCCTTTTGTGAACGGGGTAGCGCTAGCGAATCCGGGTAAGACAACCTTTTTGTTGGGTTCTGACGGCGCGCAGCAGGAAGGCGATGATGCTGAAGCGGCGCGGCTGGCAGTGGCTCAAGGCATCAACGTCAAGTTGATTATTGATGATAACGATGTGACCATTGCCGGTCATCCGTCTGAATATTTGAAAGGCTACAGCGTTCAGCGCACCTTAGAAGGGCATGGGCTGAAGGTGCTGGTAAATGATGGAGAAGATATTGATGCGCTGTACGCGAATATCTGTGAGGCTATAGCCACCGATGGCCCGATTGCCGTAATCTGCAAGCGCCCCATGACCGTCGGTATTGACGGCCTCGAAGGCAGCTGCCACGGCCACGATGTGATTCCGACTGACCTTGCGATTCAGTACCTCGAAAAGCATGGCCGTCAGGAAGCTGCCGACTATCTCAAAGCAATTGAAACGCCGAGCCATAGCTACCAATTTATGGGCTCTAGCGATGAAATGGGCTCTAACCGCAACGTGTTTGGTCAGGCCGCGGTCGAAGTGCTGGGCAAAATGAGCGATGCCGAGCGCAAAGAAAAAGTGCTGGTAGTCGATTGTGACCTAGAGGGCTCCTGCGGCTTGAACCATATTCACAAAGCCTATCCTGAAATTTTTGTCAGCGGCGGCATTATGGAGCGAGGCAACCTCTCGGCAGCGGCAGGCTTTGGCATGGTGGAAGGCAAGCAAGGCATTTTTGCTACCTTTAGCGCATTTTTGGAAATGTGCATTTCTGAGATCACGATGGCAAGGCTGAACAAGGCCAATTTGCTCTGTCACTTCTCCCATTCTGGCATTGATGACATGGCAGATAACACCTGCCACTTCGGTATTAACAATATGTTTGCCGATAATGGCCTCGATGATGGCTATGAAACGCGGCTGTACTTCCCGGCTGATGCGCGCCAGATGAAGGCTTGTGTCGAGAAGGTGTTCCATCAGCCCGGTCTGCGGTTTATTTTCTCGACTCGGGCGAAGGTGCCAATGCTGAATGATGCCGATGGCAATGCGCTCTATGGCGACAGCTACAGCTTCGTCCCTGGAAAAGACGATGTGGTGCGTGAAGGCACCGATGGCTACATTGTCAGCTTTGGCGATGGCTTGTACCGGGCGCTAGACGCGGTAGAGCGGCTGAAGCAGGAAGGTTTGAACATTGGCTTGATCAATAAGTCCACGCTGAATGTGGTCGATGAGCAGATGCTGGAGAAGGTGGGTCAGTCGCCGCTGGTGATGGTGGTCGAATCCTTTAATGAGAAAACTGGCCTCGGCGCTCGCTATGGTACTTGGCTGCTGGAGCGGGGCTATACGCCTAAGTTCGCTCATGCCGGTACGCATGAAGAAGGTGGCGGCGGTCTTTGGGAGCAGTTCTACCACCAGGGGCTAGATCCTGAGAGCATTATGCAAAAGGTGAAGAAGCTGGCTGGTAAATAGGCTGCTAGGTCAGCAAGTTGCAGTAAATTTAAGATTTAGCTGTCTGCTTTTGGTCTGTTTTTAAGTGGTTAAATGCGGTTGGCCCTCTTGGTTGTTTAATCGAGAGGGCCAACCGCATTTAGGAGGGATGAAGGGAAGGGAGTTGCGGGTGTATGATTGGGTTTTAGGAGCGATCGCCCCATGCCCGCAGAATATATTGCTGATGAAACGGCCTTTGACGCTTTGATCAAGGCTGAGCCGGTAGTGGTGGTAGACTGCACTGCTAGCTGGTGTGGCCCTTGTAAGCTGGTCTCGCCGCTGATGGATCAGCTAGCGGATGAGTATGCGGGTAAAGCCACGGTTTCTAAGCTGGATTTGGATGCTAATAAGGCAGTGGCTAAGCGCTTTGGGATTAGAAGCATTCCGGCTGTGATGATGTTTAAAAATGGGGAGCTGGTCGATACGCTGGTTGGGGTGAAGCCTTATTCCACGTTTAGTGAAGCCTTGTCTGGTTACCTTTAATGCAGTGCGCTGCGGCACTTTTTGACCTCACAATTTAAGTCATATGAATAGAGAACGTAAGCCTGATCCAAACTTAATTGAGCGATCGCCTGTGACTGTGATGGTCATTTTGGTGGCGGCGATTTTTGTGCCGCTAATCTTGACTGGGTTTATTTCTCAGTAGTCGCTATAGGCAGTGTTAATACTGAAGCTGTCTTGAGTGCATCCCATTTATGCAGTATTGCGGTCGCCCTCACCCTAAATCCCTCTCCCAATGGAGAGGGACTTTGAATCCGGCTCCCTTCTCCCCTCGGGAGAAGGGCTGGGGATGAGGGTAGCGATGATCTTACAACTGGGATGCACTCAGCTGTCTTAGAAGCTGTTGCAAGAGTAAGAAGGCCCGTTTCAGAATGAAGCTGACAAAGACTTGTCTGGAATTGATCTGGTTGAATGTGATGATTCAAGTTAGCTTTGTGTGAGTTCTTTTTCGGCTAAGGCGATTAGCGCTGGCCTATGGGCGAGCAGTTTTAAAGGAGATCCAAAACTATGTGCGGAATCGTTGGTTATATCGGCACCCGTGCGGCTAGCAAGATTTTGGTTGAAGGCTTAAAGACGCTGGAGTATCGGGGCTACGACTCGGCTGGTGTCGCGACGGTTTGTGAAGGTCGCTTGCAAAGAACTCGGGCTAAAGGCAAGCTCATCAACCTCCAAACCAAGCTCGAAGGGCTCGAAGATCCGGCGCATTTGGGTATTGGCCATACTCGCTGGGCCACGCATGGCAAGCCCGAAGAGCACAACGCTCACCCTCATACCGATACGAAAGAGCGGATTGCCGTGGTCCAAAACGGCATCATTGAAAACTACCGGGAGCTGCGTGAAGATCTAAAAGCCAAGGGCCATCAGTTTCGCTCAGATACCGATACGGAAGTGATTCCGCATTTGATTGCTGAGTACTTGCAAAATCCGGCTGAAAATTTGGCGACAGATACGGCGCTGAGCGAGCAGTCTAGTTTCTTAGAAGCCGCTAGGCAGGCGATGCAACGACTGAAAGGGGCATTTGCCCTAGCGATGGTGTCGGTCGATTTCCCTGATGAGCTGCTAGTCGTGCGTCAGCAAGCGCCGCTGGCAATTGGCTTTGGTCAAGGTGAGTTTTTCTGCGCTTCGGATACGCCAGCGATTATGCCCTATACCCAGGCGGTGCTGACGTTAGAAAATGGTGAAATAGCTCGGCTGACCCCGATGGGCGTAGAGGTATATGACTTTAGCGGTCATCGGCTGAAGAAAAAGCCGCAAACGCTGAACTGGAACCCGATTATGGTGGAAAAGCAGGGGTTCAAGCACTTCATGCTCAAGGAAATTTATGAGCAGCCCGGGGTGGTGCGCACCTGTTTGGAGACTTATTTGGATACAAGTTGGGATCAGCAAAGCGATCAATCGCCTATCCGCCTCAACTTACCCGATGCTCTACTCGATGACCTGGAGCATATTCAAATTTTGGCCTGCGGCACGAGCTGGCACGCGAGCCTAGTGGGCAAGTATCTGCTAGAGCAAGTCTCTAATGTGCCGACTGTCGTGCAGTATGCTTCCGAATTTCGCTACGCGCCTGCGCCGCTAATGGCGAATACCCTGACGATTGGAGTGACGCAATCGGGGGAAACGGCAGATACGCTCGCTGCCCTAGAAATGGAGCAAACTCGACGCTCGGCCAGTGGCGATGATCGCTATGCCCCCAGAATGCTTGGCATTACCAACCGCGTCGATAGCTCATTAGGGCGGTTGATTCCGCATGTCATGGGAACAATGGCCGGGATCGAAATTGGCGTCGCTGCGACCAAAACGTTTGTCGCGCAGCTGATGGCGTTTTACTTTTTATCGTTGGAGCTAGCTTACCGGCGGCAGACGATTTCATTGGCGCGCCTAGCGGAAATTATTGAAGGCTTGCGGCAGTTACCCGCTCAGCTAGAGCTGGTGCTCGAAAGTCAAGAGCGCTATGTAGAAGAGCTTTCTCACGACTTTGCCGATACTACAGACTTTATTTTTATTGGTCGTGGCATCAACTATCCGATTGCCCTAGAGGGGGCGCTGAAGCTCAAGGAAATCAGCTACATTCACGCCGAGGGCTATCCGGCGGGTGAAATGAAGCACGGGCCGATTGCCTTGCTTGATGAGAAAGTGCCGGTGGTGGCGATCGCGACACCCGGCACCGTCTACGAAAAAGTGCTTTCTAACGCTCAAGAAGCCAAAGCCCGTGACGCTCGCCTCATCGGCGTGGTGCCGATGAATGACGCTGACGCCGAAGACACCTTTGATGCGCTATTACCCGTTCCCGTGGTCGATGAACTGCTTTCACCTGTACTCACGGTCGTGCCGTTGCAGTTGCTGTCTTATCATATTGCCGCTCGTCGGGGGTTAGATGTCGATCAGCCGCGCAACCTGGCAAAATCGGTGACGGTGGAATAAGCGACTCTCTTAACGCACGATACAAGAAAAAAATTGTAGTCAAAACTACAAAACTCTCAGGAAATTATCATGAAATCCTAATAGTTATCTCAGGGTTAGCTCAACAGGGCTTAAGGGGACATTGGCATCCTAAGTAATAACAAGCGAAAGAAACCTTACGTTATTTTAGGAGTCCCCATTTATGAAACGCTTTATATTGTCTACTGCTGCTGTCCTGCTTGGGATGAGTGCCCTAGCGCCAATGGCTTCGGCTAATTACGGGCCAGGACAAGCTTCGACAGCTAACCAACTGTCGCCTACAGCTACCCTAACTGACCTAGTCAATCATAATCGTGATGTGCGCAGCAAATCATAAGGCTGCCCCTTACGGTTGAATATTTGGCGGCGTGCGGTGACCTTCGGCCGCCGCCAGATGATGCTCCTAGGCATCGATATCGCTCCCAGTAAAGACTCAAATACGCCGATGTCTATACAATTTAGACGTCGGCTTTTGATTGAAGACGGTTGCTAAACCTAGTTTATCTCTTTCAAAATGTCGTTAAAAGTGGTTTTTATTGCGGTTTTGCCGCAGCTCATATCATGATTGATCTCTACTACTGGACGACGCCTAACGGCCACAAGATTACGATTTTTCTAGAAGAGGCCGATCTGCCCTATACGATTCACCCGATCAATATCAGTAAGGGGGATCAATTTGATCCTGAATTTCTAAAAATTTCGCCGAATAATCGGATTCCGGCGATTGTAGATAACGATGCGGAAACCGGCGAACCGATTAGCGTGTTTGAATCAGGCGCGATTTTGCAGTACTTGGCTGAAAAAACCGGAAAATTTTTGCCGACCAGCTTGCCGAATCGAGTGGAAGTGCTGGAATGGCTGAATTGGCAAATGGGCGGTTTGGGGCCGATGCTAGGTCAAAACCACCATTTTTCGATTTATGCCCCTGAAAAAATTCCCTATGCGATTGATCGCTATGTCAAAGAGACGGCTCGGCTGTATGGCGTGCTGAATAAGCAGCTAGCGGATCGCGACTATATTGCAGGCGATTACTCAATTGCGGATATGGCTTGCTATCCGTGGATTACGGGCTATGAGCGTCAGAGCCAAGATCTGAATGATTTTGAGCACCTTAAGCGCTGGTTTGAGCGGATGCAAGCGCGTCCGGCGGTGCAGACAGCCTATAAGTTAGCGGAAACGATCAAATAGTCAGGCGTTTTAGAGGGTGTTTTAACGGGCGGTTAAGCGGGCGATCGCGCCTCAAACTGCATTTTTCAAACTGCATTGCTGTTTTTGTAATTTGCTATTTATAGTTTTAAGACAATTTTGATGAGAGTATGTAGTCTGGTGTGCGCCACTCTTGACAGGGTTGTCCTTAAATTATGAAAGCAATTGTTGTGGGCAGCGGTGGGCGTGAACATGCGCTGGCTTGGAAACTGCTGCGATCGCCCAAAGTCACTGAAGTCGTCTGCATTCCTGGAAACGGCGGCACGGCGCTACTATCGGGCTGTCGCAATGTAGCGATGGCCGAAACTGAAGCCCAAGGCATTGCCCGCTGCGCCCTGGTCAACAACATGAGCTTTGTGCTGGTGGGGCCTGAGCAACCTTTAGCTGAAGGCTTAGCGGATGCGCTGCGGGCTCAAAAAATTCAGGTCTTCGGCCCTGGCAAGCAAGGGGCGCAAATAGAGGCTAGCAAAGCTTGGGCTAAAGACTTAATGGCCGAAGCCAAGGTGCCGACAGCAGCTGCGGCTGTATTTACCGATGCTGAAAGAGCTTTGTTGTATGTGCAACAGCAGGGCGCACCGATTGTCGTCAAAGCCGACGGCCTCGCGGCGGGTAAAGGGGTGACGGTGGCGATGACGTTGGCTGAAGCGAATTCGGCTATCGAAGCCGCCTTTAACGGTCAGTTTGGGGTGGCAGGCGATCGCGTCGTGATTGAAGAATTTTTAACCGGGCAAGAAGTCTCTGTGCTAGCCGTCACCGATGGCCAAACCATTCGTCCGCTTTTGCCCGCCCAAGATCACAAGCAAATCGGCGAAGGCGATACCGGGCCGAACACGGGTGGCATGGGCGCCTATGCGCCTACTCCCGTGATGCCCCCCGATCTGTTAGAGCGGGTGCAAAAAGAAGTCCTAGAGCCTACGCTGAAAGGGCTGCAAGCTAGAGGCATTGACTATCGAGGCGTGCTCTATGCCGGGTTGATTGTGACGCCTACCGGCGATCCTAAAGTAATCGAATTCAACTGCCGCTTTGGCGATCCAGAAACGCAAGCCGTGCTGCCGCTGTTAGAAACGCCCTTAGAAGACATTGTGATGGCTTGCTGTGAGCAGCGCCTAGCCAGTATGCCGCCGTTTGTGTGGAAAAATGCGGCTTCGGCCTGCGTCGTGATGGCAGCTGAGGGCTATCCGGGGGATTATAAAAAAGGACTGGCCATTGATGGCATTGCCACGGCAGAAGATGCTGAAACAGTGGTGTTTCATGCGGGTACACGACTCAGTGAGATCGGGTTAATCAGTACGGGCGGCAGAGTGTTGGGTGTGAGTGCGATCGCTCCGGACTTTACGAGTGCCTTGGCCAAAGCCTACAGCGCCGTCGATAAAATCCAGTTTCCGGGCAGCTACTACCGCCGAGACATTGGCCATCGAATTCAGCGCCATGAGTCTTGATATTAGCTCTATCATTGACCTTTAGGCATCGTCCTGGATTTGTCAGCCTATTGCGAGCCCATTAGCGCCAGACGGCTAGTGCCGTAGAATATAACTACCTGGGCTAGGGAGCCATGCAACTGTTCAGTCAATTCAAAACGCTACTCGCCCGATGGTGGAGCGACTTTACGCTTCAAACGCGACTGATGGCCGGAGCGACCTTACTGGTGTCGCTGATCATGAGCGGCCTGACGTTTTGGGCTGTCAATACTATTCAGCAAGATGCTCAGCTCAACGACACCCGCTTTGGTCGTGATTTGGGCCTATTGCTAGCAGCCAACGTTGCCCCCTTAGTCGAAACCAATGATCGCTCGGAACTCGCTCGCTTTTCCTACCAGTTTTACGAAAATACTTCCAACGTTCGCTACATGCTATACGCCGATCAAGACGGCGAAATTTTCTTTGGCATTCCCTACTCAGAGCCTTCGGTTCAAAACTCTTTGACGTTGCGCAGGCGGATGAAGCTACCTGCTAACTACACTAGCAGTGCCGATTCGCCGATGGTTCGTCAGCATTTCACGCCGGCAGGCATCGTCACCGATGTATTTGTGCCGCTGGTAATAGAAGGTAAGTATAAAGGCATGTTGGCGATGGGGATAAACCCTAATCCGACAGTAGTGGCCTCGTCACATTTGACTCGCGATGTGACGATTGCAGTGTTTGTCTCGATTTGGGTGATGGTGATTTTGGGAGCGGTAATCAATGCGCTGACAATCACGCAGCCGATTAAAGAGCTGCTGCTAGGGGTAAAAAATATTGCTACCGGTAACTTTAAGCAGCGCATTGATTTGCCTTTGGGCGGCGAACTCGGTGAGCTGATCTACAGCTTTAATGACATGGCTGAGCGCCTAGAGCGCTACGAGGAGCAAAATATTGAAGAGCTGACGGCTGAAAAAGCCAAGCTAGAGAGCCTGGTTTCAACCATTGCCGACGGGGCGATTTTGCTGGATGCGGAAACGAACTTGGTGCTAGCTAATATTGCGGCGCGGCGGATTTTGGGCTGGGAGGCGAGTCTGCCGCTAGGGGGCAGCATTTTGGATAAGCTACAGCCGGAAGTGCGATCGCAGCTTGCCCCCCCCTTAGTGCAAGCCGTTTCGGGTAAAGATCACGAAGGCAGCGAGTTTCGGATGTCGCTGATGGACGGCAATCGCACGATTCGGGTACTGCTCAATACGGTGCTCGATCAGTCTCGTGAAAACGTCAAAGGTATGGCGATTACGCTGCAAGACATTACCCGTGAGGTGGCGCTAAATGAAGCTAAAAGCAATTTTATCAGCAACGTTTCTCACGAGCTGCGCACTCCTTTATTTAATATCAAGTCGTTTATTGAAACGCTGCATGAGTACGGCGAAGACTTGAGTGAGCAAGAGCGCAAGGAGTTTTTGGCCACGGCTAATAACGAAACCGACCGGCTGACGCGCTTGGTGAACGATGTGCTGGATCTCTCTCGCCTAGAATCTAGTCGGCGGTATGAGTTTTCGGCGGTAGAACTGCATGAGCCGATTGATCAGATTTTGCGCACCTATCAGCTCAATGCCAAAGACAAGCAGATCACCTTGGAAAAAGAGATCGAGCCCAAGCTGCCAGCGGGCTTGGGTAATTACGATTTGCTGTTGCAAGTGCTTGGTAATTTGGTGGGTAATGCGCTGAAATTTACACCGGCAGGCGGGAAAGTAATGATTCGCGCTTATCGCGCTCCTAGCCTTAATCCGCAGCTGATTCAAAACGTCCGCATTGAAGTTGGCGATACGGGTTTAGGCATTGATGATGAGGATCAGTCGGCTATTTTTGATCGGTTTTTTCGGGTGGAAAATCGGGTGCATACCCTAGAAGGCACTGGGCTAGGGCTCTCGATTGTGAAAAATATCATGGATAAGCACAACAGTCGGGTGAATTTGGTCAGTAAAGTCGGGATAGGCACCACTTTTTGGTTTGATTTGCCGCTATACGACCTGTCTGAGTATGATTTGCCCGATCATGATTCATCGGGGTATAGCTCTAGCCACGAAGCCGAGGACAGCTAATCTAAAAAATAAAGGCTGTGAAATCGATAGATTTTGTGATGATTTGACGGCGATCTCATCTTCTTATTGGCTGCTGAAATCCCTGCTTTATAAGGCATTCAGTCAAAGAAAGCTACTCTAACTACAACCTCTAGGCGAAAGGTTATGTATTTCTCAAGACTTTTGGGCGGGGTTGAGTTTGACAAGCCTGATTACAATAGGCAAAACCCTACTTAAATTAAGTAATTTTCTGATAAGGACGCCTATGAGTTTGCTATCTCAGTTAAAAGAAATGACTGTTGTCGTTGCCGATACCGGCGACATCGGCGCGATTGAAGCCTTCACACCGCAAGATACTACGACCAACCCTTCGCTCATTACTGCGGCGGCAGGATTGCCTCAGTACCAGAGTATTGTGGATGAAACGTTGCAGCAGGCAATAGACAGCTTAGGCGCAGATGCCATTGATAAAGATGTGGCGATGGAAGCGTTTAAGCATTTGGCCGTGGCCTTTGGTAAGCGAATTTTGGAAATTATTCCTGGTCGAGTTTCGACGGAAGTGGATGCTCGGCTTTCGTATGATACTGAAGGCACCTTGGCCACCGCTCGGGATTTGATTGCAGAGTATGAAGCGGCTGGGGTGAGCCGCGATCGCATCCTGGTCAAAATTGCCTCAACCTGGGAAGGCATCAAAGCCGCCGAAATCCTCGAAAAAGAAGGCATTCACTGCAACCTGACGCTGTTGTTTGGGCTGCATCAGGCGATCGCTTGCGCTGAGGCAGGCGTCACCTTAATTTCGCCTTTTGTCGGTCGCATTCTCGACTGGTACAAAAAAGACACAGGCCGTGACAGCTATCCGCCTTCAGAAGATCCCGGCGTTCTCTCAGTCACCGAGATCTACAACTACTACAAAAAGTTCGGCTACAAGACCGAAATCATGGGCGCAAGCTTCCGCAATATCGATGAAATCAAGGAGCTAGCAGGCTGCGATTTGCTGACAATTTCACCGAAGCTGTTAGAGCCTCTGGCTGAAACAGACGGTGAACTGCCGCGCAAGCTGTGCCCTGAAAACGCACAGAATTTAGACATCGAAAAGAAAACCATCGACAAAGCCACCTTTGACGAAATGCACAAAGCTGATCGTATGGCTAACGAAAAGTTGGATGAAGGTATCGCAGGCTTTACTAAGGCCCTAGAAGAACTAGAGCAGCTGCTATCTGATCGACTAGCTCAGTTGAATCAACCGGCTGTCGAGGTATAAGGTTTTTTAGCTTTCTGTTTTTTAGCTTGTATTAAAGCGGTAAACTGGCTCCCTTTACAAAGACGACTGATCGCGCTTATGGCTTGCGCGATCGGTCGTCTTTTTTTTGTGACGGTGAGCTAACATCAACCGTTTTTAAATTCATGTTGGGAACACTGGCAAGGCAAGGAAGCCTATCTTAACCACAGCTAGGTGAAACATCCCTTATCAAGGAAACAATATCAGTGATTTTCTCTCCATTTAAATTCAGCCTGATGTCGCGGCCGCAAGGTTGGCTGAGTCGCCTGAAGGTGAGTGAGCGCATCAATATAGGATTTTCTTTAGCACTGGGGTTGTCGTTTGCCGGAACAGGTATTGGCATTGTTGGTGGCAACTTTTATCAAGCTAAAGCACTTGCGTTAGAAACCTATTATCAAGAAGAAATCAATTTGCTCTCTCAGCTACAGACAGGGGTGCTACAGGCACGCACTCATCAGCAGCAGCTAATTCCGCTCAGTGAATTTCCAGAAGCGTTTGAAGAAGAATACAGCCATATTCTCAAACATGCTGAGACTATTAAAGCCGTTTTGTCGGATATCGACAGCTTTGTCGAAGCCGAGTCGAGTACGGTTAATCAATCTGATGCTGTAGCTACTTTAAGAATTGTTAGTTTTTTAAAAACCTATGACGGTGTTCCCACTGCCTACTTAGAAGTACTAGACCAGTTGGTGGTATCAATGTCCCCTAAGCCTACAGATACGGCTGAAGAAATTGCTGCTGCTCAGAAAAAGCTGCTGGCATTTACCAACAGCAATCTTGCCATCACGTTTGACGGTATTTCAGATGATCTTAACGGCATTATTCAAGCTGCGAACGAGCAGCTCAAGCTGGCGCAGCAAAATTCCGTTACCGCCCAGCGATTGCGCAACTGGACAATTATATTGAGCATGGTGATCTCTTCGGGGAGTGCGGCGCTGCTTGCTTTCGCTATCAGCTACTCTATCAGCAAGCCACTAGCGGCGATGGAGAGTACGGCGCTGCAAATTACCCAAAACGATAACTTTGATTTACGAGCAGCGGTCATGGGTACTGATGAAGTCGCTACTGTAGCTAAGTCATTTAATTTGCTGCTTCAACGGGTTGAGAATCTTTTGATTGCACAGCGGCAGCGAACTGAAGAACTCACTGAAACCAATCGAGTGCTGATTTCTACACGTAGCCAGATGGTGGCCCAAGAAAAGCTGGCATCGCTGGGCTCTCTAACAGCGGGCATCGCCCATGAAATTAAAAATCCGCTGAATTTCGTCAACAACTTTTCTGAGCTTTCAATTGAGCTAGCTGATGAACTAAAAGAAGCCTTAGAGGCCCAACAAGATCATTTTGATCCAGAAACCTTTTTAGACATCACCGAGATAGTGGATACGCTAACCGCTAACTTGAGTAAGATAGATCGCCACGGCAAACGGGCTGACAAGATTGTTGCCAACATGCTGATGCATTCTCGGAGTGGGGAAGTAGAATGGGCCGATGTTGATCTCAACGCACTGGTTGCGGAAGCGGTTAATTTGGCTTACCACGGAATGCGAGCCAAGAACTCAGCCTTTAATTTAGAGTTTGAGACTGATTACGATGAGAGCTTAGAGACTATTCGCGCCTGCCCTCAAGATCTCAACCGCGTGTTTTTGAATATTGCGAGCAATGCCTGCTACGCCATTTGCCAGCGGCAGTTGATGGAGGGTGAAAGTTTTACGCCTTTGCTCAAAGTTCGCACGCGCGATCGCGGCCAAACCGTAGAAATTCACATTCGAGATAACGGCACGGGGATGCCGCTAGAAGTGCAGGCCAAAATATTTGATCAGTTTTTTACAACAAAGCCCACTGGTGAGGGCACAGGGCTGGGCTTGTCGCTCAGCTATGGCATTGTGAGCGACCAATACAAAGGCACGATGACGGTGGAGTCTGAGAACGGTGTTTATACAGATTTTGCGATTACGCTGCCTAAGCAAAGCACAGAGACGCTGGTATTTGCCTAGCTTTGCGGGTGACAGCCGTTATTAATTAAACCCAATGTATTTGAAAAACCGGTGAAAATCATGACGCAACCTATTTATGTTCTAGTGGTCGATGACGAGCCTGATGTTGAGCCCATGTTTCGACAAAAGTTTCGCAAAGATATTAAGGCAAAAGCAATTGACTTTCACTTTGAGCTATCGGCAGCGGCGGCCTTGAGCTACTTGGCATCTTCAGAAGCGCGCGCCGAAGCGACTTTGATCCTTTCTGATATCAACATGCCTGGGATGAATGGCTTGGAGTTGCTGCGAGTGATTAAGGAGAAATATCCTGATCTAACCGTTTTTATGGTGACGGCCTACGGCGATGAGAAAAGTCAAAAAACGGCTCAAGACTATGGTGCTAGTGGATTTATTAATAAGCCGGTGGATTTTTCTCAGCTCAAGCAAGACATTTTTAATCTAGCGATGAATCCTGCTAGCAGTAAGGGCGCGATCGCCTGACTAAAAGCTTTTCATCAAACATCGTCTAAATAACCTAGCCAATAGACTTATCAGCTCCTTTATAAGCAACCACCCCGTGACTCACCATATTTTAGTTGTTGATGACGAACTTGACGTTGAGGCGCTGATCTTCCAAAAATTTCGCCATCAAATTCGCCAAGGTGAGTATCGGTTTACCTTTGCAAGAAATGGCGCAGAAGCTTACCAGCAGGTGGTTGCCTCTTATGAAAATAAAGTGTGCGAGATTGATATGGTGCTCACTGACATTAATATGCCGGTGATGGACGGCTTAGCGCTAATTAACAAGATCAACAGCTTAGTGAATTCACCCAAGTCGGTCGTTGTTTCAGCTTACAGCGATATAAAAAATATTCGCAATGCTATGAACAACGGGGCCTTTGATTTTGTCACTAAGCCCATTAATTTTCAGGACTTGGTGATTACCTTAGAGAAAACTTTAAAGGCAGTCGATGCCGAAAAAGCCAGCCGTGTCCAGCTTCAGCAGAGCCAGTTGCAGCTAGTTCAGAGTGAGAAAATGTCGTCTCTGGGGAAAATGGTGGCAGGCATTGCCCATGAAATAAACAATCCAGTTAATTTTATTTACGGAAACCTTAAGCCTGCCCAAAGCTATTTTCAAGCTTTGATGGTGCTGATAGATTTTTATCAAAAGCATTATCCTGAGCCCGTCGAAGAGATTCAGAGATACATTGAAGAAATTGATCTCGATTTTTTGCAGGAAGATTTGGCAAAGCTATTTTCATCCTTAACCATCGGTTCTGTGCGTATTCGAGAGCTAGTACTTTCTTTGAGAAACTTCTCTCGGCTCGATGAATCTCAGAAAAAACCTGTTGATATTCATGAAGGCATTGAGAGCACGCTGGTTATTTTGGCTAACCGATTGAAAGCAACGCCCGATCACCCTGAAATTAAAATAGTTCGAGAGTATGGCAATTTGCCTCTTGTAGACTGCTATGCCAGCCAGCTAAATCAGGTCATTCTGAATTTGTTAAGCAATGCCATTGACGCTTTAGAAGAACAGAATCAAAGCACTTCAACGCGAGATTTAGAGGGTAAGCCCAGTGTGATTCGAATTGAGACGGCAGTCGTAGCGGCTGGTCGAGTTAGCATCGCGATCGCCGACAACGGCCCTGGCATGAGCGAGGCGACTAGGGAAAAACTCTTCGATCCCTTTTTTACCACCAAGTCCATAGGTAAAGGAACCGGGCTAGGGCTATCTATTAGCTACCAAATTATTGTAGAAAGGCATAACGGTGAGCTTTCTTGCCAGTCTAAATTAGGTGAAGGCACGAAATTTATGATTGAAATTTAGACCTATCGCAACAGATGAACAATCGCTTTTTTGTATTCCAAAAATTCAGGCGTGAGCTTTATATCAATTTCTCTATGCCCAGGCAAGCCAATCTCTACGGTTTGGCGCATTTTGCCGCTGAGATCCATCACATATACCCGCTGAGATAGAAAGATCGCTTCTTCGACATCATGGGTAATCATCAGCACCGTGATGTGGGTCTTTTGCCATAGGTCATGGAAAAAAGACTGTAGCTGCTCTTTGGTTTGAGAATCGAGCGCGCCGAAGGGTTCATCCATGAGTAGCACTTCTGGCTCGTTAGCTAAGGCGCGAGCTATAGCCACTCGTTGCTTCATCCCGCCCGACAGTTCTTTGGGATAAGCCCTAGCACTGCCGCTAAGCCCGACAATTTCTAAATAGTGAGCGACTTGCGCTTTCTGATCAGCTTTGGGCATTTTTTTCAGCTTGAGCCCAAAAGCAACGTTATCAGCCACCGAGAGCCAGGGAAAAAGTGTGTAGTGCTGAAACACCATGCCGCGATCAGCTCCCGGCCCCGGTACCGGGATGCCATCGACTAAGATCTGCCCAGATGTAGCTTGAACCAATCCGGCGGCAATGCTCAGCAGTGTAGACTTACCGCAGCCCGAAGGCCCAACAATGCAGCTAAACTCATTGGGCGCTAGCGCTAGGCTGACATTATCGACCGCTAACTTTGTTTGTTTACTGCTTTTAAACACTTTGACGATGTTACGAATTTCGAGCTTGGCGGCAGTCGTGTCGATTCGCTGCGGTAGCGTCGTCGGAAAAGTAGTTTGCATAGGGCGGTGAAAAGTAGTTACCTAGAATGCTAAAAATCTACAAGAATGCTAAAAGTCTACAAGAATGCTAAAAATCTACAAGTGCATCTATTGAATGCTAGGGGCCTGCGGCGATCGCGTCTGTTACACAAGCGACCGCTATATCCGTACGCTCAGCCGACTTTAGATTCGGCCCAGGGAAGACAAAGCTGAAAAACGAGTTTGAAGGCAAAATCGGTGAGTAGGCCAATCACGCAAATCACCAGAATGCAGAACATGGCTTTGTCTGTTTGGAGGTAGCGCTGCGATCGCACAATTGTAAACCCCAGACCGTTCTGAGCCGCAATTAGCTCAGAGAGCACCAAAAAGTTCCAAGCGCCCGCAATATTAACTCGCAGCGTATCAAGAATATTGGGTAAAGTAGCCGGTAAAATTACCCGAGTGAGCACATCGCGCCGGGTTGCGCCGAGTGTGTAGGCAACATCGAGCGTTTCATTGGGAATAAACTTTACGGCATCGGCAATCATGGTCGCGTTGTAAAACACAATGCCGAAGAAAATGATCAGAACCTTAGAGGTTTCATCAATGCCTGCCCAGATAATAATCAAAGGGACAAAGGCAGCGATCGGCATGTAGCGAGCGGTGCGCACAAAGCCCCCTAGCAGACTATCCATGCTGTAAAACGTGCCCATCGCAATGCCGACCGGAATGCCGACCATCGCTGCAAATACAAACCCGGCTATTACGCGCGCTGAGCTAGCGACAATATCTACCATCAGATCGCCATCGCTCAGCATGGTTATGCCTGTGGTCACCACCGTGCTGGGCGTCGGCAAAAACTTAGGATTAACGTAGTGACCGTAGCTTAAAAAGCTCCAAAGTAGCAGTGGTATGGCTAAAGATGCGGCGACTAAAGCAGGCTGCAACCAGCCCGGAAATCCTTGGCGAATACTCCAAAATACCGAAGGCTTAAGGTAACGTCTTTTTGAATCGTTCATGACCACTCCGAAAGTCTAGGTAGAGTCTGAGTAAAGTCTAAGGAAAACCACTTAAAAAAACTTACTGTTCGTCTAAGTGGTTACACTGTAGGGCTTTTTTTACTTCATGAGAACTGCTGTTTTACTCAGGATAGATTGAGGGCGATCGCACTCCCAACTTACCGCAACCCGCTGTTGCCCAAATCCCTAAAATCTATTCAGGTAGATGCAGCCAAGCCAAACACATCCTTTACCGATAGCGCTAGCGCCACCCCAGATAAAACCGGCAAAGGTTCACTGCCTCTATAAAGCTTTAGCTGCGACTCCGAAGAAAGCGTCAGTATGCTGTCAGCTTCTGGATCTAACAGCCATCCCAACTCTGTACCCTGATCCGCGCAGTGCAACAGTATTTCTAACGGTCTAGTCTGAGCTTGGTCAGGCGACAAAAGCTCAATGGCCCAATAAAGATAGCTCTCGAACCGATTAAAAAATCCAATTATTCTACGCAGCGCTATGGGCGATCGCTCGCACCTCATCGCCAATAGCGTTTGCCGTAAGTAAACGCGCCGACCACAACCGCCACTAGGCTAATAGAGTCGAGCCCTCTTAAAAATAGGGCGGGAATGCCGGGGCTAATAGATTTGACCCACAGCAGCAATAATACGCAGCCAACCAGCGCCCATATCGTATTGGCCCGCAGCAGTACTTGATTGAAAAAGCGCGACGTCACCACAATTGAGAGCGCTCCAACGCCAAAAAAAGCACCGACAAACAAAAGAAGCTGCAAGATTGGGCTTTCTAGCAACACATTACCAATTTGGGGGGCAGCAGCGATCGCATACCACAGCAAAATATCAATCGCCGTAGCAATTAGCACCGTCAGCCCAGCGCTCAGCAACAGCGTAGACCAAGGGAGATACTTTAAGGCCCGAAATGGATTGGACATAGGTGACGATTTTCCTAAGCTGATCGCGGTTTATCGCGGTTTATCGCGGTTTTCTTACAGGTATTAACGCACAGCAACGTATGTTGATGCACCGTGAACGGCACCGTATCAGTTCTCTCCAAACGTCAGCGCCTGACCGCGCACGCTGGTATCGATCTTGCCTCGGTCATACACTACCTGTCCGCCGACGAAGGTAATCACCGGCCAACCCGTCAAATTCCACCCTTCAAAAGGGCTCCAGCCGCATTTGGTTTGCAGCTCTTCGCGCAGCACGGGGCGATAAGTGTTCAAATCAACCAGTACAAGGTCAGCGTCGTAACCAGGCTCGATTAAACCTTTATCAGGAATGCCGTAGGCGCGGGCGACGGCGGTAGACATCCAATTGGCGACTTGAGCGACGGTGCAGCGGTTTTCTTTGGTTTGGGTGAGCATCAACGGTAAAGCCGTTTCGACCCCCGGCATTCCCGACGGGCTATTAGGATAGCCTTTGGCTTTTTCTTCGAGGGTGTGGGGGGCATGGTCGGTCGCAATGAAATCAATCACGCCATCTAGCAGCGCTTGCCACAAAATTTCGCGATCGCGCGGATACTTCAGCGGCGGGTTCATTTGCGCTAGGGTGCCAATGGTTTCGTAAGCGCTGACATCTAATAGCAGATGCTGAGGCGTCACTTCAACCGTGACCCAGCTCGGCTTATCGTGCCGCAAAAATTCGGCCTCTTCGCCCGTAGACAGGTGCAAAATATGCAGCCGCCGCCGGTACTTTTTGGACAGACTCACCGCTAGCTTGGTCGCTAGCAAAGCGGTTTCATTGTCTTGAATTTTGGTATGCGTCGCCGGGTCAGTTTCACCGGCAAATAGCTGACGGCGCTCTAAAATGCGGGCCTGATCTTCGGCGTGAACGGCAATCAAGCGGCTGCCAACCGCAAAAATTGGCTCAATGGCTTCGGCGGTATCGACCGATAGCGGGCCGTGGGCTGATCCCATGAAAATTTTGATGCCACAAGTTGGGTTAGCAGAGCGCAAATCAGGCAGGTTGTCGGCCGTTGCGCCCATGAAAAAGCCATAGTTGACCAGGCTTTTAGCGGCAGCGATCGCTAACTTATCATTCAAAATGTCCTGCGTAATCGTCAGCGGCAGCGTGTTCGGCATTTCTAAAAAAGACGTAACGCCGCCTCGCGCACAGGCGCAGCTCGCCGTAAAGAGATCTTCCTTATGCGTCAGGCCCGGATCGCGAAAGTGCACTTGCGGATCGATTACCCCCGGCAACAGCGTCAGGCCCGATCCGTCAATCGTACGAGTGCTCGCATTGACTTCTAAATGGGTGCCGACAGCAGTAATTTTGCCACCAGCGATCGCCACTTCTCTAGGCTCTATCGCCCCCGAAGGCAGCAATACTTGAGCCCCTTGAATAATCAGCGGCGGCCTGTTTTGTGAAGAAACTACAGAAGGATCCACTCGGCTATCCGTCATCTGGCTTACCTAAACTTAAATGAATACAGCGAAAAATGTGGCAGCGAAGGCAAAATTGTCTGCTACGTTAGGGAACTACCTAACGTCGAGCCCAGCTTCAGTCAAAACTTCAGTGACCTTCAGTGACGACTTTCATTGAAACTGAGCCAATCGTTTTAACCCATCAACCGCTACGCTATCAAAAAAACAGTCGCCATTTCGCGGCTTTTCATCTACCAAAATCCTCATTTGACCATCAAAAGCCGTGTCTGAAAAACAACCAAATCCGTGGATTGAAGGGCTCCAAACCATTGCCCTTAGCGTCGTTTTGGCGTTGGGCATTCGGCAATTTGTCGCCGAAGCGCGGTTTATCCCGTCTGGCTCAATGGAGCCGACCCTCCAAATTGATGATCGCCTCGTCATCGAGAAAATCAGCTACCGCTTCAATCCACCTAAGCGCGGCGACATCATTGTTTTTGAAGCCCCCCAAGCAGCCTTAGATGCCGTTGGCTCCACCCACAAAGACGCCTATATTAAGCGCGTGGTTGGCTTGCCCGGAGAAACCATAGAAGTTAAAAATGGCAAAGTCTTGATCGATGGCAAAGCCCTATCAGAACCCTACATCAAAGCGCCTCCCGATTATCTTTGGGGGCCAGAAGTTGTCCCTCAAGGGCAATATTTGGTATTTGGCGACAATCGCAACCAGAGTTCTGATGGCCATGTGTGGGGCTTTTTGCCGCAAGATCGAATTATTGGACGGGCCGTGGTGCGCTTTTGGCCACCGGATCGAATCGGTGGATTAGAGTGACTTTACCTCGAATGGCATGATTGAGCCACGGGGTGTTACTAGAGAGGGAATGCAAGGTTTGAGCGGTAGCTTGCCAGTCAGCTTGAGGGTCAAATAGGGTAATGTCGGCGGGATTGCCGACTGCGATCGCCGCTGGAGTGAAGCCCAAACATTTTGCGGGGCCTTGGCTAAGCGCTTGCCATAGTTGGCGTGGACTCCATTTCTGAGTGCTGACAAACGTTTGCCATAGAACCGGCAGCGCCAGTTCTAGGCCAATGGCACCGGGCGGAGCGCTGTCAAAGGCGACAGTTTTTTCTTCGTAGGTGTAGGGGCTGTGGTCAATGGCTATAGCCTCAATGACACCTTCTGCAACGCCTGCAATCAAAGCCTGTCGATCTGCCGGTGTCCCTAAGGGCGGATCGTGGCGCAGATGAGGATCGTACTGCTGTAAATCGTGCGTATCGAATATCAGGTGGTGCCAAGGAACGCTGGCGCTGATTGGGCTGCCTTGGGCCTTGGCCTGACGAATCAAAGCAACGCTACGGGCGGTCGAAACGCGCATGATATGTACAGGTGTAGGGATTTCAGCAACGCATTCTAACAGGGTAGCTAAGGCCGTAGTTTCAGCTAAGGCACTCACTCCCGGCAGCCCTAATCGCAGCGCGTCCAAGCCTTCTCTAACGACACCAGGCCCGACTAGGCGAACATCACAGGGCCAAAGCGCGATCGGCTTTTGCAGCGGCTGCGCGTACTCTAGCAAACGCCGAATCAGGCCAATTTCAGACGGCAGCGGCTGCGCATCGGTAAAGCCCACTGCGCCTGCGGCTGCGAGTTCGGCCAGTTCGGTGAGCTGGTTGCCCGATGCTGCTAGGGTGATCGTGGCCCAAGGCAAGAGGGTCGCCAGCGGAAAGTCTGAATCAATCCGGTAATTGAGTTGCTGAATCCTCTCTAGGGCACTGACGTTATCAACCGCTGGCCGTGTGTTGGGCAGCAATCCGAGGCGGGTAAAGCCACCCGCAGCGGCAGCGCGTCTAATCGACTCGTAGGTTTCTCTCGATTCGTGACCGGGTTCACCGCTTTGGCTGTATAGATCGATTAGCCCTGGGCCTAGAAATTGGCCGCGTCCGTCAATGACTTCGGTATTGGGGGGAGGAATAGGGAGCGTGGGAGCGATCGCGCTAATCACCCCATCTTCAATCAGCACATCACCTCGCCCCTGGGCATCGACTGGCTCAGCCGCTTCACCCTCTGCCAGCCCTAAAATAAAAGCTTGCCGAATCATCAAACTGCGTGCAGAAGCCATTACTTTAAAGGGCTCCAGCTGCCGTCTGATCAAAAATGCTGCCCGATAAGTGAGTCGTGATATTGGCCGCACTCAGCACCGGCCCACTCCCCGGCCCATCTTCTAGCCCACCCGGATAATCAATCACACTCACCGCCCCATTACCCTGCTTAAACCGCCAAAAATTATTCGGCCCCAACCCCATCACCTGACACAAAATCGCCTTGTTAATCGCATCGTGAGCCACCACCATCACCGTCGGCGCAGCGGTTGATTCGCCACCCGTATCACTCAATTCACTCAGTTCGCTATAGGCCGCCACAATGCTGCTCCAGCCTTTTTTCGCCCGTCGCCATACATCTTCCAAGTTTTCGCCTCCCGGCATCTGCACGGTTTCTGGCTGGCTTTGCCACTGAGCCAACAGCCCCGGATAACCCGCTTCAATTTCAGTTTCTAATTTGCCTTCCCATTCACCGTGACTAATCTCCCACAGGTCTTCAGTCGTCTCTAGCGTTACCTGCGGATGATGCTGCAAAATTGCTTCTGCCGTTTCTTTAGGCCGCAGCATTGAAGAGGTCACCGCCGCGTCAATTTTGATCACCTTTAAAAATTCACCTGCCTGCGTCGCTTGCCGGTGGCCGTTTTCGTTCAGCGGAATATCAATTTGCCCCTGAAAGCGGCCATCGCGGTTCCAATTGGTTTCACCATGACGCACCAGCAGCAGACGCGGCCCCTTGAACTTGGCCTTGCGCGGGGGCAAAGCCTCACCTAAATGGCTGGTCAAGTTCATCGACTCTAGCTGCGCGCCTGCCTCCCAGCCCTCTAAAAAATTCAGCACATTGATCGCACAGTTTTCTTGCCCCATACTGTTGAGGCTTTCTGGGCCAAGGCCAATGGCAGATCCAATCAAAGCCCGGTTAATGGCGCTATGCGCAACAATTAAAATGGTTTGGCCGCTGCGTTGCTCAACCAGGGGCTGTAAAAACTGCGTCGCTCGCTGCCAAATATCGCGCACCGGGTAAAAGTCACTGGTCGTACCATCGGCATTGGGTAGCGCCATTTTGAAACCATTGGCATCTTGCCGCCAAGCTTTGTATTCATTAGGGTACTGAGCTTCTGCATCAGCAAAAGATTTGGACTCCCACAGCGGCAGACTAATTTCTTTGATCAGATCGGTGGTTTGAATGGGCGGCAGTACTTCAGCGCCTGCATCAGCGCTCATCGTTTCAATAATCAGTTCGCAGGTTTTGGCCGCACGCTTCAGAGGGCTACTGTACACCGCATCTAGCTTCAGGCCGCTGAGCATTTTGCCCACCTTACGGGCTTGCTGTTCGCCTAGCTCGCTCAGCACTGACGCATCATGATGCCCTTGAATAATGCGCTGTGCATTAGCGGTACTCTGCCCGTGACGAACAATGATAACGGTAGTTTTCAACGGATCTGACCTCGCCAATGGATACGCCAGAGCTATCTTACAATACGAGCATGGAGAGAACGGTTACCTACAGTCCGGCCTACACCCTGGTGCCGACTTACGAATGCTTTAACCTATGCACTTACTGCAACTTCCGCCGCGATCCGGGTGCAGATGAGTGGATGAGCTTAGCCGCTGCCCGAAAAGTCTTGGAGCGCTTGCGGTCTGAACAGGTAATCGAAATTTTAGTCCTCAGCGGTGAAGTACATCCGCGCAGTCAGCGCCGATCTGCCTGGTTTCAGCGCATTTATCAGCTTTGTGAACTGGTGCTAGAGCTTGGTTTTTTACCCCATACAAACGTCGGCCCGCTGAGCTACGCCGAAATGGAGCAGATCAGGGCCGTCAACGTGTCGATGGGCCTGATGGTAGAGCAGGTGACGCCCAAGCTCTTAGCAACTGTTCATGCTCATGCACCTAGTAAGCGGCCTGAGGTGCGGTTACAGCAGCTCGATTTTGCGGGGCAGCTCAAGATTCCGTTTACGACCGGGCTGCTGCTGGGCTTGGGGGAAACAACGGATGATTGGGCGCAGAGCTTGAGCGCGATCGCTCAATCCCACCACCAATGGCACCACATTCAAGAAGTCATTTTACAGCCGCATCAGCCCGGTCACAGCCAAGCCGAAACTCGCCCTGCCTGCCAAGGGCCAACGCTCTTGGAGGCCATTCACCTCGCCCGCGAGATTTTGCCCATAGAGATCACAATTCAAATTCCCCCTAATTTAATTCAGTCCGATCAGGCGCTGCTCGACTGTCTGAGCGCAGGCGCGCGCGATCTCGGCGGCATCGGCCCAATCGATGAAGTCAACCCCACTTACGACCATCGCCCCCAAAACGCCATGACCGAGCTATTACAAACTCAGGGATGGACGCTCCAGCGGCGACTGCCCGTGTATGAAAAATATGACGCTTGGCTGCCTAAACAGCTTCAGGCAGCCGTGCAAAAATGGCGCGCAGACCTCTAAACGCGACCGCGCAGCATCTGAGCCATTTCATTTTGCTTCGGAGACTGCTCTAGCGCCGTCTCTTCAGTAATTCGGCCCGCTTCGTACAGCGCGTACAGCGTTTGGTTCATCGTACACATGCCATCAAACGTACAGTTGGGCAAGATCGCCTCGACTTCATCGAGCTGACCGCGCAAAATATAGTCTTTAATCGCATCGGTGTTGATCAAAATTTCGTGGAAGGCGGCGCGTTTGCCGTCGGTGGTGCGGCAGAGCCCTTGAGCCACGACGCCGATGAGAGATTCAGCGATCGCCACCCTAATCGGAGCTTGCTGCTCCGGCTCATACATCCCCAAAATTCTCTCCACCGTTTTCACGGCGCTATTGGTGTGCAGGGTGCCAAATACCAAGTGGCCGGTTTGAGCGGCTTTGAGGGCGGTTTCGATGGTTTCGCGATCGCGCATCTCCCCCACCAGAATAATATCTGGATCTTCGCGCAAAGAAGCCTTCAGCGCATTACTAAACTTCTTCGTATGTACGCCTACCTCACGCTGCTTAATCAGCGACTTCCGACTTACATGCACAAATTCCACCGGATCTTCAATAGTGATAATGTGCTTCGGCATCTCCTTATTGATGTAGTCAATCATCGCCGCCATCGTCGTTGATTTACCTGATCCCGTCGGGCCCGTGACCAAAATCAAGCCCTTGTGATAGTGGCACATGTCACGAATCACTGGCGGCAAACTGAGCTGCTCCATCGTCAAAATTTCCACCGGAATCAATCGCATCACCATACAGGGGCCATTGAGACTGACAAAAATATTGATTCGCACCCGCGAAAAATCGTACTGAGCTGCCCCATCAAAATCGAGCGTTTCCCTAAATTTCTCAATATCTTCCGGCGTCAAAATCTCCGTCAGCCAAGAATCAAACACCTCAGCAGTCGTCACCGGAAAATCAGTCGCATTAATTTCACCCCGATTTCGGTAGCGCGGCACTTCACCCACACCCACATGAATATCCGAATAGCCTTCATCAAAGGCTTTGCGAATAATTTTGGCAAGCGTAGGGCCACCGACTGTGGCAGCATTTGGCATGGGCGGTGGCGCTGCCGCCCGATGTCCGGCAGCGCGAGCAGGCGGCGCTTGAATCATTTCGGTCTGCGACAGTGCGCCCATAGCCGCAGGTGCAGCAGTCGCGCGAGGCGGCGGTGGGGGTGGCATAGCCGGTCTTGGTGGCGGTGCGGGTGGTGATTGCAAATTGCTCATGAAGCCCCTTGAAAAAAGTTCGGATAGTCGCTCGACTCAGCGATTTGGATGCAGTTAACGTAGTCGCCTTGGCGGTAAGGCCCACTACAGATGAACCAAGATTGCCCAGTCCACCCATTAAAACTGGGATTGATCGAACGGATTAATTAGGCTGAATTGAGCTACGTCGTCAACGGGGAACTACAGATATGTGGCGAGACTGTGGCGAAAGTGGGATTAGGCTGTAAAGGGCATCTAAGAATAGTCTCTATAAAAAATCGATCCCGCTGCGCTGGGAAAGAGAGAAGAAAGAGTGCAAAAGCGCAAGAAGGGTAAAGGGATACTCAAATCCTAGAGGCGGAACAACTTACTCGAAAACTGACGATGACGTGACGGTTGTCAGGCGTAAAGGTGTCGCGCTGCGCGGAGCGGAAATTCCTCGGAAGGCTGAGCCAGAAACCACCACGTATCTTACACACCTTGAATTTTCGTCATCTGTTGCAAACGATTTTTCCCAGGGGAAATTTCTCATCTACTGTGCTACCCTAGTAAAGTTCTATTAAATTCACACATCTGGATTTTCGGGTGTTTAGTGCAGTTATTTGGCCTGCTTCAGCTTCTTTTTATTAAGGGTTTTAGCTATTGGTCCGCCGCTCTAGATGCAGCCAGATGCAAGGTTTAACCCGGGAGAAAATTTCATATGCCAGTCGTAACCCTATCTGATTTGTTAGAGTCAGGTGTGCATTTTGGGCACCAAACTCGTCGCTGGAATCCGAAGATGGATGAGTACATCTTCACCTCGCGCAACGGTGTCCATATCATTGATCTGGTTCAAACCGCTAGACTGCTAGAAGATGCCTACAAGTATGTGCGCAAATCCGCAGAAAATGGCAAAAGCTTTTTGTTCGTGGGCACCAAGCGCCAAGCTGCGGGTATTGTCGCTCAAGAAGCGAGTCGCTGCGGCTCCTACTACGTCAACCAGCGTTGGCTAGGCGGAATGCTCACCAACTGGACGACCATTAAAACCCGCGTTGATCGCCTCAAAGATCTAGAGCGGATGCAATCTTCAGGAGCACTCGATCTCAGACCCAAAAAAGAAGGGGCGCAGCTTCGCCGCGAACTCGACAAATTGCAAAAGTATCTAGGTGGCATCAAGACCATGCGCCGCATTCCCGATGCGGTGATTATCGTCGATGTGCGTCGTGAGTACAACGCTGTTCAAGAGTGCCAGAAGCTAGGCTTGCCAATTATTTCGCTGTTAGACACCAACTGCGACCCCGATGTCGTTGATGTGCCAATTCCCGCTAACGATGACGCTATTCGCGCTATCAAACTCGTGATTGGCCGCTTGGCTGACGCAATTTATGAAGGTTCGCGCGGTGGTGGTACTGATAGTGGTAGCAGCAGCGGCGCGGCCCATGCTGAAGACATCTACGACGGCTACGATGGCGCAGACTATGACGATGACGGCGCAGATGTAGAGCCCAGTAGTGATGAGGAATAGGCGATCGCACCCGGCATCGCTGCAAAATCTGATTAGAATCTGACAATTACGCTAGCTGAATTAAGCAAACTCAGTTAAGCCTGAGCAAAACAACCGCACGGGCCTAGTCAGCTAGCGCTAACATCTTGGTGACTCCTTAACCTGTCTAGAGCCATAAAAAGGTAAGAAGGAGTTTGATTCACTAAGGCAACCACTAGCAAACTATTAGCAACCTATTAGGATCGAGGCAAAATGGCGGATATTTCTGCGAAGCAGGTGAAAGAACTGCGCGATAAAACCGGCGCAGGCATGATGGATTGCAAAAAAGCGCTGAAAGAAAATGATGGCGACATGGACAAAGCCAGCGAATGGCTGCGTCAAAAAGGCATTACCTCAGCCAGCAAAAAAGAAAGCCGAGTTGCGTCGGAAGGGCTCGTTCACAGCTACATTCATACCGGCGGGCGAGTCGGTGTTTTGGTAGAAATCAACTGTGAAACTGACTTCGTGGCTCGCCGCGAAGAATTTAAAGCACTTGCCCAAGATGTTGCCATGCAGATTGCCGCTTCTCCCAATGTGGAGTATGTCAGAGTCAGCGACATTCCAGCGGCTTTGGCCGAGAGCGAAAAGCAAATCGAAATGGGTCGTGATGACTTAGGTAACAAGCCCGACAACATCAAAGAAAAGATCGTTCAAGGCCGCATTGATAAGCGCCTTAAAGAGCTGTCTTTAGTTGATCAGCCCTTTATCAAAGATCAAAATATCACCGTCGAAGAGCTGGTCAAGCAGGCCGTCTCTAAGCTTGGTGAAAACATTCAAATTCGCCGCTTTTCTCGCTTTATTTTGGGTGAGGGCATCGAAAAAGAAACGGTCAGCTTTGCCGATGAAGTGGCAGCTCAAACCGGTCAAAAGAAATAAGGCAAGATTTGTGACAGTCGTCTGCTTAGCTGTTCGGGTAGTTATTCTGGCGGTCGTATAGGCTGGAAGAATCGGGCTCTTCACATTAGCGAGGGGCTCGATTTTTGTTGCTGGCTAACGTCAGATCTCTAGTTGCAAGGCTTTAGTGTAGGGCTTCTATATTAAGCGGCTTGGCAGCAATATAATGGCAGAATCGCTATGGTATAGCCAGAGCTGAAGGCATATTTGCACATCTAGCATGGATATCGTCAGCACGGTGGCGAAAGTTATACGGAACACATGGTTAAAGCAAGTGGCCAAATCGAACAGGAGCTGGCGCTGCTCCAAACGCAGACAGAGCAGATGGCTGAGGCGTTAGAGCCTTTGTACGAAGGGTATCTGAAGGCGCTGAGCGAAGCTGGAAAGCAGCAGTTGATGATGGCCGCTTATCACTTGTGCACTCAGGCATATCCGGATAAATTTTTGGCGCTGTCTTGGGATCAGCGCCACCGGCTACAGCAAGCGTTGCAGGCCATAGCCGGTCAGATTTATCAGCAGCTCACAGTGCAACGATCACAAGCTCAAAAAATGAGCCGCCAGCCTCAGCAGCAACAGGGGATGGCCTTTTTACAACGGCTGTTAGCAGCGCGATCAGCTGGAAGTGGGATGGCCATGAAGGATCGTGAACTGCAAGATCTAAACGATCTAGAAGAGGGAGAAGGGTTAGGAGATAGGCGATCGCCCTCAACTCAGCCAAATGCCGCATCGGCAGATCCAACCGCCCAAGACCTCACTTCTGAAGACTTTTCTAATGAAGAACCTGTCGATGAAGTCTTCTCTGCGGAGACGTTGCGAGCCGATCTCTACGACGATGAAGCCTTCGATTCGATTGATTTTGAAGACGATGGCTTAGCCGAAACAACGCCTTCGGACGAAGACGATATCGATTTTGAAATGGATGTTCCGGCAGCCGATCAGCGCCTTACCTTAACTGAAGAAGAAGATCTGCTGGCAGCCTTAGAAGGCTTAGCGCGTCGATCTTTGCAGACCCAAGAAACGGTAGAAAATGCCTCCGATGAGATCGATCAGCCTTTGGCACCGGTTCATTTGATGAAGCAACAGGTTCTGCTGGAGAGAGCAATTCAAGACGTGTTTAGTGCGATTTCAGAAGAAGCCAACACAATCTTGCAAAAAGCGGAGGTGATGCCCAACTTCCCAAAAGCGCTACTCGCTGCCGCTACCGATCCTAGAGGATTAGGAGAACCTGTTAATGCCGTGCCCAATGTCGTGAAAGTATCCGTGCGGGTGATGCACGGAGAATCTTTAATCGACGCCAACGAAGAAGATGCCTTGAACGATCAGGAACTAGGCGATATCGATTCAGAAGAAATGGTTTCAAACGATAACCCTAGAACAGAACCGCCGGATCAGTTACCCGAAGAATTTAGACCTCGACGAGACGAGCGGCGCAGACGAGAGTCCAACTCCAGGCGACTTGATCGGATTGCTTCACGCAGAGATTCGTCAAGACGAAGGACGGGCAGATCGGCTTCGTCTATGCAGCGCGTTGTCCCCCGTCAGATCCAAGAGATTGATGCCTTGCCTGATCTCGCGGCGATTAGTATGCGACTGAGCGAAGTGGAGTTCACTGACTCAGCCGTATCTGCTTGGCGATCGCGCTTACGGCAAAAGCTCAGCGACCTAAAAAAGCTAGCAGGGCGCTACAAAAAGGCTCAAAAAGCGCTAGAAACGGCGCAGGCAGAAGATGCCTGGCGCGCTAGTTGGACAGTCTGGCAAGAGGATGATCTGAAGTAGGATGCGCCCTCCCCATGAACAAAAACCCGATTCATAGGCCGTCCATTGATCCATTAGCACCGCCAGTGGGGCTTGATTGGGTGCGTTTGCAAAAAGCCCTCAGCGTAGAATCTGAGCGTGGGTTTAACAACATTGAGGGCCATCAGCAGCGCTTCAGTGAGTTTGTTACCAGTAGCTTGCGAGACGGACTAAACTCGCTATCAGCTAACTATTCAGGGCAATTGCCGGATAGCGACAAGTGGAAAATGCTGTCCGAGAAATTCGACACCTACAGCGATCTCTCTTTTTCTCAACGACAGCATTTAGTTGCAGATACCCGCCGCTTTCTCCATCGGGCTCGGCAAACAGCTGAATCTTTGCCCTTATTCACTCATAGCGGTCCTGAAAGAGCTGCCGAAAGTGGCGCTAGTTACGACAGTTCAGACGAAGGCACAGCCAAAAGCAACCAAAAAAGCAATTCAACAACAGGTAAATCTAAAAGCACCCACCGCAAAACAAAGTCTCCTAAAACAACCGACGTCACCGGTTTAGTTAACCGATCTCAGTCCAATCATCCGCTCGATAAACCCCTCACCTATCTCTCTGGCATCGGCGAATATAAGGCCGAAAAGCTAGCCAAGCTAGGGCTGTTGAGCCTGCGGGATGTGTTGTTTTACTATCCTCGTGACTATATTGACTATGCGCATCAGGTCAAGATCAAAGATCTGATACCCGGAGAAACCGTGACCATTGTGGCAACGGTCAAACGCTGTAACTGTTTTAACAGTCCGCGCAATGCCAAGCTCACCATTTTTGAGTTGACGGTCTATGACAGCAGCTCTCGACTGAAGATTAGCCGCTTTTTAGCCGGTGGTCATTTTCGCTCTAGGGGCTGGCAGGAAGGTCAAAAGCGGCTGTATCCACCGGGCTCGGTCGTGGCTATTTCGGGTTTGGTAAAGCAGACTAAGTACGGACTGAATATTGAGAATCCTGAAATTGAAGTTTTGGGGGGTGAAGGCGATGCGATTGATTCGCTGACGATAGGCCGAGTGGTGCCGGTGTATCCGCTGAGTGAGGGTGTCGGCGCTGATTTGGTGCGTAAGGCGGTCGCGGCTGCTTTGCCGTCGGTGGTGAAGCTGAAAGATCCGCTACCGAGAGAATTGCGAGAGCAGTATGATCTGGTGGATTTGGCGGTAGCGATCGCTCACATCCATTTTCCACCGAGCTCAGAAGCGCTCGCGATCGCCCGCCGCCGTCTCGTTTTTGACGAATTTTTCTATCTCCAGCTCGGTTTGCTCCGCCGTCGCCGTCAGCAGCAGCAGAGCCAAACCACCGTCCAAATGGCGCCGACGGGCGAACTGATTGACGCTTTTTACAAGGTGCTGCCCTTTCAGCTAACCAACGCCCAAAGCCGAGTCGTGCAGGAAATTTTGACTGATTTGCAGGCTAGTGCGCCGATGAATCGCCTGGTGCAAGGCGATGTTGGCTCTGGTAAAACGGTTGTAGCCGTGATTGGAATGCTAGCTGCGATTCAGGCCGGATACCAAGCAGCGCTGATGGCTCCGACCGAAGTGCTCGCCGAGCAGCACTACCGTAAATTAGTCGAGTGGTTTAATCTACTGCATCTGCCGGTAGAGCTGCTAACCGGCTCGACGAAAGCGGCCAAGCGACGGCAAATCCATCAGCAGCTGATGACTGGCGAACTACCCGTATTAGTGGGCACCCATGCGCTGATTGAAGACCCGGTAAAATTTACCAATCTGGGCCTAGTCGCCATTGATGAGCAGCACCGCTTTGGCGTCGCTCAGCGGGCCAAACTCCAGCAAAAAGGAGACAATCCGCATGTGCTAACCCTGACCGCTACCCCGATTCCTCGGACACTAGCGCTCACCGTTCATGGCGATTTGGATGTCAGCCAAATTGACGAACTGCCGCCCGGTCGCAAGGCGATTCAGACGACGGTGTTAGGCGGGCGCGATCGCGCTGATGCATACGATCTGATTCGCCGAGAAATTGCTCAAGGTCGCCAGGTCTACATTGTGCTGCCCCTAGTCGAAGAATCAGAAAAGCTAGACCTGCGCTCCGCCATCGAAGAACACCAGCGGCTGCAAGAAACCATTTTCCCGGAGTTCAGCGTTGGCCTACTGCACGGACGCATGAGTTCAGCCGACAAAGACGCCTCCATTAGCGCCTTTCGCTGTCAGCAAACGCAAATATTGGTTTCAACGACGGTCGTAGAAGTCGGTGTAGACGTGCCAAATGCCACCGTTATGCTAATTGAACATGCCGAGCGCTTTGGCCTTTCGCAGCTTCATCAGCTTAGAGGCCGGGTAGGCAGAGGCGGCTCCCAGTCCTACTGCTTACTGATGACTAGCAGCAAAAGCGAGGTAGCCATGCAGCGGCTGCGCGTATTGGAGCAATCTCAAGACGGTTTCTTTATTTCAGAAATGGACATGCGCTTTCGCGGCCCAGGGCAAGTACTCGGCACCCGGCAGTCGGGCCTACCAGATTTTGCCTTGGCCAGCTTAGTCGAAGACCAAGACGTGCTAGAGCTAGCTCGCACGGCGGCCACCAGGGTTTTAGAAACTGGGCTAAAAACCAAAGCCGAAGCCGAAGCTACCGAAGCTGAAGCCCAAACAAACGCAAAAACGACCAGCGCCACCCTTGAAGATGGGTTAACGCGCTGGCCGCTAATGGAAAAAGAATTAGAGCGCCGCTATCAAAAACTGATGGGCGGCGCAATCTTGACCTGACGGATGACCTGACAGGTTAAATTATCTAGCTTTACTCAAACACAGCCGCGACATCGCGGTAGCAGAGCTTTATTAACCAGCCAGCCGCCAGCAGCTTAACCGCTTCTAAGCCCCAGTACAAAACATGTAGATAGCCCATCGCTTGAGGCAGGCTTTGAGAGGTTTCGCCCGTGAGAAAATCGCCAGTCAAGTTAATGCCGAGGGCGCTCATTTGAGGCGTGAGAATGTAGGTGTAGAGTAAGGCGATCGCCAGCAAAAGCCCCGCAATCATCAATGCCCACCGACTTTGGGCACCGCTGGCAAGGACGTCAAACTGAGATCGGCGCTGACGCAACGCCAGCAGTCCCGTCAAAATACCCGCCGCACACAGCAGCTCCACCCGGTTAAACAGCCAGAAAATGCTGTAGCCAGCCGTCGCAAAATTAGGTGCTGCCATCATGCCCGATTCGTACATCATCGGCATCAGCAAAAAATCGATCAGGGCGCTGCTGCTGAGCCAAAAGGTCACCACTAACAGGACGAGAGCGTCCCACTTAAGCTGCCTTAACGAAAGCTGGGGAGAGAACTTTGAAGAAGTATTCATGGGACAGACTTTTCCGAGGGAGAGATGGAATAGATCAATATCGTTCTTTTACCTTAGCTAAGGAAAACGTTTGCTCCAGTGAATATTTTTTGCAAAACACTAAGCAACTTAATAAGAAGTTCGCATTGCTTAATACTGACTTGACGACGACAGAATTTGGTTTCATGCGCTAAACTGTTTATCGCAGTTGGATTTAAGCGCTTTGAAGTGCTGCTAGCGCCTGAGAGGTTAGGATTGTAGCTAGCCTTTAAAGGCGCGATCGCCTGATTCAGACAGATTTTATGGAGCACCTGCTTGGCCTTAACGCTGAGCAAGCCCCCTAAAACGCTGGCTGACCTAATTCGTCTGGCCCTTCGGGTCACCGCGAAAAGTGGGAGCTTTAAAAGAGCCCGCTTTTTTTGTGAGCGTTTTTGGATTCAATGACTGCCTACAGTTACCTCAGATGACTCTGCCAGGATCTCCTCAAAATCGTCGTTATGACACATCCTTTAGTCCCTCAAGTAATTGATCTAGCAGCACCGATTGCCAGTAGCGTTGGCTTAGAAATCGTGGATGCGGTGTTTCAAACCAACCAAAGTCCGCCCGTGCTGCGCCTCAATGTGCGCAATCTTCACCAAGAAGACACCGGATTAGATGACTGCGAACGGCTGAGCAAAGCGCTCACTGAGGCGCTAGATGAATCGGATTTGATTCCAGAAGCTTACGTACTAGAGGTATCAAGTCCCGGACTGTCGGATGTATTGACGAGCGATCGCGACTTTGTAGTCTTCAAAGGCTTTCCCGTAGAAGTTCAGCTCACAGAACCGCACAAAAAAAAGCAAACTTGGCAAGGCCACCTCATCAGCCGCGACGAATCCACACTTTCGCTCAATCTCAAAGGCAGATCTGTGAAAATTCCGCGTGAGCTAGTGCAGTCCGTTCAGCTCAGCACCGAAGAATAGAAAGCTTAACCAGCTTGTGTTTTTCCTAACGTTTGATTGTGATTCCATTATTTTTTCCAAGTTATTTTTTAAGAGGTCGCACCTATGTCAATGGTGAATTTGCCCGGACTACAGGCCATGATCGATGGCATCAGCTCAGAGCGTAACCTACCCAAACCCGCCGTTGAAATGGCCCTGCAAGAGGCGCTGCTCAAAGGCTACGAACGCTATCGCCGCACCCAGCGAATCGACGGTGGCCAGTTCGACGAAGAATATTTTGACAACTTTTATGTAGAGCTCGATACCGAAGACGAAGGCTTTCGCGTGCTGGCCAACAAAACCATCGTTGAAGACGTCGAAAACTCAGATCATCAAATTGATCTCAAAGCCGTTCAAGAAGTTGCCCCCGAAGCCCTCGCTGGCGATACCGTCGTGCTCGATGTCACTCCCGAGCAGCAAGACTTTGGCCGGATGGCCGCGATTCAAACGAAGCAGGTGCTAGCCCAAAAGCTCCGGGATCAGCAGCGCCGCTTAGTGCAAGAAGAATTTCAAGACTTAGAAGGCTCCATTCTCAATGCCCGCGTGCTGCGCTTTGAGCGGCAGTCCGTGATTATGGCCGTCAGCAGCGGCTTGGGCCAGCCCGACACCGAAGCGGAACTGCTCAAGCGCGACCAATTACCTAACGATAATTACCGCGCTAATGCCACCTTTCGAGTCGCGCTTAAGCGTGTTTCAGAAGGCTCGCACCGAGGGCCACAGCTACTGGTGTCTCGCTCCGATGCCAGCTTAGTAGTAGAGCTATTTTCCAACGAAGTCCCCGAAATTGAAGATGAAGTCGTGCGGATTGTCGCGGTCGCACGGGAGGCCAATCCGCCTTCTCGCTCAGTCGGGCCTCGTACCAAAATCGCGGTCGATACGCTGGAGAGCGACGTCGATCCGGTTGGAGCCTGCATCGGCGCTCGGGGATCGCGCATTCAGGTCGTGGTCAATGAGCTGCGAGGTGAAAAAATTGACGTGATTCGCTGGTCGCCCGATCCGGCTACTTATATTTCTAATGCGCTTAGCCCGGCTCGTGTCGATGAAGTCCGATTGATTGATCCCGACGGTAGGCAGGCGCACGTTTTGGTTCCAGAAGATCAGCTGAGTTTGGCAATTGGAAAAGAAGGCCAAAACGTGCGCTTAGGGGCTCGGCTTACGGGTTGGAAAATCGACATTAAAGATTCGGCTAAATACGATTACGAAACCGAAAACGAGAAAATGGCAGCGATCGCAGAAACTCGACGGATTGCGGCTGAAGCAGCAGCGATCGCCGCCGAAGAAGAAGCCGCCGAACTCGCTGAAGCTGAGGAATGGAGAGCCAAGGCCAGAGCCGAAGCCGAAGCTAGAGCCGAAGCCGAAGCTAGAGCCGAAGCCGAAGCCGAAATCGCCGACCAAGCCGCCGAGATCATCGCTCGATCCACTCAAGCTGAGCCCGCTGAGACCGTCTCAGAAGCGGGCTCAGCGGGCTCAGAAACTAGCCAGAGCCCTGCTGATAGCGCTGACGACGACGATGACGACGAGCCCACTGCTGAAGAGATTGCTGAAGCTGAAGAATGGAAAGCCAAAGCTAGAGCCGCCGCCGCTGCCAAAGCAGCTGCCCAAAAGGACTGAAGCCTTGATGGTGTAACCCGCTAATAAACCATCCGATAGCTTGATCGCACAAGGAGACTAGATCATGGCAGAAAAAAATCATCGCCGATGTATTAGCTGTCGCCAAGCCGCTCACCGTAATACGCTATGGCGAATCGTTCGCACCTTTCCAAATCACCAGATTCTGCTGGATCAGGGCATGGGTCGCTCTGCCTATCTGTGCCCTCGAACCCGCTGTTTACAATCCATTCAAAAGAAAAACCGCCTAGGACGCGCCTTAAAAGCGCCTATTCCTCCCCACATCTATGAAGTTCTAGAAAATCGATTGATAGAGTATCCCTCACACGATGCCCCAATCAGTTCGCAGATCAATGCACCGAATCAATGCATCTAGCTAGGTCTGTCCTAACCAGATCACCGCTACTTTTGCTACGGACTATTCATGACGGAAAAATTATCGAGAAAAATTTGTTGAAGGAAAAATTTACTAGCGAAATATCTTTGAATATCTTGTAAAAGATGATTCATATGCTATTGGTTTTGACTACAATAATTTGACAGCGATGGTACGTGCTTTTAAACCAGTAGCTCTTGACATTGGGGGCAACTCCTATAGAGCCAAAGCAACTAGAGCCAAAGCAACTAGAGCCAAAGCAACTAGAGCTAGAGAACTACCTAGCCACAAGCCAGAAGCGAACTAAGACAATAAAAAAGTAGAAAAAAGCAGTCAGACTACCAGCAGCCAGCAAGCAAAAGCAGCAATCAACCTAAGGGTTAACCACAAATCAAATCGTAGTCAAATCGTAGTCAAACTTCGTATATCTGTGTTAAGGCTGTATTAAAGCTGGCAAATAGAGGCCGCTGTACTCTATGCTTTAGAATCAGGGCTTCTAAAGTCACGGCACTCACTTTGGGTATTCATTGGGAGGCAGTGGCTTTCAAGCAATGACGTTCAAGCAGTTTAAGCGTGTTAGGTCAATAAGGGCGATAGGTCTTATGTAAAACACATTTGGTTAGTCAGGTTTTAAGAGGAAAAGGATGAACAAGGGCAAAGTAAGAATTTACGAGCTATCTAAGGAGCTAGATTTAGAAAACAAGGATATTTTGGCTATCTGTGACCAGCTAGAGATTGCGGTAAAAAGCCATAGCAGCACGATCTCGGAAGAGGATGCTAGTCGCATCATAGCGGTGGCCAAAGCCAATGGCTATAAGCCCACTAGTAAAGCCATTAAACCCCAACCCACCCGCAGCAGTAGCGCTAGCCCTCCGGGAGCCAAGCCCTCCATTGTTCAAAAGCCCGTTCGTCCTCGCGAGCAACAGATTTTGGAAATCCGTCGCTATCCTCGTCCGGCTGCGCCGCCAGAACCGACTCGTTCTCCTGCCACCGATCCTCCTGCCACCGCAAATGCAGAAAATGCTGATGTGGCAGCGGTCAAGCCCTCTCTACCGAGTCCTCCTAGTGGCTCTGCTGTAGGCAGTAGTCCTACTGTGAGTAGTCCGAGTCCTGCTTTGGCAGGGCCTCCTAGCCGCCCAGCGGCGGCAGTCAGTTCGCCGAGCAGCACTCAGCCGAGCGCCCAGCCTCCCGGTTCTTCTGAAAATGAAATCAGTCGAGGACAGCTTGATCCCCTTGATCAGAGCGATCGCGATGCAAACCAACAGCACCATCAATGGGTCGAGCCAAGGGTTAGTCAGCAGCGGGCCGCCCAATCCGGCAAAACCTGTTCCAGAGCCTACCCGGCCAGTCTCGCGGCGAGAACCGGAGCGCATTGTCACAACCTCAGGGGCAACTCGTCCCGGACAGCTAAAGCCTAGGCTGGTAGAGCCGCCTTCACGGACATCAGACAGACCTGCAAGTTCTAGAAGCGGCAGTGATAGTAGTGAAGAGGGTAGCCGTACGGTTCGCCCGGTACTAAAACGCGATCGGACAGAAGCGGGTAGTGCTTCCTCCACGGGTAGTGCTTCCTCCACCGTTGGTCGCCCTAGTAGAAGTGCTACCGGTGCAGGCACAGCGGTTCCTAGTGCGCCCAAGCCAGTGACTGAACTGCGCCGTCCGCCCTCTAGGCCCCCTGACAACGATCTCATTAGCACCGATACCAGCTCAGATAGTGATGACGGTGATGACGAGGGTACTTTTTCAGATCCTTCGTTGGAACTGCGTCGCCCGACCCCGCCACGACCGCCTAAGCGCCATGATCGCGCCCCCGGCGATGAAGACGAAGAGCAGGAAATTCGGCCTAAGAAAGTCGCTAAAACCAAGCGTCAGCGCGTCATTATTGACGAAGACGATGACTTTGAAGATATCGACTCCAACAGCAGCGAGGTCACAACCGAGCAGATCAACCTTTCGCTGATGCGTCCGCCCAAGCCCAAAGGCCAGCGGCAGTCGAAACCTGCGCCCACTACTAAAAAGACCAAAACGCGATCGCCCTCTCGTCGCGAACGTCGCGAACGCCGTCAGGAAGTCGCCCCTGAAAGGCCAGAAATGATTGTGCTCACAGGCGGTATCAGTGTGCATGATTTAGCCGATCAGCTAGCGGTACCACAAACTGAAATTATCAAGCTGCTCTTCTTTAAAGGCATTGCCACCAACGTTAACCAAACCCTAGATATGCCCACCGCTGAAATGGTGGCGCAAGAGTTTGAGGTAGAAGCTGTCACCGCTGAAGAGGCGCCTGAAGCTCGCAAAGTGACTCAAATGGTCGGCGATGAAGACACCGGCAGCTTGCAGTCGCGTCCGCCTGTGGTCACGATTATGGGCCACGTTGACCATGGTAAAACCAGCCTGCTCGACTACATTCGTCAGGCCAAGGTCACGGAAGGTGAGGCCGGTGGTATTACTCAGCACATCGGCGCATACCATGTCGATCTCAAGAGCAGTCCGCATAGCGATCGCAAATCTGGCCAAATCGTCTTTCTTGACACCCCTGGTCACGAGGCGTTTACCGCCATGCGAGCGCGAGGCACAAGAGTTACCGATATCGCCATTCTGGTTGTCGCGGCTGACGATGGCGTCAGGCCGCAGACCATTGAAGCGATTAGCCATGCCAAAGCGGCAGGTGTACCGATTGTGGTCGCCATCAACAAAATCGACAAGGAAGCGGCCAATCCTGATCGCGTCAAGCAAGAGCTGATGGAATATGAGCTCGTACCGGAAGAGTACGGCGGTGACACCATCATGGTGCCCGTAAGTGCGATTACCGGCGAAAACGTCGATACCATCCTCGAAATGCTGCTGCTCGTCTCAGAAATCGAAGACTTGCAGGCCAATCCTGATCGCCTTGCCAAAGGCACCGTGATTGAAGCGCATCTCGACAAAGCGCGTGGCCCAGTCGCTACCTTGCTGGTGCAGAACGGCACCTTAAAAATAGGCGATGCTTTTTCGGCAGGTCCAGTTTTTGGGCGTGTTAAGGCGATGGTGGATGATCGGGGCAATCGCTCCCAAGCAGCGCTGCCCTCCTTTGCGGTAGAGGTACTTGGCCTAAACGATGTACCGCCAGCCGGTGAAGAATTCCAGGTATATGCCGATGAACGCGATGCTAGATCAGCTGCTGAAGAAAAAGCGATTGAGCAGCGTCAATCACGCTTGCAGCAGACGATGGCTTCTCGCCGAGTCACGCTGAACTCTTTGTCTGAAAAAGCCAAAGAGGGCGATCTCAAAGAGCTGAATCTGATTCTCAAAGCCGACGTACAGGGATCGCTCGAAGCGATTTTGGGCTCCTTGCAGCAGCTTCCTCAAAACGAGGTGCAAATTAGGGTGCTGATGGCCGCACCGGGTGAAATTAGTGAAACAGACGTAGATCTCGCCGCCGCTAGTGGCGCGGTGATCATCGCCTTTAACACGACGCTTGCCTCAGGGGCCAGACAATCAGCAGATAACTTGGGTGTAGATGTACGGGACTACGACATCATCTACAAGCTGCTCGAAGATATCGAAGGCGCGATGGAAGGGCTATTAGAGCCTGAACTGGTTGAAGAAGCGCTGGGCAAAGTGGAAGTCCGAGCAGTGTTCCCGGTACGCAAAGGAACGGTCGCAGGTTGCTATGTGCTTTCGGGCAAGGTGACTCGAAACTGTAAGGTGCGGGTAACACGCGGTCAAGAAGTGATGTACGAGGGCAACCTCGATTCGCTGAAGCGGATGAAGGAAGATTCCAAAGAAGTCAATGCTGGCTTTGAGTGTGGGATTGCAGTCGGTGGCTTTAATGATTGGAAAGAGGGCGATATTATTGACGCCTTTAAGCTGATCTCGCAGCGCCGAACCTTAGCACCGGCTTAACGCTGGTTCAGCGCTCAATGAGCAGACGTCACTCGGTAAAGACCATGGTTGAGGTGCAGCCGAACCGCTATTTATGGATTCATGCCGCCGGGTTGGCGGCTGTACCGCTGCTGTTGGATATTTGTTTGGCAGGGCTAGCGTCTACTGGCTCTGCCTTTGACTATCCAGTTGCTTTTAGGGCTCAGTTTTGGGCGATCGCTCTACTCAGCATCGCCCCTCCGCTAGCCATGCAGCTAGTCAAGCCGTTTTATGTTTTTAGTTTGCCGCCTTTGGCCCTAAAGCCCACTGAGCTAAGTGACGATCAGCGCCGCTGCTTACAGGTTTTAAAGACGCTACAGGTGAAAATACTCGCTGGGCTCACAGCCGGATTTTCGCTGTGGATGCTGCAAACGCTGTATGCAGAATTGCCCCACATTAAGCCGCTGATGACGCCTTCCGCTGGCTTGGTCACGGCGGCACTGTCTTTCTTTTTGGCTTGTTTGTTTTTGCAGATTTCAGTCAGTGCGGGGCGATCGCTTCTCGTCGGATCAAGCACCCTAAAGCGAGTAACGCCTTACGAGCGTGAGGCGATCACGCATGATTTCCTCATTTTGGGACTGCAAGTTAATAAGCTATTACCCCCAGATGAGCGTCCAGATGTACCCCTAGAACCAGATGTACCGCCATCCGAAGAGGTTTCAGAGCCAACTTAAGTCTTTTTTTACGGCAGGTTATCAAATCGTGGCCATCAATACAGCTGCATTTTTGCCCTTAAGCTATCTTTAAATCATGTAAGGGCGATCTAAATCTTTTTTTTCAAGTGTTTTTACGATTGGAGACAACGAAACTATGGCCAATTCATTACCTGTAGAACCCACTCATACTGCCGAAGACGCCGAACTATGGCAAAGCTTAAAAAGAGCGATCGCAGCCAGTTCCGGCTTCCAGCGCTGGCGAGTCGAGCAGCTTTCTGCCATTACCACCGCTACTAGCGACGAACAGCTCGTGCGCCTATACTTACTCGACACGCTTGAAACCTTAGCGTATTGATGCCTTGATGGTGTCTGAGCCTAGCTTGGCTGAATCTAGACAACTCTAACTCTATTTAGACAAATCGCTAAGCCAGATTAGCTAGCGCTTACGTATCTAGCTCTCGCCGTCCTTCTAAAGCCCGAGCCAGCGTTACTTCATCCGCGTATTCGAGGTCGCCGCCCATCGGCAGGCCAAACGCAATACGAGTCACCTTTGTAAAAGGCTTAAGTAGTTGGCCAACATATAGCGTCGTCGTATCGCCTTCAATGCTAGGGCTAATTGCCATAATCACTTCCCGGGTCGCTTCTTTATTAACCCGATGCACCAGCTGACCGATATTAAGCTGTTCCGGACCAATCCCATCCATGGGCGAAATTAGCCCGCCTAACACATGGTAGCGGCCCTTGTACTCACGGGTTCGCTCTAGCGCGATGACATCGCGTGATTCGGCCACAACACAGACCGTACTCGGATCGCGGCTTTGGGACAGGCAAATATCACAGAGTGGCTCAGCCGACAGATGAAAACACCGAGAGCACTGGCCCACCTGCTGCTTGGCCTCAATTAGGGCATTGGCTAGGGCCCTGACTTCCGCTTCGGGGCGTTTGAGCATATGCATGGCCAAACGCTGAGCCGACTTAGGCCCAATGCCCGGTAGGCGCTGAAATTCTTCGATTAATTTGGCTAAAGGGCGGGTGTAAATGGGAAAGGCTCCTTGGGCAATGACTTAACTTACAAGACGCTTAAAGACTATCTAAAGGTATGACTCAATTTGGGTATTGCTGAACTTAACCTTGAGCAGGATCATCTGGAGGTAAGTCAGGAGCGATTTCTTCGCTTTTGCCATGCACGGGCGGCAGGGCTTCTACTAGGCCCATTTCAAACGCCGCATCGGGAAGCTGACCCACTAGATACTTACCAGGTTCAAACAAGCCACTGGGCGTCATGCAAACCTGGCGTAGTTCTACAATGGCAGTCTCATCGAACATATCTCTAGACATTCGCCGCTCTATTGCCATGAATATACGCTCCTTAGTTGACGCTTGCTGACGCTTCTATTATCTCTTTAAAGGCCAGAACCCGCCGCTGACTACTCATCTGTTTGCCAGTATTCTTGGGTGTAGTTGGCATCGAGAATTTTTTGCGGGCGCATAATCAAAATGATGCTGCCCAATAGTTTTTCTTGAGGGGCTTCATCAAACCATTTGAAGGCGATCGCCCCGCCGGCATCGACGGCGTAATAGCTAAATTCATCCCAGTCACGCTTGGCTCTATCCACAATCACCATCACAGGTTCAGTCGCAGATAGATGATCGGGCAAATTGGGCAGATCGTTGCCCTTGGCCAGTAGCGCAATCGGATCTTCGGCCTTAAGAATAACGAGCCAGCCCGGAACGGGTAGCCACGCGCCCGTACCAGAGAATTTCACCATTCCAAAGGGCTCTTCCGGATTAGCCCCCGGCACGGCGCTGTAGTCGGCAGTGGGAATCGGCATTTGACCAGCAACAGGCATGATCACAGGCGCATCGGCTTCATTTTCTAGCCGAAAAATCGGCAGCCGCGGCGCTGGCTTTTGCTTTACGACCGAAAAGTCGGTGAGCAGCTTTTCAATTTGGCTGCGGGCGCTGCTGCTGGTGACGAATCGTAGGCTCTGGGCGATTAAGCGCGATCGCGCCTGCAAATCTCCCTGCTGACGAGCCAATCGCCAGTAGTAGTAAGCCGCCGCATCGCCCATCGTTTTTTCAAAGCCGGGAGGCGCAGTTTCGCTATAGGCAAAGTCTCTGAGCGCTTTGACAACTTCTTTCACCTGATCGCTATCGAGCCCATTGCTGTAGGCAAAATCAGCTGCGGCAGCGCGATCGCTGTGAGCCAAAATCCGAAATTCGTACAGGCTATCGCTGCCACGCGTTTCGTAGTGCGCCTTAGCCAAATCGCTCACGCCACCTGCCACCATCGAATCAAATACCTGGGAAGCCACGATCAGCTGATTTTGCTGAATCGGTTCAAAGCCGGTGGCCTCGAAGATTGCTTGAGGCGATAGACCCGTTTTCTGCAAGGTGTTGCAGGCTTTGCCCCACTCTACCCAGTTGCCTTCTTTGCGGCGCAGCTGAGTTTTGAGGGTGTCAATCGCGGCTTGCGTCGTGGCTTGAGCATCCGGAACCGGCGGGGCCGAAAAATTAGCTGTTGAATCGGGGTTAGCCGCATCAGGGTTAAAAGGAGAAGAGGCGGTCATAGTCGCTGGCGCTATAGAGGGGCATTCAAAAAAAGGTCGTCAAGAAAGGAAATTATAGAAAAGCCTATAAAAAAGCTGGAAGAGCGTTTTCATAAACGTCTGATTAAACGCTTATCTCAACACATTATCTCAACAGGTCAGCAATCTAGCTTGACGAGATCATCATTCTTACGCGATTATGGATGCTCAGCCGATAACTGACGTCAGCTTTGTCTAAAGGTTGGGTGGCATTCGGCAATTCGGGGCTATAGCGCAGCTGGTAGCGCACCTCAATGGCATTGAGGGGGTCAGGAGTTCGAATCTCCTTAGCTCCATATTTAGTGACTGGCTTTACTGGGTAGTTTTACTGACTGGTTTTACTGACTGGTTGACTGCCTAATAGAGGGAGCCATTAGAGAAAGCAATTATTTAACGTTGTAATAGTCCTTATACCATTCAACAAATTTTTGAATGCCCACCGCTAGCGGCGTAGAAGGCTTAAAGCCGACATCATCCATTAGATCCTGCACATCAGCGTAAGTGGCCGGAACATCGCCTAGCTGCATGGGCAGCATATTTTTTTCGGCCTTTTTGCCCATCGCTTGCTCAATGGTGGTAATGAAGTCCATGAGCGTCACCGGACTGTGATTGCCGATGTTGTAAATTTTGTAGGGCGCTGTAGTAGAAAGGTTTTGAGCTTGGGCTTCAGCGGCGCTGCACTGGGGCGGAGGGTTATCCATCACCCGCAAAATGCCTTCTACAACATCATCTATATAGGTAAAGTCGCGCTGCATTTGGCCGTGGTTGTAAACGTCAATGGGGCGATTTTGAGCGATCGCATCGACAAACTTAAAGTAGGCCATATCCGGCCTACCCCAAGGGCCATAGACCGTAAAAAACCGCAGTCCGGTCACTGGTAACCCATACAGATGGCTATAGGAATGCGCCATTAGCTCATTGGCTTTTTTGGTCGCCGCGTACAGTGAGACGGGATGATCTACGCGGTCATCGGTCGCAAAAGGCACCTTTTTGTTTTGGCCGTACACTGAGCTAGAAGAGGCAAACACCAGATGAGCAACCTGACTATGACGGCAGCCTTCTAAAATGTTTACAAAGCCCAGTAAATTGCTGTCAGCGTAGGCTAACGGATTTTCGAGCGAATAGCGCACACCAGCTTGAGCGGCCAAATTAACCACGCAGCTAAAAGAATTTTGAGCAAACAGGGTAGCAACTGCGGCGCGATCGCTCAAATCTATCCGCTCAAACGTAAAATTTTCGAACGCCTGTAGCTGCGCTAGACGATCTTTTTTTAGCCTGACATCGTAATAGTCATTTACGGTATCTATGCCATAGACATGCTTTCCAGCCTCTAGCAGCCGCAGCGATAAGAAGTAACCAATAAAACCCGCAGCGCCCGTGATCAAAATCGCCATAATACTAAAAAAATAAAAGAGTCAATAGGAATTTAAGCGTCTTACAAAAAATCACTCCGGAAAATATCAGGCATCAATATAGTCATTTAATATCCCACTTAATTCTTATTCATAGTATTTGCCACTCCCTCACCATGATCGACATCCGGCCAATGTCGCTGAGCTCATCGCCCCAAGCCTCGTCATCAGTGATACGATTGCCACAGCACAAAATGAGAAAACTAACAGAAACCTAACAAGAGTAAGGACTCCTCAATGCAAGAATTTGATAAGTCGATTTCTATCGACGGCCGAGAGATTCATCTAAAAGCGGGCCTGTTAGCGCCCCAAGCAGGTGGCTCGGTACTTGTAAGCTCTGGCGATACGGCTGTATTAGTAACAGCTACAAGATCTTCCGGCAGAGAAGGTATCGATTTTTTACCCCTGCTGATTGATTACGAAGAGCGTCTATATGCTGCCGGTCGAATTCCTGGCGGCTTTTTACGGCGAGAAGGCCGCCCGCCCGAGCGCGCCACCCTCACCAGCCGACTGATTGATCGTCCCATGCGCCCGCTGTTTCCCGACTGGATTCGCGACGACATCCAAATTGTGGCCACCACCGTTTCTATGGATGAAGACGTACCGCCCGATGTACTAGCGGCGACTGGCGCGTCGATTGCCGTTCTTCTAGCTGAAATTCCGTTCAATGGCCCAATGGCGGCTGTGCGCGTGGGCCTCGTTGGCGATGACTTTATCATTAACCCCACCTACGCCGAAATTGAAGAAGGCGATCTCGATCTTGTCGTGGCGGGTTCGCCAGACGGAGTGATTATGGTCGAAGCGGGAGCCAATAAGCTGCCTGAACAGGACATTATTGAAGCGATTGACTTTGGCTACGAAGTTGTGCGTGATTTGATTCAAGCGCAGCTCGATTTGGTCGAAGAGCTGAAGCTAGATCGCCCGGTTGAGCCGCCGCCAGTGGTTGATGAAGCCCTAGAAAGCTTTATTGCGGATAAAGCCAACGCGGCTATTAAAGAAGTGCTCAAGCAGTTTGAGCAAACGAAAGCGGAGCGCGATGACAAGCTCGATGCGATTAAGGCGGACGTTTCTGAAGCGATTAAAGCGCTGCCGGAAGATGACGCTGTGCGCTTAGCGACAGAAGCCGATAAGAAGGCGTTGGGTAAGTCGTTTAAGGCATTGACAAAGAAGTTGATGCGATCGCAAATTCTAGAAGAAGGCAGGCGCGTCGATGGCCGCAAGCTCGACGAAGTTCGCAAAATCACCTGCCGCACGGGCGTATTACCCAAGCGCGTGCACGGTACGGGCCTATTTAGGCGCGGTTTGACCCAGGTGCTGTCGGTAACGACATTAGGCACACCCGGCGATGCGCAGATGATGGACGATCTCCACCCTGGCGATGACAAAAAGTATCTGCACCACTACAATTTCCCGCCTTATTCAGTCGGGGAGACTCGGCCCATGCGATCGCCCGGTCGCCGCGAAATTGGCCACGGCGCCCTTGCAGAACGCGCCCTCGTACCGGTGCTGCCCCCTCAAGAAGAATTTCCTTACATCATCCGAGTCGTGTCTGAAGTGCTCTCTTCCAACGGCTCTACCTCAATGGGCTCCGTTTGCGGATCGACCCTTTCGCTGATGGATGCTGGCGTGCCGATTACGCAGCCGGTGAGCGGCGCTGCTATGGGCCTAATTCGCGAAGGCGATGAAATCCGCATCCTTACCGACATCCAAGGCATCGAAGATTTCTTAGGTGACATGGACTTCAAAGTAGCCGGTACCGACAGCGGCATTACCGCCCTGCAAATGGACATGAAAATCACTGGCCTGCCGATGGAAGTGATCAGTGAAGCCATCAACAAAGCGCGCCCGGCTCGGCTGCACATTCTAGAAAAAATGCTAGAAACCATCGACAAGCCTCGTAGCGAAGTCTCTCCTTACGCTCCGCGCCTGCTCACCATGCAAATCAACCCCGACCAAATTGGCATGGTCATTGGCCCAGGCGGCAAGCAAATCAAGGCCATCACCGAAAAAACTACTGCCAAAGTCGATATTCAAGACGATGGCACGGTGACCATTTCCGCCATCGATTCGGACAAGGCCATGCAGGCCAAGAAGATGATCGAAGGCATTACCCACGTCGCTGAAGCGGGCAACGTCTACATGGGCAAAGTCACCCGCGTGATTCCGATTGGCGCTTTTGTTGAGTTCATGCCCGGTAAAGAGGGCATGGTGCATATTTCTCAGCTCGCTGACTACCGCGTCGAAAAGGTCGAAGACGAAGTGAATGTAGATGACGAAGTGCTGGTGAAAGTGCGCGAAATCGACAGCCGAGGCCGCGTTAACCTGACGCGCTTGGGCATTCATCCTGACGAAGCCGAAAAAGCAAAAGCCGCTGCTGGCGTTGAAGACTAAGCAAGATTAGGCCCCAAGGCAGATCAAAGCGCATCACAGGAGGCACGCTAAAAAGCGTGCCTTTTGGCTTTTTGGCCCGATTTTTAGCGCGATCGCCGAGGTTGCTTTACACTTCTCATTGCTTAGCGTCGGGGTTTACCTGTACGATCCAAAGTGCTGCGCCTATTTAAGATGAACCTGTGCGAAAAGTTGTAATTGCTGGTAATTGGAAAATGCATAAAACCCAGGCTGAAGCTTTGGCGTTTGTGCAACAGTTGATGCCTCAGCTAGCGGGCGTCCCGGAAGATAGAGAATTAGTGATCTGCGCGCCTTTCACAGCGCTGGGCCTGCTGAGCGATAAGCTGCAAGGCACCAGCGTGAAAGTCGGCGCACAAAATATTCACTGGGAAAAATTTGGCGCATATACAGGTGAAATTTCTGGAGCGATGCTCTGTGAGCTAGGCGTTCGCTACGTAGTCGTCGGCCACAGCGAACGGCGGCAGTACTTCGGCGAAACGGACGAAACCGTCAATGCCCGACTCAAAGCCGCCCAGATGGCTGGGCTCACACCGATTTTGTGTGTCGGTGAAACTAAGCAGCAGCGCGATCGCCAGGAAACCGAAGCGATCATTATCAATCAGATCAAAAATGCCTTGGTAGGCGTCAACCAATTTAACCTGGTGATTGCTTATGAGCCCATTTGGGCGATCGGCACCGGCGATACCTGCGCGAGTCAGGAAGCAAATCGAGTAATTGGGCTAATTCGCTCACAGCTTGAGAATCAACATGTTTCTATTCAATATGGCGGCTCGGTAAAGCCGGATAATGTGGATGAAATTATGGCCCAAAGCGAAATTGACGGGGCGCTAGTGGGTGGCGCTAGCCTAGAAGCAGACAGCTTTGCGCGGTTAGCGGGCTATAGAGAATAAGTAGCGTTTCGACAGGCAAAGTTGTTCCTTGAGGATTGCGCTTCTCTAAGTCAGTGATATTAATCGTCAGTGCTATTGATCCATTTAGTGATCCATTAGACTGTAGCTAGCGCATTAATCTTGGTGGTAGCGATGCAGGCATTCAAGCTGAAAGGAACCATAGACGAGGCTGGAAAGCTCACTGTAGCTGAAGACGTTGACTTAGGCCCTGGTGAGGTAGAAGTAATTGTTTTAAGAGCAGTTCAGTCTGAAGAGGTTGAGCAGTTGGATGCTAAACCAGCCGCTAAAGATGTTGATAGACTGCCTGCAATAGCTAGCTTTGAGGAATTTTCGGAATGGATGCTAGGAGATATGCCTTCATTTTCTTCGGATTTTGATCCTGAGGATGCTAAGTGGCAATACTTGAAGGAAAAACATAACCTGTGAAGGTTCTAATCGATACGAATGTCATCATTGATATGGCGATTCAGCGCGAGCCTTTTGCAAAAGCAAGCACGCAGGTAATGTTTCTGGCTCAAGCTGGACAGTTTCAAGGCTATGTTTCTGCTTCTGTGATAAGTGACCTGCACTATATTTTGCGTAAGCACACTGGCCGTGCCGCGTCGCTCGCTTTTCTGAGGCGACTGGTCACAATTTGCGATGTTGCGGCTGTCGGAAAGATATCTATCGAATCGGCATTGGTTTCGAGGTTTAAGGACTTTGAAGACGCTGTTCAAAATCAAATTGCTGTGGCTAATGGCATTGGTACTATCGTGACACGCAACGTCAAAGACTTTAGGCAATCTAACTTGCAGATAGTCACACCGAATCAGCTAATCGAGATGCTGAGTTAATCGGGGTTTCCCTTGTTTGTTTTCCCGGCGTTTGGAAATTTGCATTTAACCGAAACTTCAAAATTGCTTTCGGCAGTGCCTTTGGTAAAAATGGGTATACCGACTTCGCCGCCAATTTTCATGCCAAATTTGAGATTTATTTCTTCGACTTCAACGTCTGAAAGATTTTTGAACGCGCCGATGACGTACCAGGTGTAGGCGCGAATGGTGCCATGAATGTTTTGTACATTGGCTTTCAGTTCGGCTTTGACTCTTTCGCTCAGGCCGTAGCTTTCGCGATCGCCGCCACGAGTAGGCTCACTGCTCACAGCACTAGGCAGTTCAGCAGATTCGGTGGATTCGATATAGACGGTGTAGGTGGTGCCGTCGGCGTCTTGTAGCTGGACGGGTTGGATGTTGGTCATAATTTTTACGCTCTACGCTTCCTATCAAGTTCGCTTGTTGGTTATCTTAGGGTGAATTGCTCCTGAATTCGTCTGTTTATGGCTCGTTACGCGCTTGTGATTGGGATTGGTGAGTACGATCACTTGCCGGATTTATTGAAGCCAAAGGCAGATGCTGAGGCGATGCGGGCGGTATTGCAGGCGGGCAATCAGTTTGAGGTGACGTTGCTCAATGTTGGGGTGACGCGCGATCGCCTTCGCGAAGCCCTAGAAACCCTCTTGTTAAAGCGCGGCAAAAACAGCGATGTGCTGATTTATTTTACGGGGCATGGCTTTACGGCTGGCGAAGATGAGGACGAGGCGCAGGGGTACTTGGCCACGCAAGACTGCCGGGTGGAGATTGATGGCAATCGAGTGCTGTCTGCACGTAAAGGATTTTCTTTTCAGTCGTTGAATGGTCTGATTGCTAAGGCTGAGCTGAGCAGCTTAGTGATGCTGATGGATTGCTGTCACGGGGGGTCTTTTATTGAGTCGGCGCAGGCAAGGGAGAAGCTGAGCGCACTGAATAAGACTCGCTACTGTTTGATTACGGCTTGTCGTAGCTTTGAGCAGGCGTATGCGATGAAGGAGGCTGAGCACAGCATTTTTTCGAGTGCGGTGCTGACGGCTTTGCAGGCAGAGGAGGCGCGGGTGACGGCGCTAGATGTGCAGCGCCGAGTGGAGAATGAGCTGAAGAACACGGGGCAAGAGCCGCTGTATGTGGGGGCGGGTTCGGATGTGACGATTTTGGAGCGGTGGGCGGTGGCTGCGCCGACGGTGAGCGAGGAATGCCCTTATCAGAGTTTGAATGCGTTTACGCCGGAGACGGCACAGTTCTTTTTTGGGCGAGAGGCGGAGGTGAATGAGCTGTGTGGCAAGCTGAGGCGGGCTAATTTTGTGCCGGTGCTGGGGCCTTCGGGAAGTGGGAAGTCGTCGGTGGTGCGGGCGGGGCTGGTGACGAGGCTGCGGACTGAGGGCTGGCAGGCGGTGGCGATGAAGCCGGATAAGCAGCCGATGGTGGAGTTGGAAAAAGCGCTGCGTCATTTTTTTGAGGGGGCGGGGTTTTCTACGGGGCGGGTGCGGGAGGTTTTGGAGGGTTTTGGCTTTGGCGACGCCTTGCCGCAGGAAATAGAGGAACTGAATCTGGCCGACATCAAACTGTTGCTAATTGTTGATCAGTTTGAGGAGGTGTTTACGCTGTGTGAGGATAAGGCGGCGCAGCAGGCGTTTATTCATAGGTTGTTCTATCTCGGAGAAATCGGCGCAGCGCGGATAAAGGTGGTGATGACGATGCGGTCAGATTTTGTGGATGACTGGCTGGCGGCGGGGCTGTCGCGGTCGGTGATTGGAGAAGATACGGTGTGGCTGGGGGCGTTGCAGGGGGAGAATTTGGCGGCGGTGATTGAGCGGCCTGCGCAGAAGCAGGGCTATGCGTTTGAGCCGGGGCTGCTGAAGCTGTTGCTGACGGATGTAGACAAAGGAAGAGAATTGTTTGCCTTTGTTGGAGTTTGCGCTGACGGGGCTGTGGGATAGGCGAGAGCCGCAGAAGAGAAAGCTGACGGTGAGCGCCTATGAAGCAATGGACGGGCTGACGGGGGCGCTGAACCGGCAGGCGACGGATGTGTATGACAACTTGCGGGAGGTGGATAGGCCGTGGGCGCAGCGGATTTGTTTGCAGTTGGTGCGGGTGGGAAGAGGGGATAAGGATACGCGGCAGCGGCAGCCAAAGGAAGTGCTGTTGAATATGGGGGGCACGGCGCAGCGGCAGGTGATTGCGGATGTGATCGCGGATTTGGTGAAGGGGCGGTTGTTAGTAAGTGATGGGGTGGTGAGTGAGGGAGATGTTGTTGCAGAAACTGCTTATGTGGATGTTGCCCATGAGGCGCTGCTGGCGGGATGGGAGCAGTTTGCGGAGTGGCGGCAGGAAAGATAGAGATTTGTGGCGGCTGGAGCAGCGGCTAAAGGATGCCTATGAAGAGTGGCAGAAGAAGGAAGCCGGTGAAGAGAGAGATCAGTATTTACTGACGGGTGGGCTGTTGGCGGAGGTGAGAGAGCAGCGGGCGGTGCTGAGCGAACGGCTGAGCGATAGTCGGCCCGCACTGATGAAGTATTTTGCGGATAGCGACCAAAAAGATGAGGCGAATGTGGCGATATTAAAGGCCGCTTTAGCGAAAGCTGATATGCAAGAGGCTTCTCGTAAAGTTCGTGATAAGTTGCTGTTTACGCCAGCGCAAACGGTAGAGGCGACGATTTCGGCACTTGCGTTGGTAAGCCAAAGCCAAAAAGACTTTGCAGGCGACGTGATTTATCCGGCTCAAGATGCTTTGCACCGGGCTTGGTTCACAATTCAAGAGCGGCTAAAGCTTGAGGGCCACAGCGGTTCGGTTTCGTTCAGTGGCCTTTAGCCCCGATGGAGATCGCATTGTCTCAGGTAGCGATGACAATACTCTCAGACTCTGGGACTTGGCGGGCAACGCCATCGGATCGCCGTTTGAGGGCCACAGCGGTTGGGTTAATTCAGTGGCCTTTAGCCCCGATGGAGATCGCATTGTCTCAGGTAGTCGATGACAAGACCCTCAGGCTCTGGGACTTGGCGGGCAACGCCATTGGATCGCCGTTTGAGGGCCACAGCGGTTCGGTTCGTTCAGTGGCCTTTAGCCCCGATGGAGATCGCATTGTCTCAGGTAGCGATGACGAGACTCTCAGACTCTGGGACTTGGCGGGCAACGCCATCGGATCGCCGTTTGAGGGCCACAGCGGAGCGGTTAATTCAGTGGCCTTTAGCCCCGATGGAGATCGCATTGTCTCAGGTAGCCATGACTATACCCTCAGACTCTGGGACTTGGCGGGCAACGCCATTGGATCGCCGTTTGAGGGCCACAGCGGTTCGGGTTAATTCAGTGGCCTTTAGCCCCGATGGAGATCGCATTGTCTCAGGCAGCGATGACAACACCCTCAGGCTCTGGGACTTGGCGGGCAACGCCATTGGATCGCCGTTTGAGGGCCACAGCGGCTCGGTTAATTCAGTGGTCTTTAGCCCCGATGGAGATCGCATTGTCTCGGGCAGCGATGACAACACCCTCAGACTCTGGGACTTGGCAGGCAACGCCATTGGATCGCCGTTTGAGGGCCACAGCGGTTCGGTTCGTTCAGTTGCCTTTAGCCCCAGCGGAGATCGCATTGTCTCAGGCAGCAGTGACTATACCCTCAGACTCTGGGACTTGGCGGGCAACGCCATCGGTTCAACGTTTGAGGGCCACAGCAGGTTGGGTCTATTCAGTCGCATTGAGCCCCAGCGGAGATCGCATTGTCTTGGGTAGCAGTGACAAGACCCTCAGGCTCTGGGACTTGGCAGGCAACGCCATCGGATCGCCGTTTGAGGGCCACAGCGGTTCGGTTCATTCAGTGGCCTTTAGCCCCGACGGAGAGCGCATTGTCTCGGGCAGCAGTGACAATACCCTCAGACTCTGGGACTTAGCGGGCAACGCCATCGGATTGCCGTTTGAGGGCCACAGCGGCTTTGTTAATTCAGTGGCCTTTAGCCCTGATGGAGATCGCATTGTCTCAGGTAGCAATGATAATACCCTCAGGCTCTGGGACTTAGCGGGCAACGCCATCGGATCGCCGTTTGAGGGCCACAGCGGTTTGGTTAATTCAGTGGCCTTTAGCCCTGATGGAGACCACATTGTCTCAGGTAGCCATGATAAGACCCTCAGACTCTGGGACTTGGCGGGCAACGCCATCGGTTCGCCGTTTGAGGGCCACAGCGGTGCGGTTAATTCAGTTGCCTTTAGTCCCGATGGAGATCGCATTGTTTCGGGTAGTGATGACAACACCCTCAGGCTCTGGGACTTGGCGGGAAACGCCATCGGCTCGCCGTTTGAGGGCCACAGCGGTTCGGTTCGTTCAGTGGCCTTTAGTCCCGATGGAGATCGCATTGTCTCAGGTAGTGATGACAACACCCTCAGGCTCTGGGACTTAGCGGGCAACGCCATCGGATCGCCGTTTGAGGGCCACAGCAGTGCGGTTCACTCAGTGGCATTTAGCCCCAGCGGAGATCGCATTGTCTCGGGCAGCGTTGACAAGACCCTCAGACTCTGGCGAGTGGGCACTTGGGAAGATGAGCTACGCTACTGCTGCAACCTGCTGATGCACCACACCGCGCTAGCCTTTCCCCAAACCGAGGCGGCACAGCACGCTTGCGAAGTGTGCCAGCAGGTATGGACACGGCAGCAGTCAGCAGAGTTTTTGGTCGCGCAGGGCAATGCATTAGCCAGACGAGGTGAGGTAGATAAAGCCATTGCCAAATTCACCCGCGCCCAAGACCTCGATCCTGACCTAACCATCGACCCAACCGCCCGCGCCCAACAACTCGCCGACTGGTCGCAAAGCCCTACAGCCAAGCAGTAACCATCCAAAAATGACATAGACACTAATAACGGTAGGCGTTACCATCTATGAATGATCGTTTCTTTCAAATGCAAGGAAACTGAAAGGCTCTTTCGCGGCAGCTTCTCTCGTAAGCTACCGCAGAACATTCAGCGAATAGCCGCCCGTAAGTTGGAGCAGCTTCATGCCGCAACCGTCCTAGATACGCTGCGAGTACCGCCTGGGAATCGGCTCGAAGCACTTAGCGGCGATAGAAAAGGCCAGCACAGTATTCGGATCAATGACCAATGGAGACTTTGCTTCACTTGGTGCGATCGCAACGCAACTGATGTAGAAATAGTCGATTATCACTGAGGTAATTCTGATGAGCAACCGCGATTTTCCTCCTATTCATCCCGGCGAAATCCTGCTAGAGGATTTCCTCAAACCGATGGAACTGAGTCAATATGCTCTATCGAAGGCTATTGGTGTGCCGCCTCGTCGCATCAACGAAATTGCGCTTGGGAAGAGAAGTATTACTGCCGATACAGCCTTACGGCTAGGGCACTTTTTTGGCATGGAGGCGCAGTTTTGGATGAACCTGCAAACTCGGTACGATCTTGAAACGACACGCGATCGCATAGCGGACAAACTAGATCAAGAAGTACAGATCTATTCAGCTTGATCGCAACGATCACATCATCATCGGTGCCTGCAACATGAGCAAAAGAGAGCGCAAATCATATGGATGCAAATGGACTCAGCAGCCTTTCTAAAGCAGACACCACGAAAACAACGTAACCGTCAAAATCAAATCTCTGAGTCGGCTTCAGATGGGGTCATCGCAGGGGATGATTCAGGGCTGGGTTCAGCCGCATTTTCCGTCTCTACCGTGTTGTAATAGGCGTGGACATAGGTGCGGTTTCGCCCCTGCTGCTTGGCATGATACAGCGCCAAGTCAGAAGCCTGAATCAGCATTTGAGCCGTGGTGTCGTGACCCGGAATCACGGTAGAAACGCCCATCGTCACCGTCACATAGTCTTCGTCAGCATCAGGGGCGTGAGCAATTTTGAGATCGCGAACGCTGTCGTGGATTTTTTGGGCAATTCGCCAAGCGCCGTGCGTGTCGGTGTTGGGCAAAATGATCGCAAATTCTTCGCCGCCATAGCGCGCAACCAAATCAGCGGGGCGCTGTGGGCCTTTGAGTAGGGCTTTGGCAATGCGGATGAGGCAGCGATCGCCTGCCGGATGACCAAAAGTATCGTTGTAGCGCTTAAAGTGATCCAAATCGCACAAAATCATTGAGAGCGGCTGCTGATCTCTGGCCAAACGCTGCCACTCACGGGCGAGATGCTCATCAAAACAGCGCCGATTCGCCAGTGTAGTAAGGCCATCTGAAAGGGCCAGCTTCTGTAGACCTTGGTTAGCCACTTCGAGGGCTTGGTATTGCTGAGCTTGACGAATCGCGATCGCCAATTCTGCCCCGATGCTTTGAGCCTGGGCAATGGCCTCTTCAGTCCAGGTTTCATTGATCGGTAGCGCGATCGCCATTATCCCCCAAAGCCCCATTGGCGGATAACCCAACGCTTCGGCTGGGCTGCTTGACTGACTGACAAAACCCTCATCTTTGATTGGCAGTAGCAGCCAGCTTCCGGGCCAATAGGCTAGCCACTGCCTAGTTTCAGTGGCCAAACTTTGAGAAACCCGCTTACTGAAGGTGTTGCTGCTTGAGAGCGAATCTGCGTTTTTGTCCCGTTCAGAAGTAATCGGCGATGACGGCCCCGGAAAAATTTGCAGCGCCTTCCCTTGGTGCAACTGCCGCATTAGATCTGGAAACTCTGTCTGTGTGATTGAAAAAGCTTGCTGCCAAGCCAATGTTTGATTTTGGCAGTACTGGGCAGCTTGCTCCCAGTCAGCAGCGCCTTTTTCTTCGCCTTCTGAGGGGCCACCAGAGTCGGGTACACAGCGAAATAAGCTAACTTGTCTTGCCTGGAACAAAGCCGCTGATTCAATCACGGCTGTTCTAAAAATGGTGGAAAGGTGAAGTGATTGACGCAGCGATCTTTCGGCTTTGCGCAACCGTTCTTGCTGTTGGACATATTGCTGAAACTGCTGAAGTTGGAGCTGCTGAAGCTGCAAAGGTTCGCTCAAAGAACAGGAATTGGGCGGTTCGAGACGGGTCGAATGAAAATTGATAGTGGAGTGATGGGTTTGACGACGGCTAGTTAAGTCACTGCCCGAAAGGCAATTTTCATAGAAATGGCCATCGCCAAAGCTTTCTACTAAAGGCACGTTTTTTAAAGGCACGTTTGTTAAAGGTGTTAATAGCGTAACCTCATCCGCCATCTGGCTTACTTGATCTTGATGATCTGTATGCTGCGTATGCATCACTGCCTCCGCTAGCATTGCTGGCTCCGTCTGCCTAGATGGCTTTGTAAGCATCATAGAAGGAGGCTCTACCGTCCTTTTAGCGGTTGCCCTAGCTAAGCTGCGAGGAGAGCCATAACCATCAGAACCGGGTAGCATTTTTGAATTAAACATGGCGTACTCTCTGCTCAGACGAGCCAGAGATGCTGTGAAATGGACGGATGAATAAATATAGACACCTCACACACCGTAAGTGGGTAGCAGACGCTTGCTCGGAATCCGAACTAAGTAGATACTCCACTGTTTAATCATGTTAGCGTGATCCGTATTTGCTCAAATCCGTGTATACCCTGACACCTGTTAGTAGAAATACCCTATCAAACCAAAAAATTTGAGAAGGTATAATTTATCGCTTACTTAGCTCTCTTCTATTCAGTGATTGCCACAACCATATGAGGTATAGGCTAGATTTTTGAATCAGTGAAATTTTGGCTGCACCCAAAGACAAGCAGGAATTTAATGTAAAAGCACACCTCTTGACGCCTATCGCAAGACATAACTCAGTCCGCTTTGAACTGTATAATTAGTCGCTAAGTAATCGCTGGATCTGATGTTGCCGTAGCTCTGAAGCATAAGGGCAGCGACTGTGGCAGAATCTACAGAGGTCGCTATTAAAGCCTTTCATCTGTTTGAGACTACTTTCGGCTAATTTTTTAAGAAATTTTATAATGTTAAAAAATGTTTCAAAGCGCTGACCATGGCTGGCGGCCAGCGGCGGACATTTTTGACCCAACTGAGATCTTTATAGCGGCTATCTAGACCCACGACCGCTACCCAGTTGCTTTCAGCTTCGCCCCCTTGACCTTCTTCCCATAGGGCGGCGGTCAGAGCCGCCCGCATGTCGGCAAAGCTCGGATATTTGCGGACTAGGCTTTTCATGATCTGAATGGCTTTTGGCTTATCACCCACTTGATACAGAGCCAGCGCGTAGTTGCCGTAAGCCAATGAAAAGCTAGGCTGAAGGTTAATCGCAGCTTGATAGTCGGCTATGGCTAGCTCCCACTCACCCATTCCTGCTTCAGCATTACCGCGATTGTTGTAGGCAGCGGGATCGTCTGGATTCAGGCTCAGCACCTGGTTATAGTCATCCATCGCCTGCTGCCATTTGCCCATTGCCTCTAGCACTGCGCCGCGATTTAGGTAAGGGTCAGCCTCACGAGGATCTATCGCTATAGCTTGAGTGTAGTCAGCGATCGCCCCGGTCAAATTGTTTTGGCGCACCCGCACATTGCCCCGGTTACTCCACACCGCCGCTTCTGTTGGCAGCTGATCAATCAGCGCCGACCACTGAATTTCTGCCAGATCAAACTGGCCCGCGCGAGTTGCTTCAAACGCCGTTTTGCGCAGTTGATCAATAGTGTTGGCCGAGGCTGGGCTCATAGCTGGAGAGGTAGCAGCAGGCTCTAAGGCAAAACTGCCTGCCGCAAAACCGCCGGCGACAAAACTGGTCAGGCTCAGCCAAATCGCCACGACTACTGAGATTGTCCATTTCACCCATGCCTGCATCATTCCTGCCTCTGCACTTTAAAGAATTCAACCATCGCTCTTACAGCGTAAAGGCAAATCCCAATAGAAAGTGCGGCTAATGTTCTTCTGTCGGACTCATCAGATTGAATAAGGGCGCATCGGGCAGCGCAAACCGACTGTGAATGGCTTCGTAACCCAAATGGCGACAGGCTGCTGGCGTCACCATGCGGCCTCTGGGCGTGCGCTGTAAGTAGCCGATTTGCAGCAAATAGGGCTCGTACACTTCCTCAATAGTTTGCGGATCTTCGCCCGTAGAGGCAGCCATCGTATCAAGGCCGACCGGGCCGCCGTTAAAGTTTTCAATCATCAGCGTCAGCAGGCGGCGATCTGTCCAGTCTAGGCCGCAAGGATCAACGCTAAAAAGGGTCAAAGCTTCGGCAGCGATCGCTCGATCAATCGCTCCCATCTGCTTTACCTGCACGTAGTCGCGCACTCGCTTCAGCAGCCGATTCGCAATTCGGGGGGTGCCTCTGGCGCGGCGAGCAATTTCTTCGGCTCCATCAATGGCGACTTCGGTTTTGAGCACATCGGCAGTACGCAGCACAATTTGAGTGAGTTCGTCGATTTCATAAAAGCGCAGGCGCTGAACTAGGCCAAAGCGATCGCGCAACGGCGAGGCCAAAGCGCCAACTCGCGTGGTTGCCCCGACCAACGTAAAAGGCTGTAATGGAATGCTGCGCGTACGCGCACTTTGGCCTTTCCCAATAGTGATATCTAAGCGGGCATCTTCCATCGCCGGATACAAAATTTCTTCGGTCACCCGCGAGAGCCGATGAATTTCATCAATAAACAGCACATCGCCCGCTTTTAGGTTCACCAGCAGGCCAGCAATGTCACGAGGTCGCTCTAGCGCAGGGGCAGTAGTAATTTTGCAATCTACCTCCATTTCCTGCGCCAAAATCAGCGCCATCGTCGTTTTTCCCAGTCCTGGCGGGCCATAGAGCAGCAGATGATCCAAAGGTTCCTGGCGAGATTTGGCCGCTTGAATCGCAATCAGCAGCACTTCTTTGAGCGCCTTTTGACCAATGTAGTCGCTGATGGCCGAAGGCCTGAGCCCTTCTTCAGAGCGCGATAGCTCAGCAGGCTTGGCCTCGCCCTGAAGCAGATCCGTTTTTTTGGCAGAAAGCTCTGCTTTTTGAGATGAAGCCTTTTTTTGAACAGCCGCCTGACTAGCCGCCTGACTAGGCTTATCAGCACCCTCACCAGCGGCAGATTGCTTAGAAGAGATAATCGCCATGATGATCCGCTCAGTGGTAGACGATAGATTTTTCTATATAACTATCACTAGACCTTATCAGACAAATGTACTACATTAGCTAGCGCTCAGGCACAACCCCCGCTGATCGAAACACATCGGGCACGGTGGGATAGCTGTCAGTGAGGCCAAAGCTAGAAGGCGTCACCGCATTTTGATAGGTGAAATGGCGATAGTCCATACAAAACCTATCCCAGTCAGCCATCTTGATATTGAATATTTTAATAATCGCTTTAGCCAGACCTACGGAGAGCGGAACCTGAAAGTACCGCTTTTTACCTAAGTAGCTGCTGATTTCGCTCACAACCTCATCCGCCGTTTTGGCTGGATTGCCGATCACAATTTCTCTAGCCTCGTTCGGGCCAGGAGGATGATCGACTAAATGACGCACGACTTCGGCAATGTCTTGAGCGTGGATGTAGTGAAAGCTGCCGTCGGCTGAAAGAAAGCGAATGATGTCTATATATTTGGCGACTTCGCTGAGTCCGCCGGAAATGTGAGAGTAGGGCTTGGTGTCACTGCCGCCAAAAACCAAGGTGGGAAACACAGTGGTAATGCGCGGAAAAATTGCCAATTCGCGCATTTTTTCGTGGCAAATATACTTGGTGCGCACATAGTCAGTGCCGATTTCGCCAGCGGCTTTGAGCGGCGTATTATCTCTGTCTAGAATGCTGGCCGTCGAAAAATAAATCACCTGCTGACAGCGCTCTGGGTCGAGCAGCGTCATAATTTCCAGCGTTTTCTCAACGTTGATTTCGTAGCTTTCCTGCGGATCGCCCCAAGACGTGGCTACCAAAATAGCCGTGTCCATCGTTCGCAGCAAATCTGCAAATTGAGCCACATCGCGCATGTCACCTTTGAGCAGCTTGATACCTGATCGCTGATCGGTTGGCACCTTGAGTTTATCTGGGTTGCGCATCATCAAAAACAGCTCGTGATCGCTGTTTTGAATCAGGGTTTCTACGAGGTAATGGCCAATACAGCCACTTGCCCCAGTGATAAAGATGCGCATGTTTTTTTTGCCTTACCCAATACCCGTAACCAATGGCCTGCCTAAACTGTAGCACCGATAAATTCGTTCACCTGTTTGCCCACTTCAAAAAAGTAAGCGCCATTTTCTTCGGGGGTGCCGGGTAAAATGCCGTGGCCAAGGTTGAGAATGTGGCCTTTGCTGCCTGCTTTCTTTACGGTGTCGATGATGCGATCGCGAATCACTGCCTTCGATCCAAACAGCACACCGGGATCCATATTGCCCTGCACCATCATGCTTTGCCCGAGCCGCCGCCGCGCGTCGGCCATATCGACTGACCAATCGACGCTGATAATATCAACGCCCGATTCACCCATCATCTCCAGCACACCAGCGCTGCCGCTTACTAGCAAAATTAGGGGCGTATCGGGGTGAGTGGCTTTAACTTGGCGCACAATTTGTTGCTGATAAGGTAAGGCAAACGTCCGATAGTCCTGCGGGCTCAGCTGACCGGCCCAAGAATCAAAAAGCTGCACTACCTGCGCGCCGCAGTCGATTTGGTGGCGCACATAAATGGCGATATTATCGGCAATTTTACTCAGTAGACCGTGCAGCATGTCGGGCTGCGAAAAGGCCATATTTTTGATAATCGAATAGGTTTTAGAGCCCTTGCCTTCAACGATGTAAGCAGCAAGCGTCCAAGGCGCACCGACAAAGCCTAGCACCGTAGATTGATTGCCCACTTCTTGGCGCAGCGCACCGAGAATTTCGCGGATGTAGGGCATCGACTCATCGGGGTTAAGCGTCGTGAGCGCATCGATTTGAGCCTGAGAGCGCACCGGAGAGTGAATGATTGGGCCTTTGCCTTCAGCCACATCCATGGCGACGCCCATGCCCGGAAGCGGAGTGACAATATCTGAAAAGAGAATCACGCCGTCGGGCTGAAAGGCTTTCCAGGGCTGCAAGGAAACTTCGATAGCGACTTCGGGGATTTCAGAGCGATCGCGAAACGAAGGATACTTGTCTCTAAGATCCCGATAGGCTTTCATGTACCGGCCCGCTTGGCGCATCATCCAGACCGGCGGGCGCTCGACAGTTTGGCCTTGGGCAGCGCGCAACAACAGCGGGGTGGAGTTAGATCCGGTCATGAGAGAACGCTCTTAATATCTGTTTTATTTTCCTTTGTAAGCTTATCATTCGCTGAGCGGCGTACTATCGATCACAAGGCTGTTGGTAAGGGATAGACGCTTTTGGCAGCGGTTTTATCTGTCTTGCGTCGGTGCCGCTTACCCGTAAAATTAACGGAAGTAAAGAACTGTAGACTTGTTTGCACCCCCCCAAAGAACCTCTAAGAAAACGTTATGGAAATTGTGAACTTTTTTGAAAAAATGGCCGGACGCTGGTTTTCTCAACGAACCACCCATGCCCTCTCTAGTCAGCAATCTAAAGCAGGCAAGTCAGATTTGGAAGTCGCGTTTTTAGCCGCCGATGCCGACGAAGTTCAGCAGCTTTATCAAACGGCAGATTTACCAGGTCAGGCAGGAGCGGCGAAACCCGTTTGCGGGCTCAAAATTCAGCAAAGCAGCACGCTCGAAGGCGATTCCAAGCCGACGGTACTCACCACACTGCTCGTGCCGCTCACCCCGACCGAGGGTAGCGGCATGTTGCTGCGCCAGACCCCTCAAACGCCTGCTTACATCACCACTTACACCCTAGCCGATGAAGTCTTGACCATTACCGGCAAAACCTCAGAGGCTCGTTCTGAAGAGCGGCTATGGTTTATCACTGAAAATTTACGAATGCGCACCAGCATGAGTGAACTCGCAAACGGCCTGCGGATTGCCTCATTTTGCTCGGAAATTCGCCTAGGCGTAAAGCCCCCCAAAGCTGACTAGCCCACCTAGCACACAAAGCAGAACACTACGCCAGAAACTATACAAGCGTTTTTTGCTTGGCCAACCGTAGCGTTTGAGGGGAAAAAGGCAGCGCTGGCTTGAAGGGTTGGATCGCTTGCTCGGCGCCTTGGCCATTGTCGTTAAGCTGCTTTTGAGCATTGATGACTTCGCTAGCACTCGGCGCAGAGTAAACCGGCGCATAGGTGGGAAACTGACGCCAGGCTTTGTTATCGAGGGCGAAGGGGCGGTTGATCGAATTCATCGGATCAAGGTCAGGACTGCCAGCAGCGGCAGCTACAGCCTCGTTCTTCCTCGCCGGTTGGCCGCCGTTTACAGAAGGTTCTGTGGCCGATTCGGCAGGCATCGGAGGTAGTGCCGACAAGTTGAATGAAACTTCATTGATCGGCAAGTGCCGAGTCTTTTTGATCGAGCGTAAGGCCGTTGAGCGGCGACGCTGCACAGGGGGGAATGAGGTCACGTCGCTAGGCGTGGCTTTAGCCTTTCCAAATTCTCGACAGACGGCTGCTTCAAACTCATGACTAGCGTGACGAATGGGCTGTTCGCGACGCTGCCATAGCTCTAATATTTGTCGCACTGACACTGACTTATACCGGCCTTGATACAGCGCCTCGATCACCGCTTCGCGAATCCAGCTAGGGCCATAGAATTCTAGCCACAGCGATACCCACTGACGAGCATCGTGATGGCCTAGTTCAAAATGATAGTTTTCAAGTAAAGCTGCTGCCTGTTGCGCTTCGAGTGATGTAGAGAATGTGGCCGAAGCCATAGGTCGCGGTCTCCTTAAATATTCCTAAGTGCTCTCGTTAAGGCAAGATTTAGCCTGCTGCTATCTGATGTGAAACGTCAGCTTTTTTCTCAGCTTTTTTTAACTTTAAGAGTAGCCTAATTTCTCTGCTCCAGCACGCCGCCTCGGACCTGACGCACGCGCGGGGTATCGAACGGATCGGTGTCACCTAGCCAGCTAAAGTTACTGAGCCGAAAGCCGAGAGAGGCTGCGCTTTGGGTCGTGTCATAGCGAAGCAGGATGCCGTAGGTGCGACGACTGTATTCTAAGGTGAAAATGCTGCTGATCTGACGGTTTTGGCTGAAGCTGTAGGCGGATTGAAACCCTAGCAGGAAAGGGCCATAGATCTGCTGGTTGATGCCGTAGGAGAGAATGCTGCGATCCACTTCTCGGTCGAATAAAAAGGGAGAATCGGCGACTCCTAGCAAAGCTTGGGAGTAGCTGAGATTAAAGCTGGTGTAGTCACCGAAGTTGCGGGCAAAGTGACCGATTTGGCCGGAGATGCCAATATCGGCGATCGCGCTATTTTGCTGATCGCCGCTAGAGTAGGCAGTGGTGGTGAGCCGTAGCCCGCTTGAGAGATTTAGATAGGGCACCACCGGGGCGGGCGTAAATCTTAGTCCTTCGGCTTGCGTTGCCGGTTTGGCCTCGCCTGTCCAAAGGTTCATGTTTTGGCGCAAAGCAGCGCTGACCTGATAGCGACCGAGGGTGATGCGGCCCGTATTGGATCCGCTAGCGGCGAGCAAGTCGGCGCGATCGCTCGCCGCATTAATGAGCTGAGCGCTGGCCTGATAGGTGATCTGAAGGTTGGAGTTGAGGTTAATAGTGGGAGATAACAGCACGGCCCCGAAGCTATACTGCACGTCTTGAAAGCCCAAAGAGCCATTAAAAAGGCGATCGCGATAGCTGTAGTCCACCGCTAACGTGTGGTTGCCGATTAACTGCTCGGCTCTGAGATTAGCCCGCAGATTTTCAGTCAGATTCGATAGACCTAAACCGGTTAGCTCAGCGTGGCCTCTGAGCCTGAGCCGAGGGGCAAGCTGACTCGACAAGTCAGTCGTCACCCCAAAGTTGTTAAAGTCAAATGGCGATCCATTTTGGCCGCTGAGGGCTCTGGCTATAGAATATTGCGGCGTGATCGAAAACTGAGTGCGGCCATCTTTGACAATCGGGATTTTTCGGCCAATGAAGAAGCCACCGCGATCACGACCATCAACCCCCACTTGTACGGGCAGAGGACTCAGCTCTTCAGGATCGACTTGGCCGCGATTCAGCAGCAGGCGCGATCGCAGCAGCGGCAGCGCAAATCCTTGATCAAACACCAGCCGAGGCCGTTGAAACAACAGCTCATCTTGCGTCACGGATAAATTGCGCAAAAGCAAATTATCTACTCGCAGCTCTAGCTCCGGCGGCGAAAACGGATCGTTCGTAATTCTGGCAGACTCAGCCCGCCAGCCTTCCACATCAAAGCGCAGCTCGTCCGTTTCAAACCGCAACTGCTGCAAGCTGCCGTCTCTGCCACCGGTTAAGCGCGCATCCGGGCTAGTCGTAATTTGAATACTGCCATCGCTAGTGACCTGCAAAGGCGCATTGGGGCTCAGCGGATCATAAGCTCGCCCTGTGGCCGTTCCACCTCCTGGCAAAAACCGCCGATCTAAAGGAGAGCTAAAATCGTTACCAGCGGTGGGGAAGTAAAGCGTGCCTACGGCATCGCGGATTACCCCCGAACGCTGCGTAAAGCTGTATTCAGCCCGGCTACCGCGTACGATTTGAGCGCCTCTGGTGAGCAGCACATCGCCAGTCGCGAGCGCGTAGCGATTAATTAAGTTCACCCATAGATCATTGGCTTCAATGATGTCATTGCCGAGTCGCAGAACCACGTTGCCGCGCGCTGTAACGATTTGCGTGTCGGGGTCATAGTCCTGGTAATCAGCCGTGAGCCTAAGTTGATCCGCGAGTTCAGCCGCGGATGGCGCTGTTACTGGCGGATCTGTTATTGGCGGATCTATCGCGGGCGGATCTGTTACTGGTACTGGCGAATCTATCGTTGGCAGATCTGTTGGCGATGAATTTGTTGCTGGCGGTTCTGTGCCTGGCGGATCTGCTGCGGGCGGATCTATCGTCGGCAGATCATCCGATGAGAAATCTGGTGCTGGCGAGATCGTCTCTACTTGAGTAGCCGGTTCCTCAGCGCCGTTATCATTTGGCGAAGCGGGTTCTAGGTTGGGCAGTGACTCATCTTCAATAACGGCGACAGCGCGATCGCTTGAGGTGGCTGTAGCGGCTAGTAAATCTTTTTTAAACTCTTCTTGAAACTCTTCTTGAAACTGAGACTTCCTAGGCCGATGGATCGATTCAACAACGACCAGAGGAGCAGTTTGAATATTGGGAGGATCGGGGGGTAAGTCAAAATGAACCATCCGCTACTGAATCTCCCACCCCTTCTTCTGCACAACCTCTACATGTTCTTTGGGGCAATTTCGGTACAATTTGGCCCAACCCTTCTAGCTCGCCTCAATTGTACCGCCCAAATTAGCCTTAAAATTGGCCGGATCTGGGCCAGAGCCCGACACAAAAAGACAGCCCGACAAGCGGGCTGGCAATTTTCTTCCGGTAATTTTTTGATTTAATCTCTAAGGATGGGCTTTTAAGCGTACCGGCTATTCGATATCGCCGCCACCAGGATTGCGGGCTGGATCTCCGCTTAAGAAACCAAAAATAAATAAACCCACAAAGAAAGAGATGGTGATATAAACAACGATTTTGAGCGTTATCATCTTTTGTATTTCCAAACGCGATTGCAGAGATTAAGCAATCATATCGCACTGCCCTGCCATCTTATTAAATAAATATAAACTTGCGCAGCAAAATCCGCGTCAGCGATAAGTTTTCACAAACAGGTCATACGGGTCGTTACGGACTGACTCAAATCAGCCCTCAGCCCTCATGGATTTGGTTGAAGAAACACCCGTTTTGCGACCAAAATATTGTGCAGGGTCAACTTCTCACCTGCAATAGCGCCGACCGGTGGCACTGCTCGAATTTCGCCAATACCTAAAAAATTGCCGGTAGCAGCATCCATTACCCGCAGCGGAGTTTCGATCGGCATGGCAAGCGGTAGCGCAAAGCAATTGATATCAGCGGTGGCTAGCTTTTGCCCCATTTGCCAGCGCCGGGCCAAGGGGGGCGGTAGGGCGATCGCGGGCAAATGTTGCATAGCCACTCCCGCCGAGGTTGCGTTGAGCGCTGCTGTCGAGATAGCAACCGGATCTGCCGATATCACCTGCTCTAGCGTCTCTAACGTCACGCTCTCAGCCAAATCAAACCCGTTGCTGTGCGTGCGCGTGAGCTGGATCAAAGTCGCCCCCGTGCCTACGGCCACGCCCAGATCACGCGCCAAGGATCGAATGTAGGTACCTGACCCACAGTCTATATCCAACGTTACCGATGGCTGTAAGCCCGCTTGCCAATCTCGAATCAGGATCTGCTTGACGCTTACAGATCGAGTCGGCACCTCAAGGGTTTTACCCTGACGAGCCAAATCATACAGCCGCTTTCCGTTGACTTGAATCGCGCTGTACATAGGCGGCACTTGACTCAAAATACCAACAAAACTAGGCAGATGCGCTGCTATATCTGTCTGCTGGAGATGATCTGCACACTGATCAGTGATCACCTCACCTTCGAGATCATCTGTCGTCGTCGTTAGACCAAAGCGCACGATTGCTCGATAGGCTTTGCCCTCTGGCAGATATTGAATGAGGCGAGTAGCACGGCCTACCGCAATTGGTAAAACCCCAGTTGCTAGCGGGTCTAAGGTACCGCCATGACCCACTTTTTTGGTGTTGAGCAGTCTGCGGATGCGGGCAACACAGTCGTGAGAAGTCCAAGTAACCGGCTTGTTTAAATTAATGAAGCCATCGATCATGAGCGCTGGGTGAATTTGGGATGAGCTTAATTATCTCTGTTCGCTTGAACTTTGTTAATTCAGCTTTTGAATGAAGGGCTGAGGATGCGCTAGATCCACATTTCTATCCAACAACAGCTGATCTAAAGCGTTCTGTGAAGCGTTGTCTAAGGGTTCAGCCGCAGTGACGGGCTGCACTTGAGCGCTGATCTGAGCAGGGGTGAGGTGGCTAATGAGGCTAATGGGCATTTCAGGGCGGCTTAATCGACTGGTAAAAGCGCTAGTTAAAACCGGCTGGTAGCGGCGATCGCCCGCCAAATAAACCTCTAAAAAGGCGAAACTCATAACTTGAGTGTACATCTGAGCCACCTCAGGCACGGGGCCAATGATATTAGCAGGCAGACCAAACGTTTCGGCCCCGGTAACACCGATAGTAGAGAAATGCGTCGCGCCTTCCATAATCATCAAGTATCGATTTTCAGTGGCGGCGGCTACCGCCGATCCAGCCGGGGCGATCGCTCGATGATCGGTGCTTTCGCTCATCCACGTAAAGGGCAGAATTTGTTCCGGCAAGGCCGGAGCTACGGTATCTGCACTGCCTGAGATAATCAGCGCAGGCAAATCGATTTTACCAATGCTATCGGGGCCAAAAATAGCGCTAGCAAATGGATTGATCGCAACGACCGCTCGAATACGTGGGTCGGTGAAGTTTTGATTGGCTTGCGCAGGGGTGAGTCGGGCGGCTTGGCATTGCAGCAGCAGCGAAATATTGACGCTAAAGCTAGGCGGGCAAACCTGAGTTAAAGCCGCTAGGTTAATCGGTGCACCCGCGACCGCTAGCGCCGTATAGCCACCAAAAGACTGACCGATAATACCGACATTGTTAAAATTGATGTTTTTTAACTCTGGATCTATCGCCTGCCGTTCGGCCAACCCGTCTAGTACCTGTGAGATCAAAAGAGGGCGATTGATAAATTCTTCATCGGGCACTTGGCTAGCGCGACCTGCGATAAAGGCATTGAGCCGATCTGCGTTGGTGCCTGGGTGCTCTAGGGTAATGGCGACAAAGCCACGCTCGGCCAGAAATTTGGCGAGGTAGGCAAAGGAATTGCGATCGCTGCCCAACCCATGAGAAATGATCACTGCCGGAAAGCCAGCCAAGCGAGATTGGCTTAATCTGCGCGCGCTGACAGCAGGGCTAGCTGTATCAGGCAAGTAAACATCTACTGGCTGGGGACTCACGTTGAGTCGAACGGATAGTTTTTTTACCTGAAAGAGACCAGGGCGGGTGACCAAATCATTCAGATCAGCCGCCGAGGTGCCGTCCGGGAAAGGGATCGTCGCAGCTTGCAATGAGAGCTGCTCGACTAACGCTATAGCCGCATTCGACTGATTAAAGGCTTCGCTGGCCTGACTGGCAATCGCCAACCCCATGGGTAAATCAATTCGCAAAACCGGGGTCGGGAAGCGTCTCAACACATTTAAGATCGTCAAGCCATTGACTTCATCTGCTGCCGAAAGAATCACGGCGCTGCGCAGCCCTTTCCCACCCGGCAACCGCGCCCCCGTGCGAAACACTTCGCCCGCCTGCGCCAGCAAAAATTCACCTTGAGGCGTATAGGCAAACTGGGCCACCGTCGTCACATCAATATCGGCCCGCTGCGAGAGGAGTCCCTTGGCCTGCACCCGCATAGCCGGATCGATATAGGCCAAGTAAGGGGCTAGCTCTGGCGTTACTCGGCCTTCTTTGACATAGGCTTCGATAGCATCCACCGAAATGGATCGCTCAATGGTTGCCCCCAAAGAAAATGTGATCCTTTCAGCAGCTGAGCTAGGCCGAATAGCTAGCGGCCAAAACGCTATTGCCAGAGGCACTAGGCCCAAATGCCAAGCCCAGCGCTGCCAACGTTGAGAGCAGCGATCGCAGCTCAAACTAGCGGCCATTGGTTCAGTCATTTGTCGGGTCATAGAGCCGAACCTACGTCCGGTTCTGGGCCTGTGCAGCTTGCCCGCGACCGCGATCACAGCCAATTTATCAGCGCATTTAAACACAAATTTCATAGCCCTTATCATAGGCTACCGCTCACTAATATAGGCTGTCTTCAAGATCGTGCCAGCAAAGCTAACAGATCCGCCTCTGTCAGTTGAGTGATACCCAATGATTCTGCCTTAGCCTGCTTAGATCCGGCATTTTCACCCACCACCACATAATCAGTTTTACTGCTAATCGCACTGCTGACGCGCCCACCGGCTGCTTCAATTTGGCGCTGGGCTTCGGCCCGTTTGAGCGTCGGCAAGGTGCCAGTGAGCACAAAGCTTTGGCCGCTGAGTGGCTGCGCTAAGTCGCCTGCGAGCTTCGGTTCGGCTGCTAACTGTAGACCTGCCGCCTGCAACCGCTCAATGAGCTGCTGATTAGCGGGCACTTGAAACCATTGCCGCACTGACTGCGCGATTTCGGGGCCGATGCCATAGATTTGGGCGATCGCATCGCCGCCCGTAGCAGCAAGCACCGCCGCCGAACGAAAATTCTCAGCTAGCAGCTTGGCATTCGCAGCGCCCACTAGCCGAATACCTAACCCATATAGCACCCGATGCCAGGGTCGCTGCTTAGAATCTGCGATCGCCCCGATCAGCTTGGTCGCTAGCTTTTCACCCATCCGATCTAGGCGCTGCAAATCTTCAAGCGTTAAGCTGTACAGATCTGCCACCGACTTCACCATGCCTTGATCGATCCACTGCTCTACCCACTTAGAGCCAAGCCCGCGAATGTCCATCGCCTCGCGACTCGCCCAGTGGCGCACAGCCCCCTGCAAGATTGCCGGACAAGAAATATTCACGCAGCGAGTCACGGCCTCATCAGCGGGCTTGATCACTGGCTGATCGCACACCGGACAGGTAGTAGGCAGGTGATAAGCGATCGCCCCTTCAGGTCGCAAATCTAAAATGACACGCACCACCTCAGGAATAATTTCTCCGGCCTTGCGCACAATCACCGTGTCACCAATGTGCAGATCCAGCGCGGCGAGGCGAGACGCATTGTGCAGCGTTGCTCTTGCCACTGTTGTACCCGCTAGCGTCACCGGCTTCAGCTCAGCCACTGGCGTTATCGCACCCGTGCGGCCTACCTGCACAGACACCGATTCCAGCAGGGTCGGGACTTCTTCAGCCGGATATTTGAGCGCGATCGCCCAGCGCGGAAACTTATTGGTAAAGCCCAGCCGATCTTGCAAATCAAAGCTGTTGAGCTTTACCACCACGCCATCAGTCAAATAAGGCAAATCGTGGCGCTGGGTGTCCCAATGGTCGTAGTAGCGCGCCACTGCCGCCGCCGACTCACAGCGCTGCCGATGCGGATTTACTCTAAAGCCCAGAGACTGCAAGGCTTCTAAAGCTCCCCACTGATCTAGCGGCACAGCCAAATCGCCCGCGCCTTCCGGCATAATCAGCGTATAGGCAAAAAAATCAAGCTGACGCTCCGCCACCTTACGCGCGTCTAGCTGCCGCAAAGTACCCGCCGCTGCATTACGCGGATTAGCAAACAGCGCCTCACCCTCTGCCGCTCGTTTTTGATTGATAGCCGCAAACACATTCAGCGGCAAAAACGCTTCACCGCGCACTTCTACAACCGGCGGCGGCACTTTGCCTGGGGGCATTTGCAGTCGCAGCGGAATCGTGCGAATCGTGCGCACATTCGGTGTAATCTCTTCGCCTGTGATGCCATCGCCGCGAGTCACCCCGCGCACTAGCAGGCCATTTTCGTAGGTCAGCGCTAAGGCATTACCGTCAATTTTTAGCTCAGCGACGGCTTCGGCTTCCCCGACATCGGGCTCTAGTCGCTGCCAGCGGGCCTGCCATTGGCGATATTCTTCAATATCAAACGCATTTTCCAGGCTATAAAGGGCAATGTTGTGCCGCACTGAGTTGAACTGCTCGGCAGGCTGAGCGCCGACGCGCTGAGTCGGGCTATCGGGTGTTAGCAGATCAGGATATTGCGTTTCGAGATCTTCCAGCTCACGGTAAAGGCGATCGTAAACTGAATCAGGCAAATCGGGCGCGTCAAGCACGTAGTAGGCGTAGCTGGCTTTTTGAAGCTGCGATCGCAGCTCTACTACCCGTTTTTTGGCCTCTTTATTCGCGCTGAGCCCCATCACATCCTCCGACTGTAAGAAACTGTAAATAACTTGCTAACGGCGCGATTGCAGCTTGCGGTACACGGCTTTGATATCAACGTCGTGATGGGCCAGGGCAACGAGGGTGTGATAGAGCAAGTCGGCGACTTCTCCGGCGATTTCATCCGGGGCGTCGTCTTTACAGGCCATCACCACTTCTACGGCTTCTTCGCCGATTTTTTGCAAAATTTTATTGTCGCCGCCGGCAAACAGCTTGTTGGTGTATGAGTCTGGTTGGGGGTTGGCTTTGCGATCGCAGATCACCCCATACACCTGTGACAGCGTATCGGCTGGCGGCGGCACAATCTGTGTTCCCGTTGCACCCTCCACCTGATGAAAGCAGCTGCGCTCACCCGTATGGCAAGCAACATCACCTATCTGTTCTACCGTCACGAGCAGCGCGTCGCTATCACAGTCATAGCGCAGGCCGCGAACTTTTTGAATGTGCCCAGAGGTCGCGCCTTTGTGCCAAAGTTCTTGGCGCGATCGACTCCAGTACCAAACTTCACCGGCGGCCATCGTTTTTTGTAAGGCTTCGGCGTTCATCCAAGCCATCATCAGCACCGTGCCATCGAGATAGTCTTGAGCTATAGCAGGCACTAGCCCTTGCTCGTTGTAGCGAATTTTATCAACTGGGACAGCCAGCGGCTGCAAAAAATCAGTAGGAGAATCAGCAGAAGAATTAGATAGCGTCATGGAGCGAGGGTGCCAGAGAAACGAAGCAAAGAAACGAAAGGGAAGCATTGCATCTTTATCCATGCTACAGGTAGGCCCACCAATACATTCCTTAACATCACGAAACATAGCGCCGCTCAACCCGCTAGGATAAAAAACACTGCTATTTAACTGCTACGTAGCAACGCCACAGAAATTATCCTTTTATCACTCTCTTTAAGTAAGGAGCGCGCTTTGGTTAGCACCACGACTCTAAAAACAACCAAATCTGACGAGATTTTTTCAGCCGCCCAATCGCTCATGCCCGGTGGCGTCAATTCGCCGGTTCGCGCTTTTCGCTCAGTCGGCGGCCAGCCAATCGTATTTGATCACGTCAAAGGAGCCCACGTTTGGGATGTAGACGGCAACCAATATACCGACTATGTGGGCACTTGGGGGCCAGCGATTTGCGGCCACGCGCATCCGGAAGTTATCGCTGCGCTCAAAGCCGCACTAGATAAAGGCACGAGCTTCGGCGCTCCCTGCTATCTCGAAAACGTGCTGGCCGAAATGGTGATTGAAGCCGTGCCCAGCGTCGAGATGGTACGCTTTGTCAATTCCGGCACCGAAGCCTGCATGGCCGTACTCAGGCTGATGCGGGCCTTCACGGGTCGCAACAAAATCATCAAGTTTGAAGGCTGCTACCACGGTCATGCCGACATGTTTTTGGTCAAAGCCGGATCGGGCGTGGCCACGCTAGGCTTACCCGATTCTCCCGGTGTCCCCAAAGCTGCCACCGCTGATACCCTCAACGCCCCCTACAACGATCTCGAAGCCGTCAAACAGCTCTTTGCTGACAATTCGGGCGAAATCGCGGGCGTCATTCTAGAGCCAGTGGTCGGAAATTCTGGCTTTGTGACGCCAGATGTGGGATTTTTGGAAGGCTTGAGAGAGATCACCAAAGACAACGACGCTCTGCTTGTCTTTGACGAGGTGATGACGGGTTTTCGGATTGCCTACGGCGGCGCGCAGCAAAAGTTTAATGTCACGCCTGATTTGACAACACTAGGCAAGGTCATTGGTGGCGGCTTGCCGGTAGGCGCTTACGGCGGCAAACGCGAAATTATGGAAATGATTGCCCCCGCTGGGCCGGTGTATCAGGCCGGAACCCTGTCAGGCAATCCGTTAGCTATGACCGCTGGGATCAAGACGCTGGAGATTTTGCGGCGTCCGGGCGCGTACGATCAGCTAGATCGGATTACTAAAAAGCTGAGTGAGGGGCTGTTAGCAGCGGCGCGTGAGGCGGGGCATGAGGTCACAGGCGGCAGCATTAGCGCCATGTTTGGCCTATTTTTTACAGGGACTGTCGTGCGCAACTACGATGATGCCAAAACTTCTGATCTGGAAAAATTCAGCCGCTTCCACCGAGGCATGTTAGAAAACGGGGTGTATCTCGCGCCTTCTCAGTTTGAGGCGGGCTTTACGTCGTTGGCTCACACCGATGAGGATGTGGACTACACCCTAGCGGCGGCTCGGCGAGTGTTCGCTGAAATTTAGCCGAAGTTTCATAGAGAGAATGGGTGTTAAGGGTTCAATAGACCAGCAGGGACGGCAAATACAGTGGATCCATATGAAGATGAATTGGCGGTTTTAGACGCAGAAGTCGGTAGGGAGAGTCCTTTCGATCCACTCGATGAGATTGCGCCGATTGGGCAAGAAACTGAGTCTCAGCCCAATCCCGACAATATGCTGCTGCTGCTGCATCATCCGGATAAGCAATGCCGCATTCAGGGGGCGCGCGCTTTTTGTGAAATTCAAGATGCGCGATCGCTTCCCTTCTTGATTGGTATGCTAGCCGACCCTTGCCCGCTCGTGCGCGTCAGCACCGCCTACGCCCTAGGTCGCAATACCAGCCCAATGGCGGTCGAACCCCTCATCGCTCAGTTCAACCGAGATTGGAACGGCTTTGCCCGTAAAGGCATCGTTTGGGCGCTAGGCAATACCCGCGATGCCAGGACAATTACCACCTTGGCAGACGCACTAAAAAATGACATTTCGGCGGTGCGGCTGTGGGCAGCAAGTGCGTTGGGCCAAACCCCGAAAATTGACTACGCTTCAATGATTAAGGCGATGCCGTCGTTGATCGGCGGATTGCGCCGAGATCCCATTGCGTCGGTGCGCAGCAATTGCGCTTGGGCAATTGGCCAAATTTGCGCTGAGCTACCCTCTAACGTGGTGTATGCAACCGCGATTGATGCGCTGATTGAAGCCTTTGCCGAAGACGAAGAATTTGGAGTCAAAGAGGACGCCCGCACCGCGATTTTGAGCGTGGGCGACTCGCGCGGGTTGCAGGTGATAGAAGAAATTGAGCAGGATGGATATTTCTAACGGCGCTGTGCTCGAAATGCTAATACTCAACAGTTACGGGCGTATGGTCGCTAGGCCGCTCAAGTCCGCGTGGGTAGGTGTCAATGGTGCAGCTTTTGGCCTGTTCGTACAAAGCCGGTGAGAGGTAATGGTGATCAATTCGCCAGCCAGTATTGCGCGCAAATGAGTTGGTGCGGTAGTCCCACCAGCTAAAGTGACCGCCTTCATCGGTGAATTTGCGAAAGGCATCGGCAAGGCCAATTGAGAGCACATCGCGCAAAGCTTCACGCTCAATCGGTGAAGACATGATGTGCTTGTCTCGGCTTTTGTCGGTGTAGATGTCTTTGTTTTCCAGCGCGATATTAAAGTCGCCGCAAACGTTGAGCTTGGGGTGCAAGGCGATCTGAGCAGCTAAGTACTGCTTCAACAGTGCCAGCCAGCTCAGCTTATAGATGTATTTGTCGCTGCCAATCGCCGATCCATTCGGAACGTAGAGATTGACGATGCGCACATCGTTTAAAACGCCGCTAATGACGCGCTTTTGATCGTCTAAGTTACCGACGCTCTCGCTATTCATGACGTCTGCAAAACCCATTTGCACATCGTCTAGCGGCGCTTTGCTGATCAAGGCGACGCCATTGTAGGATTTTTGGCCGTAGATGTAGGGATGGTAGCCGATGTCGGTGAAGGCTTTGATTGGAAAGTCTGCGTCCATCACCTTAGTTTCTTGCAGGCACAGAACGTCTACCGGGTTGGTTTGCAGCCAGTCGATGACGGGATCGATCCGGGTGCGAATGGAGTTGACGTTCCAGGAAGTGACTTTCATATGAGCTGATCGCTTAGGGCATAGCTTGCGGGTTCGGCTCCATATTTTACAGGTCTGAGGCGGCAGTCGCTGAATTGAGTGCGATCCAGCTCTACCGAATCAGGGGCACGGCGCTCAAAACAATCAGCAGCGCGATCGCCACACCCCCAGCCCTTCCACCTTAGCCAAATGCTGATTGCCAGCAGCAAGGTGCCATTGACCAGAGCCGCGATCGCATTCAGTCGATCCCCATCGCGATCGCCCCGCTGTACCTGATTCTTCGTCCACAGCGCCAAGGCCATGGCAAACATATCGCTCATCATATGTCCGGCGTCGGCTAGCAGCGACAGACTGTTGCTGTGGGCGCTCACCCAGATTTCGGCTACCGAAAAGCAGCTCACGAGCAATAGGGCGATTTTGAGCGATCGCACCTGATTAGGGGGTAGACGGCACTGCGCCATGACCCGGATGATCGCAAGTATGACCGGAAGAGTGAAGGATCATGGGTTCTAAAGCAAACTGAAAATCAAACTAAATAACAATTACAAACAGCAAATTCGTCCAAAATTTGGTTCAAAATTGGTCCAAGATGACTATAGCGTTCGCAACCAAAGCATTTGGCTAGACCTGTTCCAAATTTAACGGCATCTATCTATACAGGCATCTATTTATACAGGCATCTATACAAAAGGGATCTGTATGGAATATCCAAACCATAGATTAAAGCAGGCAAAAGCCAGATAAAATGCTCCCCAGATTCTTGAAGAAATAGATTTGACTCTATAAAATTCACTTAGAATTCATTTGCTTGCGCTTATCTCAGCAACCTTTATTACTTCGTTAGAGTCGATCACTTCGATTACCTATAACTTCTAATTGACTACTGCTAATTGACTACTGCTAATTGACTACTAGAGTAATCACTGAGATATTAAGGTAATTTCATAATTTTAAAACTTGGGCTTTATGATGCGTGCTAACCGTTCTACCCTTGTTCCGCTGTGCTTACTGACAGCGCTTGCCGTACCGGTTCAGCGGGCTGCTTTGGCCAGTGCGCAGCAGCCCCTCATGCGATCGCCGCAAAGCCCTCAACTGATGATGGGCCAAGTGATGACTCAACTGATGGCTCAAGCCACGACCGCGCCCGTTGCCACGACCACCGACGGCACCCTTACAGCCCGCACCGATGACGAAAATTTAGCGGTGATTGAAGACGCTGATGGCACCCTAGTGGCGGGGCCGCTCACCGGTGCAGGCGGCGCAGTTACGGCCTTAGCTTGGAGTGAAGATGCTCAAACCCTTGCCACCGGCACCGAGACTGGCAAGGTGCGCTATTGGGGCATCGATGGTGAACCCAAGAGCGAAGCGTTTCAAGCCGTTCTCGGAGATGACAATGCCATTACTGATCTAAGATTTGAAGGCAACGATAAGCTGTTCGCCGCCGGCAGCCAGGGTAGAAGAGGCTTTTGGGGGCTAAACGGGCTTTCTTACGGTGAAGGTACCGCTGCCAATGCAAGCACTAGCGCAGGCACAGCCGCCGATCAGACCCGGTCGCCGCTGTGGTGGCTGCTATTACCGCTAGTGGCGGTAGGTGCTGGTGGGCTTTGGCTATTGAGCAGGCGCGGCCAAACTACCGAAGTTGAACCCAAACGACAAACCGCTCCGACGGCCACTGTACCGCCGCCGGTAAACGATCCAGAAACTGATCGCGAAGTCTCAAACCGGGCTCAATCCGTTATTTCTACTGATCGAGTAGCCGATGACTCTAGATCTATTGCAACCAGCGAACCGCTCACCACAGCATCTACAGCATCTTTAAATCCCCTGCCAGTCGGACTGCCTGGTTTAGAAACCGAATCGATCACCTACGAATCAACCGAGTTAGAATCCCCTGAGTTAGAAGGCACCAATCTGGATCTCTCAACACCAGCAGCCGTCGGCGGTATTGGCCTTGGCGCAATCGGGCTAGATGCAGGCGTAGAATCTGATGGCGATGAGGACGCAGAATGGGATGACAACCTTGATCTCACTGTGAATGATCCGCCAATAGAGGCGATAGAGGCAATAGAGAGCGTGCCCGCGCGGGCAGCTGCATCAGCGCTTGAAGAAGATTCTGCTTTCAAAACGGCAGATGCCTCCATGGCGGAAGCTGAAGACTTTTGGACCACCGCTATAGAGCCGACTCGCAACACCGTAATTGCAGATCTAGCTGATATTTCAGCTCCCGAAGCTGCGCTAACAATCGAACCGACTCGCGAAACCATTATTGGCGATAGCGCGGTTATTTTTGATGGGGCCGCTGCACCGCTGGATCTAGACACGTTGGCCGCTGGTTTAGGGGCCGAAGCCGTCGCTAGGATTACGGTTGAAGATGCCCAGACCAGTTCACCCGACAACACTCTTGACATTACCAAAGATGAGCCCCTTATGAGCAAAGACGATGTGAGTAGCGGACTAGCTATTGAACCAGATGAACCAGATGAACCAGAGGCAATGCCTGCATTCAGCATCGAAGAGCTGGCTTCGGTAGACGATGGGTTACCGGATCTGCCTGATGGCTATGGAGATAGCCGCCTAGTCCTGCTGCCTCGCGATCCCCAATGGGCCTATGCCTACTGGGATATCTCCAACGAGCATAAAGAAGACTTGCGTCAGCAGGGCGGACAGCAGCTAATGCTGAGGCTCTATGATGTAACAGATATTGACCAGTCAACTCAGGCACCGCACAGTATGCAGCAGTATGGCTGTCATGAGATGGCCCGCTCTTGGTATGTGGAAATTCCGGTCAGCGATCGCGACTATACCGCCGAAATTGGCTACCTCACCGCCGATGATCGCTGGCTGATGCTAGCGCGTTCAGCTGCTGTTCGGGTCCCGCCCGTATATCCTTCCGCCTGGGCCAAAGATCGCTTTGTCACCGTTGACTGGAGCGAAACGCTGATCGGTCGCACAGTAGCTGATTTAGGCCGCCCCGACGAAGACGCTCGTAGCGATGTGAGCGATGATCGCGCCACCGCCGAATTTCCCCCCGTTTCTGAGGCCCTCTTGGCGCTCACCCAAGAACAGGCCGCTATGCGAGTTGCCGGTTCTTTGTTTGGTTCTATGCAGCAATTGCCGCCCGGAGCCCTTTCCGACTCTGGTATGGCATCGAGCCAAGTGTCTAGTTTTAATCTTTCTGGACTCACGATGTCAGGAATTGGTATCGGCTCCGGTGGGTTTGAGATGCCGGGGCGATCGCGCAAATTCTGGTTAGTCGCCGATGCAGAGCTGATTGTGTACGGTGCCACCGAACCCGATGCGACCTTGACTATCGGCGATCGCACCGTCCCGCTTAATCCCGATGGCACCTTCCGCTTCCACATCAGCTTCCCTGATGGCAAGATCGACTACCCCATTCGCGCCGTTGCCGTCGATGGCGAACAGTCCCGCTCGATCACCTTAAACTTTGAGCGCAATACGCCTGAGCGCAATACCAACACCAAAGCCGATGCCCAAGACGAATGGTTCTAGTGCGCTCAGACCCGCTTTGGTGATACCTTATTCAGCTTTTTTCAGAGGAAATATTCATGACCCATCTGCTCAGCACTATTCGTCGCCGACAAGTGATACAGCTATTGGCAGGCGCTTCGGGAGCCGCTTTGCTGCACGCCTGTAACGCTGCTAGCACCGATCAATCCGCTAGCGAAGCACCTGCCGTCGATCAATCCGCTAGCTCAGCAGACAGCGCTATGTCACTCACGCTTGGCACCATTTCTTGGATTGGCCAAGTCCCTATATACATCGCCCAAGAAAAAGGCTTCTATGAAGAAGCCGGACTCGATTTCAACCTGCGCCTCTTTGGCTCTGGCAGTGAATACATGTCTGCTTTTTTGACCAATCAGCTAGACGGCGTTTCCCCCGTCAGTTCTGAAGCGATCATCATGAAAGCCCAAGGCAAAGACTACAAAATTGTACTCGTACAGGACAATTCAGTCGGCGGCGACGGCATATTGGCCAAAGACAGTATCAAAAGCATTGCCGACTTTAAGGGCAAAAAAATCGCCGTTGATACCAGCGGTGTCAGCTATTTTTTCCTATTACAGGTGCTGAAAGAAGCCGGACTCAGCAAGGATGATATCACCGCTGTCAACACAGAACCTGCTGCCGCTGCCGCCGCTTTTCAGTCTAACAGCGTCGATATTGCCGTCACCTACGCGCCCTACCTCAAACAAGCCGACGAAGCCGTCGCCGATGGCCGCATCATCTACGACTCCTCTAAAATGCCGACCGCGATTACGGATCTCTATCTATTTGACACGGCCTACCTCGAATCTAATCCCAAAGCCGTTCAGGCATTTGTGAACGCCACTTTGAAAGGGCTACAGTTTCTTAAAGACAACCCCGAAGAAGGCATAGCCATTGGTGCTACTGCCTTAGAAGCACCCCCTGAAGACGTTGCTAGTGACCTCAAGGGCATCAAACTACCGGATCAAGAAACCAATTTAAAGATGCTGGCACAGCCTGAAGACGATCTTTATATAGCGAATTCTCTTGAAGAACTCGCGGCCTTTTTGCTGAGCGAAGGCCAAATTGAAACAAATCCAGGTGACTGGGAAACCACTATCGATCCTCAATTTGTGAAAGCAGCTAAGCTGTAAATTGGGCTTGTTGAAAAAAGTTAGCGCGTGGAAAATCTGCCTACCGATGCATCCTAATTGTTAGGCATTAGGCCGCTACTCCAAAGATTTCGTCAATGAAAGCGATCTGTCCTATGACATCTCCTTTGTCAGCACCTTTGATCTGGCCCTTGCGAATCTCATGTTCATTGACTCATATCCTCTGAGCGTCCGTTCGGTTGGATTGAATGAGCCGACGCCTAGGCCGGGCTTGACTCGCCGTTTGATCAATCGATATTCTTGCTCCACAGTTCCACGTTTGCTGTCTGCTCACCCCTATTTCCGACAATGTCTCATAAGTAATTATGCAAAATTACTTACAAAATACGAATAGGCGATTTAATTCATTCGCAAGGACCCTCTGCCCCCAAGTGCGGGGATCTGAGTCTGGAACCTCTTGAACTCAGAGAATTGGGGGGCCTTACAACAGTGCGATTGATAATGCCTTTGTACTTAAATCTTTGCCTGCTTAAGGTTGCTAAATTTCTTTTCTGCGCCTATTGATTGCCAGTACCAGAAAGCTACGGCCAGTGGCAGGATGTATTTGTCCCAAGGATAGGCTTTAGTCATGAGCAGACTGTTGAATAAAACCATGAGGAGCATAAGATTGGGTCGAAAAAACCGCAAGCAGGCTAGCAAAGATAGGCCATAAAGCACGCTCATTTGTAGAGCGTGATTAGGCAATAGCTGTAGGAGATTCATTAGGTTGCCGTGGGCTGCCATCAGCGGTGGAAACACGGCATACACTATCAGAAAGGCGGCTGAAATTAGCGTAACTTTCCTCCAGTGTTGTCTTAGGTACTGGAGTTTGGAGAGAGGGTGAAATAGAATAAACTCTGGAATGACAATGTATAGGCCAATATAGGCTAGAAAATTGATAGCTGTATTGGGTGTAAAAGTCCAGACTGCTTCTTGAACGGTAGGCACGCTGCGAGTTTCTAATGCGGTTTCGGGAGCTAGCCCTTGAAATAGATAGAACCATCCAAAGATAGAGAGCGTGGCGACGAGGGGGACTATCCACCGCTTTTGCTCGACTATGCTGATACTGTGCCAGTGTCGAATGTTGATGATTGCAATTATGAATTCATAGGCGGCGATCGCCGCTGGAAACGGCAGCATGTATTGTCGAGAGGCGATCGCTAAAAGGAAGGCGAGGCTGCTTAGAATATAACGATCATGAACGTAGGCGACTAGCCCCATTAGCATCCAAAAACAGGCAATCATTTCGGTGTAGATGCGCCCGCTCAAAAATAGGTAATATGGGCAAAGTAGCAAACCAATCACGCATAAAATAGATCTTCCGCGTTTGTATCGGCTGGGCCAGCCGATGATAAAGACCATGCTGATAGATAGAATCAGATTTAGTAGTCGGCCTGCAAAGATGCCTTGATGGAAGAGATGCTCTATTGCGCCGAAGATAATAAACGGCAAGGGAGTGTTCAGCTCACCGTAGTCTCTGAGATCGCTAAGACTGGGAATTAGGCGATCGCTAAACTGTAAGGTAGTTGCCCAATAAGTATTTTCATCCCATAACTTAGGTCCTTGTAAAAAGTCGAGCCAAATCAGTAGGGCGACGTAAATGACTGTGATACCCAGTATAAAGAGAAACTTTTGCCGAGAAAGACTAGATTGAATATTCATTAGCAATAATCTGGACAGAAAAGCAAAAGAAATAGTCCAAAAAGCTATTCGGGCATCAGGTTTAGTTGATGAAACAAACCACCCGAATAGCTACGAATAGCTATGGCATCTATCATACCGGGTCTACTGCTCAAAGTAGGCCATTTAGCAAACCCTGTCGTCCGTGTCTGCTGACACTCCTTTACTAAAATGGACTACCAATTCAGCATTAAGACTTACTGAGGTTGCGGATAAATGCGTCTAGATTGTCTGAGCCAGTTATTTCTATTCGCGGTAGTGATAAAGGAGAATCTCGAAAACAACTATGCCTTGACTGACAAGATAGACCGATTGTGTATCCGCACGTGCCTATTAAATGCTGGATGGCGGGATCTGTTTCTCCCTATGGATAAGCAGACGAATCTGTGACCAGTCCATGAGTAGAACGCGATCGCCCTACACCGTATCCCACTGATTGGATTTATCGACCTGCTCAGAGACTAAAAATACGGTCGCTGAAATCCATACTCTCACAGAATCGGGTAGGCATAAGTGAGAAAGTCCAGATAGCCATCGTCAAAGATGAGAATAACAGCTCGTCCAGGAAGGGATTGTTTGTGAGCGATCGCCTCACCCCAGGGTTCCAGGCTAATGCTGTAGTAGCCCGCATCTCGCAGGTAGCCCAACTGCGCAGCAAAGTGTCCTTCTGCGCAGGCTAGTAGCTCTAAAGCTCGAAGATTGTCTTGGGGTAGTAGAGAAACCGTTTGCTCAGGCGTTGTTGCACGAATAGGGGTCACCTGTGGGTCATGACCCGGTCAGTTTTAAGTAATCACCAAAAAAAGAAACCGATGAGAACTTGAGAAAGATTCGTCTAGTGGGCTGAGCCAAGTGGAAGCGCGAGATTGGCTACCACCGACGTTCGCTGGCTGAAACGGCGATGTTTTGGTTAGAAACAGCCTTTGGCGGCAAAGTCTCTTCGCGCAAAATGGATCGGCAAGTGAACGAGTTGACGGTACAGTGCTGGGTGCTTATCCGTATGATTCAAGTCGCTAAGTTGGATAGCTATGCCTACTAATCGGACGCAGACTCTCATCTTGACAGCCTGCTAGGATAACAGTGCTTTTGCAATATTGGTGCAATAACGCCCTCTATCACTATGCACGCTACCCCCATTTCTCCAGAACAAAAAGCCGACAAACAGCTGTCTACCTTCCGCCGCTTCCTAGGCTACCTCACGCCCTATCGCAAAGAATTACCCGTTGCCATTGGCGCAGTCATCATCGGGGCCGCAACGCAAGCGATTGGCCCATTCCTCATCGGCTGGTCAATTGATAATCTGATTGGGGTGGGCAACTTAGCCGGTTTGATCGAGATGATTACAGGATTAGCCGTTATCTATCTCATTGGCGCTATTGCTATTCGCGTTCAGATTTTTCGAGTAGGCGCTATTGTTCAAGATGTGCTTGCTCAGCTTCGGCAAGATATTTTTATCAAGATTCAAAGTCTTTCTATTGGCTTTTTTGACAAAAGTGAAGCGGGCGATTTGATGAGCCGTTTGCTCAACGATGTCAGTGTGATCAATCAGGCATTTGGCCAAAGCATTCCCCAGATTTTGGGCAACACATTTAGCTTAGTTGGCATCATTATTGCGATGCTGTTGATCAACCTTCAGCTAGGCTTGTTGAGCAACCTAGTGGTGCCGGTGATGATTTTGACGACCGGATTTTTCTCTCGCTGGGCTAGGAGTAGATTCAGAGTCACCCGTGAGACCATTGGCGATCTCTCCGCTCGCATTGAAGAAGATGTGAGCAGTGTCAAAGAAGCGCAGGCATTCAATCGCGTAGAGTACAACATTGATACATTTGAAGCTCTCAATGCCGCCAATCGAGATGCCAATGTGCAGGCAGTTGTGGTCACAGCAGCTTTTTTGCCTTCGATTGATTTTCTCAATACGCTAGCCACTGCTGGAGTACTCGCCTATGGGGGGTATTTAGCCGTGACTGGGGCGACAACGGTGGGCACGGTCACGGCTTTTTTACTGTATGTGCAACAGTTTTTTAGGCCAATTCAGATCTTGAGCCAATTTTATACTCAGGCGCAAAGTGCCATTGCGGGTCTCGAACGGATTTTTTCTCTGTTAGATGAACCGGAGCTGCTCAGCGACGCGCCCAATGCGAGCGAACTGCCACCAATTGCGGGCAAAGTTGAGTTTGACAACGTTTCTTTTGGCTACGTTCCCGGTCAAAAGGTGCTAGATGGCGTTTGCCTTTGCGCCGAGGCAGGACAGATGATTGCGCTTGTAGGCCCTACTGGGGCGGGAAAAAGCACCATTATTAATCTGATTTTGCGCTTTTATGATGTCACCGCAGGCGCAGTTCGTTTAGATGGCATAGACGTTCGCAAAGTCACTCAGGCTAGCTTACGCCGACAGATTGGCTTTGTCTTGCAAGACAATATTCTCTTTAGCGCCACTGTCGCTGAAAATATTGCGTTTGGCCATCCGAGTGCTTCTCAAAGCGAGATTGAAGCCGCTGCCCAAGTCGCTAACGCGCACGAATTTATAACAACATTGCCGCAAGGCTATGCGACTGTTTTGGGCGGCAAAGGGGCCTCGCTGAGTCAAGGTCAGCGGCAGCTCATCAGCATTGCCCGCGCGGTGTTGATTGATCCTCGCATTTTGATTTTGGATGAGGCGACCAGCAGCATTGATACGCAAACGGAAAGATTGGTGCAAGATGCGATCGCTCAACTCCTTAAAAACCGCACCAGCTTCGTCATTGCTCACCGCCTCAGCACGGTCACCCAAGCTAATCAGGTACTCGTGATTCAGCAAGGCCAAATCGTTGAAAGCGGCACTCATCAACAGCTCATTGACCAAGCAGGCGTATACGCCAAGCTCTATGCGTTGCAGTTAGGCACCGGAGAATCACCTCCTGCCTGATGACAGCAATCACCTAGCATTGGTTCTGAGCCACTTGCAGAATGTGTCTGCGAAGGGCTGATAGGGGAAGGTCGTTAAAATTAAGGTGTCTAAATACGTACTGCCAATGACTAAGCCAAAGGAGAACCTTGCTGAGTCAATCTGTTCTTAGTAAAGCGAATTTCATACCCTTTTAGGCTAAAGATTAGGAAAGTTCATCTATGTTCTCAGATTCACAGTCTTCAAATTCGCAGTCTTCAAATTCACAGTCTTCAAATTCACAGTCTTCAAATTCACAGTCTTCAAATTCACGATCTTTATTCTCAAAAGTTCGTCTCAGCTTGGCCTTTAGCCTCATCGCAAGTTTTAACGCTCCTTTTATTTTACCCGCAATTACTCAAACCAAAGCCCAAGCTCAGAGCCTTCAGAACCAGAGCCTTCAGAACCAGAACATTCAGACTCAAACTGCTCAAGCCCAACCCACTCAGGCCCAGCCAAATATCTTTACCGATGTCTCAAGTGACTACTGGGCACATGACTACATTGAAGGGCTTACCAAGCTCAACATTATCAGCGGCTTTCCCGATGGGACTTTTCAGCCGAATGAGCGAGTCACTCGCGCTGAGTTTGCCGCTATTTTACGACGCGCTTTTCTCCAATCGCAGCCAATCACTGCTCAACCTTTTACCGATGTCCCGGCTAACTACTGGGCCACCGAAGCCATCTATGCTGCCCGTACGGCGGGGTTTCTTTCTGGCTATCCCGGCAATAGATTTGAGCCTGATAGCCCCCTTCGCCGTGACGAAGCGCTGATTTCGCTGACCAATGGCTTGAAATATACCGGCGGCAGTCTAGAAACCTTGACTCGTTACAGCGATGCTGAGTCTATTTTGGATTACGCTCGGCCCATTATCGCCACGGCTACTGAAGCCAATCTAGTCGTTAACTATCCTAACCCTGATCAAGTTGGATCTTATCGCCATGCTAGCCGCGCTGAGGTCGCCGCATTTGTGTATCAGGCGCTGGTCAAAGAAGGGAGGGCGACACCGCTGGTGGCAAAAGCAGATAGCTGGCAGCGTGAACCGATTGCGACGATTCCAGTAGAAGCTGAAAAAATGAGCTTTAGTCGTAATGGTCAACAGCTTGTAACGCTAACCTCGCAAGGCAGTGGTCTTCAGATTTGGAATGCGCAAACGGGTACATTGATTAGAGCGATATTCATTAAAGACATTGCGACTGAGATTATGACACGGGTTGAAGCGATCGCTATCAGCCCAGACGGCAGGCAGATAGCGGCCATCTCCAGAGCTACACCGAGCCAAATCGTCACCGCCACCGTATGGTCTGTTGAAACCGGTGAACAGCTCTGGTCAAAACCGCTGGGTACTGCTCAAACTGAACATAGTGACGGTATTCCGTATATCCTTTTTCCCCAAATCACCTTCAGCCCTGACGGCGAACAGATCATGACTCAAGTAAATCTTGGGACAAGCGCCACCAGTCGCGCCACTAATGGCCAGCTACGCCTTCACAGCGCTGGCACGGGCGAAATTGTACAGTCTTTGGACTATGCTGCCGACGGCAATGCCGAACTGTTGCAGTTTGCCTTCAGTCCTGATGGCAAGTTTTTAGCTACTGCCAGTCATCTGAATGCCGACTTGGGGCCGTCCTTCGATGAGCATCGTGTAAACCTATGGAGACTTAATCGTGATAACGGTTTCGACAACTTTCAAACCATTCAATTAGTCGGCTTAACCGAAGGCGATTTTACGTTTGTCGATATGGTGTTTACCAACAGCGGCCTGCTGAATTTCTTGAGGCAAGCGCTGTATGAGACTCGCCTTGATACCTGGAGTCTAAACACAGGACAATTTTATGGTCGCACAGCTCTGCCTGATGCAGATCGCACCGATCTATTAACTCGTCTTAGCCCGGATGGTCAGTACTACTTTATTCGCGGTGATGTGGCCGGAAGTCGATTGGGAAATGTGCAAACCAGAGAGGTTCAAAAGCTAGACTCTATCGACACAGTGGCTGCGTTTAGCAGGGATGGAGATTATTTAGCGCTTGGGAATAGCGAGGGCATTCGCATTTTTGCTAAGACGGCCCCTTGAGCCTCGCTCACATAAACTCGCTCACATAAAAAACATAGTCAAAAAATCAAACATATAGTCAAATAGTCAAAAAATAGTCAACCAGTTCTATCTCGCGGGGGTTGTGCTCAACAGGCGGCGTGAGCTTCAATCAAGAGCACTTTAATAACTCGTGAGATGTCTTATGGCTGGGATGAATCAACTGAGAACCCTGATACTGCTAGCACTGCTTGGCGGCTTGATTGTGTTGACAGGCTATTTTCTAGTAGGGGATGAACAGGGCCTTTACTACGGACTAGGGTTTGCGGCTGTGAGCAGTTTTGGATCCTGGTACTACTCTGATCGGGCGGCGCTGTCTGCTTTTAAGGCCCAACCAACGCCGCGGGAAGAGGCTCCAGAGCTGAGCGATCGCATCGAAAAATTGAGCGATCGCGCGGGTGTGCCTAATCCCAAGCTCTACATCGTCCCTTCTAAGGCCCTCAATGCCTTTGCCACCGGTCGCGATCCCAACCACGCTGCGATCGCCCTAACCGAAGGCATCATCGATTTGCTCCCCGCCGACGAACTAGACGCCGTTATCGCTCACGAACTAACCCATGTTCGCAATCGCGACACCCTCACCCAGGCAGTTGCTAGCACGTTAGCCGGGTCGCTGACGTACTTAGGCCGCATTCTGACTTTTGGCGCACTCTACTTTCCGGTGGCGCGAGTCGGACGGCGAGGTAACAACCCGGTAGTGATTTTATTTTTGCTATTAATTGGCCCCTTGAGCGCCGGACTACTGCGCATGGCAATTTCGAGAACAAGAGAATATGCAGCCGATACAGGAGCCGCCGAAATTACCCAAAATCCTTTGGCCTTAGTGCGCGCCCTCGAAAAATTAGAAGCCATGAGCCAAGAAGTTCCTATACATGGCAATCCTGCTTTTGCACCGCTATTTATCGTCAATCCGCTCTCAAAGAAGGGGCTAATGAGCCTGTTTTTAACTCACCCTCCCACTGAAGATCGTATTGAGCGCCTGAAGGCAATGGCACAAAACGCTGATACCGTCGCAGATACGCCTAAAGAACTGAGTCCTGCCACTTAAGTTTAAACGGGGATCTACGTAGCCGCATCATTTTCAATCCTGCCCTAGCGCCAGCCTAGCCTAGCCCAGTCTCTAATCACAAAAAAACGCAAGCATGGCTAACATGCTTGCGGAAAACGTTAGGAAATTTAGGATCTTTGAGGAAGCAGCGGCAGCTAACCCAGCGCTTCGAGATAGTCACGCACCCGGTTGCGGCGCTTGGGCTGACGGAGCTTTTGCAGCGCCTTCGACTCAATTTGGCGAACCCGCTCACGAGAAAGCTCTAGCGTGCGGCCAATTTCAGCTAACGAGTAAGGCACCCCATCGCCTAGGCCGAAGCGCAAGCTAATGACCTCTTGCTCACGCGTGGTCAAATCCGTCAGCAGTTTTTGCAAGTCACGCTTTAGCGACTCGCTCATTAGCCGATCTTCAGGAGAAATATCTTCGGCTTCGAGCAAATCACCTAGCTCAGTATCGCGGTCTTTGCCTACCTTAGTGTCCAAAGAAACTGAGCGAGGAACCTTTTGTAAAACTTCGCGCACCTGAGCGACCGTCATCTCTAGCTCCAGAGCAATGTCCTCTAGATTGGCAGTCCGGCCTTCTGTTTGAGAAATTTTGCGCTGCGCTTTTTTGATTTTATTGAGCTTTTCGGTGATGTGCACCGGCAAACGAATGGTGCGGCTTTGAGTCGCAATCGATCTGGTAATCCCCTGCCGAATCCACCAGTAAGCATAGGTGCTAAAGCGATAGCCCTTAGTGGGATCAAACTTTTCAACCGCCCGCTCTAGGCCCAGCGTGCCTTCCTGAATCAAATCCAGCAGCTCTAAGCCCCGGTTTTGATACTTTTTCGCCACCGACACCACCAATCGCAAATTCGCCTTGATCATATGCTCTTTAGCGCGAATACCTTCTGCCTGCACCGCCATCAGCTCCTCTACGCTAATGTTCGCTAGCTCAGCCCACAGCCGCTTGCCTTCTATCAGCGTCGGCTTCAGCGCACTAGGCACAATGCCTGCCGCCATCGCCCACCGCTCCAGAGAAGGCCGATGGCCAAGCTGCGCACTCAGTTGATCGCGAGTATTGAGCAACTCTACATAAGCCGCCAAGGCTCCTTTGGTGTTTGCCGCTGCCTCATTTCTGCGAGCCAGCAGATCCATATGTTGCTGTACCCACTGCGCTTCAGAAACTTCCTCGTCACGCTCTAGTAGGTTGACTCGGCCAATTTCTTGCAGATAAAGCCGCACCAGATCCGTCGTTCGACTCGCTCTAGATTTTGTATGAGCCTCCACCTCTAGCCCCTCGATATGAACGTCACCGCTTTCGTCGCTAGAGGTCAAAGAGCAATCCATAGAAGGAGCCATAGAGAGATCAAATTCAGATGGCTCACGCAGATCCTCTGTAACGTCATCGAATGAGTCGCTCTCAGCGCGGATATCAACTGGGTTAGAGGTAGCTTTCATAGATGGTGTGAGGTAGCGGGACAGGTGGATAATCGGCAGGCTCACCCTTAATTGCTTAATAGTGTGCCCAGCTGATGGGGGCCATTGAGCAAAGGAGGCCGATTCAGGGATCATGCTCCTTGTATATAGGAGCTATCAGGCAAACACACAGCCTTTCTGCAAACGCTATCGGTGGTGTGTTTTAGAGCGATCTGTCCATGATCGATAATGGGTTATGGAGAATCCAGTCGGATCATAGGAAAAGAGCAAGGCTGCTCAAATCAGCTATTCAATAGCAAGCGCCCAGCGTCCTGAGACTTAGCGAAATATCGCGTTTAACTGTTACATTTCGATGGCCTTGAGTTTGCCCTATAAAATAGATATCAGTAATGCCCTGCCGCTTTTAAGCGACTTATTCCAGGTTTCTCAGTGGCACAGAAAAAACGTTTCTGTCGGGTGGTGGTTGATGCACTTAGCGGCGGCAGTGGCTTCAGCATTTTCCGCTAGATCGGTATTCATAACGGCTAGGGGGCAGCGATCGCAGCCCAATACAGATCTAAAGTCACAGCCCAATACACAGCTAAAGTCACAAGGCGTAAATCAGCCAAGCGCAGACAGTCTCTTCAACGGCACAGCACCCCCCTTAGCCCAGCGGTCACAGGCTGCCATCGAATCACAGAGACCATTTTTGTTGCGCCCAGATCCAAAGCTATGCAACTAATCGACTGGCTGATGGTGGGGCTCTACCTGTTTGTACGGAAAATGGCGAATGGTTACCTTTATAAGTGCCGATCTTATAAGCTGTGAAGGTCTAGCTACCGGCATTATCATGAATTTCTTTCGCCAATACATTGCACCGCTCTTTATCGTCCTGATTTTCGCAGTCGCGCTACTGGCCGTTAGCGCCCGAATCTTTCTCCCTAGCGATATGATGGCCCCGGCTCCGATTACTGAGCCTGTTTCTATAGTTCCGATCACTTCGCCATCTAACCCCCCGATGACAGCATCTGCTGTTTTCTAATGGCTATTTCCTTCCCGATCAAAAACTACCGCTTAGAGGCGGGTTCGGCTTTAGATAGAGCCCGCCTAGTCAAGTTTATGCAGCGGGCTTACCGCGATTTGGGCGCAATCAATCCGGGCGCTCATTTAGCGGATACGGTACAGCGCCACTTCTCCAGTCACTCTCCGCTGTGGTGGCTAATATCAGATCGGCCATCGCCGATGTCACAGGGATTGCCAGGGACAAATCGCCCCGAACCGGTGGGCTGTCTTTGGCAAGGAGAAGCCGTCGATCAGCGCACCGGGCTGAAGCAGGCTTATGTTTTCCTGCTGTATGTTGCCCCTGAGCACCGCCATCAAGGGCTAGGCAGGGCGATGATGGAGCACGCTCAGCAATGGGCAAAGCAGCAGGGCTATAGCCAGATTGGTTTACAGGTTTTTGACGACAATGCGGCGGCATTGTCGCTTTACCAAAAGCTCGGTTATCGCTCTCAGGCACGGTGGCTATCTTTAGAAATTTGAAGGCGTTAAAGTTGCCCCTACCTCATCAAACTCTGATTTCTACTTGGGGTCATTGCGGTGGCTCTCACCCAAAAAAAATTATCGATAATTTTGGAACTGCAAGGCCACCGGCCAATCTTCGCTTTTGATCAGTGCGATCGCTTCTTGCAAGTCATCTTTATCTTTGGCTGAAACCCGTACCGAATCGCCCTGAATAGAGGCTTGCACCTTTTTCAAATTGTCTTTAATCAGCTTCGAAAGCTTTTTGGCATCTTCTTTTTCGATGCCCTTTTTGAGCTTTATCTCCTGACGGATGCGGCTACCGCTAGCGGATTCAATCTCACCAAAGTCAAAAATTTTCATCGACAGATTACGCTTAGCCGCTTTGGTCTGTAGCAGCACATGGACGGCTCGCAGCGTCATGTCGCTATCTGTTTCCAGCGCAATGCTGTCTTCTTTCAGGTCGAGCGTCGTTTTGGTGTCTTTTAAATCGTAGCGGCTTTTAATTTCGCGCCGAGCTTGATCAATCGAGTTAACCAGCTCTTGGCGATCAAAATCGCTAACCACGTCAAAGGAGTAAGTAGAAGCCATGTTTTAAGCAGCAATTAAAGCAACGGTAAAAGCATTTTATTTCTAATTCTATCGGCTTAGCCAAAAGCTGATTGGCAGCTATTAAAATACAGCGCAAAAATGCTGCTGATGCTGAGGGCCCAAGAGAGCGATCGCAAAATCGGTACATTTAGCACGTAAAACAGCGAATAGCTCACCCGCGAAACCAAATAAATCACCACTGAGCCCAGCCCCTGCTCAGGCGGTAAGCCGACCACAAACGCCATCAGCGCCGCCGGAGCATACAGCGCAAAAGACTCCCACGAATTTTGGTGAGCCCAAGTCGCGCGCTGCGCATAATCAGGCAGCTTATCGAACATGGCCCGCGGGGCACTCATTTCATAGCCCACCTGAAAGCGCCCAAAGGCCACCGCAAAATAGGGCAAATAAATCAAAGCAGCCCCTAGCGCAATGCTACAGAGCAAAATATTCGCAGGCGAAACCCACGGCAAAGCATAGACAATATCCACAGGAAATTTTAGCCAAGAAAGGGACAGTGAACTAAGAGAAGCCTAGTCGCATGAGAGCCTGACAAAAGGCTTAATCAAAATAGAAAAGCGTTACAATCTTGCGCTGATCTTCCGCATCTTGACAGGTTTTAAGCAGCGTTTGGCTATCATGAAATGCAAAGCAAATCAGCTGCTGACAGCGACTAATAATTTCTTGATTGCACATAGCGCTAGCATCCGCCAAAGGCAGCGTGTCATTAGCAGCATTTTCCACCAAATTAGTGACTAGATCTAGCTGCTCACGCGACTCTTGAGGCTGTTTTTTTAAGCTTTGCGGCAAAATTACCGTCAATAAATTAGGGTCAGCTTTCATCGCGCCGCGAATCGCAGCAGAGTTAGTCCCGGTAGCTCCTGAGGTAATCAGGCGATTGCCGCCCAGCACAAGCGCATAGCTCATCAGCTCAATCAGGCGCTGATGGGTAATCGGGACGTGGCGCGACCCTAAAATTGCAATTCGCTTTGAGCCAGACTGCTGAATGGTAGCCAGCTCTTGCAAAAAGTCGTCTACCTTAACGGAATCAAGTGGATTTTCGACGGACTGACTCAAGGGCTGTCTCGGGGTAAAGAACACAAAAGATGGTGCAATTTTACCAAACCCTTGAAAGTTCGTATATAGCCGTGTGCGGATGCATTTGCATACCAATAGTCACTTGGCTAGTCACTTGGCTAGTCACTTGGCCCATTGTTCTATAACGCTTTCAGCAGTAAAAGCGTAGTTAAGCCAAGTGACAAATGCTATGAACTCTCAAAGGTTTAGCCGTTAAAAAAGACGCAGCAAACTATACAAAGAAGTACACCCTACAAAAGTACAGCTGCTATCCGGTCAAGACTTTAAGAGACTCCCACGAGGGGACTTAGTCCCAGCGCATCTAACAACCTTTGCGTATCAAAATGCTGCTCCATCAGGTGGCCAATGCACTCTACTTTAATTGGCTCATGCAGCCGCACCTGATCAAATGCCTGCTCAATTTTTTCGACCGTGGTCAAAGTATCCAAATCTACCGACAAAATAGGCACTTCCAAATCGTTGGCTCGATCTAAAATATCCGGACGCGGTGACAGCCGGCCTGTGAGTACCAGGCAATGAGTAGAGCTTTCAAGCGCGGCCATTTGGATATCAAAGCGATCGCCGCCGGTCACTACCGCCATATTATTCGCCTGATTGAAATAGCGCAGCGCCGAATTAGCATTCATCGCCCCAATCGAAATTTCTTCCACCATAATTTGATCAATCCGCTCAGGCCGGTTCAGCACCTCTGCTTTGAGCTGATGCACAAGCGCTTCTACACTGACGCTACGCATAATTGCCGTGCGCGGCAAAATCCCAAAGACCGGAATTTCGTGGCCCTCTAGATATTGTTTCACCGGATTGAGTGCTTCATCCATCAGCTCCGGCGGAACATCGTTGATCACCACTCCTAGCAATTGATCTCCGAGCGTTTTTTTGGCCGATAGCAGCTTATCGACGATTAATGCCGAATGATAGCGCGCCACTAAAATCACCGCCGCCTCGCTCATCTTTGCCATATCAGGCAGCGAAAGCCCAAAAAGAGTACCTTCTTCTAGATCGCCAGGCCCCTCAATCAGCAAGATATCTTCACCTTGACTAGCCAGCGCCCGTTCTAAATCCTGACGATCAATGAGCTTTTCGGCTGAAAGCTGCTTCGCAATCGTAGATGCATCTAGCGAAAACAACGTAGGCCGGATTCGGTTTTGACTGAGCTTGAGGGTCTTGCTGATAAAGCGAACATCCTCATCTAGCTGATCATCACTCTCGCTAGGGCAGGTGCCAATTGGTTTGGCATAGGCAATATCAAATCCTTGGGCGCGCATCTGCAAAGCTAGCCCTAAAACGGTAGCTGACTTGCCACTATATGACTCAATCGAGCCGATCAGCACGGGCCGAGACGAACGAGCAGATCTCTGGGTTGATGATTGGGTCACGCCCTAACTCCTTGCAACTGATAGCGTTAGCCACATCTCTATAGTTACTCGCTAATCAGTCGTAGCATCGTGAGTGTCGGCTGCAACGGAATAACTTAGACCTGCTTCAACTCCATCATTCTGCCACGTTATCCTCCACAGAGGGCGACGGTTTACTCATCGATCCGCAGAAGCTTACGGTAAAAGGCTTGCTCAAAATCAGGCTGCTTATCTTGATTCATCGCGACAACCACCGAAATCAAAAAGTCAACAAATTCATACGTAGCCATCGTAATTTCGTATGTTAGTTCAGAGTCACCGTCAAACTGCATCCGGCAGCGGGTCAAATCAGCCGGCAGCATTGAAACAGTCCAGGTCGCTAAAAAAGCGATACTGCTAGCGCCCTCAATTTGACGTTCGCCTTCGATGTGGCCTTGCTTATAAAGGCCGATGGCATGGGGCAAGGCATTGCGCTTTTTGCCTTGGTAGTAAGGCAGATAAACGCTGGCTTCAGGTTTGGTGGCAGGTTGGATAGATTGAAGAGACATGGCGGCTGCAATGGTGTGAGATGCAGAGGAGGTAATGCGTTCTCAGAATGCCCGCTGGCTGCAAAAGTTGATCATGCTTAGAACCGTGCCTTGAACCATGCCTTGATCGGGGTATGGTTAAATTGAAAGACATTTGTTAAGGGATCTATACAAAACTACGCATGTCAGATTTTGCCGATTCTATTCCCGCTGATCTTGATCTCGAAGGCCTAGACCTAGACTGTTTAGATCTAGACTATCTTGATCTAGAGGCTCATCTAGCGTTTAGTGCCGAGCTGTTTAGAGGCTATGCCGGTAGGCGGCTTAAGGCCGCGATCGCGCTGGGCTTATTATGGCTATTGACCGCTGTACTACACAGCATGATCTGGGGACGGGAACTGGTTTGGGCGTTTACGGGGCTAATGAGCCTCCATGCCTTGCGGGTGATGTTAGCTAAGCCGCTGTCTGCGCCAACTCCTCTACCTTCGGCGATAGCAGCGCTTCAACCGCAAAATTTTGAGAACTGGCCCTACGTTTCTCTGTTGGTTTCGGCTAAGAACGAAGCCCAAGTCATCGGTAAGCTGGTGGAGTCTTTGCTGAGTATTGACTACCCGGATACGCGCTATGACCTGTGGATTATTGATGACTACAGCACGGATCAAACCCCGCAGATTTTAGATAGCTTAGCTTTGCGCTATCCGCAGCTCAACGTCATTCACCGAGGCCCGGATGCCACTGGCGGAAAATCGGGTGCGCTGAATTTGGTTTGGCCTCAAACCCAAGGCGATTTGCTGGCGGTGTTTGATGCTGATGCTCAGGTGCCGAGTGACCTGCTGCGCCATGTCGTGCCGATGTTTGATCCCGCCAATATTGGCGCGGTGCAGGTCCGAAAGGCCATCGCCAACGCCGCCACTAACTTTTGGACTCGCGGGCAAAAAGCCGAAATGGCGCTTGATAGCTATATGCAGGAGCGTCGGATTGCGATTGGCGGTATTGGTGAACTGCGCGGCAATGGGCAGTTTGTCCGGCGCAGTGCGATCGCTCAGTGCGGCGGCTGGAATGAAGAAACAATTACCGATGACTTAGATCTGACGATTCAACTGCATCTGCATCAGTGGGACATTGGCTTGCTGTTCGCGCCATGCGTAGAAGAAGAAGGCGTCACTAGCGCCCTCGCTTTATGGCATCAGCGCAACCGTTGGGCTGAAGGCGGCTTTCAACGCTATCTGGACTACTGGCGACAGCTCGCTAAAAATCGTCTGGGCTGGCAAAAGTCGATTGATATGGCTGGTTTTTGGGTGATTCAATACATGATGCCGGCGGTGGCATTGCCGGATCTAGCGATCGCCTTGATCCGCCATCATCTGCCCATTTTTGGCCCGATCACGGTGCTGGGCATTGCGATGTCTGTATGGGGCATGTTCACTACGCTACGCCGAGCAGAGCCGATGTCTGTCGGCATCGCCGCTGTTCAAACGATCAGAGGCACCGTCTATATGCTGCATTGGGTGGTGGTGATTGCCACAATGACGATGCGAATTGCTGTCCGTGAAAAGCGCTTGAAGTGGGTCAAAACAATTCACGGTGCCGTTTGAGTAAAGCCGGCCTGATGCCAACGTTCCCACCTTAATAAAACTTAATAAGCGGACTATGCCGTTGCGCAGAGCTATGCCGTTGCGCAGATTTATGAAATTTGGGTGAAATATGAGACGACTTAAAGGGTGAATTGCGACTAGCTTCTCAAATTCTCAGACATAACCTCTGAGCGTCCTCTGAGCATCCTCAGACATCAGCGGTTTTAATGCTTCCCACAACGAATAATAATCGTTATACTTGTTTACATAGCAATTATCAATTCTTAATATTCCACTCCATTCTCTCATTCTTTTCCACTCATTCTCTCCTAATTTATGAACACCACCAAAGTTGTGGGCTCTCTTTTCAGGCCCAATGTCAATCTCAACCTTGCTTCACAGACAACGCTAGCCATTTTGCGGGCTGTCATCGGCATTATGATGATCCATAATGGCCTCGACAAACTTGCTGATGTAGAAGGCTTTGCTCAAGCCTATGTTGCCTTTATTGGCCTGCCTTTCCCGATTTTCTTTACGTATGTGGCCGCTTTTACAGAACTGATCGGTGCACCTTTGCTGATTGTGGGTCTATTCGCTCGTCCGGCAGCATTTGGGCTGTTTTCGACCATGTTGGTAGCGATGTATCACCACATCAAGGTGGCTGGTTTGAGCCTGCCGTATCTAGAGCTGTCAGCGGTTTATGCATCGGCGTTTCTATTTTTCTCCGTCAACGGCGCGGGTTTATTTTCATTTGATGCGCTGATTGCCTATTGGTTAGACGGCACGACCTTCTCAATGAAGGCAAAGCAGCTCATGCGCATTAAAGGCGACGCTGAGAGCACAGGGGCTATCTAGGCTCTAGCTTTTTACATTAAGCTCGTTTTGAATTTGTTTGCCAGAAGCAACGTCAATTGAATCGATGATTAGTAGCCCCAGTTTTCTGAGATGGAAAACTGGGGTTTTTTTCGCAAATGACTTGGACTCACCAGACCTTTGATAATTTTTTTAGGACATTCGAGCCAAAGATGTTTACCCATGCGTTTACCATACAAAGATATCTAAACACCTACTTTTAACCCCTTATTCTTGCGTCGGAGCCACTGCCTTGCCAGCTACCATCCCTCTCCACTTTGTCACCGAAGATCAGGTTAAACGCGACTATGCCAAGCAAGCTGTCTGGCTAGAAATGTCCGGTTTTAGCGGCCAGCCAGGAAGCTATTGCCTGATGCCTTCTCCTCACAGTGAGCTAGAGCGAGTCCTCGTCGGCAAGCCGAGTAGCTTCGACACTTGGAGCATCAGCCATTTGGCCACTTTGCTGCCCGCCCAAAAGTACGCCCTTGCCGATGACCTGCCGCCTGAAGTTGCTACTCAGCTTTGCTTAGGCTGGGTATTAGGCCAATACCGCTTTACCCGCTACAAGCGCACTGACGCCGACGCCCTACCGGAACTTGCCTTTCCAGACCAAGCCGATCAGCGCTACATTACCGCTGCTGCCGAAGCCACCTATTTAGTGCGCGATTTGGTGAATACGCCTGCTTTAGATATGGGGCCTCAGCAGCTAGCGGAAAGCGCGCAGCAGTTGGCAGATCGGTTTGGCGCTGAGTGCAGCGTGACAGTAGGCGAAGATTTGCTCAGTGCTAATTATCCAATGATCTATGCAGTCGGCAGAGCTAACGATCAGTCAAGTTTGCAAAGGCCGCGACTGATTGATCTACGCTGGGGCGATCTAGATGCGCCAACGGTGACATTGGTGGGCAAGGGCGTTTGCTTTGACACGGGTGGGCTCAATATGAAGAACTCAGCCGGCATGAAGCTGATGAAAAAGGATATGGGCGGAGCAGCGCAGGTGCTGGGTCTGGCCAGGATGATTATGCAGCTTGGGGTGCGGGTGCGGCTCAGAGTGCTAATTCCGGCGGTGGAAAACAGCATTTCAGGTAGCGCCACTCGCCCGTTAGATGTGCTGGTGTCTCGTCAGGGTATGACGGTAGAAATTGGCAATACTGATGCGGAAGGTCGGTTAGTGCTAGCCGATGCGCTCAGCGAAGCCAGCCGCGAGCTGCCGGATTTACTCATAGATTGTGCGACCCTGACGGGCGCGGCTAGAGTCGCGATTGGGGCGGAAATTGCGGCACTGTTTTGTAATGATGAAGTTGTAGCTCAAGCCCTCGTGAAAATTGGCGAGCAGCAGGACGATCCGCTTTGGCAGTTGCCTTTGCATGAGCCGTACCGGGCGATGCTGGAAAGCAAAGTAGCAGACTTAAACAATGTTGCTAATGCGCCCTATGGCGGTGCGATTACTGCTGCACTGTTTTTGCAATCGTTCGTGGGTAACCAGACAGGCTCCTATCCTAAGCCTTGGATTCATGTGGATTTTATGGCTTATAACACCCGCTATCGCCCCGGTCGCCCAGAAGGCGGCGAGGCGATGGGAATGCGATCGCTCTTCACCCTGATTCAATCTAAGTTTTCTGAGGCGGTTTAGTCTAAGCTAATTTCGGTGCGCTCGTGGCGATTTTGCGGATTGTAGCAATTTAAAAAGTCTTGCAGGTGGTCGCGAGTGAGGGGCTTTTTCTTCAGGGTATGGTTAATGTTGGTCAAGACGACTTGACCTGTATAGTCGCGGTTATCTTTGCAAATGACGATACCGTCATGAGGTTTTTTGCTGCGGTGCAGTTGAATAAAGTTTTCACGATTGAGAGTAATGATGACCCGATTGTTTTGAGCGATGGAGGCATAATGGCAGAGATCAAGAGGCGCGACAAGAGGCGCGAGATCATAAAACCGAGATCATAAAACCGAGATCGTGAGAGTTATTGGGCTGCTGCTGGGATGGGCTGTTTCATCTGCGATTCAAGAATGGCACTATAGAGGGGGCTCGTGCGCATCAGCTGTTCATGAGTGCCCTGAGCGACAAGTTCGCCATTGTTAATTAACAAAATTCGATCAGCGTTTTGGATGGTGCTGATGCGCTGAGCAATAACAAAGGCACAACAGGTGCGATCGCGCATTAGCTGATCTAGATCGACTTGAATTTGAGCGGCGGTTTCGGCATCGACTGCCGAAGTACTGTCATCGAGAATGAGCATGTGATAGGGGGTGAGCAACGTGCGCGCGATCGCAATTCTCTGTTTTTGTCCGCCCGAAAGCCCGCCGCCGCGCTCACCAACGATGGTGTCATAGCCTTCTGGTAAGGTTTCAATAAATTCGTGAATGTGGGCTGTTTTGGCGGCTGCAATAATCTCTGACAGCGCCGCTTCTGGTTTGGCATAGGCGATGTTATCGCGAATGCTGCCGGAGAACAGCGTTGTCTCTTGAAAAACAATGCCGATACGCGATCGCAAACTCTCTAGATCAAAATCACGCACGTCTCGCCCATCAATTCTCACCGCGCCTTGGGTCACGTCATAAAATCGCTGAATCAAATTTACTACGGTGCTTTTGCCCGAACCCGTCATGCCCAAAATTGCAATCAATTCATTCGGTTTGGTCTCAAAAGAAACGCCCTTGAGCGTTGGCGTAGTCGCTCCTGGATAGCGAAACCACACATTTTCAAAGGTAATCCGTCCGCCACAGCTATCAAACCTAGCCGCGTTCGCTCGATTTTTAATCTCAATGGGCGCATCGATAATCTCGTATACGCGCTCAGCCGAAGCCGCCGCTTGAGCAATTACAGGTGCCGCGAATCCAATCAGCAAAACGGGCTGTAAAATAAACAACAAATAGGCGTTAAAAGCAACGAGTTCGCCAATTGTAAAAGTGCCCTCAATGACTTGAGCGCCACCGTAGCCGACCACTGCCAGCGTAATTAAATTGCTCAATAGAAAGATGAATGGAAAGGTGTTGCGAATAGCGCTCAGCGTTTTGATATAAACGGCGACGAGCTGGTTGTTCATCTGGGTGTAGCGCTGCATTTCTATCGGTTCACGCACAAAGGCTTTGACAACCCGCACGCCGAGCAAATTCTCTCGCAGCACTTCGTTAAGATCGCCCAAGCGCTCTTGCACTTGGCCAAATAAGGGCTGGTTTTGGCTAAAGAACCGAAATAGCAATGCGCCCGCTAGCGGAATGACTGCCAGCGTCACCAGCGCTAACCGCCAGTTCATAATCAGCAAAATAATGGCGATCGTCACCAGCGTTAGCAGCGAACTGATCACCTGAATTAGGCTAGTGCCAATGAAGGTGCGAATTTGTTCGATGTCGCTGGTGATGCGAGTCAGCAGCTGCGAGGTTTGGACGCGGTCGTGATAGCTAAAGCTAAGGGTTTCGATTTTGCGAAAGACTTGGCCGCGCAGCTCGTAGGCAACGCTCTGAGAGGCTGCTTCGGCCCAATAGCTTTGGCCAAAATTGAACAGACCCCGAGCGATCGCGACTGTCACCATGAGCGCTCCCGTCACCAGCACTACCTGCAAATTTTGCGGAGCGATGCCCTCATCAATGCCTCGTCGAAATAGTTGCGGAGTCAGAGCGTTTGCGACCGTTAGCATCAGCACACTGACCGTTGCGCCAGTAGCTAGCCCCAGATAAGATTGCAAAATTTTGAATACGCGGTTGAGGGATTCCATACAGCAGCCATCATCTCGACAAGGGATCTCAAGAGACTAGATGTTCAAAGGATAGCAATTCGTCTCGATCTGCGGGTGATCATTAGATAAGAATGCAATTTTCACAAAAATAAGTCAAAATCATCTGAAATAATGATTCGTTTGGCTTTGTTGCACCCATATGCCAAGAGCCTTATAAATCAAGGGGTTTCTCATTAAGATATTTTATTAAGAACCTTTATGTATCAAGGGCTGCAAAATATTCGTGCAACAAAGCCGATTCGTTTATAGGTTCAGGCGGTACCTCTTACTAATTGCTGGTACTGGCCAATTATTGACCAGTAATTGGCCAGTACGATTAGCAGGATCGCGCTTTCGCTTGCCATTTACCTGTCAGCATAATCCGGCTTTTTCTATGAATTTTGTAACAGTAGCGCTGAGCAGTTGCTTATTGTTTGCACTTCTTACCGGAGAGCAGTTTCCAGAAAAATCTGCTATGCAGCCTGAAATGGCGGTGAGCGCTAAGCCGCTAAGTCATCCTAAACTTTGGCCCCATCTGGTATCGTACGGTGCGGGCGTGGGTTGCCTGATCGGCTTTGGCTGGAGCCGCTATTTGAGCCAACAGCTTCGCCAGTATCGCGACCGTGAAGTCCGCCAGCAAGCGATGCTCATACAGCAGGCACCACAGCCGAGCGCAGACCAGTATCAAGCCGTCTTAGCAGCTATTCCCGATTTTTTGGTGAGAGTAGGCCTAGACGGACGGTATCGCGAGCTGCGGGTTCCAGATCGTGATTTTGCGCTATTTTCATCCGCTGATCTACCCGGTAAAGCCCTCACTGATGTCTTGCCGAAAGATTTGGCTGATCAATATCTGTATTATCTAGATCAAGCGTTGAAAACGAGTGAACTTCAGGTGTTTGAGCAGAGGCTGCTAGTGCGAGATCGCTACCAAACAGAAGAAGTTAGAGTGATCAAAAGTGGGGCTGATGAGGCGCTGTTTATGATCCGTGAAATCAGCGATTACAAACAAGCCGAAGCCGCCCTACAGCAGAAGCTCCAGCAAGAAAAAGCGCTATATCGAGTCGTTCAAGCAATTCGCGATTCCCTAGATTTGGCTACCATTTTTGCGACCGCCACCGCTGAAACTGTTCGTCTGTTGTCGGGCGTGAACTGCGGAGTCGTACAGCATCTGCCTGATCAGCATGTTTGGAAAATCATCGACAGAGCCTGCTCTGATCCCGATTTGCCAACTTGGGTAGGGCTAGAAGTTTCAGATTTTGGAAATCCTTTTTCTGATCAGCTCAAACAGTTTCAAGTTGTGCGGGTGCCAGATACCCGCCAGATTCAAGATGAGACGAACAAGCCCACGGCTGAGGTCATTCCAGGCGCTTGGCTGATGGTGCCGCTAGTCATTGAAAATCAGCTTTGGGGGAGCCTTTCGCTTAGCACTTCGCAGCCTTTTGATTGGCCCGATCACTTGGTTAATCTCACCCAAACTATTGCTCACCAGCTTGAGGTTGCGATTCAGCAGGCGCAGCTTTATCAGCAAGTAGAGCAAGAAAAACAAAAGCTACTCCAAAGTCAAAAGGCCCTCACTCAAGCGCAGCAGATGGCCCAAATGGGTAATTGGGAAATTGATGTGGCGACTGGTCGCCCTACGCTATCTGACAATCTGTTTCGGATTTTTGGATTAGATCCCACGCCGTCAATAGATCTCGCAGAAGCCATTGTTAGTTTAATCCATCCTGATGATCGGCTTCAGATAGAGCAGGCTCTCATCCAAACCATGACAGCCGGAACGCCCTATGAAGTTGATCTGCGTTTTTTTAGAGAGGATGGCTCAATCGGCTATTTAGGAACTAGGGCGGAGGCTGTGCGCGATCGCCAAGGGCAAGTTGTTAAGGTCTTGGGCACTTCTTTGGACATTAGCGATCGCATTCAAGCCGCCGCCCAGCTCAAGCACGACGCTCTGCACGATGGCCTCACCGGACTAGCCAATCGCACGCTGCTAACAGAGCGACTCGATCTATCGCTGCGGCGATCTAAGCGTCATTTTGACTATCAGTTTGCCGTTCTCTTTTTGGATCTTGATAACTTCAAAGTCGTCAACGACAGTCTCGGTCATCTAGTCGGCGATGAGCTGCTCTTAGCCGTTGCCGCCTTGCTAAAGCAAATAATTCGAGAAGTGGATTTAGCGGCTCGGCTCGGCGGTGATGAGTTTGTTGTTTTACTCGATGGCCTTGATGAAACTAAAGAAGCCGTTAGCGTCGCAGAGCGAGTTTTAGCCGCTTTAGAAAGCCCCTTTGCTGTCGCTGGTCGAGAGATATTTGTCGGTGCTAGTATCGGCATTGTGATCGGCGCAACGGACTACGAACGTGCTGAAAATCTCTTACGAGATGCCGATTTAGCGATGTATCGCTCTAAGCAAAGCGGGCGAGGCCAATACACTGTTTTTGATCCCGTGATGCACTTAAAAGCAGTGCAGCGATTGCAGATTGAAAGCGACTTGCGCATGGCCCTACAGTGCAGTCAGTTTATCCTGCATTATCAGCCTATTTTTTATCTGGAATCACAGACCATTCGAGGTTTTGAGGCGCTAATTCGCTGGCAGCATCCACAGCAGGGGATTATCTTGCCAAGCGAGTTTATTGGCATTGCGGAAGAAACTGGCCTGATTGAACCGATTGGTGAGTGGGTTTTACACAGCGCTTGTGAGCAGCTATTGCGATGGCAAGCACAGTTTCCTCACCAGCCTTTAAAAGTCAGCGTTAATCTCTCGGTTAAGCAGCTACAAAGCTCGCTATTGCCTAAGCTGGATGCGCTTCTGACAGCTTACCCTATTGAACCTGGCTGCTTAATTCTCGAAGTTACTGAAAGTATGCTAGTTAAAAACATTGCAGCTACGGTCAAGCTCTTAGAACAAATTAAAAGAAGAGGGGTTCACATTAGTTTGGATGATTTTGGGACGGGTTACTCGTCGTTGAGCTATTTATATCAGCTGCCTCTCAATGCCCTTAAAATTGATCGCGCCTTTGTAAGCTTTACTGAGCCAGATGGTCGCAATCGGCTGATTGCTGAGTCGATTATTGCCCTGAGTAATTTGCTGGAGTTGAATGCGATCGCCGAAGGCATCGAAACCGCCGACCAGCTAGAATGGCTCAAAAAGCTGGGCTGTGAAGCCGGACAAGGATACTTTTTCTCACCCCCTGTCTCAGCTGAACGGGCCAGCAAAATACTCGCCCAATATGCTGTATCTGTTGATTGCTTAAAAAACTGATGGTGAGTAAGTCGTTGCAATTAAACCCTACAGGCTGCATTGGCCTTCCTGTAAAATGCCAAGGAGTTATCCCTTGACATCTGTATTAAGCTTCCCACTCTTCTAGACGAGACCGCATAGTCCAGAAAGATCAGATCACCTCTCCAAAGAGTTCTGGGCGTCTTGCTTTAGAGCCCCGGAATCGTGGAAAACACACTAGAGCACCAAAGAATACCTAAATGCTATCTTAAAAAGGGCCGGTAGTGCATTGGTGTAAAGGATAGAGGAACATAAAGCGTAGCGGTTACAACTTCAAAGCAGTAGAGCAGAAAAGCAGTAGAGCAGATAAAAGTTGAGATGACCTGTCCTACCTGCGGCTCACACAAGGTGTCAAAGAACGGCACAACCCGGCGCGGCAAGCAAAACTACAAATGCCGAGACTGTAACCGCCCGTACCCTACGGGAAGCAATCTACGTAGAAGACCCGCAGTGGAATCCGAAAGATAGAGAAACGTCGAGTTTGGTCAATTTGCTACTGCTAGAGAACTCGCTAGCAGAGATAGCTAAAGCCACTGGCGTTTGCGAAAGTTGGCTGCAAGAGTACATAAATGCTTGCTATGCAGCCGTGGCTCAAGTTGTTAAGGTCATGCCCACCGCCAAAGGAAAGCTGAAGGTACAGAGCAGATCACGGGGAGCAGCGGTGCGACCCCGCGTTGCTTTGTGATGCTAGGGAGCGCTCACCCAGACAAGCCTACGAAACAGTCATGGCGATCACACGTCCTCACGCCGTTGGTAAAAAAATGGTTTGACAAGCTCTATAGACAGCTTCAACCACCCTCTGAAGCAGCGGGGTTCGCGGTTAGTGAGGAAAACGCTTTGCTTCTCCAAGAAGCGAGAACATCACACCAGTGCGATTTGAAGTTTTATCCATGAGTACAACCGTTTAATCAGAGAAAGCCTGTTGAAAATGACTCCCAGTGCTATTTTCTCTACCCTTTACTAAAATGGACTACCCTGGTTTTTACTCCAGTTGAGGCCTAAAACTAAAGTTAGTATAGCCGAGACAGCGCTGATTATTTGACCGATGAGTTCTGGCTTAACCGCCTCTAACGTTACAGAAACCTCATGATTGCCAGCGGGTACTGAGATTTGAAGGATACCTAATTTAGAAGGATGTATCGGCAGGCTTCGCGATGAACCTTTGATTCGAGCAGTCCAGCCTGGATAGTAAAATTGATGAATAGTGATCTCAGTATCTGTGGCTGCTTGCATCTGAAAACCAATTTTTCTCGGCTGCCATTGACTCACAAGAAAGCTTGCCTTTCCTGAGTCAATGCTTATCCTAGTGAACTTTTCACTTAACTTGCTCAGGTCTTCTGCATTAAACACTTCCTCTGGAACCCACTGAGGGCGATGTTCCTGAGCGGCCATACTAATTACAATCCTAGCGACATTATTATTCCCTAGTCCTGTGGAAAAAAAATATTTTACACCGTAGAGTTGGCTACCCAACAAAATGCTAAGGGTTAACAAAAATCCTACCGACAACAGCTTATGGCTGGAAAAATTAATGGGTTTTCGTATGAAAGAAATCCCTAGCAATAAAAGGGCAATCAAAACAAGCGACAGTACTGTGCTACGGCTTCCTAAAAAGGCGATTTGTTTCTGAAGAGGAAAAATCTGAATCGCAGTTAGCATAAAAATTATTGTTGTTAGACAGCTAATTTTAAGCAGTAAGTTTTTGTTTGAATGATTGAAAAAGTTATCGTTTACTTTTAATTGAGAAATCGCTATTGCAAACAACCCAACGGTAGCAACTGTCAAAACAGTATTAAGCCGCCAGGGAAATTGGACTGTTTTTATTGCCGGCAATATATTCCAGGCCAACTCACTGAAAGGAAGCGTCATAAACAGTGAAAGCATTGCAACAATTATCCAATAATTGCTCTCACGCCTAGAAGTGGCGGCGGAATATTTTTCGGAAATCTTCCAAGCACAGAGGGCTAAGCCGCCTGTCAGTCCCGTCAATAATTCTAAGTGCCTCCAAAAATTTTTGTCATTACCAATTTTAGGGCCTGTAAAAAGAAAGTTGTTTTTGTAATTTAACACTTCCGTGAACATAGTCTCTATCGAGATGAACGATTGAGTCGTCATCGCTGGCAACCAATAGATTGCAGACAGGCCGATGGCTAATGTTATGGCTAAAGCCATGCGAGCGAAAACGATTTTTCGTTGGCTTCGACTAGCTGTAAATAAGGCATATCCAATCAGAACAGGAAAAAAGATGATAAAAGTTGGTAGATGAGTGAGCACTAGCAGAGCAAGGCTGATCGCTAACCCAATAATATTGAGTCGCGAGCCTCTAACGATTTTGATGCTAAAGTACAGAATTAAAGGTATCCATACAAATGACCAATATTCAGTAAAAGCAAAGCGAACGTAAAGATCAACAGCTAAATGATATGGCCAAGCCATATAGACAAGAGATGCGATCACTGCAGAATTTTTAGGGACTATTTCTTTAAGCCAAACGTAAGCGCTCAGCCCAGAAGCAATCAGGGCCAGTAAGCTAGATAGGGCAAGTTCGCTACAACTCGGCAGGTTGTAGTAGTGAGACAACGGTGAAAATAGACTTGTCAGATAATAAGGAATAGGTGCATAAAAGAAAAAAGTTGGACTTCCAAAATCAGCATTCGTATTTTGAAGCCAACGAGGATAGAGCTCTCCTTGCCAAAGCTGCGCTGAAAAATGTTTGCTAATGACTACGTGATATTCAAAATCGTGACCGGCAAGGCAACTGTTAGTGAGGGCGGGGATCATTAAAATTAACCCAACCCCAACAATTAAAAAAAAATGTAGCCAACTGACTTTTCTTTTTGAAATTATCATCATTGAAGAAACCTTTTTGCTTGGGTTGCCTTAAGTTTTAGATCCAATCTCTGTCTCTAGCACAAGCTTAAAAGCCCAATTATAGTAAACATCAAATAAGTTGGGTCACGCTATAGCCTTTAAAGACAGGACAAACGCATACTAGTTCCGCGCAAACGAAAGTATGAGGCTTTCAGTGTTTAAACAGCTACAAATTACCTATAATTTTCTCAATAAGACTGCTTTTAGAGATGGGTTTCGAGAAAATGGCGGAGTATGTGTTTGCTCTGATCCAGATATCGACTTATTCACTGAAACACCGTTCAAAAAACTAACACGGGCACTCGTTTATAAGCGGGCGTATGTGATTTTGGATCGCTCACGCCTTTCATCAAAATATTGGCTTCAGGATAAAACATCAGCGCTGCGCCGCGTCGGACTCCGCCACTGATGATTTCAATGTTGTTGAGTGCGCCTGCTTCGCCTTGCACAGTAACGGTTTGATGGTCGCACCACCCACCTGCTTCCACATCGTCAGGATGCATTAATATGCAGTGCCGATGCGGCATTCCTCGATATTTGTCGGCGGTGCGATAAACAACCGTATTATGCTGAGCGTAGCTGCGCCCAGTAATCAACGCTAATACGATGCCTTTTGGCTGACCAAAGGCATCGGGTGCTGGCAGTGTAAGCTGAGGCAAAGGCGTGAGCTGCATTTGAGCTTTGCCCGAAGGCGTCTTGAATAGAGGTGAGGTAAAAATGCGCCCGTCAATCGTAAATTCTGCTTTGGTATCATCAATTTGGCCAATTTTTGCGTAGCCTGGAATAGTTTCGGCAATCAGCTGACGCACGTAGCGAGTGTCTTGCAGCTTGCGCCAATCAATCGGCGTATCGCCTTGTAGCCGGTGCGCTAGCTCTACAATGAAGTTCACTTCAGCAATCAGATCGGCTTTTTTTAGATGCGTCTTTCCTTCGTCGTTGAGCCGCACAAAGTTGTTGCCAGATTCGACAGTGGTTTTATGCGGATTCTCAAAGCGGTTAAAAACAGGAAGAATAAGCGTGTTTTGTTGGCCTAGTCCATGAAAGTGTCCTAGGTTTGGCTTGGTAGCAAGATAAATAACGGTGTCGATTTGGCTGAGGGCGCGTTTGGCTTGGCTCAAGTCAGGGCTAGCCGCGTAGAGATTGCCGCCTAAGCACAGCAGCGTATCGACTTTGCCAGCATCGGCAGCTTCGATGAGCGATCGCGCATGATAACCCGGATTCAGCGTCAGTGGGCGACCTAATAGTTTTTCTAATGCCTTTTGCAAAGCGGGCTTTAGTTCATTTTTGACGCCCATTGAGCCAAAGCCCTGTACGTTTGAATGGCCGCGAATGGGCATCACACCTGCACCGAGTTTGCCAATGTTGCCCGTGAGCAGGGCGGTATTTGCAATGGCACAAACCCCATCGACCCCATTCGCCTGATGCGTAATTCCCATTGCCCAAGCAAAGACCGTCCGCTTCGCTTGGCTGATAATCGTCGCCGCCGTCTCAATGTCAGCTTTAGCGATGCCGCAAGTTTCAGTAATGGTCTCCCAGGAAGTCTGATTAGCTTGCGCTATCACTGATTCCCAATGATCGGTATGGCTTCGCAAAAAGTCGTAGTCTACTAATTCGCGCTCAATCAGAGACTTTTGAATGCCCATAAAAATAGCTAAGTCGCTGCCGGGAATGGGCTGAAGGAACAGATTGGCAATATCGCTGCCGGGAACCAGTGACTTGACTGGGAAAGAAGGTGAGCCGAATTTGACTAGGCCCACTTCTCTGACCGGATTGATCACAATGATGCTGCCATTGCGATCGCGCAGCTTAATCAACTCATTCATTAGCCGAGGATGATTTGAAGGCGCATTAGAGCCAATGAGCACTACACAATCTGACTGCTTTAAACTCTCTAGGCTCACCGTAGAGGTGCCCGATCCAAACATCATACTCAGCCCTTCAGTAGAAGGACGATGACACAGATCTGAGCAGTCGGCCAAGTTGTTGGAACCCAAAGCCCGCATCATCAACTGCAACAGATAAGCTGCCTCATTAGAGGATCGCCCAGAGCTGTAAGACGCTACCCGCTCAGGCGGCTGACGAAAAGCCGCTTCTACTAAGTCATATACTTCATCCCAGCTCAAGCGCTCATAGTGCGATGAGCCCGCTCTTAAAATGGCTGGAAAGCTCAATCGACCGAGCTTATCTGCTTCCATAGAGCTAAGCTGCTGCAAGTCTTCAATAGAATGCTGCTCAAAAAAATGCGCCCTTACTGGCGGCTGCAATTCCGCCACAATCGCTTCAACACTTTTAGCGCAGCGCTGCAACTTCTCACCTACTTCATTGGTAAAACCGCCCTTTTGCCCGCCTGTCCCCCAAGCGCAAGATAGGCAAGCGCTCTTATGCAGCAGCGTTTTCCAAATCTGCGGCCCCTTGGGTGTCAGCGTATGCTCGGCCCAATATTCAATCACCGGCAAGCCGCCGCCAATTGCTCTACCCGGATGTGCTGCGACTTGCGCGTCATCATTTTTGTCAGCAGCTACAAGCAATTCGTCGCTATCCATAGGGTTAGGCCTAAGTCAGGCCCATGAAAAGACTGCCTGAAGCGTAACGAATTTGGTTGCAATCGTCATCTACTTACTTACAGAAATAGGGTAGTTGATTTCGATCTATCAGGCAAAATAATGGCCTCGTGTCGCATAGAATCACAAATTTAGACCTTGCTTTCGATACTTTTCACCTAAATACTGCTGATAATCTCCCTTCGTTAGATTTGGCTTAAACGGCAGCTGTTTCGCCCCTTCTCCCCAGCGTTTTTACGTATCGGTTAGCGTACTACTGTAGATTAGAAGATCAGCTTCGCCAAGCTGATCTGACGCTTTTTGGCTGCTAAATCTACCTCAACCGCCATAAGCGATTGAGGGCTCTCACTACAGTCGGAAGGACGCCTTGCCGGCGCGATGCTTGAGTCAAAATGCCGAGCGTGGTGGCGGGTCGGTTGTTGCTGTTAATCGCCTCTAGAGCGGTTTGCGCTATAGCCTGAGTCTGAGCGTTATTTTCTCTTAGCAGCCGATTTAAAAACGGAACGGCTGGCAGCGCCTGTCTGCCTAAGTAGCCAAGTGCTGCTGTCGCTAGCTCTCTGGTTTGCAGGTTGCTGCCTGCTGCCACTGAAATCAAAGTCGGTAGGATTAAATCGCGATCGCTCGTTAACGTCCACAAGGTGTCGGCAGCGTAGAGCTGGGTCAAAGCATGATCACTATTTAAGGCGGCTCTTAAAGCAGGCACCGAGTCAGCCTCAATTCTCCCTAGCTTGCTTTCTAGACTGGCAGTTTCTAACAAACCGGCGATCGCGGCTGAGTCAGTTTCTGTGACTGTCGTCGGTGGTGTGATAGAAGCTGTAGCGCTGCTGATCTCATCTGACGCGGGCGGATCAGCGACCTCTGTTGCTGAAGGTGTGATAGGAGCTGTAGCCTGTAACTCAGTAATGTCAGATCTCAACGCCTCAGCAACAGAAGTCATGGCCATTTCACTGTCTGCGGTTGGCTCTGTAATGGCCTCTGCGGTCGCCTCTACAAGGGGCTCTATTACTGACGCTGTAACTGACAAAACAGTCTCTAAGTCAGCTTTATCGGAATCTAAGACGGCATCCAATGCGATCGCTTCTAGATCCGATAGCCCAGATGAATCGACTGGATCAGCTGCGTTTGTTTCGTTTAGCTGCGTCTGTAAATTTGTTTGTGAAAAGGCAGGTAATGCAATGAGCCCTATGCTGACTGCCAAAGTACCAGAAAAAACGAGCGCAGTCTTAATAAAGCGAGCCTGATTAACCATCCCAAGATCCTTAAGCTTTTCAAAAAGCAATTGTGCTTGTTAAGTTAACCGGTTGGATCTTTCACACGGGGCAAGCTCGTGTCAGTTACTATTTTGTCACGAATGTAAAAAAGTTGAGTCATTAAATTGAGTCACTAAAAAGGCCGACTGCTCCGCCAACTTTTCAGACCTTTTTTAGCTGCGCTGACCAATCCATTTCATGTTGTCTAATTTTGTGGATAGTGGGCATTTTACCTATGCGCATAAGTTCTGAGATAGCGGCAATATCGCGATCGCGTCCCACTCCCGCCACTGCCATGACCTGATCAGCCTGGGCATAAAAAGCCAAAAACGATTGATCTTTTAAACTACCTTGAATAGCAATATCGTCCCATTTCTCAGCATGACCTACGTATCTTAACTTGAGATCAAACTGCCCTGTCCAGAAGAAAGGCACTGCTTTAAAGGGAATGTTTTGACCCATCATGTTGCAAGCTGCAATTTGGCCATGCTGCATGGCCAGTCGCCAGTGCTCTATTCGTACGGGTTGACCCGTTACAAAATGCGGAAATTGGGCAATGTCTCCAGCCGCATATACGCTTGGCGCTGCTTGCAAGTACTGATTGACGGGTATGCTATGGTCGTTTTCGTCTAAGGCAAGTTGTTCTATAAAGTCGGTAGCCGGTTCGACTCCAATGCCTACGATTACCATATCAGCCGCTAACGTCTCGCCAGCATTCAGATCAACCGATTCGACTTTGGTTTTTCCGTTAATGGCTTTAACTTTCTCTTTTGGTTCAAACTTTACACCGTGAGACTGGTGCATTTGTAAGAACATATTGCCGACATCGGCACCCAATACAGTTTCAAAGGGGACTTCGTTTGGAAAGACGACCGTAACTTCTAACCCTTGCTGAGCTAAGCTCGCAGCTACTTCCATGCCGATAAAGCCAGCGCCTACGATGACAGCCCGCTGAGAATTTTGAGCAGCTTTTAAGATCTCTTGAGCATCTTCAACTTTCCGTAGTGTAAAAACGTTTTCTAAATCGCTTCCGGGTATGGGCAATTTTTTTACTTTGCCGCCTGTTGCTAATAGCAACGCATCGTAGATCAGCGTATCATCCTCGCCATAGGTGATTTGCTTAGACTTAACATCGATCTTAGTAACAGGTGCAGCCGTTTTTACTTCTATGCCATGCTTTTGGTAAAAGTTGGGCGATCGCAATAAATCTGCCGATCCGACCTGATCGCTTTGCAGAAAAGCCTTGCTCAGCTTTGTCCGATCATAGGGTAGAGTTTGCTCAGCGCTCAACATCACTAGGCGCCCTTGAAACTCCAATTGTCTGAGCATTTCAGCCGCTGCATTACCGGCTGCGCCACCGCCTACAATCACAAAAGTTTCGCGCTGAGTTGCCTGCTGACCAGTTTGCTCATTTGCACTCTCTACAGCCATTTCTAGCATTGGCGGCGTGACATGCTCTTCCTCAGATCTAGGCAGTTCAACATAAACAACGCCCGAGTTTACACTCACCGGATATTGAACCAGATCTTTTCGTCCGGGTGGCTCCAGCTGTTTACCAGATGCAGCGCTATAGCAGGCGTTGTGCCAAGGACAAACGACTCGGCCCTGGTGCAAAATACCTTTGGCTAAAGGTGCGCCATAGTGAGAGCAATGAGCTGCCATTGCCCGGAACTCGCCACCCTCGTGAATTAATAGAATTTCTCTACTTTCCACTGAAAACTGCTGCATTTCACCTTCGCACAGCTCATCGACTTGACAGACGGCAGTTTGCTGAGTACTCATGGTTTCCAGGATTGATAGGATGAGAGAAAAGGGTAGAATCTAAACTTTTCACAGGATAGAAGGTGAAGAAATCGCACACATCTCTCACGAGGCACAGCCTCACCCTTCCGACAGAAATAGATTCGACAGCAGTAGACGGATAAAAATAGAGGAGTAAATAGAGGAGCAGAAGCAGATAAGCAACCATTCAAACTCTAGCCATTATGGCTCTCTATACGGTTCGGTAAACTACCTAAGGATTTGAGTAAGCCCGAACTTGAGGCTACAGACCAAAGTTTCTATATTGTTACTTGTAAACCATTTCATCGGTATGGAATGCCGATGCAAAGGAGGTAAGAACAATGGCATTAGTTCGTTTTCAACCCTTCCGTGAAGTAGAAGACATTCAAAGACAGATGAATCGGCTGTTTGACGATATGATGACGCCTGCTAATCAACAGAATGGGGTGGGGCTAGCATTTACGCCAGCGGCTGAATTGGATGAAACTGAAGACGCCTATCATCTCAAGCTTGAAGTGCCTGGCCTAGAGCCCAATGAGCTTAATATTGAAGCAACTTCAGAAGCGGTTTCAATCAGTGGTGAGCGCAAGTCTGAAACAAAAGCTGAAGAGCGAGGCGCTGTTCGCACCGAATTTCGCTATGGCAGGTTTCAGCGAGTGATGCCTTTGCCCGGTCGGATCGACCATCAAAATGTGTCGGCAGACTATAAAAACGGCGTGCTAGAGCTGAAGTTGCCCAAAGCGGAAGAAGAGAAAAACAGGATTGTTAAGGTCAGTCTAAACTAATACCTGTGCGGCCATCTTGATCCGAGATTATGTGAAAGCCAAGGTTACAAGATGGCTAGGAGGATTCAGTGTTTGTCAAAAGACTTCTCTGAATCCTCCTAATTTTTACCCCTAAACCACGTCCAAGTTGAAACCTTGAGTTTTCCCACCGAGAAAACTACAGTTCTGGACGTGGACAAGGTTTAGTAGCCAATGCGATCGCGCTCACTCACAATCCCTAAAATGTCTTGGTTATAACGCTCAGCGGCCAGTAAGATTTGAATATGGCGATCCGCGCAGATCTCAGAGAAATTGCTTAATGCTCGTTTGGCAGCAGTTGTCCCTCTAGGGATATTTCCATCAAGAAGATCCGGTTCTGTAGATAAGCTAGTGACCAAAGTGCTAAAGCCCAAGCAGGCCAGACCGTAGATTAGCTGCTTTGAAAGGTATGCATCAGGTCGAGAAAGCGGGGGCTGAGCGCCCGTTGCCGAGGGCTGCGGTGGGGTATAAAAGTAGCCGCCGTGGGAGTCAATTGCGCCGCTAAAAGTGGCAAATGTCAGCCTGACGTAGTTCCAAAAGTTGAGCGATCGCTGACCCAACGAATAGCTCAATAGCCCCACTTTTTTAAACCCTTGACCCCGTTCTGCTGGCAGCAGTTCATAATAATCGGTACAGTCAAACACGGTAAACAGTTCGGCAATGGGTTTTTGATCCGGCTCCAAAATGTCTTGCTGGCGATGGATCAAAGCTTTAGCAGGAAGAATATAGAGATACGCCAAAAAAGAAGAAACGAATCCTTCGCTTCCATCTGCCTTCAAATAGGCAATTTGTCTGGGCTCAACGCCACCTTGCGATCGCCTCTGGGCATCTCTCAACTGCCCGCCTTCAGCCGCACCAGCATCAAAGTTAACAATGCCGTACTGATTCATGCGGTCTTTGGGAGTCATGGTCTCTTGCAGCGATCGCACCACGACGTTACCCAGCCGATAGCCGCCTTCGCGAGTTTTCGCCGGAAAACTCGCATAGTTAGCTGCCGTAGAGGCCAGCTTCAGCGCCATATCTCCTTCATTGCTAAACAAATAAGTCTCTTCAAACCGCCGCAATGAAGAACTTAAAAAGTTTGCCCGACCTGAAATAATTGTTTCGGCAGGAATATCAGGCGCGACTAGCACCAGCCGTCCTAGCGCGAAAACGTTGCCAATTTTAGAAGAGGGTACTTTTGCCTTCGTCGCCGCATCTAAATTGCCAATAGATCGCTGATCAAACACATCCGAAAGAATCCGAACCGTGTCAGTAACCACAAACGCACCCATGCTATGGCCAATAAACGAAAGCTTAATACGGCGCTCCTGATCCCATTCTTCAGCTTCTCCTTTATCCGCACTCGCCGTTAGCATGGCTTTGTCCAACTGGCGAATCAATTCCACTAAATCGGGCACTCCATAATTAGTAGCCCGGTAAGAATCTCGTAAGTACCCCACAATCCGTAGTAAAAATAGGGTTGAAATCAGCGACACCAAAACGGTCGCTAGCACGAGCAGGCTGACACCTAAAAGGCTAAATTCTACTAAGTTAGATGCCTTTTCGATCAAAGCAGCCAGCAGCAAACCGCCCAAAACGGCAAAAGACAGCCCCAAAATCACTCTAAAAGCAATTGGTAGCGACTGCTGGGCGTAACGAATCTTGTCGCCCAAGCCATCATTGCCATCCCCTTTTATTTGCTCAGAAGGCCAGCGATAGCCGATCAAAACCAACCCCGGAGAGCGATGATCGCAGTACCTCACAATATGGTCTTTAATCTCTTGATACCAGCCCTTTACGCCGCTGCGCTGATTAGCAGAATCAGCGGTTGAAAAATTGCCTAGCGAGGTATTGTATCCATGAATCGCAATCAAAATCTCTGGCTTCGATTGAGCACATAAAAAAGCCGCTATTCGATCAATATTTGCTTGAGGATTTGTAACCTCTCTGATGCCGTCTTCTACATTGTTAGGAGCGGTACTGCCGATAAAATAAGCCGGAAAATCGTCAGTAGAGGGCGGAATTTCTTCCACACTTAGCAGATACCGACCTCTGTTTTGTGGCAGATTGCTTGAAATATCGAACATCACAGTGACCTCCTACAGATCGCGCTCAAGCTACTCATTCCAAAAAGCGGCTTCTATCTTATGTCCATCGAGATCGCGAACGAAGCAGCCGTAATAAGGTTCGCTGTATTCGACTCTACCACCCGGAGCGCCTTCGTCTGCGCCACCTGCCGCTAAAGCTGCCTCGTAAAAAGCATGAACGGCCTTCTGGGTCGGCGCAATAAACCCAATATGTGTGCCATTACCGATGGTTGCAAGCTGACGATTGAACGGCGTTTGTACCCAAAATTCGGGAAATTGTTTACCGTAGGCAATAGCATCAGGATGTTCCATTAATCGCTTGCAGCCGAGTGTGGGGAGTACTGAGTCGTAAAAAGCGATCGCCCGCTCAAAGTCGTTGGTTCCAATCGATACATGAGAAAGAATGCTAGGACTGTCATGCATAGCTCAAATCCTTTACTGATATGGACTGATTTTAGTACGCAGATCTATGCTCATCAACAGTCCATATGCAATTATTTAGGTCTCTATTTGCCAAAATCTATATTTCTCCCGCTACAAAAGTAAACGCTGCCCCCGAACGCGAAGGCCGTCCGCTTAGCTGAATTTCAGTTCAACCTCTTGCGTTTTCCCGAAAGGAAACTTGTTCCTACCCTTTAGAACGGTTTCAAACAGTGGGAAAGTTATCAGTGGACAATTTTTCCAGCCGCTTACTTAGAAAATAAGGCCTATAAATAATGACTCGCTGTGAGCTTTCACGCCATGACTGTAGAGAGAATAGAGAGAATATTTACAAGCGCCAAGTTCTTTTATCCAACCGAGACAGAACCAACTCGGGTGGTGATTACAGACTCTAAAGAGGCGATTGTGGTGGCTTGGCAAGTGGAGCCAGGGCAAACCATTTCTGCGCACACTCATCCGGGCGGACAAGATACCTGGACGATTTTGACCGGCAGCGGTGATTACTGCTTAGATGAATTGGGCAATACAAAGCCGATTGTTACCGGCGATATTGTGGTTGCTCACAGCGGCCAAATTCACGGCGTCTTCAACAATGGCCCTGGGCCACTGCGCTTTATTTCGGTAATCTCGCCTGCTGATGCAGGCTATCATCCGGTTTCTTAAGGCGGTTTCTTAAGGCGGTTTCTTACGTTAGATTTCTCTCGCCAAAGAAAAGGCTTGAAAAGTACAATTGAACTATGATTTGAATATGTTCTCTTTGAGCATGGTCATGTATGCCTGATTTAGCCTGTTTTGGGACAAAGATCTGATCGAAGAATTAATTTGAAGAATATAATTTAAGGAGTTTACTATGAAGCTCATTCCTAGCCTTTTGTTCAATGGCCAGTGTCGAGCCGCGTTTGATTTTTATCGGCAGTGTTTGGGGGCTCAAACTGGAGATTGCATGACCTGGGGCGAATCTCCGATGGCGAATGAGATATCGCCTGATCTACAGGACAAGGTGATGCACATGTCACTGTCTGTCGGTGACTTTGAGCTGATGGGATCAGACAGTGCGCCCGATCAGTATCAAAAGCCTCAAGGTTTTTCTGTGGTGATTACGACAGATGATGTGGCTAAAGCAGAGCACATATTTCAGGCTTTAGCTGAAAACGGTCAGATCCGGATGCCGATGCAAGAGACTTTTTGGGCTGCTCGTTTTGGCATGTTAATGGATCAGTTTGGCATTCCTTGGATGGTGAATTGTGATAAAGCTGCGGAATCGTGATAAAGCTGCGGAATAGATAGAGAATTATAGATAGAGTCTCGGTTTATTCTGGGGCACCGCATGGGGTGGGGTGTGTGGAAAGACGCAGTAATTCGAGCGCGCCAATGGCATTGTTCAACAACAAGGATTTGTTGTTGAACAAGGATTTGTTAAGGCATTGGTGTCAAACAAATGGGACGATGGCCTCTTGTTTGTGATCGCCTATAGCGAGACATGGTGTCAAAAACTAGCTATAGGAAAACCGAGTTTGTTCCATTAGTCCCCCAACTGGATGCCAAACTAGACGGTATTTTCTAGAAGCGATCGCTTCTCTAGCGTTGTGATTGCCTGCCAACTCGATTCTCCCGGCGGTTATTCCGCTTCGGTGAGTACCAACAATGCCGTTTGCCACCAGTTACTTTACCCAGGGCGCCGACACGTTATCTAGCTGAGCGCGATCGCCTTCAGACATTTCCCAGCCCAAGGCTCCGGCATTTTGCTCGGCTTGCTGGGCATTTTTAGCCCCCGGAATGGGTACCACGCCGCCTTTACCAATTAGCCAATTGAGCGCCACCTGCACAGGCGTTTTCTCATGGGCCGTGCCGATGGCGTGCAGTGCGGCTAAAACCGGCTCAATTTTTTGCAGACCCTTTTTACTAAACTTAGGATCGATGCGGCGAGCCCCCGTCGGCTGAAGATCGCTGCCAACGCTGTACTTACCCGTCAGCAAACCCTGCGCCAAAGGGCTGTAAGCGAGAATGGTCACTTCTAAATTGTGAGCGGCTTCGAGTACGCCGTTGGCCTCTATATGACGGTGCAGCAGCGAATACTGCACTTGATTGACGGCTAAAGGAATGCCCCTAGCCGCCAAGTAGCTGTGAGCTTCGCGCATTTGCTTGGCAGAATAATTACTCACCCCGATGGTTTGAATCCGGCCCTGATCGACTTCATCGGCTAGCGCATTCATCAGTGTCTTTTGGCTCATGAAAAAGTCAAAGGGCCAGTGCACTTGGTACAGCGCCACTGACGGCACATTTAGACGCTTGAGACTAGATGTGAGAGCATCCGCCACCGACTGCGCCGAAAATCGCCAAGGCAAGGGCATATACTTGGTTGCAACAACGACCGGTCGCGCCTCAGATCGCATCAAATTCCCGATGATCTCCTCTGATTTGCCCAGACCGTATACTTCTGCGGTATCTAGAAAATTCACGCCAGCCGCTAGAGAATTCTCAAACGCCGCGCGCACATCATCAACGCCGTAAGCCTCACCGTACTGCCAAAACAGAGAGTCTCCCCAGGCCCAAGTGCCTAGCCCCAAGGCTGGAATCTTGGGGCCGTTGGGGCCAATCGTGGTCGTTTGCAACTGCGAACCGCTACTCATAACAACAATATTTTTTAAATTAAACGCTCAGCTTCTCTAAGGTAGCGGTTCCGGCTCTAAATGCCCTCCCCCTTGCTCGGCGATTAAAAAATCTATAAACTGCCGCGCCGATCGCCCTGATTGTCCGTTATGCCTTGTGGCCCACTGCCTTGCGCGCCAGTCTAGATTTTCAGAGTCGATGGTCAGGTCTGCTTGCGCGGCTAATTCATGCACGATGGTTAGATACGTGGGCTGATCGGCGGGGGTGAAGGTGAGCGTGAGGCCGAAGCGATCGCTAAATGAAAGCTTTTCCTGCACGGTGTCCCAAGTCTGAATTTCGGCCGCGTCTTTAGGGCTAGGGCGCTCATCAAAAAACTCGCGAATCAAGTGGCGACGGTTTGAAGTTGCATATACAACCACATTTTGAGGTCTGGCTGTAACCCCGCCTTCTAGCACGACTTTGAGCGATTTAAAGGCTTCATCATCATCTTCAAAGGAAAGGTCATCGACAAAAATAATGAACTTTTGCGGCAGCAGGCGCAGGGGTTCGACGATGTGCGGCAGCGCCTGCAAGCTAGCTTTGGGCACTTCTATAAGGCGCAGATGGCGATCGCTATACTCATTGAGCAGCGCCTTCACCAAAGATGACTTGCCCGATCCTCTGCTGCCATAGAGCAAGACGTTTTGAGCGCTATAGCCTTGCAGGAGGGCTTCGGTATTCTGTACGAGCTGCTGCTTAGGATGCTCATAGGCCGCTAGCTGCTTCAGCCGAATGGGGTCAGGATGAGGAATGCCGACTAAAGTCCCCGCGCCTTGGCTCATAGAATCTGATGAATGGCTTTGCCAGCGCAGCGCTGTAAATTGGCCAAATATGCCCACCCCACGCTGCTGATAATAGTGAGCTAATGCTTCAGGCGCTCTTGCCCAGTGTGGATCGTCTAAAAAATCTAGTGCCAAACAACTGACTGCCGAACCATTAACCGGCAGGGTCTGCCCACCTTTTAAGCTGCTTTCGGAGCGATCAAACAGAGGCAAGACAAAAGGGGCTTCGCTACCGCATATCTGCTGCATCCAGTGACTTAGCTGGGTTAAAGGAAAGTGGTAGAGCGCGCGTAAAATAGACATGTCGTGGTTTACGGCTGCCAGCAGGCTGGCGGGTAACTGCGGGCCTACGGGGACAGCTAACGGCGTTTCTTCTAAATCACTCGCTGACCGGGGAGCGCCGGACGGAGCGCTGGACGGAGCGCTGGACGGTAAAGCTAGCGTGATTGACTGTGCCTGCTGAGAAAAAGCGTTGTCAGCGCTGATCATTTGAGCGATCAGGTGGTGCTGCCAGCTTTGCTGATGGCGTGCTAGGGCTGAGAACCATTGGCCATAGGCTTGGCTACAGGCGATCGCCTGATCTGGCTGAACATGGGTAGAGAGATCGGCCTGATGAGCGGTGGCTATGGCTGTTAGCAGTTCGGTAAAGGCTTGTCCAATCTCACTGACGAGAACACTTTGATAAATCAGTAATGAAGCCGCTTGCTGTCGGCAGTGTTGAATGATTGCGATCGCGCCATCCTCTAATCTCGTCTGCATCTAATCTCCTGATTAAAACCGGCTGAAATACTGCCCTCAGCGTATAATTCTTATCTTATACAGGCAACTCCTCACACTATGAATTTCGGCTCCTCCGCACTCGCCTTCTACGCAGTTTTCAGCAATTTGCTGTACAGCCTGATGGCCATTTTAAGCGGATTTATTGACTATGCTCAAGCCGGTTCACAGGCCGTCGTTTTAGGCTTACTAAAGATCAACAGCGGCCTAGTGCTGATTATGAGTGCTTACTTGCTATGGGGCACTTACCTCAGTAGCGATCTGAGTTCGCCAGGGCTTTGGCTGTCAGCAGCAGCTAGTACAGTCATGATTATCACTGCCCAGGCGAGCCCACCGCCTGAAATTAGACCCAGGGCCAACCGCCGCAAAATTCCAGCTGAGATCTTGATTCTGTACGGCGTGCTGAATTTGGGCTTTGCTTTCTTCTTGCTAACGTATTAGCCGGTTTCTATAGTGGCATTCACCCTAGCCTTAGCAGCTCACTGGCAAAAGTGAACGAAAATTAAGGTATCTAGCAGCAAGCCACTATCGGTCGCGAAGGCGTCGTATGATTTAGCTCAGTAAGGGTTTTCGAGGGGTTTTTGAGAGGCTTTCAAGTACCGCTGAGCCCGACTTGAGCCCGATTTTAATTGGCCTACTTCATCATGCATAATCTTCCGCTTTCAGTCATTACCACTTTGATATATGGCATTTTAGCGATCGTTGGAGGCGCTATTGGCTATCGTCAAGCGGGTAGCCAAGTGTCTCTTTTGTCAGGCTTTATTAGCGGTATTCTGCTGCTGATTGCGGCTTATTTTTTGTGGGGCGGAGCCACTATAGGGCCATTGCTATCAGCGATTGTCAGCTTGGTATTAATTGTGGTATTTGCCCTGCGCTGGATGAAATCTCGCAAGCTGATGCCGGCGGCGCTGATGATTGCATTCGGGGTGATTAATTTAGCCTCGCTGTGGATCTCTCAGGCGGCGGTTTAGCGCTTTTGCAGTCGCCGGGGCGTTTTGGCCGTTGGTGGATCTACCGGGGTAGAGGGGTCAGGAAACAACACCACTACTAGTCCGATGGAACCGGCTACTAGGCTGCTGAACAAGGCCAAAATCAATAAAACTTCCATACAGGTCAATTATCCTCGGCCAAAATAGCTGTGCAGAGTGAATCCGGGCTTATTAATCAGCCTGACTCTATCTAGCCTATCTATAGTCTATAGATATGGCTGAAAGGTGAACAAGTTGTGTCAAAGTTAAACAGCTCTCAAGGAATTGATCTCAAGGGTAGATCGGGGATTAGCTAGAGATGTGGCGCTCACAGGCTGGCAAGCAAAAGGTAAAGGTGCTGCCTTGGCCTAGCTGGCTACTTACCTGGATATGACCACCTTGCAACTCTACTAGCTGGCGGGCGATGGTGAGGCCAACACCAGTGCCGCTACTATACTGCGATCGCGCCTGAGCTGATCGCCAAAATCTATTGAACACATGGGGCAAGTCACTCGCTGCAATACCGCTGCCGGTATCGATAATACTGACCCACACCTGACGGTGATCGGCCCAGGCTTTGAGCGTAATGCTGCCGTGCGCGGTGTGGCGAATGGCATTTCCGAGTAAATTGGTGAGAACTTGCTCAGTGCGATCGCTATCAGCCCAAACGGCTGGCAAATTAGCGGGGCAATCTAAACGTAAGATTGGCCCGTCTTCAAGTATTTGAGTCGAAAATCGCTCACAAAGAGCCGCTAATAAAGGCCGCAGCAAAAGGCTTTTGAGCGTCAGTGACAAGCTGCCAGCTTCTGCTTTGGAGAGATCTTGTAAATTGTTGACTAAGCGCTCTAGCCGGCGGGTCTCTCGAATTAATCGCTGGCGAATTTCAGGCGTTTCTTGGAGGCGATCGCTATCAATATCTTCTAAATATCCTCGAATGACTGTCAGCGGCGTTCTCAGCTCATGTGACAAATCAGTCACCATGTCACGGCGACGCAGATCGGCATCTTCTAGAGCGCTGACCATTTTGTTGAGGCTGCGGCCTAATCTAGCCAGCTCTGGAATGTGGCTAGTCGGCACCCGATCTTGCAGATGCCCCGTAGCTAAGCGATAGGCTACCTGTTCAATCTTCACTAAAGAATGATTAATACGGGCTGCAATCCAGTAGCTGAAGGCGGCTGACGCTAAGGTGCCAACTATCATCGCTAGCAGCGTACTGGTGGAGCGAGCCGATTCCAAGCCTTCTATCAATAGCTCACGCGCCGAGCGCAGCAATACCCCCTTTGCTTCTAACTCGTCTAAATGGAGTGAAAAAAGATGGGTAAAAGAGAATCTCCTGATGGTGATGAAGCTCGTAAGCCCAAGCATCAAGACCAGCAGATGAGAGAGAAATAAGCGATCGCGCAAAGTAATCTTAGGAATCGTGAGGTTAGCGAACATAAGTTTAGCCCCAAAATTTAGCCTAATGAATCACCCTGTCTTGAACTTGCCCGGTCTTGAACTTGCCCGGTCTTCAAATTGTACTGTCTTCAAATTGTACTGTCTTCAAACTTGTAGCCCACGCCCGTGACCGTCTTAATAAAGATAGGATGCGCGGGATCGGGCTCAATTTTTTTACGCAATCTGGCAATTTGAGTATCGACGACGCGATCTTCACCAAAGAAATCATCGCCCCAAAGGCTGTCAATGAGCTGATTTCGAGTCCAGGCTCGCCCCGGATGACTCAAAAAAGTCGAGAGCAGCTTAAATTCTAAAGCCGCCAAATCTAAAGGTTCAGCAACCTCAGCTAGCTGACGATGAGCCGTGTGCTGATCGAGATTGATGACAAAGTGTGGCGTTTGATAGATCTGCTCGGCCATGTCGCTTTGAGTGCCGTCACCCTCCCGTAACCGGCGGCGCAACAAGGCTCGCACTCTGGCAACGAGTTCAATTGGGCTGAAGGGCTTAATTAAGTAATCATCTGCGCCTGTGGAGAGCCCAATGACTCTATCGAGGGCTTCGCCTTTGGCCGTCAGCATCAGAATGTACGGATCTAGCCGCCTTTGGGCACTGGCTTCACTCGACTGCTGACGAATGCGCGTACAGATCTCTAGCCCGTCTAGCTCACCAGGTAGCATCCAATCTAAAATCACCAGATCGGGTAAGTGTGTGTTGAAATCACTCATAGCTTGACTACCGTTGTCGCAATGGTGGCAGCTAAAGCCTTCTTTCTCTAGCAGTTGCTGAATGAGTTCGGCGATCGCGCCCTCATCTTCCACGATTAAGATTGTTTTATTCACACTGCTTGCCCTCTCAAGGTTGCAACACATAGTCTGCATATTTTGTCTGCATATTTTGTCTGCATATTTTCAAAAATCCGCGACTCAGCCGCAATTCATCGTTCACTCACTCGAATCCATTGCCCGTAATCCATTGTCCGTAATCCATTGTCCGTAATCCATTGTCCGTTCAATCGTCTGCAATCACGCTAATACTTAATTCGATCATTGTTCTTAGCCCCCGCATTCCTTTCTAAAAATTCAATCATTTTACCGGCCACATCTAGTCCGGTGGCCTTTTCAATCCCTTCTAATCCGGGCGACGAATTCACTTCCATCACCACCGGCCCATGATTAGAGCGCAGTAAATCGACCCCAGCGATTCTGAGCCCCATTGCCTTAGCAGCCTGCACTGCGGTGCTGCGCTCTTCGGGTGACAGCTTCACCTTTCCGGCATTGCCACCCCGATGCAAATTAGAGCGAAACTCACCCGGTGCGCCTTGGCGCTTCATCGAAGCAATTACTTTACCGCCGACGACAAAGCAGCGCAGATCCGCCCCTTTGGCTTCAGCAATAAATTCCTGCACCAAAATATTCGCCTTTAGACCCCGAAAGGCTTCGATCACCGAAGTCGCGGCTTGATGCGTCTCCGCTAGCACCACCCCAATTCCTTGCGTCCCTTCTAGCAACTTAATCACCAAGGGCGCACCGCCGACAATGCCGACAAGCCCTTCGATATCCTTGGTAGAGTGAGCAAAGCCAGTGACCGGTAGACCGATGCCGCGCTTGGACAAAAGCTGTAGGCAGCGAAGCTTGTCACGCGATCTTGAAATCGCCTGCGACTCATTCGCCGAAAACACATCCATCATTTCAAACTGACGCACCACCGCTGTGCCATAAAACGTGTTGGAAGCGCCAATGCGCGGAATCACAGCATCGACGCCCTCTAACGGATTGCCCTGATAAATCACCTGCGGATTGCGGGAGGTAATATTCATATAGCAGCGCAAATAGTCAATAATCGCAACCTCATGGCCTCGACTGATCCCGGCTTCTTTAAGTCGGCGAGTCGAATACAGAGACGAATTTCTCGATAAGATTGCTATTTTCATGTTTAGTTTTTTTACGGCCTTTGAGTTTACGAGGGGGAACTGAACGCTGTACATAAGACTGAGCCACATCGACCAAAAACCGTTTGCGAATAGCTTGACGGCCTAGCAGCATCCGAAAGCCCATGACATCGCGATTGGTCAGGGTCAGCTCAATGGGCCATTGCTGATTGCCGATGGCGACGGCAGTTTGAATGACCGGACGAGACTCTGCTTTGCCGCCAGAATTGCGAACCTTGCGCATGTCAAAGAGTTTAGCTTCGACGGTGACGAGCCTTTTTTTGCTGCGCTGCAAGGGATGAACTTTAAAGCGCACAAAATCTTGCCCTTTCCGCTCAAAAAATTCAATCTCAAAGGCATGTAAAGCGGACGATCGAGCCCCGGTGTCTATTTTGGCTTTGATGTTGGAGATCGTTAACTCAGGCAAGGAAATTCGCTCTCGCCACCCAATAATGGCCAAGTTAGCGGGATCAGAGGCACTCATAACGAACTACACATGGCTAAGCTCTTACATAAGGTTTCAGGTAAGGTTGAAACAGAAAATCTAAAAAAGGCCTAAAAGGATTTTAAAAAGATACCGCAACCTCACCAACTGCCGAATGTATGATGCTATAAAAATGGGCGGATCACAAGCCTACTAAGAGTGCTGTGATCCGCCCGTGATGGCCCCTAGTCAGTCAGAGCCGCTGAATTGTATGTCCGCTTTAAGCGGTTCTGAGCGAGCCAGCCATTGGCTCTAGCTGGGTAAGCTGCCCGGTTAGACAGGTCGAGCGGAGCTAGGAACTCGCTGTAAGCCAGCCATTAAACCAGTTTTTGACCATTTGGGGGGCATTTCTTTATCTAGGCGGCGCGATCGCAGGCTGCGTATCAAGCCCTACATCAGACTGTAAATCAGGCTCTAGCTTGGATGAGGCTACATCATATGAGGTAGTCACAGGGAAATATCCTCTTTAACGTTGAGATTCGATATTTTGCCAACTTACGGGGATAAAACAATCCGCTCAGTGCGATTGGCTACGAAATCACCCGCTAGATGATGTAACCGCATAATAATCATGTAAAAAGCAGTTGAAGGTGCCTTTAGCGCACTCTAGAATAATTTTACCCAGCGGCTAAATCGTGCGGCAGACAGCCTTGAATTACAACAGATAAACTGCGTTATAAAAACGGCTGCTCCAACGAGCATAAGGGCGAACGCTGGCCATATGGAGGTCTGTTCCGTAGCGGGTTTCACGAGTTCCAACACAACGGAGATAATGAGCGCGCCTCCCGCTAGGGCCACAATAAAGCCCTCCATCGCTTTCGGCAGGCGTCCGTAAATGCCCCACGCGATCCCAAGCAGCAAAGCTCCGGAAACAACCAGAATAACGACAACTGTTAACATCGATGACGCCTATCAACCTCATTCATTGATGGTACCGTAAGGCGACATAACGGCATAGGCTTACGTGGTATAGAGAAATCTTGAAAGTGCCGCCTAAGGTGGGTGTAAAGGGTTGCCTTCAGCGGAGGCTCTAGCCTACATAGCGTTACCCATCACCCGCCGCAGATAACTTCAAACGCTCAACCAACAGACTCTCGGCGGTTGGATTCATGGGCGTTGTTAGGCAGAAACCTGTACTGATTCATAGGATTGAATAAGAATTTCAGCCGGAATCTTTAACTCTTGGTTCAGCTTCCGAATCATTTCCAGAGTCAAAGTACGTTTGCGAGACAGAATCTCGGATACTCTCGCTCGACTGCCCAAACAGGTTTCTAATTCACGACGAGACCAACGGCGGGCATCCATGTAGTACTGAATTGCCTCAATTGGGTCAGGTAGTGCAATCGGAAAATGTTTTTTTTCGTAGGCTTCTACGAGAGTACTCAGAATGTCTAGCTGATCATACTCAGGCGTATTCTCAGCAGCATCAAATATCGACTCAATTTCTCGAAGCGCTGCTTGATAATCAGATTGAGTTCTAATTGGGCGTATTTCCATACATCAACCTTAGTTCAGATCGTTTCTGCATCAATCTTGTCATATTCGGCATGAGTACCAATAAATCGAATAAAAATGATGCCAATGTCGTAACGAATTGCCACAATCAGCCGATAGGTATTGCCTTTAATATTAAAAACGACACGGTTGTTTGCAATGATGCTGGCATTACTATGAGCAGACTTAACATCAATTGGACTCTGCCAATTGGCGTGAGACGCTTCGTAGTACCAAGTTTTCAATGCTTCTTCGGCATTGGCGTGAGACTCCCAAAAATCTCGTAAGGTGTTCCGGGATAAGATGCGCATAAATTTATAATAGCCTGTTCCCATCTTGGGAGCGAGTCATATTTGAAGAGCCTTTGATTTTCTTTACCAAGCAGCCACCCACCCGTCCTGTCAGTTTTGTCTTACTTCAGGCTACCTTTGTTACACGTCTTCCATACTCTATGATGTCATCGTACTCGACCTGACTGTTGTCGGTAGCCTGCGCTGTATTCTCGTCGAGTAAGCAGACGGCAAGATTCAGCAGAGGAAGCACTGCGTGGATTTGCTGCGAGTCTAGGCGAATGATCTGATCGCGGGTACAGACTCGCCATGACCTCAAGCTTAGCGATGCCTCCGGGTGTGGCGGTTGGTTAAGCGGTGCGGTTGATAAGGTAAGAGATGACATCCGCAGAATGAGTGTCGGGGGGGAAGACGGGATAAAAGACGTGCTCAATGCTACCAGAATGACAAATCAAAGTGAGCCGTTTGAGGAGGCGGGCAGAATCGGGGGTGAATGTCGGCAACGAAAGAGCGTCGGTAAAAGTCAATGACTCATCGCTGAGTAGGTCGAAAGGAAGATGAAGCCGCTCGCGAGCCTCGCGCTGGAAGTCTGTGGACTGGGTGCTGAGTCCGAAAACCTCCGCGCCGAACTGGCGAATCTCAGAATGGTGGTCGCGGAAGCCGCAAGCCTCTAGAGTGCAGCCCGGCGCGCCGGGAATGGTCAGCCACGCTGGAGGCAACGCCATGCCAGGGCGACCTGTCAGTGGATAAGCGTAAAGAACAGTAAGTCCGGGAAGCTGGGAGAGATGGATGGATGCGCCGGAACTGGCAAGCAATGGGATATCGGGAAGAGGCTGGCCGACGAGATGGCGGCACGCTCCATCGTCTTCGGGGACGGGAAGATTGTCAGGAAGCTGTGTGAGCGGGTTTTGAATCATGGAAGAGACGTAGCAACGGCTAACAGTCAAGGTTTCAGCGAACGGCATTGCATTTTAAGGCATGAAGTATAGCTTATTATTCCGTTTCCCTGCGAACCCTTGTTAGGTTGTGGAATGCCGAAGTGTTGAAATATATAGAACAGATAAGCCTAGACGGTTCCAATTTGGTTGATTGAGCGAAAACAAAACGCTTCCAGCTAATGCTACCCACCCTAGAGGCCCGAGAATGAATGCAAGAGTTTGGCTCACACCCATGTAAACTGCAAACGGCAGGGTAATTCCTAAAGCGCTTGTGAGGCTACCTATTACAGTACTTGCTAGCAAGTACACCCCAAAACCGCTCATTTTTGCTGCAAGCATGGCACTACCGCCTAGAAGAAACCCCTCAAAACTTGGATCGTCGCTTTCTCGTCTCAAATCCATCAGAACTTGTTGCCGTTGTTCTGGTGTCAACTGTTCCAACATATTTTGAAATTGCTTCACAACAACGGCATTTTCGATCTCTTGAGTTGATAAGTCATTCCATGTGCGATCACTTAAGATTTCAGACCAATTAATACCAATTTGATCGGCAACATCTGTCACGATCTGCTTCCAAGAGGCAGTACAGAAGAGCTGGCCAATACTTCCGCCCCGTAAATATCGGATATGATTGCAAAGGATTTCAGGGGAGCTACCAAATCCTGAATTAGTCATCTCGGCTAAATTTTGACGTTGTTCCTCGGTAGCTGAACTGACGATCTCATAAAATTCTTGCATACCTTAATCAATTTCTATTTTTTGGGCTACAGCGCCAATGAGCTCAATCAATCTAACGATTGGCGCTTCAAGGCGGCAAACAAAATACAACTCAGTATCAGCGTGTATTGACTGTCCTGTGCAAGTGCTTGTTAGGTAGGTAGGGATAGGTGTGAAATCGCTTTTTGTCACTTCCACAAACATTACATAACAAATGTCTCAGAATCTATAACGGTTAAATATCATTTCAAGCACCCATAGTTGCTCATCAACTTTCATTTTTAGGACTAGTGCTATGAGTGCCCGCTCAATATCAGTTAATTCTCGCTTTGGCTTATTATCTAAGGTCTCAAGTTCTTGAAGCAATGCAGCTATTTTTTGAGACAGGTTAATTTTTTGTTGATTCAGAGATACTTGTTTTTGAACCTTATTTAGCTCTTGCTGCATCCAACGAACTTCATCTTCTTGCCATTGATTTTCCAGGATGTCTTTCACCACATGATTCCATCCATATTTAAAGCCCAAAGCAGTAGCCAATGCATCCAACTCGTCAGGTTGTAAATTGAGTTCCTGCTTTAGTCTGCCATAAACCCAGCCATCTCTCCACGAACCAGCGACCTTCTCCTTGAGAAGGATTTTGAATCGCTCCGAAAATTCCTGCCGCATAGTCTGTCAACCTATCTACTATTACTGACTCGCTATATTGAGCCCATATCAACAACTATCACTATTCTTTCTATGCCTAACTATCTACACTATTCTTTCTATGCCTCACTATCAGAGGGAAAGATTCCACCTAATCACAAGGCAGATTAAGTAGAAATATTTAGCCTAATCACTCGATACGGAATAGTAGAGATAGAAACTTGTCTGCCTAATCACCCTATTATGGAAGACTAGGTGGAAAATTTCAATGTAGCTATTCCTGCTGTGAAGAGCTAGTATCGTCCAGTCTTTATTTACGTTTACTCATTTACCGTTACTTCGCTGGGCGATCGCCTCCACACAAAAAGTCGGTTCCGATTACCCCGGCATTGCTGCTTGTGATGGCGTGATTGTACTATTTAATTTCTGTTGTAAATGGCAGCTGCATGTAAGCGTTGTTTGGATCGTTTAGCCGCTGTAGCAGCGTTAGCTCTTGGCGCAGCTTGAGCAATTCATTGGTCAGCGGATCTTGGTGCCACGGCAGTTGGCTGACAATGCCTGTGCTGAAAATGCTGTCGAATAGCTGCTCTTCTAGAGAGGGCATCTGCGGAAATTCGTTGACGGCGTATTGATCTAGTTTTGCGGTTTTGGCGGCTAGGGCTATAGCGTCTTCTAAGCCGCCTAATTGATCGACTAAGTTAGCAGCGATCGCATCTTCACCCGTCCAAACCCGACCTTGCGCGACTTGATTCACCCGCGCTTTCGGCAGGTTCCGGCCATCGGCAACAATCGTCGTAAAGCGGTCATAGAGATTATCGACATGGCTCTGCTGAATTTTTAGCTCTGCTGTTGTTTTCGGTCTCGCATTGGTTTCCATATCAGCAAACTTCGCGGTTTTAACCACATCCCAGGTAATGCCGTTTTTGTTGGCAATCTCTTGAAAATTGAGCAACAGTCCGAACACGCCAATAGATCCGGTAATTGTTGTTGGAGAAGCCAAAATCTTGGCTCCCGGTGCGGCGATCATATATCCACCGGAAGCGGCATAGTCTCCCATTGAGATGATCAGCGGCTTGGCAGCGGCGAGTTTTTTGACCTCATCGGCAATCATTTCAGAGGCCACAGCGCTGCCCCCAGGGCTGTTCACCCGCAGCACCACCGCTTTAATATCTTTGTCTTTACGAATTTCTCTAAGGGTAGAAGTTAGTCCGTCAGAGGTAATTGAACCCGGCGAAACATTGCCATCGCCCATGGCAATTTCACCTTCGGCGTAGATAATGGCGACGGTGTTTTTGGCTGAATCGCGATCGCTCTTCACCTTTTGGGCGTAATCAGTTAGCGTCACCTGCGGAAAATCTTCCTCATCGCCCCGCAGGCCAACTTCATTGTCAGCCTCTACCTTTTCATCGGCAACGCCGCTGATCTTTCTGAGCTCGGTGAGCACATCCCCATAAAAGCCCACCTGATCAATTAGACCCGCAGACAGTGCCTGATCGGGTTCAATGATGGCCACTTCATCGGCTAATTTTTGGATTTGGGGGGCGGTGATGTCGCGATCACTTGCCACCGTCTGCAAAAAGTCTTTCCACAAACCGCCGACTAAAGCCTCGCTTTGCTGCTTGTCTTCAGGGCTGCTTTGGGAACGAATAAACGGCTCTACCGCCGACTTATAGCGCCCCACTCGCAGTACCTGCACGCCCACGCCATACTTTTCCAGCGCATTGCCCAAAAACTGTGTTTCTGCTTTAAAGCCATTAATTTCCATCGTCCCGACTGGCGCTAGCACAAGGTTAGTCGCCACCGACGTTAGGTAGTAGCTCGATTCATTAAAGCTGGTGTCATAGGCCCAAATCGGCTTGCCTGACTTTTTAAAGTCGCTGAGCGCTTGACGCACTTCTTTTAGGGTCGCTAGTCCTTCTTTCGGATCGCCGGTGAGGTAAATACCCGAAATCTTGTCATCTTTTGCGGCGGCAGCGATCGCTTCCAACGCACCATACAGCGATACCGACGGCCCGTTCCCGTAAATACTTAGCAGCGTCCCTGACTGCGGCGGCACCCCATCGACAATATCGGTTTTCAAATCAAACACTAGCACCGACTTGTCTTCTATGCCGATATCTGGCTCAGCGCTTTTAGAAGAAAGCAGCACGCTGACTAGGCCAAAAGCCCCCAAACCCAGCAATAGCAGCAGCGTAAATAAGCCCACGATGGTGCCTACAGCACTCGCCGCCGCAATTTTCAAGAAATTTCGCATCGATTCAATTTTTCCGGCGTCTCCGGCCTGCTTGGGTTAATTGAATTGTAAATGAATAGTTAGAGCGATCGCACCTCAGAACGCCGAATTCACCTGCCCATACAAATCATTCGCAAATCATTCGCTACACTACCGGCTAAAAATTGCCTAAATTATCGGAGCCAGCACCCCCGGCTGCCGCAAAGCTGCCAAATCCTGGCAGCCCGTACAAAATAGCACCGTCACTAGCTCCGCAATCAGGGCCTCACACAGCTCATCCAAAGCCGCCACCGACTGACTTGCTGCCTGCAAAAATGGCAGCGCCATCCCCGCTAAATTAGCCCCTAGGGCTAAAGTTTTAGCCGCATCCAACCCATTGCGCAGCCCGCCCGACGCGATCAGCGGCACAGTTGCCTGCACGTTTGCTTGCGTACTTACCCGGCTCAACTGCGGCAAGGCCCGAATTTGAGTAATGCACTCAGCCGTCGAAATTCCCCAATCAGCAAACGTATTGCCCAACCGCCTTTGCTTAGGATCTTTGGCCCGCTCACTTTCGACCCTAGCCCAGGAGGTGCCCCCCGCGCCCGCCACATCAATCGCTGCCACCCCAATATCAAGCAGTCGCTGCGCCATCACCCCGGACACTCCATTGCCGACTTCTTTCGCCACAATCGGCACCGGCAGCACCTGCACCAGCTGTTCAATCTTGCGCAAGAGCCCTTTAAAGTTCACATCGCCTTCGGTTTGCACCGCCTCCTGTAGCGGATTCAAATGCAAAATCAGCGCATCCGCTTCCAGATCATCCACCGCCCTTTGACACTGGCTCAAACCATAGTCATAGTTCAACTGCACCGCTCCTAAATTTGCTAGCAGCAAAGCATCTGGCGCATATTGCCGCACTGAAAACGTCCCAGCCAATTCGCTATTTTCAATCGCCACCCGCTGCGAACCCACCCCCATCGCCAAGCCATAGCGCTGAGCGGCCACAGCCAACCGCTGATTGATCACCCTAGCCTGCTCAGTGCCACCCGTCATCGAAGAAATTAGCAGCGGCGTTCTCACCGCCTTGCCCAAAAACGTCGTTGCTAGATCAATTTCTGCTCGATTTAGCTCTGGCAAACAGCAGTGCATAAACCGATAGCGCTCTAGGCCGTTCGTAATCCGATGACTTTGCACATCTTCTTCCAAACAAACCCGTAGATGATCCGCCTTCCGGCTCTGTGTCAAAAAGCTCTGGGACGATAGGTCGGGCGGCGATAGGCTAGGTTTTGCTGATCCTGAAGTCGCTGAGCGGTGGTCTGATAAGGTCAAAACAGGGTTCTCTCACGCACGGGCGTCAATAAAAGTATTTCTAAGCTACCCTAACTGAGTTCTTCTCTCAGTCGCCAATGTACATATCGTAAGGAATTGCTTTCACTTTCTCACCTTTGCGATAGCTCCACGCCATCGCGCTCATCTACCCCTAATATAAACACTCGCACTGTCTCATCACTGGCTGTTGGCAGCACCTTGCCGACAAAATCGGGATGCACTGGCACCTGCCGATGCCCCCTATCTATGAGCACAGCGAGGCGAATGGTATCGGGTCGTCCGTAGTCGTGAACAGCATTCAGAGCGGCTCTAACCGTGCGTCCGCTATAGATCACATCATCGACAAGCACCACTGTTTTACCTGCCAGATCAAAAGGGATTTCGGTTTTGGCAGGGGTGCGCACCCCAATTTTGTCGAGATCATCGCGATAGAAAGTAATGTCTAGTGCGCCGGTCGGGATCGCAATGTTTTCGAGACGCTGAATGTGCCCTGCTAGGGTTTGCGCTAAAGGCACGCCTCGGGTGTAAATGCCCAGCAAAACCAGCTTATCTAAGCGGTCGGTACGCTCAATAATTTCGGAGGCAAGGCGGTTAAGGGTGCGACGAATCTCATCGGCAGACAGGATGCTAACAATTTTTTGAACCATTGGATTTGAGCCTAGCTGTAGACAATTGAGGCCGAGAAAAAAACGGGAAAACAGCTATTATGGCTTCAAAATTTGTCGCTTGCGCAAATCTAAAAAACCTTTCTTTAAGGCGTTGGTTAAAGTTTTAAATAGGTTGGCTAGCGCAAATTTAAGTAACTGCTCAATAGCAGGGCGACAGCGCCCAAAGCAGCGCCCAACAAAAAACTCCAGCGGGTGATTTGTAACGCCTCTTGGATGACAGCTGGCGTGATGGTTCGGGTGTCGTCTGCTAGATAGGGCTTGATTTTGATCTGACCGCGATACTGATTGGCTCCTCCGAGTTGAACCCCCAGCGCGGCGGCATAGGCGCATTCACTCCAGCCTGCGTTGGGGCTTGGATCAGCGGCTGCATCGCGTCTGCATAAGCGCAGCACATGGCGAGGTCGCCCGGAGATTAAGGCGATCGCTAGCACACTCAACCGACAAGGTAGCCAAGTGAGCAGATCTTCTAACCGGGCGCTGGCCCAGCCCAAATGAGTGTAGGGCGCTTCCCGGTAGCCCACCATTGAGTCTAAGGTGCTAGCGGCTTTGTACGCGATCGCCATACTCACACCTACCCCAATGCTCAACCCAGGATCACCCGACATTGCCGCCAAAATAGCTCCCGCAATGAAATAAAACAAAGGAGCTAGAACGCCATCAATCGCATTTTCGCTCACCGTTTCTAGTACGGCGCGGTTGATTTCTACTGCCGTTAGCTGCTGCGTGTCACGGCCAACATACCTAGCTAGCCGCTCTCTTGCTAAAACCAGATCGCCCCTCGTCAAAGGCTCCAGCACCTCGTCAGCGGCCCGCCGTAAGCTGCGCCCCGCAAAACAGCTAGCTAGCAATATCACCGCCGCCAGCCACTGCAACCCTGGCCAAACCCATCCCAATCCTTGCAAAACAACCCCAGTCAGAAGTCCGCTGCCGCCCACTAACAGCGTTGCCAAGCCGATGCCTGCTAGCCTCATCCACGTTGGCTTCAGATCCACCAACCACTGACTGCTGCAATAGGCGCTAATGACTTTACCCATCGCCTGCACAGGATGCGGCCAGCCCCAGGGATCGCCGACGACAAAATCAACTGTAGCGGCGGCTATCAGCACAGCTATAGCAGTAGGGATAGACTCAAAAGATATAGGCTCAAACCACAAATCAAACCACAAAACTGGCTTCTTCCCCTTGAGCGGCCTGCCAGCTGCGGGCATCGTAATACAGATCTTCTAACGTAATGCTGTAAAAGGCTTCTTTGAGTTTTTGGTGCAGCCTTTGCCACAGCATTGAGGTCACCCAGTCTTCAGCCTGCTCCGAGGCCAGTGGATCTAGGGCAACGGCCAGCGTGCTAGCCGATTCGCCGACGGCTTCTAAAATTTGGCCCAAAGAAATTTGCGGCAGGGGTTTGGCTAGCTGATAGCCGCCGTGAGCGCCGCGCACTGATCTAACGAGGTGCGATCGCCGCAAATCAATCAAAAGCTTTTCCAAATAAGGCGCAGGCAAATGCTGACGCTGAGCGATCTCACTGACTGAAGAGATGGTTCCGGCTGGCTGTAAACTGAGATCCAAGAGGGCTTTGACGCTATAGTGTCCGCGAGTAGTGAGCTTCATAAATAAAGGGTTTGTCGTACTTCAAACATAACTCTTCAGCTTTAAAGTTAGAGCTAACATTAGCTCTAAAAGATTCCGAAATAACTCAGGCGGTGTAGAAAAAAACTAGGATATTTTATGCTTAACGATGTCAATAAAACGGGCGATTTTCGTTCGTATCGTGAGCATTCTTTATAGGCTGTTTACTCTAGTTTAGAATTATGCTTTCATAATACAATCCATAACTTAATGGTAAGTCTTTATACATCTAGAATGAGGGTATATATCTAAGCCATGAGGATTAAGCCATGAGGACGCTATCAAGAAAATGAGCATTCCTATAGTTCTTCCCACGAGCGCTTTCATGTCTATTTATAAACGCTCCTTATAACACCTTTTCTATATGCACTTTGTCAGTCTAGCGAGTCGAGTGAATGGTTAACGATTCTAGTATCGATGCCCTCACGGGTAAGGCGCTACTTAAAAAGGTAAAAGAGTTAGAACACTTAAGTCGGGAAGAAAAGGCCAAGACTTGCGGATACTACACCGTTACTAAAAAAGGTGTTATCCGCGTCAATATGATGAAATTTCTCAATGCGCTAGTCGAGGCTGAGGGCATTCAAATTGACAGTACCCAAAGTGGGAATGGTCGAGGCGGTCGCAGTGCTAGCTATCGCATTACGGTGCAGTCAAATGGCAACTTGCTGATTGGCTCTGCTTACACCAAGCAAATGGGCCTTCAGCCCGGTGATGAGTTTGAGATTTCTTTGGGGCGTAAGCACATTCGTCTAACTCAGCTAGGCAGCAGTGATGAAAGCCCAGGAGATGAAAGCCCAGGAGATGAAAGCCCAGAAGAAGAGTAGTGACAGGTATATCCAAGAACTCGCTAAAAGTAGCCGGAAACAATGGATAAAAAAATAATAATTTCCTTATCCGACTGCGCTGCGAGTGGCCGGATTTTGTGTTTTTGAGCGAGATTTTTTCGCAGTTTAGATGATACGGTATAGCCAAATCTGATAATGTTTATCGTCATTTGATTATGAGTTTGCCGATTGTCTTAGAAATTGCTATCGGGCTAATCTTTATATATTTGACCTTGAGCTTGATAGCCAGTGAAATTCAAGAGATTTTGAGTGCGCTGTTTCAATGGCGGGCCGAGCACCTTAAGCGATCCATTGAGCAGCTATTGGCCGGAGAGATGGCCGGAAAGAGGATCGATCAAAGGGCAGAAGCGGTTGGCAACCGGGCAGATAATTTTGTCGATAGCCTTTATGCGAGTCCGCTGATTGCAGATCTTAACTATGAAGCGCAAGGTCGCTTTGCGGGCGCGTTTAGAAGCCTAGCTCATATCGCTGGGATGCTGTATAGAACGCTGACTTTTGGCCGAAATGTGTTTGGCAACCAAACCAGCGGGCCATCTTACATTCCGGCGGAGGCATTCGCTACCAGCCTAATTGAGCGGCTGAAGCTGGCAGATTTTCAGTGGCTTTTAGGGCGATCGCGCTTTAACGAATTTATCACGGCTGAAATTAGTCTGCCGCTGCACAATATGGTCAGTGAGCTGAGAGCCCGCTGTCAAGATGAAGATTTGCTGCTGGCTGAAATGACTTACTTCGACCAATCGCTCGCTCAAGTTTCAAGTGATCTAAGCGCCCGTCGGCTGACGATTGAAACCGCCCTGAACCAAGTGGCTAGACTGTTACAAGCATTTGAAACGCAGGCTTCTGAAACGATTGCTGAAGCCAGTTCAGCGATCCAAGTCGGTTCCGATCAATCGCCCAATGTCGCGATTCCTTTGGAAAGCCATGCCATCGCCCGCTCTTTTCTCAGCCGAGTAGGCTACTTACGCAGCGCCTTAGGCGCAGGTTCAGGCCCGGGTTCAGACCTCGCTACTGCCTCTCAAACGGCTGTGCTGATCGCGCGAATTCAGCCTAGCTTAGGCGATTTGGCGGCCTTGCTCGACCCTGATAGCCCCACCTATGCCGAATTAGTGGCCTTAGCTCAGCGCGATGGCGGCGCTATTTTGCAAGCCTTTGAAGCCCTGCAACAAGAAGCTATTCCCCCTAGTCTACGGGCTAGCTTAGCCACCTTGAGCCAAAAAGCAGAAGCGCGAATTCGCGCCGCTGGCAAAACCTCTCAAGCCGAATTGCAGCAGCTTCAAATCGAAGTCGAAACCTGGTTTAACGACGGCATGGAAAGAGCGAGCGGTGTCTATCGCCGCAATGTCAAAGGCGTGGGCCTGATGATTGGCTTAGCAATAGCTTTTATCGTTAATGCCGACACGTTTTACATGTTCCAGCGACTAAGCACCGATTCGGCCATTCGCAGCAGCATTGTACAAACCGCTGAGCGTGTTGAAATTCAAGGCATTACCAATTCTCAGCAGCTATCTGAGGATCTCTCGATTGACGATATTTCTGACCAGGTGAGCGGCGATTTACGCTCTATTGGCAGTGCCGTAGAAGATGTTTTGACCGAGTATCCGCTGCCGATTGGCCGCACGGAAGCGGTAATCGCTGCGCAAAAAGCCGCCGAAGCCAACTGGCCAGTGCCCTTTATTCCGCTGCGCTTTTTGGGCTGGATGATTACGGCGATCGCCTTGTCGATGGGCGCTAGCTTTTGGTTTGATCTGCTGCGTAAGGTAATGTCAGTGCGATCCTCGGGCGATCGGCCAAAATCCTAAAGGAGCCAGCCGCCAGCGCCCGACATCCTCACCCGACATTTTCCCCTAATCGCGGGAGATCTCATGGCCTCACCGCTCGACTTCCTGCAACCAGACGATAAATACAGTTCCGGGGCCAAAAGCAGCCTGATCTAGGCGGTTTAAAGTCGCCCTCGGCGTCCAAGGGGTGTGCCTAGCAGGGCTAATCACTTCAATCGAGCCCCGCATGTCTTGAACCAAGGCCTGAGCGATCGCAAGTCCTAGTCCAGTACCTGGAATCTCTCCTTGGCTCTGCACCCCCCGATAGTTACGCTCAAACAGTCGCGCCAAGTCACGCGACGGAATCCCTGGCCCTGTATCACCGACCACAATGCCTTGGTAATGAGCGTCATCATCCGCCTGACTACTGGCCCGACTCACCCCCGTTTGCACCCAAACCTGAGCCCCGACAGGAGAATACTTCACCGCATTGTCAACTAAATTGCTAATCACCTCGCCCAACGCTTCTGCTTCACCCCATACCAAAGGCGTATCTGCCGCTACGCCCGCATGTAAATCAACGCCTTTTTCTTTCGCCACAATGTCAGCGACTGCCAAGATCGGCTCCACAATTTCCGGAATGTACTGAGCCGACAAGCTCAGCGTATGACCCAGCGAATCAGATCCGGGCAAATTTGAGCTGAGCGAGTCATCATTCTGCCCTGAACGAATGGGTAATGCTGCCTGCGGCACTAGCGGCAAAGGCACCAACCGTTCTTCACCCTGCCAACCGGCATCGCCAACCGCCACCGCCTCGTCAAAATGAGTCACTAGCTCTCTCAAGCGCTTACTCTCTCTGACAATACCCGAAGCCACAGGCCGGTTCGTATCTTCAGGCTCTAGCCGTTTCACCAGCAATTGAGAAAACGTTGAAACCGCCGTTAGCGGATTGCGAAACTGATGCAGCAAATTATGAAACACTTCCGATTGGCGGCTTTGCAAGCCTTGCTTATGCGCTAGCTGCGCTTGCAGCCACTGATTGCGTCGCTCCAGCACGCAGCCCGCCGCCAGTGATTCAGCGATCGCCTCAATATGCAGCCGCTCCTCAGTTTCCCAACCGCGAATTGGGGCTGCCGCTGCCCCTAGGCTTTTGACACTCACCAACAGACCCACCACCACTTCCGAATACACTAAAGGCACGACCAACTGCTGCTCAGGATGCAGCCGATCAGGCCATTCAAATTCGGCGCTGGCTTCGTCAGATGACGCAAACGTGGATCTCGTTGGATAAGCCGCTTCTACATCAAAATCAAAACAAGATGGATCAACCGTTCCCGGCAACAATGCTAGCGGGCTGACACTGGCCCACGAAGTTGCCCGCGCAAAATTTTCAATCCAGCTATCGACGGGTTCTGGATAGCTCACGACGGGTACAAAGTCTGGCTGATCGTTCGGTTGGGTTTTGGACTCAGCAACTCGATCCCCTCGATAATCGGTTCGCTGGTCGTCTGGCCTAGCACTCGGACGGTGCACCTGGGGGACATCTGCTAAATAGAGCGCTACCGAAGAACCCACGATCGTCTGACTCAGCAGCTTGAGCTGAGTTTGACAAAGCGAGATAAATTCAGGACTAGCGATCGCGTTCATAACCCGGTGACAAGGCAACCAAATGTAAAGTTTCTTACGAGTTTTTTATTTTTATTACCAAACTTCTATAAGCAGAAAGATTAATGGAACGCACATAGTGCACTCAGCGCCTATGGTTCAAGGATCTAGCAAAAATCCCAGAGTGCTTTTGAGCTAGCTTGAAATTTTAAGTTGTACCTGCTATATTTTGCAAGGTCTAGGCTCTTTTGTAGCGACCGTTACATTGAGCTAGTCGATTCAGCCTAGCGGCACGACGTCGTGAGATAAATTGAGATAAAAAGAGGTAGGAAATTTGGCACGAAGACGCAAGCGCAAGAGCCGCCGTCGTTTAGAAGGGCGTCGCATTCTAGAAGCAGTCCCTCAATTTAGCATTGAGAGCGGGGAAGAAAAACCCGTAACCGCCGCCCGCAACTACATTCACTCAGAGGGTATTTGTCCCCCGGCACTGCTGCTCGTTAAGCGTAATGAGCATACCACTGACCGTTACTTCTGGGCTGAAAAAGGTCTATTTGGCGCGCAATACGTAGAAGAAAATCACTTTCTTTTTCCCAGTCTTCGCCTACTCATGACTGAAGAAGAAGAAGAGCTAGCAGTCTCTAACTAGCGCTATTTAGAGTTATTTTACTCAATAAATCACTCTAAAGAAAGACCCTAGAAAGACAATTCTAAAAATTAGGAAGGCGCTGAATTACCAGGTCTTCCTATTTTTTTTGTATTTTTAGGGCTCTCGCTTTTCTAAGCCTGCCCATGCCTTAATTTCGGGCTGAGAAAACGCCTTGTACAGATCGGCAATTTCATCGCGATGGCCTTGAATGCTCAGTTGAGACAAAAATCCTTCTGAGTCCGCTGAATTGATTTCGGTAACTGAATCCATGTTGGGGCCTGCTTTTGGGCCTAATTGAAGAGATTCGAGAGGTTCAATTTTGATAATGACGGTTTCAGGGCGGCTAGACTGACGCCAGTAGAACACCCCCGCCAAAGGAGAGGCCAGCACTAACCCAAATAAAACGCTTCCCCAAGTCGGAAAAAGCGTGGCCACAATCAACCCTAAGCAGCCAAAGCCAACGGCTGCTAGCGCCGATAGAAAAACCGCCATAAAAACGCTGGGACTGACCATGCCAACCAGCTTGGTTTGCTGGGTTTGCTGGGTTGAAATCGCTGGGGCTGGCGTTAGGTCGGCTGAGGTCGCGACGCCTGTCAAGGGAAGGGTCTCCGGCTGATACGCCCGAGCGCGAAAATACTTCATCACCGCTTGATTTAAAGCCTCGGCGCTCTGCTTGGAGGTAAACCGCGCAATTTCAATGCGATCTTTGGTAGAGGCTCGAATAAAAAAGCCTAGCCCAATCACCATGAGGCCAGTCAGTAAAAGCGTGGAGGCGCGAGTTGGATCGTTAAAAAACAAAGCACTTCTGGATAAAAAAAGTAGCGCTAGATACAAGTAAAGACTCAAGACGCTGCTTATTAGTTTACCAGTCCTGCTGCTTTCTATTAGCTAGTTATTTATTCAGAGTCTTGGAGCTTTAAGGGGGGTACTCTGCTTTTTATGAGGCTTTTTATGGAGCTTTTTATGGAGCTTTTTATGAGCCTGCATATTTGATCTTCGCCGTGAGTGGACGACTCGCTGGCAGCTGAGGCGAACTATTGCAAAAGGCTCGCTGCGGCGTTTTCTGTTGCCCTACCATATAGCGCTGCCAGAGGTCGGCTAGCTCACGAGCTTTCATTTGCCAGTCAGGGCGTAGCCGATACATCCGGCGGGGCCGACCTCTCCCTTCGACTTTTTTCCAGTAGCCGATGATCGCAACCTGATTTTCTAAAAACTTGAGGGCGCTATAGAGCACGGTGTCAGACAACCGGTAGCTCGGATAGTCGTGCTCAATGGCCTGAATTAACTCAGTGCCGTATGAGTCATGGCGCACCAAAACAGAAAGCACGTAGCAAACGGCTAGTTCCTTATTGAGATAGACCGGCGGCGGATCTTCAAAAAATTGATAGATATCTTCAAACTTCATAAGGAAGCTCCGATGGCTTTTGAATGGAGAGATTTGCCTAAAACTTTGGACTTATTTTAGCCACTCAATAATAGATTTACTTAACTTTTGCGGATCTGGTAACTATCCGAAAGGTTTTGTCAGATTTGCTCGGAGGTTTGTGGCTTTAACTGACTTTTTGTGATGTATTGTAAGCCTTCACGGCGCTGATTGTATTGTTTTGTTGCACTGTTGTCAGGCTTGATGACAAAGATCGCCGCATCTAGCCTGCGACGGATCAAGCCGGGTGATCTGAGGCTACGAAGTGCCGCTGCGGCTGCGAAAAATCACCTGATTGTTTTGCACCGCAATCAGATCGAGATAGACGGGGCCGGTCGTTAAAATGGGCTGACTGGCGATCGCTCTCACTTCGAGCGGTGCGCCGTAGTTTTGAACTTGGCCTAAAAATTCCAAAATAGGATCTGACAAGCCATTGGCAATAATCGGCTGATAGCGAATGATGCCATTGCGACGGGCTTGAAATTCGGCGGTGGTGCGCAGTAGGTTGAACTGTTCGATCAGCGCTTCGTTGCTGCTGTTCGCGCCGCCCATCTGGGTGGTGGCTAGCACTTCACCGGGCTGAAAGCGGACTTCGTTGCGCGAAAAGTCAACGTTGACTTGTAAGCAGGGTTCGCTGCCTTGAGTAATGGCGGCATTGACGCAGGGCTCACCGACGATGTAGTTGGCGGCGGATGAGACTCTAATCACGTAGTTTTCGCTGTCGGTAATAGATTGGACAATGTGCTTGACCACTTCGGGGTCAACTCGGATAGCGATCGCATCCACTGCGGTTATTCCTGGCAGCACCGTCTGGACGGCGAACCGGTTGGCGGTTGCTAGGGCGTCGTCGACGGCTCTTTGGGCATTGGCGATAGAATCGGCGCGGGTTATCGTCAGCGCCAGCGTTTCGTTGCGACCAATGGCGACATTGCCTAGCCGCAGCCCCTGAAATTCGTCTTCTAAGCGAGCGATTTCTTTAGTTAGAAAAACCTGCTCGGTCTGAAGGGAGGCAAGTCGGCTTTCGCGCTCGGCAATTTCTTGGTCGCGCTGGGCGATTTGGCTGGCGCGATCGCTCAGTTCCGCGTTGCGATCGGCTAGCTCTTGGTCACGCTGAGTAATTTCCCCATTGCGCTGCTCAATGTCGCGGTTGCGCTGGGCAATTTCTTGGTCGCGCTGGGCGATTTGGGCTCGCACCTTGGATTGTTCTTCAACTAGGGCCTGACGCTCGTTGCGCAGATCGGTAATTTCGTCGCGCAGGCTGCCGGCTTGCTCTGAGACATCATTCAGCTGAGACTGGGTGTCAAGCAGGTTATTGAGGGTTTCTTCTTCGCGGGCGACGGCTATTTGCAGCGAATCGTTAATCTTTAATAGCCGAGACTGAGCCTCTTCTTTAAGCCGCGTAGATTTTTTTAGAGTAGCTTCTACGTCGTTTTTTTCGGCCTGCGTCGATTCTAAATCGGTCTGGGCTTCGGCGAGTTCTTGCTGAATATCGTCAAGTTGGAACAGCCCTTTGCGCAGCTGGCCGTCTAGCGCAATCATCAGCATCAGTGTTGAAAAAGACGCTAGCATGCCGGTGGCCACACTTACTAGCGTCGCGGTTTGTCTTGGTCTGAGGTTGAATAAGCTGAGGCGAGATTTGCCCACCTTCATGCCAATGCGATCGCCTACCGTCGCAATCACACCCCCTAAGCAGGCCACCGCAAAAATTAATACAAATCCAGTCATTTTTTACCGCGAAAGCCGATGCCCATTCTCCAGAATATAACAACACTGGTTATGTAATGGCTTTGGCCTGTTAGCGGAGTGTCGCGCGATAGATCAATCTACTCATCATAATAGTCATACCAACGATCACAACGATTCGATAGCGAGCCATCATCTAGGTGAACTGCTGAGAGAGCGTCACCGGATCGTGCACTGTAATTTTCTTTTTGTGGATAGAGATCATGTCTTTTTCTCGCAGATCGCCTAGCAAACGGGTGACGGTGACTCGAGTTGACCCAATGGCTTCGGCAATGGCCTGATGCGAAAGCTTGAGATCGACCGTAATCCCGCCGCTGCCGGGGACGCCAAAATCGCGACATAAAATCAGCAAAAAACTCACCAGCCGCGATCCCATATCGCGGTGAGCCAGCGTTTCGATCATCATTTCGGTCTGTAAAATGCGCGATGACAAACCTCGCAGCATCAGCGCCGACAGCTCAGGATGATCTTTGAGCGCTTGAGCGACCAGATCGCCTTGCAGTGAGAGCAGCTCTACAGGCGTAAAAGCGACCGCATGGTAAAAGCGATCAGATCGATCACCTGTGAGCAGTGAAAGTACGCCAAATACGCTATTTTCGCGCAGCAGAGCCACAGTAATTTCTTCACCGGCTTCGTACACCCGTGAGAGCTTGACCGCGCCTTTTGTCAAAAAATAGACCCGTTCTGCGGGATCACCGGGGAAAAAAATAGTTTTGTTGCGTTCGTAAGACTCAACTACGGGTGGCAGCCCAGCGCCTGCTAACGAACGAAACAAATCGGCAATGGGCTTGTTGGAAATGGCGGCTGCGATCATACTTGAAAACCGAAAGGGGCCTAAGGGCAGGAATCAGCGGTTGCGCTAAGAGCGGGATCATCACGCTTTAGGATCTATGTAGATATCAATCAGAGTAGATATCAATCAGAGTAGGTATCAATTAGACAGCTCCGATATCTAGATAGTCAGATATCTAGATTCATAGATATTAATGTTATGAGATGCTAACTCGACCTTTCACTACTAAAACCTATGGTCAGATCAGCGTTTTGTATTGCCTGCTACCAAGTTACCGTGAAAAGTCTTAATCAGATATAACTTTTATACTTTTAGTGGGCGATCGCATGGGCGCTGATAGGGAGGGTACATTGGAGAGCTTAAAAATCTGCCGAGCAAAGTAGCAAATGATTTGAGGCTACCTTGTGATTCCCTTTTTTCAGTATGCTGCTAAGACGCACTCAAGCGGTGATCAACCGTGGTTAAGCGCTGTTGTAAAGCCGTCGTAAACCTTTAGCAACCGAAGATTCATGCTAGATCTGACTGGAAAAAAGGCCCTTGTCACTGGGATTGCCAACAATCGCTCAATTGCTTGGGGAATTGCCCAGCAACTGCATCAGGCGGGCGCAGAGATTGGAGTTACCTACTTGCCGGATGGTAAGGGCAAAGCTGAGAGTAAGGTGCGATCGCTCACCGAACCACTTACACCTAGCCTATTTTTACCTTGCAACGTTCAAGACGATGCGCAGGTAGACGATCTGTTTAATACCGTCAAAGACAAGTGGGGCACTTTCGATATTTTGATCCACTGCCTGGCTTTTGCTAATCGCGACGACCTCACGGGCAGCTTCAGCGACACCTCTAGAGCCGGATTTGACCTAGCGCTGAGTGTGAGCGCTTATTCGCTGGTACGGCTAGCGCAAGGGGCCAAGGCGTTGATGCCTGAAGGCGGCAACATTGTGACGCTGACCTATTTGGGTGGGGTTCGAGTGATTCCTAACTACAATGTTATGGGCATTGCCAAAGCTGCCCTAGAAATGAATGTGCGCTATTTGGCTGCTGATTTGGGGCCGCAAAATATTCGCGTTAACGGCATTTCAGCAGGCCCTATCCGCACCTTGGCTTCATCGGCTGTGGGCGGTATCTTGGACATGATTCACCATGTCGAGGAAATCGCGCCTTTGCGCCGTACCGTGACGCAAACGGAAGTTGGCAACACCGCCGCGTTTTTATGCAGCGATCTCGCTAGCGGCATTACCGGACAGGTGATTTATGTGGATTCTGGCTACGCGATTATGGGCATGTAGTCGGTGTTATAGACAGCCGGTACAGATTCACAACTTACCGGCCAAGCGAAGACCTTAATCAGTAAAGGCTGTATCTAGCGCACCTACCGTCGCTGGGCCCGCCTCAACCGGATTGGTGGGGGTGAGTAGGGGCTGTAGGGCGATCGCTTGGGCCATTTTCATTTGCCCGTAGCTAAACACGCAGGGCGTTTTTTCGGGCAGTAGCGGCTGAATCTGCTGCCACACATAAGGACTACCGTAAATTACCAGCGCTTGGAGATTAGAACCCAGCGCTTGGATATAGTCAAGCGCTTGAGCACTTAAGCTTTCCCCGCTGCGAAATGGATTGCCGCGAATAAAAAGCTGCACTAATGTCGTCGCCTCTCGATCTAATGTGGTCACATCGGCGCTGCGACTATCGATGAGCGTGAGCTGGTAGCCCAGACTCATGGGCAGGGTTACCGCAGGCGCAGTTCTATCTAAAAATGGGCAGTGCAGTACATCATCGACCAAAATCAAATTCTGACCGGGGAGTAGCGGCGCACTGATGGCCTGAGCTAGGCTACGGGCGGGTAAATGACTGACCTGCTGCGAGGCGCGTAAAATCTCAGCTGCGAGGGCTCTAGTCGGCTCTGTGGCTACCTGCTCTAGCTGAATCGGGGGCACGGCCTGCTGCTGCCAGGCGTGCTGCGAAAAGGAGTCGGTTACCGGTAAATCAGCAATTTTGTGCTTGGCTCGCCAAATCCGTTCGACAGCCCGCAAAATGCTAGCTTCAGCAATTCGCCCGGATTCGACAGCGGCGCAGACGGCAGCGATCGCCCCTTCCACATCAGCAGGCATCAGTAAAATATCAGCCCCGGCGGCAACGGCTAGTACGGCGGCTTCTTCTGCGCCGTATTGTTGGGCTATTGCATCCATCACCAGCGCGTCTGTCACAATCAGCCCATCAAAGCCCAGATCCCGGCGGAGCAACCCGCTCAGCGTCACTTTAGACAATGTGGCCGGATAGTCAGGATCGAGGCTAGGAATTTGCAGATGCGCTGTCATAATGCTGTCTACACCGGCTGCTATTGCCTGCACAAACGGCACCAGTTCCAGCTGATGCAGCCGCTCAAAGTCATGGTCTATCACCGGCAGGCTCAGGTGAGAATCAGTCGCGGTATCGCCATGACCCGGAAAATGTTTTGCTGAAGTCAGCACCGGAAATGCCTGAGTCCCAGCAATAAAAGCACTGGTCAGCCGCGCTACGATCTCGGCCGTTTCGCCGAAAGCGCGTACGTTAATGACTGGATTATCCGGATTATTATTCACATCTACAACCGGCGCTAGCAGCCAGTTAAGACCAATAGCTATTGCTTCTTGAGCGATGCTTGCGCCCATTTTCTGGGCCAAATCCAGTGCCAGTGGCAGATCTTGCTGAGCGATCGCACCCAAGGCCATCGGCGGCGCAAACCAGGTCGCGCCGCTGAAGCGCTGCCCTACCCCTTCTTCAATATCAGCCGCCATCAGTAACGGGTATTTTGCCAGCGACTGCAAATGCTGAGTGCGCACCCCCACTTCTGCCGCGCTACCGCCCAGCAAAATCACACCGCCCACGCCCATGGCAAGGTACTTTTCTAGCGCCGCATTCGTCGATTCCCACTGCGGATAGGCCACCTCATGATCAAACAGATGCCCCGTAGTGCGCACGACGATCATCTGTGCCACCTGCTCACACAGACTCAGCCGCTCAGGGCTCGGTAGGCGCTCAGCTAGCATTGCTTGGATCTCATACAGTCTTGATTCCCCTCAATTCCAATTAATCCGATAGGGCCTACAGCGTTTCTTCCTCGCCCGAATCCTGCGCTTCAATAGAATCACCCGCCTGCCGCTCAGCCGTAATTTGATTCAGCACATTCAGCACATTCGTCGCCAAATCAAACGAGCGGTCTTCCTGAAAGGTCACTTCCGGCGTACGCCGCAGGCTCATACGCTGACCTAGCTCTCGGCGGACATAGCCCTGAGCGGCCTTGAGTCCTTCCATCGTCTCAGCTTTGGCCTCGTCAGTACCGTAAATGCTGACAAATATTTTGGCGTGCTGCAAATCGCCCGCAACATCGACATCGGTAATGCTGACCATGCCCGCGCCGACGCGGTCGTCTTTGATGCCGTTGATTAGCATTTGGCTCACCTCGCGCTTAATGGAGGCAGAAACCCGCGCGACTCGTCTGCTTGTAGCCATGATGATTAGAAGGGTGAATTAATGATGAGTAAATTTGGGATATTTTGAGGCGTTAAGGATAAAACCCGCTAAGCAACGCCTAACATGCCCTTGAGGGTGAAGGTAAGGCCGACAAAGGCAGCTATTAGAGCGCTAATGAGAGGAATCGCTGTCCAGGGATTTTTTAACAGCGGCAGTAGAGGCTCAATCGCATTGTAAAAAATCCCTAGCGAAAAGCTAATAAGATAGCGAGGGTAGCGAGAAACATTATTAAAAAATTCTTCCATAATCCCAAACCCCAAAAAGTGCCAAATGTGACGCTTACAAACTCACCTCTCTATCCTACCGCAAGGGATATTCTTCCTGCGATTAGCCCAGTTTTGAATCATGCTTAAAAAAACGGTGCCCATCCCCATAGCCAATAATGCTTGGGATATCCATCAGCCTAATGATGTCGCCATTAGTACAGATCTTGGGCCAGATCTTGAGCCAGATCTCAGGCCAGATCTCAGGCCAGATATTGATCCTGCTCTCAGGGTAGCCTGCAAGCCTTTTCTAAAATGGGTGGGCGGCAAAACTCAGCTTTTACCGCATCTCATAGCGCAAGCGCCAAAGCAGTTTGAACGATATTTTGAGCCATTTATCGGCGGTGGGGCACTGTTCTTTCGGCTTCAGCCGCAGTTGTCTTTTATTTCTGACATCAATCCTGAGCTAATTAACTGCTATAAAGTTGTCAGAGACGACGTTCATGGCCTGATTAAAGATCTCTCACAGCATGTTTATGAAAAAGACTATTACTACAATCTGCGCAACGCTGATCGTAGCGAAGCGTTTGCCCAATGGCCCGCTACTCAGCGAGCTAGCCGCCTGCTGTATCTCAACAAGACTTGCTTTAACGGTCTGTATCGGGTAAACGCAGCCGGTCAGTTCAATGTGCCGATAGGTCGATATCGTAATCCTAGAATTTTAGATGAAAAAAATCTGTTGGTCTGTAGTCAAGCGCTAAGGCATACTCAAATTATCCAGGCTGAATTTACAGCTATTGAACAAACCGTCAAAAAAGATGATTTTGTTTATTTTGATCCGCCCTACGCGCCCATCAGCGAGACTTCTGACTTCACTAGCTACACCAAGCAAGGCTTTGATAGCGCCATGCAAAAAAAACTCTCTCAGCTTTGCAAAACCCTAAATAAGCAAGGCGTTAAATTCATGGTGTCGAATTCAAACGCACCGCTCATATTGGATCTCTACAAAGAATTCAACATCACCTTTGTCGACGCCTTGCGCACTATTAATTCTAAATCAGCCAAAAGAGGAAAAATTAAAGAGGTATTGATTACGAACTACAGGAATTATCCATGACCATTCAACGCTATTTTACAGATACCGAATGGGAGCCTAAAGTCGGCTACTGCCGGGCCCTGCGAGCGGGCAACCTGATTTATATTTCTGGCACTGCGCCAGTCGATAGTCGTGGCCACACGGTTGCACCCGGTGACGCCTATGCCCAAGCCTGCCAATGCTTTGAGATTATGAAAACTACGCTTACAGCACTGGATTCGGGACTGCACCAGGTGGTGCGAACGCGCATGTATGTGACCGATATTAGCCAGTGGGAAGCTTTTGGAAAGGCGCATCAGGAGTACTTTGGCGCACATCCGCCGGTGACTAGCATGGTGGAAGTGAAGGCGCTGATTAATGCAGAGATGCTGATTGAGGTGGAAGCGGAGGCGATCGCTTAAAAAAACTTCAGCGATCCATCATCTTGCCAACAGTTCTTCATCAGCTCTCTATTAACGTCACAAAAACACTTTCCCCTAATCAATCAACAATTCTCCTTTAAGCACGGTCATCGCTTGTCCGCTAATCTTAATTCTGTTGTTTTCTGTCGCCGTAGCCGTATTGCTATTTTCTAGCGCACACTGCACCCGCACCACACCGCCGCGCGCCGAAATCTGCTTCGCCAACATCTCCGACTTACCCAACTTCTCTTGCCAGTAGGGCGCTAGCGAGGCATGGGCTGAACCTGTCACCGGATCTTCATTAATACCGACCGCAGGAGCGAAGTAGCGACTGACAAAATCGTACTGATCGTCGTCGGCCACAGCAGTCGCAATAATGCCGTGTACCGGCAGCTTTTTCACCGCATCAAAATCTGGCTCTAGGGTTCGCAGCGCCTTTTCAGACTGAATTTCAATTAGGTAATTGACATCGCTTTTGGTCACCGTGCGAATGGTGCTACCACAGCAGAGCGAGGCCACAAGCTGAGGGAGTACATGAGCGACCGTTTGCACAGGCTGAGCTGGAAAATCCATTTCAATCCAGGCACCTTTTTTTTCAGCACTGAGCCAGCCGCTTTTGGTCAAAAATCGCGCTTTTGCATTTGCGCCCAAATGTCCTTCGCTCCACAGCACATGCGCGCTAGCCAACGTGGCGTGACCACACAGATCCACTTCTACGGTGGGGGTAAACCAGCGTAGGCTATAGCCCCCTTCGATGGGGTACAAAAAGGCCGTTTCAGAGAGGTTCATTTCCACGGCGATGGTCTGCATCAAGTCAGCAGCCAATGGCTGTGAGGTCACACACACCGCTGCCGGATTCCCGGAAAAAGGCTTGTCTGTAAACGCATCTACCTGAATGAGGGACAATGCCACGATTTGTTCCTTGCGCTTAGCTCAAATAACGCTTCAATTTTACTGCCATACGTTCACGGCGCTATCTTTTCCACCGCTGATGAGCGTTTGGGGTGAGGCGGCTGGCGCAAATGCTACGGCCAAAATCCAGTCCTTGCTGTTGCTGAGCGTCTCTATGAGCTGGCGATTGGGCAGATCCCAAAGCTTTAGGCTATTGTCAGTGCTGGCACTAGCAAGGGTTTGGCCATCGGGGCTCAGAGCCAAACTTACGACTCGGCCCTGATGACCCTCTAGCGTCGCTTGAAGATCACCCGTGGCTAGATTCCATAGCTTAATAGTTGTGTCCCAACTGCCGCTGGCAAGGGTTTGGCCATCGGGGCTAATTGCAACTGTCCGGACGGCATCGTCGTGACCCTCAAATGACTGTAGTAGCTGGCCACTAGCTAAATCCCACTGCCGAATGAGATGGTCGCTGCTGCCGGTAACAAAAGATTGGCCGTCGGGAGCAATGGCGACTGACCATACGGGCGAACCGTTCTCAAGATTGTAAATTGGCTCTCCGCTCTCTAGCTGCCGTACCGTGATTTGGCCCTCATAATCGCTGCTGAGTAAGGTGCGCTCATCGGGGCTAATCGCGACTGACCATACGGGCGATCGCGCTGCCGGAAGGCTATAGGCTAACTGGCCCGTTTCTAGCTGCCAAAGCTTAATTCCATCGCTGCTGCTGCTCACTAACCAGCGGCCAGATCTAGATATGTCTAGCGATCTAACCGTATCTTGATGGCCAGCGAGCGTCCGCATAAGATCTCCTGATTGCTTGTCCCAAATTTGGATTTGACCCTTGGCAGTACCTGAGACAATAATCGCCTGATTGGAAGCTGCATGATCGGCGATCGCAGCTTTTGGCATAGGGGTATAAGCTGCCACAGCCCACACTTGGCTATTGCTGCCAAACGACTGCACTAAGGCAAGTGGTTTAAGTGGAACGGTTGGTTTGCTGGCTGACGCTGTGTCCGCTGGCAAGGGCTCGTTTGCCATTTGCAACCGCTCTCTTCCCATAAAAAAGACACCGAAAAAGAGCGCAGATGAACTCACCAAAACAGCAATTGCGCTAATAACCGCTAACAACATCCAATCCGGCAGTTTTTGTTGCCAATCGGGGCTTTTAGACAGCTTTTCGGCAACCTGTGGATAGCTGAAATCGTGGTTAAAAACGTGCTCTCCGTCCTGAATGGCAAGCTGATCGATAGTCGATGTCGAGGCGGCTGTAATGATCGCTGGTGGCAGCGGTTCAAGTGGCTGAATGGCTCCTAATTGTGCGATCGCTGGCTGGACAGCCGCCGCTGATGAGGAAATAGTATTGTTATCGTCTTCAGAATTACTGTCCTCAGAATTATTGTCTTCAGAAAAAAGAGCTTTGTAAGTACTCGCCTCAAAAATTTTCGTACCTTGCAGGTTTGCTTGGCGCAGATCGGCGTGATTCAAGTTCGTGCCGCTTAATCTAGCGTTGCTTAGGTTAGCACCTGATAGATTCGCATTTCCCAAGTAAGCACCGCTCAAATCGCTCCCGCTCAGATCTGCTCCCTGAAGATTCGCGCCAATTAAGCAAGCCCGTCGCAGCTTTGCGCCTTTGAAACTAACGTTGCTAAAATTTCCTTCAAAGTAGAAGCCTTCGCTTAAATCCTGGCCAGATAGATCGCAGATCACATGGGGATGGCGATCGCGCCACCGATTCCAGCTATCTATGCCACTTTCCAGCAAGTTCACGTAGTCCATTCACATATTTTATACGCCTATACTCATAAGTGCGATTTTTCAGCTCACTATATAGATGCATCATTTATATTTTGTGTGAATTTTATGTGAATTCCTATGGATCGCAGAAGCGACGTAGGCGCTTAAGAATTCTCTCTCTGTACAATCTCTTTGCAATCCGTAGCAACAGTTCGTAAAAGGGTATCAGCAGGCTAAGCACGATTTTGGGCAGTACAATAGGGGCTGAATCTGAGACCACAAAGCTAGTTGAGCATCTGAAAACGCTCGGAGCACAACATGATGTTTAGTGATTTTGGTAACGCTAAGCTCTAGCCATAATTTGGTGGAATAGGGTTTGATGGCGTTTTTAGGATAGAAGTTTTTGGTGATATTACTGCTGATTTTTGCAGTCGGGTTAGCGGCTGGCTTTGTGGATGCGATCGCGGGCGGGGGCGGGCTCGTTATGCTGCCAGCGCTAATTTTCAGCGGTTTGCCGGTGAGTAGTGCGATCGCGACCAACAAACTTTGCGGCACCTTTGGCGCTCTTGCCAGTTCGCTCAAGTTTGCTCAGTCCAAACAAATTGACTGGCGCGCCTGTGTGGCGATGGGCATTCCTGCTATTCTCGGAGCCTATGCGGGTAGTCGCAGCATTGGCCTATTACCTACCGCTTGGGCAGAACCTGTCGTGATTGCGCTAATGGTGGTAATTACGCTGTTCGTGATCTTCAAGCCTAACTTTGGCATGGTCACCGCGATGGCGGCTCAACCTCTTTCACACCCATCTCCTCTAGATCCAAAACAACTCTCGCCTGCTCGCCTAGTGAGCGGCATTGTTGCCGGAGGGATCATCGGCTTTCACGATGGGTTCTTTGGCCCTGGTACCGGCATCTTTCTAGTCTTCGCGCTGATCTCTCTTTGGTCGCTGGACTTTTTGCGCGGCACGGGTACCACCAAGGTTATCAACCTGTTGACTAATCTTACCGCTCTGATTACGTTTGCAGCCAGTGGCAATATTGACTACTCCAAAGGCATCTACGGGGCTTTAGGGGTCGGACTAGGATCTTTTTTGGGCGCGACATTTGCCACTAAAAAAGGCGCAAAACTAATTAAGCCAATTTTTATTACCGTGACTGTTGCACTCGTTGGAAAATTACTTGTTGACTATATCCATAGATAGATTGACAGATAGATTGACTGGTACATTGCGAGTCAGTCACGGGAGAAGAACACTGAGAAGGTCAACTAAACCTTGTCCACGTCCAGAACTGTAGTTTTCTCGGTGGGAAAACTCAAGGTTTCAACTTGGACGTGGTTTAAGAAGGTCAAAAGGTTGTTAGCATAAAGCCATTGCAAAAATCAAATAAAAGAACAGTTTTATGATTACCGTCCATCACCTTAATAACTCTCGTTCTCAGCGCATTCTTTGGCTTCTAGAAGAACTCGGCCTAGACTATGAGATCAAACGCTACGAGCGCGATCCGGAGACTATGCTAGCGCCAGACTCGTTGCGTCAGGTGCATCCTCTGGGCAAATCGCCGGTGATTACAGATGGTGATTTAACCCTCGCTGAGTCGGGCGCGATCGCCGACTATCTCGTCAACCGCTATGACAACGGCCAGCTTGCCCCTGAGCCTAATACCCCGGAACGCCTGCGCTACACCTATTGGCTTCACTACGCAGAAGGCTCAGCCATGCCGCCCTTGCTGCTAGATCTGGTTTTCACCCAGGTTAAAAAGAAAGCGCCTTTTCTGGTACGTCCGCTTGCTGGCGCGATCGTCCACCAAACCCAAAGCTCATTCATTCAGCCTCAAATTGCGCTTCACCTTGACTATATGGAAGCTGAACTTAACAAAGCCGAATGGTTTGTCAGCGACCAGTTCACGGCAGCCGATATCCAACTAAGCTTTCCGCTAGAAGCCGCTGCAAACCGCGCTAATTTGAGCGCTAGTCATCCCAAGCTAATGGCCTTCTTAACGCGCATTCACGCTCGTCCGGCCTATCAACGAGCGCTAGAAAGAGGCGGTCAATACGATTTGATCGAGACATAATTAGCGCGATCTATCGCCCAAACTCTCATCAAACTTGGGCGATAGATGGCTAAGCCCTAGAGGCCATCCATTGCCTCCATATCCATCCATATTTCGGCTTCTAGCTCTAACAAATCAAGCAAAGCCCCTCGAATGATCGAAACTTTGCCGCTAAGCTCTAAGTCAAACCAGCCGTCTCCATAGCCATCAATTCCCAAAAGCGCTCCTAAAATATTGACCGTTAGACCATAGCGGCTGATTAAACGCGAAAGGACGGGTTCAGAGTGGCGTGCTTTCGGAAGGCGTAGCTGAATATGCGTGCAAATTAAAGTTTCGGGTGGTCTTGAGCGCAGCGATGCCAAGCTATAAGGGGGAAATATAGAGGCCATGTGGGAATATCTCCTAAAGGAAAGTGGTATAGCTGAAAAGGCTGTAGATAGCTGTCTGTAGTCGTTAAATGCTTTAGTAGTTGAGCTTTTTTCAGGCAGGATCTACAACAATCTTTCTAAAGACAAACTAAAGACAAACTAAAGACAAAAAAATGGTGCAAGGAACTCTTTCTAACGCACTGCTAAAGGGCTGTACCTTAGTGCCCTTTAGGATGAAATTCGGTAGTGCGCTCTAGCAGGTGCTTCAAAATTACGGTAACAATCGCTAGGCAGGCAAGTAAGACAGAGGCAGCATAGGCAGAGGACGTATTGTATTGAACATATGCTTCTTCTATATAGAGCGGCAGGGTTTGAGTTTTGCCCACAATGTTGCCAGAAACAACGGCTATGGCTCCAAACTCTCCCATCGCCCGAGCGTTGCACAAGATCAGTCCGTAGAGCAAGCTCCAGCGAACTGAAGGCAAGGTCACTCGCCAAAAGGTCTGCCAAGGGGAAGCGCCTAACGTATGGGCCGCTTCTTCTTGATCGGTGCCATTTTCTTCTAAAGCAGGCAGTACTTCGCGAGCGATAAAGGGCATGGTGACAAAAATAGTGGCCATGACCATACCCGGCAAGGCATAGATTATTTTAATATGGCCTGCTTCTAGCAAGGGGCCAAACCAGCCTCGGTTGCCGTAAAGCAGTACCAGCATAAGACCGGCTACCACCGGAGAAATTGAGAAAGGTAAGTCGATGATGCTCACTAAAAGCGTGCGTCCAGGGAAGTTTTTGTGCGCGATCGCCACTGCTGCCGCTAGCCCAAAGGCTGTATTTAGCGGAACCGCGATTGCCGCTGTTGTCAGCGTCAGCCCCACCGCATGGATGAAAGGGCGGCTCGTAAAGGTTGCCATAAATTCAGAGAGTCCGCCGCTAAATGCTTGAACAAACACATTGAGAGCAGGCAGCAGCACAACTAGCGCTACGTAGAAAATGGCAAGTCCAATCAGACCCCCTTTTCGCCAATCTAGACGAGATCTTGAGAGCTTTTGCTGAGGAGCGATCGCCGTCTCAGGTAAGTTGAGTGAATCCAGTAAATTGCGATCGCCATCAGATATTGTCGCAATATCTGATATAGCATTCCTCATAACCTTAGTCATAGCGTCTCCCAACAGATTGCAGCAGGTTGATGACAATTAAGCTCGCTAAAGAGATCAGTAGCAGCACCGATCCAATTACCGTCGCGCCAGCATAGTCAAACTGTTCTAGACGCTGAAATACCAGCACAGGCGCAATCAAATCTTGAAAAGGGATGTTGCCCGCAATAATCACGACCGAGCCATATTCTCCAACGGCTCGCGAAAAGCCCAAAGCAACACCCGTCAGCAAAGCCGGAAGCAGCGGTGGTAGAATCACCCGGCGAAAAGTCTGCCAGTCAGAAGCGCCCATCGACCAAGCCGCTTCCTCAATCTCTTTTTCCATCCCTTGCAAAACAGGCTGCACCGTTCTGACCACAAAAGGCAGTGAAATGTAAATCATGGCGACTAGTACACCCAGCCGACTAAACGAAATTTGAATGCCATAAGGTGCCAGCCACTGGCCAATCCAGCCTTCGCTGCTATAAATAGTTGATAGCGTGAGTCCAGCGACTGCCGTTGGCAACGCAAACGGAAAATCAATCACAGCATCTAAAAACCGCTTGCCGAAGAAATCGTAGCGAACCAGCACCCAGGCGACTAATAGCCCCGCAAATCCGTTGAGAACGGTCGCTGCTAAAGCCGTCACAAAAGTCACGTTGTAGGCCGAGAGCGCTACTGGATCAGTGGCAATGCGCCAAATTTCAGCCGGGCTAATGCTGCTGGCCTTGAGCACCAATGCACTCATGGGCAAAAACAAAAAGAAGGCTAGGTAGCTCCAGGTAATTCGCCAGGGCCAGGAGATTTTTCGCATTTGCCAGATGCCTGGAGAAGATAAGTTAAGAAAAGTCATGATAGATCGTAAGTTGTTGGAGTGAGGCTGTTGGAGTGAAGCTGTTTGAATCAAGTCGTTGCAGAAACCGCCGCTCTAACGCTTGCCGACTTCAGCCTGGATCTTGTCAAAATCAGCCCCATCTGCAAAAAACTTTGTCTGCACCTGATCCCAGCCGCCCAAGTCAGAGACGGTAAAAAGCTTAGAAATCTTGGGGTACTGATCGGTGAATTCTTTGGCAACGTCTGTATCAACCGGACGGAACCCAGTTTTGGCAAATTCTCGCTGCGCTTCTGGTGTAAACAAATATTTGACAAAAGCTTCTGCAACCTTGCGAGTACCGTGCTGATCGACATTTTTATCGACTATCGCGACGGGATTATCAATCGAAATATTTACATCTGGAACAATAAAGGGTTGTTTTTCTCCTTTTTGATTGGCTAACAGTACTTCGTTCTCATAGTTGATCAGCACATCGCCTTGCTTGCGCTGATAGAACACATCAGTCGCTTCTCTTGCGTCTTTTGGCAGCACTGGCACCTTGCCATAAACTTTAGTGACATAGCTTAAAGCCGCTGCTTCGTTACCGCCGGTCTGGGTAATATGACCCCACAGCGCCAAGTAATTCCAGCGGGCTCCCCCGGAGGTTTTAGGATTTGCAGTAATGACCTGCACATCGTCTCGTGCGAGATCCTCCCAGTCTTTAATATTTTTAGGGTTGCCCTCTCGGGTTACTAAGGCCGCAACCGATTGAGTGACAATTGAGTCATGAGGCGCTTCTTTCTCCCATCCCGGTTCAATCAGGCCGCCTTCTTCTAGCTTTTTAGTATCTAAAGCCAGCGCCAGTGCTACTACATCAGCTTCTAATCCCTCTAACACCGCGCGCGTTTGAGATCCAGAACCGCCATAGCTTTGATCGAAGACGACCGTTTGACCTGTTTCAGCTTTCCACTGATCTACAAATTGAGGAATGATCTTTTCATAAGCGGCTTGCGTGACCGCATATGACACCAGCGTCAGCTCAACCGATTCGGCAGGTGCAGTCGCATGATCGGTCGTTGAAGTTCCGCTTGCGGCCTGCTTAGGGGTGCTGCAAGCGGTGACGACACCTGCTAGGGCTAAACCCGTGACGAATAGCGCTGAACGCTTCCAGGCGGGCCGCCAAAAGCGGTGTCTAGCAGCTGATAAACCCTGAAAAAAGGAGCGTGAGGGGATAGCTGAGTTGCGATCGCCACGCGGATTTTGAATAAAGGCCATAGGTAAGATCCCTTGAATTTGCAACGTTCCAGCGCTTTTCTGATGCCTTGCAATAGATCAGTTGGGGCGGGAGTAATTTGATAATAATCTAAATTTGCCAAAAATGAATTTGAAATGTTTTGAAATTTTATTTGATTTCATCTATATTTGAACCAGTCAATTAAGCGGTCGGTTCAGAAATAATTTTTAGGAGACCCCTATGGGCATCAAAGTTGAGAACATATCGAAGCAATTTGGTGATTTTCAGGCGCTAGCACCGATTAATCTTGAAATAGAGAGCGGCTCTTTAACGGCGCTGTTAGGGCCTTCAGGTTCAGGAAAATCTACGTTGCTGCGTGTCATTGCCGGACTAGAGCAGCCTGATACGGGCAGCATTTATATTTCTGCTCAGGAGGCGACCCATCAAAAAGTCCAAAACCGTAAAGTGGGGTTTGTCTTTCAGCACTATGCGCTGTTCAAGCATTTGAGCATTCGCAAAAATATAGCCTTTGCGATGGAAATCCAAAAGTGGCCTCAAGAGCGCATTAAACGCCGAGTAGAGGTGCTGCTAGATTTGGTGCAGCTCACAGGATTAGGCGATCGCTATCCCTCTCAGCTTTCTGGCGGACAAAGGCAGCGAGTCGCTTTAGCCCGTGCGCTTGCCATTGAGCCTCAAGTGCTGCTATTAGACGAACCCTTTGGCGCATTAGACGCCCAAGTCCGTAAAGACCTCAGAGACTGGCTGCGCCGTCTGCACGATGAAGTGCATGTCACCACGGTTTTTGTCACGCATGATCAAGAAGAAGCGATGGAAATTGCCGATAAGATCGTGGTAATGAATCGGGGCCAAGTCGAACAGACCGGCTCTCCGGCTGACGTGTATGAAAATCCAGCCACTCCTTTTGTGATGAGCTTTATCGGCTCAGTCAATGTTCTTTCTCCAGAAAGTGTTGGTGGGTTTAGTAGAGAGTTAGACGAAGGCTTTGGTCGAGAGTTGGGTAACAAGCTGTTTTTGAGACCGCACGACATCGAAGTTCTGCCTGCGGCTATCAGCGATGCTCTACCAGCTACGGTGCTCAAAGTCATTCATTTGGGCTGGAGCATCCGAGTGGATCTGGTGCTGGTGAATAGCGGCCAGCTAGTGACCGCCCATGTTGATCGTGAACATTTCGAGCATCTCCAACTTCAGCAAACCGTTTTCTTGCGCCTCAAGAAGGTTCGAACCTTTGATCGTCACCATCAAAGCATTCTTGCCAGCGCCTAAATTGAATTTGCCCAGTCCTTTGCCCAAGCTAAAATCTCATGAACACGCTCTAAAGTCGGTGCTTCAGAATAAAGCCTGAGCACCGGCTCTGTGCCACTGAAGCGAATCAGCAGCCAGCTACCGTCTGTCATATTGAACTTGTAGCCGTCAATGGTGAGGCAATTGGCAACCGCTTGATTAGCAATTTCTGCGGGCGTACTCGCCTGCAAACCCGCCACTAGCTTGGCGCGCACTTCCATATTTGCCAGGGGTAAATCAATTCGATCATAGGCTGATCTAAAGCCAGTCTGCTCGCGCAGCGAATCGTTTAGTTCACCAAAGTCTTTACCGCTTTGCACTACGGCCTCCAGCAAATATAGCGCCGAAAGCAGCGCATCTCGCTCAGGAATGTGATGCCCATAGCCAATGCCGCCCGATTCTTCACCGCCAATCAGCACCTCGGCTTCTAACATGCGATCGGCAATGAATTTGTAGCCAATCGCGGTTTCATACAGCGGCAGGCCATACAGCTTCGCCAGTGCTGGAAACAAATTCGATCCGCTAATGGTTTTGACCACCTCACCACTCATCCCTCGGCGCTGGGTCAGGTGCTCCATCAAAATTGGAATCAAAACCTGGGAGCTGAGGAAGTTGGCATGGCCATCCATGCCGGCGATGCGATCGCAATCTCCATCAAAAATCAGTCCCACCGTCAAAGCTCCCGTCGCCGCCTGCCTCCCTTGGCCATGCGTCTTAATCGCTTCAAACAGCTTCGGAATGTACTGCGGCAACGGCTCCGGCGCTCCCCCTGCAAATAGCGGATCGGCGTCTCCATTAATTTCATTCACCTCCCGCTCTAGCAATCGCTTGAGCCCAGTCGCCGCTGCCCCATGCATGACCTCCGCAAATACGCTCAGCTTTCCGTCATCTAAGGCTTGGCGAATGGCCTCAATATCCACCATCGACTGTAGGGCGCTGCAATAGCTCGGCCAAGGATCAAAGGGCGTAATGCTGCCTGGGCTGTCTGATTTGGGCGCTTCCTGCTGCAATCTATCCTCAATTTTTTGCGTCACCTCCGGCGGTACCGATCCGCCAAACGCGCTTTTGACCTTCAGCCCGTTGTAAGCCGCTGGATTGTGACTCGCTGTAATCACAATTGCGCCTAGCGCCTGGGTGTCGAACGCGGCCCAGCTAAAGGCAGGCGTGGGCGCAAAGCATTCAGAGAGCTTGACATCGTAGCCGGTAGCCGCGATCGCCTCAGCCGCATACCGAGCAAAATCAGGCGATAAAAACCGCCGGTCATAGCCCACAATCACCGTCTTACTGCCGTTTTCACCATAGGTTTCTGCCAGCACCTGAGCCGCTAGCGCCGCCACCTTGCCCACCCTAGCAAAGGTAAAGTCAGCAGCGATAATGCCTCGCCAGCCATCCGTCCCAAACTTAATTTCTTTGTCAACAAAGGTAGAGGGAGAAACTGAAGCCATGATCGGGTGCAGTGAAGGTTACGCAAAGTTTACCGACAGACGTGGCCAAAATACTAGCGCCCCCAACACCATTTTCATCCCTGCTTTAAAATTGCTTTACGTCAGCTAACTTTTTGCCGCTAAGCGATTAACGCTTGTGATAGTCTTGTTAAGCACTTGGCTCTAGCCATCTAGAGCACACCTATCGGGATGTGGCGCAGTTTGGTAGCGCACTTCGTTCGGGACGAAGGGGCCGTGGGTTCGAATCCCGCCATCCCGATTTAACTGAAACTCAGTATATACAGGTGTTTTAGCTTACATCTACAGGCTTCCAAACCTTCAATTCCTGAGGGTAGCGTCCAACAAAGTTAGGTATATCTAGCCGTTTTTAGCGCTAATATTGGCAGGAAATTTGTAGGACGATGAGTAAAGCCTTTCCCTAGCTGATGACTGCTAGCAGTTCTCGTTCTATCTTCAGCTACTAGACGCTATTGTTAAGGTATTTGATCGGCTTGGTTTCTGTGGTTTTTGGCAGGGTCTCATCTGCTTTCAGTGCTTCGATGGCAGGTGGATAAGCCGCATTCTTATTGACCGTGATGATTCTGGATTCTACAGTGTGTGGCGCGTTGAGCACGTTCTTGAGAAAGCATTTAGCGGTGGCCATCGCGCTTAGCACTGAGCATAAAGGCCAGCGTATGGCCTGCTGAATCGACTGCTCGATAGAGATACTTCCCCAGGCTTTTGCCTTTTACGCATTTTTTTGCAATGGAACCTTTTTGTCTTATGGGCCTAGCGACGCTCGGTTCGATAGCGTGAGCGTTGAGATGAGACACTTGATCACAGTAACTTGAGCCGCTTTTAAGGAAGACGTACTACGATTCAGCTATGCCGGTTTCGTAATCTTTAAGGACGCGCTTTAACTTGCCCCGTCAAAAATCAACTGGAGCCGCTAGAGAAAGCGATCGCTACTACGCCGCCCTGACCCAGCGCTACCGAAAAGCGCAGCGAGAAATTTTTCGGGGACTGCTAGCACTGATGGGCATCATCCTGGTAGGCACCTTTTGGTATTGGAAAGTTGAGGGCTGGGGCTTAGCCGAATCGCTCTATATGACCGTTATTACCCTGACGACGGTAGGCTTTTCAGAAGTTCAGCCGATGGGCGATCGCGGGCGAATATTCACAACGGTGCTGATTTTTTTAGGAATTGCCACCGTCGGCTACATTGCCAACCGCTTTACAGACGCAATTGTGGGTGGCTACTTTCAAGAAGGAATGCGCTTAAATCAACTCCGCCGGCTTATGAAAGAACTTTCTAACCACTATATTTTGTGCGGCTTTGGCAAAACAGGACGGCAAGTTGCCCAAGAGTTTTCGCTCCAAAACATTCCCTTTGTGGTGGTAGATGTTGAAGCCGACTCAGTGCACCGGGCGCAGCAGTTGGGATTTGTAGCCGTACAGGGCGATGCCACTCTCGACGACACCTTACATTTACTGAAAATTGAGGCGGCGGTATGCTTGGTTTCAGCCTTAACTTCAGATGCTGAAAACCTCTACACCGTGCTCTCAGCAAGAACGCTCAATCCGAAGGTGCGGATTATTGCTAGAGCCAGCAGCGAAGAAGCCATTCAAAAATTGCAGCGGGTAGGCGCAGATATGGTGATCTCGCCTTACATCACGGGCGGTAAGCGCATGGCCGCAGCCGCCCTTCGCCCGCAGGTGATGGATTTTATGGATGGGATTTTTGCCGGGCTAGATCGCACCTATTACATGGAAGAGTTTTTTCTCGATCCGGCAGTGTGCAGCCAAGTTGGCAAAACGCTCAGAGAATCGCAGATCAGAACCCTGACAGGTGTTCTAATAGTCGCCATTCGGCGCACTCAAGGCGAGCTGATTATTGGCCCCAGCGCAGATGATCGGCTCAAAGCAAACGACTTTCTGATTTGCCTTGGCACTGCCGAGCAGCTACAGCGTCTCAACCGGCTTTTAAGCCCAATCAATTCAGAACCCTTACAAGAGCCTAAAGATCACGGATTAAACAATTAGTCATGTACCCACTGATTGCGCATACCATTAATTTCTTAGCAAAGGATGTTGGATAAGGTCTGCCAGGTTGCTTCGGACACCTTCCAAAGTTTCAAGCTATAGTTTCAATCTATAGTTTCAATCTATAGTTTCAGACCGCTGACCAAAGCAGCTAGCGGGCAATCAAAATGGCTCGAATGCCGACTGATTGAGCGCCTGCATAGTCTTCTACTTCACTATCGCCTATGTGCCAAGCCTGCTGAGCTGAGCAGTCGTGTTTATCCAACGCTGTTTGAAAAATTTTGGCTGAAGGCTTAGCCGCACCGACTTCTGTAGAAATGGTCACCGACTGAAAATAATCGGCTAGCCCCAGTACACTCAGCACCCGATACAGCCGCGAGTCAAAGTTTGAAATCACCCCTAGCTGAATGTTCATTGCCTGCCAGCGCTGAAGTGAAGCTAGCGTGTCATCGTAAACCTGCCAAGGCGCAGCGGTTCCAAAATAGCTGTACAGATCAGCATAAAACTCATCAAAATCTTCAAATTTTGCTAAGGCACCGACATGTTCAAACGTATTTGCGACAATGGCTTTCCACCACTGAAATTCCAGTTCGGGAATTGCTGCCGCCGCCACATGGGGAAAAGCTAGCCGCTCACTGGCTGCAAAGCTTTGGTAAAAAGCCCGATTGACCGCTTTCGGATCGGTGCTAACGCCGCTGCTGTGGGCTAAGTCACTGTATAGATCGCCAACGCTGCTTTTGACACCGAAGAGCGTGCCAAAGGCATCTAAGTAGATGACTTTTGGAAGAGAGGAAGGGGGCATATAAGCAAGCTGACCGATTTACTTAAACTTATTTACTTGGATCTATTTACTTGACCCCATCAAAAGATCTTGAATGGGCTGAGTAATCCAGTTGAGGCCGACTCGGATTTGGTGGTCGAGAGTAGGCATTCGATACAGGTAAGTGAGCCGCCTAGCTACGTAGGCAAGGTTGCCGTCTAACTTGAGGCCTAGCCCCGACAAGGTGGCATTATCTGTGCCTAATGTCATCATTTCACCTAAGTGCTGATAGCGGAAGGGCAACAGCGGTCTAGATGTGAGGCTAGCCCAGATGTTCCAAGCCGCATAGTCGGCCTGCTGCAACGCAGATTGAGCCGTGGTGGGTACGGTTTTGCCGGCACCATCTTTGCCATCCGCTAGATCGCCTAGAGCAAAGATGTCGGGATGATCGGTGACCTGTAGGGTAGGGGTAATTGTGAACTGCCGCCTTGCGTTGCGAGGCAAATCGAGCGCATCCAGTGCAGGGCTGACTTTGTTGCCGACTGTCCAGATTACGATATCGACTGGGAGGGTGTCGATCTTATCTTTGTAGCTCAGTGAAAGGGTGTCTGCGGTAATTTCGGTGACGGTGGTTTCGTAGTCTATCCACACGTTTTTTTCGTCTAAGGCTTTTTGGGCAGCTTTTTGGTTAAATTCTGGGGAAGTTTGCAGTATTTTATCGGCTAGCTCGACGATGCGAATGCGACCCTTGTCACCCAATCGCTCAGCCACTTTACAGGCAATTTCCACACCGCTGTAGCCGCCGCCAACAACGGCTACGCGAATTTTTTCAGGGTTGTCGCTCTCTAGCTGACGCAGGCGCTCTTTGAGGCGGTAGGCATCTTCTAAGGAGCGAAAGGGAATGGCATGTTCGGCCACACCAGGGGCCATGTCCATTGGCGTTTCGCCGCCCAACGCGAGGACAAGGCGGTCGTAAGAAATTTGGGCGCCGTCTGTGAGGGCGACGGTTTGGGCGGCTAGATCGATGTGTTCGACGCCGCTTTGGTGAAAGCGGACGCCGGTATTAGCGAGGAGTTCTTCGTAAGGGGGGGCGATTTCCCAGGTTTGTAGTTCGCCGGTGACAAGTTCATAAAGTAGGGGGGCAAAGATGAAGCGATCGCGCTGATCCACCAGCACAATGTCAGGCTGCGAGTCTTCCCAATTGAGCTTGCTAAGCGCTAGCGCCGTGTAAAGACCGCCAAAGCCGCCGCCGAGAATACAAATGGAATGAGACATAAAGGAAGTATGTAAATCGCTAAATGGGGCTTAGTTCTAGAATAATCTCAGTCTGAGAAGAATGCTTCTATCTAAATACTAAATAGGGCTTCTGTTGTTCTGTTTATTCAGATTATTCAGAGTTTTTTTGGAGATTCATTGCGTCTGAAGAAAGGGATAGGGCTTAAAAAGCGTTAGGCTGCTTTCGTTTCTATTAGCTGAGCAATCCAGGTGGTAACAATGGCTTGTCTTTGTACCCCTAGTCGCTGCGCTTCTTTGTCTAAAGCTGCGATCATCCACATCGGGAAATCTATGCTGACGCATTCAGTTTCTAAGCCGGGACGCCGAGCCGTGCTGAGATCAAAATGTTCAATAATTGAGCCGCCTTCGTCAAACTTTTTGTCTAATTCCTCAGCGTTCATAAAGATCTATCTCCTCGATTCGAGACCGTCTAGCAGAAATAATCCGAATCTTGCCTGCTTGGTCAGTCACAATTGCTGACCAATGCTTGTCTTCGCATTTGCCGATAACCATGAAGCAGGCTCTAATTCAGACGATGCCTTGATCTCTAGTCTAAACGGATCTTTCCATAGCGATTGAGCTTGCTCAAAATCTAATCCGTGTTTAGCTTGGTTGGCTCGACTTTTGTTGGGAGCATACTCAACCATCGGGCGTTTTCATGGCTTTTCCCTGCTTTACTCCCACTCACTAAAATCTTGAGAAAAATCTTGAGAAAAATCTTGGGGATAGGTACTTTGGCCACCATAGCTTTGTCTAGGAGTAGCCTGATCCGGTGGCTCTGGATAAACCGGCCTTTGTCGGTTTCGCGGTTTGCCTTTGGTGTCTTGCCAAGCGCTGCCGACGCCTTTGAGAATGCCGCGACCAACAAGGCCAATGCTGCGACCGAGGACTTCGGTGAGTACGTAGACAACGCTACTGCCGAAAATAGAAAAGGCGGTGCGCAGGCGAGGGGCTATAGCATCTCTGGTTTCGAGCGCCAGCGTTACTACTAAAGGAATGCCGCCGAGCCGATCTAATTCCGCGCGGCGCGGCGAATAGATAGCAGTGGTATCGATGCCATCAGCCGTGAGCACATAGAGGTTATAGCGGCTCTCAAAAATGGCTTTGGGTTCATTGACGAGCCGATCCCAGCGATAGCGCCAAGAGAGATCGTTGCGAAAGCGCTCAATTTCTCTAGAAGACATCAGCCTAGTGCTGTAAAGACTTTTTTTGATCGGTTCGCTATCGGCTAGGCGATTGAGTAAGGGCTGCACAACTGCATTGGCGACTTGAATAGTCAGGTTTTCGAGCAGGCGTTCGCTGTAGTCTAGCGCTTGCAATGTGGTGGCCTCATAGGACGAACCCTCAATGATCATCGGCTCCCAAAACAGCCAGTGGCCAAAGAGCGCGCCCGCAAGCGGAATTCGATCTAAAATTTGCGCCTGCACTAAGGGTTTTTCTTGTTGTAGCAGGGTTACAATTTCTTCTTCGACGGTGCCTTCCATGTTTCTGATTTGCACCGTGTAATATTTGCCAAAAAATTCTGTATTCACCGCGTCCCAGAGATCGTGAATGACTTGAGCCGCGCGTGTAGAGATTTGACCGGGCTTGACTTGGGAGGCGCGCAAATCGGTGATCAGCGTTTCTAGCTGACGCAAGACCAGATACAGTAGCTCTAATTTTTTGTCGGGCCGCAGGATATCGATTTCGAGCGGTGATTCGCTGATATTTTTGAGTGGCTGCTGAAGTTTGGCAAAGACGTTTTCAAAGACGATAGTTTGCACATCGTCGGGACCAGCCTGCAAGCGAACGGCATTACGGGCGTCGTTATTACGGACGTCGTTTTGAGCTTGATGGGCGATCGCGGCTGCTCCCGGCACCAGTGACTCACGATCCAAATAGCGGGCCGCTGTCCTATCTGCGTAGCTCTGGCCATAGTTCTGGCCAGAGTTCTGGTTGTAGTTCTGGTTGTAGTTCTGGCCATAGCTGCTATAGCCTCTGGCCATGCGAATCCAATCAGTACTCGCTGATCCCATTGGCTGATTGAACTGATTGAACTGATTGAACGACTGATTGCGCCTTGGCGAGAGGTCGCCGCGTTCGGGTGGGCGAACCGCATTGGCTCTGACGGCATCGCTAAACTGCGGCGTACGCCAAATTGCCGATACGAGTTTTCTGGCAACTTCTAGCTCTCTTTTTTTGCCATCGAGAATGGTTTGTTTGAGCCAAGAGCTAGTTTGCTGACGTGCCGCAGTGAGTGCCGACAGCTCTTGGTCAATTTGCCGCTGAGCGGAGAGCCGCATACTAATGCGCATGGCTGTCAGTGGCCCTGGAATATCGGTAAGCCGCGAAAGCTCAGCGGGTCTAGGGCGAGCTTGAGGCAGATTGCGCGATTCTGTCGGCACAGCGGTGAGATCGGGAGCAGCGGTTGGAGAGAAGGGAACTTGGGTGGGTTCGGATGAGGTCTGATCGCTGGCTTCACCGCTGGCTTCACCACTGGCTTCATCACTGGCCTCACCACTGGCCTCACCACTGGCCTCACTGCCGGAGACTTGGCGAATGAGATCCGCTAAGTGCCGCACTGACATACTGCGGCTGCCATAGCCATCTGCGCCCATGCGTTTGGCGGCGGCTTGGATGACGGGCTCATTTTGAGCGCTGAGGACGAGAAGCGGCAGGTTTGGAAACTCGGCTTTGAGCTGCTGGCAGAGTTCTAATCCGGGGGTAGCGGCTGGATTTTGCGCGCCAAGGCCTAGATCGAGAATGAGCAGATCGATCTGATTGGGATCGCGGATCAAATCCGATACTTTTGCCAAAACCTCAGCCGCGTCGCCAGCTTCGGCTACCACCGCAAAATCGCTCTGCTGCTCTAGCCAAACCTTTAAGCCCAATCGAAAAACCGGGTCTTCATCTACCAGCATCAGCTGGAGAGGGCGTTGAATGGGGCGATCGCTCATGTTTGGCCTAGAAAACCGGGCGAATTTGTGGATAACTAGCAGGTAATTATTAGCGCACAAGCTAGCTTAGCGACTATTAGCTACTGATTGTAGTCGTCATTATAGCTATCGGCGTTCCCCTCATTACCCACCGGATCGGGGGCCGGATCATCAGTCGCCCCATCTGCTGGATCATTGCTGATCGCATCGTCTCCGGCAGGTGCCTCCAGTGACCAGATGTAAGCTCGATCTCTTTCCCAAATGGCAATGCTGGTGCGGGCTTCATCGTAGAGCGATCGCCCGGGCGCAATCTGGGCGGCGGTATCAATCGCTGCCGTTAAGCTGCCGTTTGCAGCTAAGTTCTCAGCTCTGGTCAAAATCGGGCGATCTTCCGCCGTTTGAATTTCGGCTGTCCAGTCTTTGATTTTGGCCTGGGCAGTGTCGTACAGAGCACGGCCTTTGGCGACTTTTTGCGCTTCTGTAATCGCGGATCGCAAGGCGGTGAGCCCGCTGCCGGTGGCTAGCTTTTGCGCTTTGGTCAAAATTGGCTGATCTTCAATGATTTCAATGCGGTCGGCCCATTCGGCAATGTAGGTTTGGCCTTCGATTCTAAGCGCACGGCCTTTGGCGACTTTGTTCGCTTCGGCAATGGCCAACCGTAAGTTAGCTTTGCCACCAGCGGTCGCTAGCTGTACCGCCCGGCTCAAAATTGGGCGATCCTCTTGCCGCTGAATTTCTTTTTGCCAGTGAGAGATCAGGGTTTGAGCTTGCAATCGCTGGGGGCGCTCTTGGGTGATTTTTTCGGCTTCGGCTATAGCCATTAAATAGCTGCCGCGCTGACCCACTTTGGCCAGGGTGCTGGCGTACTGTAGCTGCACCAGATCATCGAGCTTTTTCTTCCACTGGCTAAGGCTCGCTTGCGCCTGGGCATAAAAAGGACTCGTGGATGAAATTTGCTGTGCGGCCTGAATGGCCTCTAGCAAACTGTAGATTTGAGCATAGGAGGGCGTCCACTGATCGTAAGGACTCGTGGCTAAGCGCTGGGCATGGCCAAAGCTAATTAGGTCTTTAGCTTCAGCGGTGAGGGCAAGATCGGGCGGAACGAACTGGACAATGGCGATCGCGGCCTCAATATCTTCTTCCTCCCACTTTTGAAAGCTGTATTGCAGTACCTTTTGGGCCCAAAGGTTGACATCCGGCTTAGAGTCTTTCCAAGCAGCGGTTTCGAGATTGATGTCTTCAGCGATTGCTAAGGCTTTGCCAAGCTGGTTGGGATCGCCTGTTTTTGCTAGGGTTCGGGCCTGATTAAGCTGACGGCGGGCGGTTTCTTCGCGGTCAATTTTCTCCTTGAGCTGCTGATAGCGAGTGCGCACCCAGTAGTTGCTGTTTAAGATCTTAAAATCCTGAAGTTCTTGGCGCGCACCCGTCCAGTTTTGAGCCTGTAAAGACTGCAAAATCTGGGTTTCAAATTCTTTGCCCGTGCTCCATTCTTTGTCCCAAGTAGCGATCGCGCTTTTGACCTCAGGATAGATATCCACCCGATCAGGAATGCGTTTTGCCAGCTCTTTTGCCTGTTGCAGGTCGCCGCGCTGCACCATCAGCTCTAGCTCACTCAAGAGCGCCTTTGACCAGCGATTCATCAATCGGTTGGCTTCTTCGTATTGCGGGTTGCTCGTAGGCCAAGGCTCAACTAGCTCAATTGCTTCTATTAAAGCTTGGGCCGAACCAGAGCGGACGCTGGCTTGAGCGCACAGTAATTGCTCGGGATCGCTGCTCGTGGCTGAAAGCTGAGTGCAGTCTGGCAAGGGCGGATTTTGGGTCATGATCGAAACCGCTCGCAGGCTGACGCCGCCTGCAACGGTCAAAATGCCCATCCAAACCAGTGGCCATACCAGATCTGAAAGCTTTTGGCGAAAGCGATCGCCTATCGTCAAAGGCTGATCTGGTGTCGGCGGCGCGATCCGGACTGAGGGGTTGCTGGCGGATTTGTTCGCTTTGCAGTTCGCTTTGCAGTTCGCTTTGCAGTTCGCTTTGAGGTTCGAGTAGAGGTCATGGGTACAAATCCGGCGGTGACGGGTTTGAATCAAAAAAACTTGATGAGTCCCTACAGTTCCCAAATTCTGGAAATTTCTGCTCAAACATCAAATCGGTTCTATCAAAAAATTTGGTGTCATTGTAGTGTCAATTGACGCCTATTGACACCCTTTTGGTGGCAGTTTTAGCGGGATGATTGAGTATTGATTGAACGTTGGCTAGGTTAGGTCAGACTAAACAGGCTGATAGGGGGGTTCGTTGCAAAAAAATGCGTAGCCCCTCCCTGGATATTCTGAGATGCCCCGTTTTCAACCTCGCCATGCCCTCCTTAAGAACCGTTCAAGTGGCGTCACTTCCAGATCAGGGCCAAGCGCGATGCCAAAGCCGCTAAAGGCTTCCTCAACAGGTGCTCAACGCGCCACACCCTGTCCGGCCAAACGGACGCTCGGAGGATATGAGTCGATGAACATGATTCGCAAGCGCCAGATCAAAGGTGCTGACAAAAAAGACGTCATAGGACAGATCGCTTTCCTTGACGAAATTCTTGGCGTAGCGGCCTAATACCGGATGCATCGGCAGGCGGATTTTCCCCGCGCTAACTTTTTGCAGCACAGCCGATTGTTGAGCATTGGGCTGGTTAACTATGAAGGAATGGAAGTAAGAAGGAATGGAAGTAATGTGCGAAGTAAGGTGAGGCAATTACCTGTCATCATCTCCGGCCGATACCGATTAGTCGTGCTCTCTTTCACGAAGCGGTTGTGGTAGCGTATTTTTTATTTAATGCTCTACAGCGCCCAGGCTTTTTAACGTTGCGATCGCACCTTCTGTTACCCCCGTCAGCCCGGTGATGTTCATGCCTTCATAGAGGCGATCGGGCCGCAGCACTTGCAAGCAGTCTCCGGTTTGTATATCCCATAGGCGGATTGTTTCGTCGAAGCTGCCGCTGGCGAGAATGCATGGAGGGGTAGAAGAGGTCGCTGATGAGCCGGTGAGGGGCAGCGTGTAAAAGACTACCGAAGTAATGCCGCTGGTATGGCCTTCTAGAACATTTATGCATCGCCCGGTGGCAACTTCCCATAGGCGAATGGTGCGATCGCTGCGACCCGTCGCCAGAATCGTCCCATCGGGACTGAAGGCCAGCGCTCCATAACAGCCAGTGTGTCCTGCTAAATTGGCGTAGCATTCTCCTGATTCGGCGTTGCGAAGCTTGACCACAGAGTCGGTGCCAATACTGGCAAGTATCTGCCCTTGAGGATGAAAGGCAATCGACCAGTGATGACCCTTGTGCCCTGAGAGCACCGATCGAATACAGGTGCCTGTCTCGAAGTCCCACCAAGTCAGGCGATCATCATTGCCAACGCTAATGCAGTAATGCCCTTGAGGATGGACGGCCAACCCAACGATATATTCGTCGGGCGCTAGGTCAATTCTTTGATGGCATGCTCCCGTCTGGCTGTTCCACACTCGAATCACCGCATCGGAGCTGCTGCCGCCAATCAAATAGCCGTGGCAGCTAAAGTCCAGCGCTTGAATCCAGGTCTGGTTTTTGAGCAGAGTATGCAGACAACACCCGCTGTCAATATCCCAAAGCTTTACTTCACCGTTGAAGCTACCGCTGGCTAGTAGCTTTCCGCCGGGATGAAAGGCCACTTTCAAAATGCTGGCCGTATGGCCCTCTAGGGTTTTGACCATCTGCCCGGCGGCGTTCCAAAGCTGAATTTGAGAACCAGCCCCGCCGCTTGCCAGCCAGGTTCCCTCAGGATGAGCGGCGATACAGCGAATGCCGGTAGAGGTGCCCTGAATGGTTCGGATGCAGTGGCTAGCGATCGCTCCAAACGTCGAGGGCGTCGAGGGCGTCGAGGGCATCGAGGCAGTATGCTCACGATTGGCAGGATGTGATGGCCGGTAGATTTGCCATATCCGAATTGTTTGGTCAAAACTCGTGCTCACCAACGTTTGACGGCTTGTGCTAGCGGCAGCTTGAGTAGGCCCCTGAGTGGACGAAGAGACAAAGGAGGCCGACCAAACCTGATCGCGATGGTCTTGCAATACGTGCAAACACTGCCCGCTGTCCGTGTCCCACAGGCGAATGCTGTGGTCACAACTGGCGCTGGCGAGGAGTTGTCCGTCTGCGCTGAAATCGACGCCGATCACTTCACCCGTATGGCCGATGAGGGTTTGAGAGCACTCCCCAGTTAGATCCCAAAGCTTGATGGTGCGGTCATAGCTGGCGGTTGCAAAGCGATCGCCCTGGGGATGCAAGCGAACTGAAAATATCAGTCCGGTGTGATCGCTCAAGGTTTTCAAGCAGGTGCCCTGGTCCAAATCCCAAATTCTTAAGGTAGCGTCGTGGCTACCACTGACTAACCGCCAGCTCGATAGGCGATCGCTCGAACTATTAGCTTCTGCTGCCGCTGATGGAATGAAGAGCAGCGCGCTGGCTTGCCCGCTGTGGCCAATCAGGGTTTTCAAGCATTTTCCTGAGGGCCATTCCCATAGATCAATTTTGCGATCGCGATCCGCCATCCCAATCGCTAGCCACTGGCCTTCGGGGCTGAAGGCTATTGACCACACCGGGCCATCCAGCGTCCAAGACTGAAGACATTGCCCCGTAGTCACGTCCCAAACTTTAAGGGTACAGTCCAGGCTACCGCTGACTAGAGTTTTGCCATCAGGGCTGAAGCGGAGGGTAAAGATAAAGGTGGCCTGGGCTTGGATCGTCAGCAGAGGCTGCCCGGTAGAGACTTGCCAGAGTCGAATGCTGCCATCTTCACTGCCAATTGCCACGCGATCGCCGTCAGGGCTCAGTGCGGTAGAGAGTGGAATACTCACCGGCTGGGCAAATCGACAGGCAATCAGATGGCTATGCGCCAAATTAACGCGGTGCAGCGCCGTATTTTGCAGGTAGGCTTGCCGAATAGTTAGCTGGGAAAAATCATACCCGGTGGGGTCTAGCTGAAGATGGGTGATCAAGTTGATGAGATTTCCAGGAGCGTAGCCAGATAACCGGGGGGGTGATTGCCTTAGTAGCCTGAGAATATGAAGCATTTGCTGCTCTAAGGCAGGTTTTGAGCTGAAGCGATCGCGCAGATGCTGAGCAATGGGCTGCAAAATCAGACGCGCCTGACTTTCACGAACGTAATCTTTAGCAGTCGCTTTGATCAGGGCGCAGGCGTTAAAAGTGGGAAGAGAAAGGGGCTGCGTGTCCTCATCTGTTGCAATCTTGCCAATTTCTTCACAGATCTGTTCGATCAACAGCTCGCTTACGTACTCCATGACCACAGGTTGTTGGGTAAACTGGGCATTTTTTTGCTCAATCAGGCTGCGCCGAGATAGAGACTCCAGCGTTTCCAACAGTCGATGCTTGGGCACCGGCGGAATTAAGTCTGCCTGTAGATCGGCAATCGTCACCCATTCCCGATTCAGGCTCAGCCACAGCATCACCTGTTTTTCTAACCGGGTGAGGCGCTGATATTGCTGGTCTAACAACCGGCGAATGCCATTAAAAACCGTGGCCTCTTCATCCAAAAAAGCTTCGACATCTCCGCCAAACAGTTCTCGAATTGAGGTGGCGACAATTTTTAGCGCCAGCGGATTGCCGCTGTAGGTGGCCATCAGTCGATGTCGTCCTGGCGGCGAGGCGGACAGCCCGACGGCGTTGAACAGATGATCGGTGTCGGCAGAGGGCAAGCCGGGTAGGGCAAACGAACGCACCGGCAGGGTTTCTCCTTCCAATTGGGCAACTGTTTGAGGCTTCTCGCGACTGGTCAGTACCAGACAGCTCTGGTGAGGCACTTCACCGACCTGACGCAGCAGCTCGCCATAGGCTTCGTGGTCTTCACGGTAGGCTCCGGTAAACTGGCCGCTCTGCAAAATCGTTTCGCCGTTGTCTAAAATTAGCAGGCAGCGATGCTGGCGCAGATAGTGCAGCAGCCGAGAGAGCAGGGCAGCAACTGTCGAGACCGATGAGCTTTCTTGCTGGCAAGAGAGAACTTGAATTAAATCGGACAGCAGCAGCGGCAGCGGCGGGGCGTTGCGAAGCGTGCGCCAGATAATGAATTCGAAGGGAGGATGGGCAGACGGACAGTCAGGCGATTGATCTAATTGCTGAGCGAGTTTGACCGATAGAGCGGTTTTGCCAATCCCGCCCATGCCCAGAACGGCAATCAGGCGACAGCGATCTTGTTGAATCCAGCTTTCTAGGGTTTCTAATTCTGCGACGCGCCCATAAAAGGTAGAGACATCGATCGCTTCGCCCCAGTCCACCGTTGGCAAAACGGGTTCAGCGCTCAGCCCCGAAATCAGGGCGGAAGGCGTTGCCCCAACTTGATTCTGCGTTTGCTCCTGTGCTTGATCTTGGGCTTGCCCGTTGAGCCTGTCAGGATGCTGGTAGTCTGTCCGTTCCAAGACAAGATCAAAGGCTGCAAAAAACTGACTTAGGGTGTGCTTATCGACGCCTGTTTGAGCATCGATAACGCGGGTGATGGTGCTTAGCGCAAGCTGGGTGCGATCGCTCAGTTCTTCCAAGGTGAAGCGATCGCCGTTATGCAAAGTCTTCTCAAGCTGCCGCCGAGCCGTTTCGAGCTTGCGCTGCCCGACTGCTGATAAAACGATTCCTCGTCTGCGGGTCTTTTTAGCAGTCATAGAAGTTCACATTTCTACAAACGCCGGTGTCGGGGACTAGAGATGGAGGACTAGAGGCAGCTACAGCTATTTCATTTTTAATATATAAATATCTTACCTCAGTTTAATTACTTAAGTTTGATTTAGTCACTTAAGTTCGACTTAAGCCTTTTCAAATTTACACTTAAAACCCGCAAATGCTTAAGCAACAGGCTTTTCACTTAAGTGATATAAGTGCAGCTAAGTTACGGATTAACTTCCTTTAACTTCTCTGGCAGTATCTCTGTCTACCGATTTAGATATTAGAAGCAAGGACAAATATCCCCTCTGACTTAAGTCAAGGAAACTACTATGCTTCACCATATTTCTATTGCCGTTAACCATCCCCAGCAGGTTGCCAAAGTTCTCGCTGAAATCTTTAAAGGACAAGTGGCTCCGTTTCCCTTTAACCCTGGCAGCTACGTCGCCCTAGCAGGAGATGAATTTGGCACGTTAATCGAACTCTATCCGCTGGGTAGCGAACTGATTCCCGATGGCCGTGAAGGCGAGGCGGGGTTCCAGCTCAATCCGCAATCTTCCCATTACGCTCCTTTCCATGCCGCAATTTCAGTTCCCAGCAGCCTAGAGGAGATTCAGCAGATTGGCGATCGCGCCGGGTGGCGGGTGTTCCCAACCAGTCGAGAAGGGCTGTTTGATGTAATTGAATTTTGGGTCGAGAACCGGCTGATGCTCGAACTGCTGACCCCAACGATGGCACCGAAGTATCTTCAAGCTCTCAATCCAGAAACGTTGCCAGCTTTGATTGAACAGATGTCTTTAGTCAGTGCCTGACGGTAAGCGCTTTAAAGCTGTCGGCGCGATCGCTGACGACCTTCACAACCCATTACCCTTGTCCCCTATTTTTTATGGAGAATGATCATGATTCAAGCAACCACTAGATCGCCCTACCCTGGCGATCTGCAAAACGACTCAGCAGCGATTGAATGGCCTCAAAAGACTCGCGAAATCCACAATCATCACTTCGATTCCACCATCTGGAATGACTTTCAATTTCGAGACGATGACATCATCATTGCGAGCTATGCAAAATCAGGCACGACCTGGCTCCAGCAAATCGTATCTCAGCTCCTTTTCAATGGGGTAGAGGATCTTGAAGTGACTGAAATGTCACCTTGGCTAGATCTTCGAGTACCGCCCAAAGATATCAAGCTGCCTCTGATAGAAGCCCAAACCCATCGTCGATCTATCAAAACTCACTTACCCGTAGATGCCCTGGTCTTTTCACCCCAGGCTAAATACCTTTACATTGCCCGCGATGGACGCGACGTCGTTTGGAGCCTCTACAACCACCATGCCAAAGCTACAGAAGCTTGGTACGAAATCCTCAACGAAACGCCTGGGCGAGTGGGCCCGCCGATAGAAAAGCCCACCGAATCAATTTTACAGTACTTTCGAGATTGGCTAGAACAAGACGGCTATCCCTTTTGGTCCTACTGGCAAAACGTGGAATCTTGGTGGAATATTCGCCATTTACCCAATGTGATGCTGCTGCACTATGCCGAATTAAAACGGGATATGCCCAGTCAAATTCGACGAATAGCCGAATTTCTTGAAATTCCAATCGACGAAGATAAGTGGCTGAACATTCTTGAACATTGCAGTTTTGATTACATGAAGAACAATGGAGCCCATATTGTGCCCATAGCGGAGACTTTTTGGGAAAGAGGTGTCCAGACCTTTGTTCACAAAGGAACGAACGGTCGATGGCAAGGTAGTCTGACGGCAAAGGACGTGACTCAGTACGAAGAAACCGCGCTAGCCAAGCTAGGGCAAAGCTGCGCTCAGTGGCTAGCGACCGGTAAGTGAGTCAAGCAGTATCTCACATTTAACTGTTTAGAACACCTAATCTCTTAACTTTTACCCAATCTAGGAGCCCTTATGAAACCCTTACGCACTTTGTTTTTAACCACCTGTACGACACTGCTTGTTGTCGCTGCTCAGGGCTGTTCCAAAGTTACCCATTTTGAAAGCGAACCTCAAGCGCTGGGTAGTGGAACGGTTCGCTCCTATGTCGAACTCGACCAGGAGGATCAGCCCAAAGAAGTCGGTATCATCCTGACCGAATCGGCTCTTGCCGATCTGCCTGATCAGGCCACCGAGGTAGTTTTACCTTTACCTGCCCAAGCAGAAACAACCGCAATATCTCACATTAGCCTCGACTGGCGCTCTCAGGGACACGATCCTGCTCCCATTTACGGCTTGCCCCACTTCGACGTTCACGCCTACATCCTCACTCCAGAAGAGCGAGAGGCTATTACAGCTACCGGTGCCGATCTCGAAACAGCTTATAAAGCGCCTGATTCCGATCTAATCCCAACTGGCTACGTCCTGGTTCCAGACAGCGCCGAGCCTCGCATGGGTGCCCACTGGGTCAATCCAGCTTCAGAAGAGTTGCAGGGCACGCCCCATGGATTTGCCCATACGCTGATCTATGGCTTCTACAACGGTGAAATGGCTTTTGTGGAGCCGATGGTCGCCCTGGACTTTCTCAAAAGCCAGCAGGCGTTTGAAGGAGATTTTCCCACGCCTCAGGACTATTCTAAGTCGGGCTCCTATCCCGCCGCTTATCGCATCACCTACAACGAAGCAACCAGGGAGCACACTATTGCCCTTACCGACTTTTCTAAGTTGTAGAAGTCTTTGAAATTAACGTTCATAGGTAGAACAAGTTCCCGGAGTCAGCGTACTTAAATCTATCAATAACCGCACGGGCACATCCTTACGGACGGGATGCGTCTGGAGCTGACTGAGGATGGCCGCGCGAGTCGTGCAGATCACCTGCCGGGTTGACCATTGATAGCGATTGAGAAATCGACTCAGCGAACTCGCTGACTTGATTTGCGTATGTTCGGGTAGCGCATGACCTTGAGCATCTAAAAACAGTCCTAGAACGGCTTTTAGACTAGCTTTTTGATAGACACTAGGCATCAGAGAAATTAGGTTATACACTAGCGTTTGGGCGTGCTGAAGCATGGGTTTAATCACCGTCTTCTAAACTTTTTATACGCCCTTTTTTCAGATTTTGGTCTTTTGCGCAACCCCTATTGAAAATGGTGCAAGATCTCAGATTACCCATGATGATCGCTATTTTGACCTAGCTGACCAGTTACTCAAGCTTGACTACGGGCAGGTTCAAAGTGGTCGGGTGCCGATTGTCCAGTCGTTTCAGAAACCACGAAGGAAGCACGAATGTGCTCTTGCCGATTAGACCAAAACCAGGGCCGCCCCCCTTGCATAGACCTCTTGCATAATAATATTTATGCAAGAGGTCTAATATGCGCGGTTTTCGAGTTCCTAGAGATAGGATGAACAACTTATCTCTGCGTTTTTGATAGCGCTATGCCAGCGCCCCTTTCTCGGCGAGTCGTTCTACCTCTACCCGGATGATATCGCTGCGAGTCACAATCCCCACCAGCTTCTGATCTTGCACAATGGGTAGGCGGCTGAGCTGATGTTGATCCAGTAAAGAGAGTAGCTGTACCAGAGAAGTCCCGGGACTAGCCGTAATGGGCGGCGAGTCAATGATCTCTTTTATACTCCCTTCATCTGGGTCTTTCAAAGACTGGAGCCGCTGGGCGAGATCGCTGAGGTCTCTTTGCGTAATGATGCCAACTACCTGACCTTGATCTACTACCGGAAACCCTTGATGACTAGAGCGGCAAAATGTTGTGACAATCTCAGAAAGATCCATGCTAATATCTATCACCTCGACCTGCTTTTCCATAATGTCACCGGCGCTCAAGCCCGCTAAAAGCCAGCTAGATGGCGTTTCTTCTTCTGTCCGAATGCCGCGCCAGTCTAATAGTCGGTCGTAAAGCGAACCGGGAGAGATAAGTTCTCCGGTTAAATAGGCGGTAATTGATCCGACCATTAACGGCAGCACTAAGTTAAAGTCTGGGTAGTGCATTAACGTAAAGGATAGAGGAAAATAAGACATAGCCGTTGCGATTCCAAAGGAGTAGAGCAGATGAAAGTTGAGATGACTTGTCCGACCTGTGGCTCCCACGACATTTCAAAGAACGGGACAACGCGTCGAGGCAAACAAAACTATAAATGCCGCGACTGCAACCGGCAGTTTGTCGAAGACCCACAATGGCAGCCAAAAGATAAGCACGAGCAGCGCTTAGTCGATCTGCTGCTGCTAGAGAAAATCCCGTTAGCAGGCATCGCTAGAGCCACAAGAGTGTCTGAGAGTTGGCTGCAAAGCTATGTGAATGTCTGCTATGAGCTAGTGGCTAAAGTAGCAGCAGTCGTGCCAAAGGCCAAAGGCAAACTGACTGTGCAGATGGATGAGTTGTGGTCGTTTGTCGATGACAAAGGCAACAAGCAATGGGTCTGGCTGGCGATTGATGCAGATACCCGAGAAGTGATTGGCTGCCACATCGGTGACCGCTCAAGAGCATCAGCGCGGTCATTGTGGCAATCAATCCCGGCTGTGTACAGACAGTGTGCCACGGTCTATACAGATTATTGGGAAGCTTACGAGACGGTGATTCCAGCCAATCGCCATCGTGCCGTTGGCAAAGATAGCGGTTTGACGAGCTATATAGAAAGGTTCAACAACACCCTGAGGCAGCGGGTTTCGCGATTGGTGAGGAAAACGCTTTCCTTCTCCAAAAAGTTAGAGAACCATGTCGGTGCGATTTGGAATTTCATCCACGAGTACAACCGCTTAATCAGAGAAAAGATGGTCGAGAATGATCCCAACGCTATTTTCTCTATCCTTTACTAAAATGGACTACAAAGTCTGACGTCATTTCAAAGATAATGACGATGCCGGTAATGGGAACTCGCACTACCGCGCTAAACAAAATGCCCATTCCGGCCAAAGCGTAGGTAACAGGGGCGCTAACTTGAAACAACAGATGGGCCGCACTACCCATCAGCGAACCCAGCGAAGCGCCCATTACCAGCACAGGTGCAAACAAACCCCCCGATGCTCCTGATCCATAGGCGATCAGCGTTAAACCAAACTGAGCAACCAAGGCGATCGCTGCTAGCTGCCAATCTGCCTGGCCTGTACTTAACACTTCGCGCAGCCCACTACCGTCGCGAAAGGCAACCGGCAGCAAAGCTATGAGGATACCTGAAATTAGCCCCGCGAACCCTACCCGCAGCGGCAGTGGCCAGCCCAAGCGATCGCGATTAAAGCTCAAGCTTGCCAAAATCCCTTGGTTAAAGGCCGCGCCCACAACGCCCGCAATGCACCCCAACAAAATATACAGCGGAATCTCAGCTGCCGAAAAATCGGTGATAGGAGCACTATCCACCAAATTGACATCCAAACCGTGCGCGCCAAACAGTCGGGCCACCACCGCCCCCACAAAAGCCGCCAACACCGCTGTCCCGAGCGTCGCACTCGAAAAATCTTTCAGCAGCTCTTCAATAATAAAAAACACGCCCGCCATCGGCGCATTAAAAGCAGCCGCAAGTCCTGCGCCTGAGCCAGCGGCAATGAGCTGTCGGCGTTGATTGGGCGCAGTAGGAAACCAGCGGCTAAACTGAGAAGCGAGTGCCGCGCCGACTTGCACTGTTGGCCCCTCTCGCCCTAGCGCGAATCCTGATCCTAATACCAGTACGCCGCTCAGCAGTTTGACCGCAGCTACTCGCAAGTTCAACGACATAGGCACTTTTGCCAACACTGCTTTGACTTGCGGAATGCCGCTGCCTGATGCCTCTGGTGCATACTTTTCAACCAGCCAGCCTGATAGCCCGCCCCCCACCAGCCCAATCAGTGGCAGTGCTACCAAAGCCGGAAATTCAGATGCTGCATGAACGCGCCAAGTACCTAGCCAGCCTACTCCCCACTTCAGAAGGACTGCCGACAGCCCAGAAAAAAGCCCGATGATAGCCGCCTCGAAAACGGCGATGCGTTGTGGGTGGCGGGCGAGCCGAAACCGTTTAAAGAGCGTCTTCATTTAAGTTACAAGCGAGATAATCGCCTTGGATTGCAAAGGCCAAAACGAGCCTCACAATCAACTATAGTCTATCGAAAATTCCTTAAATGGGTTCTTTAGGGCTGTTGAACTCGCGCCTGCGGAGCTTCGCCTTTGACCTGTTGTTTCCTCTGTGAAATATCTCCGAAACCGTTTCCCCTAGAATTCACCGTTTAAACCTTGGCTACCCTATTCAAAGCAGACTTTTATCAGTCAATCAGCTGCTGAGAGGCCCGTTTAGCCACTTCTTCAAGTAGGCAAAGGCTTCGGGATTGCTTTGGATGACTGGGCTTTACCTGCTTTCACGGTGTGTATAGTAGCCGTCTGGCTGTTTGCCGGGCTGGTGACCGCCACTCCTGCAACCATTGGAGTGCGCCTATCGAGATCAAAACCATAGCCGTTTGGCAGGATATGTAGCTTGACGCCACAAAGCGCTAGATCCTCATCTCGTAAAATCTCAGACAGGTTACTATGAACCAAGTTCGCCATATCTACTACTGTCACAGCGCCCTCTCCAATGACTTTGACTAGGTTGCCATCGACAATCACAGCGGTGTTTTCATCAATCCCAAAGCCCAAGCTGATCGATTGTTGAGCCATCGCTGAGAGCAATCGCCCAATTCGACCACGCTGGGCAAAATGCTGATCGATCGCAATATTCGGCAAGAACCCCATCCCAGGCCCTGTCTCAACCGTATTGACTTTTGGATTCGTACCCGCATCGCCTTCGACAATCATCATGTCTGGCATCATCGCGGCTCCGGCGCTAGTGCCTGCAATGACTAAGCCTTCGGCAAATCGCTGGTGCAAGAGTTTGTCTATTTCAGTTCCTTTGAGGGTATCAACAATTCGAGCCTGGTCGCCGCCTGTAAAGAAAACACCGGTTGCTTTTTGAATGGCTTCTAAGGAACGTTCTGAGCTGGTATCGTCTCGGTAAACCGTGTCCAGAATGCGGACATCTTCAACGCCTAAGCGCTCAAAGACTCGAATGTAGTCATCGCCCACTTCTCTCGGCAACTCAGTGGCAACCGTCACTACGATAATTTTGGCTTTCAGACCGCCAGCGCAGCGAATGAACTCTCGAAGAATCTGACAATCTTCTTCGCGGTCCTCTGCGCCACCGATGATGATCAACTGCCCGCTACGATTGTCTAAAGCCATGTGGCCTCCCAGCCTTGTATCAATTGGACTGAATTAAGCTCATGTAAAATTTACTGCGATCGCAGCATATTTCAACAGCACATTTCAATAGCGAAATAGCTTTTTTGGAAGCAAATCCACATAACTTGAACTCAGCTCTACTTTGTGTAGAATATAGGTAGAATAATGGTTGCAAACCCTAAATTATCTCTCTCTCAAGATAGAATGTATTGATCGATACAGTTTAGCCTCAGAGGTTCTCTAACTGAACTATCTGAACTATCTGAACTATTGATTTTCACCTACCTAATTTCACTTCCTGCCTAGTTTCACTCGCCTAGTTTCACTTAATGAGACGCCAGGATCTAGTCGCGGCAGTCAAAATATTTATAAAACGTACCGCTACAAAACGTACCGTTAGGAGCAACCGAATTTTGTACGGAGCAGATCCAAAAGATAAGCATCCGATGAAGGGATTTTCGCAAATCTGCTTCATTCAGAACACGGTGTCGAATCCTAATATCACGGTTGGAGATTACACGTATTACGATGATCCAGAAGATTCAGAAAATTTTGAGCGGAATGTTTTATACCATTTTCCGTTCATTGGCGATCGCTTAATTATCGGAAAATTTTGTGCTTTAGCAAGCGGCGTAAAGTTCATCATGAATGGTGCTAATCACAAGCTAGGTGGATTCTCGACTTATCCGTTTCAAATTTTTGGGAACGGTTGGGAGACAATTACCCCTCAAGCTGAAGAATTGCCCTACAAAGGTGATACGATCATTGGCAACGACGTGTGGATTGGCTATAAAGCGGTCATCATGCCAGGAGTGAAAGTAGGAGATGGAGCCATCATTGCGGCAAAAGCAGTGGTTACAGCCGATGTCTCATCCTATACAATTGTCGGCGGAAATCCAGCCAAGCTTATCCGACAGCGCTTTGAAGATGACGTGACGCAAGCACTGCTAGACATTGCTTGGTGGAATTGGGATATTAAGAAAATTACGCAAAATCTAGAGAAGATTGTAGGGGCGGATATAGCAGCTTTAAGAAATTGTGAATAGCAGCTTAGCCCAAAAAATCTGTTGGAGTAGAGAACTTAATAGAGACTCAAAGTTAGAGACTCAAAATGGGCTCTAAATCGCAACTAACGGTTGAGGGTAACTGATTTCGTAGCCCTGCACATAGTCGATGCCCAGTTCTTGTACTTTTTCTAAAATGGCCAGCGTTTCTACGTACTCGGCAATAGTTTTAAGACCCATAACGTGACCGACTTGATTGATTGCTTCGAGCATGGCGCAGATAATCGTATCGGTGGGCGCTTCTCGCACAAAGTTGCCATCAATTTTGAGATAGTCAACCGGCAGGTGCCGGAGGTAGGTAAATGACGACATGCCGCTGCCAAAGTCATCTAGCGCAAACTGGCAGCCGAGCTGTTTGATTTCCAAAATAAAGGCAGCGGCTTTTTGCAGATTTGAAATAGCAACAGTTTCCGTAATTTCAAAGCAGATCTGCTTAGGATTGATGGGATGCTGAGCAAACTGTTGCTTTAAAAAATCAACAAAGCCTTCATCGTTGATGCTAGAGCCCGATAAGTTGAGCGTGTAGACTATTTTTGAAGCAGGTGGGCAGGTTGCTAGGTAGCTTAAAAAATGTGCGACTACCCAGCGGTCGATTTTGGGCATGAGGTTGTAGCGCTCTGCCGGTGGAATAAAGGCCATCGGCAATGTCACTTCGCCGGAGCGTCCATCTTTGAGGCGCAGCAAAATTTCGCAAAAGGTGATTTCGTGAGTGCTTGCGATCGCAGTCGTAATAATCTGCTGATATAGACAAAACTGATTTTTATCCAACGCTTCTGTAATTCGCGAAAACCACTGTCCGTCCGCAGATCGCTGAGCAATATCATCATCGTTTGGATAATACACTTGCACCCGATTTCGGCCCTTGTTTTTAGCGCTGTAGCAAGCACTATCTCCCAGCTTTAGCACCTGTTGAGTATCACCGCTAAAGCCTGTAATCGGCACCAGGCCAATGCTAACACCGATGCTAAAAATGTTCTCTTCATAAACAAAGCGAAACTTTTGAATGCTGTTGCAAAAGTCATTGGCAATTGCGATCGCCCGATCCAAATCACAGTCATACAGCAACAGGCCAAACTCATCTCCACCCAAACGCGCCAAAATATCCGAAGATCGAATCTTACTGCGCCACAAATCAGACACCTGCTGCAACAGCTGATCGCCCGCCGCATGACCGCAAGTGTCATTGACCACCTTAAAGTGATCTAAATCTAAGCAGCACAGCACATGGTGCATTTTGCCTAACTTTGTATCACTGATCGCTTCATCTAAAGATTGAATAAATTTTTGACGATTAAACAATCGCGTCAGCGGATCGTGAGCCGCCTGCCAAGCCAGTTGCTTCGCCCGACCCCGCTCTTCAGTCACATCATGAAACACCATCACCGTCCCCACAATGTCACCATTTGTAGAGCGAATTGGCGCTGCCGAATCACCAATCGCAAATTCTTCACCTGTTTTAGAAACCAGCATCGGGTGATTGCTTAAGCTAATCGCCTCGCCTTCTTGAATTACCTGGAGCGCTGGATTTGTCAGCCGCTTGCGCGTACTGCCATCAATTAAGTTGCACACTTGGGCAATTGGCTTCCGCTTCGCCTCTTTTGCGCTCCAGCCGGTCAGCCGCTCAGCGACCGGGTTAAAATCCTTAATGCGACCCAGTTCATCGGTCGTAATTACCGCATCGCCAATTGAGTGTAGGGTAATTTGAGCTAGCTCTTTTTCCTGATATAGCGCGTTTTCAAGCGCTTTCCGGTCGGTAATATCAGTTTGCGATCCGGCAATTCGATAAGCCACATTGTTTTCATTCCACAGTGCCATACCGCGTGTCAGCATCCAGCGATAGTCGCCATCGCTGTGCAGTAACCGGTATTCGCACTGAAACTGTTGCTGCCGGTGGCTAAGGTGCGCTCTCAGCTGTTGCTCAAAATAGCCCCGATCTTCAAGATGAATTCGTGAAAACCAGTCTTCTGGACTGCCAAAAAAAGAACTGCCGGAAGGGCTGCTGTCGCCTAAACCCGCTAGCGTCTGCCAACGGGGAGAATAATAAATTAGATCGGCCTCTAAATCCCAATCCCAAATGCCATCTCTAGCCCCTTCAACCGCTAGCGCGTAGCGTTCTTTACTCACCGCTAGCTGCTGAGCTAGCTCAGAGCGCTCAATCGCATAGCGCAAAGTTTTAATCAAAAGATTACCGACATCTACTAGCCCCAGCTTTTGCAAGCGCTTCGGTGAGAATGTGTCTGATTTTACCAAGTAGTCTTGAGCCCCTTCTCTCAGCGCCGCTACCGCCATTTCCTGATCGCGAATACCCGTAATCACGACAACCGGAACCTTAGGAATGCGCTCTTTGAGCTGCCTAAGCAAATCTAAGCCCTTGCCATCCGGCAAGCATAAATCCAGCAAAATAATGTCAAAGTCATTTTTTTCCAAAGCTAAAAGCGCTTCATGAAACCGTTCGGTGTGATGCAGTCTAAGCTGAGAAAAGTCTGAAGAGCTAATAATGCTCTCAAATAGCAATGCATCTGAAAGATTATCTTCAATGAGCAGTGCATCAATACCATTTCTCATTTGAGAGGGGTTCCTAAAACGATTAAAGTAGAACAACTTTTATTGTTTTAAGAATAGGTGCTCAGAGTACCTTTCCACACAGAGAAAACACTTAAAAGAAAACGCCCAAACAAAACTTATTTGAAGCGTTAGGTTTCTTTTTGTAACTGCATTGACAATAGGTAATAGTCTGAGTGAGAGGCTCGTTTAGCCGTTACCGGTTTTCTAGGAACTTTTTAGGAATTTTCTAGGAATTTTCTAGGGGCTGCTCTGTCGATTTGCCGCTAAGCCGCTAAGCCGGTAATTCGATTGCTTCTAACCAAAAGCTACAGATTTGCTGCGCAACCTGCTCATATTTTTCGAGTTCTCTAGGTTTTGCGATGTAGGCATTGGCATGAAGCTGATAGCTTTTTGCAATATCTTTAGGGGCCGATGAGCTGGAAAAAATGATTGTTGGAATGCTTTTCCAATTCGGGTCTTGCTTAATTTCGTGCAGCACCTCGTGCCCAGTTTGCCGAGGCAAATTGAGATCTAATAAAATCAGCCGAGGATGGACAGATTCAGGCTGCCTAAACACTTGATAAAGCGCATCTATAGCTTCTGGGCCGCTTTGAACGACTTGAATTTTGCCTTTGTAGCCAACGCCTTCAAAAGCAGCCATCAGAATTGCTGCATCGGTCGGTGAATCTTCGATAAGCAAAATGTCAAAATTCATCGCTCTAGCTAGTCGATATAGGCTGGCTTCAAGGTATTTGGACTGTTGCTGATGACCAAACGCAACCCTGATAGAGTTGCTACTACTCTATCTATTGTCTATTGCCTCTACCTAGAGCATAGAGCAATTTTGGAATTATTTTGAGTCAATGCTGTACAGGCGGGCTTGACCAGAAATGGCTTGCCTAGAAAGGCGACTACTGGGGCAGTTCGATTTGTGAAACCAGCGTAAAGTAAAAAGTGGAACCTTGGTCAGGCCAGGACTCTACCCAAATGCGACCGCTATGGCGTTCGACAATTTTTTTGCAAATGGCCAAACCAATGCCATAGCCATCTAGTTCTTGTCGGGTGTGCAGCCTTTGAAACAGGGCAAAAATCCGCTTTTGCTGGGGCTTAGCCATGCCAATACCATTGTCTTTAACGCTGAAGATCCATTGATTGAGGCTAATGTCGCTGAGGATCGGATCGGTTGAGTGATCGCTCATGGGTTGGCTTTCGCTCAAAGGCTCGGCTGAGATATGAATAATCGGGCTCGCTTGTGATCGAAACTTGATGGCGTTGCCGATGAGGTTTTGAAAAAGCTGCACGATTTGATGGTGATCAACCGATAGGGTGGGCAGTTCGTCGGCGCTAATCGTGGCTTGGGCCGCTGTGATTTGGAGGTTGTCTAGGGCGGTTTGTAAGAGCAGGTTGAGGTCGGTTGACTGGAAGCTGGCCCCTCGGTGAGAAATTCGCGAAAAGTCGAGAATGCCATCGATTAGTGCCTGCATCCGAATGCCGCCATCGACGATGTTGCTAATGTATTTGTCGGCGGTGTCATCAATTTGATGCTGGTAGCGCTGCTCCAATAGCTGCGAGAAAACGGTCATAGCCCGCAGGGGCTCTTGCAGATCGTGAGAAACGACGTAGGCAAATTGCTCCAGATCGGCGTTGGATCGCTCTAGGGCTTGGGCGCGTTTGGCAAGTTCGGTTTGAATTTGCTGGCGCTCGGTGACTTCTGCTTGGAGGCGCTGATTGGTCACTTTGAGTTCATGGGCGCGGGCCGCAACGAGTTCTTCGAGGTGGTCGCGGTAGCGCTTGAGTTCGGCTTCGGCTCGGGTGCGCTCGGTGACATCGATCAGCACGGTGAGCAGGCGGATGACTTGGCCGCAACTGTCGGTGTCGGCAACAGTAGAGAGGAGAATATCTAAAAGGGTGCCGTCTTTGCGGGCAAATTGGCAGGGCAGGCTCTGGCAGCCTTGAGCTTGCAGCCAGAGCGGGGGATGGCGCGGATCTGAGGTCGCAGCCATTCCGGAGGCTATGAGAAAATCGGTGATGGGCCGACCGATCACTTCGTCGGCGCGGTAGCCAAGCTTGATGAGCCAATCGTCGCTGACGCTGATTACCTGTCCGCTAGGATCGATAGAGTGCATCATCACGGGTGTGCTTTGGTAGAGCTGGCGGTAACGGGCCTCGCTTTGCTGGAGCTGAAGCACGGCGGCTTTGCGATCGCTAATATCAACCGCCATACACAATATCTGACTTGGCTGCCCGTCTTGGTCGCGAGCAAAGACAATATCTTTGCTGTAAAAGTAGCGCCAGTTGCCGGATACGTGGCGAATGCGGTACTCGATATCAAAGATTGGGCGATCATTGCGATCGCACCGATTATCCACGCCTTCGACCATCTGCAATTGAGCGATCGCCTGACGATGGGCCACAATTCGAGGCAGATCGTCAGGGTGAAAGATCCGGGCATTGAGCGTATCGCCCATTGCCTGAATGTCTTCAGCCGTATAGCCCAGCATCTCTTCTAGATAGTTATTGACATAGAGGTTGCGGCGCGATCGCACATCATAAATATAAATCGCATTCGGTGTCGCTCTAGTAATCGACTGCAAGAGCTGCTGCTGCTTGCGAAGCTCAGCCGTGCGCGCCTGTACCTGCTGCTCAAGCGCCTCATTCGACTGACGCAACTGAGCTTCTGCGGTGGCTAAGCGCTCTTTTGTCTGCTGAATGGTACTGACATCTACAAGCGTCAGAATTGCCCCATTGATTACCTTGTTTTCATTGATGTATGGATACACCCGCATCAGCAAGTGCGGCCCACCGCGCTTGATCTTGACATCGTACGCAATTGGTTTTTGCTGCTGCTGCGCTCGCGCTAGCGACAGGGCGACATCAAACGCTTCTAGGTTATGCGAAAGATGCTCTAGCGGGCGACCAATATCGGCATTGACCAAATTAAAGGCCAATGTCGCAGCCCGCGTGAACTTCCGAATTCTGAACTGGCCATCCAAATAAATCACGCCAATATCAATGACGTTGAGTAAATTATCAATGTCATTATTCAGCTCGATCAGCTCTTGAATTTTGGCCTGATGCTCATAATTCACCGTATGCAGCTCTTCATTGACGGAATGCAGCTCTTCATTCGTACTTTGCAGCTCTTCATTAGAGGCAATCAGCTCTTCATTGGTCGCCTGCTGCTCTTCGTTAGTCGTCTCTAGTTCTTCAATTGTGGCCTGCAAATTCTCACGAGTCGCTTGCAGATCCTGCTGCAACTGCGACACCTGCTGCGCAGCCTCTTCCTCGGCGGCAAAGGGCATCGGCACGCTCGCTACCGGCATCGCATCTTCTGGCTCAATCAGCACCATCAAAAACTTGCCCACACTGCGGCTCACATGCAGGCTCACCTCCAACCGGACGCTGCTGATATCAATCGTGTCATCTTCAATGGGGCAGTGGCTATATCTCACCTGGGCACCCGTTTGCCGCGCTCGATGCAGGGCGGTACTTAGCGATCGCTGTAGCGACTCCGGCAGCATTCTCAGCACGTCTTGAGAAGCTGGCCCTGCCGCAATTGTCAGCAAGCGCAGCGGATCGCCACAGAGATGGATCAGCTGATTGTCCCGATTAACCAAAAAGCAAGTGGCCCTGCGCGCTTTTAAAAGCGCCTGAAAAGCTGTTTCTAAAACCGGGTCAAACCGAGTTTTTTCCGGCACTCGCGCCTGGGCTTGCAGCCTGAGTTGAGGAATACTCAAAGTCCCCAAATCCAAATTAATGAAGGGTAGCCGTACATTTCTGAGCTTTTGATAGAGGCTCCATTTGCTCGATAGGGGCTTAAATTCTTCGGCTAGGACACCGAGGTTTTCAGATTCTCCTAAAAACAAAATGCGGTTAGGCTTGAGTGAAAAGTGCAGCACCCGCAGCACCTGTTGCTGCAAATCAGGCTGCATGTAAATGAGCGCATTGCGGCAGCTGACCAAATCCATCTGGGTAAAGCCCGCATCTTTGGTCAGGTTGTGATGGGCAAAAATGATCATCTCCCGCAGCGATCGCACCACTTCAAACCGGTCACCTTCAGCTTTAAAGAATCGCTGCAATCGCTCCGGGCTCAGGTTGCTCACCGCTGCCGCCGAATACAGGCCTGACGAGGCTTGATCGAGGGCAATTTGATCGACATCGGTCGCAAAAATTTTGGCTTCAATCGGGTTGGGCGCTTCGGCTAATAGCTCCTTGATCAACATGGCCATTGAGTAAGCTTCTTCGCCGGTCGCACAGGCTGTTATCCAAATGCGTAGCCCTTTTTCAGGATCGGCCTGCTGAATCAGGAGAGGCAGCAGATCGCGCGCCAAAATCTCCCAAGCCTCGGCATCTCTGAAAAAGCTGGTAACGGTAATCAGCAAATCACTGCGCAGCAGGTCGCGCTCCTCGGCGGAGTTTTCTAGATGATCAATGTAGCTATCAAGCTGGCTGTATCCGGTGATCAAACAGCGGCGATTGATTCGTCGAGTCAGCGTGTTGGGCTTGTAGTGCGTAAAGTCAATATTTTCGTGGCGCTTGAGAATGTGCACAATTTTCCGCAGTTGCATCGGATTGTGCTGCTGCTGACGCAATGCCTGCTGTTGAGCCGGTGAAGTAACAAATTGATAGGTGGTAGCAGCCAAGGCATGAGGCGGCAAGATCAAATCAGCAAGGTGAGTGGCAATTGCACTTTGCGGCATTCCATCAAATTCGGCGCTGGCCGGATCTTGCACCAGCACAATCCCCCCCCTTTCAGAGACGCGCTTAATGCCGCGCGTGCCATCACTGCCTGTCCCGGAGAGCACAATGCTGATGGTGCGATCGCCGCCTGCCGTCGCCAGCGATTCAAAAAATAGATCAATTGGGAAATTAGGTAAATGACCCACCCCCCGATCTTGCTGGCTCAGGTGAAGATGCTGACCGGTGAGCACTAAGTTTTGACCGGGCGGAATTAAGAAAATAACGTTGGCCTCAAGCCGCATATCTTCCGTGACTAAACGCACACTCATTTGGGTGCGTCGTTCTAAAAGCTCATTCATCAAGCTCTTAAAGTCGGGAGAGAGGTGCTGAATCACCACAAAAGCAGCACCGCTGTCGGCAGGCATATTCTCAAAAAATTCTTCTAGCGCCCGCAGTCCGCCTGCCGAGGCCCCAATGCCGACAATCGCCAGGTCGGGAGCCGAATCAGCCGCCGCTTGCGACTCACCCCGCTCTTTTGCATCGGTTGTTTCAGCCGCACTGGTCATGAGAATCTGCTCTAAGCAGGGCTTTCAGATGAATTGTACGAGATAGCGTCAGCCGATGAAACATTTTAAAAATTAAAAAGCAGCAGAGATAAGGCCGTTTAATCCGCTTATCTCTGCTGCTAGGGTGGAAGCTGCGACCGGTTGTAGGGATCTTTATCGAACGCTCAGCAAACGCTTAGCAAACGCTTAGCAAATGCTTAACGAACGGTGTTGCGATCGCCCACCGTACTGATCGGCTTCATAAAATACAGCCCAATTAGCTTCACGCCAATCGCCGCAATATGCGGCAGCTTGCGCAACAGCTGAAGCGCTTTAGGCCCGCCCGCCTGACTAATTTTGCTAATAGCTGCCGTCTGCTCAGTGCAGGCATCTAGCTCAGCAAAGAATTTAGGATTTTCCACATCTAAAACGATGGGGAATAAACGACCCGCCGACTCATTGGTCTTTTTGATCACTTCAATGTCGTATTCACGCGCATCCAGGCCAAGCGAAGCGTAAAAAGCCTTGCGCTGAATATCATTTAGATACATGGTGGCAAATACCGACAGCAAAAAGAAGCGGCACCACAACCGCGCTTTGAGATCATTCAAAAACTGCGGCTGAGACTTCATCATTGCGGCAAAAAAGTCGCCATGACGGTTTTCATCCTGACACCAGTTATCAAAAAAGTTGAAAATTGGGTAGATTGTATCGCCCGGATTCTTCTCTAAATGGCGGAAAATAGTGATATAGCGCCAGTAACCAATTTTCTCCGAGAGATAGGTAGCGTAGAAAATAAATTTAGGTTTAAAGAAGGTGTAGCTTTTGCTCTTAGTCAAAAAGCCTAAGTCAAGCTGCAAATCAAAGTCAGACATAGCTTTATTCAAAAAGCCCGCATGCCTTGCTTCATCGCGCGACATCAGATCAAACCCTTCTGCCAAAATCGGATTGCGGCCTTTGAGCTTACGCGCTAGCTCTTTGTAAAGCAAAAAGCCAGAAAACTCAGCCGTGCAGGAGCGCTCTAAAAACTCAACAAACACCTGACGCTTTTCGCCTTGAATGTGATCCCAAGCGCCATCAAACTGCTCATTGCGCACGAAGTGATGGCGGTTATAGTCTTCTTTGAATTCAGCAATAATGGCCTTTAGCTCAGCTTCGTTGCTAGAGACGTCCATATTGGCCATCTCTTCAAAGTCGGTGGTGTAAAACCGGGGCGTCAAAATCGTGTCTTTGGCCGGGGCTTTGACGCCAGGGCGAATTTCATCGAACTGGTTTGTCGGCTGATTCCGTTGGGGTTTCGTCGCTACCATTGCTTCCTTAATATTCAACCTAAATTCGCAGAAGTTATGAACATTAGTGTATCAAGCTTGAATCTTTGTATCAGCGGTTTTTAAGAATCGAAACAATTGAAGGCGGGCGATCGCGCCTTAACGGCTCTTTAACGGCCCTCCAACCTTGAAGCAAATCTACCAGTTGAACCGCTCTACCGCATCCAATAAGTCCGTTCTAGATTCTTCGCCAGCGGCGGGTTCAGAGTCTGCTGCTTCGGGCTTTTGCTTGGCTTCATAAGCCGCTAGCTCACCCGCCACCGCGACTTGAATTTCTTCGTGGCTAGCAACCCCTTCGTAAGCATAGCGGTTATAGCCCCCGCGCTCTACTAGGGTTTTAAGATAGGTAACGCGATCTTCTGGATTAGGGTGAGTGGCAATCCAGCTTGGCGCTCTAGGGCTATCGTCTTCTAGGCTCTGCTGGTTGAGCGTGATCATCACATTATGCAACCCATCAGCGGCGTAGCCAGCCGCTGCCAGAATCTGGGTGCCGACAATATCGGCTTGGCGCTCCATCTGGCGGGAGTAGCCGCTGAGAAAGACGTTATTGATCAAGCCGCCATAGGGCAAATACTGAGCCAAGCTGCTGCTGAGGTTACCCTGGGTCGCAATTTGGAAGCCGTGAGAGAGCACGCTATGAGACAGCTCATGGGCCATCAGTCCAGCGAGTTCGGCCTCAGAACGGGTGTCGAGAATAGCCCCTGCGTTGACGAAAACTTTGCCGCCCGGAAGCGCAAAGGCATTGAGATCAGGATCGAGAATGACAAAAAATTCGTAGTCAAGATCGCGGCGACCGGTGACTGCCGCTAGGCGATTGCCAATGCCCCGGACGTAACCTAAGACTTCTGGGTTTTGCAGCATCGGCAGTTGCTGCTGAACTAAACCAGCATACTGAGCCCCAATCGCGTTTTCACCCTGCAATAGCATCAGTCCCGACTGAGCGGCGGTAATCGGCCCGAAGATGCTGCCAGTAAAGGCGTAGCCTAGTACGCCGGTGAAGATATTGGCGATCGCACTATTATTAATCGCGGATCGGGTTTGCCCTTGAAAGCGATCCAAATTTTCTTTCGCCAGTTCAGCTTGATCAGCAGCGGCAGGATGATTAGGGTTGAGCGCTAGGAACTGACGAGAGGCAATTGCTGCTTCTAACCACTGCGATTGCGCCATCCGCATATCCACCTGGGCGATGAGCAAATCTGGTTGAGCTGGATATAGGGTCAGGGCCTGATCAAGCACCGCAGTAGCTTCATCTAGACGACCGGCTGATCGCAGCGCATTGGCGTACAGAATATGGCCCTGAGTAAAGGCGGGATATTCTGAGGTGAGTAGCGCGAGAGCGACTAGGGTTTGAGGCGATCGCCCCGCCGCAATTCCTTGATTTGCCTCCCGCCAATACACCGCTGCCCCCGGTGACAGCAGGGCCTCATCACTAAAAGGCGCTGGCGGCAGCCGCGCAAACTGATCCGGCAACAGCCAGGTTTGATCCTTGGCCTGACGATAAAGCGCCTCAGCTGCTGCCACATCTCCTGCTAGATAGGCGCGATCGCCCTGAATTAGCAGCTTTCGGCGAATCCGTTCAGCTTCACTCACCGGTGGCCCGGCCTCAGGTTTTGCCGCTCCCGAATCACTCTCTGTCGGTTCTGCGGCGGCTGGTTCTGCGGCTGTGGGATTAGCCTCTGTAGTCTCAGCCTCTGCGGTTTCTACTGCTGTGGTTTCTACTGCTGTGGTTTCTACTGCTGCGGTTTCTGCGGTCTGATTCACCGATGTTTGACTCAAAGCCGGCAGCGGGTCAATAGCCCCACCCATCACCAAGACAATCAGCCCACTTATCACCGCGAGAAAAAGGAACTTTAGGCGTTTCATCACAGATTTCATCAGGATTAGATGGCAGGGAAGTTGAATGAAATGAGCTTTTAGCGAAGGGAGCTACATCTAACGGAATAGATCGGCATATACTAAAAAAAACGTAACCTTTTTTAAAGTAATACTTATGAGTCCTGACACTATAGAGGCGATCAAACCTTGGCTTAATTTTATCCACCCGCTGCTGATGTGGGGGATCTTAGCGCTAACACTTTACGCGGGCTACTTAGGCTATCAGTACAGACAAACTCGCCTCGCCACCGGAGAAGAGAAAAAAGAGCTGATCAAAGGCAAGTTTTTGGTGCGTCATCATCAAGCAGGCTCTATTTTGCTAGCGGCCATGATCCTCGTCAGCTTGGGCGGCATGGCCTCTACTTATATTAATAACGGCAAACTCTTCTTCGGATCCCATTTGTTAGCAGGGCTAGGGATGATGGCTTTGATTGCAACCTCAGCGTCACTCGTGCCTTTCATGCAAAAGGGAAATGACTCGGCTCGCTATACTCACATTGCGCTCAATACCCTATTAATAGGTCTATTTGGCTGGCAAGCGATTACTGGTGTACAAATTGTGCAAAAGCTCTTGGCTAACATGTTTGGCTGGGAAACAGCTGCCTAAGAAATTGCCTAAGAAATTGCTTAAGAAAAAGGCAGACTTAAGCTTTAACTAAAGTCTGCCTTTCGGCTATCTCACTGCTAGTTCACGTTGAGCCCTTTTGGGAGCATTGGCCCATCGCTGAATACCCGGTAAGGAGCTATCCATTTTGAGAAAAAAGCGAGGCTGTGACGAGGTTCTAACTCGACTTTAAATCCAAATCTAAACAAATTTTAGAACGCCGTCGCTACGGGCATGACTCCAGACTAAGGCTCGAAACAGTGTTCGGCTTCGTTGCCGTTAATGTGCCCACATATTAAAAAAACTTGCTCAATGGCGAAAAGTTATGTGTGTCAGTTTTTCTAGTCAAAAGCGATATCTAAATTCCCCCAGCCGTTCTTAATTACTGTATTGCTTACTGCTAGCGTCCGTCCGCTTCAGCGGACTTGATCAACCCATGACGGAGCAAAAAATACTTAGAATTCAACCGGTCAGTCCGTTGAGAAAAGTAACTCTAGCGATTTTGTACCGTGAAGGCCAGTTCTTAATGCAGCTCCGGGATGACTTTCCTCATATTATTCATCCCGGCATTTGGGGCTTTTTCGGGGGGCATATAGAACCTGGAGAAGATGCTTACACAGGCATGGTGAGAGAGCTACAAGAGGAAATAGGTTACGCTCCACCACAGTTACTGTTGTTTCGGCAAGAGCGCGATGCTCAATCGCAGCGCTATTACTATCATGGTGAACTAACAGTGCCTGTGAGCGAACTAAAGCTTAATGAGGGCCAAGATTTGGCCTTGTGCTCACCGGCTGAAATTCGATTAGGAGAGAAGTATTCGGCCAAGCTAGATGAGATGCGATCGCTCGGTAAACCCCATCAGAAAGCGCTTCTCGCTTTTATAGAAAGCAGCCTAATATAGCAAGGCGGCGGCTATTTACAATTTAATGTGCGCTCTAGTAAAGGTCTTAACCCAACGATCATGGAGCTTAGTGACGATATTTCGTCTCTCGCACGCCGCTAACTCAGCCTATAAAAACTGCTTAGCTTTGCACCTCACTCGATCTGATCTGATCTTTGTGAGAGATGGTGAGATAGCCAATTAAAATCGCGATCGTGGTTAGAAAAATAATGCTGGTGCCAACAGTACCAAAGCCAAGCCCGCCGTTTGTAGTGGGCTGTGACAGTAAATCGCCAAAGGAAGCGCCTAAGGGACGGGTGAGAATGTAGGCCAGCCAAAAGGCAAGAATTTCATTTAAGCCGAGATAAAAGTGTGCGGCAGCGATCAGAGCGATCGCGCCTCCAAACGCCAGTGCCGACTGAAAATAACCCAGCCCAGAAGCCTCTGCCAAAAAGTCTCCTGCTGCTGTTCCGAGCGCAAACGTAACAAAAATTGCCGCCCAATAAAAACCCTCTCGCTTCGTCGTTGCAATCGAATGCATGGCCAGCGTTTGCTCACTCGCATACCAAGTAGCAAAGACAATAGCTAACAGAATGCTAAAGCCGACAGTCGCACTAATTAAAGTCACGCCCAGCTGATCGACCATGAGATCGGTTACTAACGTACCTACGATACTCAGCAGCACGACCACTGTCCAATAGCTCACCGGAATATAGCGCTTGAGCCTGAACTGATTCAGCAGATCTATCACCAAAAAGCCGCTCATAATCAGTGAAGTTACCACCAAGCCTAGATTTAGATTCATCGCCAAAAAATCCGCTGCCGTTTCACCGACTGTTGTCGCCATCATTTTGATGATCCAAAAGTAAAGCGTCACAGCGGGCACTCTCACCAGCGCCTTTTGAACAGTTCCTAAAGCGGAATCTGGAATATCTTGCATGAGTTTCCTTTTATTAAATGGATGAACTGATTAATGGGCTGATTTGATTGATTGGCTATCTTTCTATCCCTAAACGATGTCTTGTCCGGCGTGAGCTTTATGGCGCTCTTCTATCTGCTTTTTTTCTTCTTGTCTCATCGAGAAAAACAAAACGACTAATAGCAGCGCCAGCGTAATCAGCGAAGCATCTTCTCTTGGCATGTTCAATCCGCCCTTGGCAATTGGCTTGGTCAAAAAATCGCCAAAAGTTGCGCCAAAAGGTCGGGTAAAAATAAAGGCAATCCAGAACAAAAGCACTTCGCTGATTTTGGTAGCGTAGTGAAGCGCAATTACCACTCCAATGACAGCCGCTGTGAGCAGTGCACCTTGGATATAGCTCAGGCCCATATTGTCTGTTAAAAAATCGCCAAAGGCTGTTCCTAAACTGTTGGAAAATACGATAGCAATCCAGTAGGTAGTTTCTGCATCTGTTTTGGCGATGGGATAAACGCTTAGATCTCGATCTCGGTAATACCAAACAGTCAGTGTTGCTAACAGGCATGTTATCAAGATGAGTGAACCCAATGCGTAACCCAAGCCAAGGGATCGATCCATTAAGTCCGAGACTTCGGTTCCAGCCGTAGTTGTAGCAATAATAGCCGTCCAATATAAAACGGCGCGATATCTGTCAGATTTTATCTGAGACAATAGAATGATTGCTAATGTCGCAAATGTGATGGCAAATCCGACATAGTAGCCAAGTCCAAGTGTCATTGAAATAAAGTCGCCTGCGGTTTCGCCTAGGGTAGTGGCGAAGATTTTCATAATCCAGAAAAAGAGGGTAACTTCTGCGACCTTGTTCATCAGTTGCTCCGAAAATGATTAGTAAAATGGGTTGGATCAGACTTCAAACCAGACATTTATACAAAGCAAATATACAAAGCAAATGTCAAGAACTCGACAAGGCAAAAATATTAACTCATGCTTATCTGGCTCAGTAGTCGCCAACGTTGTCTTGATTAAGCTTAATTGTTTGAGTAATTGCTTGAGTGCAGTTTGTTGAAGTCGTCGCAATTAGCCCATTCATGATCGCTTAGTTTATGCCCAAGCTGCCTAACGAATAACAGCGCTTACGGATGATGGTTGTAAGGCTGCCGCGATCGCTTTGAAGTAGTAAATCAGGCTTTCTTGACAGGTTCTTGACTATCTGACTCTACTTTGGTAAATGTCTTCTCTCAAACAGCTCAAACAGAGAGACATTTAAAAAACTCCCGAGGAATCCATGAAAAATTCAACTAAGACTCTTCTTGCTTTTGGGCTGATCACCGCTCTCGGTGCTGGCGGCACCGCAATGGTGGCAAGTGCTAAAAACAGTGTGCCCGCTCTAGTTCGAGATGCTCGCGTTGCCCAAACTGCTGATCATGAAGCTAACGAAGGCCCAGAGAATACAGCCGACGATGCTCAAGAGGTGCAGGAAGTGTCCCAGTATCAATCTTTAGCTAAAGTCACGGATCAGCAAGCTCAGCAGACGGCAGAAGCTTCTCAGGGGGGCACGGCAACTCAAGTAGAGCTAAGTGTAGAGGACGGCAGCTTGGTGTATGACGTTGAGTTTGCAAATGCCGATGTCACGGTAGATGCGGGAACCGGCCAAATTCTCAAGACTGAAGCTGAAAGTCAAGAGCAAAATGACGCCAATGAATCGTCTATTCAAGGGAGCATTCAAGTCCCTGACAACGACGGCGGTGATCCGGAGGCTCCTCAGCGGTAGATCAACTCTTTAGGCTAAGCTTCAGCCATGACTCTTAGGGTTCAATTAGGGTTCAAAGATCGGTAGTCTATTCTAGTAAAGGATAGAGAAAACAGCGTTGGGGTCATTTGCTCGGAATGACTGTTTCGTAGGCTTCCCCGTAATCTGTATAAACGCTGGCAGTCATTGCCTATACACACTAGGCAATGACTGCCATAGCGCTTTCGCTGATGCACGGGAGCAGTCTCCCCGATGTGGCAGCCAAAGCTACGGTCGCATAGCAAGCATTTATGTACGCTTGCAGCCAACTTTCGCAAACGCCAGTGGCTCTAGCTATCCCCGCCAGCAGGATTTGCTCTAGCAGTAGCAAATTTACCAAACTCAACGTGTCTCTATCTTTCAGCTTTCACTGCGGCTCTTCTACGTAGCTTACTTCCCGTAGGGTACTGGCGGTTACAGTCTCGGCATTTGTAGTTTTGCTTGCTGCGCCGGGTTGTGCTGTTCTTTGATATCTCGTGTGAGCCGCAGGTAGGACAGGTCATCTCAACTTTCATCTGCTCTACTCCTTTGAAATTGTAACCGCTACGCCTTATTTTCCTCTATCCTTTACATTAATGCACTACCAACAATAGTAGCCTTCAAGACCTAAGTGACGATTATAATAGGCAGGGGCTTTCAAGAAATAGGCAGGGAAACAAAGGGGTATCTAGCTTATATTGTCGTCTTTTTTTACCACCTAGAGCAAAATTTTGAGGCAAAATTTTAATGAGTACTGACTTGCCTACATTGATTCAATCGATTGGCTATTTGGGCGTTTGGGGCATGGTTTTTGCGGAGTCGGGGCTGCTGATTGGCTTTTTTTTGCCGGGAGATAGTCTGCTATTCACCGCTGGTTTTTTGGCCTCTCAGCATTTGCTAAATGTATGGCTGCTAATTGTCGGAGGATCCATCTGTGCGGTAGCAGGTGATAGTGTCGGCTACCTAACCGGGCATCGCTTTGGGCGGCGGCTCTTTCGCCGAGAAGACTCCCGCTTTTTTCACAAAGATCACCTCGTGCGCGCGCAAAAATTTTATGACCTGCACGGAGGCAAGGCGTTGGTGCTAGCTCGGTTTATGCCCATTGTTCGAACCTTTGCCCCGATTACAGCCGGAATCGGCAAAATGTATTATCCTTCTTTTCTAACTTACAACATAGTGGGTGGCGTTCTATGGACGTTTGGGCTAACGCTACTAGGCTACTTTTTAGGTAGCGTCATTCCTGATGTAGATCGCTATTTGCTGCCAATCGTGCTGGCAATTGTGGTCATTTCTTTGCTGCCTTCTGTCTTTCATCTATGGAAAGAAAACCGCCACAGACGATAGGACAAGTAACCAGTTTAGAAGTCCTGCATCCTAAGTTCTAGAGACACCTTAAAAGCCAGTCGGCCAATCAAGGGTGCGAACTAGCGGGTAGCGTTAGGATAAAACAGCTTCCTACACCTAGCTGGCTGGTTACTGCAACTGTTCCACCGTGGCTTTGAACGATGGTTTGGGCAATGGGTAAGCCTAGCCCTGAACCGCCATCGTCATAGCTGCGGGCTTGATCGGTGCGCCAGAAGCGCTCAAATATTTTTGTGAGGTTTTCGGGGGCAATGCCAGTACCGGTGTCTTGAACAGTGATCCGGATCTGCGGGCCTCGGCGCATTGCTATCAGGTGGATGCTGCCGCCTGGTTCTGTGTAGCGAATGGCATTTTGGAGTAGGTTGGTGAAAGCTCTGGTTAACGTAGCGCTGGAGCCTTTTGTCCAAAGATCTTGTTTTATTTTTGTTATTAGCCTGATCTGCTTGATCTCTGATTGCGATCCATACATCTGCGCCAAATCTTTTAGTAGCTCTGTCAGATTTACAGAGGGCACATTCACTAAATCTTGGGCTAGTTTTGCCGCGCTATCTGTTCTAGCCAACAGCAGCAAATCTTCAGTCAAATGGGTCATTTGATCAGCGGCGCTTGCGACTGCATTCATCACTTCTAGATCTTCATCGCGCATTCCTTCTGGATATTTTAGCGCAACTTCTACATTGCTCGAAATTGCCATCAGCGGACTGCGAAACTCGTGCGAGGCGTCAGCCGTAAACTGTTTGAGTCGCTGAAAGCTGTCTTCAATCGGCTGCATGGCCTGTCGGTTCAGCCAAAAAATTCCGGCGCTGCTGAGAAAGATGGCCGCTATTGCCCCGATCCCCAAGCCAATGTCTAATAAAAATACTGTCTCGTCGAACTCGCTTAAGAGCTGACTAGCTCTTACATAGCCTATGACTGCTTGGGTTTCACTATCTTTTATAGGTAGCGTTACGGATTGAATCGGCGGATTGTCATCTTGAATTTCAACGATAGCTTGAGGATCTAGCGGTTGACTGGGAAAATACTCACCTATCTTTTCAATTGATTGTTTCTGTGGATTGAACCATTCTAGCGATTGGTGAGTCTCAATCAGCGTATGTGATAAAAAATCATCTTCAACGCCTAACCGCCCGCCTTGTATTTCAGATTCGCCTACAGCTGTTTGCCCTAGCGTTGTGAGCTGTTCGCTGAGCTGCTGGGTGAGGTTTCGCACAAATACTAGCCTGACTGCGATCGCAAACCCCGCTAACACTAAAGTAAACACAAACAGATTATTCAGCAGCAGCCGGTAGCGAATTTTTTGAAACATGGCGTAGCCAAAATAAAAGAGAGTAAGTCAACTATCAGTGCTAAAACTGTCTAGGGGCTTAATTTTCTAGGTTCATCAGGCGATACCCTGTCCCGTAAATAGTTTCAATAAAATCTTTGGGACTGCCTGCTGCTTTGAGCTTACTGCGGAGATTAGTTAAATGCGTTTTAATTGTGCCTTCGCCAGAGTCTTGATCAAATTCCCAAAGTTTGTTTAGCAGCGCTGATCGGCTAAGTACTTGAGTTGGATGACGCAAAAAGTGCTCTAAAATCAAAAATTCTTTGGGCGTTAGTGTCAAATATTGTTGGGCATAGATCACCCGCTGACTTGCCGGATCTAGCGTCAGATCCCCATGTTTCAATACAGATGGCGTTAGATCTCGACCACGGCGCTGGAGGGCGCGGATGCGGGCAGAAAGTTCTTCTAATGTAAAGGGCTTAACTAAGTAATCATCTGCGCCCGCATCTAAACCAATGACCTTATCATAGGTGGTGTCTCGGGCCGTGAGCATTAAAATGTTGGCCTGAAACCCCCTAGAGCGCAGCTGTTTGCACAAGCTGATGCCATCTAGATGAGGCAACATCAAATCTAACAGGATTAGGTCATACTCGGTAGCTTGAGCATAGTCCCAGCCGGTCTTGCCATCTAGGGCAACATCGACACTGTGATGCTGATGCCTAAGATCTCTAGCGAGCGGGGTAGCAATGCGGCTGTCATCTTCAACAATCAGAATCTTCATAAGACGAACAGTAAGATAGCGACCGACACAATCGCTGATAACTAGAGATAATGACTAGAGATTAACAAATAACCGCCAAGATTTTGCCAATTTATCAACAAGCGCTTATGGATTGGGCCTGAATGGCGCGATCGCACGATTTCTCCATTGCAGAATTGCCTCATTCACAATCTCTGGATACTCAGCGATCATCAGGTGCCCCGCCTCGGGCAAATGCAGATGCTCTCCTTGCGGGAAAACGGCGGTTAGCGCTTCCCCCATCGCTTTGCTGAACATCGAATCTTGACCGCCGCTGATCACCAAAACCGGAATGTCTAGCCGCTGACGACGGCGACGAGAAAAAAAGTTATAGCCCCAGAAGATTTTTAGCGCCTCATAGGGAGCTACTGCTGTTGGCACCGGACTTTCGGCTAAAAACCGCTCAATCGTAGGATGATCATGCTTGCTAGAAAGAACCTTTGTTGTTTTTTGTAGCCAGGGCCAATGGAACAAATGCCTGCCGCCCCATTCTAAGGCTTTCATCAGCGGGATTTCCCACCAGGGGGCTAAGTCGTGAGTGCCGCCCGCTACCAACACCAGCCCTTTAACCGGATGCCGCTGCGACCATTCCAGCCCAATCGGCACCCCATAGCTGTGGCAGCAAAGCACGGGTGCGGCTATTTTAAAGCGCCGTAGCAGCCGCTCTAAATCTCGCCGATGGCGACCGATAGAATAGCGGCGGTAGGCTGAAGAGTCACCATGCCCAGCCAAGTCATAGTTTAGCGCTTCCCACCCTTGGCTTTGGGCAAATTCATACTGAGCGCGCCAGTTGTAGCGGTTGCCCAGACCGCCGTGTAAAAACACCAGAGCTGGAGATGTTCCGGCGGTGTGCGATACGGCTAAGCTCACGCCTGAACGCAGGCTAACAGTTTGATGGGATAACATGTCTGTTGTCATATTTGTTGTCAGCACGGTAGGGTTGTTCTGCCCTATTCAGGGCAATCATGCAGAATAATTATTGAGAGTGATTTTTAGAGTGATTTAGAAGAGTTATTTAGAGAAAGGGCTTGGTTTGAGCGTCGCTGCTCAGTGTGGGTAAGCTCTGTTGTGGAAAATTTGGCTGAGCTAACAGCACTTTGACGGTACTGGCAATCGGCACGGCTAGAATCAGCCCTAAAAAGCCGAGTACCTTAGCGCCTAGCAGGAGTGAAACCAAAATCCAGACTGGGTTGAGGCCAATAAAATTGCCGATTAAAGAAGGTGCGATCGCTTGCTCAATGACCTGATCGATCACAGCAGCTACTGCCAGCACCCGCAAGCCTAGCCAAACGCTCTTGAGCGCCGTGATACAGCTGATTACGACGATGCCTAACCCAGCGCCAAACGGCACCAGGGTCATGACACCTACCACCAAGCCAAACAACAGCCCAAACGGCACCTGAATGATCAAAAAAGCACTGATCATGGCGAGGCCCATCATCAGGGCGATCGCTCCTTGACTGACAAAATAATTGTGAAAGCTTTGAATCAGCGCGGGCTGGAGTCGTTGACTAGCGCTCACCGGTAAGTAGCGAAATAAGCCTTGCCACAGGTCGTCACCATGTAGCAGCAAATAGATGGTCAATACCAGGATCAGAAAAATGTCCAGCACATTGGCAATCGCCTCAGGCAGCAAGCTGAGAATAGATCCACTCAAAACCTGTGCCCGACTCGCTAAATAGTCCTCTAGCTGAGTGACAATTGTGGCAATATCAACTGGCAACTTGCGCTCGGCGGCCCAAGCCTGAACACCAGCCACATTGCTAGTGCTATCGGCTATCCAGTTCGGCAGATGCGCTGAGAGCTGAGAAATTTGATCAAACAGCAGCGGCAATAGGATTAAAGCAGCGATGCTAACAAAGGCCAAGCCCAGCAGCAAGACCACGCCGACAGCCCCGGCTTTGGAGAGGCGAAATCGCTGGAGACCTCTGACAGGATAGCTGAGAATGAAGGAAAATAAGGTAGCCGCGATCGCAATCGTAAAAAAAGACCGAAAATATTCAAACAGCTTCAGCGCCACCCAGCCATTGAGGATCATCAGCGGCAAAAACAGGCTCCAAAGAAACCAGCGAGGCAGTTGCTGAAATTTAGTCATTCCACGTCACTCACTCTGCCACTTCTGTTGATGGCTACGATCATTCATGCTGTTGGTTGTAACTATTCTACAGGCAGCTAGATCCTAACGTCAGCCAAGCTTTGTAATCGCCATATTTCAAGAAAACATCATCATAATTCATACACCTATTGCGCGCCCTCATCTTGCCGAGTTCTTAACCTTTATCATCTACTCTGAGATTTGGCCGAAAAAGTCTCTTTAGGTATGTATTAATGAAGCGCTTGTTTAGAAAATATCATCGCTGGCTAGCTTTAATCGTTCTCTTCCCGCTGAGCTTGACCGTTGTTACCGGTATGCTCACGACCGTTAGTCAAGAGTGGCCGATTAATATTGGGCTAGGCTCTGACTTTTTACTCAAACTGCATACGGGTGAAATCTTTGGCCTTCAGGCGATTTATCCGATTCTAAATGGCCTAGGTGTCATCGGCTTATTGATCACAGGCGCTTCTATGCTAGGACTGTTTGGTCGTAAAACAAGCAGCAGCAGCACTAAGTTATCCTAATCCAAAGCTGTTTATACCTTAAAATACTTTTGGACTGAGGCTGAAAAAAGTATTGACTGAAGAATCTATGATGAATCGTCGCACTCGGTTAGGGCTCAAAGTCGCCTCACTGCTAACGGCACTGGTGGGCATTATCAACTTAGTGTCGGCAGTCACACCGGGCGCGCCGGAACGGATTGACTGGCTGCGAGATATTTTTCCCTTTGAAGCTAGAGCTAGCGGACATTTATTTTCAGCGATCGCTGGTTTTCTTTTACTCACCCTAGCCGCCAACCTCCTGCGTCGTAAGCGAGTCGCTTGGCTGATGGTGATGGGTCTATTGATTGTCTCTATCATCAGCCATTTGGTCAAAGGATTTGACTACGAAGAGAGCCTATTATCAGGGGCACTGCTGGTTCAGCTATGGCTGATGCGCTCTATTTTTACGGCCCAGTCAGATCGGCCCTCTATAATTCAAGGTATTCGGGTACTTATCGGCGCGCTGCTGTTTACATTAGCCTACGGAACGCTTGGCTTTTTTCTGTTAGACCAGCAATATTCCACCCCCTTTAGCCTGCCAGAGGCCCTGCTACAGACCCTAGCGATGTTCTTTACTGCCGACAGCGGCGGACTAGAGCCAACCAGACGCTTTGGGAAATTTTTTGCTGATTCTATTTATATCGTCGGGGCCAGTACGCTGCTATCGGCGCTGTGGATGCTGCTGCGTCCAGTGATTTTTCGGCAAGGCGCTGACGCGGATGAGCGTAACCGCGCGCGAACAATTGTTGAGCAGTTTGGCCATTCTTCGCTGGCTTGTTTTGCTCTGCTAGACGATAAATCGTATTATTTCAGCCCATCAGGGCAAACGGTGATTGCCTATGTGCCCAAAGGTAGAGGGGCGATCGCTCTAGGTGATCCGATTGGCCCAGTCGCTGATCGCCTAGCGGCAATTGGGGGTTTTCAAGCGTTTTGCAATCACAATGACTGGCAGCCCGCTTTTTACCAAACCGCCGAAGACGATCTTGAGATCTACCGATCTCTCGGTTTTAAAACACTCAAAATCGGCGAAGAAGCCGTTGTTAATCTCAAAACCTTCACCCTAGAAGGTAAGCCGGGGCGCAACTTACGCACGGCCATGAACAAGCTTACCAAACAGGGCTACCGGGTAGAATTCTACTCGCCGCCGATTTCAGCAGCGCTCCTGCAAGACTTAAGAGCGATCAGCAACCAGTGGCTAGCTCATGTGGGTGGTGCGGAAAAGAAGTTTTCTCTCGGCTGGTTCGATGATGACTACTTACAAATGTGTGAAATTGCTGTGGTGCATAATCAGGCAGGTAACCCTGTTGCTTTTGCTAACGTTGTCCCGGAGTATCAGGTGCCAGAAGCCACCATCGATCTGATGCGCCATCAAGAAGACATCGAAAAAGGCACTATGGACTTTCTCTTTATCTCCATGTTTCAGCACTTTAAAGATCTGAAATATGAAGGGTTTAATCTAGGGTTAGCAGCCCTCGCTGGCGTCGGCGAAACCTATGAATCGACCCGCTTAGAGAAAGGTATGCGCTACCTGTATGAGCATCTCAATCAGTTTTACAATTTTCAGGGTCTGCGCGCTTACAAAGACAAATTTCATCCTGACTGGAAGCCGCGCTACTTTGTCTATCCTCAGCTAGCCGCGCTGCCCAATGTGACCGTTGCTTTGGTTAGAGCAGACTCGGGCGATCGCCTCGGCGACTACTTTGGCACCCAATTTCTCAGCACCGCTCTGGCCAACAGCTTCAAAAAAGTATCGGCGCTGATTCCAGCCTTAATTGCCGTGTCACTATTTGGGCTCTCGCTTTGGGCCATTAGCCAAGAAATCCAAAAATACGGATCGCAAGCAATCGTAGCCAGCTTAAGGGAAATTTCCCTCTCCGGGCTCCTACTATCGCTCGGGCTAACGGCTGTCAATTACATTGTGCTCACGAGCTATGATGAGTTGGCCACTCGCTACGTTCGGCAACCTCTCGCCTATTCAAAAGTCGCGATCGTCTCGATTATTAGCTACGCTGTCAGCAATAGTATTGGGTTTGCTTTGCTCAGTGGCAGCGCCATTCGCTACCGCTTTTACAGTCGCTGGGGATTTTCAATTGGTAAAATCGCGCAGGTTATTACCTTTTGTAATATCAGTTTTTGGATGGGTATGTTTGCCGTAGGCGGGCTGATATTTTCGATTGCACCGATGAGCTTACCGAGTCAGCTTCGGCTTCCCTTTAGCTCGGTTCGTCCGGTGGGACATTTGTTTTTAGGGGCAATCTGCGCCTATCTGATTTGGAGCGCCATTGGTCGGCAGTCTTTACGCATTAAGCAGTGGGTGCTGCCGCATTTACCCCTACCGCTTTCACTTGCCCAAGTTGCCGTCACCTCTTGCGACTGGGTGCTAGCCGCCGCCGTGCTATATGTGCTGCTGCCGCCTACCGCCTCGCTCTCTTTTGGCAGCTTCTTTGGAATTTATCTTTTGGCGCAGCTCACTGGCATTATCAGCAGTGTTCCCGGTGGGCTCGGCGTTTTTGAGACGGTGCTGATTTTGCTGCTATCGCCTCTCATTGCTACCGATCAGCTTTTAGGAGCGCTGATTGCCTACCGAGCTATCTACTACTTTGTCCCGCTGTTGATCGCGGCTATTCTCATTCTTTTTTATGAATTTAGACAGCAAGCTCACTTAGGTCGTAAAAACAGCCTATTGAAATAACTAAATTCAGCGCTGCTGACGTTTGGCAAGCCTTGCTCTTTTTTGTAGTCGCAGTAGATTAATACACACGGTAATCCACAAAAAGCCAATGCCGTAGCCTGCCAGAATATCCGTAGGCCAGTGCACCCCAAGATATAGGCGACTAAACCCAATTGCGGTAATGAGAACGACAGCAATGCTATAAAAGACTTTAGCGTAGCGGGGATAAAGCGTTGCAAAAAGATAGGATAAAAACCCATACAAGACCATAGATCCCAAGGCGTGACCGCTAGGGAAGCTGAAGGTATTTTCATAGATGAGCTGATCCCAAAGCTGAGGCCGCGATTTGGTGAAAGTCAGCTTGAGGATATAGCTCAAAAGCGCGCCGCCAAAAGCATTTAGAGCAAAAATCTTAGCTTCCAAATAATGACGCTGCCACCACAGAAATCCAAACACAACAACCGTTAGTGAAACGGCCATAGTAGGGTTGCCGAGGCGAGTAATGCTGAGCATGAGCTGATCTAACCAGGGCCTGGCCAATTTGTGAATGCTCAACAGAATGCTTTTATCGAAAGAAAAGGCTTCTTGCTCTAAAACACCGTCCGAGAGTTTGGCTAGTCCGTAGATTGTAAGGACACAAATCCCTAGCCAGATGGCCCCAAAAAAAGCAACGAACGAAGCCACGCGAGGATGTACTTTTTGTATCCAAATCTTAGCTAACTGACGAAAATAATGTTGCATTAATAGGCTATTTAGTTGGGGTTAGTACAGCTAAAGCGCTTTTGAAAGCGCTTTTGATCAAAGCATCAAACTGTTCTCAAATCAAGATAGCGCTTATAAGACTATTCTTCTAAGACTATTTCAGTAGGTTTTTCACAGATGTTCAGATTTAATTGAGCTGGGCGCGAAATCGGCTGATGCTGATGCCTAGGAGCAAAACGGCAAAACCCACAAGGGCAGCGATTTCGGGCAGCAGGGCTTCAATGCCAACGCCTTTGAGAATGAGACTGCGGGCGATGGTGACATAGTGGCGCAAAGGATCGAAAAAGGAGAGGGCGCGGAAAACAGCAGGCATACTTTCGATGGGCGCGATCGCGCCTGAAAGCTGAATGATCGGCACATTAAAAAAGAACGAAGTCAAAATTACCTGCTGTTGATTGCGCGAAACGGTTGCCAATAAAATACCAATACCAATGCACACAAACACATAGATGCCCGAAAGTGCCAAGAACAGAAAATAATTGCCGCGAAACGGCAAGTGAAATACCACTCTGCCAATCGCCGAAGCTAGCAGCACATCGCCCATCAGCAGCACAAACAAAGGCGCAATTTTTGCCGTCAAAATCTCCCAGCCAGCGGCGGGCGTCATCATTAGCTGCTCTAGCGTGCCAACATCTTTTTCTCGAATCACTGTTGAAGAAGAAACCAGTGATCCGGTTAGCGTTAGCACCACCCCAATCACACCAGGCACAAAGAACCAGCTGCTCAGCAGCCCCGGATTATACAAAAAAATCACAGATGTTTGTAGTGGCGTCACTGTAGTTTGGCCCAAACGCTGGCCATATTGATTGATCAGTTGACTCATGTAGCCACTCGCAATACCTGCGGTGTTCGCATCTACACCATCAATGAACACCTGTACATCAGCCGTTTCTTGAGACTTTAGCTGCCGTTCAAAATCAGGTGGAATTACTAGCCCGGTCGAGATTTCTCCCTTGCGTACAGATTGGGCCAAGTCGGCAGCGCGCGGCTGATAAGCTTCTAGATCAAAGGCATCATTAGCCACTAAAGCCGCTACAAATTCGCGGCTGCTAGCGCTGTTGCTATAGTCAACAACGCCTAAGCTTAAACCAGTAACGTCAGGATTGAGCGCTAGGCCGAACACGAGCAATTGCACCGTCGGCGGAAACAGCAACAAAAAGATAATCTGCTTGTTTTTGAGAATTTGCCGCACTTCTTTTAAAATCAGCGGCCATAGCCTAGTATCCAGGAAAAAATTCATCAGTTAGTCCAAAACGGCTTAATCTAGAAACTGCATTCGCGCTAGCACTTTGGTAGCCGTGCGGAAAAAGAAACCACCAATCAGGGCAATCATCAGTGGGGCGTACCAAATGCCCGTCCATCCGGTGCCTCGAACAAACACGTCACGGGTAATTTCAATAAAGTAGCGAGCCGGAATTATCTTGGAAAGTAGCGACAGCGGAAAAGGAATATTTTCGATTCGGTAGATGAATCCAGAGAGCAGCAAGGCGGTGAGAAAACCGGCGATCGCTGTCCCCTGCACTGCGCCCGTTTGATTGCTAGATCTAGCGCCTACTAACAGGCCAAAGGCCACGCTTGCGCCTAAATAAATCACCGTCCCCACCAACAGCGTCAGCGGATCGCCCTGAATGCGCAGTCCAAACAGCAGCGTAGCGACCGTCATGACAATGACGGCCTCACCTAAACCAACGATCAAATAGGCTAATTCTTTCCCTAATAGCCATTCAACAGAACTCAAATCAGACGCATATACTTGAGAAACGGTGCCCTGCTCTTTTTCTTTGACTACGGCAATGCCCGACAACATCGACGGAAAAACCCATAAAATAACGCCAAAAATACCTGGGACAATATAGAGAGATTCTTTTCGTCCGGGGTTGAACCACAGTCTCACGCTGGCATGAATAGGCGCATTTGCAGATGTCGTCAGGTCGCTGCTGCGCATGAAGAACCGCGTCGTTGCTCTTAGGCTTGCTTGAATAATGCGGGCATTGTTCACATCTGTACCATCTACCAGCGCTTGCACCGTCACCGACTGGCGAGACTTGATCTTTTCTTCAAAATCTGGTGGAATAATTACAGTGGCTTTAGCCAAGCCGCGATCAATTGCTGCAATCGGATCGCCCTCGATCAAAGGGGCAATCTCAAACTGATTAGTTGCGAATAGCCTTTCGACATAGGTGCGGCTCAAAGCGCTGTTGTCAAAGTCTTGAATGCTAAGCGGGATATTTTTGGCCTCTAAACGAATGGCAAAGCCGTAGATTAGCAATACTGCCAGCGGTAGCAGAAAAGCGAGGGCAACAGTCAAGCGATCGCGCCGAAACTGATTGAGCTCTTTAATGCATTGCGAAGTCACTCTTTTCATGGCTTACCTTGAAGCGGTGGATTGTGCCGCTGGCGCTGAAGCCCGCTGGACAATTCCAATAAAAGCATCTTCTAATGAAAAAGGGATCGCTCTCGTTGAGATCACCTCAATGTGTTCGGCCTGTAGCCATTGGATGATCGAATTCAGTTCAGTCTCAGGATGATCTAACACTAAGTGAAGGCGATCGCCAAAAATAGACACCTGCCAATCGGCCAGCCGCCGCTTCAGCAAATTAGACGCGGCCTGCACCTGGGTTGATACGAGCTCAATCAACTGTCCTGGCTGATCGCGCTTAATATCCGTGGGCGATCCTTGGGCAACGATTTCTCCGGCGACCATAAAAGCCATGTTGTTACAGTTTTCCGCTTCTTCTAAATAATGCGTGGTCACCAATATTGCCGTGCCCTGCTGGGCAAAATCTCGAATCAGCTTCCAAAACTGTCTTCTCGCAAGTGGATCGACGCCAGAAGTCGGTTCGTCTAAAAACAGAATATCGGGTTCGTGCATGACTGATGATCCAAACGCGACACGCTGCTTCCAGCCGCCGGGGAGACTACCCGTTGGCGTGTTTTCTCGGCCAGTGAGGCCGCAGGTTTCCAGCACCCAATCAATTTTCTCGCGCCGCAGTTTGCGAGGGACTCCGTATACGCCGCAGTAAAATTCTAGATTTTGAATGATGGAGAGATCGTCGTATAGGGTGAACTTTTGACTCATATAGCCGATGCGCGATCGCACTGCCGAGCGATTCAGATCGCTGGTTTCTCCGGCTAGCTGAATTTCGCCACCGCTAGCTGGTAACAGTCCGCACAGCATTTTAATCGTAGTGGTTTTGCCAGCGCCATTGGCCCCTAATAAGCCAAAAATATCGCCATAGCGCACGGTAATATCAAGATTTTTGACCGCCTGGAAGTCGCCGAAAGCTTTTTGCAGGTTTTGAGTTGCAATGGCGATCTGGCCTTTTTCTTTGCCTGCTCGATACGAAGGAAACGCTAAATAGGGAGGATCTGATCCTTGTTGCCGCAAGCGATTGACAAAGACATTTTCTAAAGTAGCTTCATCCGGGCGCAAGCTCTGGATCGATAAATTGTTGTAAGCCAAAACAGATCTAATCTGCTGTTCACCGAGAGCGGCGTTCGTGACCATCACGTCTAGGCGATCGCCAAATGTTTGAACATCGACAATTTGGCTGTCGCTAGTTTGCTGATTGATGAGCTGGCCCTGGCGGCTATTCTGGCGGCTATTTTGCAGGCTGATTTGCTGGCTCAAAACCTTCTCAGCCGCAGCTAGCCGATCGGATCTCACCTCAATTCGAGCTAGCCCTAAGCTATCTCGCAGCTCGTTGAGGGTGCCAATTTGCTGAATCTCTCCGGCATGTATCAGCGCAATTCGATGGCAGCGCTCGGCCTCGTCTAAATAAGGGGTCGCTGCCACCACCGTTACACCCTCTGTTGCCACCGCTGCCAGCAAATCCCAAAACTCTCGTCGCGACACCGGATCTACGCCAGTAGTCGGCTCATCTAATAGCAAAACTTGGGGTTGAGCAATCAAAGCGCAGCACAGCGCTAGCTTTTGCCTCATGCCGCCAGAGAGCTGTCCGGCTAGGCGACCTTGAAACTGCTCCAAATCTACTCGCTGCAATAGCTGCTTGGCCTTCACCTCAAACTCAGCTGCCGGCACCTGTCTGAGTCCAGCGCTATAGCGCATATTTTCAACGACGCTCAAATCTGTATACAGCGAAAACTTCTGCGTCACATAGCCCAAAGCAAGTCTAGCTTCGCGAGGCGCACGGCCCAGAACCATCACTTCTCCAGCAGTCGCCTCCATGACTCCCGCTAAAATCCCAAAAGTTGTTGTTTTCCCGGCTCCATCTGGGCCAATCAGGCCAAAAATCTCACCGCGATCTACTGAAAAATCGATGCCTTTAAGTGCGGTTGTCTGACCGTATTTTTTGGTGAGCTGGCGAACGCTGATCGCTGAATTTGCGGTCTCATCTACGATTAAAGGGATCTGGGGTGTCGAGGCCAGGGTCATTGATCTGCCCTCGACTTATCCTCTAGCAAAATCTCGCCATCGGCGGGCATTCCCGGCTTGGCGAAGCCCTGTGGGTTATCTATCGCCAGCTTGAGGCCAAAGACCTGAGTCACCCGATCATCTTGAAAGTAAATATTTTCTGGCGTAAACGAGGCTTCTGTATCAATGGCGGTAACAGTCGCGGCGATCGCCTGATCGGGCGCAGAATCCAAAAATACCTGAGCTGCTTGACCGACGCGCACTTGGCCGATTTGCCCTTCCGGCACATAACCCCGCAAATATACCTTATCTAAATTCACAATCGTCATCATCGTGGCCCCCGGCGAAATTACCTCACCCGGTTCCACCAATCGGCTCAGCACAATCCCATCAATCGGGCTCTTAATCGCTAAGTCATTAATCCGGGCCTCAATTTCGGCCTGAGCGGCTTGCGCTTGCTCTACCGCTGCTTGGGCAGCCGCAAGCTGAGCTTCAGCCTGGGCCCGCTGCTTTTGAGTGCGCGTAACTTGAGCGGCGCGAATATCGGGATTAAGCTGACTCGTTTCGGACTGGGTGAGAGCGCCTTGAGCCGCACTGACCTGCTGCTGAGCCGCATTAGTAGCCGCTTGTCGAGCCCTGAGGGTATCTTGAGCTGTTTTCAACTCGGTCTTCACTTGATCAAACTGCTGTTGAGAAATAGCTCCTTGGGCAGCGAGTGTGGAGAAGCGATCGCGATCATTTCTAGCTAGTTCTAAAGCTGATGCCGCCTGCTGTTGCTGCGCTTGAGCGGCAGCTAGCTGGGCCTGAGCAGCGGCCACTGAGGCAGCCGATTGATTGACCCGGCCCGTGCTGTCGCCTTCAGATTGGGCCAAATTCAGCGTCGCTTCTTCAATTTGACTCAAAACCACCTCTACTTGTAAGTTGGCTTGAGTGACCGCCTGCTGCGCTGCTTTTACCTTCGCTTTGGCTGCATTCAGCTGGGCTGTTAGCTCTTGATTGTCGAGTCGCGCAATGACTTGACCTTGCTTCACAGTATCGCCCTCTTGGACCGCTACCGACTCAATTCTTCCACCGACTTTTGCCCCCAAATCGCTTTCGTCGCTTTCAATCCGTCCGCTGAGCGCGATCGCACTCTCATCAGTACCACCTTGCCAATAGTGCAGTCCAAATGCGGCAGCGATCGCCAGTATCCCCAGCGGAATCAGCAATCGCAGCCTTTTCTTCAAGCCTGCACCTCTGGCCTTTTCCGCTGAAGGCTCTGAGCCAGCGCGAACATCAGCTTGCTCATCATCAGGGTGAACCGGAATCACTTGAGTCATGACAAAACGCTCGTCACAGAAAGGTATTAATTGACTATACTATACGGTATAGTATTCATCCAAGGTCAGAGACGATTCTTTAGACTCGCTTTTTTCCCGACTGACTGCTAACGTTTTCTACCCCAGATCATCTCCCCTAGCTTTTGCCTAAGCATCGATCTGAAGGCAGAGCATTCTAGAGGACTAACCAACTTACCGATACATGGTCATCACAAAATCTGTTGTCGCTTCAAGCAAACCAGACAAGCAAGCTCAAATTTTAAAGGGTGCACTGACGGTTTTTCTACAGCGAGGCTATGAGGGCACCAGCATGGATCGAGTCGCGGCTACAGCAGGCGTCTCCAAGATCACTATTTATAAGCACTTTGAAGATAAAGAAGGCCTTTTCAACGCTTTGATCAAGCAGGTGACTGCCGAACGGTTTTTGGTGGTTTTTGGCGATCTGCCTGCGCAAGATCCGCCATCAGTCGTACTCAACCATGTGGCCACAAAGCTGTTAAATATTCTTGCAATTGATGATGAATACATTGACTTTTTGCGATTAATTATTGGCGAATCGGGCCGATTTCCAGCATTGGCAAAGCTATTTTTTCAGGCATTACCCCAACGAGTGTTGCAGGTACTCACAGAGTATTTCAGCAGCCAACCCGCACTCAACCACATTCCGGCAGAAACCACCGCTCGGGTATTTATGGGCACCCTAATGAGTTACGTGCTGACTCAAAAGCTGCTGCATGGGCAGTCAATTGCGCCGACGAGTGACCAGGCTATGATTGACGGCCTCATTACTTTAATCGTGCGTGACTAATGATCGTGCGTAACTAACCGTGCATAAACCTCTTCAAGCTCATCAAACAGCCTTGAAATGAGCTGGATAGAGTCTTGAGACAGTTTTAAATCAGACTCGACACAATCACCTTTCTTAATCTGCCAGCGATGCAAGATAAAATCGAATACGCGGTTGATATCAATCCTCGCAAGCAAAATAAATTCATTCCCGGTACAGGGCAAAAAAATGTCTCTCCTGAAGCGATGTTGCACTATTCACCCGATGTCGTGATTGTGATGAATCCGCTTTACCAACAGGAAGTCAAAAGCGCGTTGCAGACAATGGGGCTGACGCCGCAAGTGGTGACGAGCGATTAACTGCTAATAGCAGCCGCACCTCATAGCCGCTACTATAGAACTATCTTTTATAGTATTTTGCGCTGGCCTGATGGAATGTCTGCCTTTACTCCCGCGTTACGAATTAAAAGCAAGGTAGCCAGCCAGACCCAAGGGACAGATGCACCCGCTTCTGTTGAACAGCGGCGACAGATTGCTTTAGCAGTAGCCCAGCAATGCACACAGATACTCAAGCAAGATTTTGGTGTAGACCAAGTTGTTATTTTTGGCTCTTTACGGGGTGATACGCCCTGGCACTGTCAATCAGATTTGGACTTAGCGGTGCAGGGACTGTCCAAAGAACGCCTGCTAGAAGCACATCGAAGATTAGAAATGGTTGTACCGCAATGGCTACCGCTTGATCTAGTGGCTGTTGAGCGGGCTGATTCGAGAGTGCGCGATCGCATTTTACAGTTGACACCTATGCCCGACAATCATTACCTGGCCCTGAAGTTACGCCTTGAAGACGAAATCGCCGCGATCGCTAAGGTAGTCGGAATCTTGGAAGAAGTGCTGCGGCAAGCAGATACGGCCCCTCCCATTTTGCTAACGCCTGCTCTAGCTTCGTACACTGAAGACTTTTACTCAGGCTGTGAAAAATTAGCAGAAAGGGTAGCTGTTGAACTAGACGGTGGTTTGCCAAAAGGAGGTAACTGGCACGAGCAACTGCTATTGCGAATGTCGGAATCTGGCGGGCAAGAGCGCCCGCCGCTGTGGGATAAAGCGCTGCTGCAATCGTTAGGAGAGTATCGGCGATTTCGTCATCGGGTACGGCATTTGTATAATTTTGACCTAGACCATCAAAGGGTCTTGACCCTAGCGCAGCAGGTGCCTAGCGTATTTGAGCAGCTTCAGCGGGCCGTTGAAGCATTTAGTGAGTGGCTGGTGCAGCAGGCTAAGCGCTAATTAGGTTAAGCGCTAATTAGAGGAGTGGCTCTGGCTCTAAACGCGGCAGCTTGGAGGGCGGCGACGGCAGCTTCGGCATTTTGCACCCTGAACTGTGAGCCTAAGCGCACGGCTTGGCGCTGATTGCGGGCGCGAATGACCGCAATTACTGGGGTTTTGGCCGCAAATTCATTTTCACCTTGGAGGGCTTTGAGCACGTTGCGCAGGCGGTATTGCTGCTCAATGTCGCCTGCGATCGCCGGATCCAAATCGACCATCACCATCCGAATCGATTCGAGCGGTTCGGCATCGTCGATAATCATCTGCACCCGATCATCGCGGCGATCAACTTTGCCCCACACCATCAGCCGCGCGTCGGGCTTGATGTATTGGCCAATGCGGGCATAGGCTTTGGGGAAAATCACTGCTTCACAGTGACCGCTAAGATCTTCCATTTGCACCACCGCCATGGAGTCGCCTTTTTTAGTGGTGACGGGCTTGACCATACTGAGCATGACGATGGCGCTGAGGGTGACTTTTTCGGGCTGTTCGCTCAAGTCAGCGAGGCCAATGGGAGCAAGGATTTTGGCGGAATGTTGAACGCCTTTGAGCGGGTGGTCGGAGATGTAAAAGCCCAGCAGCTCTTTTTCTAGCTTGAGGCGTTCTTGGGGATCGTAGTCGGCGACGGGTGGGGCTTTGGGGGCAGACTCGAAAGTAACGGTAGCGGGGCCACTTTCAGCGGCGGCAAAGCCTGCCATCATATCGAAGATGTTGCCCTGGCCGACTTCACGGTCTTTGGCGCGGTTTTGAGCCCATTCAACGACTAGATCAAGGTCGTGCATGAGCTGCTGGCGGTTGGGCTCTAAGCTTTCAAACGCGCCTGAGAGAATTAAGGCTTCTAAGGCACGCTTGTTGACAGAGCGAAGATCGACGCGATCGCACAAATCCGACAAAGATTTAAAAGATCCCTGTTCACGACGAGACTTTTCAATCGCCTCAATCGCGCCGATGCCGACATTGCGAACAGCCGACAGGCCAAAGAGAATTTGATTATTCAGCGGCGTAAAGTCCACCCCTGAGCGGTTAATATCCGGTGGCAGCACCTGAATGCCCATGCTCAAGCAGCTAGCAATGTACATTTGCACTTTGTCCTGATCGCCGCTGATGGCCGTCAGCAGCGCCGCCATATACTCAACCGGATAGTTAGCTTTGAGGTAAGCCGTTTGAAAAGTAACAAATCCGTAAGCGGTCGAGTGAGACTTGTTGAAACAGTACTCAGCAAACAGCACCATTTGATCAAACAAATCATTAGCAGGCTTACGCGGAAAATCGTTTTTACTCGCGCCTTCAATAAAGATTTCGCGGTGCTTTTCCATCTCGCTGATTTTCTTTTTACCCATTGCCCTGCGCAGCAAGTCGGCTTCACCGAACGAGTAGCCAGCAAGGTCTTGAGCAATTTTCATGATCTGTTCTTGATAGACCATGATGCCGTAAGTTTCTTCTAAAATCGGCTTTAAAAGATCGTGGGCATAGTCGATTTTCTCTCGTCCGTGCTTACGGTCAATGAACTTTGGAATTAGGCCCGCATCTAAAGGCCCAGGACGATAGAGTGCAAGCACCGAAGAAATATCTTCTAACCCAGAAGGCTTGAGATCTTTAACAATTTGCCTCATGCCAGAAGACTCTAGCTGAAACACGCCCGCCAGTTCGCCGCCCGCCAACAGCTTGTAAGTAGCCGGATCATCCAAAGGCAGCGCATCGAGATCGATCTTAATATCGTGCCGCGATTCAATATGGTTGACCGCTTTTTGGATCATGGTGAGGTTGCGCAAGCCCAAAAAGTCCATTTTTAATAGACCAATGGCTTCAACATCTTCCATGTAGTATTGAGTAATCACCGCGCCATCGTTGTTGCGCTGCAAAGGCACGATGGTATCCAACGGCTGCTCAGAAATCACGACACCAGCGGCGTGCATCCCAAAAGTTTTGTTGGTGCCTTCGATAGTGATAGCCGTATCGATCCAGCGCTGAAAAGTGACGGCGGTGCCGGGAATCAGTTCGCCGCTGTCGTATTTTTCTTTGAAGGCGGGTTCTGGTGTGGTGTCAGAAATCATCTCCTTGAGCTTGGCGGGTTTGCCCCTAGCCACCGGAATTAGTTTGGCAAGTTTGTCCGACTCGTTGTAGGGAATATCCAACACGCGGGCAACGTCTTTGAGCACCGCTTTGGAAGTCATGCGGTTGAAGGTGATGATCTGAGCGACGTGATCGGTGCCGTACTTTTCGGTGACGTATTTAATCACGTCTTCTCTGCGCTCAATGCAGAAGTCGGTATCGACATCGGGCATGGATTTGCGCTCAGGGTTGAGAAAGCGCTCGAAGAGTAAACCGTGATGCACTGGATCGATATTGGTGATGCCCATGGCGTAGGCGACCAGAGATCCTGCTGCTGAGCCGCGACCTGGGCCGACTGAAATGTTGTTGTCACGGGCGAATTTGATATAGTCCCACACGACCAGAAAGTAAGTGGCGAAGCCCATTTGGTGCATCATCGCGACTTCATATGCCATGCGATCGCGATACTCTTCATTCAGCTCGTCTCGGCTGCTGATATTCATCCGCTCTAGCAACCCATCCCAAGCAACCTTCTCCATATAGCTCTCTTTGCTGTAGCCATCAGGAATGGGAAAGTTTGGGATTTGAGGATTGCCGAGAACATGGTATTCCTCAATTTTATCGGCAACTTCTTGCGTGCGCGCCACCGCATCTTCGATCACTTCCGGGGAAAGATGATCGCGAAACAGCCGCCGCATCTCGGCTTCAGACTTGAGGTATTCAGTGCCGCTGTAGCGCAGCCGCTTATCTTCGGTGATCAGCTTGCCGGTTTGAATGCACAGCAGCGCATCGTGAGCTTCAACATCAATGCAAGAGATGAAGTGTGAGTCATTAGTGGCCACCACTTTAATGTTAAGTTCAGCGGCAATACGAACAAGTTCTACGTTGACAATGCGATCTTCAGGCGAGCCGTGATCTTGAATTTCGAGATAAAAATCATCGCCGAGTAAATCTTTGTACCACTGGGCCACGCGGCGGGCCACGTCTAGCCGCTTTTTTAAGATGGCTTGAGGAATTTCGCCGCCTAAACAGGCGCTAGTGATAATCAGCCCTTCGTGGTACTGCTCTAGCAGGGCTTTGTTGATGCAGGGGCGCGAGAAAATGCCCTTGCCCTGAACGCCTTCGAGGTGAGAGACGGTCGTGAGCTTAACGAGATTTTTGTAGCCAATGTCGTTTTTAGCAAGGACGAGCTGATGGTATTTGGGTCGTTTTTCTTGCTTGGTGATGTCGCCGTTAATGACGTACATTTCATTGCCGATAATCGGCTTAATGCCCTTGCGCTGGCACACCTTAAGTAGCTCAATCGCCCCGTACATGACGCCGTGATCGGTGAGGGCGATCGCACTCATCCCTAGTTCCAATGCCCGATCTACGAGCGGATCGATGTGGCTCGCACCGTCGAGCAGGCTGTAGTCGCTGTGGATGTGCAAACCGACAAAAGGCATCGAAATTATCCTCGCGAAGACAACGAAACTCGTCATCCAGTACAAATATACTTTCTTCTAGCGTTTGATTCAATCGCTAAACGCGATCAGTGACCTTATAAAGGTTACTGAAGGTCACAGTATAGTTAGTCAATTTAACCACTATATATGCCAGCTTTTTTAAAAGTTAACTGTGTTTTACGCTATCAATAGCGATCTCATATAGCTGTAATTCTGCACCTTTAAAGTAGAGCGTAAATCGGCACCAGTCGTGGCCAGACTGCTTTCAGCAAACTTTAAACCAGACTGACCAGTTTAGGTATACTGAGCTGTAGAGAGCTGTAAAGACATCCATACGTTCGTCATGCTCAAAATAAAAACGCAGATTTAGTACAGATTTGTCCTTAGGTTTTCTTATATGACGGCTTCTTCGGAATCATCGCCTGCGTTATCTAATAAAAGGTGGTTAGGTTTAGTAGGATTGGCCTTGTTGATGGCAGGGGTGGGCTTTGTATTCTGGCGAATCTTCGCTGGGCGTGGCAACCCTGAGATGATGGGGCCACCCGCTTTTCCGGTCAAAGTTGAGCGCTTGCAGCGATCGCCTTTAGAAGATAGTTCAGAATTTATTGGCACTCTGGATTCTCAAGCGGGAGTGAGCTTGCAGCCTGAAGCCGATGGCCGGGTCGTGCAGGTTTTTGTGACATCGGGCGATACGGTAGCAGCAGGCGATCCGATTATGCAGCTGAGTTCGCAGCGATCGCAGGCCGACTATAGCGGCGCGATCGCCAACGTCAGCAGCGCCCGATCCGCGAGAGATGCAGCGCGATCGCAATTGCGGGCGGCGGAAGAGCGTCAGGCTCAGCTTCAGGCCGATCTCCGATTACAGCAAAGCGACTATGAGCGCACGGCAACTTTAGTTGCCAAAGGGGCACTGCCTCAAGAACAGCTCGATCAGGTGAGCCGCGATCGCACCGTTGCCAGCGCTGCTTTGCAATCCGCCGCGCAAGAAATTCAGGCGCTCGGATCTAGCCTAGAAGGCGCCGATGCAACCCTTGCTCAAGCCAGCGCTAGCGCCGACGCCACGCAACAAGACCTGCTCGATAAAACCGTCACCGCGCCGATTGCAGGGATTGTTGGCGATATTCCAGTTAAGCTTGGCGACTACGTTCAAGCAGGTGATTCGCTAGCGACGATTACTCAAAATCAAGACCTAGAGATAAACCTTTCAGTGCCGATTGACCAGGCGAATCGGCTGCGAACAGGAATGCCCGTAGAACTAATGCTGTTTGGATCGGATGAGACAATCGCCTCAGGTAACATTCGCTTTGTCTCCCCCACTACCGATGCCACCACTCAAACCGTTTTAGCCAAGGCTCGTTTTTCTACGCCTAACCAGCCCGTGCAAGACGATCAGCGCCTCGAAGTACGCGTCATTTGGGACGAACGGCCCGGCATTTTGATCCCGACCACCGCCATTTCGCGCCTAGGCGGGCAAACGTTTGTATTTGTCCCTGCCGATCCCGAACCACCGCAGACAGGCGCTGACGACAAATCCGCAGGCGCACCACCCGCTGCGGGCAAGCCCCGCCAACCGATGGCCCTCCGCCTAAGGTCGCAAAGCTGATCCCAGTGAAGCTCGGCGATCTGCAAGGCAATGACTATCAGGTATTAGAAGGCTTAAAACCGGGCGATACGGTGATCACCTCCGGGCTGCTGAATCTACGCGATGGCGTACCGATTATGATTCAGAGCGAAGGCGGTGCGGGCGGTAGTGCGGGCAGTGCAGCGGCCCCTAAAACTCCCTAATTTTCTAACAGTTCTGTCGCTTCTATAGACTTTCTGTATTGGTCAAGCGTCAAGCTTGCCCCTCCTAATTTAGGCATCTTATGTTTGTTAACTACTTCATTAAACGGCCTATTTTTGCCACTGTCACAGCGCTGATTATGCTGCTGATTGGGGCAGTGAGTATTCCGACGCTGCCCATTGCTCAGTATCCAGATATCAGTCCAACTCAAGTCAATGTCAGCGCTCGCTATGTAGGCGCTGATGCTGAAACCGTCGAACGCGGGGTGACGACTGTGCTGGAGCGGCAGATAAATGGGGTCGAGGGAATGCGCTACATCACCTCTAATAGCAGCAATGATGGGGCCAGTAATATTGTTGTCACGTTTGATTCGACGCGCGACAAAGATTTAGCCGCGGTGGATGTGCAAAATCGGGTGTCGCTAGCTGAGCCGCAGCTCCCAGAAGCGGTAAGGCAAACCGGGGTGACAGTTGCTAAGCAAACCAGCAATATTTTGCTGGCAATGAGTATTTATACTGATAACAATGAATATGACAATATTTTTCTGAGTAACTACGCCGATCTGTATGTCGCCGATGCTCTCAGACGGGTAGAGGGCGTGGGCAATGTACAGATTTTTGGCGATCGCACTTACGCCATGCGGCTTTGGCTCAATCCGCAGCAGCTAGCGAGCCGAGGACTTACCGCCGACGATGTGGTCAGCGCGCTGCAAGAGCAAAATATTCAGGTCGGAGCCGGTCAAATTGGCCAGCCGCCTAGCCCATCCGGGCAAGATTTTCAAATTGATCTGCGGGCCGAGAGTCGGCTGAAAAACGTCGATGAATTTGAAGAGTTGGTGCTGAAGACCGGAGACAGTGGCCAATTGATTCGACTGCGAGATGTCGGTCGAGTAGAGCTAGGCGCAGAGCGCTATGGTTCGTTTTTGCGCTTTCGGGGTAAAGAGGCGATTGGCTTAGGCATTTTTCAACTGCCGGGCAGCAATGCGCTCCAGGTAGCGCAGGGTGTGAAGGAGGCGATGGTAGAGCTAGCGGCTGATTTTCCACCGGGGATGAAGTACGGCATAGGATTTGATACGACTGAATATGTGCAAGAGTCGCTAGTGGGCGTATTGCGAACGCTGATAGAGGCGATTTTGCTGGTAGTGCTGGTAATTTTTGTCTTTCTGCAAGACTGGCGTACGACGATTATTCCCGCTGTGACGATTCCGGTTTCGCTGGTGGCAACGTTTGCTTTTGTCAAAGCTTTTGGCTTTTCAATTAACAGCTTGACCCTGTTTGGCCTGACGCTAGCAACCGGGATGGTCGTCGATGACGCGATTGTGGTCGTTGAAGATATCAGCTCAAAAATTCAAGGCCGCGGGCTCATGCCTCAGCAGGCAGCGATCGCCGCAATGGAAGAACTCACCAGCGCGGTGATTGCGACGTCTCTGGTGCTGATGGCCGTGTTTGTGCCAGTGGCCTTTTTCCCGGGTACAACGGGCGCACTGTATCGGCAGTTTGCGCTGACTATTGCTTTTTCAATTGCAGTTTCTACCTTTGTCGCACTCACTTTGACTCCCTCGCTTTCAGGCTTACTGCTGCGACCGAGAGGTGTGCCCACAGGTTGGCAGGCGAGAGTTTTTACGCCCTTTAATAGAGGGCTAGACTGGCTGCGCGATCGCTATGGATCGGCTCTACAGACACTGACGCGGTTTAAGCCAATTGTCCTGGCGGCTTTTGTGGCCTCCCTGGTACTGACAGGTTGGCTTTATAGCATCGTTCCCTCTGCTTTTTTACCCGATGAAGATCAGGGCTACTTTATTACCTTGTTTCAGGGGCCAGAAGGGGTTTCGCTCAACTACACCAGCGATGTCATGGCCAAGGCTGAGGCGCTTTTACTAGAGCAGCCAGAGGTCAGGGCAACGTTTGCGGTCGGCGGCTTTGGCTTTAGCGGCAATACGGCCAATAGCGGCGTCATTTTTACAACGCTGAAGCCCTGGGATGAGCGCACTGATGCTGATAGCTCTGCGTTTGCGATTATTGACCGCGTGCGGGGGCCACTGCTGGGCACGACTGAAGCTCGAGTTTTGCCGGTCAATCCACCGGCTATTCAGGGGCTTAGCAGCTTTGGTGGCTTTGAGTTTCAGCTGCAAGACCGGCGCGGCAATGCTGGACTCGACAATTTGCTTGCCAGCATGGGCGCAATTATGGGTGCGGCCAGTCAAAATCCTCAGCTTAGCTCAGTGTTTAGTACGTATGCGGCCAGTGCCCCGCAGATTACGATTGCGGTCAACCGCGATCAGGCTAAAGCGCTCAACGTCAACATTAACGATATCTTTAGTACGCTGCAAACCAATTTGGGTTCGCGCTATGTCAATGACTTTAACTTAGAAGGGCGTACCTACCGGGTCTATGTGCAGGCCGATCAGCAGTATCGCTCAACCCCAGATGATATCGATCAGCTCTATGTGCGATCGCAAACGAACGAACTCATTCCCATGGGCAACTTGATCAGCACGACCGATACCGTCGGCGCGCAAACCATCAATCACTACAACCTGTTTCGATCTATTGCGATCAACGGTCAGCCCGCACCGGGGGTGAGTTCTGGGGCGGCGATCGCAGCGATGGAAAACGTGGCCGCTCAGGTTCTACCGGCGGGTCTAGGCTATGAGTGGTCGGGCACGGCGCTAGAAGAAATTGAAAGCGGTAGCCAAGCGCCGATGATCTTTGGCTTAGGCATTGTTTTGGTGTTTTTGGTCCTGGCCGCCCAGTATGAGAGCTTTGTCGATCCAGCTATTATTTTGTTTGCAGTGCCGCTAGCCGTCTTTGGCGCGCTGCTAGCGCAAACTGTCCGGGGCATGTCTAACGATGTGTACTGTCAAATTGGACTGGTGATGCTGATTGGCCTTGCCAGTAAAAACTCTATTTTGATTGTAGAATTTGCCAATCAGCTGCGTGAACAGGGCTATTCAATTACCAAAGCGGCCCTAGAAGCGGCCCAGCAGCGGATGCGGCCCATCTTAATGACGGCTATTTCTACTCTAGTTGGCATTTTCCCATTAGCGATCGCTACCGGGGCCGGAGCCGGTAGCCGACAGTCCCTGGGCACGGCTGTTTTTGGCGGTATGTTAGTCGCGACGCTGCTGAGTCTGTTTGTGGTTCCAATTTTGTACATCATTGTCAAGCAGCTTACGAGTAAATCAAGTTCGCAGCCCTATGGTGAGCATGAGGTTTTAGTCATAGATTCATCGATCCCTGACTAAAGCCTCACTCAAACCTCACTTATATTTGTTGATATTTGTTGATCAATACAAAGGATTAAACATGAGGTGCTGACGATCCAGATTTCTCATCCGGCCCATCTTTTCTAGCTAACGAATTGGCTTAATTGGCTTTAAATTCTATTGATAGCAGATCAGCAACCGCGCTGGGATTATTCGCAATGCCCATCAAACTGGTCAACGGGACGGGCTGATCCGGTGACATTGAGATCGCAAATTTTTGAGGGCTATTGATAAATTTTTCAATCTCTTGACGCTGCTCCTCACTGAGGGCTTTGCTCATATCGGGATCTTGATTGAGGCTAGCGATCGCCTCTTTTTTAAACTCAGCTACGCTCACACTTTTTGCGGCCGCCGACTGTTCAAACATTTTTTCGAGAAAAGAATCGTCTTGGTAGGTAATTAATGCGTTTTGAAACGTCGTCGTCAGCAAAGACATGGGCAAAGAAGCCACAGCTTCTTTGCTTAAATCGACATTGGCAAGCTGAAAATTCACCGCCAAATGGCCAACTCGATCTGCGCCGATCTTAAATTCTTTCATTTGTACTAAGCCATCTTCGGCCTTGTACTGATAGTCAGTCGAAAAATTCATTGCGATCTCTTTGTCGTAGCCAAGTTCTTTAAACACAGCCGCGTTCGCGCCCATATCGGCTACTGCCAAATGTATGCCATTGACAGCCATTTTCAGATGAGTTGGCACCGTATCTTTCTCGTCATACTGGTACAGCACAATTTCATCTACCTTATATTGCTCATTTGAGCCAACAGGTGAGATCACCACATTTTTCACTTTCGTGCCCTGGCCCAATAGAGACGCCTGCACTTTTTGATAGTCCACATCAACGAACTCGGCAGCATCGGCCACGAGCTGATCAACTTTTTTGGCAGCCATTTGTGAAGCCACAGCCTGTCCGGCAAAAAAGAGCGCGATCGCACCGCCCACGATCCCCACACCCAGCAATCCCTTTTTATTCATGCCCTCTTAAGATCCTCAAACCTAATTTCTTTAAAGTATTTTTTAGTCAAAAAACCAGCAGCAAGCTTCCAGATTAGTCGCCAAGAGCTTTATCTTGCTCTGGTTTTGGATCTATCTAGAAAAGACTTAAGCGCTAACTCGAATGCCCCTTTTACAAGCTACAGCCACCCGCCATCATTTCCGCACTATCCATCTCACCATTCGCGCTATAGGATGTTAGGCAGCTTATTTCCTTCGGGTGATTTTCCATGGCCATTTATCCGTTTTATAACCTGTTTTATCAAGCCATCCGCACCGCTACGTCAGCCAATACCCCATCAATCCTAACGAGTAGTGCCCTAACGAGTAGTGCCCTAACGAGTAGTGCAATCCTCATAACCGCGCTACTCACCACGAGCTGTAGTCAACTTTACCAAGTCAGCGCCGGAGAACTTCCCACCGCTAGCAGCGCCCCTGCTGCCGCTAATACTCCACCCGCCGCCCCCACCGTCCCCAAAGGCGTCAGCACCAACTACGACATCTACCATTCCAAAACCCTAGAGGTGCCCGCAGGCACGTCGGTTCCCGCGATTAGCGTTCGCATTGAGCCCGACCCCGTACAGGGCTGGAACCTCTATGTCGGGACTGCCAACTTCACGTTCACCCCCGAAAACGTCAACGGCGAGAGCAGCCCTACCGAGGGTCACGGCCAGCTTTATATCAATGAAAAGCCGATGCAGCGCATCTATGGCACTTGGACACACTTACTCGATTTACCCGCCGGGAAAAACACCATTCGCGTCACGCTCAATGCCAACGGCTTTGAAACGCTCACCACTCAGGGCAAGCCGATTGAGGAAACCACGACCATTGAGGTCTATAAGCCCACTCAACTAGCCCCGCCTAATTAACGGCTAACCGTCATAATGGAGAAGACACTTATAAAGACAATGCGTGAGAGACGCGATCGCTAGGAGTTCCTATGCAGACGGCTGACGCCCATAATGACAATCTTTTAGACCGCCTGTTTATTTGGCTATTTTCTCGCAAAATGGCCAACGCTATTGGCGCGCAGACAGCAATCAGCGGCTATGGCGGCTTTGTTGATCTCTCTAAGCAAATTATGCAGGGCCGCAATGCCCGTGAGCAACAAGCCGCTGTAGCTCAGGTATTGCAGTCTTTGGTGCCTGCGCCTGTGCGGTGGGTGATTCGCACCGCTTTTGCCCCGACAAGGCTAGTGTGCGTGCTGAATGCGTGGTTTGCAGCACAGATGTTTGAGTGGCTGGTAGGGCCTTGTGAGGTGACCCAAGCGGATGTAAAAGGGCTAGATGGCACTGTGCGCCAGCAGCCTAGCGCCGTCCATATCCAAAAATGCCGATACCTCGCCGATAGCCAGTGCGTCGGCATGTGCGTCAATATGTGCAAGCTGCCCACCCAAGCCTTTTTTACCGAAAAGTTTGGCATTCCGCTGACCATGACGCCCGACTTTGGCGATCTGAGCTGCAAGATGATCTTTGGTGAAATGCCGCTTGCTCCTAAAGATGATCCGGCCTTTAGCGAACCTTGCCTAAGCGAATGCGATGCGGGTAAAGTCTCCGATTCTGCTTGTCCAAAAATGATGACGCCCAGTCAGTAAGCCAATCTATTCCAACAGTGATCACAGCATTCATTACAACAACAAATTCATGACATCACCGCATCACGACACCTCATGGAAAATCAATTTGCTTTATGATGGCGACTGCCCCCTGTGCCTACGCGAGGTCAGCTTTTTGCAGAAAAAAGATGCCGGACGAGGTTTGGTGAAGTTCACTGACATTGCCGATCTTAGCTATGACCCTATGCAGAATGGCGGGATTGACTTTGAAACGGCAATGGGCCGGATTCATGCTGTACGTGCCGATGGCATCGTGGTTAAAAATGTTGCGGTTTTTCAAGAAGTCTATAGCGCCTTGGGCATTGGCTGGATGTATGCGCCCACGCGCTGGCCCGTAATTGGCCCATTGGTAAATAAAATTTACGATCTATGGGCTGAAAAGCGCTTGGCAATGACCGGACGGCCTAAGCTGCAAATCCTTGTGGCTAAGCGCCAGCAAAAAATTGAACAAGCGACTAGGCCAAGCGCTGAATGCAAAATGGCTGGTGGAAACGAAGGGATAAGGGGTGCTTTTGGCCAATCCCAGTACAGGACAAAAGCTTGCAGAATAGACAGGGAGGGGGGGGCATAGGTTAACCACAACGTCACGAAACCCCTATGTGTTTGAGCTTAATACCTTACGCGCCAATGTGTAACCGCATTGAGACGAGTACGGTGCGAGAACCCTGTTTGTTGCCACTTTCATCATGGCTCTATTGCGTGCGAGAACCGTCAACTTGAGCGAGTTATCGGTTGCTTTCCCCGGTCGGGCTAACCCGGTGTTGCACTACAAGTGTCAGCAGCGATTCTTTCGAGCTTTTGCTCTAGATCGTGCGGTTGTCGCTAGGCTAGTTATCGCTTGGATCTATCACTGAACCTTGTAATCGCGGTTGACCGTACTCAGTGAGACGTAGGTACGACAACCATCAACATGCTGACGCTTGCTGTGGTGCATAGAAGACATCGCTTTGCCGCTGGTCTGGCTGATGATCGACAAGAAAGGGAACTCCAATACGGATGAGTGCATTGACTCATTTGCAACCCAGACAGATGCAGGCGATCGCCAAACGACGATGGTTTTTGTCTCGAAGAGACCGGAATGAGAGAAACTGAGCGTTTGAAGAAGCTCTTTGCGTTGCTGATCTTAGCACTCTGTTGGGCCCTTAAAACTCTGTTGGGCCCTTAAAGCAAGACAGTGGTACACCAAGCTAAACCCTTGACAGTGAAGGCTCATGGTCGTTTGGCTAAGAGCGTTTTTCGCTATGGCTTTGACCATCTGCGACACATCCTCCTTAATCTAACTCATCCTCAGCAGCAGCTAGACTTTCAGCTAGTTATGAATTTTTTCTCCCCTGAACACTGGCCTAAAGTTCCAGAGCAATATCAAAATGTCAAAAGTAGACGCCGCTGATGAGTTTGGCGACAGTGAAAATAGGATACGCCAGAGTTTGGCAGAGTTTGGCCTTTGGACTAAACTCGAAAGCTGCTCAAAAGCGATTGTAGCGCCGCTGACGGGTAAATTTGTAAGTTTAGATATCCGATCCAGTTAAACAACTAGCACTTGATTCTCGCCTATCTCAATTGTTTTGAGTCATAAAGGATGCAGCCTATCAACAGCGGCAATTCAAGATGTCTATCTCAACTGCCAGCCAAATTGCCCGCCTTTTCGCTAGCCTAATGGTTCTCGTTAGTGGTCTTTCAGTACAGCCCGATCATTGACTCCCGTTTTATTGGCCCCGTTCAACTGGACGGCGGGCTGCGCCCTAGTTGGACGGCTGATGCGATTGTTTTTTATCAGAGCAAGCCCTAGCTATGCATGACCGGAGCAGAGAACAACTTAATTTTTCCACCTGATGGAGGCAGTAATGACTACATAGGAGAATGCTACGTCAGGGCAAGCTCACAGTACATTATCCCGATTAACAACGAGACTCGGCTGAGTTCATCGTCCGTACAAAGATAAAACTAATTTCGGAATACCCTTTTAGGATTGAAATCAACAATGTTTCAGATAGCAAGCAGACTACTTTATAGTCTACGATTTTTAGTTGTGTTGGTTTGGGGCTTTTCCGCCTTTTGGTTCTGGCTACTAATGCGCATACGTATTCTTGCCTGGTTGGCTGTTCTACCCGACGGGATTGCCAGAGTAACTATCATGATTGCTGGCAATACAGGGATAATGGTTTTGGGCTGTATGCTATTGGGAGCAACCAGTTTACTACTCTGGCGTCATCTTCCTACAAAGCTGTCGGCAAGTCTGGCAATCCTCATTCCAGTGCTGCTTTTCGCTGGGAGTATTGAGTGGGGGCGCATTGATTCGTATGGGACAGAGCAATATGTCACAAATCCGGCTCAACAAGGTGATTTGCAGATTGCCCGCGAACAGCTTTTAATCCATATGGCTCGTTATCAATTACCTGATGAATTGCGATCGCTAATTCAAGTCGGAACCAATGCCGATGCTCGCGATCCGGAGGGGCGTTCCGCACTCTACTGGTCTGACGATCCGGAAATGGTCGCTATGCTACTGCAAGCAGGCGCAAAGCCTGATGGTAAAGCGCTGATAGAAGCTGCTTCCTGGGGAAGATCAGACATGGTTAAGCTGTTGCTAGAGGCGACTCCGGATGACGGTAAAGCGCTGGTAGCTGAGTCTGGGAATCAAGCTCTAGAGGCAAATAATGTCTTCACTGGCCCTGGTGGAGAGCAGGATCGACCGCAGGACCGCAAACAAATTGTCCAGATGTTGTTGGCACGAGGGGTAGAGCCAATTGGCCCTAAATGACTCGCTATTTTTGGGGTACAGAGCCCAATTCCACTGTCGCTTAACAATCTTGAAGCATCACGTCGGGATTGCCTTTCTTGAAGACTGCTTTAGCCGACTTACTGTGTATCGGCAAGGCACTAGAAGTCGGGTTAGAGCTTTGAGGACATGGCGTTCTTTCTTTCGGAAGCGCTTTAGCGATCGCGCTTCTTGGTCGCGGTAGATCTGCCTCAGCTTACCAATTTTTCGCTGCTTTCGGAGTTAATCAGTCAATCAACAGTGTCCGAAGGTCGATGCCACGCTTCTTAGTCCCAATTTGGGAACGATCCCATCTCATCAGACTTTCAAACTCTTCAAATAAGCGCTCGATCCAGTGAGAATTGTGCATTTAGGGGATGCAGCAGGCCATCGAAATGGTGATGGACTGGCGTTGAAGCGAACTTGACATGAATTAGCTGTTGCTTTCTATAGAAGATGCCACGCGCTGGCAAGTCACCCAATTTCCATTGTGATTCATTGAATGTGATAGAGCAACCAGTACTGATACTAGGGCTGTACCCACTTGGCCTGAAGAAATCTCTGAACGCTTGTTTTTTTGAACAGATTCGACAAAGCGATCGCACATATTTTTCAAAGGTTCAGACGGCGGTACTTGAATCGTGGTTGCAGACATATTTTGAGGCGTAAACCAACCTTCATTTTCAATAAAGTCACCCCATTGTTGAATCAGCGGGCTGTCTTTGTTCATTTCATCAAAGATCAGCGTACCTTTTTCACCCACAACACAAAGTCTTCTTTGCTTATCTGGATTGGCCCAGCAGAGATGAATGGTTGCGACAAAGCCGCTGGGATATTGCAACCTGCACCAGGCAACATCCGCTAATCCGTGCGGAGATAGCGGCGTTTTAATCTCGCTTTGCAGCCAGCTGCTGCCCTGGGCCTGTACCCGAATCGGGCTTTCGTTTAGCCAATAGTTGAAGATAGAGATATCGTGAATAGCTAAATCCCAAAGAGCATCGACATCGCGGCGAATAGGGCCGAGATGGGTGCGAGTGGCATAGCCGTAGCGGGGAGTGCCCATGTGAGAAATGGATTCTTTGCCGGCGATTACCGCACCGTGAAAAAGATAGGTGTGATCAATCATCAGCTGCCGCTGCTTTTGCTCAGCTAGATCGCATAGAGCCTGAGCGCTGGCAACTTCTAAAGTCAGCGGTTTTTCAGCGAGGACGTGAAGATTGTGATTAAGCGCGGTATGAATGAGTTCGTAATGGGTGGCGGCGGGGGTGGCAATAGCGCAGCCCACTAGCCCCTCTATCGCCATTGCTGCGCGCCAGTCGCTCACGAGGGCGACATCGCTACCCACTTCTGGGGCTATCGCTGCTAGCCTTTCCGCAGAAGCTTCTACCACCGCTCGCAGCCGAATCTGTGGATGCGCCAAAAAATTGCGCAGCAAGTGCGTGCCCCAGCGCCCCACTCCAAACAGCGCCAACTCAATCGGAGGCGGCTGCGAACTGTTAAGCATCAAGATTCTTCACCGCTGGCTGGTAAATCCTGGTTGTCAATTGCTTTTTTGAGCTTTACCTAGCGCAACTTTAGCTGCTGCCTGCTCGGCCATTTTGCGCGATCGCCCCTTGCCCTCACCCCAGCATTTTGCTTTGAACCAAACCTGCGCCTGAAAGCGCTCTTCATCGCCATGCACCTGGCTAATTTCTATCACCTCATAGCTAGGCAAGGCTTTGTCATAGGCTTGCGTCAGCTCTTGCAAGGCAGCTTTATAGTTTTGTTTAGCCGGATCGCCTTGCAATTCATCAGTCAAGCGCCCTAAGTGCCCATCTAGCCAAGGCCGAATTAGACTGAGGTTGCCTGCACTGAGGTACAAAGCTCCCATAATCGCTTCTAGCGCATCGGCCAAGCGAGAATCACTGCCCGCTTTATCACCTTGGGCGCTTTTGGAAAGCTGAAGATAATCGCCGAGCCGGTAGTGTTTGGCAATCGTGGCTAGGACGCGATCGCTGACAATGTGCGATCGCACCGCCGACATATCCCCTAGCGCCATCGCCTCGTAGCGCTCTATCAAAAACTCAGCCGCCGCCAGTCGCAGCGCCGCATCTCCCAAAAATTCCAGCTTCTCATTATTGGCTTCAGCTGAGCTAGAAATATCAATCAGCGCTAGCCGCAGCAAATCAGGGTTGACGCTAGCGACTGGAATCTCTAACTGGGCCAGCAGGTTACTGAGACTTTGGCTACTCATCGTCGAAACGGACATCGCAAAGCTAAGAAATAATCTTGCAAAAATCAGCCTGAAAAAATCAGCCTAAAAAAAAGGTAGAGCTGGACCTAAGCCGGGTTCTGTTCTCACACCGCTAGCTGACGCTAACTGCGTAAGGTGGTTATCTATCTAGGACGCCTGTTACCAGACGCCTCAAGCGGCGCGCTTTATCGGAGCCGGTAAAAAGCCAACCTTGTGCTCCTATGGCCTTGCACCCAACCGGGGTTTACCTAGCCAGCACCTCTCGATGCTGCTGGTGCGCTCTTACCGCACCCTTGCACCCTTACCTGTGAAAGTCAGAAGTATGAAGTCAGAAGTATGAATAAAGCCAGGCCCCATTCATCGTTCATCGTTCCGACTTCATCCTTTCCATCGGCGGTATGTTTCTGTGGCACTCTCCTCACGGTCACCCGCACTGGGCGTTACCCAGCAAGTTTGGCTTTTAGGGAGCCCGGACTTTCCTCAGAGATAGCCAAAGGCAAGCCTTTAACTATCTTTGCAACCACTGAGCCAGCTCTATACTTTCTAGTGTATGGGACAGTTGGATGCTTATTGCCGCTTATTACCTTTAGGCAACATCTTTTTTGCTGACTCCCCACAGCCAAGGGCTTTCTCGATTTGGTCCAAAGTTTCTCAACAGCCAGCGCAAAGGCGGAAAAGCAGGCGGATCAACTTTAATTTCTAGCGTAAAGGCAAACGGAATCAGCAAATTGACCATTTTGGTATCCGGCTCAGCAGCGCGTTTCATTCTCACCATCAGATCTAGGCTGTAAAGCGGCTCAATATTCTTTTCTTCCGTCGTCGGGTCGGTGAGCTTGGCCCCTTCTGCTCTCTGAGCGAGATCTACTAAAGGCAGCGGTGGTTTGAGCCGGTTGGTCTCTACATCGTGAGTGTAGTTTTTTTCAATATTGACTAAAAATGGCACCGTTCGGCCAGGATTTACCGTTCCAAAAATTTGAGGTTGAGATAGATCTCGAAAAGTATTAGACGTGGAGCGAATTACCCGATTGGATCGGTTAAACATTTCGATAGAGCTGCGATCCCAATCTAGATAAACCTGCGTATCGCGCGTTTTATTCTTTACATCTATCGTCAGCGCCCAAACTGGGCCTAGCTTTTGCTCCCCAATCGGCAAAACCTGAATAGACACTCTTTCTTTGCTCCACTGCTGAGTCCACTGACTCACTTCTGGCGGCGTCATGCCGTCTTTTTCTTTTTTTTTCAGATCTTGGGGCGATATCGGAATCGGCGGAGCCTGCTCGAAAGCAAGCGAGAGAATCGGAAATTTCTTTTTCCCAAATCCAACGGTTTCGACACTGGCTTTAATTGCTCTACCGCTAGTCTGCATTGAAAGCTGGCTGACCGTTTGCTCTTCTAAAAACTTTTCATCTACATTGATGATGACTTTAGCTTCTTTACGGTTCTCTAAGCCCAGCGCCATCTGATAGAGGACATAAAACACCACCAAAAAGTAAATGGTTAAGAGAAGCTGAGTCATCACTGCTAGCCAAAGCCATAATTGCCCATAGCTTACACCGATATCGCCCAGAATTGCCCTGAGTCGTTAATGCTCAAAAAGGTCAGGTTGCAACGTCTGCTAGCCAACTGATAAAAGGGGCCAGCGCCAGAGCGGGTAAAAATGCCGCAACATGGATTTTCCCGACTTCTAGCAGGTTGAGGCCCAAGCCCAAAAGCATAATGCCGCCCGTGCCGGTGACTAGCAAAATGCTAGGAGCAGTCGTGGGGTCGGGAATGATTTGGCCTAAGCTACCGGCCAGCAGCGAAAGCGTGCCCTGATACACCACCAGTGGCAGCACTGAAAAGCCAACGCCGATGCCGTAAGTTCCGGTGAGCGCAATCGAAACTAGCCCATCCATTGTGCTTTTAATCACTAAAATCGTGCTGTCACCGATCAGGCCGTTATTGAGACTGCCTAAAATTGCCATTGGGCCAATGCAAAACAGCAGACTAGAGGCGACGAATCCTTCGGTGAATCGGTTGCCGCCTTTAAATCGAGCTTTTAGCCAGTCGCCAAAGGCACTTAAGCGGCTTTCAATTTGCCACCACTCGCCGAGCAAGCCGCCGATGGCCAATGAGATCAGGGCAAGAATAACGCCTTCTACGCTGCCTGCTTTAGCCGATGATAGATTTTGTGCCATTGAAACCCCAATGAAAAGGGTAGTCAGACCCATTGCTTGAGTGATGACGACGCGCATTTTGGGTGAGAGCCGATTGCGCAGTAAAAGGCCGGAGGCGGTTCCTAAAAGTACCAGCCCAAAGTTGATCCAGGTGCCGCTGGTTTTTGCCCAAAAAGTTAGCATTTAGATAGCGCTGAGAGTGAGTTGTGGAGGAGCGGCGATCGCGCAATCCGGTAGGGAAGCTTTATGATAAGTGAGCCATCCACTTTAAAGGGAAACGGGTTAATGAACGCGATCGCACCATCGGTGAGTTTAATCCGATCCCAAAGCTATGACGTTGACCTATTGCAGCAGCAGCTCGTGACGCTGCTAGCGCCTATGGGCGGCATGGCGCAGTTTGTTAAACCAGGCGATCGCGTCCTGCTCAAGCCTAACCTCCTCACCAGCTCCCGCCCCACCCAAGGCTGTACCACTCGCCCCGAAATTGTCTACTGCGTCGCCAAACTGGTACAGGCCGCTGGCGGCAAACCCTTTTTGGGCGATAGTCCCGCCTTTGGCAGTGCTCGCGGTGTTGCCAAAGCCAATGGCTTACTAGAGTGGGCCGCTAAAGCCAATGTGCCGATTATTGAAATGCATGGTCAGCGCTACCCGATTGCCAGTGAAGGCTTTGACAACTTTTTGCTCTCCAAAGAAGCGATGGAAGCCGACGTGGTGATCAATTTACCCAAGGTAAAATCTCACGTTCAGCTCACGATGTCACTGGGTGTAAAAAACTTGTTTGGCTGCGTACCGGGCAAAATGAAGGCATGGTGGCACATGGAAGCCGGTAAAGACGCTCAGCGCTTTGGCACCATGCTAGTCGAAACCGCTAGAGCGATCGCCCCACAGATCACCATTATCGACGGCATTATTGGCCAAGAAGGCAGCGGGCCAATTAACGGCGAACCTAGAGATTTAGGCGTATTGGGCGCTTCCAATAATGTGTTTGCGCTAGATCTGGCCATGCTCGAAATTTTGCAAATCAATCCTGCCATTGTGCCGACTGTGGCTCAAAGCCAGCGCTTGGGCCTGTGCCCAGATCTCGCCGAAATCGCGTTTCCGTTAATGCAGCCCGCTGATCTGACGCTAGCCGACTGGAAACTGCCTGAGCAAATGATGCCGATTGATTTTGGTGCGCCTAGAGTACTGAAGTCTACCTTCAAGCATTTGTACATCCGCTTTATTCAAGAGCCGATGGCGGCTTATGCTACCCGATAAGTGGGCTTGCGGCCCTAGCGTTTAGCACTCGATACGCGAGCACTCAAAAATATGGGCCAGAACACGATTGATTCTGACCCATATTTTCAGCGATTAAAGCGTTTCTAGTTTCTGAGACGAGGATTGACCTCTTTGGCCATACCTTTGAATGCACTTAAACTAGGGCCGGGGCGACGACGGCTACGATTGCCTAAGGGCATGAGGTGGTCAGTCGAAAAGTTTTGAGTTTCTTCGACGATGTTGCCTTGAGCGTCAGTTTTTTTGCCGCCAGCCGCGATCGCCTTTACAATCAGCTCTTCTGTCGTGGGGGGCGCAGGCGGTAATGTCGCTACCTGTGTAGAATCTGCGTCCATAGAATTGGCCCCGTTCTGGTTAGCCCCCTTCTGGTTAGCCCCCTTCTTTGCAGCCGTTTTCTTCGCTGCTTTTTTATCAGGCGCTTTAGCACCGTTCTTTGCTGCTGCTTTGTCTAGTGTATCCTCGCCTTTGGCTGCCGCATCTTTGGCTTTATCTACCGCATCCGACGCTTTGTCTACAACATCTTCAGACAGTTCTTTGACCGCTGCAACAGCCTTGGCAGCCGGTGCTTTCACTTTTTCTACAAGGTTCTCAGCGGTTTCAGCGGCTTCATCGAGTTCTAGAAAGAATTTTTCTTTGCCGACCCCTAGGGTTCTACCAATCGTCTCGAATATTCCACCAATCATGGTAATTTCACCAGCTATATGTCTAAAAAGAATGGCAGGCCGCTGCAAAAGTCATTATGAGAATGCGCTCACTTGCCTTATCTTAATTATTGATTTTCCTTGCTAAACAAAGCAAGACAGCGTTACGTCTGTTTACAAAACTTGTCGAGCCCTGACCCATCAAAAAAGGTCTGAAGGATTATTCCTCCAGACCTTTCTATTAATTGACTATTGACTATTGACTATTAACTATTGACTAATACTCTCGATTGAACTCGATTGAACTCAATTGAGTCTTAGTCTGCTGCCGTAATTAGCTCACGCTGCTCTTCGGTAGCTGAAGAGGTCGTTGTCACGACAACCTTGTTATCTTCTCCAATATCAACCGTGGCTGTGCTGCCATCTTTGATTCGACCAGAGAGGATTTCTTCAGCTAGGCTGTCTTCTAGCAGACGCATAATGGCTCGTCGCAGTGGCCTTGCCCCATAGCTGGGGTTGTAGCCTTCTTCCACAAGCCGGTCTTTGAACTTATCTGTGACCTCTAAACGAATGCCTTTCTCCTCTAAGCGGACAAAGACCTCCTTGAGCAAGATCACCGAGATTTCTTTGACCTCATCTTTGGTGAGCTGACGGAAGACAATAATTTCGTCGAGTCGGTTCAAGAACTCAGGGCGGAAGTACTGCTTGAGTTCTTCATTGACCAAGGAACGAATGCGGTTGTACTGCGACTCGGCCTGATCGGCTTCAAGCTCGAAGCCCAGTCCGCCGCCACCTTTTTCAATGACTTTAGAACCGATGTTCGAAGTCAAGATCAGCAATGTGTTCTTAAAGTCTACGGTGCGGCCTTTGGCGTCGGTCAAGCGACCATCTTCCAAAATTTGCAGCAGCATGTTGAACACGTCGGGGTGGGCTTTCTCGATTTCATCGAACAGCACGACAGTGTAGGGGCGACGACGCACCGCTTCAGTGAGCTGACCGCCTTCGTTGTAGCCAACATAACCCGGTGGCGAACCAATCAGCTTAGAAACCGTATGGCGCTCCATGAATTCGGACATATCGAGGCGAATCATCGACTCTTCTGACCCGAAGAAGTAGGAGGCGAGTGACTTAGCTAGCTCGGTTTTACCCACGCCGGTAGGACCTGAGAACACAAAGCTGGCAATGGGCCGGTTGGGATTTTTAAGTCCGACTCGGGCCCGGCGAATGGCGCGTGAAATGGCTCTGACGGCTTCGTCTTGACCGATCAAGCGCTGATGGAGCACATCTTCCATGTGCAGCAGCTTTTCAGATTCGCTTTCGGTCAGCTTTTGAACCGGTACCCCTGTCCAAGAAGCCACAATGTGAGCGATATCCTCCTCGGTGACTTCGGGAGAGGTGTCTTTGGTGTTTTCGTCGTCTTCGGCTTTTTTGTTTTGAGCGATCGCTCGAATTTCAGACTTGATCTCCATTTCGCGATCGCGCAATTCACCGGCCTGATCAAAGTCTTGAGAACGCACGGCGTTGTCTTTGTCTTTGAGCACTTGGCGCAGCTCTTTGTCGAGTTCTTTGGCCGCAGGCGGCAGCTGAGAATTCAGCAAGCGCACTCGTGACCCTGCTTCATCGATGAGATCAATTGCTTTATCGGGTAAAAACCGGTCGGCAATATAGCGATCAGACAGCTTAGCAGCCGCTTCTAATGATTCGTCTAAAATCTTGAGCTTGTGGTGCTGCTCGTAGCGATCACGCAGCCCATGCAAAATTTCAATAGTTTCTTCGACGCTTGGCTCACCCACCATTACCGGCTGAAAACGCCGCTCTAGGGCCGCATCGCGCTCAATATGCTTGCGGTACTCATCAAGCGTTGTCGCTCCAATGCATTGCAATTCGCCTCTAGCCAAGGCTGGCTTGAGAATATTTGCCGCGTCAATTGCGCCTTCCGCTGCGCCTGCCCCAATCAGGGTATGCACTTCATCAATCACTAAAATTACGTTCCCGGCAGAACGAATTTCGTCCATGATTTTCTTCAGACGCTCTTCAAATTCACCTCGGTATTTAGTACCTGCTACGAGCAGGCCAATATCTAAGGTAACGACGCGCTTATCTTCAAGAATGTCGGGGATGTCGCCATTGCCGATGCGCTGAGCAAGCCCTTCGGCGATCGCCGTCTTACCCACACCGGGTTCACCGATGAGGACCGGATTATTTTTGGTACGGCGTCCGAGAATTTGAATGACGCGCTCAATTTCTTTCTGACGGCCAACGACTGGATCGAGCTTGCCATCGGCTGCCATCTGCGTGAGGTTAGAGCCAAATTCATCAAGCGTAGGTGTTTTGGTGCGACCACCGCTACCACCACCGCCAGAAACTTCAGCCGTTTCACCCAGCATTCGGATCACTTGGGTGCGCACCTTAGAAAGATCGACCCCTAAATTTTCTAAGACGCGGGCAGCAACGCCTTCGCCCTCACGAATGAGGCCAAGTAGCAAGTGCTCAGTGCCAATGTAGTTGTGACCGAGCTGACGCGCTTCTTCGAGCGATAGCTCAAGTACGCGCTTAGCCCGAGGCGTAAACGGAATTTCAACGGCAACGAATCCTGATCCCCGGCCAATAATTTTTTCGACTTCAATCCGAGCGTCTTTTAAATTGACCCCCATAGATTTCAGTACTTTGGCAGCGACACCGGTGCCCTCTCCAATCAATCCGAGCAGAATTTGTTCTGTGCCCACGAAGTTGTGCCCGAGTCGGCGGGCTTCTTCTTGGGCAAGCATGATGACCTTGATGGCCTTTTCTGTGAAGCGTTCAAACATGGCGGTATTCCATCACCTGCTGTGGGCTGGGTTAGGCTGATTCTAGCACAGCAAAAATTCGTAGAGCGTGGACGGTATTTACTACTCTCAGTGCAAAAGAGCGATTGAGAGGCTTTAAAAAATAGTTTTGGCTATCTGGGCTACCGTGTTGTTTTTGATGCACAAGTTGGCGCTCAAACTTCAGAAAAAACAAAATTAAGTTTTGGTAAGTTTTAGTCGCTCTATTGTCTAGCATTCCTGACAATAGAGCGGTTTTCGTCTTGATCTCTGACCTTTCCCTGACCTTTCCCTGACCTCAGAATCAAGGGCTGGCTTTCGCTCTAGTTCAGGTTTTGAGTCATTTCTGAAGCTGGAGCGGGATCAGGTAACGGCTTAAAATGTTTCGACAATGGGCTAAAGGCGGGCTGATAGCGATCGCTCAGCGCCGTAAATGCAGCCTGCTGCTGCTGCTTAATTTGATCCACGGCCTGATCTGTTTGCAGACCGCTGCGCCACAAAATGCGGGCATTTTCACCATCTGAGTAGTAGCGCTTACGAATTCCGGCTTCTTTAAAGTCAAACTTTTGATATAGCTTTAAAGCGGGCTCATTGGTGGCTCTGACTTCCAACGTGGCCCTAGTTAAGCCTCGGCAATAGGCGCATAGCAAAAGTTTACTCAATAGCACCTGACCCAGTTTTTGCCTTTGGTAAGCCGGCTCGATGGCTAAGGTCGTAATGTGAGCTTCATCTAAAATCGCCCACAGACAGCCAGTGCCCAGCAGCGTGATGGCACTAGCTACTGTCGATGCCGTCGGATCGCTTGCGGCTAAATTAGTAACTGCATTAACCGCTAATCGGGTGGGTAATGAAGCTGAATTGAAAGCATTTTGCCGTTCGTACAGGATTTCAGCCGTCGGCGCACTGACTAGTACTAATAAATCACTCCAGTCGCTATCGAGTTCTCGTTGATAGCCGGAGCGCGTCCACAGCCCGCCCAAGCAGCGCTGATCGAGCGCTAAGACGGCAGGTAAATCCGCTTCGATCATGGGCAAGCAAGCTAGAAAAACCAAGAAAATAGCCCATGCTGACGAAATGGGCACACGCGGGTATAGCGCTCAATTGTACACTGATAGTCTAGAGCCTATCTTTCTCACTCACCTCAATCCACCTGCAATCTCCTTATGGTTTCCACTGTTCCGACCAAAAGCTCAACTGCTCCTGATCGCGACCATCAAAACGGGCAAGCTGCCGTCTCTAGCCTGCGATATCTTCCTAAAGACACAGCGGCAGCAACCTCTCCCAATCAGAGTTTGCTACCGCTGAATGCAGCGGTCAATGACCAGGATCATTTGAGCGTGGGCGGCTGTGACGTCGTGGATTTGGTCGAGCAGTTTGGATCGCCGCTCTATATATTAGATGATCAAACGTTACGAACCGCTTGCCGTCAGTACAAGCAGGCATTTGAGCAGTACTATCCGGGTGAATCGCTAATTGTGTATGCGTCGAAGGCGTGGAACTGCTTGGCGGTCTGTGCGATCGCCCTGCAAGAAGGAATTGCCATTGATGTGGTTTCTGGCGGCGAACTGCAAACGGCGGTAGCAGCCGGGGCAACCGGTGAAATGCTGTATTTTCACGGCAATAACAAGTCTTTGGCAGAACTCGAACTGGGTTTTGCCGCAGAGGCGCGAATGGTCGTGGACAACTGGCACGAGCTGAAATCTTTGAACCAGTTAGCGATCGCATCTGGTAAAGTCGCCACCATTTTGCTGCGGCTAACACCCGGAATTGAGTGCCACACCCACGAATACATCCAGACCGGCCATATTGACAGTAAATTTGGCTTTGATCCTGACCAGCTAGAAGAGGTGTTTGCCTATCTTGCTAAAGAGGGCAGCGGCCTTAGCTGCATTGGGCTGCATGCGCACATTGGTTCGCAGATTTTTGAGCTGCAGCCCCACCATGATTTGCCAGCGGTCATGGTGCGCTGGTTTGAGGTGGCGAATCGCTACGGTCTGCCGATTAAAGAGATTGATATTGGCGGCGGTTTGGGGATTCGCTATACCGAGTCAGACGATCCGCCAAGCATTGATGAGTGGGCTAAAACCGTGTGTGAAAGCTTGGCAGCCGCTTGCGAGACAGCCGGTTTGCCTTTACCGAAGATTTTGTGTGAGCCAGGGCGATCGCTGATAGGATCTGCTTGCGTCACGGCCTACACCGTTGGCAGCCAAAAAACCGTGCCCGGCATTCGCACCTACGTAGCGGTCGATGGCGGCATGTCAGACAATCCGCGCCCCATTACCTATCAGTCGGTGTACCGGGTGTTGGCCGCTAGCCAAATGTCTGCGCCATTGAGTGAAACCGTGACCCTAGCGGGCAAGCACTGTGAATCGGGCGATGTGGTGATTCATTCAGCTAGCTTGCCGCCCTTGAGTGCAGGTGATGTGGTGGTCGTTCCGGCTACGGGCGCGTATAACTACAGCATGGCTTCTAACTACAACCGAGTGCCGCGTCCGGCGGCGGTTTTGGTGGCTGATGGTAAAGCGGATCTGATTTTGCGTCGGGAAACCTACGCCGATTTGGTTCGTCAAGATTGCTTGCCTGAGTCGCTCAGGTGAGGCTAACGGTGGTGAGGCTAACGGTGGTGAGGCTAACGGTGAAACAGGTTTGACTCTTGTATCGCACCCTGCTTGATATTGTTTTAGTGTTTGCACTGGTCTACATGGTGCTGGCGATGATTCGCGATCGCCGCACCCTGTGGATGGTGCAAGGGCTGATGGTGCTCATGGCCGCGACTTTGCTCAGCGAAGCGGCGGGCCTATGGCTGCTGCCTTTTGTGATGGAAAAGCTGCTGCTAGGGGCCTCGGTGGCGCTAGCGATGATGCTGGTGCCGGAGTTTCGACGGCTGTTAGAGCAGTTGGGCCGAGGCGAAGTAACGCAGCTATTTATGTCTTCAGATAATCAGCTTTCGACGGCTCATAGCGTGATTGATGAACTCGTTGAAGCCGTCAAAGGGCTTAGCCAAAATCGTACCGGCGCACTGATGATTTTAGAAACCGATGAGCCGATTGAAGAAAGTGATTTTTCGGTGCCGGGCGTACGGCTAAATGCAGAGCTATCGCGCGAGCTATTGCAAACTATTTTTCAAACCACGACGCTGCTGCACGATGGCGCGGTGCTGATTCGCGGCTCACGCATTGTCGCGGCGGGGGTGATTTTGCCAATATCTGAAAAAGATGCTTCAAGGCAGCTTGGCACCCGGCACCGGGCTGCTATGGGAATTACCGAGCGGGTCGAAAATTGCCTTTGCGTGGTGGTCTCAGAAGAAACCGGTTCGATTTCAGTGGCTCAAGGCGGACTGCTCAATCGACCGCTGACCAGCAGTAAACTAAAAGAACTGCTACTTGATAAGTTTTCGCCTTCGGTGGATGGTGATACGGTTGCCCCGCAGTTGCGCAGCTTGGGCCGACGTCTGAGCATCAAGGGTCTAAACTTTTTAGGCTTTGTTCAGCGAAAGCTACCTCGCCCCGCCCCCCAGGAAAAGAAATGACAGCCAATTTTATGAGTGCTTCTGCCTCGCCGGCATCTGCTGCGGCCCTGCCCAGTGATTTGTTGCCAAATCGGATGCCGGCCCATGTGGCGGTGATTATGGATGGCAATGGCCGCTGGGCTAAGCGGCGCGGTTTGCCTCGAATTATGGGTCATCGCAAGGGTGTCGATACGCTTAAGAAGCTGCTGCGCTGCTGCCGTGATTGGGGTATTGGGGCGCTGACGGCTTATGCCTTTTCGACTGAAAACTGGGGCAGGCCGACGCATGAGGTGGACTTTTTGATGACCTTGTTTGAGCGGGTGCTGCGCCAAGAGCTAAAAGAAATGATGGAAGAGGATGTCCGCATTCAATTTGTGGGCAATTTGGCGGCCCTGCCAGAGACGTTGCAGCGCGAAATTGACCGGGCGGTAACGCAGACTCAGGCGAATCAAGGTATTCGGTTTTCGGTGGCGACCAATTACGGCGGGCGGGAGGAGATTTTGCAAGCTTGCAGAGCGATCGCCACGCAAGTCCAGCAAGGCGATCTTAACCCCGAAGACATTGACGAATCCCTCTTTAGTCGCCATCTCTACACGGGTGATATCAGCGATCCAGATTTATTAATCCGCACGAGCGGTGAAATGCGCATTAGTAATTTTCTGCTGTGGCAGCTTGCCTACTCGGAGTTTTACATTACCGATACCCTGTGGCCCGATTTTGATACGGCTGAGTTTCATCAGGCAATGAGGGCATTTCAAAAGCGCGATCGCCGTTTTGGCAAAGTCAGTAGCCGCGACTCTGATGACTGATTAAATAATTAACTGGTTGAATAATCATTGGATAATTAACTGTTAGGGGCTTTTGTAGCTAGCGACTCTAAGAGTGAGATCACCCAAGGCCGGATCGCGGGTAAAAATAAAAGCGCCCGTGGCTTCTTCTTGGCTAGAGAGGAAATCAATTTGCTGATCGCCCCATTCTACCAACGTGCTCTTTATCTGTAGCTCCGCAATGACTTGGACAGATTCTGCGGTCTCACCGCCCGTATTTTTGACCGTAAAGGGGACGTAGTATTTTCCTTGCCGGTACTCAGTCGTTGAGGTAATTTCTAGAGCTGGGGGTAGAGACGTGCGATCGCGCACCCACAAGTAACCGGCTCCGCCTAACACCGCAATTAGTATCATCGACGCGATCGCAAAGCTAATCATCTCAGCCATCGAGCGAGGTTGAACAGGTGGCTGGGTTTCAGGCAGATGTGATTTCATCGGGGGTTTCATAGGGCAAGTCTTCCGGCTGCGCCGCCAATCGTTGCCGGTAGCCCCAAGATCAAGACTTGTCGAAAAGCCAATTCAAAGGGCGCGCTCGGATCGAGTTTTCTAAAAAAGATCAGCATGAGCCCTGCGGCTAGGAGCGAAACTAAATAAGAAATAACCGTCTCGCTGAGCGGCCCCTGAAAGATTCCAGTTTGCGATCGCCGCTGCTTTTGATTAGCAAAGTTAGCCTCAAAAACAATGCCGTAAGACAGCACCAACGAAAGCAATACATTCAGCATTAGCCAAGGCCCATCAATTGCCGATACCAAAACAGTGACCTCATCGGTAGGAGCAATGCTGAAGGCAATAATAGTTGCGCCCACTAAGGTCGCACCAATGTCGGCAATGGTCTCATTTAAGGCGTTGTCAGGGGCGGATCGCTGCGTTAAAGGCAAAGACTTTATCTGCCGAGGTGATTGGCTAGAGCGTTGTGAGCTATTGGCGGCTTGAGTGCCCGTATCGCTTGCCTCTTGCAGTAGTTGATTAGAGAGCGATACGCCGAGAGAAAACGGTACGCTTTCAAAAATTATTTTGCCCAGGGCTTCACTAAAAGGGGTCTCTAGTGTGATTTGCCGTAGGAGTACCAGTGTCAGCGTGGCGCAAATAAGGCCCAAGGCGAGCGCTTCTATCGCATCTCCAATGGCTTCATTTTCGCGGGTAGCTTTCGCTTTACGAAACCCTTCCGTCCGACTGAGCAGGTAGCTCACCCCTAGCGTTGTCAGCAGTACAACAATCAGCCGCAACGGCGATACCGATGAGCCTATCCACCAAACTTCAATGGTGTAGAACAGAGGAATGCCAAACAAAAAACCGCCGCAAACGCCGCGTCCCAAATCGTCTAATTCACGGCTGATCTGAGTAGCTTTGCGGCTTTTGAAAGGGGCCATATTAGCGGGCCGTTTTGCCTAAAATACTGCGTCAGCAAACGGTTGGTGATCTATCATACCTAACGATGATGCGGCCATTGGCCTTTATTATCGAACTCCCTGGAGTATTCTCATCAGACTTGTCAGATTTCATCGCTCTAGTTAGCTAATGCCTCACTTTAGCCAATGCCTTTTAGCCAATGCCTTTTAGCCAATGCCTTTTAGCCAATGCCTTCAATCACGGGATGAAAGTAAAAGGACAGGCTAATAACTACATAGGTGGCTAACAGCAGCGTCCCTTCTAGCCAATTAGATTTGCCATCGGCGCTGATTGAGTTGGCGACAAATACAGCGACAGCGACTGCGATTAGCTCAAAGTTATTGAAGTCCAAATCCATCGGTTGGCCCATGAGTGCGCCAATAATCACCAGCAGCGGGGCCACAAATAGGGCGATTTGCATACTAGAGCCGACGGCCACACTTAGCGATAAATCCATTTTGTTTTTAAGTGCGACGGTGACGGCGGTGGCGTGTTCAGCGGCGTTGCCAATCACGGGCAAAATAATCACGCCGGTAAATAGCTCAGAGAGCCCTAGCTGCTTAGAGGCAACTTCGAGGGTGCCGACCAAAAATTCTGATTCGACGGCGACAGCGAGCGTGGCGGCGATCAGTACGCCGACCCATAGTTTGAGGTTGGGCTTATGCGCTTCTACATGCCCATTGCTGTGAGCCTTGCTATGGATACTTTCTGTCACTGATCTATCACTGACTTCCGTGGGCTTGACTTCGTTATTCTCAGCTTCATGGGGCTTGGCTTCAGGAAGTGTAGCGATCGCCTCCATCGGTGCTTCGGCTATGCCGACATCGTAAAGGTAAGCGTGCGTTTTCATTGAAAAAAGCAGCGTTAGGCCATAGACCAGCATCAGCACGATCGCCACCGCAATTGAAAGGCGCTGCAACGTTGGCTGATCAATGCCATTAGAGGTGAAATCGACAGCGGTCGGCAGCAAAATGGCGATGATCGCCAGGTTCATGGATGAGGCATTGAGGCGAGCAATCGTAGGCTGAAAAGTTTGCTCTTTAAATTTGAGGCCACCTAGCAGCATCGATAGGCCCATGACCAAGAGCAAGTTGCCCATAATCGATCCAGTAATGCTGGATTTGACGACATTTACCAGTCCGGCGCGCAGGGCGAAGATGGCGATAATCAATTCAGTCGCGTTGCCAAAGGTGGCGTTCATCAGTCCGCCAATAGAAGGGCCGGTGACGATCGCGATTTCTTCTGTAGCAGCGCCCATCCATCCGGCCAAAGGAATGATCGCTAAAGCGGCGGTGGTGAATACGATTAGATCGCCCCAGCCCAGAAAGTGAGCGGCTAAAGAAACGGGAATGAAAGCGAGGAAGCCGTAGAAAATAATGTTTTTGATTGACATTTAGCAGCTCAAGAGGGATACAAAGGCGAGGCGGCGATAGGGCGTCAGGGGCTGACTGAGAGCTGATGAAAGGTTGATTGAGATAGATTGCCCAGGGGAGATAATCCTATCAATATATGTTATATGTTGTACTGAGCGCAGTGATGCAGGCGAAGCGGCTAATGAAGGGATGGCTGAAGGGGTTGAGTTTGTTAGTAGGGCTACCGGTGGGGGCGATCGCGCTCTTTTACCTCTGGGGCACAGCAGGTAGCTATGGTCAGCAAAATTATGCGGCCATTGTGAACTACTCGCAAGCGCCTTTAAACGAGGGCGAAGTTGTTAAGCCTACTCATACTATTGTGAGCTACAACATTGGCTACCTCTCAGGGCTGGCAAATAATACGACGGCTGAGACTGATCGCGCTTTTTTTGAAGCGAATTTGCAGCGGGTGATTGCCGCTTTGCAGGCGGTAAAGCCAGATATTGTGGCGTTTCAGGAGATTGATTTTGCCTCAAAGCGCTCTTATCACGTCGATCAAGCGAAGGCGATCGCTCAAGCTCTAAACCTGACCAATGGCGCGATCGCTATCAGTTGGGACAAAAACTACGTGCCGTTTCCCTACTGGCCACCATCGGCTCACTTTGGCAAAATTCTCTCAGGTCAGGCGATTCTTAGCCGCTACCCCATTCAGGAAAACAGCCGCATCGTCTTGGAGAAAGTCGCCAGCAATCCTTTTTACTACAATGCGTTTTATTTGGATAGACTCGCTCAGGTCTCGCAGATCAAGCTGGCGGATCAATTACTGGTGGTCATTAGCGTGCATTTAGAAGCCTTTGACGAGCCCACACGGGTGAAGCAGACGCAGTTTGTGCGCGCGATCGCTGAAGACTATGCCAAAACCTACCCGGTGATTGTGCTAGGTGACTTTAACAGCTCACTGAATCGCCGCGAAGAATCGGCCTTTTCAATTAACGTCATGAAGGGCTCTAAACAGTTTGCCTCGGCAGTGCCTGAAGCGGACTGGGGTAAGGCGATGGCGACATTCCCATCCAATCAGCCTGAGTATAATTTGGACTACATTTGGTACACGCCAAGCACGATAGACGTGATCAACGCTGAGGTGATCACGTCAGTTGGCGAAGCTTCTGATCATTTGCCGCTGATGATGGAGTTTCGACTAAAGGAGTGAACGGAGTGAACGGATCGATAGGGTCACGGGTTCGGTTTGCAGTAGGCTAACTCTTGGCCTTTTGATCGTTCATTAGTTTTAGGTTTTTCCATGCTTGGCCTTGCCATTCACACCAGCAGCCCTCAGCTTGGATTCATGCTTCAGTCGCTACCGGGGCAGGCGGCAATCAGTCGTCATCAGGTTTGGGATTTAGGGCGCGAGGTGTCTAGCCAGTTTCATGTCAAGCTGATGGAATTTATTCAGCCCTATGACTGGCAGGATTTGAGCTTTATTGCGGTAGCTAAGGGGCCGGGAGGCTTTACCGGCACCAGAATTGGCGTCGTTGCCGCGCGGACGTTAGCGCAGCAGCTAGAGATCCCTTTGTTTGGTGTGTCTTCTTTGGCGGCGCTAGCGGCCCAATCACTTGCCCAAACCGCCGCCCAAACCGTCGCTGATCCAACCGAAGCGATAGCTGTCTCAATGCCTGCAAAGCGAGAAGCGGTGTATGGTGCCATCTATCGGCCCGACGAAGGCGATCTGACACCGTTGTGGGCTGAGGCTGTGGTGCCGCAGAGCGAGTGGGCAAATATCGTAACGACCTGGAAGCAGCCGCTAAGAGAAGTCACCACAGCAGCAGGTGGGGGAATTGCGGATTCGGTGACGGGGGTGATGGCTTTGGCGATGGAGCGGTGGAAAGGGGGCGATCGCCCTGAATGGCCGTCAGTTATGCCCTTTTACGGTCAGCATCCGGTAGATCGATAGTCGTTCGCCATGATTTTTGTCAATGGATTTTTGCACTCAAAGCGCTTACTTTTCTTTTATTGCTTTTGCTCTATCACTAGCGTCAGGCTCACCCAAGCGCCAGCGGCGTCATAGCAACGGATCAGGCGCTGACGAGTATAGGCGTTGACCAGCCAGCCCGCTTCTAGAAAAAACGGTTGGCGTGAGCCAATTCGAGGCGGTAGGGTGGCCGATGCGCCATCGGGTAGCAGAATGACCTGTACGGGCTGTAGCCCTTCTTTAAAGAAAATTGTTTGGCCTGCAATCAGCCCAGTTGAGGTGATGGCAGGAATGCCAGGAATCGTCAGGGTTTGACGGATAGATTGATCGCTGACTTTTGTAATTTCGATCTGGGTAGATTGGCTTTGATCAGGCCGCAGATCCGCGTATTGAGTGATAGCTTTGCCTCGCCAAGTGCCGATGAGATCTTCAAGGGTGAGCGGCGGCTTTTCCGGGGCGCTAGTACCTTGGCGCTGTTCGCGAATTAGGGTGATTTGCTTGAATTCGCTGGCTTTGAATAGCTGGACCAGACGCAGCCGCCGATCACCATTAATCAAGCCTAGCTCTGCGCCAAATTCTGAAAATGGCCCCCATTGAGTAGAGCCCTGAGAAAATGCACCATTTTCAAAAAAGAGCGTAGAGCGACTGAGTGAACGATATTCCAAGACGTGAGTTTGGGCAGGTTCTCCAGGTGGAAAACGGCGAATTTCTTGGCGCATGGCTAAGCCGTTATCTTGCGGTATCAGCGCCACTTCGGTAGGCAGATCCCTAATAACTTTTAAACCTTGCGCTAAATCTTGCTCCGTTGGTACTAGCTGTGTAAACGATCCTTGCCAAGTCCCGACATTTTTGATCAGGCGCTGCCACTGAGTGGAAGGCTGCGTGGATAGCTGATCTGAGGAAGGCTGGGTTTGCATGGGTGCTAGGGATGTGAGGGGTGATATCGCGCAAGCGGCAAAAGCCTCCTAAACTGTAAACGCCTTGAGTAAAAATTGGATAAAACTTGACAAGGAGTCAAAGCTAAAAAGAGTGTCACCACAAAGTGACCTCTAGCGCTGCCCACCTACCGATTTTAAAAAACTGTATGAGTTCTGATTCACCCAAAGCCCAAACGCTGCCTTCTCAGGCCGAATCTACTGGCCTCGGTACATTTGGCGGTGTATTTACGCCGTCAATTTTGACCATTTTGGGCGTGATTATGTATCTGCGCTTTGGCTGGGTGCTCGATCAGGTGGGTCTGCCGCTGACGCTGGTGATTGTGACAATAGCCACTTCGATTACGTTTTTGACTTCGCTTTCGATTAGCGCGATCGCTACCGATACCGTCGTTCGAGCCGGTGGGGCGTACTACATGATCAGCCGCTCACTGGGCATCGAAACCGGCGGCGCAGTGGGCATTCCGCTGTATTTTGCGCAGGCTCTGTCAGTCGCGCTTTACACCATTGGCTTTGCAGAAAGTGTGAAAAACGTTTTTGCGGGTGCGCCGATTGTGCTGGTGGCGCTAGTCACGACCGTAGGGGTGGCTGTAATCGCGCTGATCTCTGCCGATTTTGCGATCAAAGCGCAGTACGTGATTATGGCGGCGATCGCCCTTTCGCTCATTGCGCTCATTTTCGGTCACAGCGCCGCCATTGACCCAGCCGCGCCGAATGCCACTCAGCTACTAACCTCCGACGCGGTAGCCGTGACCACCCAATCTGAAGCTGGCTTTTGGGTCGTTTTCGCGGTGTTTTTCCCCGCAGTCACCGGGATTATGTCCGGTGTGAATATGTCCGGCGATCTCAAAGATCCGATTCGCTCTATTCCTCGCGGTACCCTAGCAGCAGTGGCCGTTGGCTATCTCATCTACATGGTCATTCCCTTTATTTTGGACTTTCATACCCAAGGCGTTCCGGGCGCCCTGGCGAATGAAAAATTCATGGTGATGAAGCGCATTGCCTTCGGTGGTGATCTAAGGATTGATTCCGTTGTGCTGGGCGTTTGGGGGGCTACGCTGTCGAGCGCTATTGGCAGCATTTTGGGAGCCCCCCGCATTTTGCAGGCCCTAGCTCGCGACAATATTTTACCGAGCCCTTTGCGCTGGCTTGGCAAAGGCAATGGCCCGACTGATGACCCGCGATTGGGGACGCTGTTTACCTTAGGAATTGTGCTAGCGGTGGTGACATTAGGGAGTTTGGATGCGATCGCGCCCGTCCTCTCCATGTTTTTTCTCACCACTTACTTAGTGCTCAACGTCGCTGCCGCTGTCGAAGGCTTTATTCAGAGCCCCTCTTTTCGCCCCACCTTTAAAGTGCACTGGTCGCTGTCGCTGCTAGGGGCAATTGGTTGCATTGCCGTGATGTTTTTGATCAATCCCATCGCTACTATTGTCGCTTTGGTCATTGTCGGTCTGATTTACTTTTGGCTAGAGCGGCGGCAGCTAGAAAGCACTTGGGGCGACGTCCGCCAGGGCATTTGGATGACGATTGTGCGCATGGCTTTGCTCAACATTGACGACAACGCCGATCCAAAAAACTGGCGACCTCATTTGCTGGTGCTTTCTGGTACGCCTACTAAGCGCTGGTATCTGATCGAAATCGCCCGCGCCTTTACCCATAATCGCGGTTTGATCACGGTTGCTAGCATTTTACCTAGCGGTTCTCGCAGCATCGCCCAGCAAGAAAAAGCCGAACTCACCCTGCGCGACTTTCTAGAGCGCAAAGGCGTTCAGGCATTTGCCAAAATTATCACGGCTGACGATCCGTTTACGGGTGCGCAAAAGCTCGTCGAAGCCTATGGCATGGGGCCATTAGTGCCTAACACCGTACTCTTGGGCGATACTGAAAACCCTGATGCCGATAGCATCAAACGCTATTGCAACACTATTCAAGTCTGCCACGGCGCACAGCGCAATGTGGTGATTTTTCGGGGTGAAAAAGATGCCAACGAGGAGATAAAGTCTCTGGCTCCACCGATGTTTGTCCGCGATTCGAAGCGCCAAATCGATGTTTGGTGGGGTGGCTTGCAGGCCAATGGCGGCCTGATGCTGATTTTGGCTTATTTGCTGCGCACAAGCTGGCTGTGGCGCTCAGCAGAAATTCGTCTCAAGCTAGTGGTTCCTAATGAAGCGGCTGCCCAATCGGCCAAAGCCAACTTAGAAAACCTCACTCAAAGCCTACGCATTGGGGCAAAATCAGAGATCATTCTGGCTGAAGACAGATCCTTCGATGACATTTTACAAAAATCTTCAGCCGCCGCTGATCTAGTGTTTCTGGGTTTGGCGGTGCCTGAGGGCGATTTGGTTGAGTACTATCACGCTCTGCAATCGCGTATTGCCAACCTGCCGCCGACGGTGATGGTGTTGGCCTCAGAAAATCTTGATTTCTCGGCGCTGCTGCAAAAGGACTAGGCTTTTAGACCATGTTTTAGACCATATTTTAGTTTTAGACCATGGCTTTTAATTGATCAGGAATGGTCTATCCTCTTAGCCTTAACGCTTTTCCAGCTCGCTAGAAAGTGTATCCCAGGTGGAGGGGCCGACTACACCGTCTACTGTGATCTGAAGTTTGGTTTGAAAAGCAGTGACAGCCGCCTCAGTGAGTTCGCCAAAGCCGCCGTCAATTGGACCATCGTAGTAGCCGAGCGTTTGCAGCTCTCGCTGAAGCTGAGAGACGGCTGAGCCTTCTGCCCCTAGCCTCAAAATAGGCGGGCCACTGGGCGATTCAGGGCTTGCGGATGCGGCAGCGGGAGCCGGTGTCGTCGCAGTGGGGGCTTCGCTAGCGGGGATGGTAGCCACTTCATCGGGATCTGGGAGTAGCTTTTGCCAGGTGACAGGGCCAGTAATGCCATCGGCCTCAATGCCAGCGGCGGTTTGAAAGCTGGCTACGGCAGCTTGCGTAGCTGGGCTGTAGGTGCCATCGATCTCGCCTTGGTAAAAGTTCAATAGCTTAAGTGTCGCCTGCAATCGACTGACATCCGCGCCTGTGCTGCCGGGAGCTAAGGTGGAGTGAGTCGCCTGAGCCAGTAAATGAGTCCGTAAATGAGTCGGAACGGTGTTCGCCGCTTCAACAGATAGCCGTTGGGCGGCAAGAACCGGATAGATCTCGCTTAATAGTCTGCCGCCTAATAATCCCCCTAGTAGTAAGGGGAGTGAAGAAAGCAAGGCAGGTGTCATGGCCATTGCTAGCGGTAGCTTGTGAGTTATTACTTGATGTCTGCGCGATCGCCCCATTGAAAGTATCCTCAGCCTTGTGCATAGTAAGCTTTGAGCCATATCAATATAAGCAGATATAATTCCCGGTGCCAAATACTCTAGTGAGTGCTTTATGGAATCATTTAGGCGCGATCGCTGCCAGGGCGCATTGCTAGGACTATGGCTAGCACCTGCTGCCGCTAGAACTCTCAACATCAGCCTCAGCCAGCCAGTAGCCGCCGATATGGTAGCAGCAGTCGCGCTAAGCTTTGCCCAGATTAACCATTTCACCGAGAGTCCTAGCACTTTTCACACCCGCCCTTGGCCCCAAGGCTTACCTTACTGGCTATTCAGCTTACCCGTACTATTGCGCTATCACGATAGCTGGCAGCAGCGGCTGCAATGGGTGCACAGGCATCTGTCAAACTCTTTATCCGGCCTATCTAGATCAGACTCATTGACTACAGCCGAAACCAAAATCAATTCCATCGCCACCGCTCAGACACTGCTGCTCGGTGACCTATTGCAGATTGCCCTCAGTCCAGGTAGCAGCGCTTCAAACCTCGGCTCTACGGCTCAAGGCCAACGCTGGCAATTTTGGCAGAACCACTTCACTCACCTCGCTGATCGCGCTCATGCATACAGTTTGATTTCAGGCCAAACGCTCTTCTACCAACGTCTTTTAACTGACCTTGATCAGGCATTTCAGGCATTTCAGGCATTTAACCCGGCATTGGCAAAGACGGTTGCCGAGGTGAGTCCGCAGACAGCAGCCGATCAAGTTTGGGTGCAGGCATTAGCGATCGCACTAGATCAGCTGCAGAGCTATCGCCTGACGACGCCGCTACCCGCTACCTGGGGGTATAGCGCCCTAGTTGCGCCCCTCATGGCGGGGGCTTTGCAGGGACAAGCGGCACTGCCCGTACTTTGCCAGATCTGCTCAGCCCAGCCACCGTTGGCCGCCGATCAGCAGATCCTTAATCGATCTACTGTAATGGCCGCAGCCAATCGCTTGGTTGACCAGTGGGCTGGGATTTTACCCATTGCCAAACAGCCGCAACTTAGCAACTGATCGAGTGAGAAATCTGCATACTATAATGGCGAAATGATCAGCCTTCACTCGACTCACGGTGCTCACTTTCAATTGCCGCTTGTAGATCGGCTGCAAGCGGGCAGTTAGGCAATTTACCCGGTCGGGCTCATGCGTGTTCTCCGTTATTTTGCCAATTATTGTGCCAGTCGGGTACCGCGTCGAGTTGCCAGCCAAGGGCATCGGCTATGGGCACGGTCATCTGTACGGTTGAAGCATTTTGGGCGCTATCTCAAGCGGCGGTTTGACCGTCGCTGCAAGCCGCTATTGAGAAAAGTATTGAGCGGCGCGACTAATAGAGCGCAGCGCTTTTGTTGGATCGAGAGCTTGGCCCAAGTCATCCCACTCGCGAGATCCTATCGCCAGCCGCAAGCCTCCGGTAGCACCTACATGCCCCATCCAAAGCTGGTGGGTGTGAAGCGCTCTACCGGGCAGGCTCTATTGTCACTAGCCGTGGCTAAGCGTGTTTGGGTGGTGGTATTCCTATCGGTGTTGCTGCTGACAGCCTGCTTGGGTCAGCGCTTTTACAATCAGCCTGGGCTAGATGTCAAAACCATCGCGCCGCAGACGTTTTATGCACCTGAGACAGCGATTTTTGAAAACAAACAGGCAACGGAAAATTTGCGCAACAATGTGCGTGATAGCGGTGTACGGGTACTCAAAATAGACCAAGATCTCACTGCCGCAGCTGATCGCGCTTTAGACACAGCTATAGCCCAAGGCCAAAGCCTGCGCGAGCAAGCTGGTACGCCTCCTTTGATCAACGAAGAAGCCCTTTCAAGATCCACTCAAAGCGTTTTGTTTCACGCTTCAGAGTCTGAGTGGCAGGCCATTTGGCGGTTGGCACAAATGTCCAATCTGCTGCCTAATCTGTCAGCAGATCCTCTGCCTTCTAGCCTAGATCAAGGGCGATCGCTGACCCCCCAGCAAGCCGCTGCTCTGCGCGAACTCGTCACCTATCGATCGCAATCCGGATCGCAAGGGCTGAGCCTGCTGCAAACTCAAGTTTCAACCTATCGCACCCACTACCAAGCCACTCTCGACGCGCTGATTGCCGAAGCCACTAAATCGGGCCAACCGCTGTATGACTATCGGTTATTCGCGCTATCTGACGAGCAATGGGTCATTGTCCAGGGCAATGCCCGACAGATCTTTGCCGAAATGATGCTTCAAGGCATTCATCCCGGTATGCCGTCGGATCTCATTCGTCGGGCGATCGAGGCGCGGGTGCCGGCTGGCCCGACGTCCGAAGTGCGCCAAATCACCGCCAATGTATTAGCCGCAGCCATTCAGCCTAACCTAGTGCTCGATGATGTCCGCACTAAGCTGCGGGCGGAGCAGGCAGTCAATGAAATTGCGCCTGTGATGGTTTCTGTTCAAGCGGGCGATCTGATCGTGCGAGCGGGTGACCCTATTGATGCTGCTGAATTTGCATTGCTCGACCATTTTGATCTCACCAGTCGGCATTTTAACTGGCTGGGCTTGTGTAGCTTTAGCCTGCTGGTCGCGGGGGCAATTACCATTTATTTATGGGTCGATCATCATCAGGTGCATCAGCTCAACCAGCGCGATCATGTCTTGGTGCTGCTGCTTTGTTTGGGAGTGCCGCTTCTGGCAGCGCTGCGAGTTCCTTCTACCAGTTTGCCAGCAGTCGGGCTACTGGTGGGCAGCTTTTACGGCTCGGTCATGGGCATGACTGTGGTTGGCTTACTGACACTGATTTTGCCAATTGGCACGCCGATCAGCGCGATTCCTCTGCTGTCAGGAGCCGTGGCGGCGGTGGTCGGGGCTTGGATTGCGCCAAATTTGCGATCGCGTGAAGAGTTTGCGCTATTAGGTGGTTTTGTCGGCCTTGCCCAAGCCGCCTCACATCTGGTCCTTACCCTGATGGCTTCTTCAATTCCTGCGCCTTTGTGGAAGTCTATTTTTGTGGGCTCTGCCCTGCACGGCTTATACGGCCTCTCATGGAGCATCGTCGCTTTAGGCATCAGCCCTTACTTAGAGCACTTCTTTGATGTGGTTACGCCCATTCGCCTTGCCGAGCTGGCCAATCCCAACCGTTCACTTTTAAAGCGACTAGCCGCAGAAGCCCCCGGCACGTTCCAGCACACCATGTTTGTGGCCAACCTAGCGGAAGCGGCGGCGCGATCGCTAGGTCGCAACGTCGAGCTAGTGCGGGCGGGCACGCTATACCATGACATCGGCAAAATGCACGACCCCCAAGGCTTCATCGAAAATCAAATAGACGGCCCCAACAAGCATGATCTGATCAATGACCCTTGGGCGAGTGCTAGCTTGATCAAAAAACACGTCACCCTAGGGCTGGTGATGGCCCGTAAATATCGCTTGCCCAAGGCCGTACAGGCGTTTATTCCTGAGCATCAAGGCGATATGAAAATCAGCTACTTTTATCAGCAGGCCAAGGCCAGACAGGCGAATGAACCGAGCTTGATCATCAACATCGCTGACTTTAGCTACGATGGCCCCATTCCTCAGAGCCCAGAAACCGGCATTACGATGCTGGCTGATTCTTGCGAAGCCGCTTTGAGATCGCTCGCCACCAACGCCACCATCGACGAAGCCTACAGCATGGTCGATAAAATTTTGCGATCGCGCTGGCAAAACCGACAGCTTGTTGATAGTGGCCTCAGCCGAGACGATATGGATGTGATTGCTAGTGTCTTTATTCAGGTGTGGCAACAGCACAATCACAAGCGCATTGCCTATCCCAAAGCGGCGCTAGCAGACGCTTAAAAAGCAGGCACCAATCGCTGATGGCGGATTTTGATAAACAAATCACAGCCAATATAGTGTTAGGCCGCACAAAATATGTCTGAGGGACAATGTATGTTTTGGGTAGACAAGGTTGAATAATTTACAAACATTTGCATACTTTTTTAAGAATTCTCACCGTTCATCTTAGAAAAATTTCTATAGGCTTTGTCTAGAGCAACTGTTTGTATTTTTGATAAACCCTTGATAAATTCCCGTCAACAGCTAGCCTTTGCCCCTGTTCAAAGCCATTCATCCTACCCATCCCACCCACTCATCACCCACTCATCACCCACTCATCACCCTTAGTTACCAAGCCCGTGGGCTCAATCAAATGCAGACGAATGCAGACGAATGTAGAAAATGCTCTCATTAAAGTTATAATACTTAACATTAGTGAGCGTCTGTTTTAGGATTAGCCCGACGGTTGACCTCATTTTCTTGCCGATGCGCGATTTTTATATGAAAGCTGCTGCTCCTTCTAGCGATCTTGTCCGTACCTACCTCAAAGAAATTGGCCGCGTGCCCCTGCTCACCCATGAAGAAGAAGTCATCTTGGGTAAGCAGGTTAAATATCTGATGCAACTGCTGGAGACTCAGACTGACTTGGCCGAACGCTTAGATCGTGAGCCTAGCCTCGCAGAATGGGCCCAAGCTGCCTCGCTGTCACTAGCCGATCTTGAGAAAGCGATCGCTGCTGGCGAACATGCCAAGCGCCGTATGGTGGAGGCAAATTTGCGCTTAGTGGTTTCTGTCGCCAAAAAATATATCAAGCGCAACGTCGATCTGCTGGACTTAATTCAAGAAGGCACCATTGGGATGCAGCGCGGCGTCGAAAAGTTTGATCCATCGAAGGGCTACCGCTTTAGCACCTACGCCTACTGGTGGATTCGACAGGCGATTACGAGAGCGATCGCTGAAAAAAGCCGAACTATTCGCCTGCCTATTCACATCACCGAGAAACTCAACAAAATTAAAAAGTCTCAGCGTCAATTTGCTCAGCAAAATGGCCGTACCCCTACGATTACCGAAATTGCCCAAGACACAGATCTAACGACCCAGCAGGTGCGCGATTACTTAGATAAGTCTCGTCAGCCCCTATCGCTGGATCTGCGTGTAGGCGACAATCAAGATACCCAGCTCAGCGACCTGCTCGAAGACGACGGCCCTACCCCCGATGACTTTGCTACCCAGTCTTCGCTTAAGCGCGACCTAAACATGCTGCTTTCAGATCTCACCCCTCAGCAGCAGCGGGTGCTCTCCCTGCGCTTTGGCCTAGATGACGGCAAAAACATGACCCTAGCCAAAATTGGAGCCATGCTTGAAATCAGCCGTGAGCGCGTCCGTCAGATCGAGCGCGAAGCATTAACTAAATTGCGCAAGCGCCAAGGTGACATGCGAGAGTATATTGCTGGATAAATTGCTGGATAAATTGCTAGATAACCTGCCTGTTGGCTATTTTGCCAGTTAGCTAATTGCATGCGTTGTGCAGGCAATTATAAAATCGGCGTTATAGGGCTTGACCCGCCGAGAGCAGCTGATCGCCAACAGCCATCGCCACCCAGGCTAAGAAAAACTCCCAAAGGCTGAGGGGATTTAAAATGGTTGGGCTGCTAGCAAATATGAGTAAGATGCCGACCGCCGTCGATACCCAGCCTATTTTTTTAACTCCCGTAGCAGAAATACCGGCAAGAGCTTGCCCAGCGATCAGAAAAGAAGGGAGACATCGGCAACAGCACCTCGCCACTATCGCCACTAATAGGGTGCAACATTAGTCGTTAAAAAAAATGTTGTGGCTTAGTAGGTAAACGCTAAGCAGTAATGGGCCGAATCCAATAGTTTTGGTAATTGTGCGCAGGGTTGTTAGCGTGCGAGGCTCAAGTGATGAAAAGTTTTACGTTGTTTGATGACACTCAAACTATTGTTAAACCACGTCCAAGTTGAAACTTTGAGTTTTCCTACCGAGAAAACTACAGTTCTGGACGTGGACAAGGTTTAGTAGCAACAGACAGCCCAAAACGGTTTGATCTCTGTAAATCGCTGATGCTTTGATTAACCTGGGCTAACCCTGACGGCAGACGCTTTAGATGAGTGGTCGCTAACTCATCAATGACAGGGCACAGGGCCTATATATTAAGAACATTAAGATCTAGGCTTCAGCGCGGTGACCATCATGACGGATGACAGGGAAACGGATAGGGAGACGGGCACCAGCGTCGCCGCTCAACCGGCTTTTTATCCGCCGAAGCAGCAGCCGCTGATGATTCGGTTGATACAGAGCGTTTCTTACCCGCTCGCTCGGCTGCTTTATAAGTTTTGGCTGTCGGTATCTGATGATCAGGTGAGTCGAGTGAAAGCGATAGATGACGCTCGTTTGGTCTATGTCTGCAACCATCCCACCCTAGAAGATGGCATTAGCTTGTTTGTGCTGTCGGCTCGGTTGGGTCAGCTATGGCACTACGTTGTCGCTTACGAATCTTTTAAAGGATTGATGGGGTGGTTTATTCAGCGGCTAGGCTGCTATTCCATTCGGCGCGGCTTGGGCGATCGCACCAGTATCAGCCAAACCTTAACGCTGCTTAAATCGCCGCAATGTCGGCTAGTCATTTTTCCAGAAGGCGGCTGCTCTTATCAAAACGATACAATCATGCCTTTTCGCCCTGGCGCGATTCAGCTACCGATGTCTGTCCTCGCTCAGCAGGCGAAAAGATCAGACTCGCTCGATCAAGTCAGTGACCTGTACGTGGTGCCCTTGAGCTTGAAGTACCGCTACCTATTGCCGGGACACCAAATCATAGACTCTACGCTCTCGCGGTTAGAATCTAAGCTGAACATTTCACCCGCAGCAATGGATGAATATGCTCGGCTACGCCAGATTGCTAACGCCGTGATTATCAACCTCGAAAAGGAAGCCAATCTCAGCCACGATCAGAGCCTCGATTGGAATCAGCGCATTGATCGGCTCAAGCAGGTATTTCTTCAAAAATGTGAAGCGGCTTTTGACATAGCCCCCAACTCCAACGTGCCCATGCGTGAGCGCGTGTATAAAGTGCAGGCGCTGCTAGAAGACGCAGCGGTAACGGCCCCTAAGGTCACCCATGAAAGCCTTTACTGGAATACCGTGCGGCTGTTAAATTTCGATGCTATTTACGATGGCTATGTGGCAGAATCACCGACTCAAGAGCGCTTTTTAGATACCTTGACTCGCCTAGAGCGCGAGGTGTTTCATCTCGAACATGCTCCGCCGAAAGCGCCTCGTCGGGCCTGTTTTTACATCGGTGAACCCATTAATTTGAAGGATTATTTAGCTGATTATCAGCGCGATCGCGCCAGCACTATTGATCATTTAGCGGCCCAACTACATCAGACAATGCAGTCTAATCTCAATAAAGCGGCCTGAAATAGCCTAAAATTTCCTCTAAAATTTCCTCGTGAAAGCCGCCGCAGACTCACAAAAGACTCACAAAGTGTCCCCGTCTTTAGGAAGGTTTTTAGTAAGTATAAATTTTGATGCATTTTATTTGATAAGTTTAAGATTGCTATCTTTTTTTAGTTTCTGATCTAATGAATCGCTTACCTTGCGAACTGAAGCGTTGGTGGCTGCTTCGCCTGATCTCAGATTCGGAGATTGCGGCTCAATGGTCTCCTGACAGGCGTTATGGGGCATCTAAATTCTTTAAAGATTTGGAGCCATTAGTCGGCCAAACGGCTGAGCACAGCCGGGTTCAACAGCGATTACAGCATCCTATCCGCCGTGATCAGATCTTTTTACGCCTGATTCGACGACGGCGATCGCGTCCTAGTAAAATCAATCAAAAACTCAACAGCATTCAGTTTCGTGAGCGGTTATGGCGGCGATCGATCTTAGCTTTGCTGCTATCGGCTAGTGCTAGCACGGTGATCTGGAGTGCCCTATTTGTCAACGAACAGGGCACGTTCGGCGGTGTACCTTACCGGGTTGTGCCTAAGTCTTATTTAGACAAATCTTCTAGAGACGCTTATTTTGCGGGCGAGATTCAGGCTCTACACGACCACCTCTCTGACATCGGCATAGAAAACGATATCAAAGACTATTACCGCCCTCAGTTCAGTGACGAAGGCCAATTGGACTTATATATTCACCAAATTATGTTCGACCGTACGGGCTACGTTGATGAAGCCTATGCGGACAATTCGTTAGGTCAGCTATATGTTGCTGGATATTCTCAATGATCGGGGCTAATCGTACGGTTAACAGCCACGTCCCACTAGCGTGAAGAATCTAGCATGAAGATCAAGATTCCGCCGCCTTTGCAGCCCGGTGACTTGCTCTGTGTGATTGCTCCGAGCGGTAGCTTGCAGCCCTCAGAAAAATTTGCAGCAGGCTTAGATTTATGGCGACAGCGGGGTTATCGTTTGCATTTATGCAATGGCTATGATGATCAGTGGGGCTACTTGGCAGGCCGCGACGATCACCGGCGGCAGCAGCTCTTGAGCGCTTTGACGTACCCTCATTGCAAAGGCATTCTCTGTGCGAGAGGCGGCTACGGCGGCACGCGACTGCTAGAAGATTGGGTTTGGCCCCCCATTGAAGATTCATTGAAGTGGCTAATTGGCTTTTCAGATATCACCAGTTTGCTGTGGAGCTTGAGTAAACAGGGAGTGTCAGGCTTGCATGGCCCCGTGCTAACCACGATTGCTGACGAACCGGCTGAGTCTGTAAATCGACTGTTTAATTGGGTAGAGCATCATCAAATTGCGCCGCTGACTGGCAAAGGCTGGATCAGTGACCCCCGCTTCACCAAAGCTAGGGGCATTTTGCTGCCGGGAAACTTGTGTGTGGCTACTCATCTTTTAGGAACAGCCGCTGAGCCGGATCTTCAAGGTGTAATTTTGGCCTTTGAAGATGTGGGTGAAGCGCCTTACCGGCTAGATAGAATGCTGACACAATGGCGTGCTATGGGACGGTTTGCGCAGATTGCAGGTATTGCTCTGGGGCGCTTTAGCGACGCTCAGCCGACTAAATTGGGGCCGACGCTGAGTGTGGCTGAGGTGATGCGTGATCGCCTGGGCGATTTAGGGATTCCGATTGTGTTTGATTTACCCTTTGGTCACGATGGCGAGAATGCCGCGCTGCCGGTTGGCTTACCCGTCGAATTAGATGCCGAAGCCGGCACTTTAGCCTGGATTCTTTGAGCGTTTGCCTGAAATATCTAGGGTTTGGGCCCATTAGCGTGAGCCCTCTGTATAAAATGAAAGGGTTCTTTTTGGCTGATCGCGGTGGTTCCCCTTAGAGATGACAATCCGGTGAGTACAACGCCTATTGTGGTGTACGGGCTAATCGCGCTAAATGTTGCTGTTTTTTTTCATGAAACGTCGCTAGGAGAGAGTGCGCTACAGCAGTTCATTAATACTTGGGCCATCGTGCCGGCTGAGCTAACTTGTTCGCTGCCGAGTGATGCGGTATCAGCAGTAGTTGATTTAAGCTGCCCCATCCCTATTGACGCTAACGCTATTCCGGGGCCTGCTCAGGGCGAATGGCTAACTCTGGTTTCGTCTCAATTTTTGCATGGCGGCCTACTGCATCTAGGCGGCAACATGCTGTACCTATGGATTTTTGGCAACAATATTGAAGACCGGCTTGGGCCGCTGAAATTTTTGTTTTTCTATTTGACCTGCGGGGCGTTAGCGGGGCTGAGTCAGTGGTTTTTTGCGCCTGATTCAGTGATGCCTACAGTCGGTGCAAGCGGGGCGATCGCGGGCGTGATGGGCGCTTATATCATCCGCTTTCCGCGCGCTAGGATCATGACTTTTATTGCGCTATTTATAGTGCCGGTGCCAGCCTATTTGTTTTTGGGCTGGTGGTTTGTGCAGCAGTCTCTCTATAGCTATGCCAGCCTAGATGCGACCGCTAATACAGGATCGGGGGGCGTGGCTTATTGGGCCCATGCGGGGGGATTTGTGTTTGGGGCGGTGCTAGGGCCGCTGATGGGGCTGTTTTCGCAGCGGCAGGGCGATCGATGATGGATTTGGGATGGCAGTAGCATAATAGAAGCAGGCTAATAAACACAGCTAATAAACACAGCTAATAAACACAAAGGAGTTTGTACTATAGACAACTCAAATAGAGACAACTCAAATAGAGTCTGATCAGTTGTCGGCGGTTTATGAGGGGCAGTTTGGTAGCTTTACGATTGATCAGCGCGATCGCCGAGAGGTCATTCTCTACCGATCAGGGCTAACCGTAGCGGCTTTGAGTTTTGCGATCGCTACCCTCTGCGTCTTTTTTGCCCCTGATTTTGCGCCTCAAGTCGCGACCGTTTGCTACGGCCTGCTGTGGCTGGCGCTGGGTCTGAGCTTTTTAAAATTCATATTTATCTGCGATCGCTACACCGGGCGCTACAGATCTTTTGGGCAATTGGCGGGATTGCGAGTGTGGCCGTAGCGCTTAGCTACCCAACGCCTTTAGCCCTAACGGCCTATCAGCAGCCGCTGACGATTTTGGGCATTGGCTTTACCTTTGCGGCCCTTACCGGCATTTTCTTCAAAGAAGCCTTTTGCTTCAATCGCCTAGAAACCAAATTTTTGGTCGTGATTGTACCCGGTTTATTGCTAGGTCATATGACCGGCATTTTATCTGTTGCCACTGAGCGTAGCTTGCTAGTCGCTTGGGCGGCGCTGTTTGCAGTGTTTGCGCTGCGTAAAGTGATTCAGCCGATTCCACCGGATATTGGCGACAAGAGTGTGTTTGATTATCTCGCTAAAGAACGTGCCAAAGAACGTCAGCAAGCGGCTTAAAAACTGGTTTTCTGAAGTAATGTCGCTACAGCATTCACCACATGCTGAGCGCTTCCTTTTAAAAACAAAGGATCTATCGTCTCGGGCGTATCTTGATCGCTGTGGTAGTGAGGATTGCGAAAGTTGGCTGTATCCGTAACAAAAACAGCCGGAATAGATTTGTGCCAAAAGGGCGCATGATCGCTGCGCAGTAAATCTGGAAATAGCTGCAACGTCGCCTGAGGCAATGGCAAGGTGAGAACTAGCGGCTCACTGACTTGCGCGGATTGTACAAACGCATCGATCAAATCCGTATGCGTAGATTGGCCCAACACCACCAAAAAATTACCCGTTTCCGGCAGATTCGACAGCGGTAAATTCATTGGATAGCTTTGGCAACCTGCGGTATGACAGGCGTAGCCAACCATGTCTAGAATTACTGCGCCCTTTACTCTTGCCATATTTTCCGCGCGCTCTGTAAAGGCCAAACTGCCCAGTAACCCACTGCCATCGATTTGCTGTTCTTCTTGGTCAAAAAAAACTAGCTTCAGCGTGTTAGGCAGTTTGACCGTATCGGGCTGCGATGGTGAAGCCTTCCCAGGGAATTGCTGGGATGAAAAAATCCGAGCCGCTTCTAAAAGTGTGGCGATCGCACTGCCATTATCATCCGCCCCCGGCGAACCTTCCACCGTGTCATAGTGAGCGCCTAGCACCACCGTCTCCGCCCCCGGATCAGCCCCTGGAATCGTCACCACAATATTGGTTCCTGTTAGGTTGGCCTGAGCGTAGGGCTGCTCTATCGGTATCAATCCATAGTCAATCATCTGCGTGGTGATGTAGCGGCGGGCAGCGGCTTTTTGGATCTGGGTGTGGCGAGGTTGGGCGATCGCGTCGATATGCGCCATCAGCCGCGCCTCATCGACCTTCTGATCGACCCTGACCGCCGCTGGTGAAAAATGATTAGAACCCTCAGCAGCAACCGGAATTGAATCCTCACCGGCAAATGGAAAAGCGGCCATCAGACGGTAGAGTGGCCTGCCGCCAATCATCATCGATATCACTAGCACCATCACAATCAAAAAAAACTTTCTCCGCTTTGCCATTCAACGCTCCGGTGAAAATCCCTAGTGCCAAAACTTTTCTCTTAATTTTTTGTTCTTAATTTTTTGCTCTTAATTTTAAGTAATTTTAAGACTTAACTTTATCAGTCGGCTAACCACTGCCGCTCTTCGCGCCTAAAAATAGTGCGTTTGCACTAAAAAAATAGCGATTCATCGCGTCTACAGGACAATCTAGAGGATAATATATACGCAGCTTCCTGAGGACAGTCCAGAGGATAAATATGAGCGGTGAAGTCGATAGATATCCGGTTAGCCAGTTACCTGCCCGATACGACGATCTGGCCAGAAGTGCCTTTTATAAGCGGATGGATGTGTTGGGTATCAAGCCCGTACGAATTGGTGCTCGATCCTACGTCAGCGCCGAAGACGTGGCTCTGTTAGATGAGCTTCATCGGTTCATTCAAGGTGGTGGCTCAGCTCCCGAATTCATAGAAATGATGGGGCTCAACCTCCCGGACGCCGAAGCCGACCCACCCGCAGAATCATCGGGGCTAGCGACCATTTCAGCCGATATGATCAATTTGATTCGCAGCCTGACTACCGAAATCGTCGCGAATCTCAACCCACCTGCAAACCAAGTCGATCCGCTAGCGTACTATCAGTTTTTAGAGCAGGCCGTTCAAAACAAATGGGAGCTTAAAAGCTCAGAAATAGAGTACTTACTCAAGCGCCCTGTCCCACAAAATACCGCTTACGGACAGACCTTTCGCGAAGCGGGCTTTTTATTTAGATCCGTCGGACGTCGCTCAGATGGGGCAGTAGCCTGGATCGTCTCTAAAGGCTGATATAAAAAAGAGCCGACAAGGTAATTGTCAGCTCTATGATTAGTTTATGTAGCTATCTATATTGATCAGTCTCGTCTGATTGCCGTCAGACGAATATTATCGTCGTTTGATCTCGTTGTTTATTGATGTTTTTTTGATCCATAGCGATGTGGGTGATAGTGGTTTAGTGGATGATAGTGGTTTAGATAGATAGTGGTGGCAATGATGAGGTTGGTAGTGATACTGATGTTGGCACTGGTACCACATTGTCACGTTTAAAGGGCTTTTAAGCACTTCATGAGGACAACGCAGCGGACTCTCGGTCATTCTGGCATTTGTGCGCCGGCAGGGGCTTTACTCACCAGTGGAAGCCGGTTCCCCTTAAACCCTTGAGTCTTTTCGGTTGCTCCAATCATAGTATGTCCTAAGGACAATCCGTCAATGTGTCCGCTTGCTTTCCTTAGGATAATCCTAAGGACTATCCTCTAAGCTGTCCTCAAGTCAAAATCCTTAGCAAACGTAAAAATCAGCGCTCAACGCAAGCTCATCATTATGCTATTCTTGGTAAGCAAATTAAGCACTTCGGGGCGTAGCGCAGCTTGGTAGCGCACTACTTTGGGGTAGTAGGGGTCGTGGGTTCAAATCCCGCCGCTCCGATTGGATAAGCCATTTGCATATCAAGACAAGCGTTGACAATGGTCAGCGCTTGTCTTGTTTTAAGGGGCAAAGCTGACTCACGCTACGTATATTGCTGCTCTGCCGATGCAGAGAAAGAGAACAAATAGGGCTGGCTTGACCTAATTGAGCTTGATCTAGAAGGTTGCTTAAGCTTGAGCGAATTGGGTATGGCCTCCTGTGGCACAATGGTTGAACCCCTTCAACTAATTGATTTAAGCCTGTGAGTACTGCCATGACTGCCCGCCGAGCCGTTTTTCCCTTCACTGCGGTGATCGGCCAAGAAGATATGAAGCTAGCGCTGATCTTGAATGTGATTGATCCCAAGATTGGTGGGGTGATGATTATGGGCGATCGCGGCACCGGCAAATCCACCACCATTCGCGCCCTCGCTGACTTACTGCCAGACATTGAAGTCACCGAAGGCGATCCGTTTAACCGGGAGCCCAACAATCCAGATGTGCTAGCCGAGCGCGAAGGCCAAGAGATTAAAGTCGCGGCGAAAAAAGTGCCAATGGTCGATCTGCCTTTGGGCGCAACCGAAGATCGCGTATGCGGCACCATTGATATTGAAAAAGCCTTATCCGAGGGCGTCAAGGCGTTTGAACCGGGTTTACTAGCCAAAGCCAATCGGGGCTTGCTCTATGTTGATGAGGTCAATTTGCTAGACGATCACCTCGTGGATGTCTTGCTCGATTCGGCGGCTTCTGGCTGGAATACCGTAGAGCGCGAAGGCATTTCTATTCGTCATCCGGCTCAGTTTGTGCTGATTGGCTCCGGCAACCCCGAAGAAGGTGAACTGCGCCCTCAGCTATTGGATAGATTTGGAATGCACGCTGAAATTCGCACCGTACGCGATCCCGAACTGCGGGTGCAAATTGTGGAGCAGCGGACTGAATTTGACAGCAATCCAGATGCCTTTGTCGCCCAGTGCCAAGCTGATCAAATAGCCCTTCAGCAAAAGATTATTGAGGCGCAAAATCGTTTGAGCGCAGTCACCTTAGAGCATGAGTACCGGGTGAAAATTTCTGAGGTTTGCTCTGAGCTAGATGTGGATGGGCTGCGCGGTGATATTGTGACGAACCGAGCGGCTAAGGCACTTGCGGCTTACGAAGGGCGAACTGAAGTGACGTTGCAAGATGTGCAGCGAGTGATTGCCTTGTGCTTGCGTCATCGCCTGCGCAAAGATCCGCTGGAATCAATAGATTCGGGCTTTAAGGTCGAGAAAACTTTTAGCAAAACCTTTGGGGTGGCAGAGCCTGCGGCGAACGGTCGGCAGATGGCCGGGGCGAGATAGGCGATTGATAGGCGATTGATAGGCGATTTGTGAGATTAGGTCTTTTTAAGACAGATATTTGAGCGACATCGGCCATTTTGAAATGGATAATTTTTTGCGATGGATAAATTATTGTGGTGACCAAACGCATTCTGGGCCTTGATCCTGGATTAGCGATTTTAGGATTTGGGGTGATTGAATATGATCCGGCTGAGCGCTGCGCCAATTCGCCTCACATTCAAACGATAGATTATGGGGTGGTACAGACGCCTGCTCGCACGGACACCGGGCAGCGGCTGTGCACCATTTATGACGATTTGCACAGTGTGATCAATGAGTACAAGCCAGATTTAGTCTCGATTGAGAAGCTGTTCTTTTATCGGATGGGCAATACCATTTTGGTGGCTCAGGCGCGGGGGGTGGTGATGCTGGTGTTGGCTCAGCACAATTTGCCGTTTGTGGAGTTCACCCCTGCGCAGATTAAACAGTCAATTACAGGGTATGGCAATGCTGATAAAGTAGAGGTGCAAGATGCCATTACCCGCGAACTTAAGCTAGAGAGCATTCCTAAGCCAGATGACGCCGCTGATGGTTTGGCCGTGGCGCTGACAGCCTGGTTTCGGATGGAATAATGCCTGCGGTAAAGGTTTAGATTTAGATTTAGCGCCATGCACCTGCCAGAATTTGCCACGCCATTAGCTAGAGCCCAAGTGGAGCAGCTCATGCAGCCAGCGCTGATTCGGGTGATTGACAATATTCGTAAGCAGCTAGATGTGAGCGATTGGCAGGGCAGCTATGAGGAAGAGTTGATTTGGCCGGTGGGCACAACCGTCGAACAGCAGCAAACCTATGCGACCTTGCAAAAGCAGCTTCACGGCGTCCCTCCGGAAGATCATGATCGAGTCGCCGCTTTGATGTCGCAACTGCCTCAGCCTTCGCCACTTTACCGGCTGAAATTATCGCCTGCAAAATCGAATAAATCAGCTACTGAACCGGCCGCTGAGCCAGCGGCTGAAAAAGTCGTAGACATTTGGGCGCTGTGCTATCAGGTTTGTGCGATTTTCTATGATCCTGAAGAAGCCGATAGCTCACCGATTGAGGCGGACAGCAGCTTGCTAGATGAACAAAGCGACATAGACTGGCAGCGGCTCGACGACAAGACTAAGCGACTGGTGGAGAACATTTTTCAGGGGCTGTCGTAAAAGGGCACCCTTGCTAGCGTTGTCTACACTTCTCCCCAGCCAGGATTAAGCCGCTTCATGATTGGGTTGTAGATCTTGAAGTAAGCCACCGATCCGATCTGGCGGAGCAAAGATTTTTGTGGGGTATCGGCTCCCATGCAGCGCTGACATACTGGATGGGTGACTTTGAATTTGTCAAAATCTGCGCGCAGACTGCAAGCTAGAGAGTGACGATCTAAAATGTCGCGGAGCGTATCGTGGTTGAGGTTGCCTAAAGGAATTTGGCCGTCGTAGTCTTTGCAGCAGGGAACGATGGTGCCATCGTACAAGATGCCTGCCTGATCGGTGGTGCCATTGCAGTAGCCAAAGTTAGCCGGAATCACAGTCGAGCTCTCGACGTTGCCCCAGCTATCGAGCGGGAAGGTTTCTAGGGCCAGCTTGGGAGTAAGTTCTATGATCTGCCAGCGGCCTGGTTTGTGCCTAGCAAGCTTCTGTTGGAGTTCTGTTGTGATCTGCTGGTGAGAATCGTTAAATAGGAGACGTTGGCACCACTCGCTGAGCTGTTGCTGCATTTGTTTGCCTTCAACCACATGCATGGTTTTGTGCGGCACCAGAAAAGGGTGCGGTGTAGTATCTAAAAACTTGATATGTATCCGAGTGGGCGATCGCTCATCGGCTAAGTTGGCCTTGACGTATTCGGTAATGCCGCTGAAGTATTGTTCTGGCTGAAGCTTGGGCGGTGCGCCGCGAATGATAAATGTCTCTGAATCGGGCGTTTGCAGTGAAATCGTGACTTTGGGAATGCCGGAGGAAACGAGTTTGGCAATGTGCTCAGGGCGGATATGGAAGGTGCTGCCGTTGGTGGTGAGGTGGAGCCGGAGATGGCGCTGGTTGGCAAGGGCGATCGCTTCAAAAATATGCGGATAGATCAGCGGCTCCCCCATTAGATGAAATGCCACAATTTTTGCTAGCCGCTGATCAGCGATTTCATCTAAGGCTTTTTCCAATAGCGCCAGCGACATATGCCCCCGTTGGCGCTGCATAATCGCATCCGGGCAAAATTCACACTTAAAGTTACAGACATTCGTGACTTCTAGATGAATGCGCTCTAGCCGGTAGCCCTGCGAAGATGACAGATGCGAAGATGACAACAAAGATTGAGACCTTTTGCAATACAACTTCCTTACTCTATCAAGCGCGTCTTAAAGGCGTCTGAGTAAGGGCGCTGCTAGAGTGGCTAAGATCTCTGGGTTCTTTTGCCCGCAAACCTTTCTATTAGGGCTGCTCTGGATTGTTCGCGATCATCAAAATGAATTTTTTCAGTCCCTAAAATTTGATAGTCTTCATGGCCTTTTCCGGCAATTACAATTCCGTCTCCCGGCTGCGCTTGCAAAATTGCGCTGCGAATGGCTTGAGCGCGATCGCACACCACCTGCTCTGTGTCTAGCGGCCCATCAATCCCGGCCATCACATCTTTTAATATTTGCTCAGGATCTTCCGTGCGCGGATTGTCAGAAGTAATCACCGCCCGATCAGATTGATCATAGGCAATGCGGCCCATTTGGGGGCGTTTGGTGCGATCGCGATCGCCGCCACAGCCAAACACACAGATCATCTGACCTGCAATAAAAGGCCGCGCCGCCTTCAGCGCATTTTCCAAGCTATCCGGCGTATGGGCATAGTCCACAATCACGCTGATATCCTGGTCGGGCTGCACCTGCACCCGCTCCATCCGCCCCGGCACGCCCGTAAAGCGCGGCAGCGCTTCGACCATGCGATCCAAATCGACTCCTAAATGCAGCGCCGAACCCACCGCTGCTAGCAGGTTTTCGAGGTTAAACTGACCGACTAAGGGCGAAGTAAATGCGGCTTTGCCAGCCGGTGTATGCACCGTGCCGCTAACGCCTGTCGGCCCATACGTAAGATTTTCGGTATAGAGATCGGCGCTGCTGTCATCGGTGCTGTAAGTCCATACCTGAGTAGGCTTGAGGCTAGCAGCCAGCTTTTGGCCATAAGCATCCGTTTGATTGATAATGGCGCGACCTTTGAGATAGTCGGGGCCAAACAGCAGCGCCTTGGCCGCAAAATAGTCGTCCAAATCTTTGTGGTAGTCGAGGTGATCTTGCGTCAAGTTAGTGAATACCGCCACTTCAAAAGGAATACCGCTGGTGCGATGCTGCGCCAAAGCGTGTGAGCTGATTTCCATTACGGCATTTTGACAGTCGGCTTGGCGGGCACTGGCTAATTCTTTTTGGAGATCAATCGGGAAAGGTGTCGTATGCACCGCTGTTTTTTCGTAACCGGGCCAGCGGGTGTACAGCGTGCCTAGAATCGCGGTTTTTTGCTGCGCCTGGTTGAGGAAGTACTCAATCAAATGAGTGGTAGTAGTTTTGCCATTGGTGCCGGTGACGCCAATCATTTTCATCGCTTGGGCGGGCTGGTCATAGAAGGCGGCGGCTAATTGAGCGCATAGCTGCGGCACGGCTTCAGCCGTTAGCACCAAGGCGCTGTGGGTGTTGGGTTTAGCCGATAGGGCAAAAGGGGAGATCAGAGCAGCGATCGCCCCTTTTGCAATCGCGCCCTGCCAAAATTCACCGCCATCGACTCGTGTACCGGGCATTCCAATAAACAAATTGCCAGGAGCGATCGCCTGCGAATTGGCCGACAGACCCGTCACCTCTTGATCCCAGTTAGGATGACCTTTGAAAGCATCGCCCCCTGTCACCTGCGCCGTAGCCAATCCAGCAAACAAATCTCTTAAAAGCATTTGGCCTCTCCCCTTCACCTTGTATAAAGTAAATCGCTCTTAATATAGACGCTTCAGCCGATATTGAATGAATATCCGGTATACGCTGGCTGAGATTATGCCTCAAAGGGGCCAATATGTGTCTGTATTATTTGTGCTACTTGGGCGGCTGTTGCTCTAGGCGATAGGCGCGGTAAAGGTCTTTCTGAAGGTTTTTCTAAAGAATTTTCTGGAGCGCTAACCTCCTGACAAAGCACCGGCACTTCATACTGATACTTTTGAAACCACGCTTCGTTTTGGGTAATATCTCTTACCTCTAGCTGAACAGGCAGCGTTTCTAGCTTTTCTTGCAGCCCTTCACAGAGATGACATCCCGGTTTGCTATACAAAATCAGCGTTTTCATCAGTGCACCTTTCCTCACGGCAGTTGATCATAAAGCGGTTAAGCATAAAACTATTGTCATTCATTCGCACGTCATTCACGGGCATGTCATTTACTGGCAGCTTAAAATCAGGCCCATTCCATTACGCTTACGCAGCAATAATTTACGAACCCTGACCTAATTCTCATAAAGCTGAAAGCTTAATGCCTCAGGCTGCTTTCAAAGGTTTGAAGGCGACCCATTTTGAATGGCCGGTATTCCGGTCGGATTACGAGTGTTTATTAAAGTAACATTGAAACTGCCGCTATAAAGACCTCTGCCAAGGGTGAAGGCTTTTACTTGGCATCTTTTTCCTAGCTATTGATCGTCCGGCAGCTATTCTCCGGCAACTAATATGGTTCAGTGCTTAGAAGCACCTCGTGCTGTTTCAATTTCCCACAACTCACGCGATCATGACTTACTTGATTTAGATCTGCTCAATCAGCAATTTGAAAAAGCTTCCCCACAAGAAATTTTGACTTGGTGCATTCAGCATATTCCTGATGGACTCGCGCAAACTAGCTCTTTTAGCCTACTGGCTGTGACCCACATGCTCTACAAAGAGCTCAATCACCCCGTGCCAGTGATCTTTCTGGATACGCTGCATCTTTTCCCTGAGACTTTAGACACCGCCGCTAAGGCCACGTTTGTGTATGACCTCGACCTGCATACCTATCGCGCTCGCGGGGTAGATAGCCAAGAAGCGTTTGCCAACCGCTATGGCGATGAGCTATGGGCACGCGATATTGATCGCTTTTATGCACTGACGAAAGTGGAGCCCTTGCAACGAGCATTAAGCGAACTTAAAGTTAAAGCTTGGATTACGGGACGGCGGCGCGATCAGTCGAAAACCCGTCAAGATTTACCGATTTTTGAGCGCGCGGACGATGGCCGCATCAAGATTAATCCGCTCGCCCGTTGGACCACTCAAGATATCTGGGCCTATGTCGATGAGCACAATGTGGTTTATAACCCGCTGCACGATCAGGGCTATACCAGCATTGGCGATCAGCCGCTAACGACGCCGACAGCAGCCGGGGAAGACGAGCGCGCCGGACGCTGGCGCGGCACTGAAAAAACTGAGTGCGGTATTCACTGGTAGGGTCGGATCTGACGCTGTGATGCTGTTGGTACAATTTTAGTCAGCGATTGATTGCTTACTTATCCATCTGAACGCTTAGTGAACGCTTTACCTAAAACCGCTTTTATCGATCCAGCTGGGCACAACCGCGCTGAGGTTGGCGCATTGCTACATCAGGCGGTAGCGCTGGTGCTGGCAGAAATGACGCAGGCTCAAGTGCGATCGCCCCTGCCCAAAGCCCTTCATACCGAGAAATTTGAGCAATGGGCGCAGATTCCTGATCGCTCTATAGATGCGGCAGCGCTGTTGGAAGTGGTGCGATCGCACCTTCAGCATTCTATGAACGCCGCCCATCCTGGCTACATGGGCCATATGGACTCGATTCCTACCACCATGTCAGTGATTGGCGATTTGCTGGTAGCGGCGCTGAATAACAACATGCTCAGCGTCGAAATGTCACCCGTTTTCTCACGGCTAGAGCCTTTGGTCATGCAGCAGCTGGCCGCTCAATTTGGCCTCGGTGCAGCGGCCAGCGGGGTCATGGTCAGCGGCGGTAGTTTAGCTAATTTGCAGGCGCTAATTGTTGCCCGCAATGCGCTGTTCGATGCGGTCAAAACCGGGATCGTTGGATTAGATCGTCAGCCCGTATTTTTTGTCTCAGAAGTTGCCCATACCTCTATGCAAAAAGCAGCGATGGTGATGGGGCTAGGATCTGAGGCCGCGATCGCCATCCGCACCAACCCCAACTCGCAAATAGACATCAGCGATCTACAGCAAAAATTTGCCCAAGCTCACAGCGCTGGTCAAGCCCCTTTTGCGCTCGTTGCCACCGCTGGCACCACCGTCACCGGCAACATCGATCCAATTGCTGCGATGGCCGAATTTGCTCAAGCTCACAGCCTGTGGTTTCATGTCGATGCAGCCTATGGCGGAGCCTTGATCTTTTCACCTGAGCACCGTCACCTACTGGCGGGCATTGAGCAGGCCGATTCTATTACCTTCAATCCTCAAAAATGGCTCTACATCACCAAAACCTGTGCCACAGTACTGTTTAAAAACTTTGATGTACTCAACCGACATTTCCGCATAGCTGCTCCCTACATGGCCGACGACAGTCACTGGCCAAACCTCGGCGAACTTACCCTGCAAGGCACCCGCCATCCTGACATTCTTAAGCTGTGGCTGTCGTTGCAGCACCTAGGCAAAGCTGGATACGCCGATATCATTCGTCATAACTATGCAATTACTACTCAATTTGCCCAAGCAGTAATAGCGCGGCCTGACTTAACCCTGGCCAGCGCTCCCCAAATGAACCTAGTGTGCTTTCGCCTACAGCCTCAGCACATCCCTTCCGAACAGTGGGACGATCTCAACGCCCAGCTACAGCACCATTTGCTAGCTGAAGCTCCGTCCATCTTTTTATCACTGCCTCTTTACCGCCGCCAGCGCTGGCTCAAAGCCGTTTTGCTCAACCCTTATAGCTCACCTGAGACAATTACTCAGCTGTTTAAAAGCTTGGATTTGTTCGTTCAGAAAAATCTTTAACGAAATTATTAGCGGACGATGCCTCAAGCTTTGTCCGCTAATAGCAGCAGCGCCTTTTTTTGCATGGTCTTAAAAATGTTATAAAACCCGTTGGCCCGTGAAGGGGTCAAGCTAACATCTAGGTGCGTTTCTTTAATAAAATCAGGCGTAAGCTGAATAATTTCAGTCGGCGAAAGGCCGCTAAGAGCCGCGATCAGCATAGCCAGCAACCCTTTGGTGATTTGAGCGTCGGAGTCTCCTTGAAAGGCCACCTTGTCATCGGTTAGGTTGGCCGTCACATAGACCTGTGAAACGCAGCCAAGCACCTTATTTTCCTCAGTTTTATCTTCATCTGGAAAGTCCTCTAGCTTTTTTGCATACCACAAGAGCTGCTCGTAGCGGCGCTTAGGCTCACTGATACGAGCAAATCGATTGACGAGTTTATCGAGCTGAGCAGGGCGATCAGAAGCAGTCATAGAAAAAACAAGCTAACTATCTTTGAAATACTCCTTTACAATAGCGCTAAAAAACCGGCATTCAATCGCGCTGCCATCAAGAAAGCCCGGTACAGAACGCATTCGTACCGGGCTAGACAAAGATATTAGCTGAGTAGTCAATGAGTGAATATTGACTCAGTCGCCATTAGCGAGATCTTTTTGAGCCATGTCTTTGGAGCCGCTGTCTTTTTGCGTCACAAAGCGGTGAGCCACGGTTTCGGGCTGAATCGCCGATAGTACTACATGCCCTGAGTCGGTAATCATCACGGCTCGAGTTCGTCTACCATAGGTAGCATCTACAAGCTGCCCGCGATCGCGCGCTTCAGAAATAATCCGTTTGATAGGAGCCGACTCTGGGCTCACGATGGCGACGACTCGGTTTGCAGAAACAATGTTTCCAAATCCGATATTAATAAGCTTCATGTCTGTGAGAATACGATAAAAATGTACGGTGAAAGTGAGATGAGTCTGGCTACGAACAATTCGTTCAAAGACTCTTAAAAGCTTGGCTTATCAGCATCAGCGGTTTGAAGTGTGAGGCTTTCAAAGGGAAGCTTCGATAGATGGGCTGCTTAGGAGTTTTGGCTTCTAAGCGTAAATATTCTAAGACTGTCAATCTTATCCGCTAAAGCATAAAATAAGACGGTGTAAAATAGCTAGATGAGACTTGTTTTGAGGTGCTAATTGGCGGAATTAATGAGTGGGTTATTTAGTTAAACAGTTGAACCTTGATTGAACTTTAAAAGTAACCTTTAGCCGAACTTCAGCCGAACTTTAGCGGTAAATCCATATAGCTATTCTTATATGTTAAATGGGCCTAATACAGACCTGTCTTAGTAGGTACTTCAATAGGTACTTCATGGCCAAACGACATAAACAAGCAGTTTAATATTAGTAGATTATTCCCTCATACTAACGAAAAAGAGATCGATTTTGAACTGCCTTCATTACACGTAATTTATAGCTTAGAAGTTCTCACAAACAACGCGTTTAAAAGTAATCAACTTTGTGAGACTATACTCTGCCAAAAGTTAGATCTTTTCTAATTTTTCTTTTTTTAATGCTGTTACTTTCTGGAGGTGTTTTGTGCAACCGGTTGACTTTACAACGCTGTCGGCAGTTAGCGCTGACTTGGGCAAACGCTGGCTACCTGCGAGATGCGAACAAGTCTACCAGCGCGATCAATACACCCTCTTTATCGCCTTGCGCACCCTAGATTCACGGGGCTGGCTAGCAATTTCTTGGCATCCGCAAGCTGCCCGTATTCATATGGCCGCCCCGCCCCCTAAGCGCCCCGATACCTTCACATTTTCTCAGCAGCTCAAGCATCAGCTAGGCGGTTTAGCCCTCACTCAAATCAAGGCTTTATCGCCTTGGGAAAGGGTGCTTGATTTACAGTTTGCAGATCGTCCTGATGAGCCTGCGCTGTGGCACCTTTATATTGAAATTATGGGCCAATACAGCAATGTGATCTTAACGACGGCTGATCATCAAATTGTCACAGCCGCTCATCAGGTGAGTGAGCAGCGCTCTAGTGTACGCCCCATTCAAACTGGCAAACCTTATCTGCCGCCGCCTGCCATTCGCGGCCCGTTGCCAACCTTAGAAGAAGCCTTTGGAGATTGGCGCGATCGCGTTGCCCTAATTCCCGGCCCGCTAAAAAAAATGCTGGTCAAGTCCTATAGTGGCGTCAGTTCATCAATCGCTAGCCAGCTTATGTTTGCCGCTAGTCTCCCCGCTGATATTTTGACAACTGATCTATCGCTAGCGAATTGGCAAACCCTATTTACGCAGTGGTGCAGTTGGCTCCAGCACCTAAAGTCTGAAACCTTTATGCCGGGTTGGCTAAATTCAGCGCAAAGCGGCTACACCGTTTTAGGCATTGGTATGGCCAAATCCGCCGACAACGTTCAAATTTTGCTGGATGATTACTACCGCCATCAGTTCAATCAAGAAGAGTTCCGGCGATTGCACCATCGCATCGCTCAGCGCTTAAAAGTCCTGCTCGTCAAGCTCCGCCAAAAGGCCGATACGTTCAGGGATCGTCTTCAGCAGTCTGACCATGCCGAGAGCCATCGGCTCAAAGCTGATTTACTGATGGCCAACCTCTCTCAATGGCAGCTAGGAATGTCGCAGATAACGCTGCCAGATTTTGAAACTGGTGAACCCGTTTTGCTGCCTCTGAACCCTGAAAAAAACGCTGTTCAAAACGCTCAAGCCTGGTATAAACAGCATCAAAAGCTAAAGCGAGCGCGTCAAGCCGTGATGCCGTTGTTAGCAGAAGTTAACGCTGAAATTAACTATCTAGAGCAGGTTGAAGAGAGTTTGCTGCAAGTAAGCGATTATCAAGTAGTGGCAGATTTGCGATCGCTCGAAGAAACGCTGCGCGAACTGATTACTCAGGGCTATTTGCGCGATACGACCGGCTATCAGTCCGGGGCCAAAAGCGCCCCCAAACGCAGCTCAAAATCAGGCCACCAATCAGGATCAAAAGCAGGCGATAAAAGCCCCAATGCCTCTGCTGACTTCCGCCGCTATCCCACGCCACAAGGGCTAGACATCCTCATCGGTCGCAACAACACCCAAAACGAGCAGCTCACCTTTAGGCAAGCCAGCGACTACGACCTCTGGCTCCACGCTCAAGAAATTCCGGGTAGTCACGTTTTGCTGCGGCTCAGTGCAGGCGATGTCCCGACTGATGACACCCTTCAGCTAGCCGCTAACCTAGCGGCCTACTACAGCCGCGCCCGCCAGTCAGATCAAGTACCTGTTGTCTATACCGAACCCAAAAACGTCTACAAACCCAAAGGTGCCCTGCCTGGCATGGTTATTTATAAGCGTGAGCGAGTGCTATGGGGCCAGCCTCAGCAAGCTCAGGCGCTGATTGATTCGCTTTCTCAAGATCGCCAAACCCAAGTCTAGAAGCGCTAGCTTACGAGGCTTGGGTTTGGCGGATTGTATGGCTATAGTGAAAAGTGACGCTTCTAAGGTGCCTCTGAGTTTCTGCCCTCAGCCGGCTTCATTTTTGCTTTGTGTTTGCTTCGCTCTTAGTTGTTCATTAAAAGTCACGACAGCCAAGGATTTCCATGCTTCCGCTCAGCATTGCCCCGATGATGGATCGCACCGATCGCCACTATCGCTATTTTATGCGGCAAATCACCCGGCGCACCTTGCTGTACAGCGAAATGGTCACTAGCATGGCGATTAAACACGGCAACCGAGAAAAATTACTGGGTTTTACCCCTGACGAAAATCCCTTAGTGCTACAAGTCGGGGGCGATCATCCTCAGCAATTGGCTGAGTGTGCCCGCATAGCCGCAGATTTTGGCTACTGCGAAATAAATTTGAATGTAGGCTGTCCCAGCGATCGCGTCCAAAGCGGCAACTTCGGAGCCTGCCTTATGGCTCAGCCCGAACAGGTCGCCGATTGTGTCGCCGCAATGATGGCTGCTAGCCCATTGCCTGTCAGCGTCAAACACCGCATTGGCATTGATGATCGCGATCGCTACGAAGACATGGCCCACTTCGTCACCGTGGTCTCACAAACCGGCTGCAAACAGTTCAGCGTCCACGCCCGTAAAGCGTGGCTGCAAGGGCTCAGCCCCAAAGATAATCGCACCGTCCCGCCCCTTCGATATGCAGATGTTCACCGGCTCAAGCGAGACTTTGCCCATCTCGCAATAGAAATCAACGGCGGCATTACCACCCTCGACCAAGCCAAAACGCAGCTTGCCTTAGTCGATGCCGTGATGATTGGCCGCGCTGCGTATGACCACCCCTTTATCTTTGCACAGGCCGATCAGCTCATCTTTGGCGAAACCCATCCGCCGCTGAGCCATTCGCAAGTAGTCCAAAAAATGCTTCCCTACATTGATTATTGGACAAGCCGTGGGCTTAAGCTCCACAGCATCACCCGCCACATGCTGCATTTATTTCACGGCCAGCCCGGTAGCCGCATTTGGAAGCGAACCCTCACAGAAAGCTCCTGCAAACTGGGCGCAGGCGCTGAAGTCGTTGCGGGTGCGCTAGATCTTGTTAATCAGGCTGGTCTTGTCCACCCAGATAATCTAGCCGTTACTGGCACCTAAGGGATTCTAGCCTCTTGCCGCTGACGAATCTGCCAAAACAAACTAGAGAAAACATTCGCCGCAACATGGCCCACAATGGGCACCAGCAAATTACCAGTGACTAAAAAACTACCACCTAGCATCAGCCCTACCAAGCCCGCCCACACCGCATAAGGCCACTGCTGCTGACTAGACATATGCAGCACCCCAAAACATAAGCTAGAGACCATTAGCCCGGTCGTATTCAAGCCAATCGAAGGCAGCATCACGCCGCGAAATAAAAGCTCTTCGCTCATGCCCGGTAATAGCCCAATCCAGATAATGTCCCACCAGATGAGCGGCTTCAGCACAAAGGCCAGATAGAAGTCAGCAGATCGGCGGTAGGCAGGCCAAAGCCGATAGATCAATCCGCTCACAGCAAAAATAACTAAGCCCAGCGCTAAGCCGATACCCGCGTCTTGCCAGGCAATCGTTATTTGCAGCCGAGCTGGCTCAATTAACAGCCAAATCCTCGCAACCGCTAGCAAAAACACAGCCGTCACTGCCATTGCAATCAGCAACTGCGCTCTACTCAAAGGCTCTAAATTCAGATAGTCAGACTCAGATCGCTTGGAAGACTTCTTTGCCAAATTGAAACCGCCAAATTGAAACTGCCAAACTGAAAGTCTTAGTAAAAGTCCCCGTAAAAATCTAGTAAAAATTCAGATAGCATTCATGATGCTCACTCACTAGCAACCAAAAATTCCAACAGACATTACCAATATTAAATATTAAAAATCATAGAGGGCGAATTTGCTAATTGCATCCCTGCCATCCCCTGGATTTGAGATCAAGTCACTAATCAAATCAATTATGCAGCCCTGAAAAGGATGGCATATGACTATGCCAATACCCTAACCGAACAGACAAACAAACGAACAAATTCAAAAAGCTAAGTCGCGGCTCACCCAATAAGTATGTATGTGTATGATGACTTAACTCTCTATGAATACGGTTTGGCCGATTATTTATGGTGCTAGGATTTTAGCGTTTTGCTTCCTATGATTTAAATCCACAGTCTAAATAAGCGCTCCTCCCGCTTGTGGGTGCCCTTGAACCAATAATTTGGGCCTTAGTCAGCGCGCGATCGCGCCTAGTGCCATTGTGTGCCATTGCTTCAGTAAGCGTTTATCATTTTTCTAATCTTTTCAATAACGCTAAAAATCAGCCATGTACGTAAGTCTAAGCAAATTAATTTGGCTAAGCACAGCCTTCATCAGATTGACGCCTTTTTAACGCCTTCTGGAATCGGCACTTCAAAAGATGTTCAAGCAAATGCACTTTTAAATGCACTTTTTGCCTGAAATGTCTATTCTTTTACTGTGATTTTATTGATTTTATAAAACAATAAAAATCTGTATAATTATTGGCTTAAACGTTTGGTCTCCTCGTTATCCACTTGTTATTCGTCCGCTAGGTCAGCTCATTCATAAGACTTCTGCTGTGCCTTAATACACATTAGTTTTGCTTAATACCTATTCAACTATCTAGCCAGTAGATCAGCCAGTAGATTTAGGTCTATTCTCCTTGCAACGAACCTTGATTAGTAAGCTTTGAAACAAGCGTAATTTTCTATTTATGGCTTAAACATTGAGCAAAATTGATACTAAAAAATAGGAGAAAGCCTCTCATATCAACTTCTTAAGGTGTTATCTCAAAAGAGATTAAGGGAATTCAATAGTTACTCAGAAAAAGCCTGATCGCCCAACGTTTAGTCTTTAAACGAATGCTTAGGTAGCTGAGTTTAAGGATCTGCCGAATTCTTTAGATTTACATAGCCTGCGGAACTCAACTTTAAGATATGGAAAGTTCAACAAATCGATCTCTACCTAATAGTGATGTCGGCATCTACGAGTGTGAAGTGCGTCTCAAATTTCGCATCATTGAGGAAGGTCTCATGATGACAAATCAAGAAGAGCTGGTGGAGACATTAGTCGATGCCTTTGCCTACGGTAGCGATGAATATTTAGAAGCCCTTGATAGCCATGTGGCTATCCATCAGCTTCAAGATGTGGCTCAAGCCTCTCCGGCCATGCGTCGGCAGCTCATTCGTCTGCGCAACTCTAGCCGCCTAGCCTAAAGCAGCTACCCAATTTCAGTCAAATTCTAAATCAATAGCCAACACAGCCGATGCATTAGTGCTAGGCAAATTTGGCTTCAAGCGTTAAAAGTATCAACTCAAACAAGCCATCAGAAAAAATACTATTAAAGTTTGACACAACGCACAGCTAGCGGTTACCCTTATAAAGGTTCAAATACATGCGCCCCCATCGTCTAGAGGCCTAGGACACCTCCCTTTCACGGAGGCGACAGGGATTCGAATTCCCTTGGGGGTATGTCAATAAAGTATTAACTCGCAGGCTATATAGCTTGCGAGTTTTTAGCTTGCGAGATTTTTAGCTTGCTAGGGCTTTGAGTGTTGCTAGCCGTGAAAGTGAATGGGGCCGCACTGTTCACTCAGGTCACTCAGGAAGTTCTTCAAGTTATTCCAAATCATTTTCTGTACAGAGCATTGCTGATTCAGCGGATGAAGATTCAGCGGATGAATTGAATGCTGGACTATTTGATAGATCCTGTTAAAAGCGCGTGCAAACCGGTGAAAAACTGTATTGCTATTCAGCCACGTCTGAAGCTAGAAAAGCAATGCAAAAACAAATACAAAAACTAGATTCTTGCAGTTTGCCTGAGTTGTTGTGAGTCCTGCCGATATGTCTTGCGTTATTTCCGGCCAAGATGGACTGTATTAATCACTTTACGTTCACTAGAGCTTAGAGCTAGCAATCGATTGCTAACAGCTATCAGCAAATGGTGGAATTCGATACCATCACTCCAGCCCAGCTTAATCAAAAATGACTATAAGGAATGATTATAAGGGGCCAATGCCAGGAGGCGGATTTGAACCGCCGACACGAGGATTTTCAATCCACTGCTCTACCAACTGAGCTATCCCGGCTTGCGCTTTTTGCGCTTAACCAAAGTAGCAAACTAGGGGGACGCTCGCAAGAAAGTTTTTGGAAGGCATCAGTCAGTCAGGAAAACTAACATTTGGTTGACTCATGCCCTAAATGGTGCTGTAAAAAGATTAGAGCGGGAAACTAGATCGGGCGTAAACGGGCGACTTTAACGGTAAAAGGGCCAGCGCCTTCACCCGCGTAAGAACGAACGCGGACGGTGTACTTGCCAGCTTCGCTAATACGAGCAAAGAGCAAGGAATTGGTGCTGCCATCGGGGCCGTCGTCGTTTTCGCTGACGGTGGCTCCACTGGCGTCCATGAGCGTTACGAGGGTGTCAAAGTCGCTAGAAATCGCATCAATAGTAATTTGATCGCCCGCTTCAAGCGTGATTACGTAGTCTTTGGCAAAGCCCCCGAAGCCAGTGGGAATATCGGCAGTCGTCAGCGTCGCGCTTACTTCTTCACGGCCAATCACGGGCGGGTTGTAAAGCTGGGCTTCGGCGCGAGCAGTGCCTAGCGTAGCGCTCAGGCCAATAGAAAATAAGGTGGCCGGAAACAGGAGCAATCCAAATTTGGTCAGTTTCATAGAAGATAATTCAGTAAATAGAACTGGACAACCAAGTATCAACGCTGATTGATGTCAGTCATTATGGCTTACTGAGCTCTTAGGCGTCACCTGTAGGGACCTCAGACTTGTAGTAGTCGTCAACGGGGATGGTGGCTTCTTTGGTCTGCTGATTAATGCAGCCGGGTTTCTGATTGAATTGGCATACTCTGGCCCAAAGCTTGGTACGAGTACCGGGAGGGCCAGAGGAAAAGAGGACGCGATCGCCACCGGGGCTACCGACCACGATTTTCACGCTGCAAATCGGACAAGTTTGAGGGGTAGAGTCTGCCATAACGGGTCAAGAGGTAGAAGACGTTCGTGAGAAAGCCTGCTTAACTTTTTGTGAGGTCGATTTTGGTAAGCAAATGTGGTCAGATGTAGTCAGGCTAATCATGAATTAAGCCTATCAAAACGACGGTTCACCCTTGCTTTAAGATCTTTAAACATTTTATGTTTCTGCCTTTTTATCCCAGCGAACTAGGTCGCTCGTTGCTATGCCCCCCTCCGCATCCTCTTCACCTCCCGTATTAGCTTCGCTAAAGCGGCTTCGCCAAATCAGTCACGTTCTAGATAATGCTATTGGCATTCCCGGATCTGATATCCGCATTGGTCTTGATCCAATTTTAGGGTTGCTGCCGGGTGGTGGCGACGTGCTCACGGGCCTCATAAGCGTTTATATCGTCTACGAAGGGGCCAAAATGGGCTTGCCTGCGGCGACACTGGCTCGCATGGGATTTAATATTGGGCTAGATACGCTTTCAGGCACTGTGCCTGTGCTGGGCGATTTATTTGACGTGACTTGGAAAGCTAATAGTCAAAATGTGGCGCTCCTAGAAAAGCACATTGCTAACCCGGTGCCAACCCGCGCGGCAGATCGCTTGTTTGCAGGGGTGGTGATTTTCGCACTATTGGTGCTGGTGATTGGGATGGCGGCGCTATCGTTTTGGATTGTAAAAAGTCTGCTGAATTTGGGAATGCACATCGGTCAGTGAGATTTTGAACAGTTAGCACATTGAGGGGCTGAAATCTGTCTTATCAAGGCACCAGCGGCTATGACATAATGATTCGACTTACGGGATTTTAGATGGTAGTGAAGCAGTTCACGGCAGATATTGTTGGCCCTGATCAGTCGGTTGAATTAGAAGTTTCGGTGCCTGATGTTGAGAGCGATCTGAGCGATTATGAGTTTCATCAGCAGGTAGATGTGGCTTGGCAGGTGTGCGATCGCTTTGATTTGCAGACCGATATTTGGCGCGGGCGGATCTTGCGGGTGGTGCGCGATCGCGAAAAGCGCGGCAGCACCGTCAAAAGCAATGACAACGGCAGTGCTGATACCAACACCAGCGATAACGGCTCTGATAACAGCAAAAGCATCGGCTTTTTAAACTGGCTCAAAGACAAAGACGTGAGTAAAAGTCAAGCCTACGTCCTGATAGATCTCGCGAACAGCGCCGATCAGATGCTTGAAGACGGTCTTATCGAAACCAAAGACGTCAATCGCTTCAGCAAACGCGCCTTTATTGAAACCGCCCACGCTTCGCCAGAAGTACAGCAAATTGTCACCGAAGCGGCCCGCCGAGGCGAGCAGATCACCCGCAAAGAAGTCAAAACCCTCTCCGATGACTGGACGGCGATTAACTCCGCCCTTATTCCGGAATCAGTGCGCTCAAAAGCTGCCGACAATACCATCCCGGCCCGCTATGTGACGCCGCTGGTAAAAGAAATGGAAAAGCTGCCGCTCGCCCACCAGCAGACCTTAAGAAACGAAGTTGATGAAAATCCTGACGTCGAAACCCTTAAGCAAGTGACCGCCGAGGCCAAGTACCTGTCTCGCTACATCGAAGCGGCCAGTCAGGTGCAGTCGCTTGATGCCGCTCAAGTCAATTTGGAGCTAGCCTTAGATGAAGCCCTGCGAGTGGGCTGCTTAAATTCTGCCGCCGATTTGGTCAATCAGGCCACCCAGCTAGAGCAGGCCGCCGTGAAGCTATACACCGCCTGGAAACGGATGAATAAGTTGGCTGATCGGGTCTATGTTGATAGCGGTGAAAGTACTCCCCACTTGCGATCGCTCCTCCACGCTCTCGAACCTTTATGCAGCGATCTGATAGAAGTCCAGCTAGGCGATGCCGATAGCGCTAACAGTCGTAGAATTCGACTAAAAATGCTGCCCGAAGAAGCCGTCCTAGAGCGGGCAATAGATGGCATCGGAGACGACGCCATTGAAATCCAGGCCGAAGCCATGCCAATAAGATTTGCCGATTGATTGATCCGGTATGGATTGAGTCAGGATTGATTGAGCCGGTATTTGATTTAGTTCTATATTGATTTGATTATTAGGTTTAATCTTTGTCAGTGATGAGTCTGATACGCTATAAGGAAAGATGAATCAGTGAAAGCTATCAAGAATCCACGCAAAGTACAGAGAAAAGTACAGCCCCCAAACAGCGCCCAAGAGTGCGCCTTTATGAGGATGCGCTGAACCTGTAAAACTAGGATCTTGATTAAATCATTTAATTCACCACCAACCAGGATAAACCCAACTATGCCAACCCTTGAAGCCAGCGCAGCGATAGACTTCCAAAGTGAAACCTACAAAGACGCTTACAGCCGTATTAATGCGATTGTCATTGAGGGTGAACTAGAAGCTCACGGCAACTATCAGCAGTTAGCCGAGCATCTCGACGAACATGCCAGTGAGCTGATGAAGCTAGCTCGGATGGAGAATCGTCATATGAAAGGATTTCAATCCTGTGGCAAAAACTTGAGCGTGACGCCTGACATGCCTTTTGCTAAAGAGTTTTTTGCTCAGCTGCACGATAATTTTCAAACGGCACTCGCTGACGGCAACATCGTCACCTGCCTATTGATTCAGTCATTGATTATTGAGACGTTTGCGATCGCTGCCTACAACATCTACATCCCAGTTGCCGACGACTTTGCTCGCAAAATCACCGAAGGCGTCGTCAAAGATGAATACCTGCACCTCAACTTTGGCGAAGAATGGCTCAAGGCCAACTTTGAAACCGCTAAAGCCGAGCTAGAAGCTGCCAACCGCGCTAACTTGCCCCTTGTCTGGAAAATGCTTAACGAAGTCGAAGCCGACGCCGCCGTCCTTGGCATGGAAAAAGACGCTCTCGTTGAAGACTTTATGATCACTTACGGTGAAGCCCTCTCCAACATTGGCTTTAGCGCTCGTGATGTGATGCGACTTTCGGCCCAAGGACTAGCCAGCGCCGCCTAATTAGGGTCTATTTTTGTCTCTAGCGAAGAAAATCTCCACTCTCTTCTCTATGGCGCTACGGCTGCTATGCCAGTGAAGCGAGGTCGTTGTCCCTTGGCTTTTAATAACTAACTAGGTTTGATTGATTGCGGGTGAATTCATCGCGCACAAGTTAAGCGTACAAAGTCATTGAAGCTCCTATTTAATCCTTTCACCGCACGAGGTGAGACCAAAATGGGATGTATAAAGCAAGGTCTATAAAGCAAGGTCTATTTAGCAACTAGTGCTATTTTTGTATCCCGTTTCTTTTGACGTGCAAAACGTCAATCAACCTGAATGTTTGGTTTAATCGGTCACCTCACCAGCTTAGAGCACGCCAAATCTGTCGCCAAAGATTTGGGCTATCCAGAATACGCAGACCAAGGCTTAGACTTTTGGTGCAGCGCCCCGCCACAGATTGTCGATCACTTCAAAGTGGTGAGCGCCACTGGCCAAACCATTGAAGGCAAATACGTCGAATCTTGTTTTTTGCCAGAAATGCTAGCCAATCGCCGTATCAAAGCCGCCACTCGCAAAATTCTCAATGCAATGGCCCATGCCCAAAAAAACGGTATCAACATTACCGCTCTGGGCGGCTTTTCCTCAATCATTTTTGAAAACTTTAAGCTCGATCAAATCAAGCGCGTGCGCAATCTCGATCTTGACTTCAAAAAATTCACAACCGGTAATACCCATACCGCTTACATCATTTGCAAACAGGTCGAAGCTGCCGCCCCTAAGTACGGCATTGATCTTTCTAAAGCAACCGTGGCGGTTTGTGGGGCAACCGGTGATATTGGCAGCGCTGTCTGCCGCTGGCTTAAGGCCCGCAGCGGGGTCAAAGATCTGCTGCTAGTAGCCCGTAACCAAGAGCGGTTAAATAATCTGCGCGCTGAGCTAGATTTTGGCCGAGTGCTGCCAATGGATGAAGCTTTACCCCTCGCCGATGTGGTGGTGTGGGTCGCGAGCTTGCCTAAAGGGCTCAATGTCGATGTGAACCAGCTCAAGCAGCCCTGTCTCATGGTTGATGGTGGCTACCCCAAAAATATTGATGTCACTTTCAATCATCCGGGTATTCATGTGCTTAAAGGTGGCATTGTCGAGCATTCGCTCGATATCGACTGGCATATTATGAATATTGTGAATATGGATGTGCCTGGTCGTCAGCTCTTTGCCTGCTTTGCGGAATCGATGCTGCTAGAGTTTGAAAAGCTGCATACCAATTTTTCTTGGGGTCGCAATCAAATCACGCTAGAAAAAATGGATTTGATTGGTGAAGCTTCGGTGCGACATGGCTTTAGGCCGCTGCTGACATGAGATCTGATGCTGGGCCTTCACGTTGAGATTTGATGCTGACATTTAAGGTGTGTCGATGTCGCCTAGATGGGCGCAGCGATCAGCATCAGCCATAGGCTAATCTAGATCTACCCCCTATTGAGCTTTGTATCCCCTATGGCAACGACTGAACGGAAGCCAATTTTGCTGGATTTTGAGAAGCCTTTAGCTGAGCTAGAGGCCCGAATTATGCAAATTCGTGAATTGGCTGAAGATAATGATGTCGATGTTTCTGATCAGATTTATCAGCTAGAGTCGCGGGCGCAACAGCTGCGGCAGGAAATTTTTACTAGCCTATCGCCTGCTCAGCGGATTCAGGTGGCACGCCATCCGCGTCGGCCCAGTACGCTGGACTATATTCAGGCGATCAGCGATGAGTGGATAGAGCTGCATGGCGATCGCCGCTCCGGCAAAGATGATTTGGCTTTAGTCGGCGGTATTGCCCGCTTTCAGGGTAGGCCAGTGATGATGTTGGGCCATCAGAAAGGTCGGGATACTAAAGACAACGTGGCTCGTAATTTTGGGATGCCGGTGCCCGGCGGCTATCGCAAGGCGATGCGGTTAATGGAACATGCGAATCGGTTTGGGATGCCGATTATGACCTTTATCGATACGCCGGGGGCTTGGCCAGGGTTTGAAGCCGAAGAAATGGGCCAAGGCGAAGCCATTGCCTACAACCTCAGAGAAATGTTTCGCCTGGATGTGCCAATTATTTGCACGGTGATTGGCGAAGGTGGATCGGGCGGCGCGCTCGGTATTGGGGTGGGCGATCGCCTGATGATGTTCGAGCATTCGGTCTATTACGTGGCTAGCCCCGAAGCCTGCGCCAGCATTTTGTGGAAAGATGCGGGCCGTGCGGCGCAGGCCGCTGAAGCGCTCAAAGTCACTGCCTGGGATTTAAAGAATCTGGGCATTCTCGATCAGCTTTTACCGGAACCGATTGGGGGGGCTCATGCGGCTCCGATTGAGGCGGCTGATACGCTTCAGCAGGCCCTAGCCCAGAACCTGAATGTATTGCTAGAGCTAAGTCCAGAGCAGCGGCGATCGCAGCGCTATGATAAGTTTCGCCAAATTGGAGCTTTTTCGGGGTGAGGGCACTGATCACTGGCGCGAGTTCTGGCATTGGAGAAGCGATCGCCAGTGAATTTGCGAAAGCTGGCTTCGACTTGGCCTTAGTCGCGAGATCGACCGCTAAGCTGACCCATCTGACTCACTCTCTAAACGCGTTAGGAATCAGCGCCCAAGGGTTTACGATTGATCTATCTGACGTGGAGCAGGTGCACGTAAAAATCGCCGCAGTCATTGCGCAAGTTGGCCCAATTGACGTGCTAATTAACAACGCCGGCATGGGCTACACCGGCAGCTTAATCGAGATGCCGCTAGTCGATTGGCAGCAGGTGATGGCGCTCAATGTGACCAGTGTGTTTCAGGTGGTGCAGACAGTTTTGCCCGGTATGCGGCAGCAAGCTAGCGGACTGATTATCAATATTGCCTCGATTGCGGCGCAGCAGTCGTTTGCAGGTTGGGGCGCTTACGGGGTGAGTAAGGCGGCGCTCGCGGCTTTGACAGAAGCGATCGCCACTGAAGAATCAGCCCACGGCATTCGCGCCGTCACGCTATTTCTAGGCGCTGTAGATACACCCCTTTGGGACAGCGACACCGTGCAAGCCCAGCTAGATCGCACCGCCATGCTCTCTTGCCAAACCGTTGCCCAAACTGTTCTACACACCGCCCTTTTGCCGCCGGATGCGGTGATTTCTCAACTGACGCTCACGCCCAGCCGAGGCGCATTAAGTTAAAGATCTTCTAGTTGATAGCTGATTGATAGCTGATTGATAGCTGACAATAACTCAATTTAAATCATTGATTTTTGGAAACACCTTTTATGACTATTTCGGACAGAGCCGCAGACAGGACGGCGGCGAGTGGCGCGGATTTAAGTGGCGCAGATTTAAGTGGCGCGGATTTAAGTGGCGCAGATTTAAGTGGCGCAGATTTAAGTGGCGCAGATTTAAACAATGGCCTGAGTAATAGCTTGAGCAATAGCTTAAGTGAGCAAGTTCTCAGTACCAGCCCAAAGCCCAAAAGCCGCCCTGATCGCCAAACTAAGCACGGCCAGCCCTTGCCGCCTCAGCCTTCCGCTATCGATCCGACTCAAGACAATGGCCCGATGATGGCAGCGGTGCGCACCATGCTGCTTTCCGTCGGCGAAGATCCTGATCGCGAAGGGCTGATCAAAACGCCTCACCGCGTCGCTGAGGCCATGCGCTTTTTGACCCAGGGCTATTCGCAATCACTCGAAACCATTGTCAATGACGCCATTTTTGATGAGGGCCACAATGAAATGGTGCTCGTTCGCGATATTAATTTCTTTAGCCTGTGTGAGCATCACATGCTGCCGTTTATGGGCCGCGCCCACGTTGCCTATATTCCCAATCAGCGGGTGGTGGGCCTCAGTAAGCTAGCTCGAATTGTGGAAATGTATGCCCGCCGGTTGCAGGTGCAAGAGCGGCTCAATCGTCAAATTGCCGAAGCCGTACAGGAAATTTTAGATCCGTTGGGGGTGGCCGTTGTGATGGAAGCAAGCCATCTGTGTATGGCAATGCGAGGCGTGCAAAAGCCGGGTTCTTGGACGGTGACAAGCGCGATGGTAGGTGTCTTTGATGAAGATGCCAAAACCCGAGAAGAATTTTTAAGCTTAATTCGGCATCAGCCGGGGTTCGCTAATTATTAATCAAGGTTAAGCGATCGCCCGATTCAATCATCTAGGGCCGATTAGATGGCTACGAATCCGTCTAGAATCCGTCTAATAGGTTACTAGACTTGATAAATTCAGCTCTTTCTTTTTTGGAAAACCAGCGATAGAGTTGGGAATGTCAGCTTGCTTTTTATGTGAACTATCGTTATGGCAACCTCCGCACCTGTCACTTCTGACCTCTCGAATATGCCAGATGAAAATAGCGAAACGTCTTTTGTCACCAGCTATGTAGAGGTAATTGAAACGGTCATTTCTAGCCTGGAACAGGAGGGCACCGCGATGGTCAACCACTCTGAAGATGGCTACCTCTGGAAGTTTCGCTACGGCACCGTAGATGTGTATGTGCAGCTTTCGGGCGAAACCGATGAAGACATGCTGACCACTTGGTCACCCGTGCATAAGCTGCCGGTGCAAAACGAAGCTGAAATGATGCGCCATTTGCTAGAGCTGAACTGCGGCAGTACCTTTGAAGCTTGCTTTGGCTTGCTCGATCAGCGCGTGGTGGTGTTTTCTACGCGTACGCTCAAAGATATTAATGCCAGTGAAATTTCTCGGCTAATGACGATTGTGGCCTCTATTGCCGATGAAAATGATGAAGTGCTGCTGGCAGATTATCCCGCCGCTTAGTTGATCGCTCTGCTGACAATGCCCCTTATGATCGCTAAACCCTGGCGGCTCATTCCGTTTTCAGAAGGTACGGGCGCTGAGCAAATGGCGTTTGATAGCTGGCTGCTCGATCAGCATAGGTTGGGGTTGCAGCCGTCTAGCTTGCGGTTTTATGCTTGGCTAAAGCCCACCCTCTCACTCGGCTACCATCAGCGCCAAATTCCTGATCACTGGCACAAGCTGCAATGGCAAGGCCAACCCGTCGAAATTGTGCGTAGACCCACAGGCGGACGCGCGGTGCTGCACCAAGGCGATTTGACCTATGCGCTAGTGACTTCTGGTCTCAAAGGATCGCGCCGCGCAGTCTATCAGCAGCTGTGTCAGTTTTTGATTGAAGGCTGGCAGCGATTAGAAGTGGATTTGTTTTTTGGCGCAGCCGGGCGTGGCTATATTCATAATCCAAGCTGTTTTGGCACGGCCACTGCGGCTGATTTGGTCATGGCTGATGGCTACAAGCTCATCGGCAGCGCTCAATCCTATCGCAATGGCTGCGTGCTTCAACACGGCTCCATACGATTGCACCCAGATAGCGATCTATTCCAAGCAGTTTTTGGGGAACCGATAGCGCCTCCTAATTTGCCTCCTGCTTGCCAAACAGCTGGTAGTGTTGAGCGCATAATCCAAACCTTGACTCAAGCTGCTAGTGAGTGTTTTGAGGTGGAATTCGATCAGCAGCCGTTGGCTAATCAGGCTTGTTCGAGCGATTGAGCGGCGATCGCCCCCAACTGCAACCCAGCCGGATAAGCCCCTTCTTCTTTAATGCGCTGAATCATCGTTTCAGGAATCGCAAAATTGAGCTGTTTAGCCACTGCTCGCACAATTTCACCGCGATCTAGGGTGCCTGCGACTGCATCTGCTGGCGTCAGTACGGTGAGCTGATTGAGTCGCTGCGTTTCCATGAGCTGAATGGCCTCAGTTAAGGGAGTCGATTCGACGACATGAGGAATCTCTAATAGCGGTCGGGCAATGCTATGCAGGGTGCGATGGTTCCATTCGCTGCGCTCCACCTGGGTAAGATCTTCCAACGAAACGCGACCTCGATAGCGCCCGTCCGAAGAAGCAAAGTATACCGGATCGGTTTTTTTGTCTTGCAGTAGGCACTCATTCGCAAACTGCTGCAAGGGCATATTGGCATCTAGAACGCGAAAGTTGCGGGCAATAGCATCGCTAGCTTTAAGCTTGGAAAGCCCTTCTTGCAAGTCGTTCATACGGCTGTAAGTTTTGGCATTACGCAAAATGAACAGACCAATCAGCGCGGGCCACAGCAACCCAAAATCGCTGGTGACGAAAAAGCCCAGTAGGCTAAATGCGATCGCTGCACTCCCCAAAATCTGCCCAGATTTTGCGGCCCAACGCACACCCTTAGCCCGACTCTTGGTAGCTTTCCACACCGCCGCTTTAAAGATTTGACCGCCATCTAAGGGCAATCCCGGAATTAGGTTAAATAGCGCCAACACAAGGTTCGTTATCGCAACACTGCCAATGACGCCGCTGGCAATCGGCGGTAAATTGCCAAACTGGTTTAGAGTGCTCAAAGCGAAAAAGAGCGCAAAGCTGACAGCAGGGCCCGCAATAGCGACCTGAAACGCTGCTCCTGGCGTTTTGGACTCACTCTCAATCGAAGCAATTCCACCGAATAAAAATAGCTTGATAGAGTTGACTGTGATTCCTTGAGATCTGGCCACCAAGCTATGACCCAACTCGTGAGCTAATACCGAGGCAAACAGCAACAGCGCCAGCAAAAAGCCCGCCACATAAGCCCCTACCGGACCCACTAGCCCTGCCCACTGTGGATCGCTGCCCTGCATATAGGTAATTAACAGCACCACAAAAAACCAGGAATTGTCAATAAATAGCGGAATTTTAAATAAAGTGCCCACTCGCCAGCCAGTTTGCATTAGTGATCTCCTTCAGGGCCAATCGCAGCCTACGGTTAAATGGATATAGCCCCATTGTACCGACTCTACCTGCTGCCACCTTGCTCCAGAGTTATGGATAACCGGCTATGCTGTTAGGCGCACTGTCTGCTTACCGTAGGGTGCTCAATCGCAAAACGAGCTACAAAATTCAAATATATTCAAAGATGCTTCAAGTGAAAATTTGCGGGATTACTACCGTGGAGCAAGGGGAGGCGATCGCTACTCTAGGAGCCACCGCCTTAGGCTACATCTGCGTCAGCCGCTCACCGCGCTATACCACTGCCGAACGCATCTCCCCCATTACGGCCTCCGTCCGCAGCATTGCTCCTGATATCCAGCACTTTGGCGTCTTTGCCAATGCCCCTATCAGCGATATTTTGACCACCACCAAAACCGCTGGTTTTAACGTTATTCAGCTTCACGGTGACGAAACGCCCGCTACCTGCCAGCTCCTACGCGACGCCCTAGGCTATGCCGATTTGGCCCATGTCAAGCTCGTCAAAGCTTTTAGAATCAAAGGCCTCGAAGATCTAGACACCGCGCTTAGCTACGAATCCTATATCGACATGCTGCTACTCGACGCTTATCATCCTGATCAGCTAGGGGGCACCGGCAACACGTTAGATTGGGCCGCGCTAAAATCCTTTTCGCCCCGTCGGCCTTGGCTGCTAGCCGGTGGGCTAACTCCCGGCAACGTCCTCACGGCTCTTGCCAAACTATCTCCAAATGGAATCGACCTCTCTAGTGGCCTAGAAAGATCGCCTGGAGATAAAGATTTAGCCAAAGTCCGTCAGTTGTTTGCCCAGCTAGCGACGATGACCAATCAAGCCACACCCAATTAAGCCGTACCGATTGATCTGTTGCTGGCTAGATCCTTAAGATTTAAGCGGCATCAATATTGCTGATCTGCCTTTTAAGAATCTCTTGCATTTCGGCAAGATCTGCTTCAGTTTTTGGAAATGGATAGGTTTTGGCGTTGGGGTTGCGCCGCTGTATCAGCGCTTCAATTGCCTCATCGTCTTCGCGATTTTCTAGGATGTAGGCTCTCAGCTGCGAACGAGTCATGTAACTGAAGTTAGGCTCTTTCATAGCTAAAGCTCCAATGACCATCTGAAAAGACTAAGATCTCTAAACTTTCGGTAACGCCCGCAAGGATAAAAACGATTTGAGTGTTCTTATTATAGCGAAACACATGAATGGGCTGACAGCCGGTTGAGAGCATTTGACACACTCTGATACAAGCAAAAGCCTGCTCTACGGTAGGCATACGCAATCACTCAATAGTAGCAAGCTCAACCCTACCGTAGTGCGACATTTTCTTTAGGCGGTATTTTGGTCTGCAAATACCTAAGTTGCAGGCTTAAGGGCTACCCAATACTTACTCATGAAGTGATTGGCTGTCGTGATATCGGTAAAGCCTGCGGTTTCTAAACGAGCCACCAAGTCGTCAGTGATGTAGTGACGGTAGTAAGGCTCATGAAAAATTGCCGGAAAGTTTTCCATCATCGGCTTGAATTCTGGCGTGTCTATTACCTGCACTGAGTCGCAAATGACAAAGATGCCGCCGGGTTTAGTGACTCGATACGCTTCGTTAATCACGTTTTGACGAGCCTCAGGGGGCAGTTCGTGAAAAAGGAAGGTGCTGGTAGTCGCTTCAAAAAACTCATCGACAAAAGGTAAGCTTTCACCATTAGCCTGCACTAGCTGAGCCGGAATTCCTTTGACATTCGCTAAGTTTTCGTGGGCCTTACGCAAGTAAGCAGGTGAGAGATCCACGCCATATAGAGCGACCTTGGGCATGGCTTGGTTAATCAACTTGAGGCTGTTGCCGGTACCACAAGCGATATCAAGGACTTTTAGCGGTTGCGGGGTCGTGCTTACAGCGGGTGTCATGGCGCTGAGATGCTGTTTTAGCGGCGCTAAAATTCGGCGGCGCATTGGATCGGCAGTGCCATTAAAGAGGACTTCTACCTGTAAATCATACAGATTAGCGGAAGTCTCGCTGAAATAGCCGTCGGTTTGGTGGTGAAAGTTTTGGACGTAGTAAGCCGGGTAGCCTTCGGTCTCAATCCCTGCACTGAATTCCTGGTGGCGTCTGCCGTTGGCGCGCTCCCAAATGTTAGAGAGATCTAGGCACATTTCGGGGTAGTAGCGGAAGAAGTCATCCCAGCGATTTTCAAATAGGGCTGACTTGGGATATACGCCGTCTTGAGCGTCTTGCCAATCAGCTTCTAACAGCGCGTCGATTCGCGTTTGGAGATTTTTGATCATCTCCGGTGTGAGTGGGTTGGGTTCGTTCCGCTCTTTAGGGGAGACGGTGTTCAAAATGCGGGTGCTAAGAGTTTTGTGGGCAAAGCCGAAGACCTGTTTTCCCTGCTGCAAGGTTTGGTAGGCGAGTTTGGTGAGGCTGTCGGGGGTAAGCGTTTCTGGCATAGTTTAAGAGGGAGCTAAGCGCAGTTGATGTGATCAATCAGTCTTTAAGTCTTTTTATTGTAAAAGAATGTTACGAGAAATGTGAAGGAAAACTAATCCGCGCTGCTACTTCCGAAGACAGAAATAAAAGCCTTTAAACCCCAAAAGCCACCTATTTATTAGGTGGCTTTTGATTCAGGCATCCGTAGGTTGATTTGCAGTAAGCTTTAGCTCGTCTTTAGATCAACTCTGGTCAAGCCTCGGTTAAATCTACTTGTAACCCTACTTAATGAAGAGCATTTCTTCGTAGGTTGGCAATGGCCAGAGGTCGTCGGCGATTTCACCTTCAAGCGCGTCAGCGTCAGCGCGAACTTTTTCCATCATGTCGCGAATGGTGCCTGCACAGTACTGCATGTGCGCTTCGATGGATTCAAAGTCGTGTTTAGCGATCGCTACTTCCAACTCATTCGCGCCGTCCAAGAGGCTCTTCGCCAAACCTGCTACCTTCTCAACGGGCGCTTTATCCACATCTATACCGATGTCACTCAGCGCGGCAATGGTTCCGGCAGATTCACCCATATGACGCATGGCCGCTGGGTAAATTAAGGTCTTTGCCATATCAGCGACGAGCTTAGCTTCTACTTCAATAAAGAGAAGGTATTGCTCAGCGTACACTTCAAACCGGCTTTCTAGCTCAGTCGGTGACAGCACACCCGTGCTTTCAAATAGGGTTTTGATACTCGGATCTTTGAGGTACGGAAGCGCATCAGCCGTCGTTGGAATATTCAGCAAGCCTCGCTTCTCAACGGCTTCAGTATGCCATTCTGCAGAATAGCCATTGCCGCCAAACACCGCCGCGCCGTGCTTTTCCATAATCTCTTTGAGCACCGCCTGCACCGCATTGCCCACGTCACCGCCGCCTGAGAGCTTGCCTTCGAGCTGATCGGCAATCCATCCGAGGGAATCGGCCATCATTGTATTTAGGGCAATCAAGGGGCCAGATACCGATTGGCTAGAGCCGACTGCGCGGAACTCAAAACGGTTGCCGGTGAATGCAAATGGAGAGGTGCGATTGCGATCGCCCGCGTCCTTAGACAAAGGCGGTAGCACATCTACCCCCAAGTGCATCACCCCCTTGTGGCTACAGCCCGTAAGCTTACCTTCCTTAATCTGATTGAAAATGTCCTCTAGCTGACTGCCCAAATACACCGACATAATCGCCGGTGGCGCTTCGTTTGCACCCAAGCGATGGTCATTACTCGCGGTCGCAATCACGGCCCGCATCAGCGGCCCATACAAGTGAACGCCGCGAATCACCGCGCCGCAAAACGCCAAAAACTGGAGGTTTTCTTCTGGCGTATCGCCCGGATCAAGCAAATTGCCCTGAGTCGAGTTGCCAATCGACCAGTTGACGTGCTTACCCGATCCATTGATGCCCGCAAACGGCTTCTCATGCAGTAGGCAAAGAAACCCATGCTCTTTGGCGGTATCGCGCAAAGTCGTCATCAGCTGCTGCTGATGGTCACTAGCGACGTTCGCAGATTCGTACACTGGCGCAATTTCAAACTGACCGGGAGCAACTTCGTTATGACTGGTTTTAGCCGGAATGCCGAGTTTGTAAAGCTTTTCTTCCACATCGTGCATATAAGCCTGGACGCGCGGTGGAATCGCCCCGAAATAGTGATCGTCAAACTGCTGTCCTTTTGCAGGGGCTTTACCAAAGAGCGTGCGGCCCGCCATCAGCAAGTCAGGTCGCGCGCTTGCAAAGTTTGAATCGACTAAGAAATACTCTTGCTCAGCGCCACAGCTAGAGTTGACGGCTGACACATCACTGTTGCCTAGCATTTTCAATAGGCGCTTAGCGGCTTTATCAACCACTGCGATAGAGCGCAGCAGGGGAGTTTTCTTGTCGAGAGCTTCGCCTGTCCAAGACACAAAAACAGTGGGTATACAAAGCGTTGCGCCATGCTCAGTTTCTAAAATGTAGGCAGGGCTAGTCACATCCCAGCCGGTGTAGCCACGCGCTTCAAAGGTGTCGCGAATGCCGCCGTTCGGGAAAGAAGATCCATCCGGCTCTCCTTGAATCAGGAGCTTGCCCGAAAATTCTGAAATGACGCCGCCATCGTTCTGAGGTGAAATAAAGCCATCGTGCTTTTCAGCAGTTAGGCCCGTCAGCGGATAAAAAACATGGGCGTAAAATCTAGCCCCCATCGTCATGGCCCAGTCGCGCATCGCCCCGGCAACTGCATCAGCGATCGCTGGATCGAGCTTTTCGCCCGTTTTAATGGTTTTTTTAAGTGACTTAAAAATGTCCTTAGGGAGGCTAGCCTGCATTTTACTCAGGCTAAAGACATGCGAAGCCCAAATATCTTCTAGTTTTTGGGGGGTTTTAGATTCGATGGGCTGCTTGTTTGTAATCTCGTAAATTGCTTGAACGCGCGACTCGTTTCCAGTCATATCTCGTTACCTAAGTGTTTCTGACAGAGCCTAAGGAGGGCATTCCTAAGGAGGGCATTACCGATCCTATGGATAGCGATTCATAGATTTTGTATAGGCGTATACGGATTCGTGAATCATCTAACAAATTTTGTGGAGCTCGCTTCAGTAAATTCTCTGCTTTTATTTCTTTTTACAGATGCCATCTGCAGACTTTCAGCGTCAGACACTGAATCAACCATAGCGGAAAATTCATGCTGCTTTCGTTCTGTGTGAACCCTCTCAAAAGTCCGGGGCGATTCTTTAGATCCTAAAGCCTTTCAAATTAGCTCGAATTGTAAATTTTTCCTTCGATAATCCTCATCTAACCGAGGCATTGATGAGGACATTTAGCTCCCGTGGTAAGCTTATATTCAATTGCCCCAAAAGGCTGAAACCTTTAGCCACGGCTCTTTGCGAGGCTTTTGCGCTCGGCATTCCGGAGCAAGTGCTGGCCTACAAGAGTGCCTGCTTTAGTGCTATTGGCTTTAACACTGCTTTAAACACTATTTATTTTTAGAGGCGTTCGTCTGGTCGCCAAACGTTGGGAGAATTTCATGCGAGATACGGTCACAAGTTTGATTAGCCGCTACGATGCCACTGGTCGCTATCTAGATCGCGATGCTGTCGACTCTTTGCAGTCGTATTTCACAACGGGCATCAATCGGGTCAAAGTAGCGGCGATAATCAGCGCCAATGCGGCTGAAATTTCAAGGGAGTCAGGTAAACAGCTATTTGAAGAGGTGCCTGAGCTGATTCGCCCTAGCGGCAACGCTTACACTACCCGCCGATATGCCGCCTGCCTGCGCGATATGGACTATTATCTGCGCTACAGCAGCTATGCGCTAGTCGCTGGTAATGACGATGTGCTGATGGAGCGGGTGCTTCAGGGTCTACGCGAAACCTATAATTCTTTGGGCGTGCCGATTGGCCCAACGGTACAGGGAATTCAGATCATGAAGCAAAAGGTTAAGGAAATGGCCGCTGATGCGGGCATTGAAGATACGTCTTTTATTGATCAGCCGTTTGACTTTATTTCTCGTGAAGTTAGCGAAGTTAGCATATAGGAAGTTAGCGGATAGCTAGACTTGGATTGGGTTTGACTAGGTTGGGCGGCGTTTTTTTGAAGGTGGCTTTTGACGCTATCTTTAGGGATTGATTTTGGGACTTCTGGCGTTCGCGCGGTTGTGATTGACCTGATGGGTCAAATTGTGGCTGAGGCTCGTTACTCGTTTGTAGGGCAAGAAGTTGCCAATCCCGCTGCTTGGGCGCGATCGCTCTACTATCTCCTAGCGCAAATTCCGCTTCCCTTCCGCACCCAAATTAACCGAATGGCGGTTAACGGCACGTCAGCTACTGTTTTACTGTGCGATCACGCTGCTAACCCCCTCACACCCGCCCTCTTGTACAACGATGCGAGGGGGCGAGATGCTTTGTCTGACGTACGATTCAGTGCGCCCGCTAATAGCCCTGCCTTGAGTGCGACTTCTAGCCTTGCCAAAGGGTTATGGTGGCAGCAAACGCTGCCGCTAGCGGCAAGGTCTCAAGTCAGCCAAATTCTCCATCAGGCCGACTGGATTGCGGGCCTATTGCACGCTCATCCGCCCGTGAGCGACTATCATAACGCGCTCAAGCTGGGCTATGACGTGCGTACTTTGAGCTATCCTGACTGGCTGCTGGCGTCTTCAATCGCCCCCTGGCTACCCGCTGTGAGCGAACCGGGAGAAGTAATTGCACCGATTCGCTCTAGCCTTGCGGTCGAGTTTTCACTGCCGACTAGCTGCCAAATCTGCGCTGGAACGACTGACAGCATTGCCGCTTTTTTAGCGAGTGGAGTCTGCGCTCCTGGCGAAGCCGTCACTTCTTTGGGATCGACGCTCGTGCTCAAACTGCTGAGCTCTCAGCCGATAGATGATCAAACCTATGGTATCTACAGTCACCGGTTAGCGGATTTGTGGCTGGTGGGGGGTGCCTCTAATACGGGTGGGGCCGTGTTAAAGCAATATTTTGATTCAGATCAGCTAGCTGAACTAAGCGCTGAAATGGATATCTCTCAGCCCTGCCAGCTGGATTACTATCCGCTCATTGCCCCAGGTGAGCGCTTTCCTATTAATGATCCGGACTATTCACCTCGGCTTACGCCCAGACCAGCGCGCGATCAGGAGTTTTTGTATGGGTTGCTGAGTGCGATCGCTAAGATAGAAGCTGACGGCTATCAAAAATTGAGCGACCTAGGCGCGCCCCTGTTGCGAAAAGTCTATACCGCTGGCGGTGGCGCGAAAAATGTGACTTGGCAAAACATTCGTCAGCGCCAGCTCAATGTGCCCGTGAGTAGCGCTACCCAGGCAGAAGCAGCTTATGGTAGCGCTCAACTAGCGCAGCAAGGGTTAGATCGCTTTAGATGCGCGAGTTGCTAACTGCCAAGCTGCTCGCCCCGGCGATACTGCATGTAGGCGGCGACGAATAGGCCAATGAGCGTCACCGGAATTAGACCCAAAACGATGCCGGACAGTAAAGGCTCTACCACAGTAATTATTCCTCTTCTTTAATTCTAAAAGCTTCCAGAGCTTAATTTTAATGTGAAATGAGAGCCTATGCGCAGAAATACATTCAAGTTAATTAACTTGTCTTATTATCGGAAAAAATCTTAAGCTATATGTAGTTGAAGACTTGTTACGAGATTCTGAGTGTGGCGACAAACAGTGTCCAAAAACAAATGATACAAACTCAGGATGAGCTTAATCTAGAAAATCATCCAAAAAACAGTCAAAAGACAAGTCAAAATGTGGGCAGCTCAGTGACTGACTCAATTAACTTAATTCAGCGCCTAGCGGTGATAGTAGCGGGTGTGATGGTCGCTTTCACTCTCATGGCGTGGGGTGTGCAGGCAATGCAAACGAGCGACCCTTACGTGCGTAATGTGCTGCAACTCGCGGGCGATGCGGGAAGAGGTCACGATATTTTTCAGCTAAATTGTGCGGTTTGTCATGGGTTGGAAGCTGCTGGTGAAGTGGGGCCTGATCTGCATGGGGTCTCTGAGCGTAAGTCGGAGGTGGCACTGATTCAGCAGGTGATCAGCGGGAAAACGCCGCCGATGCCGCAGTTTCAGCCAAATGCTAAGGATATGGCCGATCTGTTGGATTATCTGGAGACGCTGTAAATTGGGCCCAAAGTAGGGCCTAACACCAGTCGGTCAATCAATAGTCGGTCAATCAATAGTCGGTCAATCAATAGTCGGTCAATCAATAGTCGGTCAATCAATCTTGTTCAGCAGGGTATTGCGCGTATCATGCCACCGCTCAAGATCCGCTGCCTTAATGTTAGAGCTTTATGTTAGGGGGCTACATCTGGCGTAAGCTAGCCGCTAATCCTAGCGTAATTTTGGCCATTGCGGTGATGTCTAGCGTTTCTAGCGTATCTGAAGGCTGGTGATAGTGAGGGCTGCGCAAATTAGCCGTATCGGTCACCATAATCGCCGGATAGCCTGCATCCCAAAAAGGTGCATGATCGCTGTCACGAGTTCGCGGAATTTGCCGGCCTTGGTTCATCACGGGCAGCCACTCGCAGGGCATCCCGGCCTGCTTCATTTGCCGCTTCATCGCTATCATGCTTAAAGTTGTTGCCGCATTGCCAATTAGCGCAATAAAGTTGCCCGTATGGGGATAAATTCGGCTCAGCAGCGGCAGCGGATATTGCTGAGAGTAAGGCGCAGATGAAAAATAGCCCAGCATTTCGAGCGAGAGCATAAGGTGAAGCGATTTCTGCTGAGATCGCCAGTTTTCGGCGCAGGTATGGCTGCCGACTAGGCCGTATTCTTCCAAGTCAAAGGCCACAAAATGGAGGCTGCGACGAGGGGCATAAGTGGATGATTTTGCAGACAATAGCGCGGCTAGAGCAAGCAAGACAGCGACGCCGCTGGCATTGTCATCTGCGCCCGGCGAGCCCGGAACCGTATCGTAATGAGCCCCGATTAAGACCGGCGCTAGGGAGGCTTTGCGGCCTGGAATGGTGATTTGCCAGTTGCAGTGTTCACGGGCTTGGACTAGAAATCGCTGGCTCGTGAGTGAGCCGTATTGGCTCAGCTCTGCGCAAATGTAGCGTTGGGTAAGTTCGTATCTGCCAGAGTAAAGGTACGGATCGCGTGGGCCAGTGAGCGATCGCAAATGTCCTTCGAGTTGCTGGGCGATCGCCGCAAGATTCTCAGGTAAGGGTGATAGGGATGAGGATGACGGTGACAGGGGTGACATAAGTGATCTTATCTTGGTTCACATTATTAAAAGATTGTCAATAGGTTAAGGCCCATCAGCCCATCAGCTTTTCAAAACTCAGTATCTTTTCGTCTCAGCGTTTAAAGAAAATTAATGCCCAATCGCTTGGCGCTTATCCTTTTCAGCTTCGTCAAGTGCTCTTGACGAAGCTGGGATCAGTGAGTAGTCTTGCTTGCCGAGAGTTCTAAAGACGAGATGAAATCTGTATAATTGTAAGACCTGATACAAAATGCCCCGTATCCTGCTCATGGTCTCGTAGTTCAGTCTCGTAGTTCATTTTAGAGCTGAGCCTTTGAAAAATTTAGCTAGAAAATTTAGCTAGGAAACTTAGCCAAGACATACAGCTGAGAAATTTTAGCAAAAGGAATTCAGATTAAAGCGTATGGATGCCCCCCCTTTACCGCCTTCAAGTCATGATGTTCAAAGCAATCTGCCGAGCGTGGTGGCCCATTCGAGTGCAGTGCCTATGTCGCTGCCGTCAGCGCTGATGCCGAGCGATCCGGTTGCAGTGGCTGCTTGGGGAACGCTCGCTGAGAGAAAGTCTGCTGGCCCATCCGGTCTTGAAAGCTTATCTCGGCTCGACTACTGGCCAGCGTCTTCTCATCTAATGCGCTCCTTCGGGTTTGTGGGGCAGGCATTTAAAGTGGCTCAAGCAGGCAGCGTTTTAGGATTAGCTCAGTCGAGCTCAACCGTTCCCCTGCACTGGGCTCGTAGCCAAAACTGGAAAAGCTGGGGTGCGATCGCGGATATTCAAGTTACCCTAGTCAAGGTCAGCGCTCAGCAGGCCAAGGCTGAAAATGCCCCTTGGGCAGCACCCTTAATAGAGCCCTGTCTGCCCGCAGCACAGCGTGATTTGCAAGCGGGAGCCCTACGCTACCGCCTCAGTTTTAAGCACAAAACCTTGGGCTATGTCGCCGACAAAGATCGGGCATTTTTGCTGGCTCAGCAGATCCAGCGCTTGATTCGACAAGCCGACTTTGAATCGGAGGCGATCGCCCCGAGTCGATCGCTCAGCCAACCAACCGAAGATTCTAATGATTTTCTGGTGACGGCTGGCGATCAGCCGCTGTTTTCAATTGACGAAGCCATGGCCGAAGATATTGGCTATTCCAAAGAATGGGCGGCTGTGGCTTGGGCTAACAATTTGCGAATCGCGCTCGAAGCTGATCCGCTAAGCGTCGGTGACGCCCAAATGACGCTGCAAAACTTACAGCCTTCCGCGCTTGATCTATCAGGCGAAGCCTCTTGGTACGGGCCTTACTTTCACGGACGGCCCACTGCTAACGGCGAAACCTATAACCAAAACGAGCTGAGCGTCGCTCATAAGTCACTGCCATTTGGCACGCAGCTTAAAGTTCGTAACCTCACTAATGACAAAACCGTGGTGGTTCGAGTCAATGACCGAGGCCCGTATGTGGGCGATCGCTCCCTGGATTTGTCCAAAGCCGCCGCTGAGTGTCTAGGCAGCGACCAGACGGGCGTTATTCCCTACGAGGCCGTTATTCTACAAGAGGCTGGGCGAGGCTAGCGCTAAAATTGAACAGATATTCATGAGGCGCATTTTCCCCGGTGCTAGGCGAGCAGCCATCAATTGCCCCGAATCTGCCGGTCAATTTGCCCTAGCGTCGCCAAATCTGCGGCTGGAAAATCGTGATTGAATCCTGACCAGCTCTGTGGATTCGGCTGACGTAAAAATTCAAAGGCATAGGAAAAATCAGCCGGGTTCGCCGCTACCGGAGCGCTGAAATGCGCTGGAATGATCTGATCAAAGTCCCATGCGGCAATTTGATCAACCCAAGCCAAGACATCTTTCGCTCCCTGATTAAAAATCAGGGTCTGTAAAATTGGAGCGACGATGAGGCGTCCATCGGATCGCAGGGTTTCAAAAGACGAATACCAGCCGCTTTGCCACTGAAAAGGATAGAGGCCGAAATAATTTTTCTGAGAGCGATCGCTCGCCTTCACCGCATCTTTGAAAAGCTGACCCAATTTCGGCACCGTCAGCGCACTGGGCTGAAAGTAAAAGGCAAACAGCGAAATTCTCGCCCAGCCTTTGCGCCGATTTTCAACTGTATCTACTAACGGATCTAGGGCGCTGTCACGAGCGTGAAAGAGCAGCGCGAAAGGATCTGCTTGAGCGACGACACTAGGCGGGTCTAACGGAATTGAAAGAACAGCATCTAGAGCGAGGAGCGATCGCGTCTCCCTGTGAAAAAAAGCCACCTCCGTATAAGGCTTCACACTCAGCTCAATCGGGCCGATAATCGCATAGTCAAACTCATCGTAAAAAGGCGCTTGGCGTGGATCGGCTGGCAAGATATGCGTGCGCTTAGCCGGAAAACCCAGCCAGCTCAGCGGTAGATCGATTGGAAAGCTCCATTGATTCGGCGCGACATAGACTTGCGATTGCCTGAACTTTTGGGCAAATGGCCCCGCCAAATACTTATGCTCTACCCCCGTCACTGTCGGCAAAATCACATATTTCACCGCTCCATGCGCTGCTTCTAGCGCCTGCACTAGCCGCACACATTCGGGCGTCGGTGCAACCGGCGAAAATACCAGCAGCCCGCCCGCCTCTAGCTTTATCACCGTCATCCGAATCGGCACCACCACATAAAAAATTCCCTGCACCTGCTCAAATAGCCAGAGCTTACCGGGAATAATTTCACGGACAAAAGTGCGCCGCCGACCATACGGATAGATCGGCACAATCGGCCATAAGGGCCAAGCTTGGTCACCGCGTTGGGTCATGTTAAGGCACTACAGCAGCTCAATATTAGAAAACGAAATTTCCATATCAGGGCCATCTTTTGAAGTCACCGTTCGCTTAGCCAAAACAGTGTAGTCACCGACTTGGGTATAGTCGTCGATAAATTCGCTGCGCCCTTGCGTTATCTCACCTGTTTTCGGATCGCGATACACCGAGTCGTAGGTGTGCGACAAGTAGCCGCTGCCTGTGTCGTAGGAGCTGAAGGTGTTGATGGTGACTACTGTGCCATGAATGTGTCGGTGCACCATCGTAAATTCGTTTCCCTTCACCTTGTAAGCGTCACCTTCTGCCTTGCCGCCTACGGCAATTTTCACTGCGCCATCGGCCTCATTGCCATCTACTTTAAAGGTGTTCTGACCATGAACTGTCTCAAAAGGACGGCTCACCCGGTGAATGGCGACTTCCCAAAGTTGGTTTTTAATGGTTTTATGAGCGGTTTCGTCCTCGACTCCAAAGACTTCTGCGGATAGATCAGGGTTCACTTTGGCAGTGCCCTGAAAGGTTTGATCGCCAAGCTTCAGCGTGACCTCTGTGGTGTATCCCGGAAAAGCTTTATCCCAGGTGTAGCGGTTTTCGTAGGCAGCTTGAACCAGTTCGCGGGCGGAAACCTGTAAGGCAGTCATAGCGTTCTTGATGTATTAGAAAAGTACTGAAAGTAATTGCTGAAAGTGATTTTGATATAGCGATCCTAGCGTAGCGGTGCCTTGCCGTCCTCTTTGACAGCACCTTTTTGTTGAACACATTTCATCAGGTTAGCTAACTCAGCCGGTTGTAGTGCTGTAGTTTACGAGGCTGCTAGCGCTGACTTTCCACTGCACAGCTTGCCCCCACGCCTGCTGACGAATCCAGCAAAAGGTTCCCAAATAGCGCTCCAGCACAAAGTCTGGCAGGTCACTAGGCTGATCTTTTAGTCGGACAAAGGTTCCGGGCTTTAGGTGATCATTCATAAGCACCTCAGGGAAATAGATCTAACGTCAAAAGCAATATATCTACAATAGTTCAAATGTACTGTTACGGAGGCAACATTTATGAGACACAACTTTCCTCTCGTGAAGATTTATTAACTAGATCGTCTGCTTTTCACCTCTATTTAGGCAATCTACCTTTGTGCGTATTTTGTTAAATGAGATAACCCTAAAATCGACAGAGGCTGAGGTCCGTCCGCTTTCGTAATTTATTAATGGATCTGGTGCTGAGCGCTGGATTAATCAGCGGCCTTTGATATGAAGGCGATGAAGAATTTTCAAGGAGCGATCGCATGGCAAGCAAACAGACCTTTCATAAAGGCGACAAAGTGCAGTGGCCTTCGGGGCAAGGTACTACAGTCGGCACCGTTGAAAAGTACATCACTCAAGACCAAGCGGTGGGTAATAGCACCGTATCTGCCTCTAAAGACGATCCTCGCTATTTGGTTAAAAATGACAATACTGGAAAGGTAACGGCTCATCGGCCCCATACCCTGTCAGCAGTTAAAAGCTCTCCAGGTTCTAAAGAAGGTTCTAAAGGCGGCACTCAGTCTAAAGAAAAGTCTAAAGAGAAATCTGATCAGGAAGGTTCGGATGATTTGAAGTCGGGCGATCGCGTCGAGTGGAACACCCGCCAAGGCAAAACCACTGGCACCGTCCAAAAGAAGCTGACCAGCGAGACCGATATTAAAGGCTATACGGCCAAAGCCAGCGAAGACGACCCGCAGTATTTAGTTGAAAGTGAGCGTACCGGGAGCGAGGCTGCGCACAAGTCTGATGCACTGAAGCCAATTGCTTAAGACTTAAATCGTCGAAAGGCTAAATTTTGCTGGGCCTCATACACAGTGCCCGTCTAGAGTGGATCAAGAGCGTTAGTTATTAGCTTTGGCCAGTGGCTTTGGCCAGTAGCTTTGGCCAGTAGCTTTAGTCAGTGGCTGCTGCTACCATCTTCCGATTCTTCCATGCTTAAAGCTGACGCTGCTAGCTTAGTCGCATACACCATAGCGCCAACTGTGATAGCGAGTCCTACCACTTGAAACATCCGGTTCTCATTTTGCTGATTGGTTGAGAAAAAGCTAGCTCCAAATGTGCCGACATACACATAGGTGAAGATAACCGGCAGCATTCCTAGCCAAGAAAAGAATAGATATTCCCAAAAATCAATTTTGGTTAGGCTAAAGCCGTAATTGAGAATATTAGAAGGCAGCAAGGGCGATAGCCGCGTCAACAACACAATTTTCCAGCCTTTTTGGGCAAACGCGCGATCCAATTTATGAAACCGGCTGCTTTCTTTGACTGCGCGGGTGATCCATCTGCGACCCATTACTTGACCAATCAAAAAGCAGGCCGCGATGCTAAGTGTATCGGCCCCCGAAGCCACCATGATGCCTTGAGTCAGGCCAAATAAGGTGCCCGCTGCTAATACCAAAAATATGTTGGGCAAGCCCAAAATAGCAACCATGACATAAATGGCGACGAATGCCGGAAGTGTCCAGATGCCTTGGCCTGCCAACCAGCTATGAGCCATTGAAATCCAGGCAAATATAGGAAGCTGACTGATCAGCACAGCTAATAGGGCGGCGATCGCGATTCCAGCCAAAACCCGTTTCTTTCGCAGCCACCTAAAGGTTATTTTCACAACTGTTTTCAACCCTAAACATGAAGCCAAGAACCTACTCATCCGTGCTAGTGCGCTTGCCCTAATCCTATTAGGGTATAGCTTCGCCATCGGTGACATAGCATAAGCATTATGACACTGCACACAAACAAAGGTTTCTGGCTGTAGGAATGATCATTGATAGCCCTGACGAAACAATGATTGCTTATGTGCCAAGGATGAGGCTTTGTCTAGGCCTTGCCAGCGATGTGTAAAGGCTGAGTAATGATGGCTGATAAATCAGTTATAGATTAGTCATAGATTAGTCATAGATCAGTCGTGAGTCGGGGCATCAGCGCCCCAAACATCCGCAAGGCGCTGATCTCGTCCGCAGCCAAAGCGATAGACCTTATACCTGATCGAATGGGTTTGATAGTAGTTTTGGTGGTAGTCCTCCGCGTCATAAAACGGCGCAGCAGGCAAAATTTCTGTGGTGATCGGCTGATCAAATTTTTCAGCGACTTCTGCTTTGGCAGATTCTGCTAGCGATCGCTGCTCAGGAGTTTCATAAAAGATAGCCGAGCGGTACTGACTGCCTTTATCGCAAAACTGACCTTGAGCGTCCAGCGGATCGACATTGTGCCAAAACGTCGCCAGTAAGGTCTCATAGCTGACCTGGGCCGCATCGTAGCGAATCTCTACGGCTTCTACATGGCCCGTGCCGCCGGCTGAGACGTCTTCGTAAGACGGATTTTCGACGGTGCCGCCGGTGTAACCAGAGGTGGTAGAAACAACGCCTGAAATCTCGTCAAAAGGCTGCTCCATGCACCAAAAACAGCCACCCGCAAAGACGGCAGTTGAGAGATCGCCGACGGCTACGGGAGCGCTGCTGCTGGCGGCCGGTAACGTCGCCTCTATAGCAGGCTGAGTGCAACCTCCTATGCCCCACACAATCGCCCACACCAGGGGCAGAACGCTCAGCTTTGGCCAAAGCCGCCTCAGGCGCTGGGCGTTAAAGAGTCTGGTGATGATTGCGATGCTGGTCGTCATGCCGAGTACGCTGCCTAATAAATACGATGAGCCTATATTCATTACTATAGATACCTTTGATTAGTTTGAGTAAAGTCATGAACCTGCAACGTCTCCCGCTGCCACCCGGCCATTTGGGTCCGCCTATGATTGGCGAAACTCTCAGCTTTTTGCGAGATCCTAATTTCGCGCGCAAGCGACAGCAAAAGTACGGCAGCTTATTCAAATCGCGCATTATCGGTCAGCCGACGGTGTTTTTTTGTGGGCCTGAGGCAAATGAGTTTTTGCTCTCTAGCCATGCGGACTGCTTTTCGTGGCAGGGCGGTTGGCCCGATACCTTTAAAGAACTGCTGGGGGAATCGCTGTTTCTACAGGAGGGCGAGGTGCATAAGCGCAACCGCAGGCTGCTGATGCCTGCGTTTCATGGCAAGGCGCTAGAGGGCTATTTTTCAACCATGGTGGCTTTGTCAGAGACGCATCTGGCTCGGTGGGAGCAACAGCGCGAGTTGATTTGGTTTAGAGAGCTGAAAAAGTTTACTTTTGAGGTGGCTAGCGTTTTGCTCATTGGCAGCAGTCCAAGCGAAAACGTCGATCAGCTATCAGCTTGGTTTACAGATTTGACCAATGGCCTGTTTTCCGTGCCGATTCGTTGGGGGCCGTTTCCTTACGCTAAGGCTATCAGAGGGCGCGATCGCCTCCTTAGCTACATCCAAACCAAAATTGCCCAGCGTCGCTTGAGCCTTGCCAATTTAGCCGATAGCGCTCAAGCGCCCCACGACGACGTACTCAGCTTGCTCTTACAAACCGAAGACGAAGACGGCAACCGCTTTAGCGAAGCCGAAATCAAAGTCCAAACGCTGCTGATGCTATTTGCAGGCCACGAAACTACCACCTCTATGCTGACTTCTTTAATGATGGCACTCGCTCAAAATCCAGCCGTCTTAGCCAAAGCCCGCGCTGAGCAAAGTGCCGTCATCGCCGCCAGTGCAGAAGGATTGGAAAAGGGCCCAAAGCTCACAGACCTCACAGATGATGCAAGCAGCGGCAGTGCCTCATCTGTGGCCTCACCGCTGACCTTGGCCCAGATTCAGCAAATGCCCTATCTCGATCAGGTCCTCAAAGAAGTCGAGCGCAAGTACCCCCCCATTGGCGGCGGTTTTCGCAAGGTGATCAAAGCCTTCGATTTTAATGGGTACCACGTTCCGGTAGGTTGGCTAGCGCTTTACCGGATTGAATCTGCCCATTACGATGAGCGCTGCTATACTCACCCCGATACTTTCGATCCAGACCGTTTTAGCCCTGGGCGGGCTGAGCAAAAGCGCTATGACTACAGCCTAGTTGGCTTTGGCGGTGGCCCCCGCATCTGCATTGGCATAGCCTTTGCCAAGCTGGAGATGAAGGTTTTAGCGGCCTTACTGCTGCGCTGCTATCAATGGCAGCTAGATCCCTGTCAAGATTTGAGTCTGAACCCCTTGCCTTCACTCAGACCGGCTGATGGCCTGAAAGTAACCTTACGGCGGCGCTAAGCATTCTGACCGTGAGGGTTTATGACTGGCCTGACAGCGCTGTTTGCTCTACTGACTGCTACTGACTGCTACTGACTGCTACTGACTGCTACTGACTGCTACTGACTGCTACTGACTGTCGGCATTGGTGATAAAGCCTGGAATATTTTAGCGGGCGGGACGGATAAATTGATCTAGTTGATCTAGGTTGAGGGTTCATTTTGGGCCGGATGCTGATTTTGGGTTGGGTGTTTATTTTGAGTAGGCTGTTTGGGTAGCTTTGAAGATTGTGTAAATAGACTAAGCACTCTATATGAAGAGGAGATGAAGAGGAGATGAGAGGGCTCTGGGAAGTCTATTAAATCGGCCAATTGCTGACTTGATAATTCATGTGACAACTCAAAAGTAGTCACATGAACGTAACTTGCTGGGAATGAAAAATCGCTCAATGGAGTTAGATCGTCGGTCCAGATGGCTAAACCCATAGATAGAGCTATTCACCTGCTATAGTCCTTTTGGTCTATAACAACATTGGTTGAAATCATTTTTTAAAAAGCGTCGCTTGGAGCGCCCTTGATGGGTATTTATTAGCTGAGCTTTATCCGCTTCTGGACCTGCTTTTGACGGGCCGCTGGCCTTACCAGTTGCTTCCTCACACCCCAAGCACATACTGAAAACATACTGACTAGGGCTTTTGCCCATCAGAACCTGATTTTGTTCGCTGCACCTGCTCAACCGCCGAAGATATGAAATCTGTAATTCGCCGACTTACCACCCTCACTGCCTTAACCGCTACGGTACTGGGGACCAGTGCGCTTGTTTCTACTCGCAGTGCACTGGCTCAAAATTACGGTCAACAGCCCATCCCTGCTGAGCGGGCGGTGGCTATCGCTGAGCCAGTAGCCAATGGCCGGTTTTATCGACTGCTGATTTTAGAGCAGCTCACCGACCAAAGAGCCTGCTTTGCCGAGCGCGCGGGCAGTCCTACGGTAATTGAGCCGCTGCTTTTGAACTTTGACTTTTCGGGTATTTGTGGTCGCCGCTCTGATAGCAACGGCTACTCTATCAGCATTGGTAATGAAGACATGAGCCGCCGCTACCGGCTAGAAGTTACCCGTCGGGGCGATAACTTAGTGCTGATTGCATTGCCCGGTTCTTTACCAGGTCAAAATACCGATCTGCCTGCCCTTGAAATCGCTCGCAGCAATGGCGTCGCCAATGACTTTGTAAAGCTCACCCTCGATCCAGGCTGGCAGATGAGCCGCCGCACGCTCAACGGCAGTGCGCAAGGGCATGTTTATCTTTCTAATGGTCAAAGCCTAAATACGGTGATTGCTCAAGCGGGGGGCGCGCGACCAACTCCGGCTGCGCCGACCCCGGCAACCCCGCCCGTGGCTTCTACCCCTACCCCTTCGGCTCCATCGATTCCTTCTGCCCCACCGATCCGAGGCGGCGGTACGCTGACGCCGCCAAGAGGCGGATCTTCCACGCCGACGCCTTTGCCTACAGGCGGTGGCGCTGAGGGCACTTCCTATCAAGTGATTGTGCCTAGCTCTTCAACACTGGTGCAGGCGCGGGTTCGTCAAGTTGCCTCTGATGCTTTTATGACGAATGTCGGCGGCAATCGGGTGATCCAGGCGGGGCTGTTTCAAGAGCGCGATCGCGCCAATCAGCTCGTGGCTCAGCTTTCGGGCCAAGGGATTAATTCGCAAATTATCGAGGGTGCGCGGGCAACCACGCCGGGTTCATTACCCGGTTCGTCACCTAGTTCGCCTACCGCTAGCCAGGGTGATTATCTGGTCGTAGTGGCGGATAGTGGATCGGATACGCGCGATCGCGTCAATGCTGTCGAACCCGGTGCTTTTCGTACCCGATCAAACGGTCAGGCAGTTGTCCAAGCGGGTCGTTTTCGCGATCAAGGTCTCGCGCAGCAGTTGCAGCAGCGGCTTGCCGCCGCTGGCCTGTCGGCTAGAATTATTGAATCTGCCGCCACGCCAGTAGCCAGTGTACCTAGACCTTCTACGCCTTCGCCCTCCGGGCCCCGGCCTCAGCAAGGACAGCTTACAGTGGTTCTAGATCCAGGTCACGGCGGCGGCGATCCGGGTGCCATTGGCATTGGTGGTCTGAGAGAAAAAGACATTAACCTGACAATTGCTCGTCGGGTACAGGCGACGCTGGCTGCTCAAGGCATCAATGCGCTTTTGACTCGCTCTGACGATAGCGAGGTGGAGTTAGAGCCTCGGGTTGTTTTTGCAGATCGCGCTAATGCCGATGTGTTTGTCAGCATTCATGCCAACTCTATTAGCCTCAGTCGCCCGGATGTCAGTGGGCTAGAAACCTACTACTATTCTTCAGGGCAGCGACTCGCACAGTCGATTCACAACAGCATTGTGCAGCGGACTACGTTGGATGATCGCGGCGTTCGTACCGCTCGTTTTTACGTGTTGGTTCACACTTCTATGCCCGCTGTGCTGGTCGAAACCGGCTTTGTAACCGGCAGTGAAGATGCGGCTCGCTTTAGAGATCCACAGGCAGTAGATACTCTTGCTGATGCGATCGCAGCAGGCATTCTCCAATACCTCAACGTTCGCTAATGGTTTGCTGGGTTCTGGGCAATTCACATTTTGTAGCCAGAAACTCGTCCAAAAACTCGCTAAAGTAAAGGAACGTTAACTTTGACATTCCTTACAGGCCCATTTGCTATGCGCGTACTTTTGATGACCGGAAAAGGGGGGGTTGGTAAAACCTCAGTGGCTGCTGCAACCGGTCTACGCTGCGCTGAATTGGGCTACAAAACCTTAGTGCTCAGTACTGATCCGGCGCACTCTTTGGCCGACAGCTTCGATATTGAACTCAGCCACGACCCCAAAGAAATCAAGGCTAACCTCTGGGGCGCAGAACTTGATGCGCTTAGAGAGTTAGAAGGCAACTGGGGCGCTGTCAAACGCTACATTACTCAAGTGCTTCAAGCTAGAGGCTTAGAAGGTATCGAAGCCGAAGAGCTGGCGATTTTGCCCGGTATGGACGAAATTTTTAGCTTGGTACGCATGAAGCGTCATTACGATGAAGCTGAGTACGATGTGCTAATTATTGACTCTGCCCCCACCGGAACAGCGCTGCGATTGCTGAGCTTGCCAGAAGTTGCAGGCTGGTACATGCGCAAGCTATACAAGCCTTTTCAGGCAGTTTCTACAGCGCTACGGCCCCTGGTAGAGCCATTTTTCCGGCCTGTGGCGGGCTTTTCGCTGCCGACTAAAGAGGTCATGGATGCGCCGTATGAGTTTTATGAGCAGCTAGAGGCGCTCGAAAAAATCCTCTCTGACCCGACCATTACCTCTGTGCGGCTCGTGACCAACCCTGAAAAAATGGTGATTAAAGAATCACTCAGGGCTCACGCTTATTTGAGCCTGTACAACGTCGGTACCGATATGGTGATAGCGAATCGGATTATTCCAGATACGGTAAGCGATCCGTTTTTTCAACGCTGGAAAGATCAGCAAACTAAATACAGGCAAGAAATTCACGATAACTTTCATCCCTTGCCGGTGAAAGAAGTGCCGCTTTATTCTGAAGAGATGTGCGGTATAGAAGCGCTTGAGCGTCTCAAAGAAACGCTGTATGGCGACGAAGACCCATCTCAGGTGTATTACAAAGAGACGACCCTTAGAGTAGTTCAAGAGGAGAATAACTACAGCTTGGAGGTATATTTACCCGGCATTCCTAAAGATCAGATAGAGCTGAGCAAAACCGCTGATGAACTCAATATTCGGATTGGGAATCACCGCCGTAATTTGGTGTTGCCTCAAGCCTTGGCTGCGCTGACCCCCTCTGGTGCCACCATGGAGGACGACTATCTCAAAATCCGCTTTTCAGCCGCTTCGTAGGGGCATCTTAAACGGTAAATGTGGCGTTGCTGATTTTAGAGTAGGAATTGAATTCTTGAGCTACTTGAAAGCTCGTTCAAACCTAGGAAAAATCACACCGCTATTCAGCTTCAGCGCTCAGATTTTTATTTGCCGACGGCAGGCAGGCTGATTTTCTGGCTTTGCTCTATCTGCTGACGCATCATCGCCAAGTCTGTGGCGGGCTTAAGGCAGCTTAAGCCTCGGCAGACAAGCGCGATCGCCCTTTCTGGCAAATTCTGCTCTAGTTTAAGTACGACTGTTGGCAGTGCCCAATCGCGCATCAAAGCAATCTGATCTGCTGTCGTGCGCACCAGCACTGGATGAGTAAACCAATCTAAGGCGCTCAGCAAGCTCGGACAGGCGCGAGGCGCTTTTTGTAAGACGGTTTTAAAAGATTTTAGAGCAGCTTCAGCTTGGTTGAGATAGTCGAAGTTTTCGGTGAGCAAAAATAGCCGTACGAGAGATTCGATCGCTACCCCATTGGCTGCTGGTACCGCACTATCCTGATAGGCCCGCTCCTGCACAATCAGCTCATTGCTAGCGTTGAAGTAACCGCCCTGATCGCTACCGAGCGTTTGATCGAACTGATTTTGTAAGGCGATCGCTGCCGCCAACCAATCCTCTGCCTGGGCTACGTACATCTCAAATCCCAAACAAGCCTGCTGAACGTCTATCAGCGCCTTGATCATCAGCGCATAGTCTTCCGACTGTGCCAATACCGCCGCTTGTCCGCCGTAATTTAGCCGATAAAAAACGCCTTCTATTTGCTGATGCCGCTGAATGTATTGCGTCACTTGCAGCGCGATCGCTAAATAATCTGCCCGATCAAAAGCAACCGCCGCTTTGGCCAAGCCCGAAATCATCAGCGCATTCCAGGCCACAATCATTTTGGTATCGGTCACGGGCGGAATGCGTCCTAGCCAAGCTCGGCTTTTTGCGGTCTGGGCATCGGTAGCCGGTTCAAACCGGGGGGTATCTGCCAAAGGCGTCCCGTACCGAATCTGAAAAAGCTTATCTAGTGCGGCTTCTACCACTTCACTGAGCTGACCATCCGCCTTACGCTGCAAAACATTTCGGCCCTCAAAGTTACCCGCTTCACTAAGGGTAAATGCAGCACTGACCTCAGAAAGTTCGATGTCAGTCAGCGCCGCTTTGAGTTCTGGCATTGACCATACGTAAAAATCGCCCTCTTCGGGTTCTACCGCTTCAGCGCTGGTAAAGTTATCAGCATCTTGCGCCGCATAGAAAAAACCTTCGGGTGCCAGCATTTCCCGCTTGAGCCAAGTCACAGTTGTATCCACTGCGCGGACAATCGCTGCACCAGAAATCGTCTCAGTGCGATCGCGCCGCTGCCACACCTGGGCCAAAAACTCCACAATTAGGCCATTGTCATACAGCATTTTTTCAAAGTGAGGCACCGTCCAAGTCGGATCAACGGTATAGCGATGAAAGCCGCCTGCCACTTGGTCAAAAATGCCGCCCGTAACTAAATTAAAGGCCCGCTGACGGCAGAGATGGAGCGCGTCAATGGGAGCTGCGGTATGGCTGCTAGCGTTCAAATCAGACAGTAGGCTAGATCCTTGCAACACCAGCTGTGCATAAGGAATCATCGGAAACCGATTGCCCGCATCAAACGGCATGAGGGTGCGGGCACAGGCCGCAATCCCTGTAGGCAGCAGGTCTGAGTCAAGCTCACTTACCGCTAGCTGAGCCGATTGCCTCAAGCCCCCCAAAATTTGCGATTTGACTGAGGCTACTTTGTCGGGTTCACTATCGTAGCGATCGCGCAGCGCCTGCAACACCTCCAAAAATCCCGGCTGGCCATATCTAGCCTCCACCGGAAAATAAGTGCCCCCATAAAACGGCACCTGATCATCGGGCGTGAGAAATATATTCAGCGGCCAGCCCCCTTGGCCCACCATCATTTGCAGCGCCTGCATATAGATACTGTCAATATCGGGGCGCTCTTCTCTATCGACTTTTATCGGGAGAAAATATGTGTTGAGGTAATGGGCTATTGCCTCATCCGAAAACGCCTCTCCCTCCATCACCGTGCACCAATGACAGCTAGAGTAGCCAATCGATAGAAAAATCGGCTTATTATCAGCCTTCGCTGCCGCCAACGCCTGATCGCACCAAGGCCACCAATCCACCGGGTTTTCAGCGTGCTTTCTTAAATACAGGCTACTGCTGTGGGCCAATCGATTTGTCATAGGGCTGATCAAACATTAAAGTCAAGAACTACAAAATCAAGAACTACAAAATCAAGAACTTATAGTCGTAGATTCAGTCAGCTTTAGCTACATTTATGCAAATATCTATCAGAAGACTCATTTGCCGAAGCGCAGAAAACAGGGGAATATGACCCCTATAGCTGGCGTAATCATGATAATCTTGCGCCCATACTTTACTATTTTTACAAGCTAACACTGCATACAATTATTCTTGCGTCGTCTCCTATCCCCTTACCATTTTCCCTTGCAATCTAAAGAGCCCTTTAGCTAATAGACCTTTGTTCTTGTGAACCCATCTACTCCACCCAACAACGATCCAGCTAACAACCCGGACGGGGCTTCTCGCCTTCCGGAAGGCGACTCAGAAATCGGTGCTGAGGTTCGCGCTTCAGCGGCTAACGGCCCTTCTGCTGGCCCTAGCCGCCCCTTGGCTTTTGATGAAATGGTGGCGCTGATTATTGCCTTTTTGTCTTTGGGCACTGTTTTATTCTGGGGCTTAACTCGCAGTGGCACGACTCTTTTTCAAGACTCACTGACCGGTATCGGTTCGACGTTAGCGTCTCCAAACGCGGATTCCACGACCCTGGAAGATTCTACTGATCCTTCCGTTTTAGGCTCCTCTCAACGCGATCGCTCCCGATCTGCTAATGCCGATATACCCCTTTCAGCCCGTGAGCAGTTAGCCGCGCAGGCAGCCGCTAAGCGTGAGGCTAATCAACCTCGGCAGAGCCTGTGGGATGGCATGAGAGGGGGCGTGGCTGGTGTAGCTGGTGTTGCCGGAGTCACAGCGATAACTGATGGCGCGGTAGCCTCTTCTCCTAATTCAGCACCCAGTTCAGTCGCGCTTTCTGAAGCCGCGACTGCGCCTCCCAAAGCGGCCCGCAGTTTTGACGATGTGCCCGACAACTATTGGGCCAAGCCCTATATAGATGCATTGAGCAGCCGAGAGATTATCTCTGGGTTTCAAGATGGCAACTATAAACCTGACATGCCGGTGACAAGGGCTCAAATCGCGACTATCGTTGCCAAAACGTTTGATCTGACGGCCAACAAAGAAAACTTAGTCTTTTCCGACGTTAAAAACGATTATTGGGCCCGAGAATCCATCGGAGAAGTGGTAAGAGGCGGGTTTATGACTGGCTTTCCCAACAACACGTTTGACCCGAATGCGCCAGTCACTCGCGCTCAAGCCCTGACGACCTTGGTGACCGGACTAAATGCCGAGCCGCCGTCGAACATCCAAGCTGCTTTGTCACGCTATGCCGATGCCAATGCAATTCCTCAATGGGCAACTGAAAAAGTAGCGGCTGCGACAGCCAGCAGTTTTGTCGTAAATTATCCCGAGATAGATCAGCTCGATCCGACCACGCCGACGACCCGCGCTGAGTTAGCTGCGATGATCTATCAAGCGCTGGTGAAAGAGGGCGCTGTTGAACCGATTGAGTCTAAATACGTTGTCAAGCCGTAGGGTTTGATTGGTTGGATTCTAACAATGCGCAATAGCAGCTGTAGATCCTAAATAAATTAGATCCAAATAAATTAGATTCAAATAAATTAGATCCAATAGATCAAGACTAACAACTCTAGGGCTAACAACCGCTAACAACCCTTAGAGGCTAGCGGCCTTGGCAAAACTCGGCATAGAATTTTCACCTAGCATTTCACTCGGAAAAGTCGGTAAATCTACATGATCGCTGCCTTTGCGATTTCGAACCGCCAAGCGGTAGCTTGTGCTTTGTAATTCGGCCTGTAGCTGGCGATTTTCCTGTTGAATTTTGGCTACCCGGTCTTTGACAGCGTTCATTCGTTCGGCAAACTTTTCTTTGTAAATTCTCGGTAGCTCTTGCACGACCTGCTCTAGCATTCGAGTTCTATCGGTCAGCTCTTGAGTAGTTTGCCGAAGCTGATAGGTTTCCTCGTCTCGACTCTCAACCTGTTCTTGGTAAAAAGTCACCTGCTCTTCTAGTTTTTGTAGCTGGTTGCGTAGCGAACTGACCTCTTGCTGATGCTGCTCAGAAACTTCTGGGGCAGGCATAAAATCTTGATTGCCTTTGACTAGGCGAAAAAGCTCTTGGGAAAGCTGTTGTACTAGCTGATCGCGCATGGCTAGTTCTTCTCTAAGCTGCGCGACTTCTGAGTGATTATTCGCAATATTAGCGCTCGAAACATTCTTTCTCGCTAGCTGAATCATTTGCAACCCTTCCTTCCAATTAGTTGAATCCCTGGCCTGTCTCATGCACCTTTTTTGATATATAGCACTTCCAAACCGATGGGGAAAACCTAAAGAAGACCTAGAGGTCCTGTGATAAAAGCTACCGGTAGATGACGGTATGAAACTCAAAAAGGCAGACATTACGTGAGTAGTGTCTGCCTTTTATTCGGATTTTAGAGATTAGTTTAGCGGTCTTATGAGCCTAGGGGCGCTGCTGATGCCGGAACAGCAGCTTCCATGTCGCGATCGCTCGTTTCGGAAGGCTCTTCAAACAAAATGGTGAGATAGCGAATTACCTCTTCGCTGAGGCGCATAGCCCGCTCCATGGGCGCTATAGCTGTTCCGGGCGCTTGGTAGTTCATCTGAATATAGATGCCTTCCCGGTAGCGATTGATTTCATAGGCAAGGCGGCGCTTACCCCGGTGCTGAGTTTCTAGCATCTCAGCGCCGCTTTCTTTGAGCATATCCTGATAGCGGCTAATCGCTTGATCTACGGCTTCATCGCCGAGATCGGGCCGCAAAATGTACATGGTTTCGTAAAGCGTACTCATAGCTTGTAAATTGAGATCCTTATGGTCATAGAGGCCTTTACCGAACAAGGTGTTAGCGCCTATCTGTTTTGCTGGTGAGCCTAACAGATTAAACCCTAAGCGTAGCGCTGGTAAAAGCAAGGGCTTACAATCATAGCAATAACTGAGTCCACTTGCATGGACAACTGAGAAACCTGAGAAACTAACCTATGGCGCAGCGCTACGTTCGAGTTCAAACTGTATCAGGGCAGCGCTACTACGGTCTGCTGCAAGCAGACAGGCGCGTTCAGGTCTTAGATGCACCGCCCTGGCGAAACGCTCAAATGACGACCACTGAGCTGTCAAGGGCAGAGTACCGGCTGCTGTCGCCTTGCTCACCGTCTAAAGTGATTGCCGTAGGCCGCAACTATGCCAAACATGCCGCCGAACTTGGCAACGAATTACCTTCCCAGCCGCTGCTGTTTATGAAGCCGCCATCGGCAGTCACGGCGGCGGATGCGCCGATTTTCTATCCGCCGCAGTCTGAGCAGGTGGATTATGAAGGGGAATTGGCGATTGTCATTGGCGATCACACCAAAGACTGCGATATCAGCGATGCCCATAGCAAAATATGGGGCTACACTATCGCTAACGATGTCACCGCCCGTGACTTACAGCGACAAGACAATCAGTGGACAAGAGCTAAAGGCTTTGATTCGTTTTGCCCGTTAGGGCCCTGGTTAGTGCGTGAAATCCCGGCAGGTGCGGATTTGCGAACCTTCGTGCGGCGATCAGGTGAGGAGGCCGATGAGTTAGTCCAGTCAGCTTCGATTGCTGAAATGATTTTTTCGCCTGAGTATTTAGTGGCCTACATCAGTCAGGTGATGACGCTGCTACCCGGAGATGTGATTCTTACCGGGACGCCAGAAGGCGTCGGCGCGGTCGGCATCGGCGATCGCATTCGGATCGAAATCGAAGGCATCGGCAGTCTAGAGAATACAGTGCAGGTCAAAGCGAACTCGTCTCAGCTAACTGATGTGAGTGGAGCGATCGCGCCCAAAGAACCTGCTATCCAAAAAACTCTCGGTTAGCTATCTCGGTTAGCTATTAGATTAAAAAATACCTAAGAAAATTCGATCTAATCATTAGCTTGAGCATCAGTAAGGCATTTGCATGTTTACAGCGTCTGAAATAGTAGGAATTTCAGCGTACTGGCCTCGCACTGATTGCGCTACAGAGTAAATCACAATTGCCATACCGCCTAAAAACAGGACGTTTAGCAGCGTTTCGGCAATGATGCCAGTGATTCCTAGCAGACTCAAAATGAGGCTACCAATAGAAATCATGAAGCTCACCAAGATCGCCTGGAGCACGTTGAATCGAATGAATCGGCTGATGTTGGTGTTTCTGACCACAAAGGCAAAAAGCAGAATGAAGACAGCTAACCCTAAGATAGGGCTGTTTTCAATCGCAATCAGCGGCTGTAGCGGCGTTAGCAAAAGTAAAATAACGTTCAGCACATCCGGTGCCTGAACTTTTAAAAACCCAAAGAAATAAGCGCCTGCTTGCAGCGCCGAAGCCAGCGGCATTACATAGGCCAACGCCGAAAAACCTCTATCCAAAGCAGCAGCAGAATCACTCATCAAAAACTCCTAACCCTCTAGCCCAACTTTGTACAAGGGCTTAGACAAGGGCAATAGACAACAGTAGTTACGGACATCATCTGCAGATGTCAAAATCCAAAAACCTAACCCTTAGCATAGCGCACCTATTCTTTTGATATCTGGCCGCGCCGCTCAGATTTTTTTAGCCAAGCAAAGCTGATTGCAAACGGTCACCCGGCTGCTCAACTGGCCGATCAATCGGCTAGCTCTGCTACTCGAAAACCCATTGTGCACTCGTATTGAGCCGGCGCCTGGGTTGGAGACTGAGCAAGGGGACGGCCACACCGAAGCCGCCCTTGCTGCCATCTGGGTAGACCACTTTGATTTGCCATCGGACAGCTATGGCAAATGGTTTCAGGCGTCAACAGCTGGTCTGCCATCAAAATCACTAGCATAGTCATCGCTCCATATAAACCCCATCTAATAGGTAGGCAGTTAGGTAACCAAGCCAAATTAAAGCATGGCCCTATCTTAGGCTACCTACCGCTAGGATCTGTATGGATTTTTACATCTATAAAATCAGCTTAAGCATTCGTGCCTTTGAACCCATAGGCTACTCACGACAGCTTTTGGCTTTTGCTTCTACTGCTTCATTGGCTGCTAAAGGATCCTCCTTTAACAAGATGGGTTTGGGTGTTGGCTTGGAAGAGCTAAGCGGGGGCTGCTCATCGGCCCGGAGATGAGCCGGACGCGATTGGTCGTAAGCCATTTGCAGGGCCGCAGCGGCAATCGTGCGAATGTCGTACTCTTCACTGAGCTGAGACACAATCGGCAAAAACGAGGCCACCCGTTCGCTGGTAATGGCTTCACGCACTAACGTTTGAAGCTTTTCCAAGTGTCGCGCCGCAATCTGCGCTTGAGTCGGCACTGTGCAGTACTCCACTTTTTTCTTAAAGCGTTTTTCAACTCTGGTGAGCTTATACTTTTCCAGCGGCGTCACGATCGAAACGGCCCGACCTTCCTTCCCGGCTCTGCCTGTGCGACCGATGCGATGCACATAGCTGTCCAAATTATCTGGCAGCTCGTAGTTGATGACATGACTTAAGTCATCGACATGAATACCGCGAGCCGCAATATCTGTTGCCACTACCCAGCGCACCTGACGCTGACGAAAGCGCTGCAATAGTCGCTCTCTTTGAGCCTGATTGAGATCGCCGTGGTATTCGTCGGCGCTATGACCGGCTGACTGTAGCTGACGAGTTAGATCAGCCGCGGTACGGCGAGTGCGCACAAAAATAATTGCTGATTCTGGATCTTCCATTTCCAAAATGGGCACTAGCGCTCTAGATTTTGTCCAGCCGGCTGGCACGACGTAGGCCACTTGATTAATACGCGCAGTGGTGGCCTTTTGCGGCTCCACGCTGATGGTGACGGGCGACTTTAAAAAACGAGCAGATAGCTTTTGAATGGCAGGCTCCATTGTCGCCGAGAAAAAGGCCGTTTGGCGCTCGTCTGGCGTGTGCGACAAGATCTTCTCAACGTCTTGAATGAAGCCCATATTGAGCATTTCGTCAGCTTCGTCTAGTACCAGAGTGCTGATCTTGTCAAGCAGCAAGCCGCCTCTGTCGATCAAATCAATCACCCGCCCAGGGGTGCCGACGACCACTTGGGATCCTCTTTTGAGCTGATACAGCTGCTGGCTAATTGATTGGCCGCCATAGACAGCCACGACTTTTAGCCTGCTGTCGAGGTTGAAGCCTTCCATTGCCTGGGATACCTGCAAAGCTAGCTCCCGAGTCGGGGTGAGTACTAGCGCTTGGACATAGCGATTGGTGGCATTAATCTGCTCTAAAATTGGCAGGGAAAAGGCGGCTGTTTTACCGGTGCCGGTTTGAGCGATCCCAATGACATCGTGGCCAGACAGTAGCTGGGGAATGCCTTGAATCTGAATGGCCGTTGGCTCGGTAAAGTCCATTTTGCTCAAGTGGCTAACCCGAGCGGTGGACAGTCCTAAGTCAGCGAATGAAGAGGTCATACGTTCCTAAATTGCGAGAGATTCGATTGCAAGCGTGGGGGTAGATGTAGAGGCAGGGGCGATCAAGGCAACGGATCCAAATAGATCGTAAGTGTCGGCGGCTTCGATGGTGACCGAGACAATTTGCCCTAGCGCGGCTTGCCCTTTGGCGTATACCAAGCCATCAACATCGGGGGCAAAGCGGGCGCTGCGGCCAATTAGCTCACCTGTCGCCGGATTTTCTTGCTCGATCAGAACATCGACCGTTTTCCCGACCTGAGTTTGGTTGCGGCGAAAGGAAATTTCTTGCTGGGTGAGCATAATTTCTTCGCGGCGGGCGTCTTTAATTGATTGATCGATTTGATTAGGCAAATCGTAAGCAGCAGTACCGGCTTCTGGCGAGAAGGTAAAAACGCCTACATGGTCAAATTCGTGCCTTTGGACAAAGGCTTTGAGATGCTCAAACTGGGCTTCGGTTTCACCGGGGAAGCCGACAATGAAGGTGGTTCTAAGCACCGCTTCCGGTAGAGCGGCTTTTAGATTTTGAATGATGTTGTCGTTGACTTGCCCTTGCCAAGGGCGGTTCATTGAGCGCAGCAATTCCGGGTGGGAGTGCTGTAAGGGCAGATCTAAATAGGGGAGCGCGTTGGACGTTTCTTGAATAGCGCTGATGACTGCTGGGGTAAGGCCGGTCGGGTAGGCGTAATGCATTCTTCACCCAAGGCACATCAACTTCGCCGAGGGCGCGGATAAGTTCAGCGAGCTGAGGTTTGCCGTAGAGATCGACGCCGTAGTTGGTGGTGATTTGAGAAATTAGGACAATCTCTTGGACGCCTTGGGCAGCGAGCTGATGCGCTTCGGTGACAATAGATTCGATGGGGCGCGATCGCTGCTTGCCGCGCAAATGCGGAATAATGCAAAAGGCACACTTGTAGTCGCAGCCTTCAGCTACGCGCACATAGGCCACCCCTTCGGAGGTAGTGCGGTAGCGAGGCACGGTTTCATCGGCAATATAGGTCGGCTCAAGCGAGACTGCCTTAACGCGCTCACCCGCTTCGGCCCGCTCAATTACATTGACAATTTTGTGATAGTCGCCCGTGCCGACAAGGGCCACGGCTTCCGGGATTTCTTCGAGCAATTCGGCTTGAAAATGCTGAGCTAAGCAGCCCGTGATCACGATTTTTTTGTTGGCTTCAGCGAGTTCTACGAGGGTTCTTACCGATTCTTCTCTAGCTGTTTCGATGAAGCTACAAGTGTTGACGATCACATAGTCGGCTTGGTCTTCATCTGCGCCGATGCCGTAGCCTGCTTGGGCTAATAGGCCCAGCATATGTTCGCTGTCAACTCGATTTTTCTCGCAGCCTAGATGCGAAAGGGCGATGGTGGGTTTGGGTCCCATGAGATACTCTCTAGTTAATAATTTGAGGAGATTGATTTAGACAAAATGCAGGAGATGAGCAGGTTTAGAGAAAAGAAATTCACAATTCAATTCACAATTAAAGCGGCTGTAGCGATCGCCCTGTGAATAAACCGCATCTTGCGCGAGAGACTAATCATCTACTCAAAAATCATAACATAACTACACAATTGACGAGAGAAAAATCGCCTAAATACCATCAGGACAAGCGCTAGCTCAAACTCCGGCTTAAATTTCTTTGCATTGACTGTTAATGTAGATCGAGGCTTAGCATTCTCCCGATCCCTATCGAGTCCGAGCTGATAAACCCCGTGGACTTAACCCCGATTTTCAAAACAGCCAATCCTGTCATTGGCGTTGTGCACCTGCTGCCACTCCCGGCTTCTCCTCGCTGGCAGGGCGACTTGCAGGCTGTGGTTGCCCGCGCCGAGCAAGAGGCGACTGCGTTGGCCGCAGGTGGGGCACATGGCCTTATTGTCGAAAACTTTTTTGATGCACCTTTTCCCAAGTCTAGAGTTGACCCGGCGGTGGTAAGCGCCATGAGCTTAGTGGTGCATCGCCTCAAGCAGCTAGTGACGCTGCCGATTGGGTTGAACGTGCTGCGCAATGACGCCCGTAGTGCGCTGGCGATCGCTACCTGCACAGGTGCAAGCTTCATCCGCGTAAATGTGCTCACAGGCGTAATGGCCACCGATCAGGGCTTAATCGAAGGAGAGGCGCACGACATTTTGCGCTACCGCCGCGAATTGGGCGCAGATGTGAAAATCTTTGCTGATGTGCTGGTCAAGCACGCTCATCCGCTAGGTTCACCCAATTTGGCAACGGTCGTGCAAGAAGTCGTGCAAGATACTATTCAGCGCGGACTAGCAGACGGCGTGATTTTGTCAGGTGCTGCTACCGGCCTGCCGCCGAGTCCAGAAGATTTGATCGCAGCGCGGCAGGCCGCCGGTGATACGCCCATCTTTATCGGTAGCGGCGCGAGTATCGATAATATTGCTCAGCTAATAGGCGCGGCTGATGGGGTAATTGTATCGAGTTCACTCAAGCGCAAAGGACAAATAGATCAATGCATCGACCCTATTCGGGTGCGAGAATTTGTGAGCGCCTTGGACCTAGCGATCGCCGCCCGCCCTAACGGGCACAAGACGGGGATGCCTGAGCGGATGAGTGCCACCCCCCCGGCTCGTTCGATGGCGCTCAGCTAGGCAGAGCGCTCAGCCCCACTCGTGTCAATCCACTATCTGTGACAGGTTCTATCCTACTTTGGGTATTTTTGTCTAATATTTATCTAGCTAAATTTAACTAATTTCGTTGAGCCGATAGCTTAACTTAGCCCCTTACCTCAGCACTTACTATGAGACGTCGCCGCCAAGAAAAGCTTTGGATTCACCAATGGTCACGGCCTTTGATTGGGGCAATAGCGGCCATCGGGGCCTCGGGCACCGGATATTTAACCGCCGTCAAGCTGATGAACAAAACCGCTGCCTGCATTGGGGGCTGTGATAAGGTGCTCTCTAGCGATTGGGCACAGGTTTTTGGGCTGCCGCTCACTTTATTTGGCTGCTTATCTTATCTGTCTATGTTTGTGCTGGCGATATCGCCGCTGCTGGTCAATGCCGAAAGTAGCAAAGACCTCCGTACTAAGCTAGAAAGCTGGACTTGGCCGCTGCTGTTTGTCGGGGCCACCGGCATGATGGTGTTCAGCGGATTTTTGATGTATGTGCTAGCGACAGATCTGAAAACCACCTGCATTTACTGCATCACCTCAGCCACAATGACGGTGGCAATGTTTACCCTGACGCTGATGGGTCGCCGCTGGGAAGATCGCGCTCAGCTATTGTTTAACGGCGCGATTGTTGCCACAGTAGCTTTAGTCGCGACGCTGGGTATTTACGCTGTGCCGGGTGGGCCTTTGAGTTCAGGCAGGCAGGCAGCTGAAGTCGCTGGACAAGGCCCTCAGATAACGACGTCTTCGGGAGAGGCTGAGCTAGCGCTGGCCGAACATCTCACCGATAGCGGAGCCAAGATGTACGGCGCTTATTGGTGCCCGCACTGCCATGATCAAAAGCAGCTCTTTGGCAAAGAAGCCTACAAAAAAATGCCCTATGTTGAATGCGCAGCCGATGGCAATAACTCTCAAGCGGCGCTCTGTACCACTGAGGATGTGACCAGCTACCCCACCTGGAAAATCAACGGCGAAACCCTGATGGGAACGCAAACATTAGAGACGCTAGCACTGGCTTCTGGTTATCAGGGCCCAACCAACTTTATTAATGAGGCTGAAGGCGCTGGCGCTACTTCCAACGGCGGCTAGCGACGGTCGGAAATGAAAGAAATTACTGCTGCCAGCGAGATTTGAGATCTAGCTTGGCCTGTAGCTCGCTGCGAATTTGGCTGATGATAGAGTCTTCGTCTAGTTCGCTGATGATTTTGGTGACGACGGCTTTGGGGCTATCGTCGCCCCAGGTTGCGCCGTTGGCGAGATAGGTTTTGGTAACTTGCGCTATAGCATAAGTAGACACGCCAGAGACTGCTGCTTGCGTCAGCGCTACCGAGACATAGGGCGTAGCAGTGAGGCCACCAGTTGGCAAAGAGGCCGCTGCTAAAATGCTTTTAAGGCCGCTAAGACCAAAGCTCACGACGAGTTCACTAGCCGTGAGGCCGCCCATTGCTAAAGCAATTTTTCGCAGTAGCTGCACCGCGCCATGCTGGGTCATTTCTAATCCGTATACCTTGGCGAGGGTAACAATTAGGGCAATATCAATCGCTGCGCCGCTGATCAAATCGAGCATCATCACTGGGTTTAGCGCGACCGCGATTGATTTGGTAATGACTGTTTTCCAAATCGTGTCATCGGCAGCGCGATCGCGCAATTCTAGCTTGCGCGTCACCACCTGCTGATTAATATCATTGGCATATAGCAGCGTATTAAGAGCGATAAGAGCCTTGCCCTCTCGCTGTAAAATGTCCAGAATTTTGAGCTTGAGGGCGGTGACATCGGGGGCGGCGCGCTCAGTGTGCAGGCTGAGTTGGCCGTTAGGCGATCGCACAGCCTGAGTCACCAAAGGAGCCGCTGCCGCTGTCACCATCTGACTAGGCGGTAACAGCTTAGCCAATCGCTCTGCTCGCAGCGTCATCAAAATTTGATCGCGATCAGCCGTTGGGTACTGATCTACTTTATTAAACACCAGCAGCATTGGTTTCCCTGCCTGTCGCAGTTCGCTGAGCGCCGTATATTCGAGCTGAGTCAAATCACCCGCAATCACAAAGAGAATCAGATCGGCTTGATGGGCGATTTTTTGAGCTATGGCCTGCCGCGTTTCCCCTCCCACTTCATCAATGCCGGGCGTATCAATTAGCTCTACGCGCGCAGCTCCTCGACGGCTAGAATCAGCCGTTCTCTGGCTACTAGGCAACGTCGCTCGATAGATATTATTCGGGCTCGATTGATCTGGTGGATTGGATTGATCTGGTGGATTGGATTGATCTAGATTGGATTGATCTGGGCTGGATTCACTTGGACTGGGTTCATTGAGCTTTGCCGCTTGCCAAAGAATGCTTTTCGCCTGCTGAGTGACGCCATGCAGCGGCCCCGTTTTAAAGATAGGCTCACCGACTAAGGCATTGAGCAGAGACGATTTACCCCTGCCGACCATGCCAAAGACGGCAATATGGACTACCTGCGTCTCTAGCTTTTTCAGCACGCTTTGGAGATGATTGATCTGCGTGTCTAGTCCTGCCTGTTCGCGAGGTGATAGATCTAGCTTGTTGATTAATGTGGTGATGGCAGCGATCGCCTCCCCGTAGCGCCCATCATCTGGCCGCTGTTCTGGCCGCCGTTCTGGCCGCTGTTCTGGGAAATCGTCATCTAATCGGGCAAAATCGTCCATCGCAGTTAGCAGGCTTAAGTTCAGGCCATGACTCTACTAGATCGCTAGCCTAGCACCTAAAACTAGATGTGAAATAATCCCAGTACCTAGCAATCTCATTTAATTAATAATGAGAGAATAAAATAGGCCCTTTATCTTTTTTAGTTCCCATGGAGTTTGAAAGTACCGCGCAGCGAGCTTGCTACAACCGTATCGTTCCTTGGATGGAGGATCTGTTCGGCGAAGCTGCCGTTGTCTTTGAAGATGAGCCCTTATTTATTGTGACCATCGGCTCAGCGGTAGCTTCAACTCGCGTCGTCCCTTGGGGTAAAAACGACGCTCTGATTACCAGTCGCTCTTTTGTCGTCACCGATATCACAATCACCCCAGAGTTGAGCTACTACTTACTGCGGGCCAATAACGGCATTCATTTCGGCAGGTTTGCCCTCGACAATGAAAACGACATTGTCTTTGAGCATAGTCTTGTGGGCTCAGCCTGTGACCAGATAGAGCTGAAGCACTCTGTCAAGACCGTAATCCGCATCGCTGATGACTACGATGACGAAATTGTGGCCCGCTGGGGCGGTCAACGAGCCTTAGATCGCTGGTCACTTTAGCAAAACAGCTAGCGGCAAAATCGTTCAATCGCCTCATTGCCTAGTTGTCTAAAACTAGTTGTCTAAAACTAGTTGTCTAAAATTTTTCAGCATCGACAGACTGCCTACGATACTTACGGTAAGGCTTTACCGTAAAGCCTTACCGTACCCTCGCTTAGAGCCTTACCTTATCGGCCAATGCCAATGTATTGGAAGCCTGCCTGCTCTAGTGCTTTCTGATCGAGAAAATTGCGACCGTCGATCATCACGGGCGCATTCATCAGGCTGGCCATTTTACGGTAGTCTAAGTCCTTAAACTTAGCCCAGTCAGTGACCAACACCAGAGCATCACAGCCATCGGCTAAGCGCTCAGGGTCAGTTTCGACAATCACGCCCGACAGCCCTTGACTAACGCCGCTTTGAGAGACAATGGGGTCGTAAGCCTTGACCTTTGCACCCAAGCGATTGAGGCTTTCAATCATGATCAGCGAGGGGGCATCGCGCATGTCGTCGGTGTCAGGTTTAAAGGTAAGGCCCAAAAGTCCAACGGTTTTGCCCTTTAAAATTTTCAGCACCTGCTGAAGCTTTTCAACGGTGAGCAGCCTTTGGCGATCATTGACGCGGATGGTAGCTTTGAGCAGTTCGGCTTCGTAGCCGTAGTCATCGGCGGTATGCACTAGCGCTGAAACGTCTTTGGGAAAGCAAGATCCGCCCCAGCCGATGCCAGCTTGCAAAAATTTGCTGCCAATGCGCGAATCTAGGCCGATGCCACTAGCAACTTGGGTGACATCTGCGCCAACGCGATCGCAAATATTGGCCACTTCATTGATAAAGCTAATCTTGGTCGCTAGAAAAGCGTTCGATGCATACTTCACCATCTCTGCCGAGCTGAGATCGGTAACAACGACAGGTACCGGCGGCGCATCGGCATCTTGAGCAAACTGGCGTTCGACAATGGGTGTGTAGAGTTCTTTCATCATCGCTATAGCCTGCCCACTACCGCTACCTAGCACAATCCGATCAGGATTGAAGGTATCGTAAACGGCTGATCCTTCCCGCAAAAACTCCGGGTTGCTGACCACATCAAAGGCCGCTTCAACGGGAGCGCTATAACCACCTGCGCCAACGCCAACGCCAGCGCCGACCGGCACTTTTTGCCGCTCCGAAATCCCATCTAGCACAATCATCCGTACCCAGTCGCCTGAACCAATCGGCACTGTGGACTTGTTGACAATGACTTTATAACCGCCATTCAGGTTTTCGCCGATGCCGCGAGCAACCGCTTCGACGTAGCGGGTATCGCTCTCCCCACTCGGCAGGGCGGGCGTGCCGACCGCAATAAATAAAATATCGCCGTGACTCACCCCAACGCCTAGATCAGCAGTAAATTCTAGATTGCCAGAGGCCATGGATGACTTCATCAGATCCGATAGACCCGGCTCGTAAATGGGAGATTGACCCGATTTCATCAGGGCCACTTTTTCTTCGTTGTTGTCAACGCAGATAACGTGGTGACCGATATGGGATAGGCAAACCCCGGTAACTAAGCCTACGTAGCCGGTTCCAATGACACAAACACGCATAATGGCAACACTCTCTTTGGGTTTAATTAGGTTGATTTAGGCTAAATCGACAGATGAATCTGGCAGACTGATTTGATAGACTTCATCTCTGGGCATCAATCATGGGCATCAATCATGGGCAGTGGGCATAGGTAGTGGGTGACTCAGCTTTAAAAGACGGCTAAGAAACGGCAACGGTGGTTTCGCTACTGAGGGGCTTACTCAACGTAGGACTTAGCGTGCCGTTCGCGGCCATGCGATCGCGAAAATCAGCAATGGTTCTTTCTAATCCAGCCTGCAACTGCACCTCAGGCTCCCAGCCTAAAAACTCTTTGGCTTTGGTAATATCCGGCTGCCGGCGACGGGGATCATCTTGAGGCAGAGGCTTATACTGCACTTCAACCGCTGGATTGACCATTTTTTGAATGGTTTGCGCTAGCTCTAAAATGGTGTATTCGCCAGGATTACCCAAATTAATCGGCCCAATATGATCGCCATTCATCAGGCGGATAAAGCCTTCTACCAAGTCTGAAACGTAGCAAAAGCTTCGGGTTTGAGAGCCGTCACCATAGACCGTCAAAGGCTGACCACTCAGAGCTTGAACAATCAAGTTGCTGACAACTCGGCCATCGTTTTCGAGCATTCGTGGGCCGTATGTATTAAAAATTCGCACGACTCGAATATCCACATCGTTTTGACGGTGATAGTCAAAGGCCAATGTTTCGGCTATGCGTTTGCCTTCGTCGTAGCAGCTACGAATACCGATGGTGTTGACACTGCCTCGGTACTCTTCCGGCTGCGGATGCACTTCCGGATCGCCGTACACTTCTGAGGTAGAGGCCAGAAAAAATCTTGCCTTTACGCGCTTAGCGAGGCCCAGCATATTGAGTGTGCCTAGCACATTTGTCTTGACGGTTTTAACAGGGTTGTACTGATAGTGAACCGGTGAGGCCGGACAGGCCAAGTGATAAATCTGATCGACTTCTAGACAAATGGGCTCAGTAATATCGTGACGGATCAGCTCAAAATAAGGATTATCTAGCCACCGCAAGACGTTGCGCTTGTGGCCGGTATAAAAATTGTCGAGGCAAATGACCTCATGATCAGCGGCCATCAGCCGATCAATTAGGTGGGAGCCGATAAAGCCAGCGCCCCCGGTGACTAAAATTCTCATAGGTTTTTGAGGTCTGAAAGAGCACGTATCAGCGAGACTGGATGGCGATCGCCCAGAAATGAGCAGCAACCGGATCGATGCAGCATTCCATACATAAAGACGACACCTACTATCCAAGGTTGCCTAGAAATGTAACAAAGTTTTCCTGATTTAATGAATCAAATGTTTTAAGTTCACTGAAACTTCAACCGCCTTTATCAGTACCCAGAATATTGATTGTGTTATCACAAGTGTGTGGCCAGACGCTTCATGAGATGAGTCTTTAGCTGGCTAGCTGAGCGGCTTAACTGCTCGGGGTAAGTTTGAGCACGGCCATAAACGCTTCTTGCGGAACATCGACCGTACCAATGGATTTGAGTCGTTTTTTACCTTTGGCCTGTTTTTTCAGCAGCTTTTTCTTCCGAGAAATGTCGCCGCCGTAGCATTTGGCCAAAACGTCTTTGCGCAGGGCTGGAATGCTTTCACTGGCAATGATCCGGCTACCGATAGACGCTTGAATAGGAATTTTGAACTGATGCCGTGGAATCAGCTCTTTTAGCTTTTCAGTGAGCGCTCGACCCACGTAGTAGGCTTTGTCTTTGTGAACGATGGCGGCCAGCGGGTCTACTTTGTCACCGTTGATCATGACATCGAGTTTGACCAGCGCGTTGGTACGATAGCCAATCAGGTTATATTCCATGCTGGCGTAGCCTCGGCTGCGCGACTTCATTTGGTCAAAAAAGTCGGTGACGATTTCCGCGAGGGGCATTTCGTACATCAGGGTAGTGCGACCTGGCGTCAGGTATTTCATGTCTTTAAAGTCGCCTCGACGCTTTTGGCACAGCTCCATCAGGGTGCCAACGAATTCTTCGGGGGTGATGATATCGACTTTGACGTAGGGCTCATCAATTTTTTCGCGCTGCTGCGGTTCGGGCAGCATACTCGGATTGTCGATTTCAATTACGTCGCCTGAAATCGTGGTCACCCGATAGATCACAGAAGGTGCAGTGGTGATTAAATCTAGATCATATTCCCGCTCTAGGCGCTCTTGCACAATTTCCATATGCAGCAGTCCTAAAAATCCACATCGAAAGCCAAAGCCCATAGCGCTAGAGGTTTCGGGTTCGTATTGTAGGGCGGCGTCGTTCAATCGCAGCTTGTCGAGGGCTTCACGCAAATCTTCGTATTCATCGGAATCGGTGGGAAATAGTCCGCAAAAGACCATTGGTTTGGCTTCGATGTAGCCTGCTAAGGGTTCGTCGGCAGGCGCTTTGACGAGGGTGATGGTGTCGCCGACGCGGGCATCTTCGACTGATTTGATAGAGGCGGCAATGTAGCCAACTTCTCCGGCATGAAGTTCTTCAACGGGGACTTGATTGGGCGAGAGGACGCCGAGTTCGTCGATGTCGTATTCTTTGCCGGAGGCCATCAGGCGAATGCGATCGCGCTGATTAATCACCCCATCGGTCACCCGAAAATAGATGATCACTCCCCGGTAGCTGTCGTAGTAGCTATCAAAAATCAGCGCCCGCACCGGCTTTTGCGTGGTGTCCGCAGGCGGAGGCACTAGATAGGTAATCGCTTCTAAAATTTCTTCAATGCCAATGCCTTCTTTGGCTGAAGCCATAATTGCATTGCTACAGTCGAGGCCCACAACTTCTTCAATTTCCGCTCTCACTCGCTCTGGGTCGGCCCCCGGCAAATCGACTTTATTCAGTACTGGAATAATTTCGAGATTGTTTTCGATCGCTAAGTAAACGTTGGCTAGCGTCTGCGCTTCTACGCCTTGCGAGGCATCGACAACGAGGAGCGCGCCTTCGCAGGCTGCAAGCGATCGCGACACCTCATAGGTAAAGTCCACATGCCCTGGCGTGTCGATTAAATTAAGGACGTAGGTTTCGCCGTCTTTGGCGGTGTAGTTCATCCGGGCCGCTTGCAGCTTAATGGTGATGCCCCGTTCCCGCTCGATGTCCATCGAATCGAGGAATTGGGCCTTCATGTCGCGATCGCTCACCGTGCCTGTTTTCTGCAAGAGCCGATCAGCCAGCGTGGACTTACCGTGGTCAATATGGGCAATGATAGAAAAATTACGCAGACGGGAGACAGGTACATCGGTCATGAAGAGAGCGCTGAAACAATGGGGAAAATTAAGCGTAAATTTTGCAGAAAATTTTGGGGACAATCTAGAGGGCCGGTTAAACGGACGCTCATCTCTTAATCTTAGGCTTTAAGGGTAAGAGTTTGAGCCCTTCACACCGCCTGGGGTGATGTTGCCTCCGGTGATCTTAGCCAATAAGCGATAATCTTGAGAGAAGCGATCGCAAAAATGCTTCACTCAGCAGTGCACCATGCAGATGCCATGAACGTATTTTATATGCACACAATTCTAAACACAGTTCTAAGTTTTTCGAGTTGAGTGTGATGCCTCAGCCTAGCCGCCCTACTTCACCCATTGAATCGGCATCATCGTCTCATGTTGATTCTATAACTGCCCCAGCGGCGGTGATAGAGGACTGCGCTCAAGATTCGGGTAAACCTGAGGCTATTGCCTCTAACGTTTTGGTCGTCACCCATACCGCAGAAGGCGAAATCTTGTCGCTGCATTGGCCTGAGTCAGTAGAGTGCCAGACTGGCCACACCCTGGTAGGTGAATCGATCTCTGCTATTTTTGGTCCCGTGGCTCTAGCGCCCTATTTAGAGCGAGTGCAGCAAGTTCTCGATACCCAGAAGCCGCAGGAATTTCAATGTGTCGTGCGCTGCGGACATCAGCCAGTTAGCTTTGAGTTTTTGTTAAGTCCGTTGCCCAGTCAAGTGCCCAGTCAAGCGCTCAGTCAAGCGCTTGGTCAGACGGCTGGGGTGCGATCGCTTGATCCAGCCGTTGCCCCCCAAGGCTCCATTACTGGCGTAGTGGGCGTCGGTCGCCGGATCGTCCCTGAAATTGGCCAGCTCCTCAAAGTTCGCTTAGCTAGCAGTAATGGCACGGGCGGCAGCAGCTACTATGCCTTGCTCTCAAGTGTGGCCTCTAATATTCGTAAAACGCTCGATCTTCAAACCATTTGGCAGGAGACTGTCAGCGGTCTAGGCAACCTGTTGGAACTAGATCGCTGCTTAGTATGTGACTATTCTCAAGCCATGCAAACGCTCACCGTCGTGGCCGAACATCACCAAGCTACGCTGCATCCTTGTCTGGGTAAAACGTTTGATCTAGCCCTCAAGTCAGACTTTTTAGAAACGCTGCAAAGTTTGGAGCCGGTCATTTCTGACTTTGCGCGTGGGGATCGGCCTGGCGAGGTTGATTCGCCCTACACCGTCTTAACCGTTGCCACCTGCTATCAGAGCGAACCCAACAGCATTTTGGTGTTGCAACAGCCACCCTACCGCCCCTGGCAACCGTTTGAAATTGAGCTAATTCAAGAATTAACCGATCAGGTCGGAACCGCCATTGCTCATGCCAAGCTTTTTAATGACAGCCAAAACATCACCCAAGAGCTGCGCAAAAAGTCTCAGGCGTTGCGGCAGACCAACGGCGAGCTCAGGCGCAAACACGATGAGCTAGCAGAAGCTAAGCGTCAAGCGGAAGAAGCCTCGCGGCTGAAGAGCGATTTTTTGGCAAATACGTCTCACGAACTGCGAACGCCGCTCAATGGCATGATCGGCTTTTTGCGGCTGGTGCTCGATAACATGGCCGATGATGAAGCTGAGCAAATAGAGTTTATTCAAGAGTCTCATAACTCAGCGATTCATCTGCTTAATTTGATCAATGACGTGCTCGATATTGCCAAAATTGAAGCTGGCAAAATGAATCTGACGATGGAGGCGATTGGCCTTGAAGAACTCCTGTCAGAAGTGGAAAAGTCACTGCGTCCTCACATTGAGCGTAGCGGCCTTGAGTTTGATATTGTGCTGCCGGCGACTTTGGATGAAATCAAGCTGTACGGTAACTATCAGCGGCTGAAACAGGTGCTGCTCAATCTCGTGGGCAATGCTAATAAGTTCACGCACGAAGGCGGGATTACGATTCGCGCTGAAATTAGGCTTCATCCCTTAGAATTTGGCGGCCAAACTTGGCCCGGCTTAGTGAAGCTGAGCGTCGCTGATACGGGCATTGGTGTGTCGCTTGAAAAACAAGACCGGCTATTTCAAACGTTTAGCCAAGTAGACAGCGCTCGTACCCGCCAGTATGAGGGTACTGGGCTAGGGCTAGCAATTTCTCAGCGGCTTGTCGAAGCCATGGGTGGAAAGGTGAAGTTTATTAGTATGGGTGAGGGACTAGGTTCTACGGTGACGTTTACGGCGATTTTGTATCAGGAGCCGGTAATGGCGCTTGGGGGTGCGTAGCGGGGGGGTGTAGAGCCTATGGGACGGCTTGATTAGAAACATCAGAAACAAAAGACTCTCGGCCAGCTTTGGTGGTGGTTAGCTTTTGGGCTATAGCGTCCCAATTCTTTTGCTCTAGCTGCTCGATAGTCGCGGCGATTGCACTTTGGTAGCATTTGAGCGATCGCAGTACTTCATCTCGGTTGTATTGGGCCATCATTAGCCCTAGCTCAGGGTTTCCGCCACCGACTCGGCTCGTATCTCGAAAGCCTGAACTCGCAAGCTGCTGGGCGAGCTGAAAAATTTCGAGATCGCGCTCCTGTAGCGCCGCATAGATCAAATTTGCACTCACCATTACGGGTAAATGAGAAATCCAGGCCACAGCTCGATCATGGGCTTCAGGAGAGCAACGATACAGCCGTGATCCGATCTGCTGGGCGAGCGTTTCGACGGTGGCTAAGGCTTCTGGCTGCGTCTGAGGCAGCGGCGTGACCACATAGGGGCGCTGCCGAAAAATACCCGGTTCAGCAGCGTCCAATCCGGCTTCACTCTTGCCGCTCATGGGGTGACCGCCTACAAATAGCGGCCATTGGCGAGTCGCTTCGGCTACAATCGCTGCTTTTACAGAACCCACTTCGGTGATTGAGGTGCTAGGTGCGAGCACCGTGGCCAAATGCTTCACCATCGGTACAATCGTGGCAATCGGCGTACAGATGAAGACAATATTGCAGGCCCTTAAGGTCGCGGTATCAATGCTAGCGGAATCGACGATATGACGACTGAGGGCTTGATCGCAAGTCTCTGGGCGGCGGGCAATGCCATGTACCTGATAGCCCAGCGCTCTAAAGTCTAAGCCCAGGCATCCACCAATGAGTCCAAGTCCGACAATTCCGATTTTCATAAGAGCCAATTCTGCTGCACGTTATCTGAACTTCTCCATCATCCCTGACCATTGCGCTGGTTTTATCATCAGGTTCGCCTTTGGCAATGTGTCACAATAGAAGCCATTGTCAGCGTTCATTAAAGTGTTTATCAGGCGCTTTAGCCTATGCGCTCATATTCCTTAGCCCCTTTAAGCCCTCATTTTTACGCCTGTGATCGAGACAGAAGTTCATCAGCGCCTTCGGGCTTATCTTCAAGCGCAAGGACAGACTCAATGGCCCCATCACTTAACGATGGCGCGGCTAGTCGCTAGAGCCCTGCGGGTTGGCCGCAGCGCGCTGATGCAGGTTGATAGCCTAGCGGCTTATGAAGGCAGCTATCGACTTAGCTATTTGATTCCAGCTTTGCTGTGGCCAGAGCCTGCCATTTTGGCTTTGCCTGAGAAGATTTTGGAGACAGTGCTTTGGCAAGATATTCCCAATTTGCAGCAGGGCTTGCCTGTGGTTAAAAGGGTGCGCTCAGGCGATCGCTGGCCAGCGGCAGGGACGCTGGAATGCCCTAGCGCTGACTTGGCGGACAGCTTTAGAGGATTGCTGGTGACGTCGGCTGAAGGCTGGTTGCGCGATCGCCTCACGCCTGATCTATCCCCTCATACCCGCCGCTTTCCGGCTGGCATTACCACCTTGATAGACGGCGTTAGCGATCTTGAGCGCTGGGCGCGATCGCAGCTCAGTCATTCCCTCTGCGCCCAAGACTGGGATCTGCTGATGCTAGCCTATCCAAATTTGCGCGATCGCCTTCGAGATTTTCGGGTACGGCTCACTCACGTCGTTTTTCAGCATCCGGCCAATCCCTATGGCGCGCATCTCATCGAAGCCGCCGAAAAAACGCTGCTAGACGATCTGCTTCAAACTTTAAAGGCTCAGGGAGAGCGCGATCAGATGCCGCTGCGGTGGGCGCAATTTTGGCAGCAATTTTCACAGCCTGAACGACTAGCTTGGATCAGCTTAGATCGCGCTTCAGGCAGTGTGACGCTGCACTGCGGGCCCACCGAAATTTGCCATCAGCTCGCCTCAGTTTGGGCGCAGCAGCCAATGGTCTTAATTGGCACAGCTCTTGACACGCAGCCCAAAGCTGAACAGTATCGGGATCGTTTGGGCTTAGCAGAAATGACCTGTCTGAGCTTTGGTCCTGATCGCCACCATGATTCGCTTCAGCTTTATGTGCCCGATCATTTACCCATGCCTAACACCCGTCAATTCAAAGCCGCTGCCCTCGAAGAAATTCGATCTCTGCTGAGCGCTCAGGGGCCGACGGCTTCACCAACTGTGATTATTATTGGCGATGTGCCGTTGAAAGATCAGTTTGCGGCGATTTTGGCGGCTGAATTTGGCTCTAGAGTCAGGGTAGAGTCGCCGGTTGAAGCGCAGGGCATTTTGATTACCGGCTGGGAGTATTGGCGATCGCACCGCACTCATTACTCAGCGAGCCTAGCAGCGCCCGTCAGCGCTCCGGGGCTATTAATTATCACGACCTTACCGATCCCCTCACTAGAAAATCCTTTGGTCGCGGGTCGGGTGGCTAGCTACAAACGTCGCCGCCAAGATTGGTTCAAAGCATACCTGCTACCGTCGGCTATCAGCGAACTGCAACAAGCAGTGGCGCCTGTGCGATCGCGCCGCCATCTAAATGGCCCTCTAAATGATCACAGCGACAGAGAACTCAGTGGTGGCATCGTCGCTTTACTCGACAACCGAGTCAATTATCGTAGCTATGGCCACCAGGTTTTGGCTGCCTTAGAGCCTGCCTTGCGCAGTAGTCGCCTGAACGAAGAGTGGTTCGTCAAATGATTTCATTCAGGCACAGATTTAACAATTCATAAACTCAGTCAAAGTATCCGTCAGTTCTCGAAGATTGCCCGCTATGATAGGGCCACAGCATTTATACCCTCTTAGCCCCCTAATCTAAGTCAACACCATGGGAGAATCCAAACGCCGCCAAGAAGCAATGGGCGACAGCTACGGCAAACCAGAGCCCGTCCTTCCTGGCATTCCAATCAGCAAAGATACGGCTGCCAAATTCGTTAGTTGGAGCACCAAAGGTGCTTGGGCTGGCATCATCTTAATGATTGGGGCTTGGTTAACCATCCGCTTTATTGGTCCTGGATTTGGCTGGTGGACGCTCACAAATTAACCTTCCTTCTCGGCTGATCCTGCTATCCGCTATCCCTGGCTGACTATTCTTGGCTGACTATTCTTGGCTGACCGTTCTGGGTCGGCTGCGCGCGGTTACAACTACCGACTCGCGCCTCAATCTAGATTTTGACTGCCTAGATCTAGACAGAACAAGATCCAAAGAAAATCGAGGTGGGATCTAAGCATGCTTACGGATGAGTTGTGTCAACTTTTGTCATGTTTTTGATCCTTGCTATGTCCGACACCATTGTTAGGCTCCTAGATGCGCTAGAACAGATAGGCATCTAGCGGATCTGCTCATCATCTGTCAACCGGAAAATCTTCATTTGCCTCACTCAGCGCATCTTAGAGGCTTTTACCTATTGCACAGACTCAGGGGGCCAGCCATTTTCTGACTCTCCTCATAGGCTTCGCCACTGGGTCGGGGGACTATAGCAGATAAGTTTGTTACAGTTTAAGAACTTTGGAGCTGATATGCTCGTGAACGTCAGTTTTTTAAAATAGGGCGGGTATCTTCCGTTATCCATTGGTTTAAATTGTTATAAAAGATTACATTTATCTTAGACCTTGGCTACCTTGGTTAAAGACAGCCTTTAAAAGGGCTGTATTCTTGGCAGGGTGTACTCAGAAAACTTGTTAAGAAAAAATTAAGTTAAAACATGTAAAATCAAGTAATGGTGTAGGAGGAAAGACAATGTTTGTCAGACTTGCAAATCAGCACCGACAGTTTGTCCAGGATCTGGTTTTAGATCTAAAGGCGCTAGCGGTCGTTTTAGAAAAAAGAGGGTATCTAGCTTCTTGCTATACCTGCGGAGAAGAGCTAAATAGCGCTTCATTTATGGTGAGCTTAGGCGGTGATCATCTCATTCGCTTTTTGGTTTCTGATTACGGAATCACTTGGACTGAAATGCGCGATGACCGTGAGCTGATGAAGCTCGAAGGCGCTGAAGCTATTAATCAGCTTCAAGAGCTTGCTAACTTAATCAAATATCAAGTCAGCCCGGCTGAGTGTGAGGTAGTTGCCTAACTCGGTACTGCTGAGCGCCAGACTGCTGATGCAGAATCAGGGTTCAGTTTTTAGCTGATTTTTTAAGTAATCAAACAATCTTTACTTTTATTAAGATCTCAATTAAGCCTGATTAACATCGCTTTTATGCCACATAACGTGAATTGTTAACCCATTGCTACGGCATTGATACTCACTCACATGATTAAGCTTTGAAATAAGCCTAGACGGGAAGCTGTCTAGGCTTATTTATTGATAGCTAGCCGGACGGCAGGCTCTATTTGTAAGGCAAATTCTGGATGGTCATGCAGATAGTTCACAGCACTGTCTCTGCCTTGAGCAAAGTTCTCGCCTAAGTAGCTATACCAAGCCCCTCTGCGCTCGACGACACCCGTTTGTTCTGCCAAATCAATTAGGCAACCGCCAGTAGAAATTCCTTGGCCGAATAGAATATCAAATTCGGCAGTGCGAAACGGCGGCGCAATTTTGTTTTTGGTGACTTTGACTTTTACCCGGTTGCCAAAGGTGGTACTGCCTTTTTTTAGGCTTTGAAGTGGGCGAATATCGAGTCTGGCTGAGGCATAAAACTTTAGTGCATTGCCGCCTGGCGTAGTTTCTGGGCTGCCGTAGACGACGCCAATTTTTTGTCTAAGCTGATTGAGAAAGATCAAGGTGCAGCCGGATTTTCCTAAGCTGCCGGTGATTTTTCGCAGGGCTTGGCTCATTAACCGGGCCTGCAATCCCATGTGAGCATCACCTACTTCGCCTTCAATTTCGGCGCGGGGTACGAGGGCTGCAACGGAGTCGATGACGATGATCTCGACGGCTGCGGAGCGCACGAGCTGATCGGTAATTTCTAAGGCGGTTTCGCCATTGTCGGGCTGGGCGATAAGTAGCTGGCTAATATCAATGCCGATGGCAGCAGCATAGGCGGGATCTAGGGCATGCTCGGCATCAATGAAGGCAGCGGTGCCGCCTTGCGACTGAATATTTGCGATCGCATGAAGTGCCAAAGTCGTTTTCCCAGCGCCTTCAGGGCCATAAATTTCAATAATTCGGCCTTTGGGTAGACCCCCACCGAGCGCCATATCTAAAGGAAGCGCGCCGGTTGGGATAGTGTCTACGCGAATGTTTTGGGCGTCGCCTAGACGCATCAGGGAGCCCTTGCCAAAGTTGCGCTCAATGCTATTGATCACTTGCCCGAGCGCTTGTTGTCGCGCGGTAAGCTGCTTATGGGATCGATCAGACTTATGGGATCTATCCGCGATCAGATCTATATCGTTTACCAGATCGTTCACTGTCGACACCGCCGGGTTTGCCAAAACGTTTTCCCAACATTAAAATACATATGTACTATTTTTTAGTTTATTTTTAGCGGATTGTCCAGAGGGCGGCTCCAGATTCTCAATAAATATTTTTGATAGATAATAGATCTACTTGTTTGACTGCTCTCAAGAATTTACTTAGAAAACTTACTCAACGAATTCGCGTAAAGAACTGGCTCAAATGTTAGATCCTACTGCTGGTGACCCTATCGAACAGATCCATGATCTATCCACTCATGATCTCTCCATTGGAGTCGCCGGCCTAACCGATTATCTAAAACTGCTTATAGAAGACAATCCGCAACTGCGAAAAATTTGGGTGGTTGGTGAAGTGTCGAGCGCGCGCAACCACCGGCAGGGCTGCTTTTTTACGCTGCAAGAGCCCGATGGTTCAGCCGCGATTAACTGCGTGGTTTGGCAATCTCAGCTTTCGCGGCTCAGTGCGATGCCAGCAGTCGGTGATCAGATCACGGTATTGGGTCAAGTGCGGCTGTATCCTAAGCGTGGCTCCTACCAACTCACGGTATGGCAGGTATTGCCGGTCGGTGAAGGATTACAGGCGCTCAGGTATCAGCAGCTGCGATCGCGCCTAGCTGCCGAAGGTCTATTCGATCACGCTCGCAAGCGCCCCCTCCCGGCCTACCCACAAACCATCGCGGTCGTCACGTCTCCCGAAGCCGCCGCTTGGGGTGACATTCAGCGCACGCTCAGCCAGCGTAATCCCACGCTCAAAATTTTGCTATCACCGGCGACGGTACAGGGCGCAATGGCCCCGGCTTCTATTGCCAAAGCGATCGCCCGCGTCACCCGTGATGGTCGAGCCGAGGCTCTGCTGATAGCGAGAGGGGGCGGTGCCAGCGAAGATTTAGCTTGTTTTGACGACGAGCGAGTGGTGCTAGCTATAGCCCAATCTCCCATTCCCGTAATTACCGGCATTGGCCATGAGCGCGACGAATCTTTGGCCGACTTAGTTGCCGATATCTGCGCGCATACTCCAACGGCTGCCGCTGAGCAGGTTGTGCGAAGCTTAAGCGACTTCTACAGCGAGCAAGTCCGGTATTTGCAGCGCCTTGATCAGCTCATAACGCGCCGTCTTAGCCAAGCTCACAGCCAAGTTTTAGATCTTCAAACCCGTCTCCAACGCCTCCAATTAGATAAACAAGTCGCCCAGCACCAGCGTGATCTTCGCTGGCAGCGCCAGCAGCTCATTGCTAACGTGACGAGACAGCTACAGCTAGCTCAGCATCAGCATCAATTACTCCAAGAAAAGCTAGCTATTCTAGATCCTGAAGCTGTGCTTAGACGCGGCTATGCCCTGGTCAAGGCCAACGGCCAAATAGCGACTGCTGCGGCTGAAATCGCTTTAGGCACTGAATTAGAAATTCAGCTAACTCAAGGTCAGCTCAAAGCAACGGTCACCGATAATAGTGCTGTATTGAATCATTCGGACTAAATCTCCCATGCCTCGCGCCAAAAAAACGCCCCCGCTTCCAGACGGCTGGAGCTACGAAGCTACCCTCGGACGCATTGAAGCTATTACCGCTCAGTTAGAAACGGGTGAACTTCCGTTGGAGACGGTCTTTGATCAGTTTGCTGAAGCCGTAAGCGCACTTCAGCAGTGCGATCAGTTTTTGCAAGCTAAGCAGCAGACTGCGGAAGTGCTGATCGAGCTGTTGGCTGGAGATGAGGAGTGAAGCGGTTTACACGCTAGCTAATGGCTGAGAAGTCTGAACCTGCACGGACGGATGGAGATAGTTTTGAGAGCCGTTAGATCTGCTATCAGATGGACTGACGAGATGAACCGGCAGCAAAATTTTGAAAGTAGTGCCTTTGCCCGGTGTACTCTCTACCAAAATGCGCCCATTCATACGATGAACTAGCTGTTGTACCAACGTTAGCCCTAGGCCATTGCCGGTCGTGCTGCTATGGGTTGGTGGACGATAAAACGCTGAAAACATTTGGTCAATATCAGCTTTGGTAATGCCTTCGCCAGAATCTTCAATCGTGAGCGCGACAAAATTGGCATTATGAGGTGCAGCGCTCACCCAAACTCGGCCCCCTTTAGGGGTGACCTGCATCCCATTATTGATCAAATAAATGACGATTTGCTTGAGTTCTGCTTCTGCACCTAGGATGGCTGTTAAGGTCGGTGGCACCGTGTAGGCCAGCATAATGCCGCGTTCTTCGGCAATGGGCTGGTAGGTGCTGACAATTCCTGGAAGAATGTCTGCTAGCTGTAGGGCTTTGGGCGGCGTGCTAGGGGTGGTTTGAATTTGTAGCAAATCAATGATGCTATTGATTAAAGAGGTTTGGCGATCGCACTGCATCGCAATCATCTCTAGATAGCGTTGCCGCTGAGTGATCTTGAGCGTAGACGAACCTAAGAGCGTTAGGGCCGTTTTAATCGTCGTCAAGGGGGACTGTAGCTCTTGTCTAGCCTGCGCTAAAAAGTCAGGCGGCAGTGATTGCAAGGCAGCAGCAGCCGGTATTACAGGGCTTTTGGCAATGGCTAGCTGCGCTCTGAGCTCTGCTTGAGCCTGCAACTGCCATCCCAAAAAAGCCTCCGTTAGCGGCAGACTTTCACTGCTCAAAAGCTCATCAGGAAAACAGCGATCCCACTGATTAAGAGCCGCTTGAGCCGCTATCGATTGCTCAAAACTAGCGGCTTTTGCCAAATTATCTGACCCTGACACGACAACAGGTGACTTAGGCCCATCCGTCTCCAACGGGGCTATTTCACCCTCTCTAGCAGGCACAAGGCAGTTTGTTTTGGCCGATAAACTGGCTTCAATTAACTGCTTAATTCCGTTACTAAGCGCTGCTACTGTGCGGCCAGAGGTAGAGCAATAGAGCTTAAGCGTGCGCTTATCAGGAGTGCCATCAGAGGCTATCAGGCCAGATGTACGCACCGCGAACAAAGCGGCTACAAAATTGCTGGCGATCGCTAAACACAGATACTCTCGCTTGAAATCAGGGCTTTGCTCTAGAGGAAGAGGAATAGATCGCAAACTCGCCGCCAAATAATCCGGCGGGCTGCCAATTTGATCGCCTAGTGTGTAGATCGTGCAGCCCGGAGCCTGCTGTCCATATTGCCAGATATCTGTCCACCAAACGGCTTCTTTAGGAAGTTTCAGCCATAGCGTTGCCGAAACTTGATGCGCAATTAAAAATTGGCTCAGCGACTGTATGGCCGATTTAAAGCCGCGAGGATCGACGGCGATCGCGCTAGGCTGTGGCTGCAAACTGACCCACTGGCTCTGTAAAGATAAAGGCGACATTGGCATGCAAAATTATGAACAACCGGCCAGTTAAGCCCGGAGCGCTATCTATAGAGGCTCTCACTTCAAAGCGTTTTTAGCAAGCAGTTAGGCTAGCTTAATCGCCACACCTGCTAGCAAACTATCCCCTAGCCCACCGGCAGTACCTCAAGGCTGATTTGCCTAAATATGCCCAAATTACGCAGTAAAAATAGCGGCGACTTTCGGTGACTTGGGCATTTTCTCGCTTACCACTCACCTACTCTCTTCAAAATGAGGCTGAACAGACTTTTCCCTAGGCGATTTACGGTCGCAGCCGACTAAAAATTGGCCTTGGTTTTGGTACCATTGGCAGCCGCATGATCTTTACTCACTACCCTTGCTAGAGTGATCAGCTATCTCACCATCCCTCGCACAGATCCTACTAAGAGCGAGGGAAGCGTAGGCGGATACGGTCTAAGCCGCTGTTTGGATAAAGGCTTAACCGCTTAAATACACAAAATCCCTCTTCCAGAGCTGAAAGAGGGATTTTGGATGACGGCTAAGAAAACACTAAGAAGCTTTTGCTGGCTGAGTTAGCGACGTACGCGAGGTAAAATCCATCGCCTCACCGTAAGCGCCTTCGCCGTGCTCAGAAACATCTAAGCCCTGAAGCTCAATGTCTGACTGTACCCGCAAGGGCATAACCAGCGCTAACAGCTTCAAAATTGCAAAGGTCCCTACTGCCGCGAAAAGATAAGTCGCTGCGACGCCAGTAAACTGAGTCAACACTAATCCCGGATTCCCGAATAACAGACCATCTGCACCCGCTGCATTGACCTGCTTAGTAGCAAACACCCCAGTCAGTAGTGCCCCAATGGTTCCCCCTAAGCCGTGAATAGGAAAGGTATCTAATGAATCATCAAACCGGAGTTTGGCTCTGAGGCTAACCGCAAAAAAGCAACAAACTGCTGTAATAGAGCCAATTATAATCGCCCCCATCGGTAGCACAAACCCCGCTGCTGGCGTAATGCCAACGAGTCCTGCCAAAAAGCCGCTGGCAATGCCGACGGCTGTCGGTTTACCACGCAGTACCCACTCTACAATCAGCCAAGTCAAGCCCGCTGCTGAGGTAGCAATAAAGGTATTTACCAAAGCTGTTGCCGCTAGGGCTCCTGATCCTAGCGCGCTACCACCATTAAATCCAAACCAGCCAAACCACAATAGACCAATGCCTAGCAGCACAAAAGGTACATTGTGCGGCGCGTAGGGTTGAGTGGTAAAGTTGCGCCTTGGCCCAATCACATAGGCTGCAACTACAGCCGCGACCCCAGAGCTGATATGAACAACTGTGCCACCGGCAAAGTCAAGTACGCCTAGAGCGCCAATCCAGCCTTTGCCCCACACCCAGTGGGCCAGCGGTGAGTAAATAAAAGTAGACCACAGCAACAGAAACCAAAAATAGGCTTTGAAGCTAATTCTTTCAACAATCGCACCCGAAATTAGAGCGGGCGTGATGATTGCAAACGTCAGCTGATAGGCCATAAATAGCTGATGCGGAATGGTCGGCGCGTAGCCAATCGGATCAGGCTCGGTGGCCGTGACCCCATTCAGAAACAGCCACCGCCAGCCCCCAATATAAGCCTGTATGCCTTGGCCAAAAGGGTTAGCGTCAGTAATATTGACATCAAAAGCCAGGCTGTAGCCCCATAAGCACCAGGTGACGCCGATCAGGGCCATTGCCACTAAGCTCATCATCATCGTGTTGAGAACATTGCTAGAGCGCACTAGCCCGCCATAAAAGAAGGCCAATCCTGGCGTCATGAGCAAAACTAAGCCGGTAGCGACCAGCATCCAGGCGGTGTCGCCTAGATCGATGGCGCTCGCGGGCTCAGCCGTAGCCTGAGCTAAAATAACAGGCACAGCCGAGGCAAAAGACAGTATTGAGGCCATATAAATTGTCTACCTTGCAGAGTATTGTGAGCCGGTTATTTGGGTAGGTGCTACATCTATCCTGGGAGATAACTCGGCTCCTCAACAGACAACCTTAATCTTGATGGCTGAGTGAAAAGTGTATTCGATTTAACTAAATCCTGAGATTTTTTTCAGCGATTAGCCAATAACTAGTCAGTGATTAAGCGTAAGCAGGTGTAGGCATTGCAGTCCCCAACAGCTATAAGACCATCGAGTATGACCATCGAGTATGACCATCAAGTATAAGGACTCAAGTATAAGGACTCAGGTGCGCTTAGCCGCCGACATATATACCGGGTCGTCGCTCATGATCAGGCTCGGCTTTGCGGAGCACTTCTCTAGTCGTCACGGGAATATCACCTTCACCAAATAGAACAAACCGCATCAAAAACTCCAGCGGGTTGCCTTCCATCCAGCCGAAGTAAATATGGGGGAGCTGGTGAGTTTCGTCGCGCAGGTGAAGCAGAATAGCTGCGATCGCATTCGGTACCGCCGCACTTTTGGCCCGCAAAATGCGATGCGTCCCGACCTGCACACCTCTAACCTTGAGCGTATCGGAAAACGTAGAGGCATCCGATATTTCGATCTCCAAAAACAGCACAGGCGTATCTAGCGGCAGATGGTGATCTTCACAGACTTCTATGGCCTTGAGCTGATACTCTTGCCAATCGCCTCTAGTCTTGCGATGAGCGATAATTTCGAGGGTGCACGGCACTTTGCTATTAAAAGCGTTAATAGAGCAGTCTTCGCCCTTAAAAATCGCTTCTTTGACAAATTTCTCAGCGGCTTGATCAAGCTCAACATCCTCTGTGCGCAGCTCAGTTGAGCGCCAAATCCGAGAGACAAGAGACGTGATCACGATGACGCCAATAAAGCTAGCGGCAATCCGAATGCCGTCTGGTCGTTCGATAATATTGGCAATCGTCGTGTAGAAAAAGACCAGGGTGATCAGAGCAAAAGCCAGCGCACTGAACTTTTTCCTTCTCTTATAAGCAGCTAGCATCACCGCAAACGAGGCTGAACTCATTAAGACCAATACGCCCGTCGCATACGCTCCGCCTTGGGCTTCTACATCTGCTTGAAAAAATAAAGTCACGGCAAAGGCGATCGCAGCAAATACCAGCACCAGTGGCCGAGTTGCCCCTGCCCAATCCGGAGCCATGCCATAGCGCGGCAGATAGCGCGGCACGATATTAAGCAGTCCGGCCATGGCCGATGCGCCTGCAAACCACAAAATCGCAATCGTACTCAGGTCATATAGCGTTCCAAAAGCGCTACCCAAATAGCGATGCGCCAAATACGCCAGCGCCCGCCCATTCGCCTCGCCTCCCGCCTGAAAAGCTTCAGCCGGAATCAGCACCACCGTTTCAAAACTAGTCGCTAGTAAGAAAAAGCTCATCACCACCGCTGATGCCGTCAGCAATCGGTGAGTATTGCGAATGCGGCCAAGGGGTCTCATTACAGTATCTTGCGGGCTACCTTTGACCAATGGCATCACCGCCACGCCGGTTTCAAACCCCGATAGCCCTAAGGCCAGCTTCGGAAACAACAGCAGAGAGAGCGCTATTGCACTGATTGGATGGGGATGACTCGTTACCAATATCTGCCGCCACTGCACCATCAAATTCGGCTGCTGCCAAATTTCGTAAGCACTGACTATAACTACGACCAAATTCAGAGAAAGATAGGCAACGACTAGAACCACCGCAATTCCCATCGCCTCTTTAAAGCCTTTGAGAAAAACCGCCGCTAACAGAGCAATTAAGATCAGCGTAATGGGAATGATTTGGCCTTGCAGCGCCCGCGGCATGAGCGGGTTTTGAATGAGGTGAGTGGTGGCATCTGCGGCTGAAAGCGTAATTGTAATAATAAAGTCAGTAGAGACAAAGCCTAGCAGTACCAAGATAAACAGCTTGCCCTGCCAGCCGGGCAATAGGCGCTCTAACATCGCGAGTGAGCCTTCTCCATTAGGGCTGAGCTGAGCAACTTGCTTGTAAATTGGCAGTGCTCCAAACAAAGTTACTAAAACTAAAATGAGGGTTGCTAGCGGGGAAAGTGCGCCAGCGGCTAGGGCCGCGATACCGGGTTGATAGCCCAAGGTAGAAAAGTAGTCAACGCCAGTGAGGCAAACCACCTGCCACCAAGGATGTTGATGCTGACGATGGCCAGTATCGGGATCTTCATCTAATAGCCAATGGGAGAGCTGATGATGTTTTTTGGGAGGGATAATAGGCCCAGCCATATAGACAAATCCTGAAAATTTGGATGCCTATATTTTATAGCTTAGTCACAACACCGCCATAGATGTGCCATAGCTTTGACAGATGATTGCCATATTTCTGACACATGGCCTTTATAGGGTAGTGATATCTTCTAAAGAGGCCATTTGATTATGAAAATTGTCAAAGCACTTGTCGATACGCTTGGATACCTTGTGGAAGGAGCATTAGAAATTTTTAGCCCTAATCACGACTCATATCCACTGGTTGGCTTACAGCCATACAGCGGCGACATCTATCGCCCTTCTCGAAAATCTCACTATTCAGAACCCGTCGCTAACATGTCGCACACCTAAACCTGTGCTTTACTATCTATCAATCTTCTTAAATTATTGAATAAATATTGTGCGAGTCTCATGCCTATCATGACAGGACAGAACGTCAGCGTTTTGTCCTTTTTTTGTTTTATTTTGGCTTAAAAACAGCACAGGTTAGTCATGAATCTGATGTAAGTTTGTCACAACAACCCGCTGATTGAGTCCCTATGATAAAAAGGGTTCTGAAGAGTCTAATGCAAGGAGGAACCCTGATGAATGATATAAAAGTCAGCGAAAAGAGAAAGAGTTTGAATCAGGTTTCATGGCGGCTCGTTGCGGCAATAGAGCTGAGTTTGTTCGTGTTGTTCACAGGCTGTAGATCGGGGACAACGGCAGCATTAACGGCAGCGAAGAACCCAGCAGCTGCGAAAAGAGCCGCGCCAACGGCTGCTATACAGCCCCAAAGCCCCTCACAAAGCAAAGGTCAAGCTACGAGTCAAACGACAACAGCAAAAGCAAATAGCGATCGCGCGCTGATTTCAACGGTTAACGTTAAGCTGGTTGGCGACAAGGTTGAAGTATCTCAACCAGCAGCTAAATCGGGAGATTTAGCGTTTAATATCAGTAACAACACGGCTGAGCCGCTTGCTATAGCAATAGTCAAAACAAAGCTTGATCCAAGCCGGTTAAGAATTAAAGACGGTAGACTTAGCAGCGCTCAACCGGGGGTAGAAATGCTGGCTGAGTCCGCTTTGCCAATTGATGGTGGCCGTCAAGCAACGCTGACGAAGGCGCTAGCGCCAGGAGAATATCAAGTGTTGATGATCTCGCCAAGTAAAGATAAACCCATGGCTTATGCTCAATTGAGTGTGAAACCGCTTTGATGAACGGGCTATAGCTAGTTTTAGTCTGTGTCGCGATCGCCCGGAGAAGCTTCCTCGGGCTTTTTTTCATATTTTGTTTCACCCCATCGCTCTACGCGGGTCAGTTTTTCTTCCAACAGCCGCATTTTTTTGCTTTGTGTTTTGAGTAAGCGAATAATTTCTATGAGTTCTTCCTGCTTTAGCAAATTCATTTTGTCATGGAGCAGCTCAATTTCTAGCTCTGCTTTTAAATTTACTTCGTGGTCATGCTTGGCTTCTTGACGGTCAATTGCACTTTGTCGGTTTTGACTCATCATAATAATAGGTGCAGCATACGCGGCTTGAAACGACAGCATTAGATTGAGCAAAATAAATGGATAAGGGTCCCAATGCTTGGTAAAAGCAACGATGTTGAAAGCGATCCAAGTAGCTAGTAGGAAAGTTTGAGTAATAATGAATCGCCAAGAACCCATAACCTCGGCAATTTTGTCAGCCATTTTATCGCCCCTAAATCGTGGCTGAGTAGGCGGATGCTGGGCTGGGTGGCGATCGCGCAACCTCAGCAGCAATAGATATTCGGCTTCGCTGACTTTCTTTTTGAGGCGGCGCTTTTGAGTTTTGGGGGTAGGGGTGTTAGGTTGAGTTATCATATTGTTCTCCTACAGTAATGTTCTCTTGTAATGTCTTTTTAAAGTTGTTTGACCAAAGTTGTTTGACCATTTTAAGATAGCAAGAGGCATCTAATGAGACGAGATAAGCTAGGACTAGAGCGAATAATCTTCTTTAGTGATGCGGTATTTGCTATAGCTATCACCCTTTTAGCCTTAGATCTTAAGCTGCCGACGACCGCAGCGACAGGCAGCTTATCTCATAGTTTATTTAAGCTGTGGCCTGCTTATCAAAGCTATGTCACTAGTTTTTTGGTCATTGGCCTTTACTGGGTCGGCCATCACCACTATTTTCGTTTCATTCGCAGCTACGACTATATTTTCATCAGCTTGAATATCGCTTTACTGGGCTGCATTGCTGCCCTCCCGTTTGCGACCTCAGTGCTAGATCGCTATCCGACTCATCCCGGTGCAGTGGCTTTTTACGCTTTTTTCATGGCCATGACCGGCTATCTCAACACGATGCTTTGGTGCTATGCCGCTGCTGGGGGAAGGTTAATTAACCGTTTATCCTGGAAAAGGCAGCGCCTGCTATTACAGCGGGCGCTAGCACCTCCTGTGGTGTTTACTGTTTCCATTGGTCTAGCAGTATTCAATCCCGCGTTAGCCAAGCTGAGCTGGATTGCGGTTGTGTTTATTTGCTTACCGTACCCTTTGCACAAATCCACGCTGTGCTCAATGCTGGGCAAATCACCCCTGAATAACAGCGCAAAATAAAAACACACTAGCGTCATCCCAACGACACAACCAGTCACTATTTTAATTAGAAAGGGATTTTAATTAGAAAGCGTAATCCTAATTCAATATCGGTTGGAAGCTTTGATTATGGCTAAAACATTTTTGTCTTCTTCTCGTCGCAGTCAATTGGCTGTTTTAGGTCTGTTGGGTATGGGTGGGGCGATCGCCTTGGCCGTCAACCCCTTACACCTGGCAATGATGCCAAAATCTCTCAGTTTACTCACTCAGTCGTCACCTGCTCAAGTTAGCCCGGATGAAGTGCTACCGGCTCCAACGAGTGCCTCTAGCAGCAGCTTGCTCACAAGCCGTGGCCCCAATTTTATTAGCGATATGGTGCAGCAAGTCGGCCCTGCCGTCGTCAGAATCGACTCTAGTCGAACGGTGAGCGCTAATCCCCAAATGCCTAGTATGTTCAACGATCCGTTTTTTCAACAGTTTTTTGGTAGCCAAATGCCAAACGGCGCTCAGCCGCAGCAACAGCAGATTGAGCGGGGTGAAGGATCGGGCTTTATTGTTGATAGCGATGGCCAAATTATCACGAACGCTCACGTTGTAGACGGTGCCGACGCCGTTAAAGTGACGCTCAAAGACGGGCGCAGCTTTGAAGGTAAGGTGGTCGGTAGCGATTCCGTAACAGATGTGGCGGTCATTAAAGTCAATGCAAAAGACTTACCGACTGTGCCCCTTGGAGATTCTGATCAAATTCAGCCAGGGATTGCCGCGATCGCAATCGGCAATCCACTGGGGCTTGATAATACCGTCACCGCCGGTATCATCAGTGCTACTAGCCGATCTAGCAGTGAAGTTGGCGTACCGGATAAGCGCACCGAATTTCTGCAAACTGACGCTGCGATCAATCCTGGCAACTCCGGCGGCCCTCTGCTCAATGAACAAGGTCAAGTCATTGGGATGAACACCGCCATCATTCAAGGCGCGCAAGGACTCGGCTTTGCCATCCCGATCAACACCGTTAAACACATTGCCGACCAGCTCGCCGCCCATGGCAAAATCGCTCACGCCTACATGGGCGTTCAAATGCTCACCCTTTCACCGCAGGTCAAAGCGCAATTTAACAGCGATCCCAACAGTGGCCTGAGCGTGAATGAAGAATCGGGCGTTTTGGTTGCCAAAGTGATGCTGAATTCGCCTGCGGATAAAGCGGGCATTCGCGCGGGTGACGTGATTCATAAAGTGGGTAATGAGGTCATTACAACAGCCGAACAGCTTCAGCAAACCGTAGAAAATAGCGATGTCAACAGCACGCTTAAGCTGATCTTGAACCGCAATGGTCAGCCGCAAACTGTTTCTGTTCGATTACAAGCACTATCAGATCAGCCTAGCGATCACTCTAATTCGTCATCAGGTTCGTCGTCAGGTGGTTAAGGCAACGCAACCATCGTTGCCCCGCCTGTTGTCCCGCCTGTTGCCCCGCTTGTTGTCTCGCTTGCTGTCCCACTATCGGGAAATGGGGCTAAAGCAGCGCTGCTTTAGCCTCCTCGACTCTAGAATCAGTTCTAGAATCAGCTCTGGAACTAGCGCCAAAATTGACTTCAAAAAAGCAGCTTCAGCTACAGTTTTGCTCATCTGCTTAGCCGTAGGATGTGGTTCATATTAAAAGCTGAAACAACTCTAGAATTCTGCGGAGAACGTTATGGTGCTTTTAGGTCAAGCTATACAGTCCAAGAACTCTACTGCCGCGATTTACAGCGGTGATTACCGCGCTGAGCTAGAAGATTTTTTGGATATTTTGAAGCCGCTGATCCGAGAGCCTGCGGTGGTGGGTAATGAAGATTCCTTTTTTCGAGTACTCCAGCGAGAGCTGGAAGAAATGGGCCTAAAGGTGCAGCGCTATCACGGGGTGCTAGTCGCGCAAGGGACTCGGCCTGAGGATCTGTTTCTATCCGCTCATATCGACCGCCACGGCTTGCTCTGTACAGGGCCCAATGAGTTTCAGTATGCGGCTTTTATTGCCGGTAATCAGGGCGAAAACATGGGCGGATCGACCTCTGAGCACATGCTGCATGTGATTGAAGATCGCTTTCAAGGTCAGCGAGTGCAGGCGCATTTACCCTATGCAGGCACCTATTTAGGCCAAGGTGAAATCACCCGTTCGTACATTTGTCCGGCGCGCAAGAACTTAATTTTTGAAGTCAGCGGTTTAGACTTTTTGCAGCCCGGTACGCCAGTATCGTTTTTAGATCGGCTTACTATCGTCGATGGCCTGATTTCAGCGCAGCTAGATAATGTAGTGAGCGCGGCGATGATTATCTATTTGTTTCGGCAGGGTTTTCAAGGGACGGGATTGTTTACCGCGCAAGAAGAATCCGGGCGAAGCTGGCGCTATGCGCTGTCTTGGTTTCAAAGGGAGCGGCTGACGACGCAGCGGCTGCTGGTGCTTGATACTAGCCCCTATGCCAGCCGCGAAGATGCTGATGCTCAGCAAATCACGCTGCGCCACCGAGATGCTAACGGCCCTTTTTGCGCCCAAATGACGCAGGAGCTGGTCAATCGCTGCCATCAGCTAGGGCTAATCTATGGCTTTAAAGACGAATACATTGAAGCTCAAAATAAAACGCGCTCTCGGCCCTATCCTTTGGGCCGCACGGAGCTAGGCCGAATTGCCACGGCGACGGAAGGGGCGATTAACGGCACGACTTTGCAGATTCCGACGACGGAATATCACACGGCGACTGAAACGGCTGCTTTGAGTGCGATCTCTGGCGTCCTGCAACTGCTCATGAGCTACCTTTAAAGCGTTTGCTGCATAGAAGTTACAGTGTAGATTGCTCTTTTTTTAGATACGATGGGAATTGATATAGAAACTTGCTCCTTTCCCTATCTAGGTATTTTGCATGGCTGCCAAGCGAGATCTATCCGAGTCAGCGCACTCAAAAGAGTCCACCTCCGGCTCAGACTCTGGGCGTGAACGTGCGCCTCTTAATCCTTGGGTGGAAGCGCTACAGACGGTAGGCTTAAGTATCGTATTGGCCTTCGGCGTACGCACGTTTGTCGCTGAAGCCCGCTACATTCCGTCAGGCTCAATGCTGCCAACGCTAGAAATTAACGATCGCCTCGTCATTGATAAAGTTAGCTATCACTTTAAAGCGCCTAGTCGCGGCGATATTGTGGTTTTCCACCCACCCGCAGCAGCGGGCGCACAGTTTTCTCACGAAGCTTTTATCAAGCGGGTGATTGGCTTACCTGGCGAAGTCATAGAAATCAAAAACGGCAAGGTCTATGCCGATGGTACAGCCTTAACAGAGCCCTATACAGAAGCGCCACCTGACTATACTTGGGGGCCAAAGACAGTGCCACAAGACTCTTATTTAATGCTGGGCGACAATCGTAACAATAGCGATGACGGGCATGTTTGGGGATTTTTGCCGAGCGATCGCATTATTGGTCGGGCCACAATTCGCTTTTGGCCGCTAGATCGGTTGGCGTATTTAGCTGATCCGAATTACGAGCAGTAGCCGCCATCGCCAAATTCAATCTGCTACCCCCTAAAGTACAAACGCCTAAAATCCAAACATAGTCACAAAAGGCAACCTACGCCGCCAGAAACCGACTTGATTTGTAATGCTACGGCGCACACCCAATTGAGTGACGGTAAATAGTTCCATCTAATCTGTCACACGGGGCGGTTAGGCGGAATCTTTCCCTCTAAATAAATAGTTAGCCGTCTTAGGCTTCAGCCTTGCCCCCTTGTCCCGATTGGAAAGCTGAAGTTAAGCGACAAGCTAAAATATCGTGGTAAACTGCTGCAAGATCATTTGTTCTTATATGGCGATGGCGAATCTACCACACTTTATTCAATATCAAGGTAGCAAAAGGAATCTAGCTAAACACATCCTCCAGTTTTTTCCGAAAAAGGTCAGTAGGTTGGTAGAACCTTTTGCTGGAACTGCCGCGATTAGTGTTGCTACGTCTGCAAGTCAGATTACCCAAAGTTTTTGGTTAAATGATTTGAACAAGCCGCTAATCGAGCTACTGGAACTGTCTATAGAAAGACCAAACGAAATAGCAGATTTTTATTTGAAGCTATGGAATGAGCAACATACTAATTCTGTAGCCCATTATTTTGAAGTTAGGTCAAAATTCAATGAGACTAAGGATCCAAGATTATTCCTTTATCTGCTAGCAAGATGTGTTAAAGGTTCGGTTCGCTACAACTCTGAAGGATTGTTCAATCAAAGCCCGGACAAAAGGCGCAAAGGAACACGACCTGAGACAATGAGAAAAAATATAGCAGGTGTGTCTAGTCTGCTCAAAGGCAAATGCAAGTTTACTAGCTTAGATTATCGAGAAGTATTAGAGCAAGTCCGGGAAGGTGATTTTATTTATATGGACCCTCCGTACCAAGGTGTATGCGGAAATAGAGATTCAAGGTATCTGTCTGGGATAAATTTCGATGATTTTGTGTTAGCTCTTGAACGGTTAAACCGAAAAGGAGCTGCGTTTGCTATCAGTTATGACGGTAAATTGGGTAATAAGGCTTTTGGCAAGGTTCTTCCTGAACGCTTAAATCTTAAAAGAATCGAAATCGAAGTTGGCAGGTCTTCACAGTCTACATTACTGGGCAAAGAAGAAACGACCATCGAGTCATTGTACTTGTCGCCAAGTTTATCCACAAGCTTAACGGATACTAAAATCTGTGATTTTAAGTATATTGACAAGAAACCAAAGCAGCTAACCCTCTTGGAAAAGCATGGAGAATTCGCAGCAGCTACCCGATGACTTTTTGGAACTTTGCCGCTCTGTAACAGCAAAACGACCAAAGACGGTTATTGATCACATCTTGCAACACGGATTTATTACAACTGAGGAATTGAAAGAAACCTACGGTTATAACCATGCTCCAAGAGCAGCTAGAGATGTCAGAGAGAATGGTATTCCGTTAGAAACCTTTTATGTCACCGGAAATGACGGCAGAAGAATAGCTGCATATCGATTTGGAGATATTAGCAAAGCAAGATTCACTCGCCTCTCTGGAAGAACAGGTTTATCCAAGCAAATTAAAGATGCACTGATTAGCAGATACGGATGTAGATGTTTTATTTATATTGAAGAGGTAGATGAACGTGAGTTGCAAATCGATCATCGTGTTCCTTTTGAAGTTGATGGTGAGCCAGATCTAGCTCCAGAAAATTTCATGTTGCTTTGTGGTTCTGCTAACCGGGCTAAATCTTGGTCATGCGAACATTGCGAAAACTGGAACAGCATTAAGGATAAGTCTATTTGTCTATCCTGTTACTGGGCGTATCCAGAAAGCTATGAGCATATTGCAATGCGGCAGGTCAGGAGAATAGATCTGCTTTGGGAAGGAGATGACATTGAAATTTATGAAAGTCTCAAGCAAAGGGCTGTCAGTGTGAAGAAGGAACTCCCTGAGTTTGTCAAAGATATTATTGAGCGTGAGATTGAACGCAATGGCGACGGCTAACTTCACCGTTAAGGTCACTTAACCCGGTGGCTAAGGTGTTACGAATAAACACTTTGAGTCATTGCATTTTTGTGACTTGAGAACATTGCTAAAATAGATCCATCTTAAAAATAGTCTTTATTGAATAATGTCTACAGTTGAGCAGATTGAAGCCGCGATTTCTCAAACTCTCACCTTAGGAGTTAATTTATCTTACCGGTTGGGTTTTGGATTAAGACGAGCAGCGTTGGATGAGCAGACTAGATTTTTTTGCCCAAGATGCTCTGGCATAATTTGAAGCCGGTAACTGCCGGACACTTTAATGCATTAGACTTTATCGGTAATAGTAGAAACCCTTATCTGACAAGGGTTTCAGCGATCGCTCAAAAATCGGCTGAAGTGATTGCTAGATAAGGGTTTGAAGGCATTTTTTCACTCTTATTGCCGATAATGTCTACTACACAAGCAGCGATTTTGGAAATCCTATAGCGCTTTACCAGCGTCAGTTCGGCAAGTATCTGACCAAAATTATGAATCGTTGAAGACAAACCCGTTACATCCATCACTACACTTCAAAGAAGTTGGGCAATACTGGTTTGTATACGCTAGCAAAGGTTATAGGGCATCGGGCGTTGAAGTCAAAAATGGTATTTCGTGTGTGTGAATTGGCACACATACTGAGGATGATAAGCTCATCATTTGACAGTACAGTCAATCCTATTTAAACCATGCCTGCTAGGTGAAGAGTAAGTCCAGTAGCGGCTCCAGCAAGCACTAGCCAGGCGGAGTTGAGCTTGAATCGAAAAAGGGCGATCGCACTGAAAATCGCCATCACAATCGTCACCTAGTCAATCATAGCCGTCTGATCTAAATGTATAGGTAACGCCTACCATCAAGCCCAGTGACGCCGCATTGACCCCCTCTAAAAAGCCGCTGGCCCGCCAAACGTCACCGTGCCCAATTGAAAAAACACGCGTGCCAGTTCAGAGAGTCGGTGGTTTTGCTAATTAAGAGACAATGCCGCGTAAGCAGCATTGTCTAGCTCATGGCTACTATCTTGAGTGTTTAATGTCATTAGCTTTCTTGCGTGATGCAGCTACAGCAGCTGCTTTAGCGATCGCATATGAAAAAAAGCATATCAGTGCTGACCGTAACATTCAGCTTCCGCTAAGGTCTCTAAAATACCGCGTCCAGAACTTGAACAAGATCTCGTAAATTGTTGAGTATTAAGAAGTAATCGACCCGCTTCAGCGACAACAGGGCTTACGCCTCTTGCAAAAAAGATAAATAGCCATTACTCAAATCTTTAACTGCTAGATCATAAAACTGTTTTCCGTGCGCGGGTGTCGCCAAGTCTGGATTAGACCCCATTCGCCCATCTGCATAAAATTCACGAAAGTCTGCTGAATTATAAATAGATCGCCCAGCAGGCGCTACAGTCGGCGACAGCGTTGCGCGTTTGATTGCCTCCGGATAAACAAACTGAGTCAGAGCAACTTCACTCGGTGTAGCATGAGAGCCTTCTTGGCTGCCGTAGAGCTGATCGGCGAGGGCAGTAACGGCTTGAGATTGATACCAGTTGGCGATTTTACAACGGATTTTAGCGGTATTGGGAAGGTTTGCATCGGCGATCGCTGCATACACCTCTGAAAAAGCGGCCTTCATAGTTGCCACATTGCCCCCATGCCCATTGACAAAGTAAAACCGCTCAAAGCCATGCCGAGCCAACGGCTTCACATAGTCTTGAATCAGGGCAATGAGGGTGCTAGGCCGCAGGCTCACACTGCCCGGAAAGGCCAAGTGATGCAGCGCCATGCCGACATTTATCGTGGGGCCAACCAACGCTCCAGTCGCATCCCCAACGCCTTTGGCCACGACCTCGGCGCAGATTGCATCGGTGCCAATTAGCCCAGTTGGGCCATGCTGCTCGGTAGAACCAATCGGGAAAATAATGCCGCGCGATCGCATCAAATACGCCTCAACTTCAGGCCAACTGCACAACTGCAACTGCATAAACGCACTCCCTACAGCCTAACAACTACAAGCTAAGGCCTTAATCTAATTAATCTAATTAATCTAATAGCAGATAGCTTAGGCTTGAACTTTGTCATCTTATCGTAGCCTTCGTCGATTGATAGCCACTTTACAGTAGCCTTACGGATAGAGACTCAGACCCCATCCTCACGTTAGAATAGTCAAAAGGCAAAAATACGCTAGCGGTTAAGCGCACTTACCAGCTTATGACTCAAAGATCTGCCCCAAAGCCCAGCATCAGAGCCTAGACCCACAGCCAGAATCCGCACTAAAGAAAAATATGCTGCAACGTAAAATTTACCAGCTTTCCTGTGATGGCCGTGAAGTCCAAATTTTCTTACGCGACCAACAGCGCTGGATAGAATCAGCTACCATTCTCAGCATTGAAGGGGATCTCGTCACCGTCCGCTACGAAACTGAGGACGAAGACGAAATTTGCTCATGGGAAGAAATGGTTCGCATTGAGAGCATTGGCGCGATCAGCCAAAAGCTAGCCACCGTTCCTAAAGGCTACAGCGAACTGCCCTTGACCCACGACTGCCCAGATGCCGAGCAAATGGGCGGAAAAGAAGCGACCGAAAAATAAGCGCTACTTTTTCCGCGCCCTCTTCTAATCAGGCCCGGCAAGATCAAACACCTGCCCATCTACTAGCAGTCGGGTAATACCTTTCGCTTGCAAATAAGGACTCGTGCGAGTAATCAGGTTGCCATCAGGCACTTTAATTACCCGCTGCTTATTGCGAGAAAATCGCCGTGCCACCCGATGATTGTCAAACACAGGTAGCGTTTTCGCCTTTTCTTCGGCGGTTGGAATTTGGCCTAAATCTGCAAAGTCACTCAGTGGTCGCGTAATTAGCTCAGAGCGCATATCCACCACTAAGTAGCAGGGCTTAGGCAATACCGCTTCGCCTAGTGGCATAATTTCCATTTTCACTAAGCTAGGGAGCTTTGGCTTTGGCAGGCCAAGGGTGTCGTCGTCGTCGTCCTCATCCTCGTCGTCGTCGTCGTCGTCATCGCCAAAGTCATCGCCTAGCGTTTCATCTAGCCCAAGCAGGTCGTCATCGTCGTCGTCCTCTTCTTCAGCTTCTGTGGCGGCGATCGCGTCTGATCTTGAGCCACTAGATCCAAGTTCATAGGCATCGCCGACTGACACCGGTTCGGACTGCTCAGACAAGGTGCGATCGCCTGTCAGCAGCGGCAACTGCTCATCTTCATCCGCCAATCGCCGCGTCCGACTGCGGCGACGAGAGATCGTCTGGGCCTTAGCCTCTTCTTTCTCGGCGGCTGTTTTGAGCTTAGGCGGCTCTACGCCCGCTGCGGATGCGACTGAAAGCTGGTCAGTGTCGGTTTCTGTCTCGGCTATTTCGGCCACTGGCATGTCGGCCACTGGCATATCGGCCACTGGCATATCGGCCACTGAACTGCTCACACCAGCGGTTTTATCGGCCCCGCTCATCCGCTTTTGAGCAATTAGCTGAGCGTACTCGGCTGACGGCAAGGTCGTCTTCAAAATCCGGCTGATCGTGCTATTACTCACCCCATAGCGATCCGCCAACGTCGAAGTGGTTTGGTTGATCTGCTGGTACAGCTCAATGATGTCGCTTTTATCCGAGTCAGACAGTTTTCGGGGAGCCATGCTGCCGTTATCCTTCACAATTGCCTTTTCCAGTATGGCAGTTTTTCGGATTGCGGACGGGAGAAATCGCCAGCCTTGCACCTATAAAGTTACAAGCGATGAAAGTTACAAGCGATCGCCTTGACAGGCACCATCACGGTCTCAATCAGCACTGCCAGCGATTAGATACCCCAATTGATCGCTTCACCCAGCGAAACTCCGCAGCAGCATCGTTCTCACGCTAGCTTCTTGATCCCCCGCTTCTTCAACGCCGCTTTTTCAACCAGCCAAAGATGGCTCAGCAAAGAAAGCCTCATCCAGCATAAAAACATAGCTTTGTCATCCTCCGGTAGAGCATCTAGCGCCAGCAGCGTGCGGCTCACAAACCGATTTCGCCCAAAAAACTGAGTCCCCAGACGATGCAGGTGTAGCAATAGTGCACTGAGATCATCTTCAGCCCACTGAGGCAGCTTTTCGCTCAGCGGATTGACCCACAAAAGCCAACCCAGCCCACCGCCCAAAGCGAGTTGCCGGGCCCAGCTAAGTTCGAAAGCAGCACCGAATTTTTTGGCCTGCTGATCTCCTAGCAACTGCTCCACATCCCGATAGAGTGACTGCACTAAAAGCACACAAGCCTTGGCATAAGCTACTGGTGCCACCGGATGCAGCAGGCCACTATCTATGCGTACCTGCCGCCATAAGCTATAGCGAAAAGGCTCTTCTAACAGCACACAGACCTTGTTTTCGCGCTCTACCATCTGCCGCCAAGCGCTGTGAGCTTCATCCTGCTGATGCGCACTAAAAATGCTGAGCAGCCGAAAAGTCTGACCCTCGTAGGATAAAATCGGTACCTTAATTGCTTTTTTAGGATGTTGAACCTGTGTGATTTCAACATCTTCAGGCGTCAATAAAAACATAGTGACAGATGGCAGACTATAAGCGTTCAAGCCGATCAATCGCACTTATCGGCAGCATTAGCGTACCCAAAACCATCCTTACAGCCAATCTGCTGGCTAATCTGACATCAACTTAATCAGGTGTAAAATCAGGGTAAGCTAGTACAGCTGATAATCAGCACTTTTAAGGATCCTTAGCTCAGTTGGATAGAGCAACCGCCTTCTAAGCGGTCGGTCACAGGTTCGAATCCTGTAGGATCCGTTGACCTTCACAATCAGTGAGGTGATCGTCAGGTTACGCCTGATCGTTTTCATCATGAGTCATTACATGCGGATGATCTGCCAAAACAGGCGGATGATCTGCCAAAACAGGCGGATGATCTGCCAAAACAAGCGGATGATCTGCTAAGGCAGGCGGATAATCTGTCAATATGCTCGGACACTTTGCCAATGTATGCGGACGAATGGCCAATGTATGCCGATGAGTTGGCAAAGTATGCACGTGACTGGCCTATGTACGAAGGCGATCAGCATAATGCTGTGCTGAAAGGGCCTAAGTGTAGACAATGATGAGTGCTCATGGGCCGAATAACGTCGAAGCCTCGGTTGCGCTGTTGCAAAAATAGCGAGTTGATCCGTAGGTTTACGCCCGTGCCGCATAGTGCGATCGCCTACCTGTGAAAAAACTTGTGATTATACGCAATAGCGGACGTAATTTTTGTCTTTTTGGGCGGGCACTGTAACAGCAGTCGGATGACCTACGCCCTACGCTGGTGAAGGTCTCTACCCATTGTTGTCTATATTTTTACGGTGTACTACCATGCCACGACCCAAGAAAAAATCTACTGTATTGCCTAATGCTACGAAGCGTCTTTCGGGAATGAGATCGATTGATCCTCAGCTCGATTTTGGCAGCGGCTTTTCGAATGCGGCTTTTGCGGCGCTGATTGCCCAAGTTGACGCTGATTTGGACGCTTATAATACGCTGCTATCGAAGCTAGATGAAGCCTACAATACGTTTGAAGCCTCTGAAAAGGCGCTATCGAATTTCTCTGGAAAGATGCTGGCGAATGTCGCGATTCGCTATGACAAAGACAGCTCTGAATATGAAATGGCAGGGGGGGTAAGAAAGCGCGATCGCAAGCGACCCCTTCGAAAAACCACGGCGGCTAAGGAGATGGCTGCGGTATAGCTCGCTGGCGATGTAAAGGAACACTCAACAGGATTGGGGTTCATGGGAGTAGGCTCATGAACCCCTTTTTTTGCGATTTGAAGCTATAGGTTTACAGGTCAAAACCTCATAGAATAGAGCCGCCTAATCAAGAATGTGTAGTAGGACGGTTATCCTTGACGCCAGCAGAACTTAAGCAGTTAGAAGCGAACCTTTGGCAGAGTGCCGACACGCTACGGGCGAATTCTGACCTGAAGTCGAGTGAGTATGCGACGCCGGTATTGGGGCTGATTTTTCTGAAGTTTGCAGATAATAAGTACCGGCAGTACGAGTCAGAGATATTAGAGACTTATCAAAAGCTCAAAGGTGGACGGCGAGAAAAAAAGGTTTCGGACATTGCGCTGGAAAAGTGCGGGTTTTATTTGCCGGATCATGCTCGGTATGACTATTTGCTGACGCTGCCGGAGGAAGAGAATATTGCGGCAGCGATTAAGGCGGCGATGGTCACGATTGAGCGGTACAAGCCTGAGCTGTTGGGGGTGCTGCCTCAAGATGAGTATTTTCGGCTGGTGCGAGGAGAGGACAAGAGTATTCCGAAGCGGCTGTTGAAGAATTTTTCGGATATTCCGGTGGATGCAGGCGGAGATATGTTTGGGCAGATTTACCAGTACTTTTTGGGTAATTTTGCGTTGGCTGAGGGACAGGGCGGCGGCGAGTTTTTTACGCCGGATTCGGTGGTGCGGCTGATGGTGGAGATGGTTGAGCCGACTAAGGGGAAGCTGCTCGATCCAGCCTGTGGATCGGGGGGTATGTTTGTGCAGGCGGGGCGGTTTATGCAGGCGAATGCTGAAGCGCTGGGCCTTGATCCGAATGACTTTTTTGTGTATGGGCAGGAGAAGACGCTGGAGACGGTGAAGCTGGCAAAAATGAACATCGCGGTGAATGGGCTAAAGGGCGAGGTGCGCCAAGGTAACACCTACTATGAAGACCCGTTTGACAGCTTTGGGGCGTTTGATTATGTGTTGGCGAATCCGCCGTTTAATGTGGACGATGTGAATTTGAGCCGGGTAACCGAGGATAACCGGTTCAATACCTATGGGGTGCCGCAGAAGAAATCGAAGGTGAAGAAGGCCGATGCGGGCAAGGAGACGGTGCCGAATGCGAATTATTTGTGGATTAATCTGTTTGCAACTTCGCTAAAGCCGCAGGGTCGGGCGGGGCTGGTGATGGCGAATTCGGCGTCGGATGCGCGCCATTCGGAGGCGGAGATTCGGCAGCGACTGGTGGCAGAAAATTTAATTGATGGGATGGTGACGCTGCCTTCCAATATGTTTTATACGGTGACGCTGCCCGCGACGCTGTGGTTTTTTGATAAGGGGAAAGCGGACGATAGGCTGTTGTTTATTGATGCTCGCAATGTGTTTACTCAGGTGGATCGGGCGCATCGGGAGTTTTCGGCGGAGCAGGTGAGTAATTTGGCGGTGATTACGCATTTGCGCCGGGGGAAGCGCGATCGCTTTATTGCGCTAGTAGATAGCTATTTTCGGCAGGGGTGGCAGCGGCTGCAAGAGAACCGGGCGCAGGTGAAGCCGGTGTGTGAGCAGCTGGTGGCAGTGCTGGATGATGGGGTCGATGCGACGGCGGGAAAGGATGCGGCGGTGGCGTTTGCGGCGCTCTGGGATGAGTGGTGGGATGAGCTGTCGGGGTTGGAGAAGCAGTATCGGGGCTATGAGAAGACGCATTCGGTGAAGGTGGGCGGGCTGAGTGAGCGGGATATAAAGGCTTGGAATCAGGCGCAGCATGGGCTGAGTGAGGCGTTTGAGCCGTTTTTTGTGGCGCTGCATACTGGGCTGAAGCGGTTGAATAAGGGGGTGCGCGCGCATGAGGCGATGCTGGCGGAGTTGGCGAAAGCGGGGAAGCAGAAGGGGCGAATGCAGGTAGATCGGCAGGTGAAGGCGCTAAAAGAGGTGCTGGCGGAGCTGCATGGGGAGGTGAAGTCGGCAGAGGCGTTTTTTGCGCATGTGCGTTGGCTTCAGGAGCGGTTTCCGGCGGCGGCGTATGAGGATGTGACGGGGCTGTGCAAGTTGGCAACGCCAGAGGAGGTGGCGGAGCAGGACTATTCGCTGAATCCGGGGCGATATGTGGGGGTGGTGATTGAGGAGGATGGGAAGACAGAGGAGGAGTTTTTGGCGGAGATTTTGGAGATGGACGTTGCGCTGAAAGATCTCAACAAAGAGGCGCACGCACTAGAAAAGGTCATCGCTCATAATATTAAGCAGTTGACTGAGAATGTATGATTTAGACAACGGATGGAATAGCACAAAGGCGGTGACTATGGAAGGCGTGGCAGTAAAGGTGCAGGTGAATGCAGATAGAACGGTTGAGGTGAGTTTGCCTGACGATGTGCCTGTCGGTGAATATGAAGCGGTGCTGGTGCCAGTGAAAAAGCTGGCGATAGAGTCCGCGCAATCATCAGAGGCGGTTGAGCGTGAGCAGTGGGATGAAGCAACGGAGGCTTTTTGGAACCAGTGGATAGAGGAAGTAGAACAGATGCCGCGATCACCGCAACCCGCAACAAGCGAATATCATAAGAGCTTGATCGAAAAATATCGTAAGCAAGGTTTGGATTTGTGATTCTTTGCGATACAGGAGTATTGCTTTGTTTGACTGACCGAGATCAATCTGGTCACATTGCTTATACTCGCTATGTTCAGCACAGAAAAGAGCCGATGATTACAACATGGGCCTGTTTGGCTGAGGCCATGCACCTAGCTTTAGGTAGGGGTGGATGGCGGATGCAAAAGAAGCTCTCTACGCTTTTACTTTATGGGCCTTTGACTGTTTATGATATTCAGCCTGATGATTATGAGCGATTGTTTGCGCTGATGGAGCAATATCGAGATCGGCCTATGGATTTAGCAGATGCAACGCTTGTATTGGTTGCCGAGAAAGTAGGTGAGCGACGGATTTTGACGACTGATTCTGATTTTCTTTTCTATCGAATTGCTGGCAAAGAAAGTTTTGAGATTATTGAGGCATGAATATCGATGTTATGGAGGCTGAGTGATGCAGACGATTGAAGCAAGGGTACAGGTTGGGCCTGATCGCACACTGTCGATGCAGTTGCCTGTGGATGTTCTGGCTGGAGAGTATGAGGTGGTGTTGGTGTTAAATCAGCGGGCGGCGCAGTGAGTTCTGCGGAGTCGGGGGCAATTCAAGAGATTTAGGCTTTGCTTAAGCAGTCGGTTCCGCCGGGTTATTTTCTGGCGAATGAGCTGATTCAAGAGCGACAGATAAGCATGAGTGAGGCTGTGCTGATAGATTATATGGCTGAAGGAATTGAAGATTACTGTTTGAATCGAGCAATGGATGAGGCTAGGGAAACGCCTCTTTTTGATCACGAGGCAGCAATGACATTTTTGCATAAGTGTGAATCTCACTTAACGACTGATGAAAATATGGAATAGAGTTCTTTCTGATTGTGTTGAAAAATCTCTCTCTGGTGGTACGCCTTCCAAAAGCAATCAGTCCTTTTGGTTGGGTAATATGCCTTGGGTCAGTTCAGGTGAGATGACTCAGGCAAGGATTTCTAACACTAAATTACACATTACTCGTGAAGCTGGAGACAAGCACAGCAAGATAGTACCTGCTAAGACAGTTCTTGTCGTTGTTAGAGGAATGTCTCTTGCAAAAGAATTCCGCGTTTCTTTGACGCAAAGAGAGATGGCTTTCAATCAAGACGTAAAAGCCTTAATTCCACTGAGAAACATAGACCCAACGTTTCTGTTTTATTCTTTATATGGGAGAAGGTTTGATATAAGGAAATTAGCTAGTGAATCTGGACATGGGACTAAGAAGCTTGATACGCGAGTTCTCGAAGAGATTCCTATTTTCCTTCCATCTCTACCATTTCAGAAAAAGATTGCGGCGGTGCTTTCTGCTTATGATGACCTGATCGAAAACAATAATCGCCGCATTGCCCTCCTCGAAAAAATGGCGGAGGAAATCTACCGCGAATGGTTTGTCCGTCTGCGCTTTCCGGGGCATGAGGGGGTCGCTTTTCACAAAGGTATTCCGGAAGGGTGGCAGATTAATCAATTAAATGAATTGAGTGAGACCCAGTATGGCTTTAAGCTAGTGCAAAGACCGAAAAAATCGGCCCTAGTTTTTAAGTTTGGAGCACGATCTAGTGCCTAGTCATCATTGATTGGGATAACATCTGCTGCTGTCGATTCCGCATACAGACATTAAGAAATATTGTGCTCTAAGAAGGAGATATTGTTGTAGCCGGAAAAGGGGACAACTGTTGATTTGCGAAAAGTGTTAAATAAGGCTGTTCGGAGTCAGATATCTCTGACATCAATACTTAGTTAGACTGAAACGAAGTGATACATGGAGCAGTATTTTTCTAGGAATTGTCGTTGAAAGTGATAGTTTCAAGATTTTATCATTAGAAACATATTTTTCATCAAGGTTACTGCGAAACCTCGGGCCAATTGCGAACGTCATGAAACGATACTTACTCATTTGTTTTATCCAGATACAAAACTTAGATAGCTATATGAGAAATTCAACGACTGTTCTCATATGTGAAAATGCTTGATCAACAGAGATACTCATAATTTGCAGAACTCTAGTCTAAAGCAAACCCGCGATCGCCTCCTCACCCGCCTCATCTCCGGCAAGCTCTCCGTCGAAGACCTCGACATCCAATTTCCACCCAGCATGAGCAACGAATCCTAAGTCAAAATGGCAAAAGACCTCTTCCATAACACTGTCAAAACAGCTTTGCAAAAAGATGGCTGGTTGATTACCCACGATCCTTATCCACTTAAATATGGCGCGGCTGAGATTTATGTGGACCTAGCCGCAGAAGAAGCGATCGCTGCTGAAAAAGAAGGACGTACAATTGCGGTAGAAATAAAAAGCTTTGCCAGTCCCTCAACCATTTCAGAGTTTCATACAGCCCTTGGCCAATTTCTAAACTATCGGATTGCTATAGAACTCTCAGCAGAACCCGATCGCGTACTTTATCTGGCAGTTCCTGTAGATACCTACCAGTCATTTATGAAATTTGAGCCAGCCAAAACCATCATCGAGCGTTACGAAATTCGGCTAATCGTTTACGATCCAAAGGATGAGGTAATCGACCAATGGATAGAGTAAATCAATATCGTCAGATTGTTCGTGATTATTTGACCAGCTTCGTTCAAAATAAGGAAAATGACCAGACTGTGTTTGATGGCGACCATGATCGCTATCTTGTCATTCATAACGAATGGCACAATAACCGTCAGATATATGGCACCGCCATTCATCTAGACATTATTGAAGGCCAAATTTGGATTCAGCAAAACAATACCGAAATCTACATCGACCGCGAGCTAATTCAGCGAGGCGTTGATCCCAAAGACCTCGTACTAGGCTTACGGGCACCGGCTATCCGCGAGCGGATTGCAGCGGCCTTATACAGCAGCTAGATACCAATACCTTCGTCATGCGAACCCCACGGGCGAGAATTGAACTATACGTACCTCACCGCAAGCACCTAGAGTCCATACCAAACTCCTATGGCACAAGTAAGAATTCACTACGAGCCAGAAGTCGAACTGCTGACCGTATTTTGGCAACCGCCCCGCAAACAGCAAATCGTCACCGAACTCGGCGATGGTGTTCTTTTAATTAAAGACGAAGAAACCGGCGAACCTATTGGTATGGAACTGCTGTCTTATCGACCCAAGGATGACCGATTGGATAGTGTTAGCGTCGAAATGGGTCATCCCATATCGGTTAAATAGCCTCATCGACATTCAGCTTCCGCCTAGCATGACCGAGAAATCGCAAGCATGAGTAACGATGAACTGCTTTCAGGAGAAAATTTATTTGAGGTAGAAACACCTTTAGGCTTTACTATCCGCACCACAGTGGCCTACTGGGAGCTGATTACAACCGTTAAACATCCCGTCATGCGCGATAAGCTAGAAAACGTCCAGCAAACCTTAATCGATCCTGACGAAGTGCGCGTAAGTAAAAGCGATAGCACAGTACACCTGTTTTACCGAGAAGATGGCAAAAAACGATGGGTCTGTGCGGTGATAAAGCGATTAGATACAATGGGATTCTTGATTACAGCCTATAGAACCAGCGCAATCAAAGGAGGAGAAGTCCTATGGCAGAAGTAAAAGTATTTCACGATCCGGTGGGCAATACCCTCGTTGTTTGGTTCGCAGAGCCGACAGCAGAAGTAGATGCCGAAGAAACAGGTGATGATGTGATTCTTATGAAAGATAAAGAGGGCAAGGTTATCGGCTTTGAAAAGCTCAATTTTCTAGCCCAGTCAGGTCAATCTGTAAAAGTTGACTTTCAAACCTTTGCGGCATAAATACTTCTGAGCTTTACGGCACTTTTATGCACTATCGGGCAAAATGTATCAAGTTAGCTCGTCCCGTTCGATAGCCGCACCCTGCCATGCCCAGCTTTATTTCTGAAGACGATATCGAACAGGAAGTACTGCAAACACTAGCCACGCAATACGGCTTTGAGCTGCTGAACTGCCATACGGCCAACCGCGACGACCTCAACGATGGCTCCCACCGCAGCGACAAACGCGATGTGATATTGCGCGATCGCCTCAAAGCCGCCGCCCTTCGCCTCAACCCAGATCTCCCCGAAGCCGCCATTGATAAAGGGCTGGCGGTTTTGACCCAAAAACGGGGGGCGATGAGTGCGATCGCCGCCAATCGCGCCATCGATAGCCTCATCCGCAACGGCATCGATACCGAATACGAAAACGCCGAAGGCAAAACAGAACCCGCCAAAGTGCGCGTCATAGACTTTAACAGCGCCTATAATAACGCCCAGAGCAACGCCCAGAGCAACGCCCAAAGCAACAATGAATTCCTCGCCGTCTCCCAACTTTGGATAAAAGGCGAGCACAGCTACCGCCGCCCCGACATCCTGCTCTACATCAACGGCCTTCCCCTCGTTTTTATAGAACTCAAAAACTCCACCGTCAAACTCCAAAGCGCCTTCGACACCAACCTGACTGACTACAAACGCGACATCCCCCAGCTATTTCATACCAACGCCTTCTGCATTCTCTCCAACGCCCTAGAAACCCGCGTCGGCAGCTTCACCGCCACCTGGGAATACTTCTTCCCCTGGCTGCGCGTAAAAGATGAAAAAGAAAAAATCGACCGCCAGCAAATTAAAGACTCAGGCACCAGCGTAGAACGCGCCATCAATGGCCTCTGCAACCCGGCCAAACTGCTCGACTACATCGAAAACTTTATCATTTACCACAACGAAACCCAGAAAATAATCGCCCAAAATCACCAGTTCATCGGCGTCAATAAAGGTATAGAAGCCTTCGAGCAGCGAGAAACCAACCAAGGAAAACTCGGCATTTTTTGGCATACCCAAGGCTCTGGCAAAAGCTTCTCCATGATTTTTTACGTCCGTAAAATTAAGCGAAAACTCACGGGCAACTTTACCTTCGTCATCGTCACCGACCGCACCGACCTCGACAGCCAAATTTATAAAAACTTTCTCAACACCGAAACCGTCAAGAAAAAAGACGCTGCCCAGCCCAAAAATAGCCAACAGCTCCGAGAATTTCTCTCCAAAAACAAAGACATTGTTTTTACCCTCATTCACAAATTCCGTTACGACAAAGGCAAACAATACCCCGTTCTCACCGCCCGCGACGACATCATCGTCATCATTGATGAAGCCCACCGCACCCAGTACAAATCCCTCGCCGAAAACATGCGATCCGGTCTTCCCAACGCCAGCTACCTTGCCTTCACCGGCACACCCCTACTCGGCAAAGGCCGTAAAACCAGCGCTTGGTTTGGCGACTACGTGAGCGAATACAACTTCTCCCAATCTATGGACGACGGCGCAACCGTGCCGCTGTTTTATGAAAAGCGCGTCCCCGAAGTCCTGATCCAAAACGAAGATCTCAGCGATGAGTTCTACCAAATTTTGGAAGACGAAAACCTCGACGATACCCAACAGGCCAAGCTAGAGCGTAAATACTCCACCGAGCTAGAGGTGATAAAACGCGACGACCGACTAGACACCATCGCCAAAGATATTGCCTATCATTTTCCTCGTCGGGGTTACTTGGGCAAAGGCTTAGTCGTATCCGTCGATAAATTCACCGCCGTGAAAATGTACGACAAAGTGCAGCATCACTGGAAAGCAGACATTAAAAACCTCGTTGGGCGAATTAAAAAGTCTAACAACGAGATTGAAAAAGCTCGCCTCAAAAAGATTCTAGACTTTATGCGACAGGCCGATATGGCCGTCGTCATCAGCCTGGAAAATAGCGACAGTGAAATAGAACGATTCGCTAAAAAGAGTCTCGACATTAAGCCGCACCGCGATCGCCTCGCCACTGTAGACAGTGAAGGCCACGACGTTGAATACCAGTTTAAAGATCCCGAGCACCCCCTCAGGCTAGTATTCGTCTGTGCCATGTGGCTCACCGGATTCGATGTGCCCAGCTTGTCTACCCTGTATCTAGACAAGCCCATGAAAGACCATACGCTGATGCAAACCATCGCCCGAGCCAATCGCGTCAGCGCCTACAGCATTAATGGCGTGAACAAATCAAACGGCGAAATCGTTGACTACTACAACGTCTTCCGCAACATGAAACGCGCCCTAGCAGACTATGCATTAGGAGACGACGCCCAGTCAAACTTAGAAGATTCTGATCTGCCTGTACAGGAGAAGTCAAACTTATTGGAGCTATTGGGAGATGCGATCGCGCAAGGAACCGCCTTCTGTAAAGAACACAACATTGACCTATCCAGCATTTTAGCCAGTGGCAACGTTTTCAAAAACCTGAGTCAATTCAGCGCCTTTGCAGACATCATTCTCGAAAAAGACGAGCGCCGCAAAACCTTCGTCGTGTACGACAACACTATCACTTCCCTGTACGAAGCCTGCAAACCAGAAATTCTGCGGCCTGCCGATTGGCATTTGCGGCAGGCCGTCGCCGCTTTCCAATACCTACGCGGCATCATTGATCGTCAAATAGACCAAGCTGATATCGACTCAATTAATCTGAAAATTGGTGAATTGCTCGATCAAAGCATCATTGCCGAAGAGCAGCAATTTAAGACAAAAGAATACAGCGCTGAATACAAAATCCTTCAAAAAGGAAAAATCTGGGACTTGAGCCAGATGAACTTTGAAACCCTCAAGACTGAATTCAAGGTCAAAACTTACAAAAATATCGAAATTACTGACCTGCGCAACTTCCTTGAAGATAAGCTGGCTCAAATGCTTCAGCAAAACGTCACCCGCGCTGATTTCGCCCAACGACTCCAAGCAATTATTGACCAATATAACGCTGGCAGTTCTACCGCCGAAAACTACTACGATGCCCTCGTAGACTTCACAGAAAGCCTAAAAGACGAAACCGAGCGCCACATTCGTGAAGCGCTCACCGAGCGAGAGCTAGAACTATTTGATCTGCTGAAAAAAGACAAACTCACCGAGAAAGAAGCCCAGTCTGTAAAGTTAGCCGCTAAGTCTCTGCTAGAGAGACTCATGGCTACCCAGCCCAAAGTCCTCGTTCAAGACTGGCATAAAGACGACCAATCCAAACGCCAAGTCAAAGACACCGTAGAAGCCGTTTTAGACGAACACTTACCTGACAGCTACGACCGAGTAACCTTTAAAGCAAAGTGCGAAAACATTTTTGAGCTAATTTATAGCCGTGCCAGTCAAGAACAACCATTATCGACCCGTTATCAACAGCCAGAAACAGCCTGACGGTCAAGTATTTTTTCAAGCCTTCATGAAGCCACAAGATGATTTGGGTGCTTATGAAATTACTGAAAGCGGGTGGGGGGAATCGAACCCCCATCATTAGCTTGGAAGGCTAGGGTTTTACCACTAAACTACACCCGCATAGGCTATTGGTTAATCATAGCTTAGAAAGTTTATCATGCTGTGGGCTGAGTGCATATGGATTGATGCAAACCTGTGCGGTTCTTATAGCGCTGTGTCGGATTGAGATTCGATGACGTCTAGAGTGAGCAGCAGGCTGTCATCTAAGATGGGTGTGCCGTCGGAGACAGCCGCCGAGAAGGTGAATCCGGCTGAGCGGATGAGACAGGCTATTGCTTCTTCATTGGCTGGGCTTACCGATCTACCGCCTTCTGTCTGTAGCGTTAGCGTCCGAATGCTATCGTCGGTATCGATGGCGATGCGATAGGTTAGTGGCCCCAAAGGCCCGGCAGAAAAATCAATGCGATCGCACCCCACTTGCTCAGGTTCTAGAGCGATCGCAGCAGTACTACTCAGCAACCGGGGCGGCTGATCTTTCACATCTTGCACGGTGTCGAGGCGAGTGCCGGTGACTCGCAAAGCAGCGACTTGCACAGCAGTGGATGTGCCATCAGAACCGGGTGGTTGCAGTTGCCCGTTGCCTGGAAGAGATTGCAGCGAATCTCCTGATCCGTCGCTGGAACTATCATCTGAAGCATTACCTGAGCCGTCACCTGAGCCGTCACCTGAGCCGTCACCTGAGTCGCTGCCTGAACCGCTATCTGAACTGGGTTCTGTGCCTGCCGGGGGTGGGCTGGGCTGATTTTGGCGTCTAGAAGCTGGCGGAGCTGTTGGGGCTGGAGAAGAGGCCGGATCGGAAGTTGCAGAGGGGTTGCTGCTATTGGGCGTAGGGCTATTTACAGGGGCTTGGTTGCTAAATGAGCTGGGGTCGTCGGTAGGTGGGCTCAGATCGCCGCTGCTATCGGAGGCAGAGGACGGATTGGCGGCAGTTGCAGCCTGCTGTTGGGCTGCGGAGGATGCTGACAAGCTTTCACTGCCGGCGTTCTCAACGGGCTTTCCGCTGAGTGGATCTACCGTCACTAGCTCAATTGGCAAGGTTGCGACAGCGGCGGCGGAAGGTTCCATCAGCCGGAGCAGGTAAGGTAAACTGAGGCCCAGCAAACCAATATGAGCGAGGAGCGAAAGCCCGCCCAGAATGAACCACAGGCGTTTGGGTTCGGGGTGATGCCAGGTCTGTAAGGGAGAAACCATTGCTGAGGTGAACCGTCTTGAGATGCGCTGATCAGACGCTTTAGCACTGTCGCTAGTACCGTTGTTAGCACAGTAGCTTTAACAAAGTAGCTTTAACAAAGCAGCTTTAACAAAGTAGCTTTAACAAAGTAGTTTTAACAAAGTAGCACTTGGCTACGGGAAGCGGGGATGACGGCTGATAGGAGCGTCCCTTAAACAAAGCTTTTGGTAGCATTTTAGTCGTTAGTTTTTAGCAACCAGCTATAGACTTCGGCCAGATCCTTGACTTGGTAGTGAGCATTGAGTCCGCTAGGATTAGGCAACGCCCAGATATCTATGCCTTGCCAAGGCGGCTGAGGGCCAATTCTGGCTTTGGGCTGAGCGAAGGCAATGCGGTAGGCGCTAATGCCTAAGAAAGCAAGGCATTTGGGCTGGTATTTTTGGATTTTGGCGGCTAGTAGTATTTGACCCGCTTGGATTTCGGCTTTGCTGAGTTCATCGGCGCGGGCGGTAGCGCGAGGAGCCATATTGGTGATGCCGTAGCCCAAGTCAGGCAGTGAGGCATCTTCGCTCGGATGGTATAGCCGAGGGGTGAAGCCTGCTTGATGAATAGCTTTCCAAAAGCGATTGCCGGGTCTGCCGAAGTGGTGACCGATGACGACGCTGTAAAGGCTGGGATTAATGCCACAAAAGAGTACTTTGAGATTGGGTGCAATGATGTCGGGCATGGTTTGGCCGTGGGCGGCGGCGAGCTGTTCTTTTGTGGGGCCTTTGGGCATGAGAGAAGCGTATGGCACTAGCTGATAATCTGATTATGACAGGATATTCGGCTGGGCATTTGATCGGGGCATTTGATCGGGGCATTTGATCGGGGCATTTGATCTGGGCATTTGATCTGGGCATTGGTAGGGACGTGTCTCTACAGCAGGCGGGGATTTATGATGGGAGATGTTGATGACTATTTATCCGGATCGAGGGCTAGCGCAATAGCATTATGAAATCCACGCTAAGTGAGTTAAAGAATCGGGTGCAGGCTGCGTTGGCAGAAGCTTTTGGCGCTGACTATCGAGATCACGATCCGCTGCTGGTGAATACAAATAATCCTAAGTTTGGCGACTATCAGGCCAATGTAGCGATGTCTTTGGCTAAGCCGCTGAAGAGTAATCCGAGAGCGATCGCAACTCAAATCGCCGATCATCTAAACGTCTCTGATATTTGCGAACCGCCTTCGATTGCAGGGCCAGGGTTTATTAACTTTAAGCTGAAAACTGAGTACTTAGAAGCGCAGCTAAAGGCTATGCATGGGAGCGATCGCCTTGGCATTGTCAAAGCCAATCCTCCGCAAAAAATTATTGTTGATTATCCTAGCCCCAATATCGCTAAAGAAATGCACGTTGGGCATTTGCGTCCGGCAGTGATTGGCGAGTGCTTCGCCAGAGTGGTGGAATTTTTGGGCCACGATGTGCAAAAAGTCAGCCATATTGGCGACTGGGGAACGCCGTTTGGGATGTTGATTGCCTACCTGCAAGAAGCTTACCCGGATCCCCAAGCGGCGGCTGAAGCCTCGACTTCGGGCGAACTTGCAACCTTTTACCGGCAAGCGAAAAAGCGATTTGACGAAGATGAAGTGTTCAAAGAGAAGGCTCGTCAGTCGGTGGTAAAGCTCCAAGCGGGTGATAGTGAGGTGTTAGAAGCTTGGAAGCGAGTCTGTCAGCTCTCGAAGCGTTCTTATCGAAAAATCTACGATCTGCTGAATATTTCTCAAGATATTGTGGATCGAGGAGAGTCTTTTTACAATCCGTTTTTGCCTGCGGTGATTACTGACTTAAAAGAAACTGGATTATTGGTAGAAGATAACGGGGCGCAATGTGTTTTTTTAGAAGGCTTTACGAATAAAGACGGTGAGGCGCTGCCGATGATTGTGCAAAAGTCTAACGGCGGCTACAACTATTCCACGACAGATCTGGCGGCGCTGCGCTACCGGATCAATGAAGATCAAGTAGATCGAATTATTTACAGTACCGATGCGGGGCAGTCTAACCACTTTTCGCAGATTTTTCAGGTGGCAAGACGAGCGGGCTGGGTGCCGGAGAGGGTGGACTTGAGCTACGCGCCTTTTGGCTTGGTGCTGGGTGAAGATGGCAAGCGGTTAAAGTCTCGTTCGGGAGAGGCGGTGCCTTTAAAAGAGCTGTTGGATGAAGCGATCGCCCGTACGCGCTCTGATGTTGAGAACCGCCTAGCCGCAGAAGAAAGAACAGAATCTGACGCATTCATTCAAAACGTTGCCGAAAAAGTAGGCATTGGCGCAGTCAAATACGCTGACTTGAGTCAAAACCGCGTTAGCGACTATACCTTCAGCTACGATAGAATGCTAGATCTTAAAGGCAATACTGCGCCTTATATGCTGTACGCCTACGTGCGGGTGCGCGGCATTAGCCGTAAGGGCGGGGTGGACTTTACTCAGCTCGATGCGCAGATGAAGCTCACTGAAGAGAGCGAATTTATTTTGGCAAAGCACCTGTTGCAAATGGATTTAGTGCTAGATGATGTTGAAAGAGAACTGTTGCCAAACCGGCTCTGTCAGTATCTGTTTGAGCTGAGTCAAAAGTTCAATCAGTTTTACGATCGCTGCCCGGTGTTGCAAGCGCCAGAGCCGGTTCGGACTTCTCGGCTGGTGATGTGTGATTTGACAGCGCGATCGCTCAAACTCGGCCTGTTTTTGCTCGGTATTGATGTCCTAGAGCGGATGTAATCAGCTTGCCTGATATTATCCAAGCTCACGGATTAAACCGGATGAAACGGATCGCTGGCCATTTTCTCCAGCCATTGCCTTTATAATAGCAACGCCCTAGCTTGAGATCATTGCTCATGGCCACGCTTAGCCTCTGTATGATTGTGAAAGATGAAGCGGCAAATTTGCCTCGCTGCCTAGCGAGTGTGAAAGACTTGGTGGATGAAATCGTGGTGCTAGATACCGGCTCTGGCGATAACACGCCGATGATTGCACAAGCGGCTGGGGCCCAGGTGAATTTTTTGATGTGGGGCGATGATTTTGCCCATGCGCGCAATGTCTCGATCGCTCAGGCGACTCAAGAGTGGATTTTGGTGCTAGATGCGGATGAAACTTTGAGCGCTAGCGGCCGGCAGCTGATTGCGATGATCAAGCAAGATCGCCCGCTAGGGCAACTAAAGCCTGAAGATATAGTGCTTGTAACCATGCTACGACAAGAGATTGGCGCTGAGCAAGCGCCCTACACGCGGGTGTCACGGCTGTTTCGCAATCTGCCTGGCATCAAGTTTGTGCGGCCTTATCACGAAGGGGTAGATGAGAGCGTTGAAGCGCTGATGGCCAAAGAATCGCACTGGCAAATTGCGCAGTTGGATGCGGTGGGCATTGGTCATACGGGCTATCGGGTGGATGCGATCGCGGCTAAAGACAAGTTCGCGCGGGCTCAGCGAATCATGGCTGCGCATTTGGCTAAGCACCCCGAAGATAGCTATATCGCTAATAAATTGGGCGCTTTGTACACCCAAAATGATCAGTGGGATAAGGCGCTCGTCATCCTCACGGAGGCGCTGAAGTCCGGTAATTTTGATCCGTTGACGGAGTATGAACTCCACTATCACTTGGGAATTACGCACCGGCATTTGGTGGTAGGTACTCCAGACCAGGCTAATGAGGCGATAGCGGCGGCTGAAGCAAGCTACAGAGCCGCTATCGCGGTTCCTATTGACCCTAAGCTCAAGCTCGGTGCCTATCAAAACCTAGGCGCTTTACTCATGCTTAAAGGCGACTTGGACGGGGCCATGGCTCAGTATGAGGCGGCTGCGCGAATTGCTCCCGATCAGCCGATGGCTTACTTTAATATGGGCGTGGTGCATCGCACAAAAGGACATTTGGAGCCAGCGCTCCGAGCCTATGAATACACCCTAACGCTGGATCCTAATTACGCAGAGGCGTATCAAAATTTAGCGGTGGTGCTGTTTAAGCTAGGTAAGCTGCCGGAGAGCAAGCGAGCTTTTGAGCAAGCGATCGCGCTGATGGAAAATACCGATCCGCTGGCATGCGATCGCCTGCGTCGGGGCATCGAAGACTTGGGCCTTAACGCGATTCCCTAGATCCGATGCCCTAGATCCGATGTCGTTGGTTGATCTGAGGCTTACCGCCAGTCTCCCTACGACTCTTCGGGATTCTTTAGCAGACTTTTCTTAGACGCTTTGAGCTCTTTCCACAGCTTTTTGATATCGTCATAAGCTTGAGCGCTACTGACTTTGCCGCCTGTTTCGAGCGCACAAATCAGCGCTACTCGCTGCGCAAACTCCTGCAAATTGGCATTAAAAGCCAATTTTTCGGGGGTAAATTCGCCCTGATACTTACTGCGAGGCATTAAAAAATTATCTAGTTGCTGTTTTTCACTGGGATCTGGCATTAACTACTCCTGATGCGGTGGTTTTTAAACGTGCTCATTTCTCATTTATGGCTGAATTCTAGGTTAATGGGTGAAGATTTTCAAAGGCTAAAATAAATAGAATATCGCTCATGACTTGTGCATTATGCCCTCACCAGCCGCTGTCTGCATGACTTACGCTGGATGAATGTGATCGGCTGAAACCTGTTTAAAGCTGTGCCTTTAGATAGAACTGGCAGAAAAAATATTGACCCTCCCTGGAACAGCACAGAGTGAATGGGTAAGATGATTGTATCAAGTCTTTCTGGTGGGTGTTAAACCCTGCGCACAGAGAGTAGCGAGAGAGTATTCAGGAAGTAGCCAAAAGAGCAGCCAGAGATCTTGCCCGAACGGTGAGCGCGCGCTGGCTGTGATGACGTAACGTTTGCCCACATTAATCACCCATTTTGATAGCTCATGAGTTTAAGCCAATCGTTTGGTGTGTTGTATGTGCGGGTGAAAGGTTTCAAGCTAAGCCTTTTCACCGCTAAAGACTTAAAGAAGGGGTTAAAGGTCAGTTTGAGCGCGAGCTTTTTTGGCTTAGGGTTGGCGGCTGTTGTGGCATCGCCAGGGCTAGCGGCTGAGCGATTATTGCTCAAAATTGGCCCGTTGAGTCAATCGGTTGAAGTGAGCGACTTGGAATCATTTGCTCAAACCGGGACGGTGCCGCCTCGACTGCGCCTGTATGAGCGGTTTCTTTCACCTCAAGTTCAGAAAAGCTTGCAGCAAACGCTAGCGCTCGATCCGCGCATGGGCGATCGCCTCATAGACGACGTTTTGGCCTCCCCTAATGGCGAAATGCTGCTGGCGACGCTTGCTCGAATCGCGCCCAATTTAGGCATCAATCAGCTCCAGGCTGCGATTCGTCTAGCTGCAACTCAAGCCGATGGTCTGAGCATTTTGGGCATTTTGCGCGCGATTCCTCAAGACACCCTAGAAGTCGATCTCAGTGCAGCTATAGCTCTAGCCTCGCAATTTAACCTATCGGCGCTAGAAAGCCGCTCTCTCAGCAGTGTGCTGGCTCAAGAATTAGCGGTTGCGCCGGGTGATTTAGCCGCTAATATTCCTTTGCCCGAAGACATAAATCCTGCGGCACCTGGGCCTTTGATCGTTTCGGAGCGGACTCTTTCACTGCGAGATATAGGGCGGCGGCGGGTCATTCCGGTAGAGCTGTATTGGCATCGAGACATCTCGCCAACCGCAGAGACGACTCGAAAGCCTTTAGTGGTTCTATCTCATGGCTTTGGGGCGGATCGCTATTTTCTGGACTACATCGCGAAGCATTTGGCTTCCTATGGGTTCACAGTTGTCTCGGTGGAGCACCCAGGCAGCAACGTGCAGGCGCTGATCAATCTGCCGATAGATCCAGCGCTAGCGGAGTCGCCGAGTCGGCTTTTGCCTGCGACCGAGTTCTTAGATCGGCCCCGTGATATCAGCTTTGTGCTCGATCAGCTGGCGCGCATAGATGCCGGTAAGTCGTTTTATAGCGGCCTGTTTAATACGGAAGATGTGACGATTATTGGTCACTCTTTGGGCGGCTATACCGGGCTCGCGCTAGCAGGGGCGACTTTGGATTTGCGATCGCTCCGAGACTTTTGCCAAAATATTCAGCCTTTGGTCGTTTCGCCCGCTGACTGGCTCCAGTGCGCGGCGGTAGATCTCCCTGAGCAGGTAGCGGATCTCAGCGATCGGCGAATTACGCAGGTGATTGCGATGAACCCGCTCATCGGGCAGTTGTTTGGTGAGGCTAGTCTCTCGAAAGTTACGGTGCCGACCCTGCTGTTGACCGGTACGCAAGATAGCGTCACGCCGACATTAGATCAGCAGTTAAAGCCCTTTACCCGGCTGGCAGGGCCAAAATATCTGCTGGCGGTGATTGGCGGCACGCATCTCAGCGTGGGCGATCCGGCTAATGTTAATCAGTCTTTGAGCGATCTGCCGTTTATGTCTGAGCGGCCAGTTGAAGAAACCGAAAATTTGCGGCAGCTTCTGCGCGGGGTGACGCTGAGCTTTGTTGAGCAGCGATCGCCCGAAGCCGCTCAATATCGCCCGTTCTTAAGTGCTGCTTATGCTCAGTCTTTTTCGACGCCGACCCTACCGCTGCGGCTCACCAATCAACTGCCCAGCAGCCTCAGCCGCTGGCTCAATGCCACCGCTCAGCTATCGAGCAATATGGAAATCAATCAGCGCATGATGGCTTTGAGCTATCTCTATGCGCTCGAAAATCGGCGTCAGTGGCAAAAGACAATTGCCATTCATTTACAGGCTGCTCAGGTGGTGACGGTACTGCGATCGCCTTTACCTTTCATTTTGGGTCGCTAACGCTGGCTGTCAAACTACTTGATCTTAACTAAAGGCTGCCAAAAATAAAGGCTGCTAAAAACTTCTGATTTCATTTAGCTTCACTGACTCTGAGCGGCAGGAGTTCTGTAACAATAGAGAACTAAACAGCTTTTAAACACTCGGAGCAGATCGAATGCCGGATAATCGCAGAAGCCAGGTAGTCACTCAGGGCGTGCAGCGGGCTCCTAACCGAGCGATGCTCAGGGCGGTGGGCTTTGAAGATGATGATTTTAACAAGCCTATTGTCGGCCTAGCCAATGGCTACAGCACGATTACACCCTGCAATATGGGCATCAATTCACTGGCGCTACGGGGAGAAACGGCGCTGCGAGAAGCCGGCGCAATGCCGCAAATGTTTGGCACTATCACCATCAGTGACGGCATTTCAATGGGTACTGAGGGGATGAAATATTCGCTCGTCTCGCGCGAAGTCATTGCCGATTCGATTGAGACGGCTTGCACGGGTCAAAGCATGGACGGCGTGCTGGCGATTGGTGGCTGCGATAAAAATATGCCGGGGGCGGTGATGGCGATCGCGCGGATGAATATCCCGGCTGTGTTCGTTTACGGCGGCACGATTAAACCTGGCCATTTAGATGGTGAAGACCTAACGGTGGTAAGCGCTTTTGAAGCAGTCGGCCAGTACAGCGCTGGGAAGATTGATCGGGCTCGCTTGGATGCGGTCGAGCGCCATGCTTGCCCCGGCGCGGGATCTTGCGGTGGGATGTTCACCGCTAACACCATGTCTTCGGCGATTGAAGCAATGGGGCTGAGCCTGCCCGGATCGTCTACGATGGCGGCTGAAGACGAAGAAAAAGCCGTCAGCACCGAGAAATCTGCCTTTGCCCTAGTAGAAGCGATTCATCAGCAGATTTTGCCCAAAGCCATTCTCACCCGTGAAGCTTTTGAAAACGCCATGGCGGTGATTATGGCCGTCGGCGGATCGACCAATTCAGTGCTGCATTTGCTGGCGATCGCACATACCATTGGCGTCAATCTCAGTATTGACGACTTTGAAGCCATTCGCCTGAAAGTGCCGGTCTTCTGTGACCTCAAGCCTTCAGGCCGCTATGTAGCGACCGATCTACACCGGGCAGGCGGCATCCCGCAGGTGATGAAAATGCTCTTAAATGAAGGACTGCTGCACGGCGAGGCGCTCACTATCAGCGGTCAAACCGTGGCTGAAGTACTCGCCGACGTGCCCGATCAGCCGCCCACCGATCAGGACGTGATTCGCCCGTTTAGCCAGCCGATGTATCCGCAAGGGCACCTTGGTATTCTCAAGGGTAATCTTGCCCCTGAAGGCGCGGTTTCTAAGCTCACGGGCATCAAAAATCGCAGCATCACCGGCCCCGCGCGCGTGTTTGAATCGGAAGAAAGCTGCCTAGAAGCGATTTTGGCCAATCAAATTAACGCGGGCGATGTGATTGTGGTGCGCTATGAAGGCCCCAAAGGCGGGCCGGGAATGCGCGAAATGCTGGCGCCTACCTCGGCGATTATCGGCGCAGGCTTAGGCGATTCGGTTGGGCTGATTACCGACGGGCGCTTTTCGGGCGGGACCTATGGCATGGTGGTGGGGCATGTGGCCCCGGAGGCGGCAGTGGGAGGCGCAATCGCCCTGGTTCAACCGGGCGACACCATTACCATTGATGCCGATCAGCTTTTGCTGCAAGTGAACGTCTCCGACGAAGAACTCGCGCAGCGCCGATCCCAGTGGAGCCCACCAAAGCCTCGCTATCAGCGGGGAGTCTTGGCCAAATATGCCAAGCTGGTGTCTTCGAGCAGTCAGGGCGCGGTTACGGATAAAGATCTGTTTTAAGAGGCTTGCCTGTTCATAGCTTTCCGTCGCCCTCATCGCTTTGTTTCCGATGAAGGTGACGGATCGGTACTGGCTACGTTAGAAGAGTATTGTACGAATGCACCCGCCGATGGCTATATAAACAAACTTGAAGAGACTTGAAACATTTCTCCAAGCATTTTGGCCTGTACTGGATTAATTTTATGATCACCATTCACTATCTGCGAAACCACCTGCTCAGTACCGAGGATACCTATCAATGCTGATACGCTAGTTCCGCTAGATTCTAAGATATGTCGTAGAATCTCATCAGGAGATGGGGCTTCAATTGGATAGTGTTCAGCCTCGTATGCTTCAACTAGCGTTACCAACAGTCTGAATAGCGCGATTTCCTCTGGCGTCTTATCTTTTTTGAAGGTCAGTTTTTCGGCAGCAGCTAGCGTGTCCTTATATTCAGAGTCTGACTCAATGACTTTTGGAGCGGTTTCTAACAGTAAGTTGCTGTATATCGATCTATCAATAATAAGGGTCATTTTTCCACCTATTCTTATCGTAGTCCGCATGAGTTAGAAGATACTTGTAGTAAATAGTCTGACTTACGTAGTCCATCCCGACAATGAGACGGTATTTGTTTCCTCTAAGGTTGAATACAGTGAAGTTCCCTACAGCATCGGCATCTCGATAAATCTTTCTGACATCTTCCAATCTCTGCCATTTTGCTTTTCTAACGACAGCATACCAAGCTACTATGGCATGACTAACATCTGGGTAGGCATCTGCATCATCTCGAAGCTGCCGAATTGAAATCAAGTGCATTAATGGTAATCATTAATATCTATGTTGTTCAGTATGTCTATCTTAGTATCGTTTTCGTTTTTCGTTTCAAGATAGTCGAAGCGATTTAGAATAATCACACCGCCACAATTGCCACAAGTACTACTGAGAAATTTCCCAAAGGCACACTGTATGCAGCGTCTAGTTGATGAGCTTATGGGCTAACTATTGGCCAACAAGTTCTTTAAACCAGTCATCGCTCCAGATGTCTTCAAAGATCTCGTCGGCTTGGGCTTCTTGCTTGTAGCTAGGCTCTAAGCGAACGGCCTGCTGAAGGTTTTCGAGGGCGAGATCGTTGTCGCGCCCAAGGGCGTAGCACAGGGCCCGGTTGTAGTAGGCTTTGGCATAATTCGGATCGGCTGAAATGGCTTTGTCAAAGCTTTTGAGGGCGTCGCGATCGCGCCCCAATTTCAGCAGCACATAGCCCCGATTGTCCCAAGCTTTCGCCAGGGTTGGCTTAAAGCGCACAGCCTTATCAAACGAGGCCACGGCTTCTTCAAAGCGCTCTAGCTCGGTCAAAGCCAGCCCCCGGTTCAGCCAAGCCACAGCGTCATTGGCTTGCAAAACCACGGCTTGATCAAACGATTCAAAGGCTTTTTCGTGCGCTTGCAAAATTCCAAAAGCGACGCCGCGATTGACCCAAGCTTCGTGGTACTCAGGGTTGATGTCGATAGCGCGATCAAAAGCTGCGATCGCCTCTTCTCGCTTGCGCAACCGGCTTAGCACCATACCCCGATTCAGCCATGCCTTGGCATCGGTCGGATCGCGCTCGATAACGGTATCAAAGGCGTTGAGGGCTTCTTCGTATTGTCGCTGCTCGCGCAGCAGCAGGCCGCTTTGATACCAGGCTTCGGTGTTTTCTGGGTTGAGGCGCGTCACTTCACTGAGAGCGCTTAACGCCTCGGTTTTTTGATCTAATTCGCTCAGGGCGCGGCTGCGCTTAAACCACAAATCGGCGTTACTAGGCTGCACCTCTAAGGCTCGGTCGTAAGCGGCCAGGGCGGCGCTGTACTGCTGATTTTCAAGCTGGCGATCGCCTTCTGCAATAAATTCATCAGCGGTTAAAAACAGCTCCGGGCGATTGTCTTTGAGTCGGTTAACCTGCTCAGAAAGGGTATCAATTTGGGCTTGAGCGCTGCTCATAAAAGAATCTGCAACATACTCCGGTGTGAGCTGCCCTAGCTGTTGCATAATCTGTTGTTTTTCGGTTTCGGCTTCAGCATTCAGGGCCGAGAGCTTGGTCTGAATCTCTTCTTTGACCTGAGTGACTTCCGTAATCGCCTGAGTTTGGCGCTGATCGAGATTGGCCTGCAAAGCATCGAGCGTTTGCGCAAACTTTTCTTCGATTTGCGCAAGCCGGGCTTGGGCAGCTTGTTCGCGCTCACTAGCGGCTTTGGCCAGTTCACCAATCTGTTCACCGAGGCGCGCGTCGAAGCTGTCGAGCTTGTTGATGATCACATCTCTACGACCAAAGACGGTATTGCGAACGCTGGCAAGCTCACCGGTAAAATTGGTTTCGATGTCTTTAAGCGATCGCAACAGCCCTTCCCGCTCACTGCCAAGCCCTGTATTCAGCTCATTCAGCTCCTGCGTAAAATCGCTTTGCAGCTGTTGGACAATGCCCATTACCTGATCGCGCTGCTCACCTAGATCGCCCTGAACCGCTGCTAGCTGATCCGAAAAAGTTCTCGCAGTTGCCGTAAGCTCGTTATATAGCTCACTTTTGCGCGTCCCCAAATCGCTGCCCAAATTCGCTAGCTGGGCCCGAAAGCCTTCAGCCGTGGCCTGCAACTGCATAATTGTATGGCTGCGCTCTTCATTTACGCCTGCTTGCAGACTGGCAATCTGTTGTTTAAAGCCAGTGGCGACTCTATCCATATCGCCCAAAATCGTGCCCTTACGGCCTTCTACATCGGCTTTAAGGGTCGCAAACTGGGTTAAAAAGCCATCGGCAGACTGACGGAAGCTCTGCATCATATCGGCCTTACGGCTTTCTACTTCGCTGCGAATGGCGTTAAACTGCTGCTGCAATTCTTCAGTAGAGCGCTGAATATTTTGCAGCGCCAGTTCGCGGTGGCCGAGTGCACTTACTTGAATCTCTTCTAATTCTTGAATGGCAGCTATTTCAGATTCTTTCAAAGAATCTAGCGCCTGATCGCGCTGCTGTTCTATTTTGGCCTTGGCAGCGGCTTCTACTTCCGAGAGCTTAGGGCCAAATTCATTTCCGGCTTTAACGAGGGTTGAAAGCACGCGGTCTTGTTCGGCTAGGGCTTGGGCCTGCAAGCTGCCCAACTGGTCAGAAAGAACGGATTCTTTGCGCTCAATTTCGTCAAAGAAGGCGGTTTTGCGGCGCTGAGTTTCTTCTTTAATCACGCCCACATGGCGAGAAAACTCAGTTTCAGAGGTGGTGAAGCGCTGAAGAATGCGCTGGCTCTCAGCCGCTGTTTCAGCATTCATTGCGGCTAATCGCTGCTGCGCTTGGGCTTTGAGTTCGGCAGTAGCGCCTGTAAAGTCGGTGGCGGTAGCTTCTAGCTTTTGATTGATATCTTCGAGCTGCTTTTCCCAGTTTTTAGCGGTTTGTAGCTTAAAGGCGTTGAGTTCTTTAACTAAGCCCAGCAGCACTTCGCGCTGAGCCATCACCTCTTTTTGAAAATGACTAGATCGACCTTTTAGCTCACCGGACAAGTCATCGGCATCGGCCAAAATTCGGTTGAGGCTGCGGGTAGCGCTGTGCACCTTATTTTCTAGCTCGGTCATTTCATTGAGCTGAGTGCGCACAATGGTGGCGACTTCATTCACCACCGATTTTCGCAGTGACCACAGCAGCACCACGCCCATGCCTAGCACTAGCACAAAGGCTCCGATCATCACGATCAGCAGCGTCGTGGCCTGATCGACGCGATTTTCAGAAGATGGCTGGGCGATTACAGCTGTAGGATCGCTTGCTGAGACTGCGCTTGGCGGCGTAATGGTCGTTTCGGGCTGCTGCGCTAGGGCAAACTGACTCAGCTCACGCTGGCCTAGTACCAACGCGCTAGTCAGTAACCCACTGATGGCCAACATTAAGCGCCAGTTCTTTTGATTTCCCTGCATGGGATAGCCCCTTATTTGGCCTTGCTTTGGCCCTTAATCCCGGCGATTAGTTGCCGGTTTTATGTGCATTCTACCTGAATCGTCAGATTAACAGATCCCTAGAGCCCTTTGGGCGTTTTTGGGGTTCTCTTTGAGCACTTTAGGGATTCTGTCTGAACTCTGGTCTGAACTCTAGCTAGGTCAGCCCGCTATCATTTAAATTGGATCTAAACTCTATCCTGCTCCTGCACCTCCCTCAAAAGCCTCCATGCCAGATATCTCAATTGCTCAGCACTATCATCAGCGCACGAAGTACGATCCTGAAACAATTAATGCCAAGAGCCGGGGGCCGGGGTTAGATTGGTCGCAGCAGCCCTTGCCTTATAAGGATTATAAGCTAGGGCATGAGATTGATTTAAAGCCTTACTTAGAAGATACCCCTGCCGATGCAGACGATCAGTGGCGCTGGTGGCAGCGGCTATCGCGGCTGTTAATCGATAGCTATGGGCTGACGGCTAAGGTCGTGACGTTTTCGGGTGAGCCGATGTATTTGCGGGCAGCGCCGTCGGCAGGGGGGCTGTACCCGGCTGAGATCTATCTGGTGTCGCGCGGGACGTCTTTGCTACCGGCAGGACTGTATAACTATCAGGTGCGATCGCATGGTCTCTGGCGATTTTGGGATGACCACCCTTGGAGCGCTTTGCAAACCGCTTGCTTCTGGCATCCGGCGCTAGAGTCAACTCAAATTGCGCTGGTCGTGAGCGCGGTGTTTCAGCGGTCAGCTTGGCGCTACCAAGATCGAGCCTACCGGCGAGTGTTTTTAGATTCTGGGCATTTGCTCGGAAATCTAGAAGTAGCGGCGACGCTGTGCGACTATCGGCCTCATGTCATTGGTGGCTTCGCAGATGAACGGGTAAACCAGCTCCTGTATTTGGATGGCAAAGAAGAGAGTGCTATTGCCCTACTAGCGCTGGCTGATCTGTTCAAAGTCGATCAAAACCTTCCCTCCGCCCGCAGCGCCTTGCCTAGTCCTATTCACGCCGAAATTTTACCAGTGGCCGAGGGCGAACTGCTCAGCTACTTACACGAAAATACCCTCATTGCTACCGATGCCGGATTTGGCCAGCAGCAGCAAAAAAGCCCAAATGCGCCCTTACCCCTGCCCGCAGATACCGCCAAAGCTGACATCACCCCCGCCGAAAATCGTCAACCCGCCGCCGACAAAACCGCCGACAAGCCCTTAGCTGACAAATACAATTTCCCCTTTGGCATCACCGTTTCGACCAAAACGCAGCCGATTTTATGGGGCGATCAGTTGGCCGAACTCGAAAACACATTGCTCACCCGCCGTTCTACTCGCCGCTATACCGGCGCACCATTGTCACAAGCCGACTTATTTGGGGTGCTAGACTTTACCTATCACCCGGAGCACTACCGCCTGCAAGGCTTTGACGCTCAGCCCGATTATTTTGACTTGAGCCTCATTGCCACCTTCATCGCAGTTTCAAACGTCGATTCATTGGAATCTGGCTGCTATTACTACGCGCCTCAAGCCCAAGAGCTGAGGCAAATTCGCTTCAATCAGTTCCATAAAGATCTGCATTTTTTGTGCTTAGGGCAAGACTTAGGTCGCGACGCGGGAGCAGTAATTTTTCATACGGCTGACTTGGGGGGGGCGATCGCAAAATACGGCGACAGAGCCTACCGCTACCTCCATATGGATGCCGGACACCTCGGCCAGCGCCTCAACCTCGCCGCCACTCGCCGCAACTTAGGCGTCAGCGGCATAGCCGGATTCTTCGACGATCAAGTCAACGAACTGCTGAGCATTCCAGACGAAGAAGCGGTGCTCTACATCACTACGATTGGCCAAAAAACAGCTTGATCAATTGTCGTCTAGCCAATTAGATGCCGATTAAATCTAGAACAGACATGAAAATAGGCACAAAAAAAGCTCCCAGAATAACTAGGAACTTTTTTTGTTGTTGTTACCACTGAATCGCAATTGATTCAGATATTGCTAAAATAGCCTTCGCTAGCACCTTTAGTAAACGAACTTATTAAACGAACGTAAAAACCTTTCGCTAACGTATTTCGCTAACCGTAACTTGCTAAAGGCACCTTTAACTACTTAGGCGCTGCAGAAGGATCAGCTGCATCGGGCGAAGCCATCGCATCAGGCGCAACTGTGCCAGTCGCATCGGGCGAAGCCATCGTATCAGGAGCAACGTCTCCAGTCGCATCGGGCTCAGCTGTTTTAGGACCACAGCTAGTTAGCGCCGTCATACCGAAAACAGAAGCAGCGGCCAAAGCAGCCATATACTTAACTTTCATGTTGTAACTCCTAGAGTTGAAAAAGTGATTGAAGAAAGAGAACGATATCAGCTGTAAGCTGCGGCGCAATTGCCGTATCGCTCATTAAGCTATCGTTACCACAACAACTTGTCAAGTCGTTCTAAAGAGGGAGAATTAGTCAGAGCTATGAAGAGTAAGGGTCGGAGGATTTATTACTCTTTTGTCATTTTTCTTTTGGCCACTCTTTTGGACATTTTTGACAAAATCTATGACAACTTTGCTGACTGGCAGCCTTTTAAAAAAACATCATTCATTTGGAAGAGCTTTCAGTCTTGGCCCTACTTGCCGATTCATTTCACAGCTTTCGCGGTATATTTCTCATGATGATTCAATGCCTAATAAACTGTTTAAAAACAAATGTCAGCCCTGACAAAAACCGTTTGTTGTGATCAAAGATTGCTACACTTATCAATTAGCGATCCTACAAAACGACCTATCTATCGGCTTTCAATTAAGTTGAGATCATCTAAAAAACAAAGTTTCCCTTAAAGGCGAGGCTTCTTTTTGATCCCTCGCTTTCGCTTGGAGTGCTTCTGATTTAGCTTTCTTTTGCGCACCCAGTAGCTGCCTATAGCATCGCTTATAGAATGACTCATAGCCCCCACTTCTAGGCCAATTAAAATCGCTATCCACTGCGTGAGATAGTGGCCAAATAAATAGCGAAAAGTTTGGCTTAAGCTGTGCAAAGTGATCTGTGCATCCCACAAAGCGTTGAGAATGCCGGTTATGAGTATAGCCAGTAGGGCTATCCACAACGCTAAATAAATTACCCGAATGGCTGTCCCCACAACGGGGCCGTGAGACAACTTTGAACGGTGTGAAAGCGCCTTTTGGTAGGGTAGCCAAATCCAGCGAATGGGGCCCCAGCGCTTGTATTGAATAGAGTGAATATCCAAATCGGGGCCGAGCATAAATCCGCCCATGAGATAAGCGAGGCTAACGACGGCGGTTACAGTAGGATTACGGGTGAGCATGAACGTAACGCCAATTACCGGAGGTAACCCCCAAAGCGTAATTTGGTCGTGGGTGCGGCCTGATGGCATAGCGGTGATCAATCTGTAAGAATGCGACACCCTATACAGTAGTGGATAGAGTCGCGAATTAATGGGCAAAGTAATACAAATGTTTTCAAAAAGCGTCACCAAAGCGCTGCTTTAGCGTTTCTTGTCCGCAGCTTCTTACCTAATAATTACTACCTATAATGCGTCACCAATGGGTCACCCCATTTTTGATTTGGCCTATTTTTAATTGGTGGGTTTTACCAGCAGAGCTTTTCTGCTATTATCTTAATCCGGAGTGCAGCGCCTGCATTTTCTGAAAAAGGGCGCGGCTCTTTGCACTGCGGGCGATTAGCTCAGTTGGTAGAGCGCCTCCCTTACAAGGAGGATGTCACAGGTTCGAGTCCTGTATCGCCCATGTTTTTGTGACTTATGCCAGCTTCTAATTCTTCTGCTGAGCGCTTGCCTGTCCAGTTTTGGATTGTCGCTTCAATTGCGTTTATTAATGCGGTGAGCTTCACAATTATCATTCCGGTGCTGTATCCGTATGCAAAACAGTTCGGGCTGAGTGATTTTGAGGCGAGTTTGCTGACGACGGCTTATTCGCTGTCGCAGTTTGTAGGAACGCCGGTTTTGGGGCAGCTATCGGATCAGTGGGGACGCAAGCCGCTGCTGGTCATTAGCCTGTTGGGGACGGTGGTGGCAAATGTACTCGCAGCCCTAGCGGGGGTTCCTTTGCTACTGTTTGCGGCTCGTATTCTCGATGGCATTACCGGCGGCAATAATTCGGTAGCGCAAGCCGTGGTCAGCGATATGACAACGCCTGAGCAGCGGACGCAGGCGTTTGGCATTTACAGTGGCTTGTTTCGCTTAGGCTTTGTGGCGGGACCGCCGCTGAGCTATTTGGCTCAAACGGTACCGCCAATTCCTGGCATCTCGCCGCTAGGAATGAGCTTTTTGGTATCGGCTGCGATCGCCCTTCTCGCCGCCATTCTCTGTTTCTTTTTCCTTCCCGAAACTCAGGCCCAAACTCAGGCCCAAACTCAGGCCAGCGAACCTATTGATTCAGCAGCGCAACCAACTCCTAGCTTCAAAAAAAGCCCCAACCCTTTTAATCTCACCGGCTTATTTACTGCGCTGAGCCGCCCGGTCGTAGGCCGCATCTTGCTAATGACCTTTCTCAATGGCTTTACCTTTACCATCTTTACCTTTGCCTTTCAGCCATTTTTTATCAACGTGCTCAAGCAAGATGCGAAAAACTTAGCGATCGCCTTCGTCGCCGTCGGCTTGCTTTCTTTTGTCGCTCAAGTCTTTACCCTAGAGCCTTTACGCAAACGCTTCAGTCTAGTGAACTTGCTAGTGGGCGCACTGATTGCTCGTGGCCTGCTGTTTATGCTGATGCCTGCTTTGCCCAACATTGTTGCTTTTGCGGTGCTGCTCTGCCTTTTTGGCCTTGCCAATGCCTTCCCAATGCCGCTGATAGATTCTATTCTATCGACGCGCAGCAGCCAGCGAGAGCAGGGCGAAGTGTTGGGCTTGAATGCCTCTTATTTAAGCATTTCTAATGCCTTTGGCCCCGCTTTTTCGGGTTTGCTGGTCACGGCTTTTGGCTATGCCATGCCGTTCTGGATAGCGGGTGGGCTAACGGTGGTCGTAGCCGCTTTTGCCGTTACTCTAAAAACTCCCGATCCGGAGGCACCGTGACGGTGACCAGTAACGGTAATTAATCCGGCCCTAGGCGGCTGATATTGCTACCGACTGGAGCGCTAGATACTTGCGCTGGTAAGACTGCCACTGCTGCCACAGATCTAGTCGCGAGGCTTGAAAGGCAGCTTCAATAGTAGGCAATTGCTGGGGCCAGTTTGCCCCGATCTCGTCTGTGAAAAACTCGCTGATAACAGTTTGATCCTGTAGCTGACCCAACAGGCTTTGAATAGATCGAAACTCTCTGACTTGAGCGGCGTAGGTGAGATCAAACAACCCTCTAAAAAACTCCATCTGATAGCGGATGCCCTTGATTTGCTTGCGCAAATCGTGAAGCTGCTGACCCGACTGATTTAAAAGCTGGTCGAGATCAGCGAGAGTCATTTCTGAGATGGGTACAGTTTGTTGGCCCTGAGTGCTAGTGCCCACTTGCCAGCCGGGATGCTGCAACAGTTCAGCGATAGGGCTGACAATCCGCACAGCCGCCGCGCGTTCTGCAAGCTCTTGGGCGGGGGGTAAAAATGTCGGCTGCTCTATCCATTGATTGAATTGATGGGTGAGCTTTTTGTAGGACTTGTTGCTCAGAACTTTTTTGAGACTAGAAAATTTCTTGTTGCGGCGCTTCTTAAGCTTTTTTAGGAGGGCTTTAACGGTCTTTTTTTCCGCTTTTTCTAGTTGGCTAGGAGCGGCGGTGTTGTCTGAGTCGGGAGCGGTGAGGGTTTGTTCGAGCCACTGTTGCATCACGTCTAAATCACGAACTTTACCTAGCTTTTGGGTAAGCTTGCTGACAGCTTTATTCAGTTTGTTAGGGATGCCGCTTGCGGCTATGTTATCTGAGCCGACTAAGGACGAATCTGGGCGATGAGGATGGTGAATGGCGATGACATCATCAAACAGATTCAGCGCTGATCGCAGTCGTCGGGTGCCGATTCGCATTTCATGTACAGCTTCTGGATCGCTGTCGGCTAAGACGGGCGATCGCAGCTTAAACACTCGTTTAGACTGCTGCCGAATAATCTGATAGGCGTAGCCGCCAAACAGGGTTTCGGATTGAGCAATAGAGTGTGAGGTCATGGATATAATGCCGTTTTTTGGCTGTGAACAGTGAACTAGAGGCTAACTATCTAATTCGCAAGAGTACGTACCAATCACATTTTACTCTTTTTGTAAATGATCGCGATCTTCAATTAAGTACAAAAAGTAAATATTTATACTGACCTATTTTTGGCCAGTGCAGCGTTTTACGCTTGCACGGATCATCTTTTGTGAAGATGATCCGTGCCATATTTTCGGCTGAGTGAGTCTGAAGCCGTGGATATTTCAGCTAAAATCTTCGCAAGCGATCGCCAGGGTGTCCTGCTAGCTGAGCGGCTTAACTAAATCGTTGCCGGTTGGCTCTACGTTGACAGTCTTCTACAATATTTCTCAGTTTGTTAATTTGGCTGGCGAGAAGTTCACCCGATAAGACCTTCAAAAGCCCATCAAAATTGATGTTCTCAGGCTGCATTAACAAGCCTGAGATGTCGTTTTCGTAAGTCATGGCTTTGCGCTGTTGGCCCTGCTGATACAAGCTAGGCAGGGCATATAGCTTGAGTAAAATAATGTCTTCAGGTGATGCTCTTACAATGTTTTTTCCGTCAATGAGAGCACTATCTAAACAGTGGCTCATAACATATTCGAAGATTGGATTGCCTCTGTACAGCGCATCAATGCGGGTGCCCTCATATGAGTAGCGGCCAAAATTGCGATCGCTGCTTTCTTTTATCAGTTCTGGTAACTGGTCTATATCTCGCTTGCTGATAATAAAGTCAAAATCATTGGTGGGCCGCTGGCAGTCATCCATTGTTAGCAGTGCAGCACCCCCAACGAGAGCATATTCTATGCCTTTGGCTTCTAACAGGGTAATGAAAGTAATGAGCTGAGCGGTATTTACATGGCAGCGATGCCTGTATTACTGGCTGGATGAAGCGTGTCTATCATGGTTTTGCACTCATGGTTTTGCACTGCCGCGCACTCGTTGCACTTTATTAAGTTTAGTTCAATCTTAAGGGGTATATCGCTGATGCATTTTTTGAGCGATCGCCCCCATCTTCTCTCTCAATTCTACTGGCCGAATTACTTCACAATCAGCTCCATAGGGCAAAATATCTCGTATAGAGCCACACCCAAGTCCCCGCTTACCGGGACTGAAACTAAGTGGTTTTATCTTGCACATACTAATCGGTGCGCTAATGACTTAAAGCAAGCCTCTAAACGATCTGCTATGACTTAGGCAAACCAACAGATTCTGTGCAATAGGCATTGATCTGGGTGAGGATCTCATCCTCTTGAGTATCTAAAGCCTTGAGCTGACTGTAAGCGCGATCGCTCTGGGCTGTAAACGTCCCAAAAATTGCTCTAAAATCTCTCTCATTCTGCGCCTCAATCACCATCTGCATCGCTCCATTCGCCTCCGTCAAAGCGCTTTTAGACCCTTCTATAAATGAAAGATACTGACTGCGATATTCACTCAGTTGATCATCGCTCATATTGATTTTCTCAAAAGCCTGCGTCATGGCGTCAAGCTGATCAATGATCTTATTTACCGCCGCCGCATAGTCCTTCGCACCGCCTTGCAAATCGCTCAAACTTTGAGCCCCCGATAGCTTTACCTGAGCAGTTTCAATCTCTTGATCAAACGCTTCTCGAATGCTCGTCGATTGCTGAGTGACCGCCGCAAATTGCTTACACTGCGAAGCCGGAGGATTGCAGCCAACGAGCAGGAAAATAATTAAAGAGAAAAGAGAGAGGTTGCGCATGGACAAACTAGGGTTCAAGATGCCTCAATGAGTTTAGAGCTTATAGTAGCGCTAGTACCTATAGTTATTTTGAAAGGTGGCGCGATCGCACCTAACATTGCACTTATGCAAGGAGACGGATAATGTTCGCTGCTAAAACTTCTGAAACGCTAGCAATGAATGCTCAGCAAGGATTTTCGTCGCTGCAAGGCAAGCGCTATTTTAACTATGGCGGGCAGGGGCCAATGGCCGATAGTGCGATCGCTGCCCTCACCCAAGCCCAGCAAAAAATTCAGACCGAAGGCCCTTTTGCCAATGCCATCTATCAGTGGCTACTCAGTGAAGGCGAAAGCCTTCGATCGGCCATTGCCCAAGCCTTAGGCGCAACTCCCCCGACCATTACCCTCACCGAAAACGTCACCATTGGCTGCAACATTCCACTGTGGGGCTTACCCTGGCAAAAAGGCGATCGCATTCTGCTCGGCGACTGTGAACACCCCGGCGTCGTCGCTGCTGTAGCCGAAATCAGCCACCGCTATGGCCTCGAAGTCAGCACCTGCGCCCTTGCCGATACCTGTAACGGCGGCGATCCAGTTGCCGTCATTGAGCAAGCGCTCACCCCCAACACTAGGCTAGTGATCGTCAGCCACATTTTATGGAACACCGGACAGGTGCTGCCCCTGCGTGACATTGTCGCCTGTTGTCATGCCAACGCTCCGCACACTAGAGTGCTCGTCGATGCCGCCCAGTCCGTCGGCGTACTACCGCTCGACCAGCCCGGTTGGACGCTGAGCGAAACCGAAGTTGATTACTACGCCTTTACCGGTCACAAATGGTGGTGCGGCCCAGCTGGCATCGGCGGGCTGTACGTGCGCCCAGCAGTGCTGGCCGAAACCGCCCCGACCTTTATTGGCTGGCGCAGCGTAGAAGTCGATAATGAAGCCCAGCCCACCGGCTGGAAACCAGACGGACGCAGGTTTGAAGTTGCCACCTCTGACTATGCGCTGTGGAGCGCTTTGCGGCAGGCGATGACGGTACAGGCCAATTGGGGTGACAGCGCTGCTCGGTATGACCGCATTTGTACGCTGAGCAAGCGGTTATGGACAGGTTTAAAGGCAATCCCTACAGTCGCCTGCCTGCTGACTCAAAACCCGCCATCATCAGGGCTAGTTTCTTTTCAGCTATTGGGGAGTGACGCTCAGCCCAGTCCCGATTTGCACAGCGCTTTGGTAGAGTCGCTAGAAGATCAGAAAGTATATGTGCGTACCTTGCTCTCACCTCACTGTGTCAGAGCCTGTGTGCACTATCTCACGCTAGAAAGTGAGGTGGACGATCTAATTGGGCAAATAGAAGACTGGCTGCGACTGCGCTCAGCTTTATGAGTATTCTTCACGCTTAATATTCCTTGCCCTCATACTCACGGCAACCCTCACAGGGCCCGGTTGGATTGGGGGCGCAGCGAATAAAGGGCGATCGCGCATTGAGCTGACAGGTAATATCGCCTACCACAAAGCCCATGCCATCAACATAGTGCTCATCAGGGTGGTGCGATCGCGTTGATACTCTCACAGTAGTTCGCTCTGGCCACCTTCGCAGTCGCTCATTAGCAGCATAATCAGCCGCTAAGTGCAGGCTTTGCTGCATCCGCCGATGAGAGTATTTGCCTAGCAGCACAGAGATCACAGCCGGGGTTATGCCTACTGCAATAATTACCAGCACAATAAACATTGCTACATCAAAAAGTCGTCTGCTGCTATTTAGTATGACCTAATTTTTGTTGGCTTTGGGAACCCTTGGGTCCACCCTTTGATCTAATCTGCACAATCTTAACGATTCTGACTTAGCGATTCTGACCTACTTCTAGGCCCTATTTTTAGCTAATCGCCTACTGAGGAGTCAATCCGTGAGGATCGGCCGATCTAGAAGCTGTCTTTGCTACGAGTAACCCATCTGACGAGCAGGCTGCTGACTAGTACTAGCAGCACCAGCACCAGAGAGGCCGCCCAGGCGATCGCCTGCTGGTCAGGATAAGGCGAGGTGGCAAAATTAAAGATCATCACGGCCAGCGAGGGCGTAGGTTCCAAAACGCCAGACGGATAGTAAAAGGAAAAGAGGGCGGTAAATAAAAGCGGAGCAGCTTCTCCGGCAGCGCGGGCGATCGCCAGCGATATGCCCGTAACAATGGAAGGCAAAGCCGCAGGCAGCACAATTTGCAGCGTGGTTTGATAGTTACTTGCCCCAACCGCAGTAGAAGCCAGGCGCATGTCTTGCGGCACCATCTGCAACGCTTCATCGGTAGTGCGCACAATCAGCGGCAGCATCAGCACTGAAAGCGCAATGCCCCCCGCTAACGCAGAAAAGCCTCCCATCGTTAACACCACCGCGCCGTAGGCAAAAATTCCGGCAATAATGGAAGGAACCCCGTTCAAAACATCCGTCGCAAACCGGACTGAACGAGCTATGCCTGGAGAGCTGGTTTCGGAAAGATAAATAGCCGCTAGAATGCCGATGGGAACGCTGATGAGCGACGCAATCCCAACCAACAACAAGGTGCCCATAATCGCATTGGCAGCGCCGCCGCCAGACATGCCAGCCGTGGGCGGTAGCTGGGTAAACAATGCCAAATTGAAACGACTGCCGCCCTTTTGGATAACATAGCCAATCACCGCGACTAAGGGCACCAGCGCCACGAAAAGGCACAGGCCAAAGCCAACTGTCGTCACATAGTTGAGTTGCGATCGCTGTTTGCTCGGCTGCCAAATTTGCTTAGCCGGAGAACCCCTTTGAGAGCTCCTTTGAGAATCAACGTTAGCTTCCATCATGCTCCTTATTTTTTGCTTGCCCTAGCCTAGCTACTTCTGCTGAAAGCGCTGAACAATAATTTGAGCCAGAACGTTGACCATCAGCGTCAGCACAAAGAGCGCCAGCGCCGCGTACATCAGCGCTGCAACTTGCAGGCCAGAGGCTTCTGCAAACTGGTTAGCCAGCAGTGACGAGATGGTACTACCCGAATCAAAAAGAGATTTAGGAATTCGGATGGCATTGCCGATCAACAGCGTTACGGCCATCGTTTCGCCCATTGCTCGACCCAGCGCCAGCATAATGCCGCTGATAATGCCCGACAGTGCCGCCGGAATAATCACCCCTGTCAAAGCTTCTAATCGAGTTGATCCAACGGCGTAGGCAGCCTGCCGCAAATCCACCGGTACAGTCACCAGAGCATTGCGCGAAACGGCAGTAATAATTGGCAGCAGCATCACCGCCAGCACCAGACTCGCCGGGAATAAACCCGGCCCCACTGGCGGGGTGCTAAATAAAGGAATCCAGCCCAGATGGGTATACAGCCACTGCCCCCAGGGTTTGATCAAAGGAACCAGCACAAAAACGCCCCACAGCCCATAGACTACGCTAGGAATGGCAGCCAGTAACTCGACTAAAAAGACCAGAAACGTGCGAACCGACAGCGGCAGAAAGTCTTCACTTAAGAAGATAGCGGTACCCACACCAATAAAGCTAGCTAAAAACAGGCCAATGGCCGAGCTCGCCAGCGTCCCGACGAGCATAGGCAAAATACCATATTGATCGCGAGTCGGATCCCAGGCACTGCTGATCAAAAAGCCTGGCCCAAAGGCGGTCAGCGCAGGCGATGCCCGGTAGCCCACGATCGCAACGATAAACAGCAGCAGTGCCGCAATCGACCAGGCCATGACCTGCGTCAGAACCGTGAAGCCTTTATCAATGCGATGATTGCGCTCATATTGAGGAGAAAATGCTCTAGAGGCGTCGGGGGCAACGCGCATAGGAGACTCCAAGAGGTTTAACAGGACTATCAAAATGCGAAAAAGATCCCTCATGACTATTCCTTTTTTCAGCACCTTCTCCAGCGAGCCAAAGCGGAAGCTAGAAAAGCAGCCCAAGGTAAAGTTAGAGGGATCTCAGCAACTCACAAGACAAAAAGTCTACTAAAAAGTCTACTTTACAGATATATCGTAGTCAGGGCTAATTTCCTGAGCAACCGCCGCAACTTTCTCTCTGACATTCTCAGGCAGAGGAATATAGCCTAGCTGAGCACTGGCCTCTTGACCTTTGGTTAAGCCATACTCAACCATTGCTTCAACCGCTTTGGCCGTTTCCGGGTCAGCGTAGGTTTTGTACACCAGCAGCCAGCTATAGGTCACAATTGGATAGGATCCTGACCCATCAGGATCAGAGATAAAGGCCCGCAGGTTCTCTGGCAGCTCAACTGCTGATAGCGTTTGAGCGGTTGACTCTGCAGTCGGCTTCACAAAGTCTCCAGATTTGTCTTCCAAAGAAGCCATATTTAGCTGATTCTGCTCGGCGTAGCCAAACTCCACATAGCCGATTGCGCCGTCTATCTGTTTGATTTGAGCCGTTACCCCATCATTGCCCTTAGCACCTACACCCACGGGCCAAGATACCGACTTACCTGAACCGACGCTCTTGTCCCACTCAGGACTAACCGCCGCCAAGTGCTTGGTAAAAACGCCGGTTGTACCGCTGCCGTCGGAGCGGTGAATGATGGTGATAGGGGTGCTAGGCAAGGTCAGATCTGGATTGGCTTTGGCGATCGCCGGATCGTCCCAGCTCGTGATTTTGCCCAAGAAAATGCCCGTGTAAACGTCGCGAGGCAGCTTCAATTCACCCTCAACACCGGCTACGTTGTAGGCCAGCACAATAGCGCCTGCTGTCATTGGCAGCAGATAGACATCGCCATTAACGGCAGCGATTTCCTCATCGCTCATGGCGACGTCACTAGCACCAAAGTCAACGGTTTTTTCAGTAAATTGCTGAACGCCAGCACCACTGCCTACGCCTTGATAGTTCACCTTCAGCATCGGGTATTCCTGGTTGAGACCTTGGAACCACGCTTGATAGAGCGGGGCCGGGAAGGTGGCACCTGCCCCATCAAGCGTGACGTCTTGTGTGAGGGCCAGCTTATTGTCGCCGGCAGCAGGCGCTCCGGCATCACCTGCAGAGCTATCTGCGCTACCTGTCGAGGTGGATCCGCCACCACAGGACGCTAAGCTAATTGTCAAAGCCGTGGCCGATGCCAGGGCAAGAAAGCGGACAGAACGCTTGGGCATAGCGCGAGTAATCATATCAGGGTTTCCTTAAAGCGATAATAAGACCAGACGAAGCATCTAGTGAACGATGAGCCGCCCGATTGGACTACAGATACTCTGGGCCTGACAAATCTGAAGCGTCAGACCTATGGGATAGCGTTACTTTGTGAGTGCTTTGTATTTGTACTTATATAGATAGGCTAAATAGGGATTTGTTAGGTTAAGTTCAGCTTAAAGCTGGCCGATGAAAATTATCGGCAATAGCTGAAAACCTTTCTGAGTAAAGGTTTTGATAATTATTCAAAAATCGCCCGAAGTGCTTTTCACCTCAGCTCTGGAGGGCAATAAACAGGTCGCTCTCCTAATTGCCGATACTGCCTAGCCAATAATTATCATGAGAGTTTTTTTCTTCGAGAGTTGCAGGCATGGCATGACTTTGTCCGGGAAGTGAGTAGGCCTGTGTCTTTACGCTCTGCTATGGCTTAGGCAAACCGAATGATTCTAGGCAGTAGGTATTAAGCTGCCTGAGAATCTCAGCCTCTTGAGTATTCAAAGATTTCTAGCTGTAAGCGCGATCGCTCTGGCCACCTTCGCAGCCCGCTCATTCGCAGCATAATCAGCCGATAAGGGTAGGCTTTGCTGCACCTGCCAACGAAAATCCTTACCTAGTAGTATAAAAACCACAGATGGAGCCAGGCCAATCGCAATAGTTACCAGCACAACGAACATTGACGATCAAAAAGTCGTCTGTTGCTATTTAGTGCTATTTAGTTATGACCTAATGGCTCTATTCCAAAGCATCATCATGGGCAAATCGGCGGAAGAGAAAATCAAGCGCATAGTTGCGCAATTCGTAATAGCGAGGGTCTTTAATCACGTCAGAGCGCTTTCTCGGTCGCTCAAATGGGATCTCTAAAATTTCACCGATGTGAGCACTAGGGCCATTGGTCATCATCACTAGGCGATCGGCTAAAAATAGCGCTTCGTCAATATCGTGGGTGATCATCAAGACGGTGGTGCGATGGTTGATCCAAATCTTAAGCAGCTCTTCCTGCATTTCTTCCCGTGTAATCGGATCTAGCGCGCCAAAAGGTTCATCCATAATCAGCACTTCGGGGCGAGTGGCGAGGGCGCGGGCTATAGCCACTCGCTGTTTCATGCCGCCTGAGAGCTGAGTCGGTTTTTTATGAATAGCCTCTGTGAGCCCGACTAGCTCTAAATGCTCTAGGGTAATCTCCTTTCTCTCTTTAGGAGACTTTTTTAAATAAACCTGTTCAACCGCTAAATAAACATTTTCATAAGCCGTTTTCCAAGGTAGCAAACAGTAATTTTGAAAAATCACCATTCGATCCGGCCCCGGCTCCGTAATCCGCTGATTTTTGAGCCTGACTTGACCAGCCGTAGGCTTATTGAGCCCAGACACCATGTTCAACAGCGTAGACTTACCGCAGCCCGAATGACCAATCAAACAGACAAACTCGCCTTCACTCACCGTCAAGTTAACGTTTTCTAATACCGTGTACGACGATCCTGTTGCCGTCGGATAAATCTTAGAAACACCGTCAATTTCTAAAAAGCCAGCTGCGTTATGGGGCAAATTAGGGGATAAATTGGTGGCAAATTGTTGATCTTGAAGTGCGTTAACAGCCGCTGGCGTAGAGTTCATGAAAATAACCCGAATAAATAGTGAGTGAAAGAGCCTCTAAACAAAACTTAGGTAAAGCCAGCCTTAAACCGTTTGCGCAGCTATCAAATCGAGCGAGACTTCTTCGATTTTAATTTCTCGCTTGATTTCGAGCGATCGCAGATACTGCACCGGATTATCTGGGCTAAAAACGCTGCCATCGAACAGCGTAAAGGCAGTTCTTTCCGGCTCTAATCCAGGCACATTAAGCTGTCTCGTAGCCTCCGAGTAAATGTCAGATCGCCTCACTCTATCGACAATTTCAATCCAGTTGCGAGGAAAAGGCACCAGTCCCCAGCGGGCCATTTGCACCAGCACCCAGAGGGCTTCAACCCGGCTTGGGCAGTTAGTTCTATTCGCATAAAATTCATTGAAGTCAGGCAGCATTTCTGGTTCAGCTTCGGTGCCGCGATCATAGGGCTCCAAAAATCCAGGCCGCAGATATTGAGCCTGGCAACCCAAATACTCAGGCGGCGAAAGAATCTGCACAATCTCTTCTCGATGACGGCGATCTTCGCAGTATTCACAGGCTTCTATGAGCGCTTTTACCAGGGCTAAGTGCGTTTCCGGATACTGGTTGGCCCAAGCTTCACTAACGCCTAACACCTTTTCTAAATAACTCGGCCAAATCTCTAAGTCAGTTGCAATGACAAAGCCCACTTTTTCAGCCACTGCCTGCGTATTCCAAGGTTCGCCCGCGCAGTAGCCGTCAATGTTACCGGCTTTGAGATTGTCCAACATTTCCGCAGGCGGAATCGCAATCAAATTCACATCTTGATCTGGATCAATCCCGTCGGTTGCTAGCCAATAGCGCAGCATGAGGTTGTGCATTGAGGCTTGACTGACGATGCCTAGCCGGTACACTCGGTTGGGATTATTCGCGATCGCCCGACTAAAATCCGCCAGCGTGCGAATCCCACTGGCATAAAATTCTTGCGCCAAGGTAATAGCATTGCCATTACGAGAAAGCGTCAAAGCGCTCAGGGTCGGTACGGGCGGCTGGTTATTCATCCCCATCGACAGCGCCAAGGGCATCGCTGCCACCATTTGCGCCGCATCTAGGCTACCGCTGGTAATGCCGTCAGCGATCGCCTCCCAACTCGGCGCTTTGATCAAATTCACCTGCGTCAACCCGTACTTTTCAAAAAAGCCTTTCTCCTTAGCCACCACCAAAGGCGCACAGTCAGTGACAGCCATATAGCCCAAATTCAGGCTAACTTTTTCTACTCCCTGCCCAGTCGCCACGACTGGTGGTTGAAGCTTCTGCTGCTTTTTCGCGCGTTTTTGCTGGTTGAGAAAATAAATAATATCGTTACGAAGATCGTAATAATCCGGATGATTGACCACCTCTAGCCGATTCCGTGGGCGCGGAATCGCCACATTAATAATTTGGCCAATGTGAGAACTCGGCCCATTTGTCAGCATCACAATCCGATCCGCTAGCAGCAAGGCTTCATCGGCATCGTGAGTCACCATCAGGCAAGTTAGGCGATTTTCTTGGCAGATGGTAATCAGTTGCTCTTGCAAGCTGCCTCTCGTTAAAGCATCCAATGCGCCGAAAGGTTCGTCTAATAGCAACAGTTTGGGGCGAATGGCTAGGGCGCGAGCTATAGCCACCCGCTGCTTCATCCCACCCGACAGCTCAGCAGGCCGCTTATCCACCGCATGGCGCAAATTCACCATGTTAATATTGTGATCAACAATCTCACGCCGCTCCGCTGCCGACTTTTTCGGATAGACCTGATCGACCGCCAACGCAATATTTTGCCAAACCGTTTTCCAAGGCAGCAGCGAATAGTTTTGAAAAACCACCATCCGATCCGGCCCCGGCTCTTTTACCTGCTGGCCTTCTAAAATAATTCCACCCTGAGTCGGTCGATCTAGCCCCGCCACAATATTGAGCAGCGTCGATTTGCCACAGCCAGAATGGCCCAGTAAACAAACAAACTCACCCGGCTCAATCGACAAATTAATGTTCTTAAGCGCAACATATCTACCTCCGCCCGCTAGCGGAAACACCCGATCAATGTGGTCAACTTCTAGAAATGCAGTCATAGTGATTAGCCAAAAAATGTAGCGCTGAATTCACACAGCTTGTTGTTGCGAAGATCTGTCATCGTCTGGCACTGACAGATATCGATAACATTTTTAAAAAACCTTAATCGCTGGTAAAAAAGGTGAGCCGGTCTGGTCTCAGAGCCCTAAAATTGGGGACAGGGGCAAAGCAACATCTTGTCGATACTTCAGCTTAATTAAGCTGATCTTGCTCTATTTACTGCTGTGGCTCTGATGGCACCACCAAAGCAGCCAGCCACGCCACCATCCGATCTAAAATTAGACCCACAATCCCCACATAAATCAAGGCCAGGATAATTTCGCTAAGCTGAGAACTGTTATAAGAGTCCCAAATAAAGAAGCCAATACCCACGCCACCGACTAGCATCTCAGCCGCCACAATCGCTAGCCAAGAAAGCCCAATGCCAATTCTCAGACCGGTGAAAATGTAAGGCACTGCCGCCGGAAACATAATCTCTCGAAAGTACTTAAATCCCTTCACCCGCAGCACCTTAGCAACGTTCTTATAGTCTTGAGGGATCTGCTGTACACCCACGGTTGTGTTGATAATAATCGGCCAAATAGCGGTAATAAAAATTACAAAAATAGCCGAAGGGTTCGCCTCTTGAAACGCCGCTAGCGCAATCGGTAGCCAAGCCAGGGGCGGCACCGTCCGCAATATTTGAAACAGCGGATCGAGCGCATCGAACATGAACTCACTAGAGCCAATCAAGATGCCCAGCGCAATCCCCACCACTGCCGCTAGCGTATAGCCCACCGCGACTCGTTTTAAACTGGCCAAAATCTGCCAGAACAACCCTTTATCTGTTCCACCATTGTCAAAAAAGGGATCAAAAATCAAATTAGACGTGTCTTGAAACGTTTTGATCGGGCTAGGTAAATTCGCGTCAGGGCCGCTACACAGCACCTGCCACAGGGTCAAAATAAATAAAAGCGCTACTAGCGGACGAAATAGCTTATGCGGCGGATTTTTGATCCACTCCAGCAGAAAATTTGATTTAGCTGGTCGATTGTCGAGGTTGACGGTCATAGCACATTAGAAAGTAATGGGTTTGAGTCTAGACAGATTCATGTAAAGCTATAGCTTGCAAAATGTAGCCAAAGTGTAGTCAAGTCTAGGCAAAACTCTAGTAATTTCAGATTCAAAATATCTCAGTGACGAATCTCAGTGACGAATCTCAGTTTGCGCAGAGCACTCACTTCAACTAGAACTATTTCAATTAAGAGTACTCTGTTCTATCAGTACTATCTGTAGCCTCGGATAACTTTCACAGATAGCGCCCGCCTATCGTCCATTTAAAAACCTAAAAGTAGATAAAAGCTTGCAGGTGATAGAAAACGTCAGCCCTGCAAGCTTTTTAAAGATATTAGACCTTCTTGATTTTCAAACTATCCAAGTAAGCCTTCGGGTTCTCAGGATCAAATTTCACCCCATCAAAGAAGGTTTCCACGCCGCGTGAATCGCTCGTCGGAATGTCGGCGTCAGCAACGCCAATTGCTTTAGCAGCTTCTTTCCACAAGTCAGAGCGGTTAACTTTATCCACCAAAGCTTTCGTATCTGTATCTGCCGGAATATAGCCCCAGCGAATATCTTCCGTCAAGAACCAAAGATCGTGACTCTTATAAGGGTATGAAGCATTATCTCGCCAGAATTTCATCGAAATATTTGGATCTTCAACAGTACGGCCATTGCCATAGTCAATCTTGCCTTGGATTCTCCCGATAATGTCTTCAACAGGCACCTTGAACCATTTATCTTGAGAGACAATCTCGCACATTTCCTGCTGATTTTCTGGCAAATCGCACCACTGCTGCGCTTCTAAAACAGCTTTCGTCATCGCTAGCGCTGCTTTAGGATTTGCATCTACCCAATCGGCTCTCATTGCAAATGCTTTTTCTGGATGGTCTTGCCATAGTTCGCCAGTTACCAGCGCCGAATAGCCTTGTTTTTGGTTCACCAGTTGAGCATTCCACGGTTCACCGACACAAAAAGTCTCCATTGCTCCAATTTTCATATTGGCAACCATCTGAGGCGGTGGCACGGGTACAACAGAAATATCGGTTTCAGGGTTAATGCCGCCCGCTGCTAGCCAATAGCGCAGCCACAGATCGTGGGTGCCGCCGGGAAAAGTCATCGCCGCGCTCAGCTCTTTTTTGTTTGCTTTAGCTGCTGAAAACACTTCAAGCATCTTGGAGCTGTCGGTTCCAATTTTGAGATCGGCGTAATCTTTGCTTACCGAAATGCCTTGGCCGTTGACGTTCAATCTGGCCAAAATGTACATCGGCAAAGGCTGCTTGGTCACTTTTCCCAGGGTCATCAGGTAGGGCAGAGGCGTCAAAATATGCGCCCCATCGATGCCGCCACCGTCTGAACCGAGTTCCATATTGTCGCGAGTGACTGGCCAAGAAGCTTGCTTGAGCACCTCGACGTCTGTCATGCCATATTTATCAAAAATTCCTTTCTCTTTGGCAATGATCAAAGGGGCTGAATCTGTTAAGGCAATGAATCCTAGCTTAGCTGTGGTGACTTCTGGAGCCTCTTCTGGGCTGATCTCAGCGGCTGGGGCAGCTGTCGGTGCGGCTGAATCAGTCGCGCTCGAACCGCTATCAGCACTGTCACTACTTGATGTACAGCCATTGATGAGAAGTGCTGCTGCCGCCGTTGTCCCGGTCGTGAGAATAAATTTGCGACGAGATATTTTGGACATGAAATGACCTACACAAGTATTTTTGGAGTGAAATAATAGAAGGCGGTTGCCAACTCAATTTGAAGACTTAGCAAAAATGCAACTTAACAGAACAGAAGACAATCCTGAAATTTAATCGAAGTCAACAGATTAGAAAATTAATCGTCAAATTAATCGTCAATAGCTTCAGCTTCGATAAGTCCTTTTATCTATTTTTGCTTTAATCTCTTGATGCTTACCCTATAGAGGATGCTTTTTGAGGAGCTTTTGGGCAGGATTCCAGGATCGATGGTGGATCTGCTAATGACGGTTGTGAAATCACAGATGGCGGTTACTTAAGCTTTCAACGGGAAATCGGCGAGAAATCGGTGAGAAATAATCGGAATAAATCGGCCTTGCTCGAATTGCATCAATTGCAAACGTCGAAAATAAAAATGACAGATTTCTAAGGGCTATTTTGTACTTGAATATACTAAAACAGCCCTCCAGAAAGGTTTATTGCATAAATTCAATGCGATTTATGCATAAGGCGGGGGCGTTTTTACGTGACTTGGGCAAGGCGCAGGCGCAGGTATCGCCGATTGTCTTTAGCTTTTGTCTGTTTTTGGCTTGAGCGTCGAGGCCACATGTAATTCTTTGAGCTGATTTGATTCCACCGTCGAAGGCGCATTTGTCAACAGGTCGCGGGCCTGCTGAGTTTTGGGAAACGCTATAGCCTCACGGATAGAGTGCTCACCGGCTAGCAGCATCACGAGCCGATCTAGCCCGTAGGCGATGCCGCCGTGAGGCGGGGTGCCATATTCAAAGGCTTCGAGTAAAAAGCCAAATTTGTCATTGGCTTCTTCAGCCGAAAGCCCGATTGTTTCGAATACCTTGGCCTGTACCTCCGGCTGATAAATTCGCAAGCTGCCGCCGCCGATTTCATAGCCGTTGTACACGATGTCGTAGGCTACTGCACGAGCTGTTGTTAAATCAGCTACATCATCAGGATGCGGCGCGGTAAATGGATGATGCAGGGCCTCGTAGCGGTTTTCATCGGCGTTCCACTCGAACATGGGAAAATCTGTTACCCATAGGAGGTTGGTTTTGCTTTCGTCGATGAGATTGAGTTCTTTGGCTATTGCCTGCCGCAATTTATCCAACGTTGCATTCACCGTACTCGTATCACCCGCGCCAAACAACAACAGATGGCCGGGCTGCGCCCCGGTGCGCTCTAACAAAATCTGCTTTTGCTCAGCGGTGAGATTGTCTTTAATCGCGCCGATGGTATCAATCTCGCCGCCTTCGCGCACCCGAATGTAGGCAACTCCGCCTGCGCCAGCGTCGGTCGCCACCTTAAACAAATCTCCTTTGGGCTTGATTCGCACGTTAGAAATCGCGTCATTACCGCCCGGAATAGGCAGCACTTTTACCTGCCCGCCATTTTGCACCGCCCCTGAGAACACTTTGAATCCAGAGTCTTTCACAATATCTGAAACATCGACTAGCTCTAGGCCGTAGCGAGTGTCCGGCTTGTCGCTGCCATAGCGATCCATAGCTTCGGCGTAAGTCAACCGAGGAAAAGGCGTCGGGATCTCAATGCCTTTTACCGTTTTAAAGATATGCGCCAGCAGCTGTTCATTCAGTGACAGGATCTCTTCTTGATCCATAAAGCTCATTTCCATATCGAGCTGCGTAAATTCGGGCTGACGATCTGCGCGCAAGTCTTCATCGCGAAAGCAGCGGGCGACCTGGTAATACCGGTCCATGCCTGCCACCATCAAAATTTGCTTAAATAGCTGAGGAGACTGGGGCAAAGCAAACCACTCGCCTTCATTCACGCGTGAGGGCAAAATAAAGTCGCGGGCTCCTTCGGGGGTAGATCGCGTCAGAATCGGCGTTTCAACCTCGATAAAGTCTTCAGTGTCTTCGAGAAAGCGGCGAATGGCTTTGATCACATCGTGGCGCAGGCGCAGGTTGCGGGCCATGCGATCGCGCCGCAAGTCCAAATACCGATACTTCAGCCGCAGATCTTCGCGCACATTCTCTTCTTCAGCCGTAGACACCTGAAACGGCAGCTGCTTCCGTACGGCATTCAAAATCGTTAGTTCATCGGCATAAATTTCGACTTGCCCAGTCGGCAGCTTCTCGTTCAGCGAGTCTTCCGGGCGCTGAGTTACCCGGCCCACCACTTTGACAACATATTCATTGCGCACCTCTTCCGCAATCGAATAAGACGCCGGGGTGCGTTCCGGATCGCTGACAATTTGCACGGTGCCAGAGCGATCGCGCACATCCAAAAACACCACCCCGCCATGATCTCGTCTGCGATCAACCCAGCCATAGAGCGTGACCGTCTTTTCTATATGTTCAGATCGAAGGTGACCGCAATAAAGGCTACGCATGGCAACAAAGCAGGTAAACAATACCGAAAATAAAACCTTTACATTATGAAGGATGGCGACCCGTTGCGGCACACAATCTTTGCCGAACGCTGGGCTACTTAGCCACATCCCCTACAGGAACACCCCCCAAATACGCTACGCTAGCAAAGTAGTTTCTGGTTTTGGTCAGTTTGTCAACTGCGCGGCGCACCTCTTTTAACTCCGTCAGCATAGAGCAGCCTGCAACTGCCCAAACCGTGGCCTCTAAAATACCGGCAACTTCCAAAATATTGGCTCCAACGTGGTTTACCGACCACATGCTATTTCACTACCATCGCTGTCGCCGCCGATTATATCTCGACAGCCACGCCGATCCCACCCTCAAAGATCCGCCCAGCGACTACTTTACTAAGCTTCGTGAAGACAGCGCCCAGCATCGACAGGCCATCCTCGCCCAGTTTCAGCCCCTCAGCCGTCCCACCTACCCAAAATACGACTGGACAGCAGGCGCTAACGCTACTCAACAGATGATGGCTGTTGGCACAGAAACCATTTATGGCGGCATTCTTATCATTCAGGGCCCCGGCGATACCTGGTATCGCAGCGAGCCCGATCTGCTGGTGAAATGTGCAGGCCAGTCCTGGCTAGGCGATTGGTACTATGTGCCCTACAACGTCAAACTCGGCAAAAAGCCTAAACCCGAATATCAGCTCGTTGCCGCCTTTAACGCCTACGTGCTGGCCGAAGTCCAAGGCGTGTGGCCCGAAACCGCCTGGCTTTTTCTCAAAGAAAAGCAGTATGCCGTTAACTTAGCGCGCTACGTTCCCCAGCTTCAGGACGCTTTAGACGACTGCCTAGATTCGACTAATGGCATTTTGATTGAGCCTCAAGCCCCTGAGGTTTTTATCTCCCGCAGCCGCTGCGATATGTGCCCTTGGCTCAGCCACTGCTACCAGGTTGCAAAAGATCAGAGCCACCTTTCGCTGCTGCCAGGGGTGACGCAAAAGCGCTATCCGACTTTGGTTGAAATGGGACTGGCGACTGTTGAATCGCTGGCAGCGGCCGATCCGCATAATTTGGCGACGGCGATGGATGTCGATCTACCAGTGACACAGAAAATGATTTTTCAGGCGCAGGCTAACCATGCAGGTAGCGCGATCGCTCGTCTCCAAGCCAATCGTTTCCCGCTCACGCCCGCCGACCTCCCCACCACTGACATCGAACTTTACTTCGACATCGAAGCCGCCCCCGACAAAGACCTGATCTATCTGCACGGCGTTTTAGTCATTGAGCGTCTCACGCAGCAAGAAACCTTCCATGCCCTCACCGCCGAATCACCCGATCAGGAAGAAACTGCCTGGTTTGAGTTTTTAGCCCTAGTTGAGCGCTATCCCCACGCCCCGATCTACCACTTTTGCCCCTACGAAGCCCAAACTGTCAGTCGGCTCAGCGATCTGTACGGGAATCGTGGCGTAAGTATAGAGGCGTTGCTCAATCGCTTTATTGACATTCACAAGCGCATTGTCGATGCCGTTGCCCTCCCGGTCGAGAGCTACGCGCTGAAGCACTTAGCCCGCTGGATGGGGTTTGAATGGCGAGACGCAGATGCCAACGGGGCGCAGTCCATCTGCTGGTATGACGACTGGCTGCGGACGGGCGATCGCACTTATCTGAACACCATCCTGCGCTACAACGAAGACGACTGCAAAGCTACCTACCGGGTCAAAGACTGGCTAGTGAAGTTTGCTCAGCCCTTTTGGGATGCCGAGAACATCTAATGCTGGAGAGCAATTTAGCGCCATCACACCGAGCTACTACATGAACAAAGCGCAAGATGATTGACCACGACCGTCTATTCAAAGAGCTGCTTTTTACCTTCTTCCTCGAATTTTTAGAACTGTTTTTACCAGAAGTTGTCAGTTACATCGAACCCAACTCAATCGTCTTCCTAGACAAAGAAGTCTTTACCGATGTCACTGCAGGCGATAAGTACGAAACCGACCTGCTCGCTCAAGTCCAGTTTCGAAGTAAACCTTCATTTTTCCTAGTCCATGTCGAGAACCAAGCAAAGGCTAAGTCCACATTTGGCAAACGCATGTTTCGCTACTTTGCTCGGCTGTTTGAAAAGCACGACTATCCTGTCTATCCAATCGTCGTGTTTTCCTACGATCAGCCCAAAATCTCTGCACCTAGCGAATTTAGAGTAGACTTTCCAGATTTTTCAGTCCTCAGCTTCAACTACCGGGTTATTCAGCTCAATCAGCTCAACTGGCGCGACTTTTTGATGAGTCAAAATCCAGTTGCCTCCGCGCTTATGGCTAAAATGAGCATCGCCCCAGCAGATCGGCCCAAAGTCAAAGCCGAGTGCCTGCGTTTATTAGTCACCCTCAAACTTAATCCCGCAAAAATGCAGTTGATTTCTGGTTTTATCGACACCTATTTAGATCTGACGCCTGAAGAGGATGCAGCGTTTAATATTGAAATAGGCCGCTCTGACCCAAAAGCGCAGGAGGAAATGATGGAAATTGTCACTAGCTGGATGAGAAAAGGACTTGAGCAGGGCCGCCAGGAAGGCCGCCAGGAAGGCCGTCAAGAAGGTGAACTGAAAATTCTGTTGCGGCTACTGACTAGAACGTTAGGACCATTGCCTACCCATATTCAAAGTCAGATTGAGGGGCTAACAGAAAGGCAGCTTGAGCAACTGTGCGATCGCCTACCTACGTTCACCACTGTCAGTACGCTCTCCACTTGGCTCAATACGCTAGCCCCTTCAGACGACTAAACGTATTGAGCTAGCAGAGAACAAGCCGATGCTTAGACGACGCTGCTTTCTTCTAAGATATCGGCCCATAGCAAGCCTCGATCTATAGATGCGCCCTCGTCACCCCCCTTCACCCCCTTCAGTTTCGGGTTGAACTTCTTCAGTAGGAGCGGGTGTCACCTCTTCATCGGTCGCCGCCTCGCCGCCTTCTTGGGGTCCACAAGACGCCAACAAAGAGGCTGCTACGCCGAGCGATAAAAATAGTTCTGCTGCTTTCGGTTTTCTAGCCATAGATTTCACGAAGAATGAAGATAGCCATCATCATATATTTAATGAGACTGAATATCAATAGGTCTAGGACTTTAGTAGCAACTTTTTTCCCTGGACAGCAGTTGTATAGACATTAAGCCGTTCTTAGAAATGATTCGATAGCCAAAACGTAAGATGGCGATCTGATCACTATAAGGAATCTATGCCGGGAACCGAGGCATTCGGCTGCTGTATGGCTGCCATATAGCCGTGTTTGGCCAGTGTTTGGCCAGTGTTTGGCCAGTGTTTGGCCAGTGTTTGGCCCGCGCGCAAAGTCTTTAAAAATTTTTATCAAAATTAGGTTTGACAAAGCGCCCCCAAATCCGCACAATAGAGATCGCCTTGGAAGAGAAGCTTAACCGCCTCTCGAGCAGCAAGGGCCCGTAGTTCAATTGGTTAGAGCACCGCCCTGTCACGGCGGAAGTTGCGAGTTCGAATCTCGTCGGGCCCGTTTTTAGTTCATCTCGCAGTTTGTATAAGCTTTTAAAAGCTTATACAAACCTAGATTTCAAGCGTGCCGCCGTATTCAACCGGGATCTGATCTTCTGGAGATAGGCCCATGACTTGGCTATACAGCTTGATATATTCAACCGCAGACTGCTCCCAGCTAAATTGAGTGGCCATTGCTCTTTTTTGCAATGCTTCCCACTGCGGCTTAAAGCGATAGGCTTCAGCAGCGCGCACCATTGAGGTAAACAGATCCAGCGGCTCGTAGCGATCAAAGCAGTAGCCTGTACCCAATTCGTTAATCGGATCGTTGTGGCTGACGGTATCGACTAGCCCACCTGTGCGGCGCACAATCGGCACACAGCCGTAGCGCATGGCAATCATTTGGCTGATGCCACAAGGCTCAAAGCGCGAGGGCATTAAAAAGGCGTCACAGCCCGCATAGATGCGGCGAGCCACCGCGTCGCTATACATAATGTAGGCGCTGGCTCTGCCTGGGTAACGGGCAGCTAGTTCCCAAAGCTGGTTTTCGTAGGCGCGATCACCCGTCCCCAACACCACAAACTGCGCGTCCGAATAGGCCAAATACCGATCCATCGTCTGCAAAATCAGGTCAATACCCTTTTGCTCTACTAGCCGACCGACCATGCCCACTAAAAAGGCATCGGGGTTTTCAGCTAAGCCCATTTCTTTTTGAATCGCGGTTTTATTGAGCGATCGCTTATCTAAATCCTTCGCAGTGAAGTTATGCACGAGCTTAGAATCCGTCGCCGGATCGAACAAATCGAGATCAATGCCATTAACAATGCCGCTGAGCTTCCCGCTAATAAAAGACAGCAGCCCTTCTAAGCTTTCACCATACTCAGGCGTTTTAATTTGCTCAGCATACGTCGGCGACACCGTATTCACCCGGTCAGCATACTGCAACGCCGCTGCCATCGTGTTGTGCCCCTGCATAAACCACGGACACCAGGTAATTTCTTCTAGCTTCCAGCGCCACGGCCCCTGATAGGCCAAATTATGGATCGTAAAGACGGTGCCAATGTCGGAAACTTCATGCATCCATACTGGCAACATACCTGTGTGCCAATCGTGGCAGTGAATGATATTCGGCTTCCAGTGGTTCCAGGCAAACTCAGCCGCCCCATTGGCAAAAAAGGTAAAGCGCCACTCCTCGTCTGCGCCACCGTAAATGATGCCGTTATCAAAGCAGGGATGGCCAAATAGATAAAGCGGTACGTCGGTATTCGGCAGCTTGGTTTCATACACCGCAAAGGAATTAAACATGCAGTAGCCCCACCAAACCGGATCGGGCGGCACCTCTACTTTGCCCGCCATCGAGTTGTAATAGGGCATCAACACACGCACATCGTGGCCCATCGCTCTTAGCACTGCGGGCAATGTACCCACGACATCGCCCATCCCGCCAACTTTCGCTAGCGGCGCAGCCTCAGCCGCCACAAATAAAATTCGCATACTATGCCCACCTACAACTGGTTAAGTAAAAATCCTAGTCTAATCGCGCCGGTCTAAGTCTAATCGCACCGGTCTAATCACGTTCAAGTTTATAGTGATTTGACCCGTGAGGCACACTTGACCCTAGGACATAGCCGGATGAGCGTTCAGCTTAGTTCTCGCGGGTGTCGGCAATATCGGCAGAGGGTGGGGCAATCTCATCTGTCGGCTCATCGGCAAGATCATCTAGAACAATCTCACGCTGACCGGGTACGTGGGTTTTCATATGGTTGTGCTGTTGATCGTTGAGTTCTCTAAGCTGCCGATTGGCCGCATCAAAAGCGTCTCTAATTACAGCTTCTAAAGGCAGATACTGCACGCCTTCATCCGGGCTTTTATCAACAATCACCTCACGATTTTCAGGCACGGTAATGTCGAGGCGAACTCGGTAGGGCGAACCACTGCCCGGATGATCGTGCGTTTTTTCGATGGCGACGCGGCAGCTACTAATCTGATCGTAGTACTGCTCTAATTTTTCGATTTTTTGCGCAATCAGGCTTTCTAACGCATCTGTTTTGAGCACGTCTCGGTAGGAGATAGTCGGTGAAATTCTCATATTTTGCTTCGTCTACTTACAAGGACTCCATCAAGGACTTTAATAGTCTAAGGAGTGCCTTATTGTGAGCAAAAACAAGCTTCCTAACCTCTATCAGAAGAGTGCTTTAGGCGCGATTGTGAGTATTGATTTCATCTAAAATTTCCTGAGCGCCTTGGCTACGAAGCTGAGTGGCCAGTTCGGTGCCAATGCGCTCCGCTTCGGTAGGCAAGCCGGTGACGATGCCTGTAATCATCTGCTGACCGTCAAGGCTAGCGACAATCCCTTTGAGAGTGAGTTTGCTATCTTCGATCACGGTATTCACCCCGATAGGTACCTGACAGCCACCTTCTAGTTCGCGCAAAAAGGCCCGCTCTGCATAACAGCGATAGGCGGTAGGTTCATGCTCTAGTACTTTGAGCAGTGCCAAAATATCGTCATCGCCAATGCGGCATTCGATGCCAAGGGCACCTTGACCCACGGCATGAAGCGAGATGTCAGCAGGCAGAATTTGATGAATGCGATCGCTCATATCTAGCCGATTCAAGCCCGCTGCTGCCAAAATAATCGCGTCGTACTCTCCCTCGTCGAGCTTGCGCAAACGAGTATTCACATTGCCACGAATATCTTTGAACGTAAAGTGAGGGAAATAATGGCGCAACTGAGCCAAGCGTCGTAGAGAAGACGTGCCAATCACCGCGCCTTCAGGCAGGGTATCGATTTGCTTATCTTTGTGCTTGGCATGGACTACCATCGCATCTGCCGGGTCTTCACGCTCAGTCACGCAGCCCAACTGTAGCCCCGCTGGTAAATTCGTCGGCAAATCTTTGAGCGAATGCACCGCAAAATCAATTTTGCCGCTGAGCATGTCATCTTCTAGCTCTTGAGTAAAAAGCCCCTTGTCACCGATTTTAGAAAGCGCCACGTCTAAAATTTTGTCGCCTTGGGTTTCCATCGTTGACACCTCAAAGTTGATGTCAGGAAAGGCGCGGCTCAGTTCGGCCTGCACCCAGTGCGTTTGCACCAACGCCAGCTGACTTTTGCGAGAACCGATCCGTACCGTCCGAGTGGCAACGTTTGAAGACATACTAAAGCGAGCGTTTGCTATGGTGATTAGTTGAAACCAGCGCCGATGTGCCTTGACACAAGGCGCACAAGATCACAAGCCTACCGCAATAGGCGTATGCTTTGAAGCACTCAAACCCGTGCCAGGGGCTGTTTCTTTCTTGATTCAGGGCAATAGCACTCAGATCCCAAGTGTTACAAAGCCTCTGCTAAAACATAAAGTTCTGCAAACAACTGTGTATTCATTGTTACGTCATTTGATCCCATCCGCTATCTCCCCAGCGCTTGCCTTTTATTTGTCCCTTTCTGGGGCTATTGGCAGCGCACTTTTGCTGGCGCGTCCGGTACTTGCTCAACAAGTTGACCCTCAGCTACGGCAAACGTTTTTGCGCGATCCGCTCAGCGACAGAGTGCCCGATCCGCTATTGCCCATGCTGGCGGTGGAAAGAGAGTTGAGTCCTTTGGAGCTAAGCGCGTTGGCCATTGACTTAGCGCAGCTCGATCAAAAAGCGCAGCAGCGGTTAGCGGCAGGAGAGCCGGATCAAGCTTTTGAGCTTTGGCGGCGATCGCTTCGCCTGCGCCGCCTTTTAGGGCCTTTTGAGGAATTTGCGGCAATTCAGAAAATTGCTGAAGTTGCATGGCAGCAGCAACGACCAGAAGATGTGCAGCTTTTGACATTGCGCACCCGGCAGATTTGGCGGACTATTCAAGCCGCCTTGGATCTGCCGATAGAGCCAGAATTTGGAGCATTACCCATAGATGAGTCTGCGCCTGCTAGCCTGCTCGTGAGCGGCAGCCCGACGTCGAATCTAGAAGTGTTGACGGCATTAGCGCAAACCTTTACAACCCTTCGCGATATTGATTCTGCGGTAGCTGTTTACGAACAGCTAATCGCTTTGACAGCCGCTCAACCTTCTGTACCTAGCACCCAGATCACCGCTCAAAAAGTAAGTCTAGCCAAGCTGCATTTGGCCTGGTTTCAGTTTGCCGAAGCTGCCGATGTGTATTTAGAACTGCTGAAGTCAGCTCGTGATACGGGTGATGTCGTCAGTGAGAGGGCTTATCTAGAGCAGCTAGTCTATAGCTATCAGCAGGCCAATGCGCTGACCAATGCGGTTAGGGCGCAAACTGATTTGATTGGGCTTTACCAGAGCCAGGGTGAAGTCGAAAAACTGCCGCAGCTATTGGTGGCGATCGCTCAAAACTACCGCACCCTCAACCTGCCAAAAACCGCTATCGAATACTATCGCTCCGCCTACAGCGCCGCCCAAAGCTTTCAGCAGTTTAGCTTTTCAGCCCAAGTTCTTAAAGATCTAGGGGGTCTGTATCGCAGCCTTGCCCTCACCAACGAAGCGATTGGAGCCTACAGCTTGCTCATTCCCGTCGAGCGCCAAGCCTACAACAGCTATGGGGTGATGAACGCTTACGACAACATCGGTCAGCTTCAGCGTCGCCAGGGCAATTTGCAGGCGGCTTTTCAAGCCTTTGAGCAAGCCCTTGTGATCGCTAGAAATCTCAACTTACGCGAAGACTATTTTATTGAGCAAATTGGCTCAGTCACGCCGCCGCCCAGCTTGGGGCCATGAGCAATCAGGACAAAGGCTCACCAGCTTCGTCCTCTGGCACTGTTTCGCTTTCAGATCTAGCCGCCTCAACCCACTGATTCAATTCGTTGTGCTGAAGAAAAAAGGCTTGATATTTGCTGGCCGTCTTTGAGAGTGAAATGCCATACGTTTTGAACCGCATCACAACTGGCGCGTAAAAACAATCTGCAATCGAAAATTCTCCAAATAGCCAAGGGCCGTTATTATCCAGCAGACATTTTGACCAAATCTGATCGATTCTGGCAATGTCTTGCAAAGCGGAGGCTGAAAGCTCCACTTTTCTCTTGGCGCGACAGTTCATCGGCAGTTCGCTGCGCAGACCCATAAAGCCAGCATGCATTTCAGCGCAAATTGATCTCGCTTCCGCCCTGAGCGCCTGATCTTTTGGCCAGCCTTGATGATCTAGGTATTTTTCAGAGACATATTCACAAATTGCCAAAGAATCCCAAACGGTTAGAGATTCATCTATTAGCACCGGCACTCGGCTAGTGGGAGAATATTGGCTCAGGCGTGATTTTAGCCCCGCCGATCGAAGCGATTCTTGAATTTCGTCAAACTCAAGCTTGAATGTGGAGAGCAGTAGCCAGGGCCGTAAAGACCATGAGGAATAGTTTTTATTGCCAATGATAAGTTTCATGGGTTGTTCCTCAGTTGTTCCTTTAAGGGCTCATCAGGTCATCAAGGTCAGCATAGTCAGGTAGCGTTGTGTCAATTTGTTTGCCTTTGCGAATGACGAGGCGATCGCTTTGCCCCCTGGCCATTAGTTCATTAAAGCTACGCGCTTTAAACGCGACCAAATCCGCCGATAGCCCTTCCCCTAGCTGTCCTATTTTCTCTAATCCCATCATCTGCGCAGGCGATTTTGTAATTGCCTGTGGCCAGTCTGCAATGGGATGATCCAACTGGCCAATGCGTACAGACTGCGTAAACGCTTCGAGGCCATCGTGATCGCCATAGGCAAAAAATGGATCGCGGCAGTTGTCAGAGGCTAATGCGACGTTCACACCAGCTGCTTTGAGTTCGTGCAGAATGGTGACCCCTCGAAACCGAGGCGATCGCTCCACCTGCCGATCCTGCAAATACAAATTACACATCGGCAAACTCACCACCGCAACCCCCGCTGCTTTTACCCGCTCAATAGTTGCGCTTGCAACTTCTTCCGACTGCACTGACAAGCTGCAACAGTGCCCGCAGGTAATGCGCCCAGAGAACTCGTGCCGAATCGCTGCCTCTGCTACATAGCGCAAAGTCATATCATTCGGGTCTAAACTCTCATCAGTATGAAAATCTAAATCCAAGCCTCGCGCTTTAGCCAACTCAAACACCCGATCCATCTGTTGAACAATGTCAGGATTCATAAAGGCCACCCCACCCAAAATGCCGCCAGCATCAGCGACTAAGTCAGCTAAAGCCTCACCTTTTGGCCCCCTGAAATAATCCAAAGTCACCAAACAAACTGCCTGTAGCAAAACCCTATCTGCCCACTCCTCTTGCAGCTGACGAAACACTTCAAAACTAATCTTGCCCTGCTGATCAAATGCATCTAAATGGGTACGAATCGCCTGAGTACCGTGCGCATAGCTACACTTCAGTCCAAACTCCATCCGCCGGTACACATCTGCTGCCGTCCACCGCTGCGCGCTGTCTTTATGCACCGTTTCTAACGCCCCGGCAAACGTTCCATCAGGATTAGGACTGCGCGGCCAGATATGGCCCTTATCTAGGTGGGTGTGCATATCCACAAAACAAGGCCAAATCAGCCCTGAGCGTAGATTCACAGCAGGTATGTGGCTAGGATCATCATCAGTCATATCAGCCCTAGCAGGCTGTAACGTGATTATTTTCCCTTGGTGCACCTCAATATCTACGGCTGCTGTATCGGAGAAATCTAAGTTCGAGCTTGATGATGTCGAAAATAATGCTAAAGCCCCCTTGGCCAATAGCGACAGCGGGACACGGCCATTGCGTAGCCAGTAATGAGAAACGCTTGGAATTTCACAAAAAGGAGGCATTCTAATGACCTGATTCGATGACAAAAAACGGATAGCGCTAACCGCTACACTATAAAGAAAGTAGCCAAAGTAGCCGCTCCGCGATTTGCCGAGGTTTAAACTTGGCGGCTCTATGTCATTAACTTTGGGCCTGAGCAGTTTCCATCACCCATTTCACCACCTGATCCCCTAGGCGCACATCGTCGAGTCGATCAATTTCACGGATGCCCGTTGGACTGGTGACATTTACCTCTGTCAGGTAGTCGCCAATGATGTCAATGCCTACAAAAATCAAGCCGTCTCGACGCAAAGCTGGCGCAACCTGCCGACAAATTTCTAAGTCACGAGCGGTGAGGTTGGTTTTTTCGCTGCGGCCACCAACCGCCATATTGCCGCGAAATTCTTTGCCGGTAGGCACGCGGTTTACGGCCCCAATCGGTTCGCCATTTAGCATCACAACGCGTTTATCACCGGCTTTGGCAGCGGGTAAGTAGGTCTGCACCATCACGGGTTCTTTGCCTTGGCGTGTACTCACTTCAATGATTGAGTTGAAATTGCGATCGCTCCCTTCCAAAAATAAAATGCCCTCGCCCGCTTTGCCGCCCAAAGGTTTGAGTACCCCGGCCCCCCAACGCTCTACAGCCTCTCGAATCACCTGCTTATCGGCGCTAACAATCGTTTCCGGAATGGCATCGGCAAATTGCAGCGCGTACATCTTTTCATTCGCAGCCCGCAGCCCGCTCGGTGAATTAATCACCTGAGTTGTGGAACTATCTATATAGTCCAATATATAAGTGACATAGAGGTAAGGCACCGTTACCGGCGGATCGGAGCGCATAAACACCGCATCCATCTCTTCTAAAGGTCGCCATTGACGCTCGCCAAGCTGGTACCAGTCGGGTTCTGATTGCCAGCGATCGCCCGCCTGCACTACCGGCTTCATCGTCAGTGATTGCAGCCAAGCACAGGCACACCCCGCTACTACCCCTAAGCGATTCGCCTGCGTGACATAGACCTCATGTCCTAGTCCCTGCGCTGCTTCCATAATTGCCACACTGGTATCGTGGCCTGGATCTAACTGCCCAATGGGATCAATAATGAACGCAAATTTCAAAAGAATGCTCCTGATAAACCGGCCCTTAAAGCATAGGCTAAAATATTCAGTCAGGAAGGTCAAAGCTGGCTGGTGACTGAACTTGTTTTTGCGTTTGTTCCTACCTGAGATGAGAATTGTAAGAAGACTCCATCTATCCCCTTAGAAATACTCGTCCAATCTTTATCTCACCTATATTTTTGCCTCAAAATATAGAGGCTATAGTATTCACAAAGGTATGCACCGAGCCAAAAGCAGCGTCACTTTTTAGCCATTGCTAAAGTGCGATCACTAAAAAGTGACGCTGCTTACCCTGCAATAGAACCGATAGCTCGCCGTTAAAAGTTTTTCAAATTGCCGATATTGTGCCAATTTTAATTGGGTAACATTACCGATTCGCCAATGTATTGAGACTCATTAATCTAAGCGGGAGTGAGGGTGAAAGGAGATTTTGCCAATGTTAGCTAGATTGATGCAAGCGACAGTCATCACATTAGCGCTGTACGCTTTATTAGGCGCCGATAATTTACAAACCACCGCTAGAGAGAGCAATCAAAGACCGCCCGAAACTATTGTAGCGCTCAAACAAGTGCTGGTTCGGCGCTGATGGCGTCCATGCTCCGCTTAAGACCTTAGGTGCCTCAAAAGCAAAAAAAGCGCACTCAATAAATGAGGTGCGCTTTTCTAATATCAGCTCAACAGGGCTACTTCCACTACTAGCCGCTCTCTTAACCCATAGCCGACACTGCTGAAGCAAAAGTAGTCGGAGAGAAACTAGGTGCATAAGCTTCAATGACGCGTCCCGTGTCTGCACAGGTAACCATCAAATAGTCGCAGTGAGAGCATTGAGTGCGCACAATTCTCCTAGATAGACTAGATAGACTGGACAAATTGCCGTCTTCAATGAAGTGGTAGCGTTCGGCGGATCTGCCGCAAGTAGGACAGTGAACTTTTTGCACTTTCGCAGCGATAGGCGCAGCGGTGGGCGTTTTTTTGGAATCATTTAATAAAAATGACTCCAAAAGTGACTTTGTGGGTCTTTCCATGGCCTTCATAGTTCTTAATGGCTTATCCGAAGTTTTAGAGGATGTTGTCGTTGAGCTGATGGTTAAAATGGTCAATGAGTATAAAAACTCATCTGGCGTTTTATGGCTTTCAACAGCATTGATTAACTGATTTATTATGGCAACTTATCTTCTCAGTAGCAAAGCATCGAAAGGCATAAAAAACCGGGGATCGGTTTGAGGATGGGCGATCCCCATTATGTTCAAAAGCCTGTCAGTCCAGGGTTAGATAAGTATTTATGCTATTTAAAGTCGCTCTTATCAAGCGATCCCGAAAACAATTATTAGGCGATAACTACAGGTTTGCTTTAGATTTGCCAGCCAGTTGTTTCATCCTTCTCAACACTTTTTTATCTCGTAGTATGTAGTGTAATGAAGATAGATTTCAGACACCCATAGTTTGCTCATAAAAACGTATCCAATATGACTTTTGGTCGGTATCTTTTGAGATAGCGCTGTCAGTTTTATTACCTAACTAAAAGCCTAATTTTTACTAACAGTGCTGGATTGATCTAACGTGATCTCAGGTTTTTGGGTGCCCTTTTTAAGGGGTAGGCTCAGGCCCGGTTGAAGGATGGAAATATTCATAAATTTGCTGAGCCAGCTGCGGGCCAATGCCGTCAACTGTGGCAAGCAGATCAGGGGAGGCTTCGCGGATATAGTCGATAGAACGAAAGGTGGCCAGTAGCTGTTTGCGGCGGTGATGGCCTAGTCCTGGGATGTCTTCTAGGCGCGATCGCCGCATTCTACCCATTCGCTTTTTGCGGTGAAAGCTCACAGCAAAGCGATGGGCTTCATCCCGTAGGCGGCGCAACAGCTGCACGCCGGGTTGATCGGCTTCAGTTTGTAAAGGCTGCTTTTCACCGGGTAAAAAGATCTCCTCTCGCTTTTTTGCTAAGCTCACGACTCGCAAATCACTTAGCAAATTCATTTCTTCTAGCTCAGCTACAACTGCCGAGAGCTGGCCTTTGCCGCCATCAATCATCACCAAGTCAGGCCAGTCAGCATCGCCTACTCGCTGTTTCGTCGGGTCTTCAGCGTAGCGACGGAAGCGACGACGAATGACTTCGGCCATGCTGGCAAAATCGTCAGAATGGCCGCTGGTGACGGTAGGATTTTTGATTTTGTAGGTGCGATAGTGCTGCTTTGCCGGGAGGCCATCGATAAAGACCACCTGTGACGCCACTGCATCTGATCCCTGAATGTGAGAGATGTCATAGCCCTCAATCCGCTTTGGAGGCCCTGGCAGATCGGCAAGTTCGGCCAGATCCTGCATAGCCTGATAGTTGCGATCCGCAAAGCGCTGAGTGCGGGCTAGCTCATACTGAGCGTTGCGCTCGACCATTTCTACTAGCTCAGCTTTGGCCTGCCGTTGGGGCATGTCAATAGAGACTTTGCGGCCCTTGGTAACCGTCAAAAATTCGGCTAGCATTTCGCCATCGGGTAAGCGGTGCTGCACTAAAATTTCGGCTGGAATTTCCACCGGATCGACTAAGCGGTAGTGCTCTTCGAGGACTCGCTGAAGAATTTCACCAGCGGTGCCAGACTGAGCGTCGGCCACAAAGCCTAAACGACCCACTAAGCGACCAGCGCGGATTTGAAAGAGCTGGATACAGGCGTGGTCCGCATCGGCGGAAAGGGCGATCGCATCGCGCGAAACCGTGTCATCCGGCAGCGCAACTTTTTGGGTTTCACCGAGGGTTTCTAAGCCTTTGATTTGATCGCGAATCAGCGCTGCTTTTTCAAAATCAAGCGCTTCAGCCGCTGTTTCCATTTTGGCGGTGAGAATGTCAACTAGTTCGTGCGATCGCCCCTGAAACACCATCGCCACCCGCTGCACAATTTTGTGATAGTCCTCAGGCGTAATCAGCTTTTGGCATACCCCCGGACACTGACCCATGTCATAATTTAGGCAAGGGCGATCCTTATGCTGAGGCCGAGGCCGTTGGCGCAGCGGAAAAATCCGCTTAGCAATTTGCAGTGTCCGGCGCAGCAGTCCGGTATCAACATAGGGGCCGTAATAGCGATTCTTAGCATTCTTGCGGCGCTGACGCGTGATAAAAATGCGCGGATAATCCTCTGACCAAGTAATGCAGAGAAACGGATATTTTTTGTCATCTTTAAGCAGCACATTGTACTCAGGCTGATGCTGCTTAATTAGATTCGCTTCTAAAGCAAGCGCTTCGGCTTCGGTGTCCGTAACGATAATCTCGATGTCGCTGACTTTGCGCACCATTGAGGCAATGCGCGGCGTGTGATGATGAGCCGCATCGCGAAAATAGGAGCGCACCCGATTACGCAAACTTTTTGACTTACCAATATAGAGAATTTGGTCAGTCTCATCCTTCATGAAATAAACTCCCGGCTCTTGGGGAATTTCTTGAAGCCGAGCCATGAGGCGACTAGGATCGCTTAGCAGGGTTGAATCAATGGTGACAGTAACAGCGGTAGGTGCTGACGCGGTGGAAGGCACTGAAGAAGTCGAAGAAGAAGAAGTCGAAGAAATAGTCACGAGGCAAAGCTAACGAGAAAAAGTAGCCATGTACCATTCTAGAGGGGTTTTCAAAGACTGCATCAGAATGCTCTTTTAGCTGCGTAGATTTCGGCGAGTGATGAGAACAAAGCTACTTTTTTTCTCGTCCCCATGGGCCTGTCTTCAAAAAAGTCCTATAAGTCACAAAGATTCGATGTATAGCTTGCCACCGCATCTGAGATGAAGGAAAATCGATGTATCAGCTTATACACTGATGTGCATCTTGTTGTCTACGTGTCTGCATCTACGTGTTGGGATCTACCTGTCTGCTTCTACGTGTCTACGAGTTCTGGCCTTTTCAGGTCAGGCTATTTTGTTATCTATACAAACCCCTAAGTCACTGTGAATATTGAAGAATTTGAGCATCAGTATCAAGAATCTATCAGTAAAATCCTGAATGAACTACAGTCGATGGCGATTGTGGCCAATCGGTTAGAAAGCAACATTATTGATGTCGGTGCGTCCGTGCAAAACCTCAATCAAATGGTAGAAGACTTTTTAAATCAGCAGCAGCGTATCAAGCAATCCTCAAAGCGATCCTAGACTAGCAAACAGGGCGCAAGGTGATCGGGTGATGGCTAAGCCAAGAGCAAAGACTGGCTAAAGCAAAGATTGGCTAAAGCAAAGACTGGCTAAAGCAAAGACTATCCAATGAGCTAAGCTACGGCTGCACTTAAGTCAGCCGGTAGTACTGGTTTAGTCAAGTCGGCATTAGCTCCTCACTGAATATGCTTTTTGCCGATCGCTCGCCAAGGTATAGTCACTCACCACCAAAATTGGCAGCAGATTCCCAGTAGGATGGCTGTGAACCATCTTGATAAGGGTAAACCCATCAGTGACTGGCATCCTCAAATTGAGAATTAAGCATATCGGGCTGAAAGGCTTCTAAGCATTCCAAAATCTGTTGGCCATTGAGTTGGCTATTGAAGAGGAGACGAATGCTATAGCCACACTGCTCAAGATACTCTGCGAATAAAATTCGGTTGCTGTAATCGTTTTCTAAGAGAACTTGACCCAACTTGAGAAAACTGAGAAAAGCATTGTTCTAGCAGGCTAAGGGGGCATTAGCGACTAGAAAGCAGTTACTTGAATCAGGGCTTTGCAGCCGCGGCGGTGGTTATTATGAACTGAGCTATTTTGTAAACATATAGGCTGAGATCAGACCTGGTGTATTTGTTCATATACCGGATTCATTCAGTTAACTCCAGTTAACTCCAGTTAACTCATTGAGGCAATTTACTCGGTTAATTTACATGGCTGCGGTCAATTTATACGGTCCATTCAGATAGCTCATTTGCTCCTATTCATTCGTCTGACTGGCTGACTAGCGAGCTGCGTCTTCGGTGGAATGTGGGCGGAGCCTGGACTGGATAAAATCGCCTATCTTTTGGATGGCGCGATCTAGAACTTCAGGTTCATGGACAAGTGCAAAGCGTACATAGCCTTCTCCAGACTTACCAAAGCCCCGCCCTGGCGAAAGCGCAATGCCGGTGTCTGCTATTAGCGCTGTACAAAACGCGATTGAGTCAGTTGCCCAACCATGGGGCAACTGCGCTGGCAGCTTGGCCCAAACATACATTGTGGCGGAGGGTTTGGGTACTGACCAGCTGATGGTTTGTAGGGCGGTAACGGCTGCATCTCGGCGGTTCGCAAAGGTATTGACCATGTGGACAACGCAGTCTTGAGGGCCGGTAAGCGCAGCGATCGCCCCTCTCAGAATCCCCCGATACTGATTGAAATCTACAGTCGCTTTTACCTGCCGCAATGCTTGGATCAAAGTCGCATTTCCAATGGCATATCCAACTCTAAAGCCGCCCATGTTGTAGGACTTAGATAGGGTAAAAAATTCAATAGAAACTGATTTGTTAGGGTCTGCTTGCAGCACAGAGGGCACTGGTTCGCCTTCAAAATAGAGATCGGCGTAGGGAAAGTCATGTACTAGCACAATGCCGTGCTGCTGACAAAAAGTAACGGCTTCGGTAAAAAAGGCTAAGGGCGCACTCGCGGTCGTAGGATTGTGCGGGTAGCTGAGTACCATCATTTTGGCCTTGGCCAATACCGCTGTCGGAATGTCAGAAAGCACTGGCAAAAAATCGTTTTTTGCTAGTATCGGCATCGGGTAAATGTCACCGCCAGCAAGGTGCACGCCGCCTGCGTGGGAGGGATAGCCCGGATCGAGCAGCAGGGCAACGTCGCCCGGATTGAGTACGGCTAGGGGCAAGTGCGCGGTGCCTTCTTGCGATCCAATCAGCGGCAGGACTTCGGTTTCAGGATCGACAGCGATACCAAATTTTTCTTCGTACCACTGGGCAACGGCGACTCGAAAGTCTTTTGTGCTGTTAAATAAAGCGTAACCGTGGGTGTCGGGGTCAGTGAGGGCGTCGGCGATCGCCTTCAAAACATGCGGCGGCGTGGGCAGATCGGAAGATCCTAGGGACAGATCGACAATTGATTTTCCTGTGGCTATTGCCCTAGCTTTAGCCCGATCCATATCGGCGAAAACGTTGGTTTGCAAGGGGGCTAGGCGATCAGCAATCTGCATGGATAAAGGCGTTTGAAAGGGACGCTAGAAGGGTGTGCAAGGAATTGGCATCAGTAAAAAATAGTGTCCCCTACCGGAACTTAATTCCAGGCAGGGGAGCCAACCGTCAATTGAGTTTAGAGCCGATGAGTTTAGAGCCTAATTTTACAGGCTATCCAGCTCGGATTTTAGCGCTTCTAGCTCCGCATCGACGACTGGATCGGCGGTGTCGGTGGGCGTTACGGCAGGTTCATCAGCGGCAGGCAAAGCCTCTTGAGTCGGCGCTGATCCACCGATGGCCATTTGATCCTTCATAGCTTGTAGCTCATAGTCCACGTCGCCGCCTGATTCCAAGCTGGCAAACTGGCTTTCCAGATCAGCGCCTGCTAGTTCAGCGGCTGCTTGGCCACTGGCTTCCATCATCAGCACTTTTTCTTCCATGCGCTCAAACGCGCTCATGGCGCTGCCCGTACCCAAAGAACCGACGCTCTTTTGAAGCTGCTCGTTGGCTTTAGCCGCACTGGCGCGGGCTTTGAGCATATCTTTTTTGGTTTTGGCTTCAGAAATTTTACTTTCTAAGGCAATCAGCTGCCGCTTGAGCGTATCAACTGAGCCAGATTGCTGATCGAGTTGGCCTTTGAGGGCGGCAGCAGTTTCGGCTTGGGTCTTTTTGCGCATCAGGGCTTCGCGGGCCAAGTCTTCATTGCCTTTTTGCAGGGCCAATTGGGCGCGCTGCTGCCAGCTATTGGCGGCGGTTTGAGCTTTGTCAGCCTGTTGCTCAACGCGCTTTTGAGAGGCTATAGCTCTAGCGACTGCCTGCCGCATCTGCACCAAGTCTTCTTGCATATCCATGATGGCTTGATCCAAAATCTTTTCTGGATCTTCAGCGGAACTTACCGCCGCGTTGAGGTTAGAGCGCACTACCCGGCTGACGCGATCAAACAGTCCCATGTCGTTTTTTCCTCAGTTCTTCTTTAGGTTCTAGTTACGTTCTAGTATAGACAGCTGCTTTGGATTTTTTAGCCTTGCCAGTGGTTGAATGCAGCCGTTTTTACTGGCCAAAATTGCTCAATTCACAGTGCCTTAGGCAAAAAGCTATCACTCAAAAGATACCGCAGGACGTGGGAAAATTCCTGGTTTTTCGCCTAACGTTTTTTGATGGGTATCTAACGGCAGTAAAGGCGGTAAAGCTGGCAAGCGCTGAATTTGTGGCCGCAGGGCGTTAGGGGTGACGCCAGCTCGGTAGGCTGCGATCGCCCCTAACGCCTCTAAATACGTTTCTACATGGGTCGCTTGAATGCCCAAATCAGCCGCCTGCACCGCCATCGTCGTAGTATTTTCGCCCACCGCAATCACTTGGTCTGCGCTTTGGGCAAGGCTGATCGCAGCGCTACCCCCAAAAGCAGTTGCAGGTACAACTATCGCGTTGACGTGAGCAGCTTGAATGACGGTGGCATCGGTTGGAAGGTGATGGAGACGTCGATCTGCTCTCGGCTGCCCTGTAACGATAAATTGAGGCGCCCGGCTCAGACCCGCTAATACACAGGGCAAAAAGGTATAGCCGATTTCTTCAGCCGCCGAACGCGGTGAAATCGTCGGATCTAAGGGAATCGGAGCTAGGGCTGGGGCGTGAGCGCAAGGAATTTGAAAAGTACGCACAACTAAATGGCTAATCACCGCTTCGGCGCCGGCTAACGGATCAACGCCTTGGCCCTGGCGGTAGGCGTCGAGTGCCGCTGAGCCCTCGTCGTCGGGGAAGCGGGCAATGATGGCGATCGCTTTTGCCCCGGCCTCTACAATCAGCCTTTCTGCCGCCCGCAGCAAACTATCTGGATTTTCAAGCGTGCCCCAAGACGCGCCTGACTCGGTGGTCTTCAACGTCACTTTTAGGGGGCTATCGGTCATGACATGAGCGCGAATATCTAGCCCTAAGGTCGCTCTAGCGGCATCGGCTGCCTGCAAATGCCGCCAAAGCAGATCGTTTTCAATCGACTGATCAAAAATTAAGCCAATTGGGTTTTGATGGACGGGTTGCAGCCCCCATTCTCCTGCGGCGAACTGATCGAGTCCGTAACCTTCGACATAGTAGGCGTTTGGCAGCGGCCAATACATCTGCGCGCCGTTCATCACATTGGGATGGGTGATCAGTTGGTCGGTGACTTGAGCTAAAGCTCTCGCGACTGGCAAGGCGTCTCCAGCATAGCCGCCGATCGCTGCACCAATGCCGGTAGGGATGATGAGGACGGTCGTGTGAGGCGTTTGCAGGGTCATGAAGGGAGGCTTAACTCGGCCTTAAATTTGGGTCTTAATCGGGTCTTAATTGGTGGTGACGACTGCCTCAATGTGGGCGATTTGGCGGTTGGCGTCGAGGGCGGTGATGGCCCAGCGCAAGGGAATGCCGTGGGCGCTGAGTTGGGTTTGGATGTGCGATCGCAACTGATCAGAATGCATCCTCCCTGACTCCAACCCAGACTCGCCGACTAAAGAAACTGCCATCGTGATTAGCTTTGTTTGCACTGCCCTTCACCCCGGCTGAGCAAACTGACGCGCGTACACCTCGTCTTCTTTTTCACTTACTAGTTTCAGATCAGATGTCGGAAATGCCACACAGAGCAGCGCATAGCCATCAGCCTGAAGCTCCGGGCTCACCCCCATGCCATCGGCCTGATTCACCGTCCCCGATGTGATTAGGGCCGCACAAGTCGTGCAGACTCCTGCTCCGCAAGAAGTCGGCAAATCTACACCAGCGGCGTGCGCGGCTTCTAACACCGTTTGATCTTCGGCTACTTGAACGTGGTGAACCTGCCCTTGGTGGCTAATTTCAGCCGTAAACGTTTTACCCATCTCTTTAAATAGTTAAGTCAAGTTATTTTGAAATCTCAAATGTCTCAAGCTTACCGACCGCAAAGTTCACCGACCGCAAAGCTCATCGACCGTAAAGCTTTATTCAGACCAGCCTAGCTAGCTTGATTTGGGGAAGCGCCAAAGCGCTAAGAGGCCGCTGGCGTTGGAAAAGTTCGATCAAACTCTTCAAGCAAATCATCCATTTCTTCTAGCGCCTGATTAATATCAATTCGCAGCGTGCCAATACCGGGCTGCTCTAGCAGGCGGATTAGCGACTGTCGTTTGGAGCGAATCAGCTCTATTCGGGTCTGGAGGGCAGAAAATTCCATGACAAACGGATCTCCGAGATGAGTTACATTTCTTTATTAGGATAAGCAAATTTGGGACTGAGTGCATCTGAGTCTTAATTTGGTATCGCTTGCTTCTTCTGTTTCAAGCAACTTACGCTCAAGCAAACCACGGAAACCGACCCCTATGCTTCGCAAAATTCCCCTCGGCGGCGTTCTTCTCGTCGTCGGTGGCATTCTTACCGCTATCGGATTTGTCGCCTACGCCCAGGAAAATGCCACCCTTAACTTAGTAGGTTTCTTCTACGGGGTGCCAATTTTGCTAGGCGGACTTGCTCTGCGCGCCGCTGAGCTAGAGCCCGTACCCTACACTCAGCTGCCGAGCGAAGCCGTGATTGCCCTACGGCAGCAAGCCACCCAAACCCAAACCCAAGTGCGCAAAGACGTTACTCGCTATCGCTACGGCCAAGAAGCCCACTTAGATGAAACCCTAGAGCGCCTTGGCCTCAGCCCCAACGATACGCAGCGTCCGGTGCTATCGGGTTTGCATGAAGAGCAGCGTGAAGGCGCTTACACCCTTGTCTTAGAATTTGACTCGCCTTACGTGCCGATTGAAAAATGGCAGGAAAAGCAAGAAAAAATAGAAACTTTCTTTGGCCCCGGCATTATCGCCGAAGTCAGTCAGCCCGCTGAGAAAAAAGTAGCCTTAGCCCTGAAGGCCGTGATTGCCTAGGCCGTGATTGTTTGGCCGTGATTGTTTAGACGCAACAGCACCGCTATTTTTCTAACCGCACTGCATACCATTGCACGGTTTCTCCGGGGGCCGTTTCAAATTCGCAGTGGGTTTCTAATAAATATTGAGCCTGCGCATCTACCGATGATAGTTTCTGAAGCTCGTGCGGTAGCTCACCTCCGTTTGCTTTTGTGTAGTTTGCTAGTACTTCCTTAAGTTTATCTATCAATTCTGGTGGGGTCAGAAAAGTCTCACTAGCCTCAAAAGCTTCGCTGGTGAGAAATACAAACATCTCCTCGCTATACATCATTGAATCAGCCATAAAATCGTTTGCCGTAATGGGATTGAATCGGGTTGATAGGGGGGTCGGTCTACTATCAAAGCACTATCAAAGCACTATGCTAAAAGTAGCGCTCGATGTTAAATAACGTTTCGTCATCTGCATCAGAATAAGTCGATTTCTTGAGAGGCGGCACCTTACTTTGAGTAGCGGTGATAAAATTTCTATAATAGATACACCGCAACCCAACCGGATTACCGGAGATTAAAGTCGTCGCCTCAAAAGCCCGACTGCTTTGTTCATAACGCTCCCCCCTTTTGATTCCTCATGGTCCACACGCCCATTAAACCTGCCGCAAAACCCAACGAGCCGCTCACTGAAAGAAAAGTTTCCAAGCTCGAAGGCATTAAAGAGCGCAGCCAGTTTCTGCGGGAACCCGTGGCGACCGAGCTGATGCAAGATACGACCCACTTTACTGAAGAGGGCGTCCAAATCCTTAAGTTTCACGGCTCTTACCAGCAAGATAACCGTGATAACCGGGTGCGCGGTCAGGAAAAGGACTACTCCATGATGCTCCGCCTGCGCAACCCAGGCGGCTACATTTCACCTGATCTGTATCTGACGTTAGACAGTATCTCTGATAAATATGGTAACGGCACCCTCCGGGCTACAACCCGTCAAGCCTTTCAGCTACATGGCATTCTCAAAAAAAATCTAAAAGCGACGCTAGCTGATATTATTCGCAGTCTAGGCTCTACGTTAGGCGCTTGTGGGGATGTCAGCCGCAACGTCATGGCTCCGCCCGCCCCTTATAAAAACAAGCCTGAGTATGTTTTAGCTCGCGAATATGCCAAAAATATTGCCGACTTGCTCACGCCGCAGACCCCTGCTTATTACGAAATTTGGTTAGATGGCGAGAAGGTCGTAACCACTGAGGAAGATCCGGCAGTCGTGGCTGCTCGGGAAGGCCGGGTGGGCTCGGTCAAAACCGATCATGGGCAGTCTATCGAGGCCATTTATGGGACCCAGTACATGCCGCGCAAGTTTAAATGTGCGGTGACTGTACCGGGCGATAATTCGGTTGATGCCTACACGCAAGACATTACCCTAGTTGTCATCACGGACGAAAACCAGGAGCTACAGGGTTTTAACGTGATGGCCGGAGGAGGCATGGGCCGCACTCACAACAAAGAAGAAACCTTTGCTCGAATTGCAGACCATGTTGGCTATGTAGACAAAGCCGATGTTTACGATTTGGTGAAGGCGATTGTCTTTACTCAGCGCGACTATGGCGATCGCTACAACCGTCGGCTGTCGCGGATGAAGTATTTGGTGCATCGCTGGGGGCTGCCTAAGTTTATTGCTGAAGTAGAGCAGCGCTTTGGCAAAAAGCTAGAGCCCTATCGCACGCTGCCTGAGTGGAAGTTTGAAGACTATTTGGGCTGGCACGAGCAGGGTGATGGCAAGCTGTTTGTGGGTGTGCATATTCGCAATGGCCGGGTGCATAATCAAGGGACGCTGCGCAACAAAACAGCGCTAAAGGAGATTGTTGAAACGTTTCGAGTCTCGATGCGAGTGACGCCTAATCAGAGCGTAATTTTGTGTGATATTGAGCCGGGTGACAAGGCGGCGATTCAGGCAATTTTAGACCGTGATGGAATTACTCCTGATAGCCAGGTTGATTCGCTGGAACGCTATTCTATGGCCTGTCCGGCGCTGCCGACCTGTGGACTGGCCGTGACAGAGTCGGAGCGAGTGATTCCCAGTATGCTGGCGCGGATTCGGACGCTGCTGGATAATCTGGGTTTGGCCGGTGAGACGTTTGTCACTCGCATGACGGGCTGCCCCAATGGCTGCGCCCGCCCTTACATGGCGGAGTTGGGCTTTGTTGGCCAAGCGCCGCAGAGCTATCAGCTATGGCTAGGTGGTGCTCCGAATCAAACGCGACTAGCGCGGCCTTATTTAGAGAAGCTGCATGAGGATCATTTGGAGCAGGCGTTGGAGCCTTTGTTTGTGTGCTTTAAGCAGAACCGGCAGGAAGGGGAGAGCTTTGGTGATTTTTGCGATCGCTACACCTTTCCTAGCCTCCAACAGTTTACTAGCACCTACCAACCGGCAGATCTTACCGCGTCGCTGGCCTCACCCTCGGTAAAACCTGTCGGATCTGGTCGTCGTCGCAATCGTGTCGGCATTAGCGACGATCTATTTGCTAAGCTCAAGGCCAAAGCTAGCGCTGAGGGTAAGAGCATGGCAGACGTTTTAGAAGCCGCGATTAAAGACAGCTTGAGCTAACGAATTGAGCTGAGCTTGTTCATTGGTGTCTCTAAAAAAATGACCGTTCATTTCATGGGGCTACATTTGTTCTTTTTTGAGCAATTGAGTTTTGTGTTTGAAACGGTCATTTTGCTGTGAGTAAAGAAAGCTGCTAGCCTCTATCCTCGCAATGCCCTAATTCTGTCATAAGCAAGATTCAAGATTATTCTTCAAGCTATACGGTGAGAAAAGAATAAACTTGGATAAATAAAGAAAACATGGCACAGAAGCTCAGTAATAAGAAAATCGCTATCTTAGTCACCGATGGCTTTGAGCAGGTAGAGTTTACGCAGCCGAAACAGGCTTTTGAAGCAGAAGGCGCGCAGACGTTTGTAATCTCACCGCAGCGCGATCGCGTCCAAGGCTGGAACCATTTTGACAAAGCAGACTATTTTGCAGTCGATATTCCGTTAGATGAAGCGAATGAGGCCGACTATGACGCCCTATTGCTACCGGGCGGTGTAGCCAATCCCGATCAGCTTCGCACCCAAGAGAAAGCCGTTCAGTTTGTGAAATCATTTTTCGAAGCAGGTAAGCCCGTTGCTGCTATTTGTCACGGCCCTTGGACGCTGATTGAAGCAGATGTAGTGAAGTCGCGCAAAGTCACCTCTTGGCCTTCACTCAAAACCGACTTAAGCAATGCGGGCGCTGACTGGGTAGATCAATCGGTGGTTGAAGATAATGGCTTGGTGACTAGCCGTAATCCTGACGATATTCCGGCTTTTAATGAGACAGCGATCGCCCTCTTTGCAAAATAGAGCAAAGCAAAATAGAGCAAAATAAAGCTACCGAGCAATTGTTGATTAGGTAAGGACGTTCTAACCAGCGGCCTTATCTGCTTTTAGAGAGCAATAGGTATGATTGATCTGCCCACCTCTCTACTTGCAAATACAAATCGTGAAATTTAAAAGTACGCCTAACCAATGCCTTCATATTGAGGGCAAAGAACTTTGGATCAGCCGTAGCGTGACGGTTTTGCCCGTTCTCTTTTTTGTGACTAGCGGCGTTCAGTATGTTCCGTTAGGACTGCGAGGCGCTGATCTCCCTGAAGGTGTTGGCCAGTGGGGGCTTCCGGGTGGCTATCTAGACTACGACGAAACTGCGACCCAAGCCGTTTATCGTGAAGTGTGGGAAGAGTTGGGGCTTGATATTCCTCAATTGATTGAAGATTTTCGCTTTGAAGGCAATTTGGAGCAGCCCTATGAGGTGTATAGTCTGCCTTTGCGCAGGCAAAATGTCACGCTCAAATACGCGTTGATGTTTCATTTAGACAAAGCTGATTTGCCGCCGCTAGTGCCGCAGGTATCTAAAGGCGAAGTCGTCGAAGCCCGCTGGTTTGAGGTGGCAAAAGCGCTGACAATGCCGTTAGCTTTCAACCATCACGAAGTAATGCAAGACTGTTTGAATAACTACTATGCACCGGTCAAAAAACTCTCTCTTTAGAGATACTGAGGGAATGAGTTAAGGCTGCATTGCTAGTAAAGATTGCGATTAGAATAAGAATTTAAAACAACCTAAACCTACTGCCGGTAAAGACGATGCTCAAAATTCCTTTTGTCGATCAAGACAGCGTGATGACAAAGCTAGGGAAAATGGTCTACTACCTCCCTACTTTGCCGGGACAGCCTGCTAGTCGCGATCTTTCAGCAAAAGAGACATTGGTTTTTTTACATGGCTTTGGCGGCGGATCGTCGGCGTTCGAATGGGCCAAAGTGTTTCCGGCTTTTGCGGGAGAGTACCGAGTACTAGCGCCAGATTTAATTGGTTGGGGAGCATCTGCCCATTTAGATCGAAACTATACAGTTGATGATTATTTGAGCAGCATTCCAGAATTTTTTCAGGCGACCTGTGATGGGCCGGTAACGGTAGTGGCGTCAGCGCTGACGGCAGCTTTTATGGTGAGAATAGCGATCGCTCACCCTCACTTGTTTAAATCACTCATTTTGATGACGCCTGCTGGGCTCTCAGACTTTGGCAATGACTATACTCGCACTCCCTTCGCACAAATTGTAAGTACGCCCATTGTCGACAAACTGCTATACAACGGAGCTATCGCAACTCGTTTCGGCATCGAAAGTTTTCTCAAAAACCGTCAGTTCGCCGATCCGAGCCGAATCTCAGACGATATTGTTGATGCCTATTTGCAATCTGCTCAGCAACCTAACGCCGAATACACCGCGCTCTCGTTTGTGCGTGGCGATCTGTGCTTTGATCTTGCTGACTATATCGCTCAGCTAACAACCCCAACGACTCTACTGTGGGGTGAAAAAGCATCTTTCACGGGGCCAGATTTAGGTCGTAAACTAGCAGATAAAAACCCGACTGCTATTAAGCTGTTTGAGGTCATTCAGTCTACGGGCCTGACGCCTCAGCTAGAGCTACCTGCCGTTACTATTGGCATGATTCAAACCTGCCTGAAGGTATTAGCAGACGGGCGTCTGTGAGTTCCTCACGCCTAATTACGACGACGCACTTAGTTCGCACTATTTACTATTTAGGTTGCACTATTAGGTACTGTGGCTCCTTTCGCTAGTGCGGCCACCTCAGGATCGACCGGCATGGCAGTTGCAGCATTTGCCCCTGTACCGCTGTTTACTTTCTCAATGACCTCTGCTTCGGCAGCAGCTTCAATATCGGCCATTTCCTCAGATAGCCCTGCTTCGGGTGGGCCATCGCTATCACCTGATGAGCCGCTAGATAATGTAGTCGTTTGGGCCTCATCCGATTCATTGGCTAACAAAGCTTCAGCTTCAGCCGATTTGGGCGACGCGGCTGCTACTTCAGGCGCGATCGCATCTGCCGGTACGGTTTCAGGGTTTTGCTTAGCCATGGTGATTTTTGCTTGAACATCATTGCCAACGTTACCATCACTATTTGCCTTCGCGATATCTTCTCCGGGCGGATTCTTATCAGCAACCGTATCTACCTTAGTAGGGAGCTGATCCAGACGATTAGCCGACAGCGCTGCTAGAATATCAAACTCAGCTAGCCAGTTTTGCTTAAACCGTAGCTTACGCACGATGCCAGCATCGAGGTTCTGCTGATCGATAGCTTGCGATAGATCGGCAATAGATCGGCAATTTTTGGCCGATGGCTTTCCCGACTGTTTGTACCTCAGCTTCAGATTCAAAGGGTGTAGATACCATTTCTTTGACTAGAAAACCCATCTCCTTATTGCCGCTGCGAGTCATCTTGAGGTAATTCTGTGAAATTTTCTGCTTGATTTTTTGGGTTAAAAGCTTTTCGACTTGACCAGAAGATAGGTTGGGTTCATTGCCATGATTTAGATTTCCGAAATCAGAACCAGCCTAAAGTACAGCGACTCGTTTGGCCTTCTGTGCAGTCCTGAATACATCCCTCAGTGAATTTCTTGGTGAATTCCTCAGTAAATTCCTCAGTAAATTCCTCAGCGATGAGGTCCTCCAATCTCCTCATTGACCCCATTAGGACGATTAAGCTAGCGGTGACATCATCTAGCTTAATTAGCTAGATTGATCTAGGGGCTAATTGGCTAAAAAATAACCGGGAATGCGAAACGCGAGCTTGAAGTTGTTTATGCTAATTAAAGATACGTGCATCGCCTTTAAACTGTCCTTTTTTAAGCTGCCCTTGCCGTCTTTGCTGTTAGCCACCTGCGAATGAGCACCCCTATTCTTGAAGAGCGCTTTGAACTCGAAAGGCCGCTGCGCCATACGGACTTTAGTACAGTTTATTTGGCGAGCGATCGCCGCTACCTGCATCGCCCCCACTGCCTCGTCACCGCGATTCGCTACCATCAGCGCGAGATGCGCCACCGCCTAGAGCGAGAAGCCCAAATTTTGGAGCGATTGGGGCATCAACCTCAGATACCTGCTCTGATTGCCTATTTTTATAGAGAAAGCCCATCAGTTGACAGTTCCTCAGCCGAAAGCGCTAATCTAGGAAATAATCTTTCAGACAACACTTTTTACCTAGTTCAAGACCACATCGTGGGCCATCCGCTCAGCCAAGAACTGATAGTGGGCAAGCCACTCAGCGAAAGCTACGTCACCAAGCTTTTGCAAGATGTCCTCACAGCGCTAATTAGCATTCATCAGCAAGGCGTCGTCCATCAAAACTTACAGCCGCAGAACCTGATTCGCCAAAGCCTCGATGGCCAAATTTTTGTGACCGAATTTGGCGAGCTTACTAAGCTTGCCCGCAGTCGCATTGCTGCCGATGGGAGTCTCGGTAGCACAGTACCGACAGCTTTGCCGCCCTACGCTGCGCCCGAGCAAATACACGTCGAGCAGCCGGATCAAGAATCATGGGTTGGGCCTCAGCCTACTAGCGATCTCTACGCGCTAGGATTAATTGCCGTCGAAGCGCTCACCGGCCAGCGTCATCAGGACTTTATTTACGATCCGCAAACAGGTTTGCGGTGGCGTGAACAACAAGGCGATATCAATCTGCACCTAGCGGAATTTGTTGATCGCCTGATTCGTCACCACTGGCAAGATCGCTTTGAAACAGCTGAAGCGGCTCTCCAAACGCTGAGACAGAGCTGTGATCGCTATCGAGTAGCCCATGACAGCCGCCTTGATACCGTCGTGGCCGCGCCTGGAATCAACCCAAGCGCTGCGCATTCAACCTTACAGCCTCAGGCAATAGCCACTGAAATAGGCATTCACGCTTTTTCGACCCCCCTGCCAATTGCAAAGGGCAACTCAAAATTTCCATCCACCCGCCCCACCCCTTCGGTAGGCTTAACTAATCCAATTTTTCTAAAGCTGGTAATTGGCAGCGTCGTTGCCACACTGGCTCTCGGCGTAGGCGTTAAAGCCTATCAATGGGGTGAGTACCAGGTGAGTCACTTACCCCAAACTTGGCAAAAGTGGAGATCTGCAAATCGCACTTACCCTGCCGCCGCTGAGAAAGATCTCGTGCCATTACTAGCGGATGGCAGCCTGATGCTAAGGCCCTCTGCGGTCGAGGCTTTTTGGAATATGGCAGCAGCTGCCGCCAACGAGGGTGTGGAGCTATACGCCCTTTCCGCGCACCAAGCAGAAACTGCGGCGACAACCGCTGAGCCAGACTACGCAACCGGCTATGCGCTGGATATCGGAGGTGAAACAGAAACTTCTGATCGCCAAGTCAGCTTTGCCAAAACCCAAGCTTTTCAGTGGTTACAGGCCAATGCTCAAACTTATGGATTTACGCTGGCGGTACCAGGCGATCGCCTCATCGGGAGCGGCTCCACTGAGCCTTGGCACTGGCGGTACGTAGGTGACGACGCCAGCGAGAAGATCTTTGGCACCAAAGCAGATCATCAATGAGCGGCGGTTAACGGCTTCTTCCAACGCAACCCGCGTCCTATTTTTAGGACTGGGTGCAATCGGATTAGCTCATGACAACCATCGCATTTATATCGATGATGGCAGTATTACTAAAGACGATATTACTAAAGACGATATTGCTAAAACACTACAATCAAAGCAGCCGGTCATCTAGCTCAGGGCTGCTGTCTTTTTGCAGAAGCCTGGAAAGCTGACCGCGAATGTCGGCTAGCTGAGGGGTGTTCATTTTAGGAATGACAATGAGGCGAACCTCAATTTCTGAAACGTTCTTAATACGAGTTGTTTTTTCCCATACTTTACGCTCTGTATCAGACTCTGACTCATATCGAAACGTCACTACGTTGTCGCCAACTTCTAAAATTTCTACGTTTTTAAACCAGCCGTTGCTGCTTTGGATATAAAGCCAAACGCCAGGTTTACCAATTAATTCCTTGAGTTTCCCTTCCATTCAACCGCGCCTCACCCAGTAGTTACGAAATTCAAAGTATCTAAACAAAAAACTACATCTGTCTATTGATGTAGTTTCTTTATTGGTCATCTTAAATTATTGCAAAAGTTTAGCACCGCACGAAGTTTTGTGTACGATTATTTGCTAATTCTTAAAAAAATCTAAAAATAATCGGCGGACGACCGCTGATGCCCTATGTGCTTTAGTATTCCCTTAAAGTCCATATTTCTTACTAGTTGCACGTTAGCTATGTCTGCTTTGGCCGCGACCTTATCGCCTTCTGACCCGACTAAATTAAGCCTGAATTTGACGGTAATTGGAGCCGGTGCTTGGGGATCAGCCCTCGCCCAGTTAGCTCAGCTCAATGGGCATCGCGTCAGGCTTTGGTCGCGAGATGGTTTGGCTATGGCCACTCCGATGACATTGGCTGAAGCAGTTTTAGAAGCGCAGATTGTATTGTCGGCGGTCTCTATGAAAGGCGTTGCTAGTATTGCCCAGCAGCTCCAGCAGATTGGGCTACCGGCGGATGCAATTTTGGTAACGGCCACAAAGGGGCTAGATTCAAAAACAACGCGATCGCCTTCTCAAATCTTTCAAAAGGCTTTTCCTAGCCATGCGATCGCGGTTCTGTCGGGCCCTAATCTCTCAGTCGAAATTGCTCAGGGTTTACCCGCCGCTACAGTCATTGCCAGCACCAATAAACGGGCAGCTGAGACAGTGCAGCGATTGCTTTCTTCCGATCACTTTCGCGTTTATACCAGCCTAGATCCGCTAGGCGCTGAGCTAGGTGGGACGCTAAAAAATGTGGTAGCGATCGCTGTTGGAGTCTGTGACGGCCTAAAGCTGGGCACCAACGCCAAGTCTGCGCTGATTACTCGCGCTCTGCCTGAAGTAATTCGCGTGGGGATGCAGCTGGGCGCAACTGATGTAGAAACTTTTTATGGTCTTAGTGGCCTTGGCGATATGCTGGCAACTTGTAGCAGCCACTTGAGCCGAAATTATCAGGTGGGCTACGGCTTGGCTCAAGGCAAAACGCTTGAGCAAATTTTAAAAGAAGTTAAAGGAACGGCAGAAGGGGTGAATACAGCAGATGTGCTGATGGCGATCGCGGATCGCGACCAGATTGCGGTTCCGATTGCTCGTGAGGTAGACCAACTGCTAAAAGGAAAAATCACGCCTCTGCAAGCCGTAGAAGCTTTAATGGAAAGAGATCTAAAGCCTGAAGCGCGTGATGTGTAGCGCTATCTAGATATCTATTTATAATTATTAAATAGACTATTTAACGGCCTATCTAATGGGCAAGATGATTTGAAAAGTTGTGCCTTGGCCTAGCTCTGAGCGACATTCGATACGGCCTTGATGGATTTCTGTGACAATTTGGTGAGCGATTGAGAGACCAAGCCCGGTGCCTTTACCGGTGGCTTTGGTGGTAAATTGGCTCTCAAAAATTCGCGATCTGACACTTTCTGGCATTCCTCCAGCATTGTCGGTTACCGTGACAACCACCTGATTGTGCTCTAAAGCGGTGGCAATTGAAATCTCTCGCAGATTTTGAGCAGGCGTGCTTTCATCTAGCGCGTCAATAGCATTGGCGAGAATATTCATAAAAACTTGGTTGATCTGCCCTGGATAGCATTGAATAGGCGGCAGCTGGCCGTATTTTTGGTGAACAGTGATAGGAGGGCTAGAGCTGACTGCTTTAAGCCGATGCCGCAAAATGAGCAGCGTTCCGTCAAGACCTTGGTGCAGATCGTAAGCTTGCTTGTTTTGGGTGTCTGAGCGGGCAAAAGTCCGTAGAGATTGGCTAATGGCTTTGATGCGGTCGCCGCTCGTAGACATAGAGGCAACCAGTTTAGAAAAATCTTCTGCGATGTATTCTAGATCGATATTTTCTGCATGGTCTTCAATTTTTTCAAAGTCGGCCTTAGCAATATGTGCCCTATAGGCAGCTATGACCGTTTGTTGCAATGCAATATGCGCCAGCATCTGCTGTCCATATTGGGCAACAAAGCCGACGTTGCTGGTGATACAGCCAATTGGATTATTAATTTCATGGGCAACGCCTGCGACGAGTTCTCCTAGCGCTGAGAATTTTTCGCTTTTAACGACCCGCACTTGAGCCTGCTGGAGGTTATCGGTAGCGGTATTGAGAGCCGCTGCACCGATTTCAATGCGGCTTTCTAGCTCTTGGTTGAACTGCATCAGCTGAGCTTTGGCGGCGGCGAGCTGGGCGCGATCAGTTTCGGCCCGTTGTAAGGCTTCTGTAAGCATTTGCTCACGGTTTGCACTGGCAATCTCCATGTCAGCCCGCGTCAGCTCAGATCTAGCTAATCGCTTCTGCAAAATGCGATTAGCTTTGGCTAAAGCTTGCAGTTCGTTCTGAGTCGATTGCATCGTCAGGCTATCTAAGCTATCGGTTTAGGGTGTTTAGGCTATCTATGGAGCCATTGACTGAGCTATCTACTGGTTGAGCTGGTGATTGAACTGGTGATTGAACTGGTTGATCGGTTAGGTTGTTTGGGCTATTAACGGAGCTAAAAGAAGTCACTTATTGCGTCCCTAGCAGTAGAGCGGTAAAGGTTTCGTTGTGAAAGTGAGTAGCTGTCTGTCCTGCAAAGGGACTGATTGCGCCGTAGGCATAAAGCCCATAGTCGGTAACTTTGGGTCTAAAAACTGCTCAACAAGCCCATACTCTTCTTTAACGCGAGTGCCCAAAGCTTTCATTCTAGAGGCGGCGCAAAAAATCATCACAGCGGCGTTAGGGTAAGTCCTTAGATAAGCCGCTTGAACCTTTTGAAAGGCTTCCTTGGTGGCGCTAAGCAGGCTGTCATTATCTGCTGGGGTGAACTGAATAGTGGATTGTTCGGAGTCATGGCCAAGATAGGTAACGCTGCCGTCGGGATTACCATTGCTATTAGGTGATCGCAGGTAAAAGTCAGTTTCGTTGGACTCATAAACGGCGATCGCCCTCCTCCAAGCTCCCCCACCCGATAGCTGGACATCCGGTATGCCAAGGGTGTTCATGTAGAAGTCTGGAGTTGACGCACCATCTGCTGACGCACCATCTGCTGTATAGAGGGTATTGCCGTTAGATTTAGTGACGGTGACTTTGGGGCCGAGTGGACGCTGACCGGAGGTGATACCGTAGGAGACTTTGAGGCCTGCAAACGTTAAGACGACAACGGACGTCTGCAAGACTTCGGTTTTTGAAGGGGTGCTGATGCAAATCTTTTCAAACTGCCAAGCATTAGCGCTGAGTTTACCGATAATGGGCACGGTTGGGCCGAGCGCTAATTTGATCCCGTTTCCCATGGCGACGCCATCAATCAATAGACTATCGCCGATTGCGTAGCAGAGTTTGATTGCTGCCGGTTGTGATGGGGGATGATGAGGCTGGGAAGCGAAGGCATCAGCGATCGCAGCGCTAGCCACCGCGAGGCTACCTTCATCAATTTGATGGCCAACGCCTCCACTAAAACTTGCCTCATCAGAGCAAAACAGCATCATCGGCAGCGAATCTTCTTGAAAAGCCCTCGTTGAAGACATCTCGCCAATGCTGGTCCCGCCAATCAGGACAATCTCTGGGTAGCTTTCTCGAAGCTTTGGGAAGATGGTTTCATGTTCAAAGTCAACAGCTGCCATCACAATACCTGCCTGAGGAATAGTGCCGCCTAGTGTTTTTTGGCATTGCTCTAGCGCTTCTTCTACTGCTCCTACCGAGCTGGGATCGATGCCGTGACCAACTACTGCTTGAAACATAAATACCTTTGCGGAGCTCGTTGTTTTGGTCAACTGCCCCTATTTTTCCCAAATGCTAGACATAAGCTATTAGGTACTTAATTTGTTTTTGCCAACAAAATGGCAAAAACTATGGAGAAACAATCACTTCCTTTAATTCTTCGGGTGCTTTTAAGGTTTTAGGGAAAAGGGTTTCAAGTTCATTAAGATCCTTCTCATCTGCTGGTTCATCGGCAGCTTTATACACTTCTCGACGAATTGGTTCATTCATTGGCTCCTCAATAAGTTCATCCGTTGGCTCCTCAATAAGTTCATCCGTTGGCTCCTCAATAAGTTCATCCGTTGGCTCCTCAATAAGTTCATCCGTTGGCTGATCGACGAATTGTTGATCAGTGGATAGCGCGTCCGGTGCGCCTCCATTGAATTCGTCAAAATCCTTGAAGGGGGCAAAGAATTTCCTAAGACTTTCATCAGTCGGTAATTTCAACGTTCCAGCAGGCTCTGTTTCAGGATCAGGCGCGATCAGCTTCCGGCTTTCGATCTGATTGCGATCAGGGGTTTCTACGTTGTTTTTCTCATCTTTATCAATAGGTGTATCGGGAGTCTCCTCTATCGTGTACGGAGAAACGTCCATATCATCCTTTATATAAGGAGATATATAAGGAGAAGCCTCATCATTCGCCTCACCCGTTTCCTTTAGGAAAGGCGTTTCGTTTGGCGGGAGACTGACCCCAGCGTCACTTTCCGGGAAAGCTTCTACTTTAGGCTCAACTTCAGGTGCTATTTCAGGCTCTATAGGCGGACTGTAGTTGGGATCAGCTATTTGTCCGACGGCTTCGAGTGGCAGTTCGCCGCGTGTCATTTTAGCTAAGTCATTGCGCTCATCCGGATCGTAATTAACGATCCGCACGGTACTGTTGAAGGCATTCTCAATCGGGTTGCCTTGCTCGTCTATCAGCGCTATGTGGACCCAGTTTTGACCGGGCTTGAAGCCCTTTAAATACATTGGTTGCCACTGGTCAAAGACAAAGCGTTGACCGTTTAGATCACAGCGAATTTTCCAATCACTTAGGGTGGGATCATCCTGGGCGATCAGATGCAAAGGGGCGTTGCTAAGGTAAAAATCGAGCAAAATCGGCTCAGCCCCGTAGCTGCCTTGGGGCTCGTTGTAGGTGAGCAGCGGCTGGTCTGGGGAGGGAGTATTTTCGCCGGTTTTGGCAAAGACGTGAAAGGTAGTTTGAGCATAGGCAGCAGCATTCTTAAAGCTTTCGCCCCAAGGCTTGACGGCTAGCACTCTAAGGGTATGACTACCGGGGGCAAGTTCTAAAAGCTCTAGGGGATCGTCTAGGCTGTAAATCGATTGGGCAGGCTGATTGTCGAGAATGACCTGTAAATGGGGCCCTAGATCGGTGGCTTCGTCTTGATAAATAGACAGCCCGCGTAACTTGATCTTGATGGCAAGGGTAGTGGTTTCAAGGATTTGGTCAGGTTTTGGGAAGGCGATCTCCACTTGCGGCTGACTATCTGCCATCAGATCAGCGAGATCTACAAAAATGGCCGGTGGCGCTACTTCTAGAATGCCGTCGCTCTTGCCGGTGCTGATCTGCCTGACGTCACCACTGACGCTAGGTACATCAGGAAGCTCTAATAGCCGCACGGACTGAGCTTGACTGGAACACCCTACTAAAGACAGCACGATGAATCCAGCTATCAATCCGCTGACTAATCTACTGGGGTACCTAATGAAAAATCTATTGAGAATGTGACTTGAAAAAAAGCGTCTAGGCTGCTGCCCAAGTTGCGGCCAGAGCAAATCGGCTAACTGTCTTAGCCATTGCCCTATCCATCGTTTATCAGCCTGCGTTACAGCCGCTATCCACTTCTTCATGAGCGCTCACACTAAACGTTCGGGATCAGCAGCGCTAATCCTTGACTGATCATATGGGATGGCTGCACCGGGAATTAAAGTTCCAGAAAAAACACAAAGCTTTACATTTCTTTCTGTTTTCCTATGGATGATCTCGGACTTCCTCTATTTCAGGGATTGTTTTGGCTCAAAAGCCCGACAAAAATGCTGTATTTCCAATAGATTGTGTCGTTTTGTTAAAAGCAACGCCGAGTTTTTCCATCCCAATGTACTGCGCAAGCGCGTAAGCCTTTTAGAATCGGCATTTTCGCTGGTTGAAGGTTTGTTAACTTGGCGTCAGTCGCTGCCAAGGCCGTGACTATAATACGTGAGAACATTCCTTTACCTTGCTTGGGTTTAGGCCGATGAAGCAGTATCGATCTATCGCTCGCCTACGGGCTGGATCGTCTCAAGCACTCCCAAGCACTGTATAAGGTGCCGTTCTTTCTCTGTCTAGAGAGGAGAGTCTCCATGACAACTACCCCGCGCGAGCGGGAGGCAACCAAGGCCAAAGTAGTGGTTGATAAGAACCCGACCCCCACTTCATTTGAGAAGTGGGCTAAGCCAGGTCATTTTGACCGGACACTGGCTCGGGGACCCAAAACTACCACTTGGATTTGGAACCTTCACGCTGACGCTCACGACTTCGACAGTCACACCAGTGACCTAGAAGACATTTCACGCAAAATTTTTAGCGCTCACTTCGGTCACTTGGCTGTAGTGTTCATCTGGCTGAGTGGCATGTACTTCCATGGCGCTCGTTTTTCTAACTATGAGGGTTGGATGGCCAACCCATTGGCTGTCAAACCTAGTGCTCAAGTTGTTTGGCCTGTGTTTGGTCAAGAGATCTTGAACGCCGACGTCGGTGGCGGTTTCCACGGTATTCAGATTACGTCTGGTCTATTTCAGCTGTGGCGCGCCTCTGGAATCACCAACACAACTCAGCTATATGCCACCGCTATCGGCGGTTTGGTAATGGCTGCGCTGATGCTGTTTGCCGGTTGGTTTCACTACCACAAGGCTGCTCCCAAGCTGGAGTGGTTCCAAAATGTGGAGTCCATGCTCAACCACCACTTGGCTGGTTTGTTGGGCTTGGGTTCTTTGTCTTGGGCGGGTCACCAAATCCACGTTGCAGTTCCTATTAACAAGCTGTTGGATGCTGGGGTTGCCCCTCAAGATATTCCGCTGCCTCATGAGTTTCTGTTTGATAAGGCCTTTATGGCAGAGCTATTTCCTAGCTTTGCGCAGGGTTTAAAGCCTTTCTTCACGCTTAACTGGGCAGCGTACTCGGATTTTCTGACCTTCAACGGTGGATTAAATCCGGTAACAGGTGGTCTTTGGCTGTCTGATTCGGCGCATCATCACTTGGCGATCGCGGTTCTGTTTTTGGTTGCAGGTCACATGTACCGCACCAACTGGGGCATTGGTCATAGCATCAAGCAAATTTTGGATGGACACAAAGGTGATCCGCTTTTGTTTGGTGGCGAAGGCCACGTCGGTATGTATGAGTTTTTAACTCAGTCATGGCACGCTCAGCTAGCGATTAACCTCGCGCTGCTCGGTTCATTGACGATTATCGTGGCGCAGCACATGTACGCCATGCCGCCGTATCCGTACCTCGCAACCGACTACGCGACCCAAGTGTCGCTATTCACCCACCATATGTGGATCGGTGGATTCATTATTGTCGGGGCTGGGGCCCACGGAGCGATCGCGCTGATTCGTGACTACGACCCGGCTAAGCATGTTAACAACGTGCTAGACCGCGTTCTGCGCGTTCGCGATGCGATCATTTCTCACCTCAACTGGGTCTGTATTTTCCTTGGCTTCCACAGCTTTGGTCTTTACATTCACAACGACACCATGCAAGCGTTGGGTCGCCCCCAAGACATGTTCTCAGACACGGCGATTCAGCTTCAGCCCATTTTTGCTCAGTGGATTCAAGGGCTGCATACCGCAGCTGTTTCAACGGCGGGTACTGCACCTAATGCCTTGGCTCCTGCTAGCTACGCATTCGGCGGTGACGTCGTAGCGGTTGGCGGCAAAGTGGCGATGATGCCGATTACGCTAGGCACTGCTGACTTCATGGTTCACCATATCCATGCTTTCACAATTCATGTAACTGTACTTATCCTGCTTAAGGGTGTGCTTTACGCTCGTAGCTCTCGCCTTGTTCCTGACAAGAGTGAGTTGGGCTTCCGCTTCCCTTGCGACGGCCCCGGTCGTGGCGGCACCTGCCAAGTATCGGCTTGGGATCATGTATTCCTAGGCTTGTTCTGGATGTACAACTCGATCTCGATTGTGATTTTCCACTTCAGTTGGAAGATGCAGTCAGATGTATGGGGCACCGTGTCCGATAATGGCACCGTTTCTCACATTACCGGCGGCAACTTTGCGGCCAGTGCAATCACCATCAACGGTTGGCTGCGCGACTTCCTGTGGGCGCAAGCTTCTCAGGTCATCAATACCTACGGGTCGGCTCTGTCGGCTTATGGCTTGATGTTCTTGGGTGCCCACTTTATCTGGGCCTTCAGCCTCATGTTCTTGTTTAGTGGCCGTGGCTACTGGCAGGAGCTGATTGAGTCGATTGTTTGGGCTCATAACAAGCTGAAAGTGGCTCCGGCTATTCAGCCTCGCGCTCTGAGCATCACTCAGGGTCGAGCTGTGGGCGTAGCTCACTACCTCCTAGGAGGAATCGCTACCACATGGGCGTTCTTCTTGGCTCGAATGATATCAGTAGGTTAAGGAGCGCGGAGGACTTATAAAACGTATGGCAACTAAATTCCCGAAATTTAGCCAAGCGCTAGCACAAGACCCGACGACTCGTCGGATCTGGTACGGAATTGCCACAGCTCACGATTTTGAAACCCATGACGGGATGACAGAAGAGAATCTTTACCAAAAGATTTTTGCTTCTCACTTCGGTCACCTGGCGATCATTTTCCTCTGGACTTCTGGCAACCTGTTCCATGTTGCTTGGCAAGGCAACTTCCCACAGTGGACGCAAGATCCGCTAAATGTGAAACCGATCGCTCACGCGATTTGGGATCCTCACTTCGGTCAGCCTGCGGTGGATGCATTCACCCAAGCTGGCGCTAGCAGCCCAGTTAACATTGCTTATTCAGGTGTTTATCACTGGTGGTACACCATCGGTATGCGCACGAATGGCGACCTTTACACTGGCGCGGTTGGCCTGTTGGCCCTAGCAGCTGTAATGCTGTTTGCGGGCTGGCTGCACCTTCAGCCCAAGTTCCGGCCTAGCCTGTCTTGGTTTAAGAATGCTGAATCACGCCTTAATCACCACTTGGCTGGTCTGTTTGGCGTCAGCTCTTTGGCTTGGACTGGCCACTTGGTTCACGTTGCAATTCCTGAGTCTCGCGGTGTGCACGTTGGTTGGGGAAACCTGATGTCAATGAAGCCTCATCCGGCGGGTTTGAAGCCTTTCTTCACGCTCGATTGGGGCGCTTATGCGCAAAATCCAGATACGGCTAACCATGTATTTGGAACTTCGCAAGGAGCAGGCACGGCGATTTTGACCTTCTTGGGTGGCTTTCATCCTCAGACGCAGTCTCTGTGGCTGACGGATATGGCGCATCACCATTTGGCGATCGCAGTCATCTTCATCATTGCGGGCCACATGTACCGGACTAACTTCGGTATTGGTCACAGCATTAAAGAGATTCTCAACACCCACCGTCCTCCCGAAGGCACGCCCTTCGGTGGCGATCTCGGTGCTGGTCACAAGGGTCTGTACGATACGCTGAACAACTCGCTGCACTTCCAACTGGCTTTGGCGCTAGCCTCTTTAGGTGTCATTACATCTCTAGTCGCTCAGCACATGTACGCGCTACCGCCTTACGCCTTCATGGCTAAGGACTTTACAACTTCGGCAGCGTTGTATACCCACCACCAGTACATTGCTGGATTCATTATGGTGGGAGCCTTTGCTCACGGCGCGATCTTCTTGATTCGCGACTATGATCCGGCAGCGAATGAAAACAACGTGCTGGCTAGAGTGCTTGACCACAAAGAAGCGATTATCTCTCACCTCAGCTGGGTATCTCTGTTCCTCGGTTTTCATACCCTGGGCATCTACGTTCATAACGATGTCGTAGTCGCTTTTGGTACGCCTGAGAAGCAGATCCTGGTTGAACCGGTGTTTGCGCAATTTGTGCAGGCCGCTTCTGGTAAAGCGCTTTACGGCTTCGATACGCTACTTTCTAACCCTGACAGTGTGGCTAACGCTGCGGCTAGCGGCATTTGGTTGCCGGGTTGGATGGATGCAATTAACAGCGGTAGCAACTCATTGTTCTTGGCAATTGGGCCGGGTGACTTTTTAGTTCACCATGCGATTGCGCTTGGTCTTCACACCACCACTTTGATCTTGGTCAAGGGTGCGTTGGATGGTAGAGGATCTAAGCTCATGCCCGACAAAAAGGACTTTGGCTTTAGCTTCCCTTGTGATGGCCCTGGTCGGGGCGGCACTTGCGACATTTCTGCGTGGGATTCGTTCTACCTAGCGATGTTCTGGATGCTGAACACGATTGGCTGGGTGACCTTTTACTGGCACTGGAAGCACTTGGCCATCTGGAGCGGCAACGTGGCTCAGTTTAATGAGAGTTCAAACTATCTCATGGGCTGGCTGCGTGACTACCTCTGGCTGAACTCTTCACAGCTGATCAACGGTTACAACCCTTACGGGATGAATAACCTTGCAGTTTGGGCCTGGATGTTCCTGTTTGGACACCTCGTCTGGGCAACTGGGTTTATGTTCCTTATCTCTTGGCGTGGTTACTGGCAAGAGCTGATTGAGACCATTGTTTGGGCTCATGAGCGCACGCCTTTGGCTAACCTCGTTCGTTGGAAGGACAAGCCGGTAGCGATGTCTATCGTTCAAGGTCGTTTGATTGGTTTGGCTCACTTTACGGTGGGATACATTCTGACTTACGCGGCCTTCCTGATTGCGTCTACGTCTAGTCGATTCGGCTAAGCGCTATAAACCGCAGTTTAAGTAGATAGGATTAATAAGATGAAGCCTCTCAGCATCGCTGGGGGGCTTTGTCTTGAGTGTCTGGGGCGGAATGTAACGAAAGGGGGATGGTTTTAATGCCCAAGAAGAGAGAGGCGCAGAAGAATGAAACCTCAATACAGCATGGTGATTCAGTGGTCTGCTGAGGACGATTGCTACGTTGTTTATCCGCGTGATTTTAGCGATCACTTTATGCAGGATGAGTGTGGTTGTGACGGCGGAAATTCAAGGTACGGTAGACTATCAAAAGGATAGACGTATTTGATGAGCGCTGAGCTTATGGTTGTTTCTTCGTCGCAGCGGATTGTGACCGATACCTGGGTCAAGGCAACTTGGGATGAGTTTGTCGTGGCTACTGACGACCCGGCGTATCGAAAAGGAAGAGCCTATTTTGATGCGGGATCAATGAGGATTGAGATGGCCTCTTTAGGCGTAGGTCATGGTCGGCAGAATGGCGTGATTTGGAACGTCATTACCTTTTTTGCTGCCGCTAGAAAGCTTGATATTACACAGTATATGAATGTGAGCTTCCGCAAAGCAGGGGAGCAGGAGTTTCAGCCGGATGCGGCTTTCTATATTGGTGAAGGCGCGCAATATTTGCCACCCCAAAATAATTCGCCTGTGAATATAGATTTGTGTGGTTCACCGACCTTGGTGGTTGAGGTTGGGGCGAGTTCTTTGAGTGATGACCTGGGAGCGAAACGGCTACTGTATGAGCGCGTTGGCGTTAAAGAGTATTGGGTGGTTGATGTGCAGGGTCAGCAGGTGGTTGCTTTTTCTATTGATGAGGAAGGGCGCAGTGGTCAGATTCGGGCTTCGGAGATGTTGCCGGGGTTAGAGATGGCTCTGGTTGAGGAGGCTTTGGGGCGATCGCAAACCGAAAACGATGGCATGATTGCACGATGGCTCATGAAAACGTTCGAGTCACTATCCAATGAAGCGCCGTAGCTTGTGAGGATTGCTTATTTTTCTATGAGTTGTCTATTAAGAAGTTCGAGCGCGTTAGAGAAACTGACAAGGCGAGCGAGTAGGGCATTGTAGTAGGGGTAGGCGTCGCTGCGATCGCGTTTGAGCTGAGCGTATAGGGTTAGTTCGGGTTCGGCGGCTAGGGGTGTTTTGGGGATGATTAAGCCTGCGTTGTTTAGGCGGGTGAGCGCTATTGCAATCAACAAGGCACCCACCGTATTAGTCTTGCCGCTGCGAAGATCCTCTAACCCCGGTAAAATTAGCTCTGCTCCTGGTAGCGTTTCAAGGGGCATTGACTACTCCCCCCGACTGAAGTACGGGGATTCCCTGGCTTCTATCAAAGGTTTCTGAACTTCCTGCTAAAACTTCTGCCACTTTTCAGCACGACTCATAGGGCTGGTCAACTGCCCTCTAGACTGTTTGGCTGGGCCATTCAGCTTACGTATTCAGTTTGTCTATCTAGCTGTCTTGAATCTCTCGCTAATGGAACAACTTTGCTGCCGACAGGTATGTTTGCCCTCACGGGATGTTAAGCCCCAACCTATTAGGTCATCGAGTCTTGCTAAATATGGCTTTATTTTACCACGGCGGCTAAAGCCGCTCGCCCGCTTTTCCACCCTGCACTGAAGTGGCAGGGCTACCAAGCTCCCGACTACTCCCCGTGTAATCAGGCTTTGGGGCGATCGCAAACCGAAAATGATGGCGCGATCGCCTAGTAGGTGATGAAAACTTTTGCATCTTCGTCCGACTCTGAAAATGCTAGGCAATGATCGTATCTTGTCGAAGATGCACCCTTACTTTGCTGTTGAAATATTAATTAACAAGCATCCTCTGTAGTTCTACGAGGTGAGGTGGTACTATTCGATTTATTCATTGCTAGGGGTGTCTCCATCATTTGCCAAAGGTAATTGGTAAGGAGACTGAGAATATACCCTTGGAACCTGAGTCTGGGTAATGCCAGCGGAGGAAAGCTATGTCCAATATTGATTCATCAGCCCCATCAGCGGGCTCGAATACCGCGCATTCGCATCATGCATTAGAAGATTACATGGTCAGCCGTAACCAGGTGGGTGGCAAAATGGCCTTGGCAACCATCACTGCTTCGGCGCTAGGTGCCTGGATTTTGTTTAGTCCGCCGGAGGCCGGATCGGCATTTGGTGGAATCACAGCTATTTTGGGCTACTGCTTGGGTTCGGCAGCAGCAGTATTTACCTTTGTTTTTATTGGGCCCCGGCTGAGGCAGATTATGCCCTGGGGCCATTCGCTGAATGACTATGTGCGGCATCGCTTTAGCGCAGGTGGCCCTTCAACCAATGGCCCAGTTTCGGGGACGCCTATTTACTTGCTGACAGTGACAGTGATGTTGCTGTATATGTTCGTTTATTTGGCGGCGGAATTGACGGCGATCGCCCAAGCCCTACAGCTCATTATTAATGTGCCGCTACTGGTGACCTCAGTGGTGGTGATGGGAATTGTGTTTCTTTACACTGCCTACGGTGGGCTGAAAGCCACGATTTTGACAGATGCCTTTCAGTTTGCGCTGATTGTGCCGCTGTTGTTGATTTGTTTAGTCGCGACGGTGGCACTGATGGGTGGGGTTGAGGCAGCGATCGCCCCGGTCGCCGAAAAGCTGCCAGAGCTGCTGTCATTTGGCAACATTGAGGGTTTGCGATTTGGCGCGACGCTAGTGATTGCGATTGTGGCCGCAGAGGCTTTCAATCAGGGCAACTGGCAAAGGGTGTATGCCTGCCGGAACGATACGACCGTCAGACGCGCTTTTTTGGGCTCTGCGCTCGTCATTTTGCCGATGATATTTATTGCTGGACTGCTGGGCCTGATGGCCGCTGGGCTAGGATTTTCGGGGCCGACAGCCTTTTTTGACCTGCTGCAAGGGCTACAGATTTCGACTTGGCTAGTGGTGGCGGTGATTTTACTGGCGCTGGCGCTGGTGATGAGTAGTTTAGATACACTGCTCAACGGCATTAGCTCAGTTTTTACGTCTGATCTGTTGCGATTTTCTCAAAGCAGTTCAGCGCAAAGCAGTTCAGCGCAAAGCAGATCGGATCGAGTACTCACCATTTCACGGGTGCTAACCGGGCTCGTTAGCATTCCGGCAGTGGCTATAGCCGCCCAAGGATATAGTGTTCTCTACTTGTTCTTTGTTGCCGATTTGCTCTGCGCGGCGCTGTTGTTTCCCATTCTTTTTAGCCTTTACAACCGCCACCAAACGGCCAATAACGCCTTTTGGAGTTCGCTGTTGGGTATCGCTGCGGGCCTATTGTTTTTTCCTAAGCCTGACTTTTTACCACTGTTCAATATTCCGGGTGGTGGCGATTTGCTCAATAGCTTTGCCACTGCGCTGCTGGTTTCGACGATTCTTACCTTGCTATGGAACGCGGTGACTAAAAACACCAGAAGCAGCAAACACCTGCCCTTTAATTACAGTGAGTTGAAGAAGGTGAAGTCTTTCACTTCGCAAGATCAGGTGGCGATCGCAACCCATCCACCGGATCTATAAGGCTGGCTTCATTTCCTCCTATCTTAAGGCCTGCATTAGCGGCGCATAGTATTTGCGCTGGGCTTTGAGTTTTCGTAACCGACATTCCTGGATAACGTTCTTTTTCCTTTACTTAACAAGGCATTTACCTATGGCTACTCAGTCTGTTCCAGCTTCTGTTCAATCGCCGATTTCACCCTCTGTTCCCTCCGGCAGTACAACTGCTTTACGCGCTAGCTGGATTGCCAAGCGCACGCTTCAGCCTAATGTCACCCAAATGCACTACGCCCGACAAGGCATTGTCACCGAAGAAATGGACTATGTAGCTCGCCGAGAGAATTTGCCAGTGAGCCTAATTCAATCGGAAGTGGCCAGAGGAAGAATGATTATTCCCGCCAATATCAATCACCCCAACCTGGAGCCGATGGCGATTGGTATTGCGAGTAAGTGTAAAGTGAATGCCAATATTGGCGCATCGCCTAATTCTTCTGATATTAATGAAGAAATTGAGAAGCTGCACTTGGCCGTGAAGTATGGGGCCGATACGCTGATGGATCTTTCTACCGGTGGCGGCAACTTAGATGAAATTCGCACAGCGATTATCAACAGTTCACCGATTCCGATTGGGACGGTGCCGATTTATCAGGCGTTAGAGAGCGTTCATGGCAGCATTGAGAACCTAGCGGCGCAAGATTTTTTGCATATCATTGAAAAGCACGCTCAGCAAGGCGTGGACTATATGACCATTCATGCGGGCATTTTGATTGAGCATTTGCCGTTGGTGAAAAATCGGCTGACGGGCATTGTCTCGCGCGGGGGCGGCATTATGGCGCAGTGGATGCTGCATCATCATAAGCAAAACCCGCTGTTTACGCATTACGACGACATTATTGAAATTTTCAAGCGTTACGATGTCTCTTTTAGCTTAGGAGATTCTTTGCGCCCTGGGTGTCAGCATGACGCCTCTGATGAGGCGCAGTTTGCTGAGCTAAAAACGCTGGGAGAATTGACCCGTAGAGCTTGGAAACACGATGTGCAGGTGATGGTAGAAGGGCCAGGACATGTACCTTTGGATCAAATTGAGATGAATGTAAAAAGGCAGATGGAAGAATGTTCTGAAGCGCCTTTTTATGTGTTGGGGCCGCTGGTCACTGATATTGCACCGGGCTATGACCATATTACATCGGCAATTGGGGCGGCAATGGCAGGCTGGCACGGAACCGCTATGCTTTGCTACGTAACGCCCAAAGAGCATTTGGGTTTGCCGGATGCTGAAGATGTGCGCAACGGGCTGATTGCCTATAAGATTGCGGCTCATGCGGCAGATATTGCGAGGCATCGGGCGGGCGCACGCGATCGCGATGATGAACTCTCACGGGCTCGCTACAACTTTGACTGGAACAAACAGTTTGAGCTTTCGCTAGATCCTGATCGCGCTCGTGAATACCATGATGAAACGCTGCCTGCTGACATTTATAAAACGGCTGAATTTTGCTCAATGTGCGGGCCTAAATTTTGCCCGATGCAGACCAAAATCGACGCTGAGAAGCTGAGTGAATTAGAGAAATTTTTGGCCCAAGAGGCGAGTCCTGTGTGACATTTTGTAGTTGGCTAGCTCTGTTGATTTAGGTAGTAAAGGCTGCTGTAGAGATGAAAGGCCAGATCCCAATCGCTAGGCGCCCGCCGATCGAGATCCAAGTGGGCAGCGATTGGGGGCAGCAGTGGAATAAATTCTAGAGCGGCTTGGCCAAAATGGCTAAACTGGTTTTGATGCAAACCTTGGAACGATTGGTTTAGACGCATCAGGAGTTGGTTCCACTGAATGCGGCTGTTGAGTTCGATAGATGGGGTAAGCGAGATGCCTTTTGGATACTGGTAGAGGCGATCGCACAGTCTCAAAACAATCTTCCTGTCGCTCAAATGCAAATCTACAATTTGCGCGTAGTCCTGTACTTTCTCTTTATGAATTGTTTTTCCCCAGTTACCTAGATCAACAACCTGCTCAAAAATTGGTAGCTGGCCGCTAACTCGCTGATTGATTTCTGACCACTCGAAGCTGATTTTGCCAAGCTGCCCCTTTGAGCTTTTGCAGATGATGCTGGGCTGCGGCATCAGGGCTTCAAAGTAGCAAATCTGAAATATTTGGATAGCTTTAATATCTTTTACTTGAGCGCTCAAGGTGGGTGCATATGGCTGTAGGGCTTGGGCAAAATAGCCAATTTCACCCCAGCCGCCAGCCCGATAAAGGCGACAGCCGCTAGTCGGCACTTTTAAGCGGGCGCTGTAGGCATCAAGATTGAAGACGTTGGCAAAGTGGGCGATTGCCTGCTGCCTATGGTTGGGTGAGGGCGGGGCAAGAGCCAAAATCGCTAATTCATTGCCACCTTCAGCTTGCTTTGCTTGATTGAGCGCTGCGGCCCTTTCGCGAGTTCGCTGCTGCTGAATGCGCTCAATGCCAGATCTGGCCTGAGCCATAATTTTGCTGCTAGGGGCTTGCTTGAGCAGCTGGGTATAGTTTTTTTCGGCGGTTTCTAGCCGCTGCGTTTTTTCTTGCAACTGCGCGGCATACAGCAGCAGCAGGGGACTATGAGGGGCGATCGCCTGCCATTGTTGAAGGAGCTTAGCGGCTTGTTTGTAATCGCTAATGGCTAGCGCCGCGATGACTTGATCTTCCATGATTTAAGGCTATTGGATCAGAAAATAGGGCTATGGGTTATTTTGCCCGGTGCAGGGTTTGAGCGATCGCCTGCTGCCAGAGCGATCGCAAACTCTCCCTGTGATCAACGCTCATGGTGGGTTCAAAGCGCCTTTCCATTTGCCATAGCTGAACTAGCGCCTGCTGATTTTCCCAGTAGCCAACCGCTAGGCCAGCTAGGTAAGCCGCACCGAGCGCCGTTGTTTCGGTTACTTTGGGCCGCACCACCGGAATACCCAACACATCTGCTTGGAACTGCATCAACAGATCGTTCCGCGCCGCGCCGCCATCTACCCGTAGCTCTTGCAGATTAATATGAGAGTCTTGACGCATAGCATCCAGCACATCGGCTGTTTGGTAGGCAATGCTTTCTAGGGCGGATCGGGCAATATGAGCGGCTGTTGAACCGCGAGAAAGTCCGGTAATCGTACCGCGCGCATAGCTGTTCCAATAGGGCGCACCCAAACCCACAAAAGCCGGGACAAAATGCACCCCACCTGCATCCGAGACGCTGCCCGCTAACGCTTCTACATCTTCGCTGCGTTTGATGATGCCTAAGCCATCGCGCAGCCACTGCACGACCGCGCCTGCAATAAAAACGCCGCCTTCTAAGGCGTAGGTAGTCTGGTTGTCAATTCTCCAAGCCACCGTAGTCAGCAGCTTGTGATGTGAGGTAACTGGCGATGTGCCGGTATTGAGCAGCATAAAGCAGCCCGTGCCGTATGTATTTTTCACCATTCCGGGTTCCAAGGCTACTTGGCCAAAAGTTGCCGCCTGCTGATCGCCGCCAATGCCAGCAATCGGCACCTGAGCGCCTAATAGCCCCGCACTGGTAAGGCCGTAAACTTCAGAAGAACTGCGCACTTCAGGTAACAAACTTCGAGGAATATTTAACAGATTTAACAGTTCATCATCCCACTTATCCGTATGAATGTTGTAAAGCATTGTCCGGCAGGCGTTGCTAGCATCGGTAATGTGTAGCGCTCCGCCTGAAAGTTTCCATACCAGCCAGCTATCAATGGTGCCAAAGGCCAATTCACCGCGCTGAGCTTTTTCTCTTGCTCCGGGTACATTGTCTAGCAGCCATTTGATTTTGCTGCCGCTGAAGTAGGCATCTATGACTAGGCCAGTCTTGCTCTGAAATAGGGCCTCTTTTCCTTCTGCCTTGATCTGTTCGCAAAAATCAGCCGTCCGACGATCTTGCCAGACGATGGCGTTGTGAATTGGTTGGCTAGTTGTTCTATCCCAAATAACGGTTGTTTCTCTTTGGTTAGTGATGCCGATAGCGGCAATGTCACTTGCTGAAATATTCAGGCGCGCTAAAGCTTCATTGGCCACGCCGATTTGAGATGACCAAATCTCATTGGCATCGTGTTCTACCCAGCCTGATGTGGGGAAAATTTGCTGAAATTCTTTTTGCGCTATCGAGAGCAGTGTGCCCTGACGATCAAAAACAGCGGCGCGTGAACTGGTTGTGCCTTGATCGAGAGAGAGGATGTATTTTGTCATGGCGATCGCCTAATTTGCGATTAATTAGCAGCTCAGATCGATGCTTTATAACAGTCTAAGCTGATGTGCTGCGTCTTCTTCCGGGCTTTCAAATTCAACCTCTTCGGCTAAATCAGGTGCGACAATGGCTTTGTCGCCGTGTGGGTCCTGGTTGAGTAATCCCTGAGCTGCGGCTAAAATATCCGGTGCTAGGGCGCTTAAGTCTTCTCGATTGGTGAGGTAGGCTTGGAGCGCGCTGAGGGGCGATCGCGCACTATCGACTCCTAGCTCTGGCAGTCGAGGCCGAGAAAGCTGACTCACGAGCTGTGGCTGAATGGTATAGCTATGCGCAGCAGCTAGAGCCTCCCCTAGCGCGCCACTATCAATCTCTTCTACCTGATCGGCGCGTAGCTGGTACAAGAGCCGAATCACTTTTTCGGCAATTTCTTCTTGCTCAATCGCATTCAACAAAGCCCTTTGCGGATTTGCTTGTTTGGTAAGATCCACTTCTACCGTCTTGAATATCCGCGCAGGCAGTGGGCAGAATGTAGCTGTGGCCTGCCCTTTTTGCACATCTAGCAGCAGGTAGCCTTTTTCTTCTTTTTCCTCGCTGAAATCTACTCTTTCAATACTGCCTGCATAAATTGCTAAAGGAGACTTGCACACCTCCTGATATTTATGCACATGGCCCAAAGCAATATAGTCAAAACAATCTCTAGCAAGAATCGCCATCGGCACCGTGAACCCTTTGCCCACTGCTAAAAACCGCTCTGCGCCATAGCGCGCTGTATCGGTCATAAGGTGAGCGAGTAGCACGGTTGGAATAGTGCTATCAAGCTTGCGAATCTCTCCTTCTAATACCACCCGCAGCCGATCTAACAGCAGTTCAGAAACTTCTTTCATCGAGAGCCCTTGAGTTTCGGGGCGAGTGAGCAGTGTGGATCTTGTCAGCCAAGGGAGCGTGACGATTTGAATCGGGCCGCCTTGGGTATCAAGGCGGTGAGTGGTCAGCGTATCGCCGACAATAAAGCCGGGAACGCCTAAGGTGCGATAGATGCAAAGACTAGCACCGCCACCGCCTTGAGCGTGCTGATCGTGGTTGCCAACCAGCAAGACGGTCGGAATATTCGCGGCGGCTAAGCGGCAAAATTCACTCGCGAAAGCCTGCTGAATGTAAGGTGGTGGGGTCGCGGTTGGGAAAGCGTCACCACCAAAAAGCACCAGATCCACTTTTTGCGCTAGCGCACTATCTACACAGCGTTTCAGCGCTAGCGTAAAGTCTTCTAGGCGCGTATTGAGCCCGGTTTCTGGGTTGATGCGCCCATGCCTAAAGCCGCCGCCCATATGCGTATCTGACAGGTGTAAAATTTTGACCATAACCGAAGGTTGGGGTGCTCTGTAGGTGATGCTTCTGTAACTTTAATAGCCTGATAAACTAGCGGTCAAAAGAAATCTGTGACTTCTGGCGGCTCTGGTATTTCTATTGTGAGCGATCGCGCTGCCATAATTGCCAAAATCTCTTCACCCACTTGCTCATAGTCTTGCCAGCCCGATTCTGCGCGCGGATCTTTGACCGAGTACACAGGTAGCCCTTGCAAAGCCGCTTTTTGAAAAGCAGAAAAGCGCCGAATCCCCTGCTCAAAAACCGGCAGATTAGCATCCCGCAAAAGCGATTTGACTTCCTCACCTGCCCTACTCGGCTTTGGCGGAATTGAGGTGATTAAAATGCGGTAGTGACGAGCCCTAATTTTTTTCAGATACTCGACGGTGAGCACCAGTGCATCTAAGGCCAAGATGTCGGGAGTAGTCGGCAGTACTAGCAGGTCACAGGTTTCAGCCAGCGCACTCAAATCATCAGGAATCGGTCGCGCTTGCGTATCGATTACCATATTGCCGTCAGGATTGACATTGCGGCTGACATCTTGCCCTGCCTCCCACTCATCCATTACCTTAAAAGGCAATTCGCCTCGACTCGCCCAGCCTAACGCCGAACGGTTTGGATCCGCATCAACCAGCAGCGTTTCGGCCTGCCCTTGTAAAAAGGCGGCAAGGTGAATAGCAGTGGTCGTTTTACCGACACCGCCTTTAAAGCTGGCAACGGTGATGATCATGGCGCTTGGGTAATTGGCGGCCTATTGTTTGCAGTTAATGGGCTGCTGTTTATAGTCTATTGCCTATCGCTGATTGTCTATAGTCTATACAGAACAGAAGTCTATAAAGAGTCTATACCGATCTAATCAGAGCATGAGAGGGCAAATGAGTGGTGATTGATCTCCCTAACGCAGCGGCTACTCAGTCGCTAGGGCAAGCTTTAGGAGCGCAGCTTCCGGCAGGCAGCGTGCTGCTGCTAGCAGGAAATTTAGGCAGTGGAAAAACGACTCTGGTGCAAGGAGTCGGTCAGGGTTTAGGTATTGATGACATTGACAGCCCTACCTTCACTTTAATCAATGAATACATGCAGGGCCGAGTGCCGCTCTACCATATTGATCTGTACCGGCTGTCGGAAGCGGAAGCCGACGCGCTGCTATTAGAAAACTATTGGGAAGGGATAGAAGTTGCTCCCGGTATTGTCGCGATCGAATGGTCACAGCGGCTCAGCTATTTACCCTCTGAGCCGATTGAGATAGCGCTCAATTACTCAGCAAAAGGTCGGCAGGCAACTTTGAATTTGCCGGCATCCTTGAGCTTAGATTTGCAATCAATCATGAGTCTGTGAGCTGTCAGAAGTCTGTGAACTGTTAGAAAAGAATGCTTAATGAAAAAACTTGAACCCGCGTTTTTCCAGCATCTTTCAAGGGGGAGGTGCAATCAACAGTTGATGAGGTAATTGCAGCGCCGAGGTTGCGGCTGGCGGCGTTAGAACGCCAGTCATCGCAGCCCAATTGATCAGTACTCGGTAGGCTATTTGAAGATTTTCGCCAAAGGTGACGATGCCGTCTTCATGTCCGGCCATAGCGAATATTTTAGTTTGTAGCAGTGGGCTCTCCTCAAACAGGCGCTGAGTTTCGTTGGCCATTTCAGGAGTGCCGTAAGGAATGTGGGCGCGAGTAGTGGGCACTTGCTGTAGAAGCTGCTGCCACATTTGCGGGTGGTGAACGTGGATGATGGCGTTGATGGCCGGATGAGCGCGGTAGATGACGCCGTGAGTGAGTGATTCGGAAGAGGCTTGGCGAAGCCCGTAGCAGGTGAGGGTATTTTGTTCGGGGTAGAAGTGGGTAACGAGGGCATAGTCGCTAGAGGTAAGGGTGCTGAGATGGCCGGTTTGGGTGCCGGTGATGGTGAATGGGAGGGGGGGAGAATCGGAGGATGGGGAGGTTGAGGAGGTTGGACCGAGGGGTGCAACAGGACCAAAAGAGGGCCCCAAAGAGGGCGGGAGGGTGCGTTGAGAAAGGTTGCCGAAGCCGATGCCGTTGGGATATTGGCCGATGAAGTTGAGCTGGTGGAGGGCGTTACGGTAGGCGGTCAGATGGGTGATGGATGAAGGGGCGATCGCCTCTTCTTTTATCCACTCACAGCGGTACTTAATATAGCCTTCATCGATCATGCTATAGGCATAGAAACGGCGGGTTCGCTAGGCTCAACGGCAGGAATAGCGCTTTTCATCCAGTCTAAAATGAGCTGATTGACGATTTCGGGGCGCTCGTCGTGGGGGCAATGGCCAGTGTCAGGAATGGCCTGAAAATCGACGTTTTTTTCAGGATCAGCGGCTAGGTTTTGATAGATGCCCGCCGCTTGAATCGGGGTCCAAGGATCTTTTTCGCCCCAAAGCACGAGCAAAGGCTGCTGCACTCGCGGTAAAAGTTCGCTGGGTCGGGGACCGGGGGGCGCGCTCAAAATCGAGGCAAATACTTTTTGGGCGCCGGGATGACAGGCAGGGCCGTGCAAAATATCAATCAGTTCCGGGGTAATGGCCTGACGGTTGCCGTATACCTGCCGGAGTGAGCTTCGGATGCGGCCTTTGGTGCGCACTCGGTTGAATAAAAAGGGGCCAGTGATTGACGAATTTACCAGGGCGCTAAAGGTGCCCATGACGAGTCGCAGTGGCTTAGGCAAATCTTCGGGGCGGTGATTGAGGCTGCCAGCGCAGTTGAGCAAAATGCCGCCGCTGGCCGTTTCAGGATAGCTAACTAGGCTCATGAGCGCCATCAGGGCACCAATGGAATTGCCGACAAAAACGGCAGGCGCTTGGATGTGGGCTAGCCAAAAGTCGTGGATGAGCTTGACCCAAAACTCTAGCGTGTAGCTCAAATCCGGCTTATCAGAGTCGCCAAAACCGAGCAGATCGAGTGCATAAACCCGGTAGCCAGCAGCGGCGAGAACCGGAATATTTTTGCGCCAGTGGCCAATGGAGGCCCCAAAACCGTGAATTAGCACAATTGGCTGACCGCTGCCGACGGCGACGTACTTGATGTCGTAGCCGCGCCAGTCCCAGTTAAGCTTTTCGCCGGTATAGTCGCTGGCGGATGGATGGGCTAGAGCAGGATCTGACGTCAAGGCGGGGGCTGACGGGGTGGTCTTTTCGAGGGGAGGGGGCAAGCTGGTCAAGTTAGCCGTCATCGGGTATTCGTTTTCCGTAGAATATTCTTGACTTATTTTATAGTTTCTATTTTAAGGCGTGACGTACCGCATTCTGATTATTCGCCTTTTTGAGAGCTTTTGGCCAGTTTTCGGTGGGGTAATAGAGCTGTTGCTAGATGCTCATGATAGGGTTGTGAGGCGCAGTTTGCCTTACCTTTATCAGCACTTGGGAAAAACACTTAAAAACCATGGAAATGTCTAATTTTATAGTCTGGTTTGTCGTTGTTTTTGGCATTGCCGGATTTGCTATCAGCTCAATGCTGATCGCTTTTCGTCGGCCTATTGATCAGACGCCTTTTCCAAATGCGGTGATTGATCAGCCTTCTATTCCATTGACGGAAGCGGCGAGGATTGCCTTTGTTGGGGCGGTCGGGACGTATAAAGCAGGCGACTATCGCAAGGTGATAGAACAACTCACCCCGGTTGTAGAACAAGAGCCAAACTGCGCAGAAGCTTGGCACAATATTGGCCTAGCCTACGCCAATGTAGGAGATAACAATAAGGCCGTGCGGAGTTTGCTTAAAGCGGGCGATGCTTATGATCAGCAGGGCACAAAGGCAGGAATTGATCGAATTAAACAAGATTTAGAAGCGTTGAAAGCTGCCAACTGAGCCCTTTTCTCTGAGCCCTTTTCTGTGAGTCAATACTTGCCCAAACCGCTGCGTAAATAATTTATACGAAGCGATACAAACGACTGTTTTTTGCGTCTGTTTCTCCTATTTCGAGCGACATTAAAGAGGTCAAAGGTGTCATCAATAAACGTAAGGCATCGTCAGAGGAGGGATCTATGGCTATTGCGAGCATTAATCCAGCGACGGGTGAAACAATCAAAACTTATATGCCGCTAACCGATGAGGGCATTGAGCAGGCGCTCTCACTGGCTCAAACTGCGTTTGAAGCTTATCCTAAGGTGTCGTTTGCGCAGCGATCGCATTGGATGCACCAGGCCGCTGACGGGCTACTTGCGAATAAAGAAACCTATGCCCGGCTGATGACGCTGGAAATGGGCAAGACGCTGGCAAGCGCGATCGCTGAAGTCGAAAAATGCGCTTGGCTATGCCGCTACTATGCCGATGAAGCCGAGGGCTTTTTGCAAGATCAGCTTGCTCAAACCGATGCGGGTGAAAGCTACGTGCGTTTTTTACCGTTGGGCATTTTGCTGGCTGTGATGCCCTGGAACTATCCGTTTTGGCAGGTTTTTCGAGCGGCTGCTCCGGCTCTGATGACAGGCAATCCGGTGCTTTTAAAGCACGCTTCTAATGTGCCTGGTTCGGCGCTGGCGATCGCTGAAATTTTTACCTCTGCTGGATTTCCTGAGGGCATGTTTCAAACGCTGCTCATTGGCGCGCAGCAGGTAGAGCCAATTATTGCCGATGAGCGCGTTCAGGCAGTGACTTTAACGGGCAGCGGCCCCGCTGGGCAGGCAGTTGCAGCGACAGCCGCGCGTCATATTAAAAAAGCGGTGCTAGAGCTAGGCGGCAGCGATCCGTTTATTGTGCTGCCGAGTGCGAATTTGGAGGAAGCGATCGCAACTGCTACTACCGCTCGATTAATGAACAATGGTCAGTCCTGCATTGCTGCCAAGCGCTTTATTTTAGTTGGAGACATTGCCGATGACTTTGAACAAGGCTTTGCCGCCAAGTTTCAGCAGCAAAAAGTCGGCGATCCACTCGAACCCGTCACCGATATTGGCCCTTTGGCTACCCCTGAAATTTTAAAAGAGCTTCAGCAGCAGGTGCAAACTTGTCTTGATCAAGGAGCCACGGCCTTAGTCGGTGGCAATCTAGATGAACTCCAACCGCAAATTCCGAAAGAACTGCAAGCAGGCAACTTTTACCCCCCCACCATTCTCACTGGCATTCCACCGGGAACGCCAGCGGATCAAGAAGAGTTTTTTGGGCCGGTGGCACTTGTATTTCGAGTGCCTGACATTCATGCCGCGATTCAGCTAGCGAACTCAACAACCTTCGGCTTAGGTGCGAGTGCCTGGACAACCGATCCAGAGGAACAACAACAGCTAATTAACCAGCTAGATGCTGGCGCTGTTTTTATCAACGGATTGGTAAAGTCTGACCCCAGGCTGCCCTTTGGCGGTATCAAACAATCGGGCTATGGTCGGGAGTTGGCCCGCTACGGGTTAATGGAATTTGTCAATGCCAAAACCGTTTGGATTAAATGATTGCCTCAGTGGCTAGACCGACCGATTAAATAATGAGTCCCCATATGAATACCGCCGAACTACTTGTCCGCTGCCTTGAAAATGAAGGCGTTGAATACATTTTTGGCCTTCCTGGAGAAGAAAATCTTCAGCTATTGCAGGCGTTAAAACATTCTCCGATTCAATTCATTACCACTCGCCATGAGCAGGGTGCGGCCTTTATGGCCGATGTATATGGGCGGCTGACTGGCAAAGCAGGCGTGTGCCTGTCTACCCTAGGGCCGGGGGCGACGAATTTGATGACTGGCGTCGCCGATGCCAATTTAGACCGTGCCCCGTTAGTTGCAATTACGGGCCAAGTCGGCACCGATCGGATGCACATTGAATCGCATCAGTATTTAGATTTGGTGGCCATGTTTGCCCCCGTTACTAAGTGGAATAAACAGATTGTGCGGCCTAGCAACACGCCTGAAATTGTGCGTAAAGCCTTTAAGCTGGCGCAGAGCGAGCCACCTGGCGCGGTGCATATTGACCTACCGGAAAATATTGCAGATATGCCTGCTGAAGGGGTGCCCCTGCGGGCGGCGGCTCCGGCTAGGCCCGTGGCTTCAGAAGAGAGTTTACAAAAAGCCGCGATCGCCATCTCCCAAGCTAGCAACCCGATGATTGTGGTTGGCAATGGGGCCATTCGCAACCGGGCTAGCGACGCGATTACGCAGTTTGCGCAGCGGCTGAACATCCCGGTGACCAATACCTTTATGGGTAAGGGGGTGTTGAATTATAAAGATCCGCGATCGCTCTGGACAGTCGGCCTCCAGCAGCGCGACTACATTGCCTGCGCCGTTGATGAAAGTGATTTGATCATTGCCATCGGCTACGACCTGATTGAATACGGCCCCAAAAAGTGGAACCCTACTGGCACCCTGCCGATTGTGCATATCTCTCTCACCCCGGCGGAAATCGACAGCAGCTACATCCCCACCGTAGAAATTGTCGGCGACATTTCCGATGCGCTTGAAGAAATTGGTAAGCGCATTCACCGTCCTATCAGCGGGCAGGAAGACACAGCGCTCAATCAACAGCTCACCGAGCTACGCGCCGAAATGCAGGAAGATTATGAGCGCTATGCTACCGATACCGGCTTTCCCATCAAGCCTCAAAAGCTGCTGTACGATCTCAGACAAGTTCTCGACGCCGAAGACATCGTAATTTCTGATGTGGGCGCACATAAAATGTGGATTGCCCGCCACTACCACTGCGAACGGCCCAACACTTGCCTGATTTCCAACGGATTTGCTTCTATGGGCATTGCCATTCCTGGCGGGGTTGCCGCCAAGCTGGTGCATCCTAACCGCAAAGTCGTCGCCGTTACCGGGGATGGCGGCTTTATGATGAACTGCCAAGAGCTAGAAACCGCTCACCGTATTGGTACCGCCTTTGTCACCATTATCTTCAATGACGGCGGCTACGGCCTGATTGAGTGGAAGCAAGAAACTCACTATCACGAATCTTCTTACATTAAGTTCAACAACCCTGATTTTGTAAAATTTGCCGAAAGCATGAACCTTAAAGGCTACCGCATTGAATCGGCAGCAGATTTTATTCCCACGCTCAAAGAAGCCCTTGCTCAAAGTGTGCCGGCAGTGATCGATTGCCCTATCGACTACCGTGAAAATCTGCTCTTTAGCGAACAGACCAAAGCGCTAAGCTGCCCGCTGCCTCATCATGCCCCGCCACCGTAAACCGGGCCAAATGAGCTGAGGGGGCAATTTGGCTGAGTGCGATCGCCCCAGTCAATCAGGCTAGCAGCAGCAAATTTTAATAGGTATTGAAAATAATCAATTAATTTATTAAGGCACAGCAGCCATTTTTGTGTAGACTTTTGTCTATGGAAAATAAAAAAATAATAGACAAAAACCTATGGAGCTAGCGAATTCCTTTCTGCCCTCATTTCATTTTCAAGATCCAGGTCTGCTGACTATCCCTTTTCAGCCCGCGCCTATCTGTTGTTAAGCAGGTTTTATAGCAGCTATGTTGGTTTTAGAAGCCTGCGTCTTTGCCACCGTTATGGTTGGCTTTTTTGGCATTATCCTAAAAAAGAATCTGATGATGAAAATCATCTCCATGGATGTGATGAGTACGGGAGTCATTGCACTCTATGTGCTGATTGCCGCTAGAGGGGGCGTGATGACGCCGATTGCAAAGAGGCTTGATTCCGCTGGACTAGAGCCTGCTAATTCCGATCTCATTGCCTACGCCGATCCGGTGCCTCAGGCCGTGATCTTGACCGCCATTGTGATTGGGTTTTCGATTCAAGCGCTGATGCTAGTAGGGGTCATGAAGCTCTCGCGAGATTACCCGACGCTCGACTGCCGCGACATTGAAAAAGGTATTGAGCAAAATACCGTAAACAATGCTGTACTCCCAAACCATATGCCATGAATGAGCTGACGCTAGTATGGATAGCGCTGCCGCTGTTTGTGGGTTTTAGCATTTATCTGTTTCCCGCGTTGGCGCGGATATTATCGCTTTTAGTCTCGCTGGGTTCCATAGCCTATGGGCTATGGCAAATCTTAGTGCCGACAACGCTGACGCTTGAACTTGTCGATAGTTTTGGCGTGACGCTATGGATAGATTCGCTCAGCGGCTTTTTTGTCCTGACCAATGCGCTGGTGACCGTAGCAGTTGTGCTTTACTGCTGGCGCAGCGGTAGGGCGGCTTTTTTCTATACTCAAGTCATTGTTTTGCATGGCAGCGTCAATGCTGTGTTTGTTTGCGCAGACTTTATCAGCCTTTATGTTGCCCTAGAAGTAATTGGAATTGCGGCTTTTTTGCTGATTGCCTATCCGCGCACTGATCGCGCAATTTGGGTGGCTTTGCGCTATTTGTTTGTCAGCAATACGGCGATGTTGTTCTATTTGATTGGGGCAATTTTACTCTATCAGTCGAGCAATTCGTTTGCCTATGCGGGGTTGTCACAAGCGCCGGTGGAGGCGATCGCCCTGATCTTTCTCGGCTTGCTCACCAAAGGCGGCATTTTTGTTTCTGGGCTGTGGCTACCGCTCACCCATGCCGAATCCGAGTCGCCCGTCTCGGCGCTGCTCTCAGGCGTTGTGGTCAAAACAGGGGTATTCCCGCTGGTGCGCTTTGCGTTGTTAATGCCGGAAATCGATCCGATTGTGCGTTTATTTGGGGTGGCGACGGCTTTATTTGGCGTCAGCTACGCGGTACTCGCGAACGATACTAAGCGTATTTTGGCCTTTAGCACGGTCTCTCAGCTAGGCTTTATTCTAGCTGCGCCCGTTGTTGGTGGCTTCTACGCGTTGACGCATGGCTTGGTCAAGGCCGCTTTATTTTTGATTGCGGGTAATTTGCCAAGCCGTGATATTAAAGTGCTGAAACAATCGCCTATGCCGACTTCTATTTGGCTTGCTTTAGCGATCGCCAGCTTTTCTATTTCCGGCTTTCCCTTGCTTTCCGGTTTTGGGGCCAAAGTGCTAACTACCAAAAACCTCTTACCCTGGCAAGTGATTGGGATGAATCTGGCGGCGATTGGGACAGCGATTGCTTTTGCTAAATTTATTTTTCTACCGCACGCCCGTCCGCAGCAATTAGCAGGAAAATTACCAGAGAAATTACCAGAGAAATTGCCAGGAGAATTACCAGAGAAATTAGCAGAAGAATCTAGAGAGAACTTGGCCCAGAATTTTCAAGAAACGGCCCAACAGACTTCAGGCATAGCCCTAACGCCTGGATTCTGGCCAGCGATGCTGCTGCTATTAGGCGGCCTAGTGTTAGCGAATGGCCTCTATTACGAAGCCTATACGCTAGCTAATATCGTCAAACCGATTGCAACGATTGGCGCGGGCTGGTTAGCTTATCACCTGCTCTTTCAAAAGCTTTCTATCAAAATACCGCGCGTCGCCGAAGAATTTGATCATTTAATCGGCGGCATGAGCCTAATGCTGATTTTTCTCTTTTGGCTGTCTAGAGGAATCGTAAGATGATTGGCTACCGAGATTTGCTGCTGCGATTGAGTGTATGGTTTCTATTAACGGCTGATTTGAGCTGGGCCAATATTGTTATTGGCGTCGCCATTTCGCTGCTGCTGCCTAAGTTTGGCCCTAGATCCTACACCGCACCCGATGTGATCAAAGACTGGCTGCACATTTTTTGGGAGATTATCCTGGCCATTCCTCAAGCGTATTTTGAAGCGTTTGAAATGATGCTATACCCTCACAGTCAAGAAGAGATTACCCTAGAGCCCACCCGGCCTAGGCGAACTCCTAACTTGATCTTTTTAGATACTTTTTTAATAACGTTCACACCGAAAACAATTGTGGTCAAACATCGTTCCGATGGCCTGCAAGAGGTTCATCGAGTGCATAGGGTACGCAGAGTAGGAGGGAGAAAAAGGCTATGAACTGGGTGCTGATGGCGATGTTTGTAGCGCTGCTACTGCCAATTTACGAAGCCTGTCAAGATGAAGACATTTGGCAAAAAATGTTGGCGTTTGCTAGCATCGCGACCAAAACATCCATGATGATTTTGGTGATTTCGGTGCTGCGTGATGATTGGATGATTGGGGTTGTGGGGGTGCTGATTTTGAGCCTAGGCAATGCTTCTTTGATGCTATTAGCTCACGTTATTCGGCGGATGAACAGATTATGAGCAGTATTTTCAGCAATATCTGTTGGACAGTGGGAATTGTTTTTTGGTTTTGGGGCACTTGGCCACTGATCGGCGATCGCTCCGTCCTATTCAAACTACATAGCTTATCAGTGGCCGATACATTGGGTTCAATGGCCATTGTCGTCGGCCTGTTACTGCAAATTCCGCAAGAATGGCCATTGCTAGTTTTGGCGCTGATCTCGCTAGCGATTTGGAACACGGTACTGGGCTATGTGCTGGCCTACTGCTCTAGCGATTCTGAGGATGCTAGCGATCTGAGAGATATGAGAGATGCGAGAGATGCGAGAAATTTAAGAGATGGAGAACGAAATGTCTGACTATTTGTTTGCTGACGGCTGGCTAGGTGAAAATTTTTACATTCTTCCGATCACATTGCTGCTGCCGCTGACCGCCGCTTTGGTGGTAGTACAGGCAAATCCCTATCAGGCTTTAGTCGTGAGGGGAATTTTGGGCGCGATCGCAGCCTTAGTCTACGCGCTGTTTGGAGCCGCTGATGTCGCTCTAACTGAAGCCTTAGTGGGCACCATGCTCTCGATTACCCTCTATGCCGTCGCCGTACGCTCATCAATGAGTATGCGCTTGGGCATTTTAGACTCTGGTTTAGATGCTGACTCAGACGCTGGCTTAGATGCTGGTTTAGATGCTGGCTCAGACGCTGGCCTAACGTCATCATTTATAGTCGCTTTACGCGCAGCCCTCAAAGCCTATCACATGCGCCTAGAACTCATTACCTACGCCAACGCTGCTGCTTTGCAGGCCGCTCTAATCGCCCGAGAGATTCACACCGCTTACGACTCGAAGCATTTTCTTCAAACTCGCGTAAAGGCGCTCTACGGCATTCTCAAAACGGTCGAATCTCCGGCCACAACTAACCTCACCTATCTTGATTTAAGCCGTCCGTTAGGCCAACCCTCATTAAATCGAACACCAGATCGAAATTGGCAGGAGAAACGCCCATGAGAGGCTCCATGAAATGGCTGTACGTCGCCGCAGGAATAGCGCTACCTGTCAAAATTCTGTTGTTTAGCAATCCATCAGCATCTATAGCGGCAGATTCTTTGACGATCACAACAGCCTTTAAGACCATCGTGCAAGAAAGTCATATCCCGAATGCGGTATCTGGCATTATTTTTAGAAACCGCCTTTACGACACTATTTTTGAAGTGGTCGTTTTCACGATTGCGATTATGGGCGTTCGGTTTCTACTATCCAACGAACGTCCTTCTCCGACCGTCTATCAGTTTACGGATCAGCCTTCGGTGGTGCTAGCCCGATTAGGCGCAACCATCGCCGCTTTGGTAAGTGTAGAATTAGCCATTCGGGGGCACCTTAGCCCTGGCGGTGGATTTGCTGCTGGCGTTGCGGGCGGCACGGCTATTGGCCTAGTGGCAATCACTTCCTCGGTCGAGTGGATGGAAGCGATCTATCAGCGCTGGCACGCCTCGGCCTGGGAAAAAATCTCTGTGCTAATTTTCATCGTCCTAGCCGTACTCTCTTTAATTGGCATCAGTTTGCCCTCTGGAGAACTCGGCACTCTGCTCAGCGGCGGCTGGATTCCTTTGCTCAACAGCTTAGTCGCTATCAAAGTAGCCCTAGGGTCTTGGGCTGCTATTCTCATGTTTATCCGCTATCGAGGATTGCTGTAACCTCTGCGAAAAAGTTCATCTGCTCGTGATCAGCTTGTCCAGTCTTTGGGATTCGCTTCAGATTAAGACAATTTGAGATGACGTAATACTTGATTGCCTGCGTCTTGGCTAGCCAGTAAAGTCATTAAATATAGATAGGCTGATTTTATAGGTGCTACTTGTACTGGCAAGAAGTTTCGGGAAATTGGTTTTTGGTGCCTGAGCGGCCTCGGGCGGTTGTGCATTTTTTTTGGGCGCGGGTTTGTCGCGGCGGCTCCGCATTTGACCCACCGCTGGCTGTTAGAGGCGCTGTACGCGGAGGGTTATGCCGCGATCGCCATCCCTTCGTTAATACATTTGGCTTATGGCGCGATCACCGCATAAGCCGAATCCTAACGGTGTTTGCATCTGGCTTGAGTCACTCTACTGGGCGTAGGTGACGGGGGTAACGCTTAGCAGCATTAGACAGCCAGCCAAGGGGCAAAGCAGCGCTGCTTGCCAAGCGTCTGATTGACCCTATCTGCCCTATCTGAAATAGGCGCTGAAATGTGCGGTGAGTGCGTTTCCACTGCTTTTTAGCCATCGTTAGAATATCTATCCTTACATCCGCAAAAATCTAGACATCGTAAACCAGACCCCATAAATGAATAGGGGGTTAAGAACTGCAATATCGTAATATTTAGCCTTCGGTTCGCTCATTTTTGAGGTGTATTGCCTGGATGATCGACAAATGACCACAGCTTAGCTAGGGCATCAGACATTTACACACATTCACGCAGTTGTTGTGTTGATTGCTTGTGGTGTTGGCCTTTTAGTCGATGGTATTGGGCTGAAAATGCTATCCTCGCGATCAGCTATTATTTAGAGTACTCAATACCAGCCTATGCACCCGACACCCAACCCCTGCACCCGTGCTGAACCCTTATGACTGAAGGAACTGCCATTACCCGATTTTGGGAGCTGTTGGGTTGGGTGCTGGCCCTCAATGCTGAGGCTTTTAGGCAGCTCAATGCGCTGCCTCATGGGTCGATAGTTGCTTTGCTGGTGGTGCTTTCGGCGGGTCTTTCGCAGGCGATCGCCCATAGCGCCATTCTGTTTGTCAACCGACTGAAGCCTACCCGATTCCTCTTCAGCCTGTTTATTAGTGCCATCTTGTTTGCGTTCGGCTATTTGTTTCTTGTTTTTAGCACCTGGCTGATTAGCTTTGCCCCCTTTACCGCCAAAGTCTCTTTTGCGGTGTTAGCACGAACGTTAGGATTTGGCTATGCGCCGCTTATTTTCAGCGTTTTTGGAGCAATGCCCTACTTCGGTCAGCCCGTTTTGTCGATATTGTCGATCTGGCAACTGCTCGCGATCGTCGTCGGCTTTGCGGCGGTCAGCGGCGCTACCGTATGGCAAGCTTTTAGTACCGTTGCGCTAGGCTGGGTGGTGCTTTGGGTGTTGCAAAGAACTCTAGGACGGCCAGTGGTTCGATTAGGCCGCTGGATTGCCTCTAAGGTGGCAGGCGTCGAGCTAATTACCCAGCGTGAAAAACTCAGAGTCTTTTTTCAAAAGCTTCAGATTTCAACGGCTCCTGAAAACCTAGTAGGCCCCTTAAACCCCAGAAGGAAGTCTAAAAAGCAAGCCAGGTTTTCTCGATCCCGGTGGCGCAGGATTTCAAGAGGCTCTCTCAGCGTTTTGGTACTTGCGACTAGCACGCTGGTTGCCGTCATTTTGCTTTCTCCTATTCGCGACTGGTGGTTTGCATGGCACACCCGCTTAAATATCACTTTTCAGGTGGTCTTTGATCTAGCCTGGGTGGGCGTGATTGCGTTAGTAACGACCGCACTCCTAGCGCCTCTAGAAGCGCTGGAATGGTGGGCAGGCTGGTATGGCAGCGATGCTTCAGCGCTTTCGGCTGACTTAGCACCAGCTCTAACCACGCCAGCCGCGCCTTCTGTAGCAAATTCTGCGGCAACTTCAAAGGCAGTGGTTCGCTATGTGGTTTATCTCGATGGGATCAACCAGTCTGAACTCCAGCATATGCCGGAGGTGGAAACGTTCCTGGATGCGATCGCCCCGGTTTTTCCAAAAGACTTTGTGCTGATAAAAAGCGTGATGCCTTACTCGGTGCAAAACCGACCCCTCACCAGAAACCGTCCTTTATCCTTTCTCTGGCGTTGGGTTGACGCTTTAAGAGACAAAAATCCTGCCAGTCTGATTGGTTATTTTATCAATATTCGCAATATGTGGGTGGTTGCGGTTTCCGCTGATAAGCGCTACGGCCCTATTTACAATTTGGGCATTGCTCGAGTGATGTATAAAGCGTTGCTACAGCGCGGCTACCGGCTAGACAGTGGCGTGCCGATTACGTTGATCGGCTTTAGCGGTGGCGGACAAATGTCGGTGGCGGCGGCTCCCTTCTTGCGAGAAGCTTTGAACGCACCCATTGACGTGATTTCTTTAGGCGGGGTGATGAGTGGCAGTATTAATTTTTTAAAACTTGAACATCTCTATCACTTACATGGTGATAAAGATACGGTTGAGCGTGTCGGCTCAGTTATGTTTCCAAAACGCTGGGCTATTTTCTTTTTGTCCTACTGGAATCGGGCGAAGCGCATGGGCAAAATCAGCTTGATTTCTCTTGGCCCAGTGTCCCACCAATTACCCGGAGGCATCATGGATCCCCATCAACGTTTGCCCGATGGTCGTACCCATTTGCAGCAAACCATTGATCTGGTAATGGCTGTTTTATTGGGCAATACGGGTAGTCAGCGCCTTGCTAGAACTGAGAAGTTACCTTCTCAGTTAAGCAATTACGAGCGGTATCGAGCGATCGCAGCCAACCGCCCAGAAACTTATCCGATTCATCGCTTCGCCCCATCAAACTACTATCGGGCGATCGCACCCTGGATGGGACGGTTAATTTTGCCAGCTAAGAACCACCGGCAAACCACTCACGGTGTTTGGTTTGAAGTTCATCATGCCCCGGAAGACTTCTCACATTTGGTCGGGCAAATTGTCGCGCTCAGGCTCAGCGATGAACTTGAAACACGCTCATACGTTAGATCCGTGACTAAAGACGTAAACTTTAGTTCTCAAGCTGAAGCGAGCGTTAGAAAAGGTAAAATTCATCCAACCCGGCTGAACCATTGGCGCCGGGTAAATCCGTTAGAATCGCTTGCCGGCGCTCATCCCGTAGATGATGTGATGGTCATGCTGCCGCGCTCAGTGATAGTTGTCTCGCCGGAAGCCGTGGTTAATCCTGATCAGAGCGTAACATCGACTAATCCATCGCTATCTGGTAAAAGACCGACTTCACACGTTTTGTATATCAGACGCGAGCCTGTTCAAATCACGGGGCTTTACTACGGGCTCGTGAAATTTGCTGATTCACGGGCTGATTCAGGGGCCGATTCACGGGCTGAGTTACTGAAGCCTACCGATGATTTGAGCGATGATTGGTTTAAAGTCATTCATTTCAATCCGGTTTCAGGACAATTTGACGGCCCAGCAGAAATTGTTAAAGTGCCTCAGGTGCCCATCAATAACAACAACACGCATCCTTCAACAATTAAGGGCATTGAACGATCTGCTGTTAATCTGACAGGATGGTACATCTACGGAAATCAAGATGAGTCGGGACGGTTTGTGGTGCGATCGCTTGCGCCCCGCGCCCTGCTAAAGGCCGAACCTGATCGCATCGTGACAGAAAAGAAAGCTGCTAAAAAGTATTTCAAAAAAGAGGTGTGGCAGCATCTGACGGCCAAGAAGGGCACAATCAGTTCTGTTTTGCTAAGCCCCGGCTCGCCGATCAAGCACACACCTTGGGCTGAAGGGCAACGGGCTTTACTGATTCACGTTTATGGTGGCGTCGGGGGTAACAAGGCTGAGCCTGCGGCTAAAGCTCCGCTTTATTTTGGGCATTTTGCCTATGGATCGGCTGAAGTTGTGCGCGAACCGTTAACGGGCGAGCTGCGATTCGAAATTATTTATCACCAAATTTACACTCAAAACCCTGAGGGGCTGATTTCGGGTAGCTTGCACTGGTCGCGCTATATGGGCGATCGCACGTTCGGCTTTTTAGGATTGCGCCCGGTAGCCGATACCCTCATTAAGCTGGATGAGTTTACCGACGATTATCAAGGGGAAGGGTGGCTGCGATCGCCTTTGGATCGCCTCATGTACGAGCTAGAAATTATGGCCGCTCGCTACCGTATTGGCGACGGCACAGGCGCTACTTTTGTCGGACCTGCTAACAATTGCGTTCAAGATGCCAATCAGGCTCTGTATGCGGCGATGCGATACATTACCCGCTCAATTCGCGACAGTCCAAACGTCGAAGAGTGGAAACAACAACATGCAGATCAAGCGCAGAGACTAGATGAGTTAGAACAGCTAGCTGCGGACTTGAAGCAGTTGCTCTTGCCCTGGGGAATGGCCCGCGCCGACTGGAAACATCGCGCTGACGTCTTGGGCGGCACATTGGAAGATAATCCCATTCAAACCTTGATTCGCAGCCTGATTAGCTGGCGATCGCTGTTGCCGCGATGGACTAGCGATGAAGTCACCGAAGCCTTTCTCGACCAAGGCGGATCCGTCTGGATACTACAAACCACTCAGATCGGCGGCTTGAATCCTGATATCGAACCCGTCGCTCCGATGGCACTGTAAAGGTGATAGGTAAAGGTCGTAGGTAAAGGTGATAGGTAAAGGTCGTCGATTGCTTTACACCCCGTCCCATAGTTCACTCAGCGTAACCACTCTATAGCCCCGCTGATGAAGTTCTGCCAGAATCAGCGGTAAGGCTCTAGCTGTCTGCTGGCAGCGCTCAAGTGAGCCCCCGTGCAATACTAAAATAGAGCCTGGGAAGAAGTGTTGTCTGGCATACCAGGCAGTAAAGGCCGCATCGTGAGTGTGCCTAAAGGTATCGACCGGAAGCATTGAGGCGAGTGCAAACCGTGGGACATAATTTGGCATAAGCTGTAGCGTTCTCAGCATGGCTTTGTTGTACAGCCCTCGCCCTGGGCGATACCAGCGTAGAGGATGCCGCGAAGAATCTGCAATTCGCTGCGTAATATGCTGGTGGGCCGCTTTGAACTGCGTTGTAAAGACTTCTGGCTTTAGTAGCGCTGTCGTTTCATCTGCCGTTCCGTGGTTAGCAATTTCATGCCCCTGTGCAGTCATGCGATCTATGATGGTGCTGTGGTCACTCAGATGGCTGCTAATAATAAAAAAGGTGGCGCGCGCCTGTCGGTGTTGCCTTTCCTGGGAAGACTCGCTTATTTTTTCAAGGCTTTGGTTATGGGTTGCGATCGCATCCAAAATCATCTGAGACGACGCATCGTCTGCCTCATTAGGCGTGGGCATATCATCAATAGTTAAGGCGATGACTTTTTCAGACGTTTGCTTGTAGAACAACCCCTCTGGAAACAGTCGGGCAATCTGAATGACAAGCCGTTGCCGAGACGTTTGCATAGATTTTCTCTAGATACCTTGCAGCTAGCATACAACGCTATAAAACCCGTTGGAAACTTTAGACAGAGGCTGCAAGCCGCTTGATTATGGGCCTGATGAAGCCTCGATTAAGCTAAGTTGTGGCCTCTATAGCCATCCTACGTGATTTGTGAAAAAGAGCCGTACAGGTTCATCTTGGGAAAATCAAAGGTTGCTAGCGCTAGAAATTGCTCAAACAGAAATTGGAGTCCCTTAAACGAGGGCTGTAGTCCGGCTAGACGGCGCATCTCATTCTTCGCTTGTAACCACACATCTTCAATCGGGTTCTGCCTCGGGTCATTCGGCGCAAACTGAATACAGTGAATCGGCCACTGCGCTTCAGCTAAGCCTGCGTTCACCTCAGCGAGGAAGTCTCGCAGCTCATGCGAGCGATGATAGCTCGCGCCATCCCACAGAAGCAGTAGTCTCTGTTGGGGGAACTGCGCCTGCAAAAACTTGAGATAAGCCAGCGTGTTGGTAGTATTGCCCGCGCTATGCGCTTCAATCAGCACCCGTTTGCTCAAAAGGTCTAACGCTCCGTAGTAAGTCTGACGCTCGCGTTCGTTCACTATCGGCACGTCTACGCGCTGACCTCTCGTGCCCCAGACGTAGCCTTCTAAGTCGCCCGCCATCAGGTGACATTCATCCATGAACAACACCCGGATCTGGCCGCTTTCTATGTCGTCCTGGTATTGCGCCAGACAACGTTGGATGGCGGCTTTTTTGCTGCCACCGCCTCAGCATCGCCCTTCGGGTTGATTTTGCTTGTCTTCTTCCAACTGATGCCAGCGGCATCGAATAAATCGTAGTAGCTCTGTTTGGATGCATAAGTCACGTCGTACGCCTCGGCTAGGTGGTATTCCAACTCACCGAGCGTCCAGATACTTTTCTGCTTTAGCCACCCCAGTACTGACGCTTTTTCGCTCGCTTCCAAGTAGCCTTTGCGCCCTTTGTGTTTGGGCACAAAGCCTGATAGCCCAGACGACTCGTAGAGCTGCTTCCACTCATGAACCGCACCTAACGAGACATCCAAGATGCTGACCACCGATTCATAGCTATGCCCTTGGTAAAGTAGCTTGACCGCTAGGGCTTTCTTTACCTGTCGGCCATCTCTTTGCTTGCGAATAAAGGCTTTCAACTCTTTTACTTGAACTGACTTATCGGTGGCAACAGCCTCAGCAGACTGACTCATGGCGCAGCAACTTATGAACGAAAACGCACTGATCCTAGCTCGTTGCTTAGGGAGCTGGCTAGGTCACTTTGGTGATCGCTTTTTCATTTATCACGACGGATGGCTATATGTGGTCTCTATCAGTTTGCTAGATAAATTGCTGAAAGCTACAGATTAAAGATGAAAGAAAGGGCCATGCCAGCCAGCAAAATGAAACCGATAGTGACATTTTGGCGAAAGATGTGACCAAAGACTTTGGGCGACTTAGGGCCGCGTGCAAGCTGGCGGTATTGCCGGTACCAAAGATAGGCAGCAGCAGCGAGCGCAAGCCAGTAAAAAAAGCCTAACGGCATGGTGATGCCCAGTACAGCTAACATCAGCACTGCCCCCGCAAAAAAGATCCCGACGGCTTGCGGCGCCCTGTGGCCAAAAAATAGCGCACTGGAATTGATGCCCAGCTGACGATCAAAGTCGCGATCCGGAATCGCGTATACCGTATCAAAGCCCAGTGTCCACAGCACCGTTGCCGCCCACAACAGCCAAGTAGAAAGTTCCAGCGCTCCGGTGACTGCGCTCCAGCTAATCAGTACAGCAAAGCCCCAGGCAATCGAAAGCACTAGCTGAGGAATAGGAAAGACCCGCTTCGCCAAGGGATAGAGCACAATGACCGGCACCGCTGCTACGCAGAGCCAAAAGCTTAATGGTGTCAGATAAAAAGATAGCCCCCAAGCACAAAAAAAAGCGACCAGTGCCACCCCTATACCGACTTTTACCGACAGCGACTTTGCTGCTAACGGACGGTTGCGGGTGCGCTCTACTTTATTATCAATATCGCGATCCCAGAGATCATTGACCACACAGCCGCCGCCGCTAGTCGCTAGAGTCCCTAGCACAATCACCCCAATTAACGGTAAATCAGGCAATCCTCTCGCTGCCAGGAAAGCTGCCCACAACGCTGGTACCATCAAAATTAGCCGCCCGGATGGCTTATCCCAGCGCAGCAAGCGCACAACGATCATCCAAGTCGGTTCAGCCGATGGGCTATCTATAGCGGGTTTCATAAAGTTCTAAAAGGGGAAAGGGCACCACAGCCATCTTTACAGTACTTGAGATTTTAGCTTCGGTTTTCCGAGTTAGGGTTTCCGAGTTAGGGTTTTCGAGTCAGGCTTTCCAAGTGAGGATTTTTGCTGCGTTAAGCGCTGCTGCTGAGTCGCTGATTTTAGTTCTATTTACCAAATAGAAGAAGTATATTAAGTACTTTAAGAAATAAATCTAAATTTGCTGACGTTTTCAAGCGATCGCCTTTTTCCCAACACGAGCTAAGTCTTTGATTATCAAAGGATTTGGCCGTTCACAAAACCCTTTAAAGGCAATATATTTGTCCTGATAGAGGTCGATAGCGGTCGAACTTTAGATGAATTAGCGGTAGATTTGTGATCAGCTGTCACTCAATTATCTCGTAGATATTGAAGAATTGCTGAACAGACTGATGCCATCCGCCTTATAATTATGGTTATATTAACCATAAGTTGCAAGTCTGGCGTTAAAACCTGCTTAAGCTCGGTTCAGCTCATATTTTTTACGAAGTGTAGTCTTTATGAAAAGTGGTTTTGCGAAGACATCCGCTAGCAGGATGGCTCCGACTGAAAAAGGACGGCTACAAGGGCAGATAAATCGGGCTGCTAGAAAGATCCCTGACCTAGTATCTGCTCCAGCATCTGAGCTAGATCCTAACCAGATATCTAATACCTTAGATCAGAGTGCGCTTGCCGTTGAGCCCAATGAATACGGCCTGCTGACGGATCTATACCAGCTCACGATGTCAGCTTGCTATGTCGGCGAAGCGTTGCATCAGCGGCCTGCAAGTTTTGAACTGTTTACGCGTAGATTGCCTGAAGGCTATGGCTATTTAGTGGCAATGGGGTTAGATCAAGGGCTGGAGTACTTAGAGAATTTGAGCTTTAGCCCAGAGCAGATTTTGCAGTTGCAGAAAACGGAGATTTTTGCTGATGCGCCCCATCGATTCTGGGGCCTGCTAGAAGATTTTCGCTTCGAGGGCGAGGTGTGGGCGGTGCCTGAAGGGACGCCGATTTTTGCAAATGAGCCGCTGCTGCGCATTGAAGCGCCGCTGTGGCAGGCCCAAATTGCCGAGACTTATTTGCTCAATACTTTGAACTACCAAACGCTCATTGCCACTCGCGCGGCTAGGCTGCGGCAGGCGGCAGGACCAACTGCTAAGCTTTATGAATTTGGGACAAGGCGGGCGTTTAGCCCCCAAGCGTCACTATGGGCGGCTAGAGCAGCACTAGCCGGGGGTCTAGATGCGACGTCTAATGTGCTGGCGGCGCTTAAATTAGGCCGTCAGCCGGTGGGGACAATGGCCCATGCGTTGGTAATGGCCATTTCAGCTCTAGAAGGGAGTGAAGATGATGGGTTCGACGCTTTTCACCGCTATTTTCCAGGGGCACCTTTATTAATTGATACTTACAACACCGTGGCGGCCGCGAAACGGCTCGCTGAACGGGTCGCGGCTGGAATGCCATTGGGCGGGGTGCGGATTGATTCAGGTGATTTGGCGGTGGTTTCTCAGCAGGTGCGATCGCATCTCCCGCATACCCCCATCTTTGCCAGCGGCGATCTGGACGAATACGCCATCGAAACGCTGCGCCAAAGCAACGCCAGCATTGACGGCTACGGCCTCGGCACCAAGCTCGTCACGGGCAACCCCGTCAACGGGGTCTATAAGCTCGTCGAGATCGACGGCCTCCCGGTGATGAAAGCATCCAGCGGGAAAGCGACCTACCCAGGGCGCAAGCAAATTTTCCGCCGCTATGAATCGGATCAAAACGGCGATCAGCGCAGTGTCAGCGATCGCCTCGCGCTCGCCATCGAAGGCGCACTTCCTGGCGAACAACCGCTCCTCCAGCGCGTTATGCACCAAGGACGGCGCCTCACCGATCCCGTCAGCCTCGCTGACATTGCCCAAAAAACCACCGCCGCCGTCAGCACCCTGCCAGACACCGTTCGCCGCCTCCAAAATCCGCAGCCCTACCCCATTACTCTTTCTCACGGCCTCACCCAACTCACTGCCCATACCCAGCAAAAAAATGTTCATGCCTCCCTGGAATAAACCCATCCGCGTTGCCCTTTTTGGCACTAGCGCCGATCCGCCGCACGTTGGCCACCAGAGCATTCTGAACTGGCTGGCGGAAGAATTCGATCAAGTTGCTGTCTGGGCCGCTGAAAACCCTTACAAGCCCAAGCAGTCGCCTTTAGGCGATCGCGCTGAAATGCTGCGATTGCTCACCCGAACTTTGGTAAATTCAGATCGAGTGAGTGTGTATCAGAGCTTGAGCGATCGCTACAGCATTCATTCCATTGCCCGCGCCCGCCAAATCTGGCCCCGCGCCAAATTTACCCTAGTCGTGGGTGCCGATCTAGTTGCCCAGTTGCCCCAGTGGTATCAAGCCCCGGCGATTTTTGCCCAAGCCGATATTCTGGTTTTCCCCAGACCGGGCTACAGCATTGATGGCCCTGCGCTCTCAGCCTTGCAGCAGCAGGCCACCGTCACCATTGCTCACCCTCCCACTCAGTACAACATCGCTTCTAGTCGCTATCGCACTGCCGAATGTAGCCAAGTCCCTGACGACTTACCGCCCGTCATTCGCGACTATATCAGGGCTCGTCACCTCTATCCCTGCCTGCAAACTCCCCAAGTTCAAACCTCTCCATCCCGATAACGCTAATGGTCAAACCCATGTCCAAATCCATGACCAAACCGGCAGATAAACCCGGCTATCGGCCACTAGAGAGGTTGCCCGCCGTCACCGATCTCGCCGACTTTAAAGTAGGGGTCGATACCGTTATCTTTTCAGTCGATACGGATCAAAATCGCTTGCTGGTGCTGCTAGTGATGCGCCATGAAAAACCCTACAGCGGCTACTGGAGCCTGCCAGGGACGCTCGTGCGCGTCGGTGAATCGCTAGAAGCCGCCGCTGATCGCGTCCTCAGTGAAAAAATTCGAGTCAACAATCTCTACTTAGAGCAGCTCTTCACTTTTGGGGGGCCTCACCGCGATCCGCGTGAAGCTGAAGATGTGTATAACATCCGCTATCTATCGGTCAGCTATTTTGCGCTCGTGCGCTATGAAGACACGGCGCTGATTGCCGATGGCGTCAGAGGCATTGCCTGGTACCCGCTGAGCCAAGTGCCGAAACTAGCGTTTGATCACACTCAAATTCTCACCTACGGCTACAAGCGCCTGCGCAGCAAACTCGAATATAGCCCCGTCGCTTTTGATGTGCTGCCAGAAACCTTTACGCTCAGCGATGTTTATCAGCTCTATGCCACCGTGTTAGGAGAAGACTTTTCGGATTATTCTAACTTTCGCACACGCTTGCTTAAGCTCGGCATTTTAGAAGATACCAAAGTCAAAACGTCTCGTGGAGCCGGTCGGCCTGCTAGCCTGTATCGGTTTGATGCAGAAGCCTTTCAGCCCCTCAAAGACAAGCCAATGGTGTTTCTTTAAAGAATTTTTTAGGTTTGTTATTTTCTTATTCATTGATCACCTATCATATTGCGTCCTATGAAAATTGCGATCGCCCAGCTCAATCCCACCGTCGGCGACCTCACTGGCAATGCCGAGCGCATTTTGGCTATGGCTCACCAAGCCGCTGATCTGGGCGCGGATCTGCTTTTGACCCCAGAACTCTCTCTATGCGGCTATCCCCCCCGTGATCTACTCATGCGCCCTAGCTTCATTCAACAGATGAAGCAACAGAGTATCAAACTTGCCAAAGCCATGCCCTCCGGGTTGAGTGTTTTGATTGGTATAGCAGAGCATAATCCTGTGGCTAGTAGCCAAGGCGAAAAACCCATCTTTAACAGTATGGCTCTGTTGCAAGCGGGTGAAATCAAAGAGATCTTTCATAAGCGTCTATTGCCTACTTACGACGTGTTTGATGAAGATCGCTATTTCGAATCAGGGACTAGTGCCAACAGCTTTATTTATACCACTGGTGGCACTAGTCTCCATATCGGCGTCACCATCTGCGAAGACCTTTGGAACAACGAATCGTTCTGGGGCAAGCGCGCCTACCCCATTAATCCCATTCAAGAGTTAGTCGAAAAAGGCGTCGATCTTGTTCTCAATCTATCGGCCTCGCCGTTTGTTTGTGGTAAACAAGCCCTCAGAGAGCGGATGATTGCCCATGAGGCAAAGCAACAACAGTGCCCGATTGTCTATGTCAATCAGGTGGGAGGCAATGACGATTTGATTTTTGATGGGCAAAGCGTTGCGTTTAATCGGTCTGGTCAGCTCGTGAGTAGAGCCGCCGCGTTTGCAACAGATTTGCAATTAGTGACGTTCGATCCTGTTACTAAAGATTTGCCGACCGCAAAGATCAAGCCGCTGCTAGATAATCCCAATGCGGAAATTTGGTCAGCGCTGGTATTGGGCGTCCAAGACTATGCGCGTAAATGTGGCTTTACAAAAGTAGTGATTGGGCTCAGCGGGGGGGTGGATTCGGCAATTGTCAGTGCGATCGCAGCTCAAGCCCTCGGCCCTCAAAACGTATTAGGCATTCTGATGCCGTCTCCTTACAGCTCCGATCACTCCATCCACGACGCCGAACAGCTTGCCACCCGTCTAGGCATGACCACCCAAACGATTCCGATCGGTCCGCTGATGGCTAGCTACGACAATACCTTAAGCAGCCTATTTGCCGGGACAGAAAATGGCATCACCGAAGAAAATTTGCAGTCGCGCATTCGCGGCAATTTACTCATGGCCGTTTCTAATAAGTTTGGCCACCTGCTGCTTACTACGGGTAACAAATCAGAAATGGCCGTTGGCTACTGCACCCTGTATGGCGACATGAATGGCGGCCTCGCAGTGATTGCTGATGTTCCTAAAACTCGCGTTTATGCACTCTGCCACTGGCTCAACCGCGACCATGAAGTCATTCCCCAGCACATTCTCACCAAGCCCCCTAGCGCCGAACTCAAACCCGATCAGCGCGATCAGGATTCTTTGCCCGATTACGACGTTTTGGACGACATTTTGGAGCGACTGGTACAAAAACAACAGTCTGCGGATGACATTGTGGCCGCTGGTCATTCAGCCGCTGTGGTGCAGCGAGTCATTCAGCTAGTGACTCGCGCAGAATTTAAAAGAAGACAGTCTGCACCAGTGCTAAAGGTGACGGATCGCGCTTTTGGCATGGGCTGGCGAATGCCCATTGCTAGCCGCTGGTCATTGGCAGTTTCTAATCCTGCCTCAGCGAGTTCTCTTGCTTCAGCTTCGCTTTCTCCGGATTCTGTTGAATTAGATTCTCTTCCAGAAGATTCTCTTCCAGAAGAGTCTCTTCCAATACAGCCGTCAACAAAACACCATCAGTCCCAAATGCCCGTGTGCTCTTAATATCTTGACGAAGGGTATTGCAGATATCATCTAGCTTAAGATCGTTAAAATCGTAGCCAAACGGATCTTCAATTTCATTGCCAATTTCTTCGACGCCTAGCAGTACAAAGCTCACCACGGCAATCACACCCGGTGTCCACCAGCCCAGTTGTCCAGCTAAGCCAAGCGGCAGCAGCAGACAATACAAGAGCGTCAGCCGCTTGAGATAAATTCCATATGATAGCGGCATCGGCGTTTTGATAATGCGCTCACAGCCACTGAGGGCTTCGACTAGGCCATTAATGCCAGTATTGAGATCGCTTCTTTGCCAAGCGGTTATGTGCTGGTGCTGAAACTGCTGCTGTACATAGTGGCTTAGCCAAAAGGTCACGAGCTGCGGGGGGCGTTGGGCCAGCTTGATTTGAGCTAAATCTGTGGCTGCTAGCAAATCTTTGAGTTCATCAATGGGAGATTCTTGGCGCAGGTAGCATTTGGTCGCGATCGCAAAACTCACCAGCCGATTCAGCGCTCTCTTTTTATCTGCTTGATCCTCTGCCAGCGGGGCATTGACACTTACTTGAATTTCCCTGGCCAAATTTCGCGTCGTAATTACCAAACTTCCCCAAGCCTTCCGCCCCTCCCAAAAGCGCTCATAAGCGGTATTGGTGCGAAACACCAGCAGCAAACCCAACACTAAATTGCAGGCCACATTCCCCGTCAACGCTTTCAAATCATCACTATTAGTCCATAGCCCTTGCTGATACGTTGCTACCACTCCCAGCGACAGCCCACAAAACAGCGCCATACGCGGCAAAATTCTTGGCAAAATCGAACCCTGCAACCGCAGCGCTGAAAAAAACCACTTGAGCTGAGCTGTTTCTGTCATTGCTCGCTGTCACTTGATGAATAGATTACTTGAGGGAATTCTATCGCCCCACGAGTTGCTAGGCTAGAGACGATGCCGATTGAAAGAGTATTGAAAAACAAGCAAAAGGATCTCAAATTCTATGACCGTGAGCCGTAACACCGCCCAAAAACTGCTCTACGACTTTATGTTTGAAAGCGCAGACGCTAAAGACTGGGTTGAAGACGTGTGGGGATTGAGCCCGTTTCTAGGCCAAGGCGCTGCCAATGCCGCAGAAGTGCTCGGCGCGCTGATAGCAGCCTGCTCAGAAGATCAGCTCAATACCGTGATTGCTAGCTTGAAAGCGGCCCACTCAGAAGCCATCAGCGAACTCGATTCGGCCCGTGAGTGGCGAGTTGCTATCGATCTTAATCAAGACTACGCTAGCTTAGTCTCGGAGCCAGCATCCGACTCAGGCTCAAACTCTGAGGCTGACCAAAACTGAGGGTGAACAAATTCGTAGCCCGTGCTTTTGATTTTGGCATTTGAAATTCGCACATTTTTGCGGCGATCGCCCATCACCTGCTCATCCCACAATACTGGGGCCAGCTGATAGCGATCGCACACTCTTGTAATCAGCGATCGCACCGTCGGCACCTCATCTTGCACCAGGTTATAAATGCCCCCTAGCTGCTGCTGCCTCGCCCAATCAATCCCCCCGACAATATCCTGAAGATGCACCCAATTGGTCGCTTCTTCACCGCTGCCCGAACGAGTGGTGCCCGCTGCTCGGCTGTATATTTTTTTAAGCGATCGCCCCGGCCCATAAATGCCACCCTAAGCGCAAAATGCAAACCCTGCGCTCAGGCGTCGCCATCGCTAATAACACCTGCTCAGTTTGCTCAATTACTCGCCCATTTTCCGTCATCGGCATTGGCGGCATTAGCTCACTCACCCACGCCCCCTCATGCTGACCATACACCGAACAAGTGCTGGTATAGATCACCTGCTGTACAGCCGTATCAGGCAATACCTGCGCCAGCGTCCGAGCCGTGCCTAAATAAGTATCCGCGTAGCTAGCCCCCCGTTTCGAGCCTACGCACAGCAGTACCACCTCACAATCTATCAAAGCCGCTTGCAGCTTTTCGGCTTCTGTCCCCATCAGTACAACAACTTGATCCGCAACAGCCGCTAGCTCACTAATCCGTTCATGCTGCGTTGTTGTCACTAGCACACTCAGCCCCTGACGCTGCCAATAGTCAGCAACCGTCTTACCTACATAGCCGCAACCAATAATGGCAGCTTTCATATCCTGCTTTCCCTCACTGTTTAATCAGGCTAATTGAGGCTTGCTGAAGCTTACTGATCGGGCAGCTTGTACTGAGCGACGATGCGCTTAGCAAATTCGGGCACATGCGCCGCTAGCTTTTCGGGATGGTTGCGCCGGGTGTAAAGATAATTACGAGTAAAGTGCGAATCAATTGAAAAACGGGCGTATTCGAGTCCTTTGGGGCCAATTTTTTCAATCACGACGCCCATCAGCTTGGCGGCCCACATCGGCAGGGTGACGCCTTTGTCATAGGCGGGGATGCTGTTTTGTACGGCTTGCGTGCGATCGCCCTTACTCATTACCGGCTGCGTCTCAATAATGCCATCCAGCAATTTAAACATTTCTGCGCCCGTATCGTTACGCACCACAATCCACTGCCAGCCAAACGGAGCCCCCATATAGCCCACCACAATATCGGCCAGCGCATTGGTATAGTCAAAGCAGCTCATGCAAGACGGGGCAAACACATCTTTAAGCTGATTGGTTTTGAGCCCGAAAAACGGCACCTTTTCTTCAGAACCGTCTTCATGCTTAAAGTGCACCTGAAAATCCTGCATAAATTCATAGGCCACGACCGTCTCAGGCGAACGGCTAGTCGTGTCTAAAAACTTCTGCAAACCTGCACGGGTGACATTATCGACGCAAGGCATTCCCAGCACATACAGTTTTTCTAAGCCAAGCTTGTCTTGAACCGAGCGCAGCGCCTGAATCTGACAGCCAACACCAATCACTAATAGCCGCTTCATCCCCGACTGCTCGATTTGATCGAGCACAGAGAGATTGGGCGAAAGCGTAGGCTTATTGACCCGCGCCGCCAGAATGTCTGCCGGGGTACGCGCAATGACAGGCATCGGCTGAAAGCGATCATCTTCAGTGTTTTGAACGCAGACGACGCCCTCTACCCAGCCGCGATTCAGCATTTCAATCGCCAAGGTGCTGACAATGCCAGTCCACTGCGCCCCGTCAATGGGTGCTAGCTTACGAGCCGCCACCATCGTTTGCTGCACCCCAAAGTACAGCTCGTCTTGATTGTCCAAGTCGCGGCTGCGGCCATGATTAGCAGCTTCTAAACCCGCTACCTGCTGATTGAGAAAAGCGCAGGCGTCTTTAACGTAGTGAATGTAAGACGTGTCGCACAGACCGCACTCGCTACATCGCTCTTTGGCAGGCTTGGCCGCACCGGGCTTGAGAGGTCTGGCCTTGGCGTGGGCCGGGGCCGAAGAATGTGCCGAAAAAGGGGCTGAAGTCATGGATTTAGGGCGATTCCTACAAGCAGGAAATAGGCAATGGATCAGGGCTAAGACTGCGCTCAGCCTTTGAATTTTGAAGGGATTTTCTGGGGTGTTATGATCACAATAACGTACTGACTTATCAGATTCGCTGCTCAGCGGCTTTTTTGTAATTTTTTTCTATCCTGCGCTTTTTCATGGGCGCTACGACTGCACTCTATGCCCGAAGGCCCCGAAATCCGCATTGCCGCTGACAACCTTGAAAAAGCTCTGAAGCCTTATCCGGTAACGGACGTTTTTTTTGCCTTTGATCATCTCAAGCCCTTTGAAGCCGATTTGACGGGTTGTCGGGTTACACAAGTAGAAACGAGGGGCAAGGCCATGCTGACCCATTTTGACAACGGGTTGAGCGTATATAGCCACAATCAGCTCTATGGTAAATGGATGGTGCGTAAGGCAGGCGATCTGCCAAAAACGAATCGGCAGTTGCGCTTTGCCCTTCACAATGCCAAAAAATCAGCGCTGCTCTATAGCGCCTCCGATATTCAAATTCTAAGCAGCCCTGAAGAGATTGAGCGTCATCCTTTTTTGAGTAAGCTAGGGCCGGATGTGCTGCAAAAAGGGCTAAAGCCAGAGCAGCTACTGTTGGCTTTGCAGGATCAAAAGCAGGCTCGTCGCCGACTGGCTACGCTCTATTTAGATCAGCATTTTTTGGCGGGAATTGGTAACTATCTGCGCAGCGAGATTCTGTTTGTTGCCAAGCTTCATCCGCAGTTGCGCCCCATCGACTGCACTGATCAGCAGCTACTGACGCTGGCAGAAGCCTCTATTTCGATTGCTTATCAGGCGTATCGGTATAAAGGCGTGACCAATGATTTGGACAAGGCGAATGCACTGAAGGCCAAAGGGGCTCAGTACCAAGACTATCGCTATTGGGTGTTTGGTCGGAGCAGCAAGCCTTGCTATGTATGCGCGACCCCGATTGTGAAAGAAATGGTGAATGGTCGGCGGATTTATTACTGCCCGCAGTGTCAATATGGGCAATAGCGCCTTCCCCTCTTTGTCCGCAATGACAATTTACTCCTTATGATGAGGAAGTAAAGGTTGCCCGGAATGGTGGTTGCCAATAGGCTATAGCCATGCGAATTTTACTGGTTGATGATGATGAAGTCTTAATGGAATCGCTGAGTCAGCGATTGATTCATCAGCGCTATGCGGTCGATATTACGACTGATGGAGCCAGCGCCCGCAGCTACCTCGATCTGTTTGATTACGACTTGGTGGTGTTGGACTTGATGCTGCCCGATGGCGATGGCATTGAGTTTTGTCGGCAATTTCGCTCGGCGGGCTACTGTAAGCCGGTGATGATCTTAACGGCCAAAGAGAATACGCTTGAAAAGGTGAAGGCGTTAGATGCCGGAGCCGATGACTATATTGTTAAGCCGTTTTCATTTGATGAGCTTTGTGCCAGGATTCGGGCATTGCTGCGCCGCGATTCTCAGGGGCTGCCAGCGATTTTACAGTGGGGAGCGCTGGCGCTGAATCCGAGTACTTGCGAGGTCAGCTATCAACAGCAGCCGCTGCGGCTGACGCCGAAAGAATTTGCGATGATGGAGCTGTTTTTGCGGCATCCGCACCGGGTGTATAGCTTGAGCAGCATTATTGATGATCTATGGTCGTTTGAAGATCCACCGGGAGAGGATGCGATTCGCACGCATATTAAAGGGCTGAGGCGCAAGCTCAAGCTAGCGGGGGCCCCGAAGGATTTGGTGAAAACGGTGTATGGATTAGGCTATCGGTTGAATGAGAAAATGGCTGAGATGCTAGCTGTAGATCCGGTAGCAGATGCGGCGGCAATCGATCCGTCAGCAACAATTGCAGATCTGGCTGCGCCTTGGAGTCGGTTATGGCCTGCACCCCCTAGCCCAGAATCGGTGGCGGCAATACCGCCTGAGCAAGCGGTGACTCAGGTGATGATGGAGAGCAGAAGTAAAGCCATTTCTCAGGTCTGTGAACGCTATTTGAGCGCTGCGAGTGCGCAAATTGAGATTATTGAGTTGGCGGCGGCGGCGGTGCTGGCAGGCAATCTAGGGACTGATTTGTATTCTCGCAGCCAAATGAATGCGCATAAGCTAGCCGGATCGATGGGTAGCTTTGGAATTCCTGAGGGATCGCGAATTGCTCGACAGATAGAGGCTTATTTGCGGGCGATGGCGGATCCTTCTAAGGGAATCGCATCATCTACCCCGCAACCTGATTTTGCATCTAACCTTGAATTTAACCTTGATCCAGAAGCTTTTGCGCAACTGGTGAAGCAGCTTCGCACAAGCTTAGAACAAGCGACGGTGCAGACCTCGACAGCTTTAATTTTCGCTTCCGTGCAGTTGGGTGCCCCTTTGCTGCTGATTGTCAGTGAAGATGAAATTTTGAGCCAGCAGCTTGTTCAGGCGGCAGTGGAATCTCATTTTCAGGCTCAAGTTGTGGCTGTTCCAGAGGTTGGAAAGGCGCTGGCTGTATCGGTGAGAATGCCAGATTTATTTCTGCTCGATATGCCGACGACCGCTGAGCCTTTTTTAGACCTAATTCGGCAAATTAAACAAACCGATGGGCCGCTGGTCGTGGCGCTAGAGCATCAGCTCCCTTTGAGTGAGCGCCTGAAATTGGTGCAACATGGGGTGGCTTTGGTGGGCGATCGCCAAGCTCACCCCAGCCAAATTATGGCGGCGGCGGCCAGCATCCTCAAAGCCGGTACGAATCAACTCAAAGTCGCGATCGCCGATGACGATCCTCAACTGCTGAGCCTGCTCAAAACTAGCTTGGAGCCTTGGGGCTTTGATATCAGTACCTTTGAGACAGTGCGATCGCTCTGGCAATGGCTCTCAGCCGTGCCTGCCGCCGAGGCGTCCCCTGCCGACATTTTGGTTTTAGATATCGAAATGCCTGAAATGAACGGGATTGAACTATGCCGAGTGCTCAGAGCTGATGCTCGTTTTCAGCGCCTACCTATTTTATTTTTAACCGTGCATCAAGAAAACCATTTGCGTCTTCAGGCTTTTCAAGCAGGTGCAGACGATTTTATTAGTAAGGCGATCGCACCTGCCGAATTAGCTCTCCGGCTGCGCAATCAGCTAGCGCGGGCCACTGTAGAATGACTCACCCCCAATGACTCCCCCCATGACCACACCCTCAGTGAGTCACTTAAACCAAACTAGGCGGACAGTATCCTAAGCCGCGTACAAAGGTCACCCGAAAGTCTTCCACATCACTAGGGTTAAGGGCTCCATGAGAAACCACCACCACATGATGTCGGTTCATCACATCAGTGGCACAAAGGCCGTGGTCAAGGCTAGATAGCGCCTGAGTAATAGCAATTGCTGGCGTATATTCATAGCCATTTTCATTGAGAAATGCTTTAAAGTCGAGATGCCGACTATGCGGTAAAAGCGTTTTAAGCTGAATGCGTACAACCCATCGATCAACGAGATAAATTACGGTGACGGACTCTAGATTGAAAGGCACCTGCTTCGCTAAATAATTTAACAAGCGTACAACTAAGCTCGTATTAGCGAAGTAATAGAGATATTGCATAAGTTTGCCGGGTGCTACAGTTTTTACAATAGCAACCAAATCTGAGTAAATTATGAAGATCTATGCATCTTCTGCCAAAGCATATCTTTAACGCTAACGATATAGGCACAGCCATGAGCGACCCGCCTGAAATAGGGCCTATTTTAGATACAGAAGCCATTCTAGATACCGCAGGCACGCTGATTGTGGTTTTCAATCGTCAAGGTGAAATTCAGCGCTTCAATCGCACCTGTGAAACGATGACTGGCTACACAGAATCAGAAGTACGCGGGCATCGAGCTTGGGATTTTTTGCTGGCCCCGCCAGAGCGGCTGGCGATGCGGGGCATTTTTGACCGACTCGTGGCCGGGCAGACAAATACCTACTCGCGGACGACTTGGCTGGGTAAAGGCGGTGAAAAGCTAGTGATTGCTTGGTCTAATACGGTGTTAACGAATGCTCAAGGCACCGTAGAGTTTGTAATTTCGTCAGGAATTGATGTCACTGAGCAGCATAAGAGTCAGCGGCAGTTGGAAGGGCGGTATCGCCAGAGCCATTTGCTAGCTGAAATTACTCGCGAAGTTGCGCAGGCTTCAGAAGTAAAAGAGATTTTACAAACCACGGTCAGTGAGGTGCAGGCCCTGTTGGGGTGCGATCGCGTCCTCATTTTACAAGCCTTGCCGCCCGATGCTCCGTTAGAGTTTTTCTCTAACATGCCCGCCGATATCAACGTCCAGCGCTCGGCCAATGCTGCCGCCGAAGCGGTCACCGACCCGGCTCACAGGCTGTTTCCTCAGACTCAAGATCCCCAAGCTTTAACGCACCATCCACTGCTGAGCGCTACCTACATTGATCACTATCGGCAGCAGTCTATTTCTGTCATCGATACGATGTCAGGGCTGGGCATTTCTCCGGCAATCGTTGAGATTCTCAATGACCTTGCCGTCAAATCAGAGCTAGTAGTGCCGATAGTGACTCAAACAGCGGTTAAAAATAGCGCCCGCCACAACCGCCAAAAGACGCTTGCTAATCGCCATGCTGATAGCTTTTGGGGGCTGCTGATTGCTCATCAGTGTGACCAGTCTCGGCGCTGGAGCCCACTCGAAATTGATCTGATGCAGCAGCTTGCCAACCAGATTGGGGTGGCGATTAACCACGCCGAACTGTTGGATCATTTAGAAGAACTGGTAGAAGCGCGCACCGCTGAACTTACCGCTATCAACCACCAGCTTCGTCGAGAAATGCGAGAGCGCCAAAAAAGCGAACTTGCCATGCGCCGCAGCGAAAAACAACTGCGGCTAATTACGAATGCCCTACCAGCGCTAGTGAGCTACATCGATACTTATCATCGCTATCGGTTTAACAACTACGCCTACGAAACTTGGTACGACATTCCCTACCAGCAAATTAAAGGCAAGCAGGTCACCGATATTGTGTCTCCGCAGGTGTATCAACAGATGTTGCCTTATTTAGAGCAGGCACTAACTGGCGAGAAAGTGACTTACGAAGCTCAGATGACGCTCAGCAATGGCCAAGGGCTGTGGGCTAGCATTAGCTATATTCCCGATGTGCAGGAAAACCGAGTACAGGGATTGTTTAGCTTGATTAGTGATATTAGCGATCGCAAAGCTGCCGAACATCTCAAAGACGAGTTTGTTTCAGTTGTCAGTCACGAATTGCGCACTCCGCTAACGTCTATTCACGGTTCGCTGAAGCTGCTCTCTACGGGCAAACTCGGTGATCTAGGAATGCAAGGCCAGAATCTTATTAACATTGCCCTCAACAATACAGAAAGGCTGACTCGGCTAATTAACGACGTGCTTGATTTGGAAAAAATGAGCGCTGGCCAGGTAAACATTGTGAAAGTGCGATGTTCAGCGTTAGATCTGATCAAAAACGCCGCTCAGTCGATGCAGTCGATGGCGAGTGAATATGGCATCACGCTGACCACTAGGGTCAGTTTGCCAGAGAATTTGCTAGAGAATTTGCCAGAGAATTTGCCAGAGAATTCCAATCCTGCTGCATCTGCGCTTCCGAATCTAGACATCTGGGCTGATCCCGATCAAATTATGCAGGCGCTGACCAATCTATTAAGCAATGCCATTAAATTTTCACCGAGAGGAGCGACGGTATTGGTCAAGGTTCGAGAAATTGAAGCGCGCAGCAACAAAGTCGAATTTTTAGTCAAAGACTATGGCCGAGGTATTCCTAGCGATAAGCTAGAGACTATTTTTGAACGCTTTCAACAGGTTGATACTTCAGATGCGCGCGAACGGGGTGGCACTGGCTTAGGCTTAGCTATCTGTCGCGGCATTGTGGAACGACATGAGGGCCGCATTTGGGTTAAAAGCGTACATGGAAAAGGTAGCTCATTTTACTTTACATTGCCCCAGCCAAGCAATTGACTTTATATCAGTGGTTTCAGTTCTTGAAATTCTTGAAATTCTTGATTACATGGCGGATGAGGATCTTGAATGCATCCAAAATGTGTCCCAGCTTTTAGTAACCTTTTAGCGCCCTCGGCACGAAAAAAGGGGCGGATTCGCGAACTTTAAGCCGCGCTTAACAGGAAATGTTTCTACAAGCACACTGGCTTTATAAATTTTCAAGTACTGCTCTAAGCGGTCTTACCTCAAAAGCGGGTAGATTCCATGAATAAAGGCCGTTTAGAAGCCTTCAGCGATGGGGTAAGGGCGGATTATTATCACAATCATAGTGCTGGCGTTAAAAGCCCCTCATCATGCCGATTTGGAAGCGCTACGCCCGCTCCTTCCGGTTTTTTGAACTATTTGCTGAGCTTTCTTTATCTGGGTATTTAATTGGAACAATCACCCTCATTCCGTGATTGGCTTACCTCATCTATGTTAGCAGCGCGCGCGATCGCACCTGCAATTGGCCGTGACCACTAGCCGTGATAACCATCAGTCAAAGACAATCGGTAAATTTAGGGGAGTAAAGGCGCTACAGTCTTTGAAGCCCTTAACGTATTTCTCGGTATTAAAAATATTGGGCTAGCTAGTGAACGAATAACGAAGCTGACCCGTTACCAATGCCCAGTTACAAACGCTTATGACTTCATCGGTAAAAGACAGCTTGCAGAAGCCTTCATTGGCGCGATCGCTCTCCCAGATCGGCCCAGGGCTACTGATGGCGGGCGCGGCAATTGGCGTTTCTCACCTGGTACAAAGCACGCGGGCAGGGGCGCTGTATGGCTGGGGCGCGTTGGTATTTGTGCTGCTGGCTAATTTGATGAAGTATCCGTTTTATGAATACGGTCATCGGTATGCGGCAGTTTCGGGCCAAACCCTAATCCAAGCGTATCGGCAGCAGGGTAAACGATTTTTTATACCGTTTTTGGCCATTACTCTGGTGAGTGCGGTCGGTAGCTTTGCGGTAGATGCTTTTGTAGCAGCGATGCTGGTGCAGTATCTGTGGCTGCCGCAGGTGCCGGTGACCATGCTGGCAGTAGGGGTATTGCTACTGTGTTGGGGGCTAATTGCGGTGGGGCGCTACCGACTGTTTGAGCAAATTACGAAGGTGTGTGTAATTTTGCTGACGGTGGCAACGGTGGGCGCAGTCGTGATGGCGGTGGCCACGGCAGTCACAACGGGGCTGGCGGTCATGACCGAAGTTGCTGATACAGCTAAATTGGCGACTCAATCTGTTCAATCTGTTCAATCTGTTCACAGCTCTATTTTCGCTTGGTCGGCGGTTCCCTTTGTGATTGCCTTTATGGGCTGGATGCCGGGTGGGCTAGAGCTTTCGGTGTGGCAGTCGCTGTGGGTGCAGGCCGCAAGTCAAGAAAAAGGTGAGGCCACCTCTTTGGCGGAGGCAAGCTTTGATTTTAATGTGGGCTATGGGTTAACGGTGGTGCTAGCCTGTTTGTTTTTGATTTTAGGGACGCTGACGCTGCCAGATCAGGGCCTAGCAGATGAACCAGCGGCTTTCGCGGGGCAGCTAGTGGCCATGTATACGAGCTATATTGGCGCTTGGGCAAAGCCGGTGATTGGGATTTGTGCGATCGCGGCCATTTTCTCCACTACTTTCACCGTCGTCGATGCCTTTCCTCGTACCCTAACCGCTGGGTTGCATGAGCTATTTCCCACTATGCAAAAGAACCCCTTGCCGATTCGCCAAATCATTGCGCTGATGCTAATTGGCTTTGCTACTATTCTTCTGAGCGCTTTTACCGCTGGCTTTGAACCCTTAATAGATACTATTACTATCATTGCTTTTACCTGCGCGCCTCTGTACGCATGGCTTAATATGCGCAGTATTCGCGCCCTTGGCGAAGCCGATCAGCCGCCGCTGTGGCTTTCACGCTTGGCCATCGTCGGCTTTGCTTATCTGTTGGGCTTTAGTCTGTTGTTTATGGTTTTACAGGTATACAGCTGATGGAGGGTCAAGTCTACAGCTTCTGAAACTACAGCTTCTGAAATCGCCGTTTAGAAACCTTGCGTACATATAAAAATACTGACTGCGCCGATAAATACAGATGAATCATCGTGGGAATCATCGCTGAAAACCCCATTATCACGCCAAAATAAATATTTTTGATATTCTCTCGTCCGGTTGGATCGCGAACGGCACTAGCGAGCCGATTTTCGTATTTTACGGAGCTTTGGGCCAACGATTGCGAGGATTGTTGAACTAAACCGACTAGCCAGCCCGATACCGAAAACACAAGCAGCACCCAAAAAGTCGCGACAACCGCAATCAGCACGTCAATGCTGAGGTGAGCGAGATAGCTAGGTAGGGACGTAGTTTTCAGCGCCCGGCGCGCAATCCATACGGTGATAAAAAAAGAGGCGCTGTCAAATAACGCACCCAAAAAGCCGACAGGGAATTGCATGATCAAGTATTCACCTTTCTCATTGCCAAAGGCTTCTTGTGGATAGCTGGTCAAAATCGCCAGCCAAAAGCAGATCATATTGAGCAGCATAAAAAAGAGAAAGAGCTTGGGGAAAAAAGAGGTCAAACTACCGCGCTTAAGGGCGTAGAAATTGAGCAGTTTTTCCAATGAACGTCGCCAAATGACCATGATTGGGCGAATTTTGAGCTTTGTGCCTTTCATCTGAATGCCTTTTCATCTGAATGCCTTAAAGTGTACTCTCCCGTTTTAAATGAAGCCAGTGCTGCTAGAGCGTCTCTATCGGCTTGGGCTTTTGTATCAGGCACCGGTGTCAAGCTCAGCGGTTTGAACCTAGTTGAACGTCGTTTTGCTAGGTTCAGCATCTATCATAGTGACCACTACTCAGCCGGTGTTAGTAGGGTTTGGGCGCGATGGAGGGCCAAGCGCACTTGTTCAAAGCCGGTGCCGCCAGCACTGTTACGCGCTGAAACAACTTGATCAGGCGCGATCGCTGCATAAATATCTTCTTCAAAGGCTGGGTGCAGCGATCGCCACTCCTCCATTGTCAGATCTTTCAGCAACTTGCCCGCCGCCAAGGAGGTTTTTACCACTTTGCCCACAAGGTTGTAAGCTTCGCGAAAAGGTACGTCTTTAGTGACTAAATAGTCGGCAACATCGGTGGCGTTAGAAAAGTCTTCTGTCACCGCCTGATTGAGCCGTTCCGTGCGGAAGGTGATGCCTTCTTGCAACAGAATCGTCATCGCTTCTAAGCAACCTGACACCGTTTTTACCGTGTCAAAAATCGCTTCTTTATCTTCCTGTAAATCCTTGTTGTAAGCTAGCGGTAAGCCTTTCATCATCACCAGCAGCCCCTGCAAGTGCCCAAAGGTGCGCCCGGTTTTACCCCGCACTAATTCAGGAATGTCAGGATTTTTCTTTTGCGGCATAATGCTCGATCCGGTAGAGCAAGTATCGCCTAGCGTGACAAAGCGAAACTCTTCTGAAGCCCACAAAATGATCTCTTCTGAGAGCCGCGAGAGATGCACCATAATCACGCTCGCCGCCGCCGCAAACTCAATCGCAAAATCGCGATCGCTCACCCCATCTAAGCTGTTGTGATAAATTTCATCAAAGCCCAACAGCTCGGCTGAATAGTACCGATCAATCGGGAAGGTGGTGCCCGCAAGTGCGCCACAGCCCAACGGCGAAATATTTACCCGCTTGAGGACATCGCCCAAGCGCTCCCAGTCACGCTGGCTCATTTCAAAGTAGGCCAACAGGTGATGGGCCAGGCTCAGCGGCTGCGCTCTTTGCAGGTGCGTGTAGCCCGGAATCAAGGTTTCAACATGCTGTTCAGCTAGCGTCACAATCGCCTGCTGAAAGGCTTTGATCCGCTGACGAATGTGGACTATTTGGCCGCGCAGATACAGGCGCAAGTCGGTGCCCACTTGATCGTTGCGCGATCTGGCTGTGTGCAGCTTTTTGCCGACCGCGCCGATGATCTCTATCAGCCGGTGCTCCACCGCAAAATGCACGTCTTCTTCGTCGATGCCGGGGTTGAATTGCCCGTCTCGATATTGCTGACGAATGTTTTCGAGTCCTGACACAATTTGTTCGCACTCGGCTTCAGAGAGAACGCCAACTTTGGCCAGCATTTTGGCATGGGCCACTGATCCTGTTAAGTCGCACTCTAGTAGCTCAATGTCAAAGCCGATGCTGGCGTTAAACTGAGCGATCGCCGGATGCAAGGCCGACTCAAACCTTTGGCTCCAGGTCTGAGGGTTTTGAGCATTCTGAGGTGGCTGATGATCGGTCAAATTGACGGGTTGATTGCTCACTGTATTTGTTCTCGCTCCTGCTGATGCGGCTCGACTAAGCAGGCTCAAACTCAGTGAGCCCACCATACAGTAGCAGTTTGTGCGGTGAGCGCGATCGCCGATCTAGCTTTGATTTGTTAGCTAATGATCTGCTTAACTCGCGACTTAGCTAACAACTTAACCGTAAGACGACATGGACTTAAACGCATAGCCCAGCACAACCCCAATCAGCAGCGCCCATAGCTGCCCTGAGGCGTAAAAGTGATGCAGAATTTGACCTGTGCTACCGATCAAATCTTCGTCAAATTGTTGGCCAATAATCGGTGTCATTGAAGTCGCTGTGATCTCAGACGAGGCCGTATAAAATTCAAAAGATTCCATGACATTTCATCAATAATTGTTAGCTTAATCGGCATTCTCAAACGTACCCACCGTTCGGTAGAAAGCTAACAGGCCAAAACAATTTCTTTTGGCGTCACGGCGCTGTTCAAAAGCTCATGATCAGCGCAGACTGTGCGTCGAAAGCTGCCGAAATTCAGCAGGTTGGGTAATGCGCATGATCACTAACGTCGTATCGTCTTCAGCATCTCGATCAGTGCCGACAAAGCGCTGAAGCGTTTTAAACAGATAGTCCAAAATTTCATCAGAGCTTGACAAATTACGACAGGCCCAGGAAAACGACTCGATTAAGTTATCTTCATTAAAGCGTTGACCGTTGCGGTTAGCGGCTTCGGTAAAGCCATCGGTGTAGTAAATCACCGTATCTCCTGGCTGCAACTGAATCTGATTTTCCTGGTAGTGCGTGTCCATATCTAACCCTAGCAACATGCCATCGGCATCTAGGCGCACCACTTGACTGGTTTCTGCCTGCCACAGCAGCGGCGGATTGTGGGCTGCGTTGCCATAGATCAGCATTTGCGTACGCGGATCGTACTGGGCGCAAAATAACGTCACAAATCGATTTGAGCTTTCTAAATCGGTGTGCATCACCCAGTTCAGATGCTGAAGCAAATGCCCTGGTGAATGGCTGTTGAGCACTTCAGCTCGTAGCATTCCGCGCAATAGCGTCATCATTAGCCCGGCAGGAACGCCTTTGCCCATCACATCGCCAATCGCAAAGTTCCAGGGCTTTTCTTGAGAGGCCAAGGCTTCGGGCGCTCTGAGCTGCTCGTAAGTGGTGGGAATAAAGTCGTAATAGTCGCCGCCGACTTTGTTGGCGGTTTGGCAGCGGGCAGCCAAATCTACACCCTCGATAGTGGGGCACTGTCTAGGTAAGAGCTGAGCTTGAATTTCAGCGCCTAGTTCTAGCTCTCGATCTAGGCGTTCTTTGTGGCGAACTTCATGGGTGAGCTGATTGTTTTCAATCGCTACAGCGGTTTGATCTGCCACTAGGCGCACTAGCTTTTGTCGGGTTTCGCTCCAGGTGTAGTCGCCCTCAGTGCTAAAGACGTACAGCCGACCGCGCTCAACGTTCTGCACAATAATCGCAGTGCCAAAAATTTGACAGTTTGCGCCTAAGTAGCGGCCTGCTTGGCGATCTAGCGACAGCATGGTGGCATGGCTAATTTGGCTGGCGGTGGCTTCATCGGCGATCGCTCTCGACGCCGACAGGGTGGCGGTAATTTGGCGAGTTGCCATCTCTAGCGCTAGTCGCACGGTTTGGCTGTCATCATCATCAGCGCAGTGAAGCTGCTCTAACCGCAGTTGCCCATCTGGCTGAAACATCACCAGCGCCCCGCCGGAGGCATCCGTCACCCGGCTAGCGATCATCGGGATCAGCTCTAGAAACTGGCTGAGATTGTTTAAGCTGCGCAGCGCAAAGCCGAGCGAGCCCAGCAAATCTTGAATTTTAGACTGCTCTCGCTGAAGCCGAGCGACTAGCTCTCTGAGGGCGTAGGTGCTATTTGGCAGGGCCGGACTGGGCAGACCAGGATTCGGTAAGCCAGGACTCGGCACTACCGAGTCACCAGCACCGCTAGCGATCGCGCGACTGCTGCCCTCAGAGAAAGGATTGATAGGTGGGGTTGGCCTAGATTGCATGGGGGCTTATTGGGGCAGTAGTCGGCAGGGCAAGGATAGAGTTGGCTCAAAATCAAAGCTAAAGCTAGAACATGGGTTAATTGGGCTTTAGTAAGCCCAATCTGGCGGGGCAAGTGCCAAAATTAGACCTCACGATAGCACTTATGAGCACAGAGTCAAGGTGCAAAGTTTAGAGACGGGCGCTGGCGATCGCTTAAATACCGATGCGAGTTAGGCAAAGCCATCTAACCGGAGGCTCTCGGCGCAAAACTTTAGAGCGACCGATACGGTGCTGGTACATTGCGGATAGACAATCGGCGGCCGCTGAATCAAAATCAGCTTGACGCCTAGCGATCGCGCAGCTTGCCTTTTAACGGCTTCACCACCGGGAGTTCCCGAAGCTTTGGCAACGACGACTGAAATATTCCACTGCTGCCATAAGGCTTTTTCAAGGGCAAGAGAAACGGGCGGACGCAGCGCAATCAGTTCTGAGGCACCAAAGCCTGCGGCTTCAGCGGAAGCGATCGCCTCAGCCGAAGGCAAGATTCTAGCAAATAGTTTGGCGCTTGGACGCAGATGTGAAAACCGTGTGAGGTGTCGGTAGCCGAGTGTAAAGAGCACTCGTTGGTTACGCAGTAGGGAGTGGATGAGCGGGCTGCTCGTGAGGGTGTCGATAGAATCTGTGTAAGTGACAGGGGCGTAAGTGACGGGGGCGGAGGATCGTTGGAGAGTTGGGGAATTGGGGGAATTGGGAAAAGCCTCTGCTGAAATTGAGGGGCGTTCGTAGCGGAGGTAGGGAAGGTTTTGAGCGATCGCTAACCCCGAAATTTCACTCGCAAACGGGTGAGAGGCATCTAAGATGCCGTGGATCTGCTGCTGCGCAATAAAGGCCGGTAATGTTGTCGGCAGCAGTTTTCCCACCCAGATTCGGGCAGAGGCTGGGTAGAGCCGCGCGGCGGCGGCGGTGGTTACAGTAACAATGTAATTCAGCTTTTGGCTGCTCAGTTCTTTGGCTAGATCAGCGCTTTCGCTAGTGCCGCCAATCAGCCAGATCTGAGCTAGATCTGAAGTCGAGTTAGGAGATTGAATCTGGGGCTGAGTCATGCCTTACGCTTAGGGCCAGCGCACCTTGTACAGGTGAAACAGCTCGCCTTCTTGCTGTTTGACGACGGTTGCACCGACGGCCTTGATCAGCGATCGCCACTCGCTTAAAGACTCCAAAAAGACCTCCGCTCCCAAATAAGTCTCCAAAATCGCCCAGTTTTCAGCTAGCTCACGCTCAGAATCGATTACATCAAATACCAAAAAACCACCGGGCTTCAGCAAAGGCCGCACCGCTTCCATCACCGCTTGCCAATAGGCCAGCGGATAGTAGCAGCTAAAGCCAGTGGCAAATACTAGATCAAAGCTATGGGGCGCATAGTCAAGCTGATGAGCCGGCCCTAATCTGACCTCTTTGAAGAGCTTCGAATCGAGCTGTGGCCCCCGTTGATGGAGCGTTTTAACCGCAATCTCGCTCACGTCTTGACCGTGAAACAGCGCCTGCCAAAGCTTCCACTCATAGATCAAAAAGCTAAACCCACAGCCCAAATCCAAGCAGTGCTGATTTTTCTTTGGCTGAGCAATCTTCCAAAATGGCGAAGCAATCCGAGAATTCAACGATCCTGCCGCCCAGTCTCGAAATACCGGCATTGCCTCGACTTCTTCCGGCAAGTCAAATGCCTTACCGGTGTACTCCGCATCAAAGCGCTGAGCGGCAGCATTAATCATCGGCAGCCAAGGCACCGATTTAGACTTTAGAACCTCGCCTAAGGCCCCTTGAGATGCTGATGGTGAGGTCGTCTGAGCGGCGTGGCCTATGTTCGAGCCGGTGTTTGAACCCGGGTTCGTGCCAGTTTTTCGCCCCATGAGATTTGCCTGAGTGTTAGAACTTTGAACCGCCTTTAAAAGGCTTTAAGAGGCTTTAAGAGCCTTTAAGCGCCTTGCTAAAATTTCGCCGATAGGACGGATTGCTCGCCAAAAGGACTGGCCACATGAGCGTTAGGTACGCCTTGCTAGAGGTAAAGTCAGTGCGATTGAAGCCTGTCCAAAACTTCCAAGCGCCGCCGCCGTAAATGCCCAATAAAATAATGCCGACTAACGTCCCCATGAATGCCTCCTCCGTACTGTGCGAGTGATGATTGTATTGGTGATTACTATAGCCATTGAATGCCAGATCTAATGCTTAGTCTATAGTTTTTGTCTGGAAATGTAACAAGTCCGGTTTTTTAGAGCCCTTCGCCAAGAGTTTATTTTTCTAGGGCCCGTTTACGGCCCTAGAATGTCTTTGAGCATAGCAATATCTCCGATTCTGCTGATAATTGCGTTGAGTAGACGATTACGCTAAGTAGAGATGCCATTCAATCTTGCGGAGAGCTTTTATGCGTGCAGTCCTTATGGCCGGTGGTTCAGGGACAAGGCTAAGGCCCCTGACTTGTGACTTACCCAAGCCGATGGTGCCCGTACTCAATCGCCCAATTGCCGAGCACATTGTCAATCTGCTCAAGCGCCACAATATTACCGAAATTATTGCCACCTTGTTTTACCTGCCCGATGTGATGCGGGACTACTTTCAAGATGGCAAGGCATTTGGTGTACAGATGACTTACGCCGTTGAAGAAGATCAGCCCCTCGGTACTGCCGGCTGCGTCAAAAACGTGGCCGAGCTGCTCAAAGACACTTTTTTGGTGATTAGTGGCGACAGTATTACCGATTTTGATTTGCAGGCCGCGATTCGATTTCACCGGGCTAAGGGTTCAACGGCGACGCTGCTGCTCAAGCGGGTCTGCAATCCGGTGGAGTTTGGCGTGGTGATTACTGACAAAGATGATCGCATTGTCCGCTTTTTAGAAAAGCCTTCTACCAGCGAGATTTTTTCAGATACAGTCAATACCGGCACCTATATTCTCGAACCTGAGGTGCTGGAATATCTGCCGTTTGATGAGGCTCAAGATTTTTCAAAAGACCTGTTTCCTCGTCTGCTTGCTGAAGATGTGCCGATGTATGGCTACGTAGATACCGGCTATTGGTGTGATGTTGGTCATCTCAATGCCTACCGAGAAGCCCAGTACGATGCGCTGTATGGCAAAGTGAAAATTGATCATGCTTATCCTGAAACGCTCACCGGGGTGCGCGTTGGCAAAGACACCTTTATTCATGCAACAGCCAAGCTGCATCCGCCGGTGCTCATTGGCGATAACTGCCGGATTGGGCCTAGAGCCGTGATTGAGGCCGGTACGGTGGTGGGTGATAACGTCACGATTGGCAGTGACGCTGATCTCAAGCGCCCAATTGTTTGGAATGGGGCGGTGCTGGGCGATGATACGCATTTACGCGCTTGTATCATCGCTAGAGGCACCCGCGTAGATCGGCGGGCGCATGTGCTGGAAGGGGCGGTGATCGGATCGCTATCAACGGTTGGCGAAGAGGCTCAAATTAGCCCAGGGGTGAGGGTTTGGCCCAGTAAGCTGATTGAATCTGGGGCGACGCTGAATATTAATTTGATCTGGGGGCAGACGGCTCAGCGCAATTTGTTTGGTCAACGGGGAGTGTCGGGGCTAGCTAATATCGACATTACGCCTGAATTTGCGGTCAAACTAGGGGCGGCTTATGGCTCGACGCTTAAGCCGGGCGATCATGTGACGGTTTCTCGCGATCAGCGCAGCATTTCGAGAATGGTGACCAGGTCGCTGATTGCTGGATTGATGTCAGTGGGGGTGAATGTACAAAATCTCAATGACGTGGCGATTCCGGTGGCCAGAAATGTGCTGCCGACGCTGGGGGTGATTGGCGGTATTCATGTGCGGTTGCATCCAACCCGCTCGGATCACATTTTGATTGAGTTTTTTGATGTGAAGGGGATTGATATTTCTAAGGGGCAGGAGAAGAAGATTGAGGGGGCTTACTTTAAGGAGGATTTTCGGCGATCGCAGATCCACGAAATCGGTACCGTCACCTATCCTAGTAGCCCGCTAGAACACTACACCACGGCGTTTGAAAAGTATCTCAATATAGAATCTATTCGTAATAGCAAGTCGAAAGTAGTGATTGACTACGCCTATTCAGTTTCTGGGGCAGTCCTGCCGCAGCTGCTCGGCAAATTTGGCTGCGACGCGGTTGTGCTCAATGCCAGCTTGAGTGCGACGGCTCCTTCGATGAGCGAAAGAGAGTCGCTCCTAGCTCAGCTGGGTCAGGTGGTACAGGCTTTACAGGCCACGTTTGGGGTGCAGGTTTCAGCCAATGGTGAGCAGCTGGTGCTAGTCGATGAGGTGGGCACTCCCATTCGCGGTGAAATGCTGACGGCGCTGATGGCACACATGATTTTAACGGCTAATCCTAGAGGCGCTATCGTGGTTCCTGTGCAGGCATCGGGTGCGATTGAAGAAATTGCTCGCCGTCACGATGGTTGCGTGATTCGTACCCAGGCCAATCCGACGGCTTTGATGGAAGCCTGCGCTGCCCATGACGATGTAGTGCTAGGCGGCAGCGGCGAGATGGGCTTTATTTTTCCGCAATTGCATCCGGGCTTTGATGCGATGTTTTGCATTGCCAAGCTGATTGAGATGCTGCTGATTCAGGAGCGATCGCTCGGTCAAATTTGGGAAGAGCTGCCGCGCACTTCCCATCGATCTGTGACCCTGCGCTGCCCCTGGAGCGTGAAAGGCGCACTCATGCGCTATCTTGTAGAAACCCATCCGGTAGAGAGCTTAGAGCTAACAGACGGTGTTAAAATAGTTGATCCGTACCAGCACAGTGCGGGACAAAGCTGGGTACTGGTTTTACCCGATGCCAGTGAGCCGCTGGTGCATATTTTTGCCAATAGCGAAGATCGCACCTGGGTCGATAGCCAGCTGCGATCTTACCGACAGCGGGTGCAAAACTTTATAGAGTCAGAGCAGGGAATTAAGGAACAGATCGTATGAATAGCTGCATCTTGATGGCGGAAATTGTGGAAGCGCCTCAGCTTCGCTACACCGCTGATAACCAGACGCCAATTGCGGAGTTTGTGGTGAAGTTTCCGGGCTTGCGCGAAAATGATCCCTCAAGTCAGATGAAAGTCTTGGGCTGGGGAAATTTGGCTCAAGAAATTCAGGAGCGCTACCGAGTGGGCGATCGCGTTTTACTCGAAGGCCGCTTAGGCATGAATACCATCGAGCGCCCCGAAGGCTTTAAAGAAAAGCGGGCCGAAATGACGGTGCAGCGCGTGAGCCCCTTGGGTGATTTGCAGTCGATGGCTATAGCTGAACCTACTCCCATGTCAGCAGGCAAATTTGTCGGCAGCGGCGCACCCGTGAATTCTGTACCTTCTGCGGCTACAGCCCCGGCTACGCCCGCTACACCCGCTACACCTACCGTCAACGCCCCTGACTATGACGACATTCCTTTTTAGACCGAATTTAGAACGAAGCTAATTTTGTCAAAGTGAACCCACTATTTTTTACCGTGAGGCTTCAAACGCTTCGCGGTCTTCAAAAATGGTGAAGACTCTATCCATGCTGGTCAATTCAAACAGCATTTTAATTTGCGGATTAATTGAGCACACGTACATTTCACCGCTGCTAGAGCGCACTTTTTTGAGCACTGACACTAAGGTGCCAAGGCCGGAACTGTCTACAAAAGTAGTGTCTTTTAGATCCATTAATAAAACTTTGGTATTGCTTTCTAAGGCACGATCTACCTGATTGCGAATTTCTCCAGCTTTGGTGCTGTCTAAAATGCCTGAAGGGGTCAACACCTGAACAGTTGTACTCATGTTCACCATAGTTACTTGAAGTCTTTACGTCTACTGACGATAAGTTTACTGGTTTGAGCCGCAGCTAGCAGCCCCGCTTCTGGTCTAAAGGCTGTAAGTAGGCCTGCTTTATCAAAGCTTTATGCAAGTCTAGTTGTGCAAGCTTGCGCTTTATCTCACGCCGACGCGCTCAGTAAAAATGGCTATAACTTCTAAAGCTATCTCACCCGCAATCAGCGCTTATACTTGCAGCCAACCAAAAAGAGCACCTACCGTTAACTCATACTGGCTCAAGATTGGAGGCATGGGTAGTAGCGATTCTGACTGGTCGAGAATTTGTAGGGGAAGGTCGGGATGAAAGGTGAGGATGGTTTTTCTGTTGGATCGATTAACCAGCCGATTTCTGTGCCGTGATTCAGACAATGCTTGATATTTTTGATGACTTTGGTGGCGCTTTGCTGAGGCGATAAGATTCTGGTGGTGGCATTAGGTGCAACTTCGATGGCATCTGCGATGTCGCCGTTTTGGTCTTTGAGGATGCGATCGCGACTCAAAACAATAGACTTTATCGGTAATAGTAGAAACCCTTATCTGACAAGGGTTTCAGCGATCGCTCAAAAATCAGCTGAAGTGATTGCTAGATAAGGGTTTGAAGGCATTTTTTCACTCTTATTGCCGATAATGTCTAATGACATCTGAAACGATAGACGCACCGCCAAAGTTACGCTCAATGCTGAAAAAGCTGGGCCGTTTCCTGGCGCTTCGACAGCTTCATTAAGCCAATTTGGTAGCCTAGTTGGATAGCTGGGTTCGCCGCCTGCTGTGTTTAGGAATCTTGTAAAAATAATTTGAGCAACTCATACGACATCTCTCCTAAAGGTGCTCTGTTCTTCGGGCGTTAAACCCCTGCATAATGTTCCTTCTGACTAGGAACGCAGCCTGATCAATCCCGTTTGGAAGTCGATTAACAGTAAGATTAGCGGCAAAAGTGGCGTAGCCCGACCTAGCCCATAGTTAAAACGTACAGCTAAAACACACGGTCAAAACGCACTCTTATTCCCCAGTCACGTAATCCATTGTTAAGGAAATAAATCATGGCTCATATTGGCTTATTTTGCCCATCTGCTAGCGGGCATTTAAACCCGATGACAACCTTAGGGTATGAACTCCATCAGCGAGGCCACCGGGTTACATTTGTCGGCTTACTGGATGCACGCTCAAAGGTTTTAGCGGCTGGGTTGGATTTTTTGGCGGTAGGCGAAGCTGACTTTCCACTGGGCGCTATGCCAAAGGCAGTCGCCGATCTGGGCAAACTGAGCGGACTTAGTGCCTTTCGCTATACGGTCGATTTATTTAAGAAAACCACCGTCGTTATGTTGGAAGAAGCCCCTAACATCGTTCAACAGGCAGGGATAGAAATTCTGTTAATCGATCAAACTTCATTTGGTGGCGCTACAGTTGCCCAACGCCTGAATCTGCCATTTATTAGCGTTTGCTGCGCCCTGATGCTCAACCGGGATCCCAATGTGCCGCCTTTTAACACCCTTTGGCGCTACCATCCTACTAGATGGGCACGGCTGCGCAATCAGGCAGGCAACAATCTCATTGGCCGCATTGCCCAGCCTATCCATGATTTGATTGAAGCATACCGGCAAAAGTGGGCTTTACCGCCGAGAACGCATCCCAACGAAGCCTATTCCCAGCTTGCTCAAATTTCTCAGCAGCCGCCTGAGTTCGAATTTCCTAGACAGTCTTTGCCCACCTGTTTTCACTTCACAGGACCTTACAACAATCCAGCGAGCCGTGAGCCGACATCGTTTCCATTTGATCTGTTGACCGGGCAGCCGCTGATTTACGCTTCGCTGGGCACTTTGCAGAATCAATTGTTTGACATTTTTGAGGTCATTGCTGAATCTTGCCAGGACTTGGATGTGCAATTGGTAATTGCGCTCGGTGGCGGCAGTACCCCAGAGTCACTTCCATCCTTACCAGGAACACCGCTGGTGGTGGGCTACGCGCCCCAGCTAACGTTACTACAGCGAACGACACTGACCATTACCCACGCGGGGATGAACACCGTTTTAGAATCGCTGAGTAATGGGGTGCCGATGGTGGCAATTCCAATTGCGAATGATCAACCAGGGGTCGCCTCGCGCATTACCTGGACAGGCACAGGAGAAGTCGTGCCCTTAAAGAAATTAAAGGTGGCTAAGCTGCGGTCTGCGATTACTCAGGTACTCACAGAAGATAAATACAAACAGAATTCGCTAGGGCTACAAACAGCTATTCAACAGGCAGGTGGTGCCGCAAAAGCGGCTGATATTGTGGAGCGAGCGATCGCTAGTGGGGAGCCGGTTCTAAGACCCTTTAGATAACTATCTCAGCTACGGATGGTCTGTAGAAGTGATTTTCCAATAGCAATTTTACCTCAAACCAGCCGAAGCCCATGCAGAAATGGCTACTAAAAGGTTTGTCGCTTTTAACTAGAAGAACGACGGCTTTTGATCACGGGTTTGGCGGATGAGGCGCGGGGCGTAGTCGGACGAGATCCGCGCGATCGCCCATCCGAACGACCCTGATGACCCCCGCTGCCTCGACGATTGCTACCGCCGCTGTTGCGCCCATTTGGAATCGGCTCCGGCGGAATCGAGAGATCAGGCTCATAGCCAGCGATCGCTTCTTTCGGCAGATCCCTTCGTAGCAGCCGCTCAATATCTCTTAGCAAATCCTTTTCATCCACACAAACCAACGAAATTGCCTGCCCCTCATTGCCTGCTCGACCCGTGCGCCCAATCCGGTGCACATAGTCTTCTGCTACATTGGGCAATTCAAAGTTCACCACATGCGGCAACAGATCAATGTCAAGGCCGCGAGCGGCAATATCAGTTGCCACCAAGATGCGTATATCACCTGACTTAAAAGACGCCAGCGCGCGCGTTCGAGCGCCCTGGCTCTTGTTGCCATGAATCGCAGCGGCGGTGAGGCCATCTTGTTGTAAGTGCTTGGTCAGCCGGTTAGCGCCGTGCTTTGTGCGGGTAAACACCAACACCTGGCGCCAGTTGCGCGATCCGATAATGAAAGAAAGCAGCTCACTTTTGCGCGCCCGATCCACTAAATACACAAGCTGATCAACGGTCTCGGCAGCGGCGTTGCTGCGGGCCACTTCAATAAATTCAGGCGATCGCAAAAAGCTATCCGCAAGTTTGCGAATCGGGCCAGAAAACGTCGCCGAATACAACAGCGTTTGCCGCTCTTGTTTGAGCAGCGTCAAGATCTTGCGAATATCGTGAATGAAGCCCATATCCAGCATTCTATCGGCTTCATCGAGCACCAGAATTTCCACCTGCGAGAGATCGACCGTTTGCTGATTGACATGATCCAACAGCCGCCCCGGCGTGGCGATCAAAATATCAACGCCCTGACGCAGCTTAGAAATTTGTGGATTGATTTTCACGCCCCCAAAAATCACCGTCGAGCGAATCGGTAAGTATTTGCTGTAGGCCATCACGTTTTCACCCACTTGCGCTGCGAGTTCGCGCGTCGGGGTGACAATAAGCGCGCGAATGGCCCTGTGAGCGCCGCGATCGCTGCTGACTGGTGCCCCTTTTTTGCGCAGTACCGGCTTACTATTACTGGTTGCAGGCTTGCTTTTGGCGCGGCTGCTCAGTGCCCCGTTTCCGGCCCCGTTCGCACCCGAAAGATCTTGAGGCGGCAGATCTTCGCATAGGCGTTGAAGCAACGGCAGCGTAAAGCCAGCGGTTTTACCCGTACCGGTCTGGGCGCTGGCCATCACGTCGCGACCTTGCGCCACAATGGGGATGGACTTGAGCTGAATAGGCGTTGGATCGGTGTATCCCTGGTCGGCGATCGCTTGCAAAATTTCGGCCCGCAGACCAAGTGATTCAAAAGACATAAGCTGAAAATGTGGCTCCTAAGCAGTCGGGATTGCCCTCTCCCAAACTACGCGGGGACTAGCCTCAGAGCAAACGGTATCAAACGTTATCGCGAGAAAATTAAAGCTGCATAGACTAGAAACGCAGCCAAGGCATCATCCTAACAGACTTCTTAGAACTAAACAGTAATCTAGCCTAAACAGTCATTTGAGCGATCGCCTCCAAGCGGTGATCGCACCAGTCCACCAAATCCCGCACGACCACCTCCGCATCAAAATCATTATGCGGCTCATGGTAGCTGCCAGGGTAAAGCATCAGCGTTTTCTGCGAACTTTGAATCTGGTTAAAAATTTGGCAACTGCCCGCTGGCGCAATAATCGGATCGGCTTCACCGTGCGTGATCAAAATCGGCAGCGTGAGCTGATCGATATGGGCTTTGACCCATTCAATCGTGTCGAGCGTTTCACTGCCCCAGCGCAGCGTCACGTAAGAATGCACGAGCGGATCATCGGCTAATTGGGCGCTGATTTGAGGATTACGAGAGAGCCCGCTTTTGTCTAGCCCCATTTTCAGCGTGAGGCGAGGCAATAGGCCAGAGAGCAATCGGGCGAGTAAAATTCTTGCTGAACTCACCGTCCCGCCTATCGGCTGAATCGGCGGCGCGCTGACGATTAGGCCCTGAAGATTGAACGCTTTAAACTCAAGATCAGCCGCGCCCCGCAGCGCATAGTCCAAAACAATCAGACCACCGAGACTGTGGCCCATCAAAAATAGCGGCACGCTCGGCACTTGCTGACGCACCAGCTGCAAAAACGCTCGCGTATTGTCGCGATAGTCTTGCCAGTGATCGATATGGCCGCGCTGACCTTCCGACTGGCCGTGGCCTTGGTTATCAAAAGCAAAGACGGCATAGCCTGTGCTGGTCAGGCCGTTGACTACGGCGCAATAGCGACCCGAATGCTCACCTAGGCCGTGGACAATTGCCACGACGCCTTTAACTGGGGTAGTTTGAGGCGCGATCGCTGGATACCAGCACCGATAAAAAAGCGTCAGGCCATTTGCGCCTTGAAAGGTGCCCTGAAGGTTAAGCGGCGTTTGAGTGAGGTTCTTCATAGCGGGTTAGCGCTTGATGGCGCAATCGTGATTCACAGGAATGGGCTGTAGCGATAAAGCTACGACGGCTGAACGGAACCTACAGATTATTTACTCTAAATCTACAAGATTTAGCTGAGCCAAATCGCTTGCCTGCTACAGAATTTCAACTGTCCCTGATCTGCCATCCAAGCGCACGCGCTGTCCGGTCGTCAGCCGGTGAGTGGCGTCAGTGACATCCATCACGGCTGGAATACCATACTCGCGGGCAATAATCGCCCCGTGAGAAAGCTGTCCGCCCACTTCGGCAATCAACCCACCGATTCGAGCTAGCAAAGGTGACCAGCCAGCATCGGTATAAGGCACCACTAAAATCGTCTGAGCGTCAATTTCGACCGAAGTTTCCGGTAGCCCAGTGAGCACCAGCAGGGTTCCTTCAATATTCCCGCTGCTGGCACCAATGCCTCGTAAGGTGCCGGCAGCGAGTGCCTTCAACCCAGATTCAGAGACCGGCGGCGGCGATTGGCCATACACGAGAGCGGGCACTCGAAACTCACCTTGCTGCTGCCAAAGAGCCTTTGCAGCCTTCACCTGAATCGGCAAATCCGGCGTCGGCAAATCCGTCTCTGCCAGCACTTGATCCCAAGTCAAGAAAAAAATATCGCCCGGTTCCACCAGCCGCTGATCGGTTAACCAACGGCTTTCGAGTTCAATGAAGCAGGCCCGCAAGGCCGCTAGCAGCCGGTTGTAGACCTCAGCTACTCGGCCTTTAAGATCGAGTCGGGCCTGGACTTGGCGGGCTTTCCAGCCAGTCGCCGGAGCGACGGGATCGATAGTAGCCGCTTGCAGATGTGGATCTCGCCGGTACTGATCGAGCAGATCGTAAACGGGCTGGGGCGATTCGCGCCAAGTGGGGATGGCGATGTCGGTGGCGATGGCGCTGAGGTAGCCGTATTCGTTGAGAAAAGGTTCGATTAGGTGGGGAGGAATTGAAGATTGGGGATTAGGATCGTTTGATCGCAGATCTAAGGCTAGGGTTTTGAGGGCTTCTAGGGCGGCAACTTCGGGGGTGTGATGGTTGTCGAGGCTGGTGAGATCTACCTTTAGCAGGGCTTGGCGCAAAGCAAGGCTGAGCGGGGCGAGAATGTTGTAATAAGTGACCTGCTTGAGCAGATCGAGAATGGTCTGGATGCGGTGGGCGATCGCCTGATCACTCAAATCGCTCAAAGGCTGCGCGTCCCATTCTGCTAAGGCGGGGCGAAAGCGGGTTTTGTTGGCTTTGGCAAACTGGCGCGGCAGCGTCATTTCTTGGCGCAGCAGCCTGATCAATCCGGGGGCATTGCGCAGAGTCACACTTAGCGGCGGGCGGCTAAATTTAGCGCCTCGGGTGAGGAATTCTAGGCTCTCAGGCGGCAGGCCCATGCGGCTGAACAAATCGCCTAGTAAGGTGGCGTTGAAGTAAGCGCGGGCGTAATGCAGCGTCGCGGTTTGGGTGAAATCGATGCCAGTAGCTCGGTCTTTGAGCACGGTGGTAAACAAATCGCCCCAGACGCCGCAGGTGAGCGGACGGTTGATTGACCAAGTGAGCGGACGAATGACGCCAGGGATGACTTCGGCGGCAATTTTGCGCGTCCAAATTGGGGTTAGCGTGGTGATCGGGCGGCTTTGTAGTACCCAAATCTGCTCACCGTCAAACGTCCATTCAATATCTTGCGGAATGCCGTGAAAGCGCTGCTCAATATGGCGTGTCAGATAGGCAATGCGCTCAATCAGATCGGGCGGCGTTTGGCCTTTTCCTGTGATCGGTAAATCAACATCAGACGGCAGTTGCCACGATTCACTGGGGCAATCAGCGACGATCACTTGATAGCGTTCGGGGGTGACTTTGCCGGAGACGACCTGACTGGCTTCGCCGGGGAGCGCTTCGACAATTACCGCATCGCCTACATGGGCAATTGGGTCGCGGCTAAAGGCAACGCCAGAAAATACGCCGGAAATATGGGGTTGTACAAGTACGTTCATGCTGCCTTCGGGAAGGCTGCGCGCTTGCCGGTAGCGCAGAGCGCTCGGAGCGTTGTAGGCGTTTAGGCAAACGGTAATGGCTCGCTCTAGGGCAAGCGGGCTAGTGATATCGGTAACTGATACGTATTGACCAGCAGCGGATGAGGTGAGGCCGTCTTCGCCAACGGCGGACGATCGGGCAACGACTCTCTGGTCGTGGGTTTTATTGTCTGAGGGGTTGGCAATACCCGGAAAAACAGTGGCGATGAGTGCCGCCGGATCATCGCCTGCGGGGAGCACATAGCCAGGGGGTACCGGATAGCCCCAGGCTTGAAGCTGGGAGAGGGTGGCGGCTTTGGCTCCGACTTTGGCGGCATCGAGAACGGTAGACAGGGAAGGAAGGGCGCGATCGCCCTGAAAAAACCGAAACATCTGACGCGATTCTCCAGCAGTAGCGGGCAAGTCTAAATCATCCGGAATTTTTTGATAAATCCAGCCGACCAACCCTGATAGACAAGCAACAGTCAGCACTCTCATCCCGTCAGTTGGGTGAGCTAGCGCCGTTAGTACGGGCATTAGCACCAGTACAAACAGCTTGCCCTGCTGCCGCATTCGCAGCAGCGTAAAGCCGATAAAGCTAATGATAAAGGTCAGCCCCGCGACCAGCGGATCGTATACAAAAAAGCCCCAGGCCACATTTGTCGTCCCGGCCCCTTGTGAGCCCCAGTAGCGGCCCATTACTAGCGCAATCAAAGACAGCACTGGCCAGATCGGATCGCTGCCGAAAAAGTAGCGAGCAAGCAGCACTGATCCGATGCCTTTGAGCGCTTCAGCCGTGACTGAAAAAATGCCGCTGAGCGTACCCCCGTGATAAAAAGCTGCCGAAACACTCGTGTTGCCCGTGCCGACTTGAGTAAGCCGCTTACCGCTCAACAGCCGAACAATCCAGCCCGTGAGCGGCAGTGCTCCGATCAAAGGCACCAACGTAAAAATCAGCAGCGCACCGAGAACTTCAGGCATGAGGTTAGCTGTCTATAAAAACCACGAAGTAAAAACCACGGAGTAAAAACCACGGAATAAAAACCACAGAGTTATGAATGACAGCTTAATGATATAGGACAGCTTAATGATACAGAAGCTGATCAACCCGTTAAAAAATAACCTGTCTAGTCGGTGCCGCCCCATGTCCAGCGAGGATTTCCATTGCGCATAGTTTGGTCGATGATCACGGTTGTGTAGTTGTTGGCATCTTTCATCCCAGTCATATCTAAAATGGCTTTGACTTGACCATCAAGCAGTTGCAATCGCAGATAGGAGTGGCCGGTAAAGTCTTCGCCGTCGATTTTGAAGATGCCGGCTGAGGCTTTGCAGTTGCGATATTCAGGCTTGAGGGTGCCTGTCCAAGTGGCGCTAAAATCGTTGCGCTGGGTGGCGCTGATGTTAGTTGCGATCGCACTCAGCTGAATCATGCCCTGAGTAGAATATCCCCCTGGGGCATAGGGCTGAAGCGTTTCATACGCGATTAGGGCTGGTGGACAACCCGCGCTTTGCCCACCGCTACTGGGTCGCAGTAGCGGAAGCACTTTGAGTTCTATCGTCGTCGCCAAGGCGGCAGATCCTAAACTGCTCAGAAGGCTCAAAGGCAGCGCCCACAGTGACGCGCCTAACAACACTCTATTCATATTCATGTTTGACCTTCTTAAAGTTCCTAATAGAAAGTGGCCAGTTGAACTAGCCTTGTGTGCTCATCTTATACAGCTTAGGGTACAGCTTAGGGCGGATATATTTGTTACTTACTTTTAAGCTAGGCCCGACTATTATTCACTTTGTTCTGAAGCCGTTTATGGCCGTTCTATGGTATAAACTGCCTGCATTTGATACTGCTTACCCGGCAATATGTCAATCACCTCATTTTCAGCATTAGCAGTTTCTACACAAACAAACTTTAGATAATCTGAATCTGTTAGATCGGCCATTGCCGCCGATATTTTCTCCCACGGATTCCAGACAATAGCGGTAGTGCTATTGGTCGATGAAACCAAAATGCGTCGTCCCCAAGCCCTATCCTCTACAATAAGGTCGGGTTTTACACCCATATAGATCCGATCTGTTTCGGCAGTGATGGTAATGTCTCCTACCTGAGTTTTTTCAGTACCTTGATCTGTTTTATCGAGATACGGCGTATTTTCTAGTCCTAGCACTTGCACTTGATGAACATCGCCGATCCTAAAGTAGGTGTGAAAAGCCTGGGTGATCGAGAATGCCTCGCTACCTGTGTTTTGAGTAATGAGAGCGATCGCCAGTGTTTGACCTACCGTAATCTCTATCACCAGCTCAAACTGATAAGGCCAAACAGCTTGAGTTTCTTCATCGGCGCTCACTCCTAGCCTCACTTTTGTCGCTCCCGTGGGCATGGCTTCTGTGCTCAACAGCGTCCACATCCGATTGCGCACAAATCCGTGACTTGATCGACCTAGCCCCTGCGGATCTGGGCCAAACCAAGGCCAGCAGATTGGAATGCCGCCTTTCGTCGCTTTGCCCGTTTGATAATAAGCATTCTCGCTGACAAACAACATTTCTTCCGGTTCACCAACCGGCTGAAAAGACAGTACCTGTGCGGAATAAACTGAAATCTTTGCAAATGCCTTCTCGTTGCGAATTTCAATTACGGGAAAGCTGCCTTTGCCCTCAACAATCTTAAGCTGACTAGAAATAGCAAAGGTCTGATTAAGTTGCTCAATGCTTATGCTATTGTTCGTGCTGTTGCTCATACGGCTGGCCTAAAGAATTTCTCCTTCTCATTTAAGCCTGATTGCCAGCTGAGTTCAAGTTACTGCGATCTCTTTATACTCATCTCAACGAATTTATTGCGAATTTATTGCGAATTTCAACAATTTCAAGATGCTCACCATCTGCTGGGCGATGAGCTTGCGTCTCATCTCTGAAAAAGAGTTTGACTTTACTGGGCGATGAGGGTTTTGAGCCAAGCGATCGCTTCTCCTTCAGTTTGCACAATACCTGCTGCTTGCGCTTGTTCTACGGCTTTCATCAGTTTGCCAACGTTTGGGCCAGGATTGATCGCAAGTTGATCCATAAGCAACGTGCCAGTGATCAGCGGTTGGCTATGAGCGATCGCATCACTCCCATCCAAAAAACGTTTCACTAACGGCGCTAACACGGCCAATTCAACCCCTTGTGCCAAGGCTAATAGTGATACAGCCGGAAAGCACTCGCCTGCTGATTTAAACAGAAAAAACTGCTGAGATCGATCCAGCGGGCCTTGGCGCAGCGCCATCAGCATCGGTTGCACTTCCAGCAAGGTGAGGACGGCTTTGATCTCATAGCGGCTGTACGTGAGCGCGCTCAGCTCCGCTGCGGCTGTTTTGGACTTTGAGCTGATCGCTCGGCTGAGCTTAGCGGCTTTAATCCAGCTTCGATAAAACCCGGCAGCAACGGGTTTTGGCCAAACCTTTAGCTGCTGGGCATAGTCAGGTAAAGCTGTTTCACACTGGATGACGGCTTGATCGATAGCACGCATTTGATCAAGGCTATCGGCTGTGAAATGAGGCAAGCAAAAGCTTAGTAGCTGATGCTGTAATACAGTTGTGAGCTGGTCAGTGCCTGCGGGCGAAGCCAAAAGCGCGTCGAGTTCGCTGCGGATGCGCTCGTAGGCTACTTGGCGAAGGTGAGGAGCAAGCCTAGCGATCGCTGCCTGCGTATCAGGTTCAATTTCAAAGCCGAGCTGCGCCGCCTGACGATAAGCCCGCAGCAGCCGCAGCGGATCGGATCGTAAGTTTTTTGTGCTGATCATCCGAATGGTGTGGGTGGCAAGGTCGGCTTGCCCACCGAGCGGATCTAGCCAGCGTTGGCAATGGGGCTGATAGGCAATTGCATTAATCGTAAAGTCTCTTCGCTGCAAGTCGGCTTCGATGCTGTCACCTTGCTGCTGCGCAAAATCTATGGTCATTTGATCAAACACGAGGCGGGCAATGCCTCTGGCTTGATCGAGCACCACAAATCCGGCTTGATAACGGTGGGCAATTTTGTCAGCGATTTCAATTGACTGGCCTGGCACCACAATATCGAGATCCAGGTAGGCAGCTTGGCGGTTGATCAAGCGATCGCGCACACTGCCGCCTACAAAATAGGCTGATTTAGGCAGTAAATCGAGCGGGAATGGCAAAGACTCAAGCAAAAACATAATTGATTAAAAGCCTCTTGTTACATCAGAGTAACGTGAGAAGCTAGTGAAACCTGAAACAAAAAACTTACGCTACAGTAAAAATATCTACTAGCGATTTTACGGTTCCCGCTTTGGAGGTTTGGCCCGATGTGTATTTGCGTGAATTGCCACTACGTCGATAACTGCCTCACTTATCATGCGGTCGAAACCAACCATCAGCAGCCTCACCTCACCCTTACGCCTGCTTTTGAGCCAAATAATCCGACGATTAATGCCAACATCACTTTGCCTAAAGTGGAAGTGCAGGGCGAAGTCATTATTCAAGAAAATGAATTTGGCTTTGAGTACGATGTTGTTGGCTGCGATAGCTACCGGGAAGAAATGGGCAAATGGGCTAAACTTCGGCCCGGAGAAGCGGTTCCAACCTAATGCGCTACACTGGGTTACGGCTTATTTACTAAATTGCGACAGTCCCACAGCAGCGCGCACAATGAAGCAATAGGCGAGTATTTAGAGCAGATCTTTTTATAGATGGCCTAGAGATCATGGCTTATTGTTTCAACTCCGATTGCCCAGATCCTCAAAATCCAGATTCTCAAGCGCCGACTCAGCAGACGCTACAGTCTACAAGCTTGCCGGTCGCTACTTTCTGCGGTCATTGCGGTACGCCGCTAACGTTGGCCGGTCGCTACCAAATGATTGAGCTTTTGGGCCAGGGCAGATTTGGGCGCACTTTTTTAGCGCAGCAGCTTTCGCGCGAGGGCAATGCCGCTGCTGGTCGCTGTGTGATTAAGCAACTTTATGCTTTTTCTTCCGCCGAAAAGGTGATCTTTCAGGCGGAAACCGCGCGGCTAAGAAAGCTAGGTGAGCACCCGCAAATTCCGGCTTTGCTAGATGCCATTGAAAACCAGTATGGCCAGTTTTGGGTGCAGGCGCTGGCGGTGGGGATCCACTTAGGCGCTCAGGTGGAAAAAGCGGGGCCTTGGAATGAAACGCAGGTGCGATCGCTCTTAAAATCCTTAGTGCCGGTGCTGCAATACGTCCATAGCTTTGATATTGTGCACCGCGACATCAAACCCGCCAATATCGTCTTAACCGATCTTGCTGCTCGCGGTAGCGAGCCCTTACCGATGCTGGTGGACTTTGGGTCGGCAAAGTGGGTGCGCCGCAGTCCGGCAACTACCGTGATTGGCAGTGCTGATTACGCAGCGCCTGAACAGTCAATGGGGCAGGCCACCTTTGCAAGTGATATCTACAGTTTGGGGGTTAGCTGTTTGTATGCACTGACTGGGATTGAGCCCTTTTCGCTATATTCTACGGTGGAAGATGATTGGGTATGGCGAGACTTTTTGCCTCAGCCGATTGGGCCTCGCTTTGCTCAGGTGCTGGATCAGATGGTGGCCCGCTCGTTGCAGCAGCGCTACGAGAGTATGGATCAAGTCGCGTTGGACTTGCAGTTTTCACAAAATCCGTTACGCTATGCGCCGAAACAATTGCTGCGTAAGGCCAAAGACTCGATTGCGCCGTTGCAATCAATGAAGCCATGGCGATCGCTCAACTTTTTAAAACCGCTGCAAGCTTTAAGTCAATCGCTGCGACCGAGCCCCTTATCTTCGCGTCCAGCGCCGGTAATTGTGAGTGCGCCGCAAGTTTGGCAAAGGCGCGATCGCCTGAGTCAGGCGATTGGGATCACTCAAGCACTAGCTATTAGCTCGAATTGCGATCCTAGCCGCTCGATATTTGCGACAGGCGGCACTGACGGCTCGCTCAGGCTCTGGCATTTACCCAGCGCTCAGCTCATTCACACCTTTCATCGCCGCCGCTTAATCGGTGACGGCCATTCAGATGCGATTACGGCCCTACACTTTCACACCGATGGCCGGGCGCTCTATAGCGCTAGCAGCGACGGCAGCATTAAAGAATGGGACAGCGCTGAATATACCTTGCTCAACACCTTACCTACTAGCGGCTGGACGCCAACAGCGCTGATTGTCACAGCTGACGGCACTCAGCTAATTAGCCCCAACACTGACGGCAAAATCGTACTGTGGGATATCGCAACCCTAATGCCGATAGCGCAACTTGCTCAGCATCAGCGGCGGGTGAATGCCGTGGCCCTTTCAGATCGCGGTGACCTGCTGGCGAGTGCGAGTGATGATGGCACAATTAAGCTATGGCGCTACCGGCAAGGCGCGCCGCAGCTCGCCAAAACAATTAGCCTTCATCATAAAAAGGAAGAACGACGAGCGATCGCCCTGGCTCTACGCAATTCATCGGCCCATTCTTTCGAACATTCTTCTACAACCCTAGATCTAATTGTTGCCGACTCTGCTGGCACCGTGCAAATCTATCCGCTAGATGTCGAACTCAATCCCGGCCAGGCCACGCTTTTACACGCTTCGCCTAGTCCGATTACAGCGCTGGCTCTCAGCACCGACGGCATTTTGGCAATTGGCACCGAAGATCCGACAGTCACTTTATGGCAGGTTGAAACTGGAGACTGCTTGGCCGAGCTAGCACATGATTGGGGCATGGTAGCGATGGCTTTTTGTCGGGATGGTCAAACGCTGATTGCCGCTAGCGCCGATGAAGTAATTTCAATTTGGCAAAAAGCCATGTGACAAGATGTGAGTTACTGCATAGCTGAATTAAAGACTTTATCCAACGGGCTTTATCTAACAGGCTTTATCTAACGGGCTTTATCTAACGGGCTTTATCCAACAGATTTTATCCAACAGATTTTATCCAACGGACTTTGTACACCGTATCCACCACGATTTAATACGTGAGTGTAGATCATGGTGGTTTTCACATCCTGATGGCCGATCAGTTCTTGCACTGTACGAATTGTCATAGCCATTTGGTAGCAAATCTGTTGCAAAACTATGCCGAAAAGTATGACAGCGTACCCGCTTTTGTAAGCCAACACCACAGACAACCTGCTTGACGGCTTTCTGTAAACCGCTCTATTCAGGTGATAGCGAAGAATAGCCTCACTCCCAGGATCTCGGCATTACACGACGATTTCCCCTTTGCCTCTCTGACAGTGATTTGATGTTGAGGAAAATCCAAGTCTTTAATCCGTAGCTGCATCGCTTCCCGCAGGCGCAGTCCGCTGCCGTACAGAAGCTGAACGATTAGTCAGTAGACACCCGACCTCTGCAAATCTTTGAACCTAGGCTTTTTCTGTGTGGTAGGAATAGTGCCTAACTCAAATACCTTCGCGCATCTGATAGAGTTTTTGGAGGCGGGCCTGAGAAGGCTACATTCCGTAGATATTGATGGCTAAATTATGATATTTCTGAAGAGAGTACATCGAACTATTGTTAGCGTTTAAAGTCAAGTTTTGCCCAAGTATATGAGAGTTACTGTAAACCCTCAAGAGTACCGTTAGGAGAACCTCAAAGTTAAATTACATCCCATAATCTCAAACGTGTAGCAGTATTGGTAATTAGCCACAGATCAGAAAAAGATTGAAGTGTCACACGCTTCAGGCTAATGAAAAACTGAGCTTTTAGGATGGCGGTTGTCAACAATAACCAGTAGCTACAGTGAATAAGCGATCGCATCGATGGTCATGGTTCGTGGAGCTGTGGGGCGTAGGACTAGTTAGCTGGATAGCAGTCACCCCTGCTTGGCTAACTGCGCGGGTCAACCGGGCACTGTAGACTGGTATGCGCCAGTGATGAGCGAGCATTTTCAGCAGCTTCAGGATCAGCCAACTCATGCCTGGGGTAGTGCGCAAGTCTTTGATCGGATAGAGGGCAATCGCATTTTTCTCACCGATGCGTTTGAGACGCTGAGCGGGCCCCAAAAAGTTCAGGTGCTCCAGACCTTGCTTGAGATTGACTTCCAAGCCTATCTGACGCCTGAAGAATACGAGCAAAAGTTTGCTGAAAACGGCGTTGGCCCCTCTCCCTATGATGTGATCGCTAACGAACGTTAGAGAGCTCAGAAGAGGATGTTGTAATTAATACTCGCCACCGAAGGGTTAAGTGCTTTCGTCATCGCGAGGCAGGGCTTTGGCTACTGTAATCTTATACGCCAGCAACAGAAAAATTTGTATTAGAAAGCATTGACTTTACAGATAATTTTTCTGCCCTTTATGAAGATGTGGATGAAGAAAATATGGGTAAAACGGATACCTTCTAGAAAGACCCACGTTTCCTCAAGTTTCGTTGAGTCGCCGCCGAAAATCTGCCTCTAGCTGCGCATCGCGATCGCGCTCCTGTTCGGCCAAATCACTCTCAGTGTCGTACACCGCATCTTGCGCTCTCAGCACCTTTTGGGCCGCAAACTGACGCGCAAATGCCAGCTTCTCTTTAAAGCTTGTACCTAGCTGATTGATCGCTTCTGCCCGCAATTGCCGCTCCTGATTACGCCGATCAATCTGAGCATTTTGCCTTTGCACCCAGTAATAGCGAACCAGCGGGATCACCAAAAACGCCACTCCATAAGCCAGCAGCAGCCCCAAAATAGACTGCGCAAACACGACCACAGCGGGCAGCGCCGCACCTGCTGGAAGGCTTGAAAGCATGTTGGACAGCACCAGCGCACCGATGATGTTCGCTGAACCTAGACCAATTGTAATCATCACCTGATCAGAAGTTGCCTGGGTAAACTTGCGCTTGGTTTCTTTTAAGTACGCGCTCACAGCCGCTGTGCCCCGCTGCATTGCCGACACCTGAAGATCCGGAAAGTAATACACCATATCGCCTTTCGGGCTAACTTCCGGCTGACCGTTGAAACGAGTCAGCACCGGCAGCATATAGTCTTCATATTCTTTGTCAGATCCTGAACCTAGGTCATCTAAGTAGGGAACAACTTGCTCGGCAGCGATCGCCCCGCCGCTATTACTAATCACAGATCCAATCGTGCGCCAGCGCCGCTCATCGAGGTCGGCATTTGGATTCGGGTCGCCAAACAAGAAGGAAAAAATCGCCTCCAAAAACGGCAGCTTGTCGCCAGCGGAGACAGCGCCTTTCCTGCCGCCAGTATAGGAACGCGAATGTCGTCTGCGGCCCCGACCATAGTTAAAGTCAAATAGGTAGAAAAAATTGAATGGTGAAATGCCAAAGCCACCCCCAAAGCCACCGCCTCGATCATTGCGATCGCTCTGTGAGCCGCCTTGGGAACTAGCTGCAATCATCAGCGCAAAGATGGCGATCGCAATAATTGCAATCGACAGCATCAACACTACCCCAAAAGAAACGCGAATGAGATAAAACGCTACTCGCCAAACCTTCGCCGCAAATTCTTGCAATCGCAACTGCCAATACTTATTGCGCAGTACACCTCGGAAATTGCGTGAAAACTCGTAAGCAATCTCTCCTGATTCCGACACCTGCATATGCCCTTGAGTCTCAGCGGCAAGGGCCAATAATCCCTGCTGCGCCACTTCCACATTCAGCCCAGATCGCGCCGCGACATCCCCTACCGTCACCCGATAGTCCAAAGATTCCACTGCCTTCATCACGTCGTTGTTCAGTTCCACAAACCCTTACCTCATCGGTTCTTCAGCCGCATTAAGATTGACCTTCACACCGCTAGATCGTTTTCCTCTAGTATAAGAGCCTCCTTCTAAAGACGACAGGCAGGATAAAGGTTCGGATTTCTGCCAGATGTAACGAAAAAACGCCCGTGACTTCAAGTCACAGACGCTTCATAAATATCATCTACGGCTTATAGATGATCTAGAGCTGAGAAGCTCGACCCAAAACCTGGTCTTTGAGGGCTTCCATTTCACTGGCTAGCTCACTGCGGTTAGAAGCTTTGAGCAGATAGCGATAGACAAACCAGCCGCTATAGAGTAATCCAATCAGCTCAAAGGTAGGCGCAAGCACCGGCACATCGTTAATGGCCGATAAGACCGCCAGGGTCAGTTTAATGGATAAAAATAGGCCAAAAAATAAGCCCAAAGCAATCAAAGGACGCTTGTACTCTCGGATAAATTCACCAAAGTACTTGTCAAGATCGCCCAGCTTATCGACCAATTGAGCCGTCACTTGCTTGACTTGCTCAACTGCTTCTGACGGTGAGGGATCTGCGCTTGTTACAGTATCGTTTGGTATTCCATTGGTCTGGCTGCTGTCAGCATAGACGCTCTCATCTGTTTTCAGTTCTGTGTCCATGGCAATTAATTAGGTTATTGAGGTTAACAACATTGAAATTGAATTGCAGTTTTGCCTTGACGTATCGCCCGGTTGATTATCAGTATCAATCAGCAGTTAGATCAATCAGCAGTTAGCTGAGTGGCTGGTCTCAGATTAAGCTCGCAACCCTAAAGTAATCATGACCTTCAAGCCAGCGCCAAAGCAAAGTATAAATTAAGGCATCATAATAGCGCCTTCACACACGAGTGACTAGAGCAGATAAGTAGAATCATTGACAAATGTCAATTTAAGCTCTAAAAAGCAGCTTTGAAGCCACTTCTTGCTGGCACCTCAACTAATATGTTAGGAAACCTAGATTAGTTTTTCCTAATCTTTCTAATATATTAGGTATTGCTTCGTCATTGTACTAGTCATTGTACTATTTTGAGGGCGAATTCAAGCATCCTAAATTCAAGCATCTTAATAGGAGTGATCCCCATAGAAAAACTTTACGGTGATCTAAAAGGTCTCAAGACCAGTCAAATCAAAGCGCTCAAGAAAATTTACCATCAGCGAATACCTGTAGATCGAATCACCACACCTGACTTTGCGCAGCGATTAGCGGCCATTAGCACAGATATTAATCAGGCGGTGTGCGCCTATGTAGATAGACGCGGCCATGTGATTCGCGTGGGGGTGGGGAGCCCGCACAAAACTCAGATTCCGGTGCTAGAGCTGCCGCGCTACGGCGCAGAACGACTGTGCGGCATTCGCTGCATTGCGACGCAGCTCAAGGTAGAGCCGCCTAGCCACAGTGTGCTGACGGCCATGGCGATTCAGCGCCTTGATGCCATGGCGCTGCTGACGCTCACGGGCGGCGGTTTTCAGCGTAAGGGGGGAGGCGCGTCTGGCTACATTCGTGAGGGCTATTTGGCGCATTTGGTGCCGCATCCGGAGGTGCAGTGGTCTATTTCTGAGCCGCTGACGCTCGATGAGCTCGATGAGCAAAACTTTTTGGCGCTAGCTGAGGGCTTAGAAGAAGAATTTCGGCGGGTCTTTGTCGCGCAGCAGGTGGATGCTGATCATGATCGGGTGCTGATCATGGGGCTGATGACCGAGAGAATGGATGAAACGAGCTTTAACAGTAGGCTGCAAGAGGTGGCCCGACTGGTAGAAACGGCGGGCGGTGATGTGCTGCATACGGTCAGACAAAAGCGATCACACCCTCACCCTCGTACCGTCATCGGCGCGGGTAAAGTCGATGAAATTGCGCTGCTTGTGCAGACGGTAGGGGCGAATTTAATTGTGTGCGATCGCGATCTCTCCCCTGCCCAAATTCGCAACTTAGAAGCCCTAGTCGGCGTCCGTGTGGTAGATCGCACTGAGCTAATTCTCGATATCTTCGCCCAAAGGGCCAAATCCGGTGCAGGCAAGCTACAAGTCGAGCTAGCCCAACTTGAATATCAGCTTCCTCGCCTTACCGGCAGAGGCCAAGGCATGTCCCGGCTCGGCGGTGGTATAGGCACCCGAGGCCCCGGTGAAACCAAACTGGAAACCGAGCGCCGCACCATCCAAAAGCGCATTAGCCGCCTGCAAAAAGAAGTCGATCAGCTCCAAGAGCATCGCGCTAGACTGCGCCAACGCCGCCAGCAGCAGTCCGTGCCCTCTATTGCCATCATCGGCTACACCAATGCGGGCAAATCCACCCTGCTCAATCACCTCACCGATGCCGAAGTCTACGCTGCCGACCAGCTCTTCGCCACTCTCGATCCGACTACGCGCCGGATCACCATTCATGAAGACGGTACCCACGAACCCAAATCGTTGGTACTGACCGACACGGTAGGCTTCATCCAAGATTTACCGCCCGCCTTGATGGATGCTTTTCGCGCCACTTTGGAAGAAGTCACCGAAGCCGACGCGCTGATTCATGTTGTTGATGCCAGCCATCCCGCCTGGCAAGATCACATCCATTCAGTCATGGGCCTGCTGGGCCAAATGCCGATTGCCCCAGGGCCAATCTTGCTGGTATTTAATAAGTTAGACAGCACCGATACCGATGCCCTTGAACTCGCCAAAGACGAATATCCGCAGGCCGTTTTTATCTCTATCACCCATCGCTTGGGCCTAGATACCCTCAGACAAAAAATCCTTCAGCTCGTTGATTATGCTGTTGCTAACTGACTAACCAACAGTTCTAAAGTGAGATAAATGAGATAAAGCCTAGGTGCGACACGTTGATGAGAGAAAAGGATGGAAAAGTGACCTTTTGTCTGTCATCCGGATCGTTATTTGGTCTTTCGTCCGGCTTGCCATCAAGCATTTTAGAATGCTTGATTAAGTTCATTGCTCTCCTAATCATCGAATTTTAAGTAGCCTTATGTTTTCTTTACAGCCGTTTTCTCTACAGCTACCGCCTGGGAGGAAGTTTATCTACTTCTTTTTGCTAGCGATTATTGTGCTCAGCTGCATTTTCCGGCTATCTAATTTAGAAGAAAAAATTTATTGGTCCGACGAAGTTTTCACAGGGCTTTTTGTCACTGGTCATGATCCGGTAGAAGCGGGTAAGGCAATTTTTACCGCTCATCTGACTACGGCTGAGCAGGTTCAAACGTTTCAGACCTACGATCCTAGTAGAGGCCTCTTTACAACAGTGGCCAAGTTAGCTGCTCACGATCCGCAGCATCCTCCTTTGTACTATATTTTGGCAAGGGTCTTGCTTACAGGAGTTCATAACACCGTTTTAGCAACCCGATTAGTGGCTGCTGTCGCGGGTATTGCGCTGATACCGGTGATGTATTTTTTGGCGTTGGAACTTTTTGGTAGCTATCAAATATCAGCACTAAGCGCTGCGATTGTGGCTGTTTCACCTTTTCATCAAATTTACGCGCAAGAGGCTCGCGAATATAGCCTGTGGGCAGTGTTGATTGCGCTCTCTACGTTGTACTTGCTGAAGGCCGTTAAAAAGCAGAGTTTAGCAGCTTGGGCTCTCTACAGTTTTACTCTGATGGCGGGGCTGTACACCTTTATTTTTACGTTTTTGGTGGCTGTAGGTCATGGCCTTTATGTATTGTATCGCAGCCGGTTTAAGGACTTTGGCTTGCTGCGAAATTACAGTGTGGCGGCGCTGATTGCAGTGGCTGCTTTTTATCCTTGGCTGACAACTATTGGCATTGGCAAAAACAGCAACATTGGCGCCGCTAATTGGACCAGTACGCCGATGCCTTTGACCGACCTGCTAAAGAGCTGGAGCGGGCATATCAAAAGTTTGTTTTTTGATTTGGATTTAAATGCGAATGCGTATATGGCTTATAACGTTGCGATCGCGCTATTGCTGATTGCGTTAGTGGCCTATGCGGTTTTCTGGAGCGTTAGGCACATGTCTCGTTCGACCCTGATATGCCTACTGACACTAGGCGGAGTGACGCTGGTTTTGCTGGTGGGTGCGGACTTGAGCCTAGGGGGACGGCGCTCCAGCGTCAGCCGTTATTTGATGCCAACCTATCTCGCTATGCAGCTATTAATAGCTTACTGTTTGAGCCAAAATATTATGCTCAGGCAAGGTTTGGCTAAACGATTTTGGCAGAGTACCTTGGCTGTAATTTTAGCGATGGGGCTCCTATCAGAAGCTGTATTTGTGCGGGCTCCAACTTGGTCTCACAAGCGGCCTAGCGAGTTCAATTATCGGGTGGCCGAAATTGTGAATTCAACTCCTAATTCGCTGGTGGTTAGTAGTGCACTTAACGCTCGCCCTGGCAAAATTGCTTCGCTCTGTACGCTACTACAGCCAGATCAGGCCATATTAGCCTTCGATGAAGTACAGCCGATTCAACTTCCCGATGGCTTTAATCACACTTTTGCCTTTGCCCTCAGTAAAGGTTATAAAGAAACGCTGAAATCGCAAGGGTACGGGTTAGTGCCCGTTGCTCCGGAAGCTGATTTTTGGCGCATCGAAAAGCCGCTGCGCTAGCTGGTTAGGACCGCTCAATCTGTCGCCAGACTGGCTATCGCAAGACTGGCAATCATTAAATTGGCGCTGTGTAATGCCGTTTTTATCCCCTTTTTTGTTTGCAAAGTTTTACGGGAAAAACATGGAAAATATTGCTGAAAGTAGAAGGAGTGCTCACTCTGACGACCATTTTTTAAAGTCGATGCCTGACGGCTCGATTACGGTAGTCATCAGCTTCAATTTAGGCAGCTTCAATTTAGGCAGCTTCAATTTTAGGCATAGTATTGGGCCTGATGATTTACCGCGCCGGGCTGTAGTTGTCTGAAGAATTACCTGAGGGCGAATCTAGATCGGTTGGGTAGCGATCGCCCGGAATCGCTTCACCCTCCAAGCCAGAGAGCCGAGCTAGCTTACCTAACCTTTGGCTGCCCCGGTAGCGCTGCCCATCAATAATCCAAGTGGGATAAGCTTCTATCGCTTCAGCTTGGCACAGATCTGGTTGGGCATTAAAGCCTTCTGGATCACATTCTATGTAGGGTAGTCGCCCTTCAGCCGCGCCAAAATATTCCTTTTGCGCCGCACAGTGCGGACACCAGTATGCGCCATACATTTTGGCGCCGGTAGCATTGAGGTGATCAGCTAGGCGAGCTTCATAAGAATTGGGAAAGCTGCTACAGCTAAAGAGCAGGGTTAATAGGGCAAGTTGACTAACGAACATGATCATTCGCACCCACACTTTGCCTTGGTGCCAGCTTTTGAATGCGCCACTGACCAACTCCCGACTCCCCTTCAAATTTTAAAGACTCATTTGAAAGATATAGATCATCCGAAACTATATCAAGGCTTCTCAACTAAGTTGATTCTGCTGATTCTATAGTGGGTCTCAATTCTGCCCATAGGCGTAATCCGTACCTCCAAGGGCGCAATCCACACCCCACACTTTGAGTAGAATTGGCAAAATATAATCAAGGCTTTGTCGTCTTATCTCGCCTTGTGGCGATTGCTAGCGACTCAGCTAACACCAGTCAACACCGACTATCACCAGCCATTTATCAGCGAGGAATCCGATGATTTTTCCAACGAGCTTGCCATCAGTTGGTCTAGTTTTCAGACATATTGTTGCGGTGGCTGTAACCTTACTGTTGACGAACAGCCTATGGATGCTGCCAGTTAGGGCTCAGGCCAGCATGCAAACGATTACCCCAGCCGTTCAGTCTCAATCTCCAGTCGCTAGCGTGCTTTCGGCTGAAAGCTTTGTGGCCAGTGCGGTGCGCAGCGTTGGCGGGGCCGTAGTGCGAATCGATACTGAGCGCACGGTCACTCGCAATGTTCCAGATATGTTTTACGACGATCCGTTTTTTCGCGGCTCGTTTGGTGGCAAGGGCGGTGGCTTTCAAAACATTCCGCAAGAAGAGCGGCTCAGAGGTCAGGGCTCAGGATTCATCATCAATAACAGCGGTGACATTCTTACCAATGCCCATGTGGTGGATGGGGCGGATTTGGTGACGGTAACTTTAAAGGACGGGCGCTCGTTTGAAGGGTTTGTCGAAGGCGTGGATGCAGTGACGGATTTGGCGGTGGTACGGATAGATCCCGCCGGTGAAAATCTGCCCGTTTCTCGGCTCGGTGATTCGGATGATGTAGAGGTGGGCGATTGGGCGATCGCAGTCGGCAATCCCCTCGGCCTAGATAATACCGTCACCTTAGGCATTGTCAGTACGCTCAAGCGCTCTAGTGCGGCAGTCGGCATTCCTGACAAGCGCATCGACTTTATTCAAACGGATGCGGCAATCAATCCTGGTAACTCTGGCGGGCCACTGCTAAACGCTCAAGGCGAAGTGATTGGGATTAATACCGCAATTCGAGCTGATGCAATGGGCATTGGGTTTGCAATTCCGATCAATAAGGCCAAAGCCATTCAGGTCAGTTTGGCAAAAGGGGAGCGCATTGCCCATCCTTACTTGGGCGTACAAATTGCTACACTGACGCCCGATATGGCCAAGATGAATAATGAAGATCCCAATAGCGCAATTGAGCTACCTGTGACTGATGGCGTGTTGGTTGTGCGGGTATTGCCTAATACGCCAGCCGCTGAGGCCGGACTGCGCCGAGGTGATGTAATTACGAAAGTTGCTGGAATGCCGGTAAAGCGGGCCGATCAGCTCCAGAGCCGGGTGGATGAAGTAAAAGTGGGAGAGATTTTGTCGGTGACGCTAAGAAGAGGCGATCGCACCCAAACCCTATCTGTCAAAACCGCTGATCTCTCTACTCAAGAAAGCGCTTAATTTCCTTCGTAATTCCGCAAAACTAGCAAAATAACCGCATGGCTCAAACGGAAGCCCTCTATCTAAAGATAGAGGGCTTCCGTTTGAGAAAAGCGCAACAATTTCAACTTTAGTGGGGAGTCCATATGTTGAGAAAACTGTTTTTACTTGGGTTGCTGCTTTGCGTGACCGTAGCTAGTGTAATTGGACTAACCGCCGCTGGTGCTAAGGCCGATATCATTGCCGAATCGGTCGTTTACGAAATTGAAGGTCAGCCTTACGAAGGTTACTTTGCCATCAATAGCGGCTTTGGATCTAAACAGCCGGTTGTTTTGTTAGTGCATGATTGGGATGGCGTTGATGCGTATGAGCAGCGCCGCGTCCAGATGCTAGCCGAAAGAGGATACGCCGCTTTTGCTGTAGATCTATATGGCCAAGGCGTGCGCCCAGCGAACCCTGAAGAAGCTCAGGCGCAAAGTAGAAAGCTGTATAGCGATCGCGCTGCTATGCGTCAACGACTGTTCGCAGGCTTAGCCCAAGCTCAAGGCATGGCAGGGGTCGATCCTGAAAAAGTCGTTGCCATCGGCTACTGCTTTGGTGGCGCTTCCGTATTAGAATTCGCCCGTACAGGCGCTAATCTAGACGGCTTCGTTACCTTTCACGGTGGCTTAGAAACGCCCGAAGGCCAAGACTACAGCAAAGTCACAGGGCCGATGTTGATTTTGCACGGTAGCGACGATCCGGTTGCGCCCATGACCCAAGTTGCTGCCCTAGCCGATCAGCTCAACACAGCAGGGGTTGATTATGACATGGAGATCTACGGTGGGGCTCGTCACGCTTTCACCATATGGACAGCTGATAGTGAAAGCGCTCGTTATGACGCTAAAGCTGACATTCAATCTTGGAATGCGCTGATGACATTTTTAGATAAGTCGTTTAGCTAAATTTTCGGGTTGAATTCTCGACCTGATTAAATTCTCAACTTGGTTAACTTCTCAACCTGATTAAATTCTCAACTTGGTTAACTTCTCAACCAGGTTTAACCAAGTTGAGAATTTGGAGAATTATTAGCGAATTTAGGCAATGCTGCCGCGCTTGCGGGCTTCTTTAAATGAGGTGCCGACATTTTTTAGGCCTGCGCGGATCATTTGTTGTTCTAATAGCAGGAAGAAGCGAGTGCGATCGCCGCCTCTAACCACCGCCTGATTGTGCGCTTCGGCGAGGGCCACCGGATAGCCAAATCCCTTTTCCACCTGTGCCAGCATCAGACTCAAAGCCGTATCGAGCAAATCTTTATCTTCAGCAACCCACTGCGGAAATTCTATCCGCGCGACTTCCGCACCCACATGCACATAGCAAAAGTACACCGCATGATCGCCATAGCAGCTCAAAATATCGGCTGAACTTTTCCATAAAGGGCCGCGCTCACCAGGCGATAGGGCCGTTGCCCACAACGTGACATCTCGCAGCGGCGAAAAAGCATTACAAGGCGTTTGACCTCGGTCGGCTTCGCAGTGCTGAAGGCAATCGGGAGACTCGTAAGGGCAGGCTTGAAGGCGCAAAAAGTTGAGCGCTTCGCTGCTGCGAGAGGCGCTGATGTAGCCCATAACCGGCACTTTGGCCTTGCGTAGCTGCTGCCAGGACTCCAGCACCGGGATCAAAATCTGATCGCGGGCTTTGGCCGGGATTTGCTCTAAAAACCAATAGATTAAAGATCCATCGGTCATCGCTAAGGCCGGAACATCGACATCTTGATGGGCAAATACTTCTTGGCCTAGTTCACCGAGCATGACAGCTTCAGCAGCGGTGCGCCGGTAGCCCATCCATTCTTCGGTGCTAATGCCCCATTGCCGGGAGGCGTAGAGATCTTCAGGGCGATAGATAACCTCAGGTAAGCTGTCGAGCAGCGGGTAGCGACTTTGGCCGTAGTGAATGATGATTCTGCTGATATTGAGCAGGTAACAGTAGGCGATTTCGTGATGACTCGGTGAAATTTGAGAGCCGTCGGCAGAAATGACCGTATGCGCGTCCGGGGCCGTTTGGATAGCGATGCGCGTATTTAAAGGTTCAATCGGTTCGGCGGCGGCAAAAATTAGGCGATCGCGATACTCCTCCAACTGAGCCACGATCACAGCTTGTCGATCTATTGCTCGACTCATTAGCCCTTGCGCAATTTCTATACGTCGCTTGGCCGCCTCGGCTTCCTGAGTCAGGTGATCGCTAATGCCTTGCATTTGGCGCGCGAGTTTGGTCAAATCGAGCATCGAAAATTTAGCTCCTGCTGAGGCAGCTCGTCACAGCCACTGATCGAACGGTTGTACTATTTTATTCAACGATAATAGATGAATTCGGGGATTTTGAGCAGCGATCGCGCGATCGCTCGCCAAGTTGTAGCCCCACTCTGCCAAAAAAAGCTGCACATCGCCCAAGTCATCCTGCTCAGCTACATCCATCAGCGCCGGTAGGCGATCTTCTATAAACCAAATATGAGTCACATCATGGACTGCTTTGAGCTGCCGCAACGTTTCATACTTTGGCCGCTTCACTTCCTTGCCCAAAATTCGCTCCGCCGGAAAATCCAACCCGCTCTGAGCCAGCAAAGCCTGAATAAATCTCCCCTCTTTCGTACTCGCAATATAGACCGGCAGATCGCCTGCCAGCAGATCTTTTAGCCGATCAATTAGGCCGGGATAAAAGCGATGCAGCCTCAGCCAGCTTGCTAAGTCCTGCTGAATCCAAGCATCTCGCACGCCGTCTAGTGCCTGCACCGATTGCGCTTTGCTTAAGCCTGCTGCTTCCAAATAAGGTAGCGCCATCTGCGGCCACTGCTCAATTATTTGGGTCGCGCTCGCTCCTTGCACCAAAGCCTGAATCAGCACGGGCATTTCCCAACCGGTTTCAATCACGGGCCGCAAAGGATAGAACCGCTCAGCGAGGCCAGCGGGCGGCGATGCGTCTGCCTCTGCGGTAAAAAGCTGGCTATAGGCCCGCCAAGCCGTCTGAAAATATTCAATCAGGCCGTCACAAATCACCCCATCAAAATCAAACACAATTAGCTCAGGGGAAGTCATCGGCGCTCCGTTTTAGATAATCGTTAAAGACCAGTCAGCAATAGTTAAGCCAGCTCCGGCTGCCATTGCAGCGGCAGGATAATTGTAAACGTAGAGCCTACCCCTAGTTCGGATCTGAGGCGGATACTGCCCTGAAGCAGCGTCACCATTTGATGCGCTATAGCCAACCCTAACCCCGTACTGCTCGGCAGATCCTGTCCGGCCTGACCCTGGTAATAAGGTTCAAAAATGCGAGTTTGCTCAGCCGCTTCAATGCCGACACCGGTATCGACCACTTCAATTTCAACTGATTCGACCGCTGCGCGTACCCGCACTCGAATGCTGCCCGTTTCGGTGTAGCGGATAGCATTGCTAATCACATTGGTGACTACTTGGCGCAGGCGGTTTTTGTCGGTGACGATGGGGGTATGAATGCGATCGCAGCTAGTCTCTATCGTCAGCCCCTTTTGCCGTGCCAGCATATCAAGCACTGCCACCACCTCTGCCACCATTTCGCACACCTGCACCGGCTCTGGCGAAATCGTCACCTTCCCAGACTGATAAAAAGACATCTCCAGCGAATCATTGATCATCTCTAGCAGCTTGCGCCCGCTCGAAAGCACCCGCTCAATAAAATCCAAATGGACATGACCGCTATGATCCTGCTGACGCAAAAACAAATCAGAATAGCCAATAATGCAGCTCAGCGGACTTTTCAGCTCATGAACCAAATGGGTCAAATTCGTTTGCTCATTGCGCAACAGGCGATCTAGCTCCTGATTGCTAGCGACCATTTCGTCATAGAGCAAATTCACATCACGCAGCCGCGCTTCGGTAAAGCGCTTCAGGCTAAACACAATCACCTGATCGATTGCGCCATCAATTAACCTCGTCGTTTTAAACAGCAAAAGCGGCTCACTGCGCAACAGTTCAGGCTCTAGCACATCAAATATCACATCGCGAAAAATAGCGTATTCGCGCACAATTTCTTCAGCATCACAGCCCTGCACGGCTTGACTGGTCTCCGGTTGCAGACTGCGCATTGACGACTGGACAATATCAGCAGGGAGCTTGGATCTCAATCCAGATCGCTGTAAAAGGTGCGCGATCGCCGCTATCAACCTTGGCAAACTCTCTAACACCGCCTCGTACGTGATCCGCTGAGTACTCTCAATCGCCCGCTCAGCGCACACCTGTGCCATCCAAGCGTCGATAATACTATCTTTTTTATCTAAAACGGTCTGGCTAAAGCTCATATTTTATAGACCTGACAAGATCTGTTTTTGACTAATCATTCTTTAAAAAGTATCGATGTGACTTGACCCTAGCCAATCGCTGTAAAAAACGCCTCTCTCGCTGGCTTTCTCTGCCTTAGCAATCTCTCCACCACCACCACCACAACTCGCTAAGATGAAAAGCAGATCTAGTGATTTATTCAAATCCGCTAACCTAACTCCAAAGCAGCTAAAACAGCTAAATCAAGCATGAGCGTTTCTTTTGCAGATGAATTCGAGGTAATCGTAGTAGGTGCAGGCCATGCAGGCTGCGAATCTGCCCTAGCCGCCGCTCGATTAGGTTGCCGCACCCTCCTACTTACCATGAATTTAGATAGGATCGCTTGGCAGCCCTGCAACCCTGCCGTCGGTGGCCCTGCCAAATCTCAGCTGGCCCATGAAGTCGATGCGCTAGGCGGCGAAATCGGCAAAATTGCTGATCGCACCTACCTGCAAAAACGTATTCTCAACAGCTCTCGTGGTCCTGCGGTGTGGGCCTTACGCGCCCAAACCGACAAGCGCGAATACGCCGCAGTGATGAAATCAGTCGTTGAAAATCAGCCAAATCTGGTGCTGCGCGAGGGCATGGCCACCGATTTGGTCTTAGGCAAACACAATCAAATCATTGGCCTAGAAACTCATTTCGGCATGACATTTGGCTGTAAAGCTGTCATTCTCACCACTGGCACCTTCCTCAATGGCACCATTTGGGTGGGCAAAAAATCTCTTTCAGCAGGTCGAGCCGGGGAGCCTGCCGCCATTGGCATGAGTGAAACGCTTAATCGGTTGGGCTTTGAAACGGGTCGGCTAAAAACCGGCACCCCTGCTAGAGTTGACAAGCGCTCAGTTGACTATAGCAAGTTAGAAGATCAGCCGGGTGATTCGGACGTGCGCTGGTTTAGCTTTGACCCGCAGGTATGGCAGCCCCGTGAACAAATTCCCTGCTACATGACCCGCACGACTGCCGCTACCCATCAGCTCGTGCGTGACAACCTGCATCTTTCGCCGGTATACGGCGGTTGGGTCGAAGCCAAAGGCCCGCGCTACTGTCCCTGCATTGAAGACAAAATCGTCCGCTTTGCCGATAAAGAAAGCCACCAAATTTTCATTGAACCCGAAGGCCGCGACTACCCTGAGCTGTACATTCAGGGCTTTTCAACCGGCCTACCAGAAACGCTGCAAGTCGCTATGCTCCAAACCCTGCCCGGCTTGGAAAACTGCACCATGCTCCGCCCCGCCTACGCCGTCGATTACGACTACTTGCCTGCCACCCAATGCTTTCCGACCCTCATGACCAAACAGGTAGAGGGTCTATTTTGCGCAGGCCAAATCAACGGCACCACTGGCTATGAAGAGGCCGCTGCGCAAGGGCTCGTTGCAGGCATCAATGCCGCCCGGCTGTGCCAGGGCCAAGCGCCGATTATTTTCCCGCGTGAGGGCAGCTACATCGGCACATTAATCGATGACCTGTGCACTAAAGACCTGCGTGAACCCTACCGAGTCCTCACCTCGCGTTCAGAATATCGCCTGATTCTACGCTCTGACAATGCCGATCAACGGCTGACGCCTTTGGGCCGTGAAATTGGGCTGATTGATGATCGGCGCTGGCGATTGTACTGCGAAAAGCAGGCCAATATTGTGGCTGAAAAAGAACGCTTGCACAGCTCACGGGTCAAAGAACAAGAAGATATTGGCCAAGCTATTTACGCTGATACTCAGCAGCGGATTAAAGGTTCGGTCACGCTAGCGGATCTAATTCGCCGCCCTAAGTTTCACTATGAGCATTTAGAGCGCTACGGGCTGGGTAATTGTGATCTGACGCGAGCCGAGAAAGAAGGTGCTGAAATCGATATTAAATACTCTGGCTACCTTCAACGGCAGCAAAAGCAGATTGATCTGGTCGCGCGGCAAACCCATCGCGCTTTGCCTCAAGATCTGGACTACATGAGTGTAGAAACGCTGTCGATGGAGTCAAGGGAAAAGCTGAATAAGGTGAAGCCGCTGACGGTGGGGCAAGCCACCAGAATTGGCGGCGTAAATCCGGCTGATGTGAATGCGCTGCTGGTGTTTTTGGAGGTGCGCGATCGCCAAACGGCTTTATCAAAGTAAAGGCAATCTACCGTAAGGCAATCTACCGTCCGAGAAGGCATCCAAGAAAGCAAGCGGATAACTTCGCTCAAATCCACTTAGATCTCACTGAAATCTACAGATCTATGAGTTGAGAAAGCTGTTGCAGATTGCTTATGCTAGCGCTTTTAAGTATGCTTTTACGGCGTTTGCAAATCCCATTTCTAAAGCGTCAGCGGTGAGGGCATGGCCAATGGAAACTTCTAGCAGATTGGGAATTTCTTTGAAAAGGGGGAGGTTTTCTAAATTCAAATCATGGCCGCCGTTGACACCGAGCCCGCAGGCTTGGGCGCATTTGGCGGCTTGCTGATAGATCGCAAAACTCTCTTCGCCTTTGCCCATGCGGTAGGCGGTAGCGTAGGGTTCGGTGTATAGTTCAATGCGATCGCACCCCAACTCACTTACCCGCTCAATCTGTTCTACATCTGGATCCATAAACAAGCTCACCCGACAGCCCAACTCATTCAGCTCACTAATAATTGGCTTCAGCTTATGGGCATCTTGAATCACATTCCAGCCATGATCAGAGGTATTTTGAATCGGATCATCCGGGACTAACGTGCACTGATTGGGGCGCACTTCGCGAATAATGTCCATAAAAGGAGACTCAAGCGGATTGCCCTCAATGTTGTATTCAATCGTAGGATGCTGCTTGAGCAGCGCGGCTAGATCGTAGACATCGGTGCGGCGAATGTGGCGCTCATCGGGGCGAGGATGCACTGTCAGCCGTGGGCTCCAGCAGCGATGCTGATTTCACCCATTTTAACGACGCTGGGAATCGCCAGAGGGCGGGCGTTGCGCAGCATCGCAACTTTGTTGAGGTTGACGCTGAGGTTTGTCACTAGAAAGCTATCTCCATAATGCGCATATAAAGCACAGAACCCGGTTATTTTCTCACTTTTGATTGCGTTGTTGAATTTATTTATAGCGAATTTATTTGTAGCGTTCTTTGATCTTTGGCAGAATCACTAAAGTCGTAACAAAATAAATCTGAAGAATCATCAGCACAGCGTATTCTCTGGCGAAGTAAGGCCAACTCGTTTGAGAAATCTGCGAGAATAAAATAAGGCCAAGCAGCAACAGCAACCCAGTTTTCTGGTTGACAAAGGCATTAGCCGGTTTTCTATTGGCCTCACGGTGAAGTTGCTGGCCAAATCACTAGACAAATCACGGCTCAAATCATCGCTCAAGAGCTTGCTTTTATTCATCGCCAGTACTTACCTTGCCTCACGTTTATTGCAATGCCTACATCAGTAACTTGTAGTCTCTCAAAGCAAGGCCCGTGCGCCTTTTAATATCAACAGCAGAGCGATAATCGCCGCGAGCAGATCTTTCTTCAACAATCTTTTGGGCAGCTTCGTGAGTAACGCCAAGGGCTGTAATTTCATCAGGTGACAAATAATTAACCCGTCGCCATGACAAGCCAGTATCCTTCATCGCATCGTATGCAAACATTAGATGAGGACTGATTCGCTGTACTTGATCTACGGGGATGCCAGCAATTTCGGTAAGTTCTTCAGCATGTGTAAAAAGATAGCCCTCGTTTCTACACAGTTCAATATCGTTAGCGTACACAATCGGCAAGTTTAATACTCGTACCAGTTCGTCTTTAGAACAGTTATTAAAATCTACTTTTCGTAAAGGCGGCGGCGGGGCGACAAAAGACAACCTAAAAAAAATGGCTAGCGCTATCTGCACCAGCCAAGCGAAGGTGATGCTGCCAGCTAGTGCGCTCACCAACGAAAGCGCCAAAACGCCCAGCCCTAACTGAATAAATCGGGTTGCATTCAGACGGTTGCCTTCGTAGATGATAGCAAGCCCGCCCAGCACAGGAATAAATGACAGCCAAAACGCATTTGGCTGCATCTGAGAGGGCTTTGTCAGAGCTGATTTTGGATTGACCATTGCTTTATATAGAATCTAGAATTTTACGGCGTTTCTCTTCGTATTCTTCAGCCGTAATGATGTCTGATTCGTAAAGTTTTTTAAGCTCGCCCAGCGCACTTGCTTTGTCTTTGGTCGATTCTCCACCGAAGGAAAAATTCGTTTGGGGCGCTGCTGCTAATCCACCATTGAACTTAGCGTTAAATTCTCGCTCGCTCATCATCAGGAAGCCAATGCACTCAAAAAAAGAAATTAGCCCAGGAATGAGTGTCCAGCTAAAGAGCAAGTACATTACCCCTGCACCCGATTGCCCTAAGTAAAACTTATGGATACCTAACCAGCCTGCAAAAAAAGCGATGAGCGCAGCAACTGTTTTATCTTTCATGAATCTTGGCACCTGTCAGTAACACTGGTAAGTGCTGCCATGCTAGCCAATTTGCCAATGATTCAGGGTTAACCTTTTGTAAAAAAAATTAGAGGTGGCGTAAGCTGAAGCTCTTATAAGTTTTTCTAAGATATACAAATAGGTGTTAAGCGGTGAGGCGATCGCCACACTGCCCACAAAACTTATCTCCAGCCTCTACCGCCGATCCACACTGTGTACAAAACCGCTTTTCTAAATGAGCCGTTTCATCATGAGAGTCCTGCTTCGCAGGTGAAACGGCGGCTGATCCTATACCCATCGCCATGTTGCCCATTGTCATCGACATCGGATTGAGGTTCATTGCCATCGGAGCCATTGGCGTCATCGGCGGCATGGGTGTCATCGGCGGCATGGCTGATGGCGGTGCAACCGGCTGCATCGGGACGGCTTGCGAAGTGTTTGACTGAATGAACTGTTGCATTTTCTCAGCCGCTTGGCCAGAGAGCATCTGAGACTGGCCTGCTTGAATTTGCAGATAAGCCGTTGATTGGGCCGCTGCAACCACAACTAAAAAACCTTGCGCTAGCCGGTAAACCTGTGGGCGACCCTGCCACTCACCCGTCACGAAACCTTGACTACTTTGCTGCTGTTGCCCCGGCCCTCGGCTTGCCACCGCCACCGCCGTGATCGAGCCATCATTGCTCAAATGCAGCCACTGATTCGATCCTAGATCACATTGATAAGCGGCTGCCTCGGTCATGACTATCTCTCCCGCAAATTATGTCAGCAGATCAAAGCTTGAACCTAAGCGCTCATACCTGCCAGCTTCCTTTAGTATACGGGGGTGCTCTGAATTCCAACCACTCATCAAGTTCCTATCCAAAGATAGGTAACAGCGCCATAACCTCCCAGTTAAGCTTCCGGTTTGCTGTTTTTTCGCCTCGTACTGTTTCCTCACTCCTTAACGTAAATGACATACTGCCTCGGAATCACCGTTGAAACGGGATTGGTATTTGCCGCTGACTCTCGAACTAACGCGGGCGTAGACTATATTTCCTCCTATCAAAAGCTGTTCGACTTTTCAGTGCCGGGCGATCGCGTCATCATTCTCTGTACAGCCGGTAGCCTATCGACCTCTCAATCCGTTTTTCATACCCTTCAACAGCATATTAAAAACGACGCTGAGGTAAACCTGCACAAGATCCCCTCAATGCATCAAGTCGCTGGCTACGTTGGCGAAACCATGCGCCAAATTCAAGAAAAAGAGCGCCCCTGGCTAGAAAAAGACGGCATTGACTACCAAAGTTCTTTTTTAGTCGGCGGTCAAATTGCGGGAGAAGCGCATGAGCTGTACTTGGTTTATAGTCAGGGTAATTTTATTGCCGCTACTCCTGAAACGCCATTTTTGCAAATTGGTGAAACAAAGTACGGTAAACCCATTCTAGATAGAACAGTCAGCTACAAATCCCCCTTAGACAGCGCCGCCAAAACAACCTTGCTATCGCTTGACTCGACCATGCGCTCAAATATATCGGTCGGGCCACCCATTGATATGGTGCTGTACGAAGCCAATGCGCTAGAAGTTCGCAATCGCGTTCAGCTCCAAGAAAACGATCCTTACTTACTGAAAATGCGCAGCTATTGGGAGCATACGCTCTCGGAAGCCTCTAAAAATTTGCCCAATATTGAATGGAATCGAGTAGAAGTCACTGACGATTAAAGCAGACAATTAAGGCAGACGACCGAGAATGATCGTCTTCGCGTTATCAACGCAAAAATATTAAGGAACGCAGCTCAGGTGAACAAGCTGTGAGCAAACGCAGTATGGTTTTAAAGGGTTTCTTCTATCCTTATATTTACCCATCCTTTTTATTTTTCTTGTTTACAGCGCGTTAGGGCTTACTTCTCATGCCAAACATCACCAGCGAATCGTCCATCGAATCAATTCTGCAAGAGCAGCGGGTGTTTGCACCCCCGGCAGCCTTTGCTGAAAAGGCGCGAATTCCTAGCATGGCCGCTTACCAGAAGCTATACGATGAGGCCGCTGCTGATCCTGCCGCTTTTTGGGCGCGGCTGGCCGCTGAGGAATTGGATTGGTTTAAAAAGTGGGATACCGTTCTGGACTGGCAGCCGCCGTTTGCGAAGTGGTTTGTGGGCGGTAAGATCAATATTTCTTACAACTGCTTAGACCGGCATCTGCACACGGATAGGCGCGACAAGACGGCGCTAATTTGGGAAGGTGAACCGGGTGATACGCGATCGCTCACCTACGCACAGCTGCACCAAGAAGTGTGCCAAATGGCCAATGCGCTCAAAGATATGGGCGTAAAAAAGGGCGATCGCGTCGGCCTTTACATGCCCATGATTCCGGAAGCGGCAGTGGCGATGCTGGCCTGCGCGCGCATTGGGGCGGCGCATACGGTAGTGTTTGGCGGCTTTAGCGCGGAGGCATTGCGCGATCGCCTCAACGACGCCGAAGCTAAAGTAGTCATCACAGCTGACGGCGGCTTTCGTAAAGATAAACCAATGGGGCTCAAGCCCGCTGTAGACAAAGCGCTGGCTGATAATGCCGTCCCTTCGGTGACGAACGTACTAGTCGTGCAGCGCACCCAGCAAGCCATCGACTGGACGCCCGACCGCGATGTCTGGTGGCACGATGTACAGCCTATCGCCAGTACCGATTGCCCCGCTGAACCAATGGACAGCGAAGATCTGCTCTTCATTCTCTACACTAGCGGCACTACCGGTAAACCCAAAGGCGTCGTCCATACCACAGCGGGTTACAACCTCTACACCCACATGACTTTTCAGTGGACTTTCGACATTCAAGAAGACGACGTTTACTGGTGCACCGCCGATGTTGGCTGGATTACCGGGCACAGCTACATCGTCTATGGCCCCCTTTCTAACGGTGCAACCACCCTTATGTACGAAGGGGCTCCCCGGCCTTCTAACCCAGGCTGCATGTGGGATGTCGTCGAGAAACACGGGGTTACCATTTTCTACACCGCGCCGACCGCTATTCGCGCCTTTATGAAAATGGGTGAAGATCTGCCCAAAGCCCGCGATTTATCTTCTTTGCGGCTGTTGGGCACCGTGGGTGAGCCGATTAACCCAGAAGCCTGGATGTGGTACCGCCGCGTGATTGGCGGCGACAACTGCCCCATTGTAGACACCTGGTGGCAAACCGAAACCGGCGGCTTTATGCTGACCCCATTACCCGGTGCAACGCCGACCAAACCAGGTTCTGCTACCAAGCCCTTTCCGGGCATTTTGGCTGATGTGGTTGATGCCGAAGGCAATCCTGTAGGGGCCAATGAAGGCGGCTATTTGGTGATCAAATATCCCTGGCCGAGCATGATGCGCACGGTGTATGGCGACGATGCCAGATTTCGCCGTACGTACTGGGAGCATATTCCGCCTAAAGATGGTCAGTATCTGTACTTTGCTGGCGACGGCGCGCGGAAAGATGCAGACGGTTACTTTTGGGTGATGGGCCGCACGGATGATGTGCTGAATGTGTCGGGTCATCGCCTTGGAACGATGGAAATTGAGTCGGCTTTGGTGTCGCATCCGGCGGTAGCCGAAGCGGCAGTGGTGGGGCGCAAAGACGATCTTAAAGGCGAGGACGTATACGCGTTTGTGACGCTGGAAGGCTCTTACACTGGCAGTGATGATCTGAAAGCTGAACTAAAGCAGCATGTAGTTAAAGAAATTGGAGCGATCGCTCGTCCTGGCGAAATCCAATTTACCGATGCTTTGCCCAAAACCCGCTCCGGCAAAATCATCCGCCGCTTTTTGCGCAATCTCGCTAGCGGCGAAGAAGTGATTGGCGATGCCACCACCATGGAAGATCAGAGCGTATTGGAAAAGCTGCGCCAGGGCTCTTAGAATCAAAGGCTCAGCTTACGTGATTCAGAGTCGAATCACGTAAGCTGTAGGCTGCCCATGCTGTGATCTGAACGAATATTAATTACAAGGTTCTGGTGTAGGTCGGAGTGACTAGGGTGGGTGCCTACGGTCAGCGGCAAAATGAAGAGATCAGGATGCAGCGCTTTCCAAAAATAGGTCACAAACGCTTTAATATTTGCATCAGACAAGCCGGATTTACCCTGCGCTTTCATGTGGTGCTCAGCCGCTAGCCGCCACTGCTGCGACAGCCGGTAATCTTCAGGATAAAGCACGATTAAGCTATCCAAGGTGTCCCAAAGCGGCAGATATGAGCGCAGCTTTTGATTGCAGTTGCGGGCAAAGGCTCGGTCAGCGTCTGTCGTAATCGGCTCAGGAAGGGGCCTTTGGTCGCTCTCGAAAATGGCATCTGCAACCGGACGCGCACCGACAAACCAGCCTTCAAAAAAGGCAATTGTGGGGGCAGCAACGCGGATGGATGAGGTGCGATCGCCCTGCCCTTCATACAGAGATTTATCAAATCGAGGCAGCTCAATTTGAGTTTGCGCTTGAGTTTGGGCATCGGTCTGCTTAATGGCGCTCAAAACCTCCAGCCCCAAATTTACATCATGCGTTCCGGGCGGGCCTCGCCAAACCAGCCGAGAATCTTGCCGTTGCAGCGCTTGCCTTTCGTCGTAGGTCAAATAGAGATCGTCAATTGAGATCCCTACGGTTTGGTGACCAAGCTGCTGCAAGATCATCTGCAAAATTTGCGTCAGCGTCGATTTACCCGTGCCCTGTCCGCCCAAAATACCTTGGATAAACGGGGCTTCCAATGCCTTTTGCTGATGATCTAGCCGCTGCGCAAGCGGTAGCCAAATTCGCCACAGCGGCACTATCCAATCTGACCAGTGACCCGCCAACGGAAACTGTGCGCGGCGGCTATCAATCGCGCCACAAACAGCTTGCAACAGATCGGCTCGACTGCGCAGCGCCTCAATTACGTTCTCAGCCGATAGCCCCCAAACCGCAGGCGCATCGATCAATGCCCAATCTGCTAATTGCTGAAGCTGGTAATCAGCTGTTGATTGGCCTTGGCCCCAAGCGATCAAAGCCGCTTTGATGTCGCTCGTAGGATCACTCGCAGCGCAATTCATCGGTTTAACGCGGCTTTAACTATCGGCTCCGTAGTTTGAATAGAAACGCTGACATCCGCTTGGTGGCGAGTTGCCACTAGGGTGTCAAGACGAGAAATGAAAGGACGCGCAGCCGTTTCAATCGCCTTGAGCGCCGGCATGGCTCGCATGACTGGGGCCGAAATGGTAGGCCAATCGAGGTATAGATAGCCGTTGTTAGAATCTTTGAGCGCAGCGATCGCTTCCTGAAATCGCGGCTCATCTAGTCGCAAATTTTGATCAGCCGCAGCTCGCAAAGCATTTTCCATCGCTGATAGGGTGCTAGCAAACAGATCATAATCGCCCTGCTGTACCTGTAGCCCCAAAATTTCAGTCTCTAGGCTGTCACCTGCTGGCTTTCGCCCTGATCCCTGCTGCAAAGGCCGAGATATAAATTTTGTCCAAGCGATCGCCTGCACTTCTCCAATTGTTACGGGCAGGGCGCTGTAGCCCTGTTCTTGAACTGCCCGATTGAGCTGATCAATGCCTGCTGAGTCGTGAGCAATTGCCCAAATCCAATCACTGCTCGGCGCTCTATAAGCGAATGCAAACGAACGCGGCGTAGTCAGCAGGCCAAACCCGCGCTGAAAAAAGCTAGGCAGCACCTGACTAGAGAGCCCTACCGACGCTAGTGACGCTTTGAACTGCGCAAAGCTTTGCCCAGTCAGCGCCAGCGTTGCATCCGCAGGCAAAAATTGGCGTACCGCCAAAGACGGCGGAGCTAAATCAGTCAGATCATTGTCGTTTGCACGCTCATCGGCCTGCCTAACGGTAGCGGCTTCCGATTGAATCCAAGCATTAGCCGTTAAGCCAGTACGAGTAATAGCTAAGCTAGTTGCTATAAATTTTGGCGACCCTGCGCCTGTTAAATCAGCACCAGTCGCCTGATTAAATGCCTGACTGAGCAGGGATGTCTCAACATAAGCTAAGCCAATACGCTGCTGTGGAAGCTGCGCGACTGCATGACGATAAGCCCGATTTTGAGCAAGATTAGCACCGTTTTGGGTGGTATGAAGGCTGCGCCGTAAAACGCGCACGTCATTAGCCAACAGCACAAATCGATCGCCAACTAATGCTGTCGCAGCCGGTAGAGCAACGGGCTGGCTAGCGTTTGGGCGATTGAGGCTGTAGAGCGATCGCGCCCCGTTAATCCGCTCAGCTTGAGGGATATTACCTTGCAAACTCTGCTGCTGCCAAAAGAACTGCAAAAACTCACGCGCCTGCTGCGCCTTTCCGGGCTCAATTTCTAGCGCTAGTAAATAACCGGGCTGCTGGGCTTGACTAGCGGATGGCTTTACACTTTTTGATCCATCAACTGCTGACGCGCCTAAATCTTTATCGGTGAAAGCAAACGTAACCTCACTGCCAACCCAAGGCCCAATATCGCGGTCATAGTCTAGCCCAGTCTGTTTAAGCAGGTATGTTTTGACATAATCAATCTCGGCTAGGGCTGAGTGCCGCAGATCAGGCGCTGTCATCGCCTGCTGAAGCGCCACTAATCGATCAGGCTGGGTGAGTAAGGAAACCGTAAAAGGCGACTGGGCTGGAACAAAAAGGGTGGCGGTGGCAATTGGGCGATCGCTACCTTCCAGTAGCCCCAGGGGACTGCTAACCAGCAAAGCCAAAAAAACAGCGACTCCAGCCGTCAGCAAAGCAATTACTACCGCTACCAGTCCCGCCCAGAACTTGCGCATAGGAGCAATAGGATTAACTGAAGTAGGCGTATCGGATTTTTTCGCAGCCGCTGTCATCCTTCATCGCTGCCATACTACGTGCCAGCTCAACTGAAAACAGTTTATAGCAACCGCATTGTCTCTTTGCCCAGAACCTACGAACTGAACGATTTTCTTAACCGAGCGCTTTATCTCGCCATACAGCCACTAGCTGACCATCAATATGCACTTCCTCAGCAGGATAGGAAATAGGATCGAAGTTAGGATTAGCGGGCTTAAGCACGACGGTTTTGCCCTCAAGGTGGTAGTACTTGAGAGTAGTGGTCGATTCTACGCGAGCCGCGACAATTGTGCCATTGCGAAGGCGCGATGGTTCCGGCACCTTGCGCATAATCACAATATCACCGCTATCAATGAGAGCCTCAATCATTGAATCACCGTTGACTCTAAGGGCAAAGTCGCCACCTTTGAATGCCAGCGTAGAAGGGTCAAAGTGCTCATCTGTGTCAGGAAAAACCTCTACCATGGAGCCGGCTGCGATCGACCCTAAAATCGGCAGTCCCTGAGACTCGTGCAAAATGCGGATAGTTCTAGCTTTGCCTTCTGTCCAGGCAATGTAGCTTTTATTACGCAGATGCTCTAACCGGCTTTGAATGGGTGCAGGTGACTTGAGCTTCATTGCCCGCATCATTTGCCGAATAGAAGGCGAATGACGATTTTCTCGAATATACTGCACCAGCCAATCATAAAGCTCTTGTTGGGCCTTAGTTAAAGATTCCATCGCTATTCATCCGCTATCAGCTACAAACCTATCAGAACAACTGTACCAATAATTTCAAGCCTTGTCAAAAAAAGATCATAAAAAAGAGGAAGCTACCTAACGGCCAAGCTTCCTCTCTTAAAATAAAAATGCGCTCAAAAATATGCTTCAAGCTCACTTCAGACGCCTATAGATGATTGAAAACATCTATAGGCGCTGTTGAACCGATACTAGCGAATGTATTCTTTGAGTACGCTATTGCGGTTGGGATGGCGAAGCTTACGCAACGCTTTGGCTTCAATTTGACGAATGCGCTCACGCGTAACGTTAAAGATCTGGCCAATTTCTTCCAAGGTCTTCATGCGGCCATCGTCTAGGCCGTAGCGCAGTCTCAACACGTCGCGCTCACGAGGACTCAAGGTGCTCAGTACGCTTTCGAGATCTTCACGCAGCAAACTCTTTGACACCTCATCTTCAGGTGTTTCACCATCAGACTCAATAAAGTCTCCTAGGCGAGAGTCTTCTTCTTTGCCGATTGGCGTTTCGAGCGAGATTGGGAGCTGCGCAGATTTTGCAATAAAGCGAAGTTTCTCAATCGTCATTTCCATTCGAGTCGCAATCTCTTCTTCGGTAGGCTTACGACCGAGTTCTTGAGAGAGCAACTTAGTGGTTTTTTTGATGCGAGAAATCGTTTCATAGAGGTGCACCGGCAGACGAATGGTGCGAGATTGATCGGCGATAGCACGGGTAATGGCCTGACGGATCCACCAAGTTGCATAGGTCGAGAACTTATAGCCCTTCTCGTGATCAAACTTTTCAGCGGCGCGGATTAGCCCCAAGCTGCCCTCTTGGATCAAATCCTGAAAAGACAATCCCCGGTTCATGTACTTTTTGGCAATAGAAACCACCAAGCGCAGGTTGGACTGTACCATTTTGTCTTTAGCTCGACGACCTAAGTGCAGGCGGCGGCGAAAGGCAGGCAACGGCATATCGACGGCGTTAGCCCAATCTTCGTCCGTGGGCTCATCGTCGAGCTGATCGTCAATTTCGTCACGGATACGCTCTAGCTCTAGCAAATCCGCAATTTTGCGAGCTAGTTCGATTTCTTCTTCAGCTCGCAGCAGGCGAATGCGGCCAATTTCTTGTAAATAAAGCCGAATAGAGTCTTCGGTGTAGTGTTTCTTTTTGGTTTGCGCGGTGCGACGACGGGTGGTTTTGCCTTTAGCTCCTTTCTTGGTAGCGTCAGCTTTGCTAGCATCTTGACCGTCGGCATCTGTTAGATCTGCTTGAGCAGCGATATCTGCGGCTTTGGCAGCGGCGGCTTCTGCCGCTGTCGTTTTTTTGGTTTTGGTGGCAGTCGTCGTCCTTGGGGTTGTCAAATCTATGATCTGTGTGGCTGTGGCGCTTTTTGACTTCCCGACAGTATCGGCGATCGCAATACTGGGTTCTAGAGTCTCAACTGTGGTTTTAGCCTGGGTCATGCCGCGTTCCTCTTGCTCCTTCTTATGTGTGATAAGTCAGGTCTAATCGTTAGATGTATCCGTGATTAAATGTTTTGATCAAAGACTCGATCAAATTTTGACTGAATTCGAATTTCGTTTTAATCAAAACTTAATGATAGCTTTCGAACCCTTTATCTCCGAATGGCTCGGTTGATCGTTCGGTGCTCAATATCATTGTTCGTCGCTAGGGGGTGTCTTCCATGCAGATTTTCGGGCTATCTCTATAAATCAAATCACGCTTGATAATCACAATACTTTTACCTAGGGAGCGCGTCCAAACGGTACAGAGCCAAATGGCTGATTGGATCAAGGGTAATGACTCAGAGTGCTTAGCCTAACCATAAAGCCAAGGTTGACATCGAAAAGCAGGCAGGAATTAGATTGAATTTCGCCTCAGGGAATGTACTGAAAGTAAAAAAACCTATTGAGCAGCTAAAGAACCTAATTACCTACGCTTTGCTTACATTGAACTTACATTGATGCGCCGAAAAAAGTCTACCCACTATTCAAGTGAAGGTTAAACGTCCTTTCAGGGCCGCATAAATTGTAGCTTCTATGACAGAAATTCACCACATAGGGTTCCAATTAGGCTTGCTTAGGTATTAGCTTTGTCAGGCTTTTATATTCCTACAGTGTTAACACGGATTGTGAAAAGCGCTCAATTCTGGGCAGCTTATTTTTGGCCGCTTACCCGTAGAATTGCGATGCTTCTCTAAGTAAATATACCATCCGTTAATTTTCTCATAAGCCTTAGTATTTAGCGGTATGTCTACCTTTTGAGGCGGTGATAGCGGTGGCCTTCAACGCGTTTAGTTACAAGGAACTGCTTGAAAACTCTTAACAAACTACTCAGAGAATACCGATGATAGAGCGCGATCGCACGACTCGATTCCAGGAGATTCAATTGCTTTAACTATCCGCTTTAACTAATTCAGTAGCTCGAAATGTCCCCACTTTTCCACAAATTCCCACTCATGCTATTACATAAAGTTATGTGTCAGATTAGTTTTATGTACCATTCATTCCAAAATAATCTCAAAACAATCCCAAAAAGGACTAGAAAAAAGAGCGGTTTTAAGGGCTGTTTTAGCTGATGAGCTTAGCTAGTTAATAACCAAGCAGGCTGAAGACATTTCCCCCCCCCTTTTTTTGCCCCATCTACCCTCCGAGAAAGAACCAGAGAAAAAGAACTAGGGCGAAAGCCGGGCTTTTTTGAGGCGATTGGTTTCGTACCAGTCGGCTAAGGCCGGTACCCAAGTTTGAAAGTGTGGCCAAATGGCTTCACAGAGCTTTTGAGCTTCGAGCTGAGCATCGGCTTTCCAGCGCAGATCTAACAGGTGCATGAGCGATCGCGCATTCGCCGAAAGCACCCAGTGCTGTCTTACATCAAACGGAATCAGTCCGCGCGCGTGCTCTTCTGAAAAGCCTTGATCAATCCGAGTTTTATAGCGATGAGCGCCCTGCACGCACCAGTCTAGATCCTGCTGACGAAGCTCTTCAGTGTATTCATACTTCTTCCCCTGCCGGTCTGTATAAGCGCCAAGGGGTCGCAGATAAAACACATCTTCTACATCGGTGTTTCCCTTCGCAACCTCTAGGATTCGAGAACCGGTGTATCGAAAAGATTGGACATCAAAACTTAATCCAACCCGATGCGTGCGGATCTGCTGCATGGTTGAATGGGGAAAAAAGCCGCAGTTGAGCACGATTTGCGGGTGCTCTAGGGGGCCAAAGTGGCCGCGCCCGCCCTTGAGCAGATTGCGGATAATCAGCTCACCCGCTTTTTCTTCACTGGGCCATTCGTGGCGCTGATCCCACACAAAGGCTTCAGCGTAGTCCTGATGCATTCCGGCATAAATAGTTTGCTGCGGATTGGGCGTTTTTGAAATGACTTCGACTCTGAAGCGATCCATAGGAAGAAAGAGGCTGAAAACTAGCGTGAATGAGTTTTGATTTTCCTCTATCTTCAGCTTAATAGGCGGTTCAATACAGATCTCTAAATATTGTGTCCATTGCTAGGGTAACTTCCCCAGAAAAGATCGGTTTTGATCAAATCATGGCCGGTTCTTTGCCCCCTGCAAAATTAGTCGCAGCCGCTAAAATCTAGAGACAAGTCAGACCAGTGAGCAAATTAAACTAAAGGAAATTTATGGCATTTTTTGGAATGGGAATGGGTAAAAAGGACGTGATTCCGAGCCCGAAAGACGCATTGCCTGGACGGGATAAAGCAATGCCAGTCCCTGAAAAGCACTATGTGAATGGCCATCGGCTTCAAGCGCCTTTTCCTGAAGGCATGGAGCTAGCGATGTTCGGCTTGGGTTGCTTTTGGGGCGCTGAGCGCAAATTCTGGCAAACTGACGGCGTGTACAGCACGGCAGCGGGCTACGCCGCAGGTTCAACGCCAAACCCCACATATCGCGAGGTTTGCTCTGGCATGACCGGCCACAATGAAGTGGTATTGGTGGTGTTTGACCCGCAGGTTGTGAGCTACGACGAACTACTGAAGGTATTTTGGGAAAGCCATAACCCCACGCAGGGAATGCAGCAGGGTAATGACAAAGGCACCCAGTATCGCTCTGGCATTTATACCTATTCTGAAGCGCAGCTAAAGGCAGCTAAAGCGTCTCAAGAAATGTATCAGGAAGCCTTGAGCAAGTCCGGCTACGGGCAGATCACGACTGAGATTTTACCAGCGCCTGAGTTTTACTACGCTGAGGACTATCACCAGCAGTACCTTGCTAAAAACCCGGGTGGCTACTGCGGGCTTGGCGGTGTGAATGTGTCTTGCCCAATTGGCGTGGTTGCTGCGTCCTAGGTTGATGGGCAAAGCGCGATCTAACCCAATTGGATCAACGAAGTGATATTAAGCGCCACGGTGAGACTATGCTGACTTGCCGTGGCGTTTTTGGTGCCATTGCCAAGCATGGGCGATGATAGTTTCGAGATCGGGGTATTGAGGTGTCCAGTTGAGGGTTTGTTGGGCTCTTTCGCTCGTACCCACCAGACTCGGCGGATCGCCTGGGCGGCGATCGCACATCACCGCCACAATTTCTTTGCCAGTTACCTGCCGCGCGGTTTCAATCACTTCTTTAACCGTAAAGCCGCTGCCATTCCCTAAGTTAAAAAAGGACGTCTCGCCACCTGCGATCAAATATTCAACCCCCTTCACATGAGCATCGGCCAAGTCAGAAACGTGAATGTAGTCGCGAATGCAGGTGCCGTCACGGGTGTCATAATCGCTGCCAAAAATAGAAATTGATTCGCGCTGGCCCAAGGCCGTGAGCAGCACCAGCGGAATCAAATGCGTTTCAGGGTTGTGATCTTCGCCGAGTCGGCCAGCGGGATCTGCGCCTGCAGCATTGAAATAGCGGAAGCAGACTGACTGTAAGCCGTAAGCTGCTTGAAAATCGAGCAGCATTTTCTCGACCATCAGCTTACTAGTAGCGTAGGGACTGATTGGGTTCTGTGGATGATCTTCAGGAATTGGGACGATTTTAGGCGGGCCGTAGATGGCGCAGGTCGAAGAAAAAACCAGCCGCTTGACGCCATGCGCGATCATCGCTTCTAGCAAATTCAAGGTGCCGTAAACGTTATTGCGGTAGTACTTAGCTGGTTCGCTGACTGATTCGCCGACGGCAATGTAGGCTGCGAAGTGCATCACAGCCGCGACGTTATAGGTGGTGAAAATCTTATCTAAAAGCGGGCGATCGCTCGTATTACCCACAATCAGATCAGCCTGGAGATGCTGCTGGGCAAGTTCTTGATGGCCATATTCTAAGCTGTCCAAAATCACCGTTTGATAGCCTGCGGCCTCAAGCGCTAGCACGGCATGGGAGCCAATGTAGCCTGCGCCGCCTGTTACCAGTACCGTCGGTTTATCGCCAGAATCGTTGTGCATAGCTGCGTTGAAGCAAGAAGTGTGTAAGCTACTGATAGCTTAGAGAAGATAGCCTCAAAAAGATAGCTTCAAACGATCTGAAGGCATCAGCTTAAAGAAGCAAGCAGATTATAAAAAGATAGTTTGAAGTAGACATTAAGGGCTCAGTACCAAGTTGTCGCGATGAATGACGGTTTCTGCGCCTTCGTAGCCCAGCAGTTGAGCGATATTCGCGGAGTGATGGCCGCAGATTTTGCGCAGATCTTGATCGCTGTAGTTGACTAATCCTCTGGCAATTTCTTGGCCATTGGCATCACACAGCAGCACCGCATCCTGCTCGACAAATTCACCTTCGACTTCGGTAATGCCTGCGGGCAATAAAGATTTGCCATCAGCGCGAATTGCCTTGGCTGCGCCTGAATCCAAATAGAGCCTGCCCGCTGGAACTAAGTTCCCAGCAATCCAGCGTTTGCGGGCAGTAGGCTGCTTGGCCTGCGCTTCAAATAAGGTGCCAATCGATTCGCCCTGAACGATTTGGAGAATATTTTCGGGGGTTTGCCCTTGGGTAATAACGGTGTGAGTGCCGCCTGCGGTGGCAATGCGAGCGGCTTCTATTTTGGTGCTCATGCCGCCCGTACCCCAGCTTGTGCCAGCCGCGCCAATACTAGCTTCGAGCTGATCGAGTCTAGGCACCCGGCTGATTGGTTCGGCGTTTGGATCTTGTCTGGGATCGGCGGAGTAAAGCTGATCGACATCGGTGAGCAAGATTAAATAGTCGGCGGCTAGCAGGTTAGCGACTAGGGCAGAAAGGGTGTCATTGTCGCCAAACTTGAGTTCATCGGTGGCGACGGTATCATTTTCATTGACGATGGGAATGACGCCGAGACTAATCAGTTGGCGGAAGGTTCGGTAGCTGTTGACGTAGCGCGATCGCTGCGCCAAATCACTGCGGGTGAGCAATACCTGAGCAATTGGCTGATTGAGCGATGAAAAAAAGTCGTCGTATATCCGCATCAGTCGGCCCTGGCCCACGGCGGCGACCGCCTGCTTCAGCGACATCGTTTTAGGCCGTTCAGTAATGCCGAGCCGAGCGCAGCCAACGCCTACCGCACCGGAAGATACCAGCACCACGCTGTGTCCAAGTGCTTGAAGCTGACAGAGGGTTTCTACTAGTCGGGCAATGGTAGATAGCGCTAAATTCCCGGTATCTGGCTGCGTCAGGCTAGAGGTGCCGATTTTGATGACGAGAATTTTAGAAGGCGTCGCAGCTTTGTCGGGGGTGGGAGGGCGCTGAGGCATGGAGAGCGGAGTTATTGATAAATTAATGGAGAGCCTTTAAGGTCACGCCTAGCTGCCGAGAAATCCAGAATTCGGCGTTGCGCAGCAGATTTTTGGGATCTTTAGAATTAGGGGCTAGCATCGGTTGTACCAAAATCGTGAATAAGCCGACTCGGTTGCCTGCAAGGACGTCGGTAAAGAGGCGATCGCCCACCATCGCAATTTGCTCAAACGGCACCGCCATCTCAGTTGCTGCTTTGCGCAGCTTTTTGCGAGAAGGCTTAGCGGCACTGGCAATAAACGGTACGTTCATGCCTTCGGCAATCGTGCGAATCCGCTCGTAGCCGACGTTATTGCTTACCAGTGAGAGCGGCACTACCTGCTGAATATTTTGCGCCCAGGCAGCGACTTCTGGATCAAGCTGCTTTTTACCGACCGGAATAATCGTTTCATCGACATCTAGGACGAGGGCTTTGAGATTGCGATCGCACAGCATCTGCGGAGTGATTCCCAAGACGGATTTGCCTAGGATTAGATCGGGTTGTAGTAAATTGCTCCAGGTCATCTTGGGCTACTCAGTAGGCTATTGGATGGGTTCGGCGTCGATGCGATCGCGAATTTGCGCCTGAGCTTCTTCATGCTCAGCGAGCGTACGGCTAAAAACGTGAGTGCCATCATAGCGCGCCACAAAGTATAAAAACTCAGTCGGGGCCGGATCGAGCGACGCCTTGAGACTTGCCAATCCAGGGCTGGCAATCGGCGTTGGCGTTAGCCCTGCATTGATATAGGTGTTGTACGCATTCGGCGTTTGCACCTGAGCAAGCGTCAGCGGATTTTCAGGTGTCTGCACGATTCCTAATCCATACTCCACCGTTGGATCAGAGCCCAGCGTCACGCCTTCTTGCAAGCGCCGAGCAAACACACTCGCAATCAGATCGCGCTCATCGGTCACAACAGCTTCTTTTTCCACAATGCTCGATAAAGTCACCCACTCTAGCAGGCTGTAATCGCTGGGCTGATCGTTATAGATCGGCAATGCCACCTGCTCAAAGCGCGCCAGCATAAGATCGACTAGATCTTCCGCACTGATTTTGCCGGAGTCGATTTGGTAGGTATCTGGGTACAAAAAGCCTTCTACATGCGGAATGCCTTTGGGTAGCCAGGGGTAGCGCTCATAAGGAATCTTCTCGGTCGCAGCCAAAAATTCAGCCGCCGTCGTCAGTCCTTTTTCTTCAAATCGCTTAGCCATTTGAGCGCGGCTCCAGCCTTCCGGAATCGTAAAGCTAAGCTGCACTACATCCCCATTCCAGATAGTGCTGGCAATTTCAGCTAAGCTCTGAGTCGGCGAAATTAAGTAACTCCCAGCCTGAAAACTACCGTCTGATCCTCTTGCTTTCCATTTGCTGTATAGCTTCCAAGCCGTGGTTGAGCGAATGAGGCCAGCGGCTTCCAAATCATGACCGATTTGACTCGCTCCTGTCCCTGCCGGAATTTGAATCTGAACAAAGCTGTCTTCTGTTTTTTTGCCTTCTTCTGCCAAAACTGGCGCGGTTGCCCAGCTCCACCACATCCAGCTTTGGGTGACTGCGCCAGCGGCTAGCGCTAACAGCACAATGTAAAAAAGACGTTTTGAAGCACGCATAATGTCGATAAAAAAAGATAGCTACCTGTTGAGATAACTAGCTATAGTAAAGCCGTCATAAGGTTAGTGTGTTCGAGTGATTGAGAAATAGTATTCAAAATCGTTTCAAAATCACTGTTTCAAACTTTACTCTAAAACGTCAAATAGCTTATCTTCTAGCTGCGATCGCATTTTTTGAAACTCTTCCGGCTCTACTAGCTCAACACTGCCATCGGCCTCTCTGCGCGCAAAAAACATTAGCGGCTCAATCGGCGTACAGAGGCTGTACTGGCTGCCCTCATGAAAAAACGTCGCCAAAAGCTGAAATTCTTCCGTCATCGGTTCACTGCCCTCTTCATCAATTTCTAATGAAAAGCAGTCTTCCTCATCTGCTTCGGGTAAGTCTCCCGCAGCGGTGAGGGTATGGGCCGAGCGCTCTAGTAAAAGATCCAATTCAGCTAGCACCGCCCGCGCCGATGGAAACAGCTCATCAATGTCCTCATCTTCAACATCAACAAGCACCTCGCCTTCATCCTCATCATCTTCCATGCCCGCTTCCGCCGCACTCTGCCATACAAACACCTCAATCGGCAGATTCACAGGCAGTAGCAGCAAAAATTCTTCGCCTTCTACGTCCATCGTTTTTTCGACGTAGCAGGGAAGCTGGCGGCGCTCTTCGTCGGTGAGGGTGACAATCGGATATTCAGTGGGTTCGTCAATTGAGCTAGGGTCGAAGACCATGAGGCATCTCCTGGGGGGGAAGAAGGATTACAAATAGATAGAAAGGGGGCAGATTCGGCAGCGGAGATCAAACTGGCGCATTCGGGGCGGCGGATGTAGTCCGGTTATCTAGCCATTGCTGGAGAATGATGGCGGCGGCTTTGCGGTCAATAAGGCCGCTTTTGTTGTTCGGCTGATGGCGGCGGCGGTGGCGGTCGGCTTTGCTGATGTCAGCAGAGCCTGCTGCTTGCAGGAGCTGTTCGGCGGCAAATGAGGTCAGGCGTTCATCGACAAACTCTACGGGCAGATCTAGTGTGACAGATAGGCGTCTAGCTAGCTTTTGAATTTTTTTGGCCTGAGTGCCAATTTGTCCGTCCATAGTGTACGGCAGTCCGACGACTAATATATCAACGGATCTTTCATCAATCAGCTGACGTAGGGGCTCTAGAAGGCTGTCAAAGCTGGTGCGGTACAGAGTCGTGAGGCCAGTAGCGATTAGGCCAGTGCGATCGCATCCCGCTACCCCAATTCGCTTGGCGCCCAAATCTAACCCCAATGCCGAAACCATTTTAGCTACCTAATCCCGCCGATTTCTTTTCGCGATCCCTACTTTTAGATCTAATCAGCCGCTGGATCGCAATCTTTTGACTTATTTTCACTTCCTCGGCCTTCTAGCGACAGCTTAGACATATTTTCTAGCCAAAATCTGTCCCAAGCTAATCTATCCCAAGACAGGCCATCATGAGAAGAAAATTGCCCTGGCAATGGCGTCCCGGTCGGCTGCAAGCCGCTCAAGCCGCTGGGTAGCTTGAGCCCTTCCAAAGCACCGGCTTTAGACTCGCGCACTTTGTGCCATACCGAACGCGACATCATCAGCGTATGTTCAATTTCCAGTGCCCCAATCTGCCGCAGATAGTCTTCTCGTTCAGTCTGATAGTCGAGCGACATAATTTGCAGCGGCTGATTCGGGAATTTTTGCACGATGCCTGCCATTTGCGCCATTAGCTCCGGGTATAGCCACGTGTAGGCTGGATGCACCGTTAGCCTAGCGGTATGGGCAGCGCTGCCGTTTCGGCAAAGTTTGATTTCAAAAAAACCAATCGCCGTCTTTCGCTGCGGCTCAAACACGTAGGCCGATACTGTATCTTCGTGGGTTACCCAGCGGGTAAACCGGGCTTTGAGCTTGCCTGTCAGCGTAGTTTTAAAGTCTTGAATTTGATAGTCCAATACCTGACGCACCAGCGGCGGTACGGCTACCGTTTCTAGCTGATAGATCAGCTGCGCGTCGGCGTTGCTCACAGGCAGCAGATTGGGCAAGTCCGGATCGTGACCGGAAAGCGCTTCAAGCTGCTCTGGCTGAATTGACCAGTAAGTGACTCTTGCTAGCGGCTGAAAACCATTGTGCCGATATAGCGATAGACCAAACTTGTCATTAACATCGGTTTCACTTATCCAATACTGAGCTTCGCGGATTTGCTCAAAGCAGTGGCGCAACAGCAGTGAGCCGACATCTAGCCCTAGGTGCAACTTGCTGTCGGTGCTGTCGGCTAGGCGATCATTCTGGGTCAAACCAGCGTCAGCCAAATTTTCGGCACTCAGATCTTCGGTGCTTAACTCTGATTGAGCCGCCTTAGCCGATTTTTTAGCCAAATTCACCAGCATTCGATCCACTTTCCAAGTGCTCAAAGTGCGGTTAAAAGGCGACACCTGCACCATGCCGTGCAAATTGCCGTCGGCTTCAGCCACAAAGGCTGAAAAGAGGTGCCGCAGCGGATTAGGAAACAGTGCTAGGGCTTTCATTGGCCCATACCAGCGGCGCAGCTTTTGAATATACTCAGCGATTTCTGGCGTGTCGGTATCGTGAGAGGCAATTTCGGTCGCCCCGGCCACCCGTAAATTATCTAGATCCCGCAGGTGAATAGAGCGGATAAAGAGACCGTCATCTGACGATTGGTTGCGAATCATGGCTAGGTTGGGAGAGGTTAAAGCGGGTCAAAATTTGCGCCCTGAGGCGAGTTAAGACTGGCGATTAGGACTTGGGGCGAATTAACACAACGGGCGTTTGCTCATCGGCATTACCGGCTGGATTATCAATTAGCGCCTGAGTCAGCAGTTGCTGATCGGTGCCTGCCGTCGCTGCTAATATTTTAACCGCTTTCAAATCGTTGACATCGACAATGGCCGCTTTCAGCCCGGTTTCTTGGTAAATTTCATCGACTAGGCGCTGAGAATGCGCTGGGCCCAGCACAATAAACTGATCAAACGGCGGCAAGGTGCCGGTTACGTCGTCAATTAAACGGGCTTGCTCACCGGCTAGCTGATAAAACATGCCGGGTTGGCCACAGACTTTAGCTACTGCACCTATTACAAAGGCGCTAGCCACCTGCCAAGGGCCAGAAACATCGATTAGAGTCTGCATTCCGCAGGCGGTCGCCAAGCTAGAGGTGGGCATAAAGTAGTAGCACAGTCGCTTGGCCAGCCAGCCGGGGCGAATGGTATTGGGGTGCCGCAGTCGGCTTTGCATAATGGCGACAGGCGTTTCGCCAATGGTGACAATATCGCCGGGTTTGGCAATCGGCTTGACGTAGTGCTTAACAATTTCGACGGTGCTATCTAGATTAGTCAATAGATGCGTCGGCACGGGCAGGATATGGGCAACGCTATTTTCACGCCAGTTAGTCGCGGCTTCGGGCTTAGGAAATTTGAGCGGGACTATCAGGTGGCCGGTTTTAGGAATGCGGCCTTCGGGCCCGTAGGTGATGTAGTGTACCTGTAGCCAAAGCGACTTGAGGCCGCTCAGATCCGCGCCGGTAATATCGACCTTGAGATGGGCTTTGGTGGCTTTGCCCACTTTGACAATGTAGGCAAACCAATAGTTGTCTGGGCGAGCTGGAAAGTCTTCATGCTGCGGTGTCAGCTGGGTTTTGACCTGTATACCTTCTAAGCTGCTGCCAGAAAGCAGTTCGTATTCCACCTTGACTTCGGGGATAAAAATTTCGAGCGTGCGGGTACGGTTGGTAAAAACGGTGTCAAGCGAAATCGCGTAGTGGGTACTGTCGAAGGTGTCAAATGACCAGTCGGTGACGCTTAGCTCTAAGTCATTGCCGGGGCGCTGAGAGTACTGCCATTCAATCCAAAGATAGGCGGCAATGCCGATGAGAATCAGCAGGGTAAATAACGTTCCAATGGCCGACATGGCTAAACAGCGCTCCTAAATAAACCGGGGAATGGTGATGTCCCAGAATTGTAGGTGATTGTCTGCGTTTAATTTACGGCTATGATGGCTCCAGCTTAACTCTTTGTTGTGGTTAAAAGCATCTCTAAGCTATTCAAAATAAGGTTTTTAGAGGTTAGCCGGAACGTTTGCATCTAATCTATATGCTCTACTCCATGGTGAGGCTAACGGTGGAATCTGTGCGCAATCATTTGACACTGTTTTGATGTTGCTCGATGCCGCTAATCTAATGTTCTACTCTGAGGTTGATAGAACAGTTGAAGACTTCCCAAAACATAATTCAAGCGATCGCTCAGCAAATTCAGCAGAGCAAACAGCAGCGCATCCCCTTTGCTGAGTTCATGGCGCTAGCGCTGTACCATCCACAATTTGGTTACTATACAACGCGTCCCAGCACCCTTGGCCCGCAGGGAGACTTTATTACCTCACCTCATATGGGTCACGATTTTGGCGAAATCCTCGCCGATCAGTTTGCAGATATGTGGGCAGTGTTAGGACATCCCAATCCGTTTACGCTGGTAGAAATGGGCGCAGGCCAAGGGTTAGTCGCTGCCGATGTGCTCAGCCACCTGCAAGTTCATTATCCTGAGTGCTTCAAAGCCCTTCACTACATTGTGGTCGAAAAGTCAGCTGCGCTCAAAGCCGAGCAGCAAAATCGGCTGAGCCATTGGCAACAGCAAGGCGTTTCACTTGTTTGGCAAGACCTATCTGATTTGGCCTCAAATGCGGCCTCAACCAAAATTGTTGGCTGCGCTTTTTCCAATGAATTAGTCGATGCCTTGCCGGTTCATTGGCTAGAAGTGCGGGATCAAAGGCTGCAAGAAATGTGGGTCAGCGCCGATGAAAATGGTTTTCTACCCGTGCTAAGCGATCTCTCTAGCCCTGACCTATTGCGCTATTGTGAACGCATTGATATTGATCTAGCTCGCTATCCCAACGGCTACCGCACTGAAGTCAACCTAGCGGCTCTAGATTGGCTCAAGACTGTATCCGATTGCCTTAGCCGAGGCTATATACTCACCATTGACTATGGCTACAGCGCTCAGCGCTACTATAGCCAAGCTCGTCATCAGGGCACTTTGCAGTGCTATTACCAACATGCTCATCACAACGATCCCTTCATTCATGTCGGTGAGCAAGACATTACAGCGCATGTAGACTTTACTACCTTAGAAGCCTATGGCCGTGAGGTGGGATTGCATAAAATTGGCTTCACACAGCAGGGATTGTTTTTGATGGCTTTAGGGTTAGGCGATCGCCTCGCTCAACTCTCCCATCTCACAGCTGATGGTTCAACATCCAATCCAGTCGCTACCGGCAAGACTATCCAGGCTACCATGATGCGCCGCGAAGCCTTACAGCAGCTCATCAGCCCAATGGGCTTTGGCAACTTCGGCATACTCATTCAAAGCAAAGGGCTCACCCCAACAGAAATCGCCAGACCGCTGAAGGGCCTGACGATTCCACCGATGATTTAGCTGAATTTGGCTGTCTAATTTCAGATCTGCTAACAAAAACTAGAGCGGACGGAAAATGAAGGGATAGCGGAAAGCGGTATCGGGAGCCGTGACGCTGCTCAAAATCGCAAAGATAGGCAAGATAATTTGCACTAGGGCCAACAGGGCAACCAAAGGCAGACCAATAATCAGCCAAGCCGGAATGATCAACAGAACGCTGTACAGCCACATGTTGAAGTGGAAATTTAGCGCTTCTTTAGCATTGTCTTTCGTGACCGGATCATCCGAAAGCAGCATAATTGCTAGCGGCACGCCAGCCGATAGCACCAGCTGACTCAAGAAGATAGATGCGTGAGAGGCGACTGAAAGGATTTTGCGCTTATCAGAATCAAAAGTGGTTTCCATAAAATTAAGTCCTTACGATGCTCTAATTTTTGAATAACTAGCTAGCTGTTACCGGCGCGATTAACAGATGCGCTGTGTTCAATAAACTTATGGTAATGGCTCTATCCTACTGAGGAAATACGGTCAAATTTCGTAAAAACCGTCAGCTTACTAAAACTTACGGGCTCTCAAGCCTCGCAGATATTCCCACAGACTGAACCTACGAGCCGACTCACGAAAATACTCACTGCTTTAGAATGAAGACATCACCAATTGAGCGGCAGTGCTTAAGGAAAATAGGAGAAATAAAGATGCAAATGAAGCGACTAGGCCATGTGGCTGTCTGTGTAGAAGACGTGGCCAAAGCTGCCGAGTTCTATCAAAACTTGGGTATGAAGCTGGTGTGGCAGGATAGTGACTGGGCCTATCTCAAAGCTGGCAACGATGGCCTAGCCCTTATGAGCCCCGAATACGATCAAGCGGGGCCTCACTTTGGCTTTGTTTTCAGCGATCGCGCCGACATTGATACCGCCTACGAAAAGCTCAAAGCCGACGGCGTAAAAGTTGGCAAAATTCACGACCACCGCGACGGCACCGCCTCATTTTATGGCCGCGACCCCTTCGGCAACTGGTTTGAATATCTCTACGAACCCGATGATTTGTTCGACGAGAAAGAAGGATCTGAGTCAGCTGCGAAAGCTCAACCCGCAAAAATCAAAGGTTAGTTATTGATGCAATGTTATTGATGCAATGTTATTGATGCAATATTGGATTCAGATGAAAGAGTGCAATTCGACTGAATCCAAATTATAAACCTATCATTTGTTGCAGAAATATTTGTTGTAAAAACAAGCAACAGCCTAATGTAATGGATAAGTTCGTTGTCCATTACATTAAAGTATGCGGCCTTTTTGTATCTAATTTTGTATCTAATAAGGGGCTGTCTAGTAAGGGACTAAAGATACGACGCATCTCTTCTTTGGTCAGCTCATATGATTCTCCATCAAGGTTATGCTTTTTTGCTGAATCTCTTTAATGAGAGATCTTAATGAGAGATCTTTTAGAGCTAAATACCTTTCTGATATATAAGCGATCGCACCCCACCTACGGCCTTCCCTAAGTTCGTGAAACCTCAGCCCAATATCCGCCTTTAAATATCTGCACTTACCCGTAATTGAGTGACCGCGCCATCCTCAGCAGCCATTCAAGCAGAAGGCAAGAAGAGCGTGAACAATACAGAAAATAAAGCAGATTTTCAAACAACAACAGATGTTTGCCTTAGACTATGCAGCATCTCTAAATCTGAGAATCACAGGCACACCTCCGATACAACCGTGCCAGCTTCTCTAGCAACTCCTTAACCTCCCTAGTAAATCTAAGCGTAGGAGGCGATTAGAAGCTCTCAGATAAATCTTGAGGGCCCGATCTCGTATGTACTTTTCTTGATGATATGTACTTTTTTTGATGTAGTTTCTGCGGAAATTACGGATATTTGTGTGCGCTTCATTGGCGTTGTCATTGCATTTGCGGATGGCTTTCATCAAGCTCAGCGATTGTAATGACAATGTGAAGCCAAGCTCGCAGCTTACTTCACAGGTTCCATAAAAGAAATTACTTAAATCAAGTGATTTTGATTTCTCAACATCGCTACTTTACACAGTAGCCGTATCCAACCATTCACAGCAGACAAGGGCCGTCATTTAGTCGGCTCTCAAAGTTTTCGAGCTTTTTTGTATTTCGGAGGCTCAGGGCATAAAAGCCTTGAGCACAGATTCTATTGTCGTTTTTCGGTGGGTGAGCCTTCGGACGTTCGCTAAACAGGAGTATTTTTTAATGAAATGTACGGCTTGGTGGAGTATTGCATTAATTGGGCTGCTAGCAACTAGCTGCGCGGGAGGAGAAAGTAGCAGCAAAACAGGAGTGCCCGTCAGTACGGATGTGACCGCTTCTGGCAACAAATCTGCTGTTACCGCATCAGGTGACTGCTCTCAACTCAACAGTTTTTTCTCTGATCTATTAACTTTGACAAACCAAGCTCGCCAAGATGCAGGTGTCGGGGCGCTGCGGTTTTCGTATCAGCTAGGGCAGGCCGCTCAAAACCACACTCAGGCAATGGGCACTCAAAATTTCTTTAGCCATACGGGTAAAGACAGCTCTACTTTTATTTCGAGAATTGCAGCTACAGGCTACCAGTACAGTGCCATTGGTGAAAATTTGGCGGCTGGGCAACCGACGCCACAAAGCGTTGTTCAGAGCTGGTTAAATAGCCCAAGCCACAAGGCTAATTTGTTAGCGGCCGATTTTACTGAAGTCGGGTTTGGTCTGTTTAACGCCACTGGCAGCTCGGATTTCGGGCTCTATTGGGCGCAGGAATTAGGTAAGCCATCCGGTGGCCCGACTCGTTCTGAAGTTTATATTCCCACTAGCTGCGGTATTACCACCGCTAGCGCTGATGTCACTGCCAAAATGCTGGTTGCTGGGGTCAGTGCCCGAACCGGAAATAGCTTTGAAACCGGTATGTTGCCTGGCATGGCAGCTTTGTCGGGAGCAGCGATCGCGGATTCGCAATCTGTGCCTGAACCGGCAATGCTGCTAGGGATGGTGACTTTGGGGCTGGCTTTCTGGCGAGATCTGGCAAAATCGTAAGGGGCAACACGTCAGGTGCCCAACCTTCTAAAGCTGTCGCTCTTGCACCAGCATTCGACGGTAGGAGAGCCAGCCTACAGCGACCATAACAGCGGCAAAAATTAGCAGAAACCAAAAGTGGGTGCCGTTTTCACCTAAGGGGGCGGGGTTGAGTAAGGCGTTGGTAAGCGCTTCTGTCATGTGATAAATCGGGTTGAAGCGGGCGATATCCAACAGCGATTCAGGAAAAAGAGAGATTGGCAGGAAGGCTCCGCCTAATACCATCAAGGGAACGCCGAAGGCGGCAATCAGGGCGCTAACATCTTCCGTGCGGCGGGCGAACTGGGTACCTAACATGAAGCCTAGACCGACATAGGCCAAAATGCTGAGGGCAATGATGATCATGGCTAAGGGCCATGCGGCGTCAGGGAAGGTGGCTCCGGCGAAGGTGGCGATCGCAAAAATCACCAGCGTCTGCCCCATCCCAATCACGCTATGGGCCAAAAAAATTCCCAAAAAATAAGACACTCCGCTCAGGGGCGACAAAAATAAACGCTTCAGCGTCTGCTGCTCTCGTTCTGCTACTACCGTAGCCACTCCCCCGCCCAAACAGCTAAAGAACAGCGCCGCCCCGACTAAAGTTGGCGCGGCGGCCATTTCAAACGCGGTGCTCACGGTCGTATCTGCCCGCTCAGCAGTGATTAGCCCGTTCAGCATTAAAATCAGCGCCGGAAAAATCATCCAAGCAATTAAGCTGCGCCCTCGTCGAAACAGTTCTGTCAAAATGCGTCGGGCCACAGCCCAACTCTCACGCCAGTATTTTTTCATGAGCGCATTATAAACTTGTTATAGCTCCCCCTAATTCCGCATATATAAATAGACGATTTATGACGCTTACTCGAATGCTCTGGCAAATTACGGGGCAAAAGCTGTTAGCGAACTGCCTGATCGCCGTGCTGTTTCTCGGTGCTGTCGTCATTCCGCTCATGATGCCAGTGCCTGCGGCTTACGCCATGGGCGGCGAACAGCCTGCGATTGATCAGCCTGCGCCAACTTTTACGCTGCCGACTAATAACCGCGATCGCAGTGAGGATGGGACGATTTCTTTGGCGGACTATATAGGGCAGTGGGTAGTGCTCTACTTTTACCCTCGTGACTTTACCCCCGGCTGCACGCTAGAAGCGCAGCGATTTCAGCGTGACTTGCCTAAGTATCAGGCTCGCAATGCGCAGGTGATTGGCATCAGCGCTGACGATGTAGATTCTCATACAGAGTTTTGTGATGCCGAAGCACTCGTATTTCCGCTGCTGTCTGATCCCGATGGCCAGATCAGCCGTGCCTATGGCTCTTGGATGAAGCCAATGTCGATGCGGCACACTTATGTAATTGATCCAGACGGCATCTTAAGAGAACGCTTTTTGGGTGTGCGTCCGGCCATTCATAGTCAAGAGGTGTTAGCTCGTTTGGACGAATTGCAGGCTAGCTAGTGGTGACCTTGTTATGGTCTTGGAGGCGCTACCGGTAAATTTAGCGATTAGAACCGCTAGACTAGAGCTATACCTTATTCACATCGGAGATATCTATGTCAACGCTTGCTTTGACTGAACCCAACGTTGAGAAAGTGCTCGACGAGCTGCGGCCCTACCTGTTGGCGGATGGTGGCAATGTAGAGCTAGTCGAATTAGACGGCCCAATTGTCAAGCTGCGCCTTAATGGAGCTTGCAGTAGCTGCCCGAGTTCAGCGATGACGCTGCGGATGGGGATTGAGCGTCGGCTGCGCGAATTTATTCCTGAAATTGCTGAAATTCAGCAGGTGCAGTAATTTTGCCAGATAGTTTTTACCAGAGCTAATGTAGCTATCTCGTAAAAATAATTTTGAAGGGGCGGCAGGGCAATGATCCTGACCGCCCCTTTGACTGTTACCCTTGCTTAGGGAAAGGCTTCGGGGAAATTAAGGAAGTAAGGCCAGTGCTAGATATTAAGCTCATTCGCAATCAAACCGCTCAAGTGCAGGCGGCTCTGGCTAAAAGAGGCGACTATGATTTGCAGCCGCTGCTCGATCTTGATGCCCAACAGCGGCAGGTTGAAAAGCAGCGCTCAGATTTGCAGGCGCAAGGCAATGAGGTGGGCAAGTTAGTCGGACAAAAGATTCGCCAGGGCGCAGATCCTGCCGGAGATGATGTAAGTGCGCTGAGGGCATCGGGTAACGAAATTAAGCAGACTCTGAGCGAGCTAGAGCCTTACGAGCGCGAGCTGAAGGCGAACATTGAAGAGATTTTGCTGACGCTGCCTAATTTGCCGGATGAGTCTGTGCCGGTGGGCAAAAGCGAAGCCGAGAATGTAGAGATCCGGCGCTGGGGCGATGAGCTGATTGCGGCTAGGCGCTCAAACCTACCGGCTTATGAAACTCACTACGATCTAGGTGAGCGGCTAGGCATTATGAACTTTGAGCGCTCGGCTAAAGTGGCGCAAAGCCGGTTTGTGACTTTAATCGGCGCGGGCGCGGCGCTAGAGCGAGCTTTGATTTCATTCATGCTAGAGCGGCATGTGAGGGCGGGCTATACCGAAATTATGCCGCCGATTTTGGTGAACTCGGCGTCGATGACGGGTTCCGGGCAGCTGCCTAAGTTTGCTGAAGATGGGTTTAAGTGCGATCGCGACGACCTCTGGCTTACCCCCACCGCCGAAGTCCCGCTCACTAACCTTCACCGCGACGAAATTCTTACCGACGATCAGCTACCGATTAACTACTGCGCCTACACGCCCTGCTTTCGCCGCGAAGCCGGCAGCTATGGCCGCGACACTCGCGGACTGATTCGGCTGCATCAATTTAACAAAGTTGAAATGTATAAATTTGTTCATCCTGATCGTTCTTTTGACGAACTCGAAGCGCTCACCCGCGACGCCGAAGACATTTTGCAGCAGCTTCAGCTACCTTACCGGGTGCTGGCACTCTGCACGGGCGATATGGGTTTTGGTGCTAGCAAAACCTATGACCTAGAAGTGTGGCTGCCTTCATCTGCTAAATATCGCGAAATTTCTAGCTGCTCTAACTGCATTGACTTTCAGGGGCGGCGGGCCAATATTCGCTTCAAAGAATCTGGTCAAAAAGGCACTCAATATGTACACACCCTCAATGGCTCCGGGCTAGCCGTTGGTCGCACGATGGCCGCTATTTTAGAAAACTATCAGCAGGCGGATGGCAGTGTTCGAGTCCCTGAGGTTTTGCAAAAGTACATGGGTATAGAGACAATTAGCGCTCCAAGTCCCTAATTTCCTTCACCTGGGTCTCACACATTCACTGAGCTAGCCCTGTACAATACAAAAGTTAACTAAAACTGCCGAGCTTCTATGATCGTACTGGCCGTAATTGGAGTCATTGCCCTACTGATTTTTGTTCACGAGCTGGGCCACTTTACGGCGGCTCGGTTACAGGGTATTCACGTCAACCGCTTTTCCATCGGCTTTGGCCCGATTTTATGGAAGTTTCAGGGCGATAGAACCGAATACGCGCTGCGAGCGATTCCTCTCGGTGGCTTTGTTGGCTTTCCAGATGATGACCCGGAGAGCAAAATTCCGGCGAATGATCCGAACCTGCTCGGTAACCGTCCGGTAATTGATCGCGCCATTGTAATTAGTGCGGGCGTTATCGCCAATATGATCTTTGCCTATCTGGTCTTTGTTTTACAGTTTGGCAGCTTGGGCGTGCCGGACTTTAACCCCGGTGTAAAAGTGCCTGACGTGGTGCAAGGCAGCCCAGCTCAAACGGCGGGCATTGAAGCTAACGATGTAATTATTGCGGCTAATGCGCAGCCATTGGGTACGGGAGAGCCGGTGCAGCGAGAGCTGATTAGCATTATTCAATCTAGCCCTGAAAAGCCGGTTACACTTACGCTTCAGCGCGATCGCCAAGAGCTAAATGTGGTCGTCACGCCTCAAATTAGTCCGACGACGGGCGATGCGGTTATTGGCGTGGCCCTACAGCCGAATGTGGTGCTCAAAGCAGATGGCTCTGTGGCCTTTCGCTCCGCGAGAAACCCGGTTGAGCTGTTTGCGATCGCTGCCGATGAATTCCAAAGTAAAACCAAGCTGGTCGCTGGTGGCATGGTGGCCCTGTTTACTAACTTTTCTTCGATGGCCGATCAGGTCGGTAGCCCGGTCAAAATCGTCGAGCAAGGGGCAGGCCTTGCCAAAAATGACCTGCGCACGTTATTCCCCTTTGCAGCCATCATCAGCATCAACTTAGCAATGATCAACATTTTGCCGTTGCCTGCTTTAGATGGCGGTCAGCTTGCCTTTTTAATTATTGAAGCAATTTTAGGCAAGCCACTACCTACTAGGTTTCAAGAAAGTGTCATGAGAACCGGCATCGTATTCTTACTTGGAGTTGGCATATTTCTGATTGTGCGAGATATTTCACAGCTCGAAGTCCTTCAAAATTTGCGCCAACAGTGAGCCAACTAAACCAGCCGTGAGCTAGCCATGAACCACATGAACTAATAGTGATGAATCAACTAGTGATGAATCAACCGTGAGCCTCGCCCCACCGCCACCGAGCAAAGAAAACGGCTATGCAGCGATTCCCTTGCCGTTGCGCAACCTGCTCCCACCCCCGATCCGGCCATTTCAAAAACTGCCTAAAAAGCAGCGCGCCCTAGAGATTCTTGCGCGGCTCAAACTGATGTATCCCGAAGCGCCCTGCTCATTGGACTATGAATCGCCGATGCAGCTCATGGTCGCGACTATGCTGGCCGCGCAATGCACCGATGCACGAGTGAACAAAGTAACGCCCACCCTATTTCGCCGCTTTCCCGATGCGGGTGCTTTTGCAGCGGCTGAACTGACCGATCTAGAAGAACTGGTGCGCTCTACAGGCTTTTATCGCAACAAGGCCAAAAATATTCAAGCCGCCGCTCGCAAAGTTGTCACTGACTTCGGCGGTCAGGTGCCCAGCACGTTAGCGGATCTGACGACGCTGCCAGGAGTTGCTAGGAAAACGGCCAATGTCGTACTCGCTCACGCTTTTGGCATTCATGAAGGGGTCACGGTAGACACTCACGTCAAACGTATATCAGGCTTGTTTGGTTTGACAAAGCAGACTGAGCCAGTGAAAATTGAGCAGGATTTGATGAAGCTGCTGCCTCAAGCCGACTGGGAAAACTGGTCAATTCGGCTGGTGTATCATGGGCGATCTGTCTGCACGGCTAGAAGCCCTAGGTGCCTGCAATGCGACCTGTTGGATATTTGCCCCGGAGCCGCTAAAATTCGCACAAAAGCTGCCAAGATGGCCAAAGCAAAAGCGGTAAAAGTTGAGGCGGCCAAAGCCAAAACAGCCAAAACGGCCAAATCGGCCAAATCGAAAACGGCAAAAGCCCAAAAAAAGTTTGCAAAACCCCTTGGCACCGTTTAATATTAAATACTGTGTAATTACGAAAAGACGAAACCTTGCCTCATGGCTAAAAAAAGTATGGTTGCGCGCGAGACCAAGCGCCAAAAGCTCGTTGCAAAGTACGCCGCTAAGCGCGAGGCTTTGCTTAAAGAATTTGATGATGCACCCAATCAATTTCAAAAGCTAGAAATTCACCGCAAAATTCAGCAGCTGCCGCGCAACAGCGCGCCTACTCGGCTCAATAATCGCTGCTGGAAAACGGGTCGCCCGCGTGGTTACTACCGCGATTTTGGCCTATGCCGCAACGCCTTGCGCGAAATGGCTCACCAAGGCTTATTGCCGGGTGTGGTTAAGTCTAGCTGGTAGATTTGTTTGCTCACAACTAGAGAGTCTAAACATCTAGAGACTCTAAACATCTAGAGAGTACAGGCATCGTATAAAAAGGCATCGTATAAACAGGTGTTTTGGTTCGTAGCCAAAACACCTTTTTTGATTGGCTATTGACTAGAGCTAGTTTGAAAGCTTTAGTGGAATCCGCTTAATTTAGGACTGCCGGAGGTCTAGGACTGCTGAAGAAGTGCGATCGCCTCAACCCGTATTACCGCAGCAGCGCTCTATACCGAGGCTATCTAGCAGCAAATCGCCAACGGCATTGGCCACGGCAAATTCGCTATAAAAGCTTTTAGAAAAATCGTAGCCCTGCATTTCTGTCAAAATAGCAAGTACGAGCGCATTTAGATTGTTTTCGCCTTCCATACGCTGGCGCACAAAAACCTGAGAGGCGCGAGCAGCAATATGCGCATTGACAATTTCTGGCAAAAATTCTTCGTCTAGCCACTTGTGCAGGGTTGATTTGAGCCATTGCCCTTCTTTGATAGCATCTTCAGGTGGCGGCAGCTCAATTGAGTCAATCGGCACGGCACGGCTAGCGCTGCTCTCTAGGGAATTAGGCGGGATGGCATTTGGATCGGTAGAGTCAGAGGCTGTTGGGTCGGGCATAACAGCGATTAGCACTTTGGGTAGCGCTGGTAGTTTCTATATGATATAAGGCTATACCATAACGCTATGGTTTATTCTGTCCCGCAGATTCTTCAGTGCTATGCTCAGGGCTATTTTTTGATGGCTGAAGATGACGGCCATCTCAACTGGTATTCAAGCAAAAAGCGGGCACTGATTCCGTTAGACGAGCGGTTTCGCTATCCTAAGTCTCTGCAACGGGTGCTGAATCAGCGGCGATTTACCCCCGGAATTGATCAGGCGTTCGAGGCGGTGGTAGAAGGCTGCGCTGATCGCGAGACGACTTGGATTTCTGAAGATCTCAAGGACGTGTATTTGCGGCTGCATCGGGCCGGATATGCCCATAGCTTTGAGGCTTGGCAAGGGGATGATCTAGCAGGCGGTTTCTTGGGGATTGTGCTGGGCGGGGCGTTCATCGGTGAGTCGATGTTTTATCGCATTCCAGACGGATCGAAAGCGGCAATGGTGATGCTAGTCGATCATCTTAAGTCGCGCAACTTCTTGCTGTTCGACGCTCAAATCCTCAACCCCCATTTGGCCCGCTTCGGTGCTTTTGAAGTTGATCAGGCGCTTTATGAAGCCACCCTTCACGCCGCCGTTCGCCGCCCTTGCCAGTTTATTTGATGCGTTTGACGTTAGCCATTAGCTCATAGATAGGATTTCGCTGAATCTTAAGCTTCAATTCGAGTCAACAGTACCGGACAGTTGGCATACACGCGCACGTAGTCTGATAAAGACTCTCCTAGTAGCCGGTCTAGATCAGGCATTCCTTTCGCGATGCTGGGCCGACGATCAGGCGATCCTAAAATGAGCAGATTGATATTGAGATCATCTACTAGCTCACAAATGCGCGCGCCCGGTTTGCCTTGCGGTGCAACACAGCGATATTTAATGCCCATGCGCCGTACTTTGGTGATGGCATCGGCCAACACCGGATCATTTTCAGGTGAGTCGCGAACGATTTCTTCGAGCTTGGCATTGAGTTTGGAAACCGAGTGCACCAGGATGATTTCACTGCCTTCAATGTCACGGGCTAGATCAATGCCGACCTGTAGGCTTTGCTTGGCAGAGTCGGATTTATCAATGGCAATGAGGATGCGCTTAATGGCCTGAATGCTGTACAGATCGTCTTTAACGAGCAGCATGGGCCGTGATGAGAGCTGAAAGACGTATTGACTGACTGAATTGCCAAGAATGGCCTTGAGTCCTTTGAGCCCTCTAGAGCCCATGACTACTAGGTCTGCATCGATTTCATCGGCGACTTTACCGACGACATCTTTGGGTTCGCCTTCTCGCAGCACTGCATTGACTTGGGCTGGATCTAAATTCAGGGCGCTGACGGCTTCAGCCAGAGTTCTGCCGCCTGCTTGCCAAGCCTCGGCCATTGCTGCCGCACCGGATTGGGGGGACACTACGTGGAGAATGGTGAGACGCGATCGCTCAATTCTAGGAATTTGCATCAGCGCCTTCATCATGTCGCGGGTATTGCCAATTCCCGAGTCGGCCAGCAAAATATTCTCAATCATAACGTCCTGCTCCAGTTCATAGCGTCATATCTAAACTTAGGAAAAATTGACCCACCTGCACTCAATCAGCAACAAACCGATAGAAATCAGCTCATGCTTATAACGCCTTTATCTTCCCCTTTATCTTCCACCGCTTGGTTTGACTATCCGATTCGAGTCCAGCCCCATCACACCGACTATGGGGGTGTTGTCTGGCATGGCACCTACGTCACTTGGCTAGAATCTGCTCGGGTCGAATGTTTGCGAACCGTAGGTATGCCGTTCGAGAATTTGGTGGCTTTGGGCTATGACTTACCCGTGGTCGATCTAGAAATTCGCTATCGGCAGCCGCTCATGCTAGGCGCGTCAGCCATTGTCAAGACGCGCCTAGCGCCCATTAGCGGCATTCGCTTGAACTGGCTGTACCAAATTGAAACCGCAGCCCCTAATCCTCGCATTTGTTTGAATGCAAAGGTGAGCTTGGTTACCGTCGAGATGAGTAGTCGCAAAATCGTGCGCCGAGTGCCTCCTGAGATTCAAGACCTGGCCAGGAAAGTGGAAAGCTACTTTGCGCCTTGATTAGCCCTTTTAATTTATATGCTGTATTCGCCGCTACAGACTTAGATCACAAACTTTGGGGTGATGATAAATTGAGAAGCTTTAGAAGTTTACAACTCTTAGTATTGGGGCTAATTTCTCCACAGGCTCTCCACAGGTTTTCCACAGAGTGCCCAGAGGTTTTCCACAGGTTAGAACCACGATAGGTGATTCTGCTGGTTTCTGTGGATTATATGATCGGCCCGATTAAACGCGATTTTGGGCTCATCAATGTAACTTTACATAACAAAAAACCTGCTAGAATCAACCTTCTTCGAAAAAGCAAATTTTTTATAAATCTCATCAAGTACTGGGGTGCCGTTGCTATTTCTAGAAGCATGTTTCACAATAAGAAACACCTCAACGGAATGCTTTGCTTGCTTGTGTTTATTTCAAAATTTTTAGTTTTTTGAATTGAAGCTTAGATCAAAAAGTTAAAAGAGATAATTGAGCAAAAAAGTCCTGAGGATTTGTCACGCCAAAAAAACGTTAAGGAGACTTTGTGGTGCAGCAATCTGTCAGTTTGTTAGTCGAAATTCCTGAAGAGCTTTATACTTCTGTGCAACACTATTTAGATGTGCATTCGGGGTGGAGTCAAGATCGTTTGTTTTGCGCAGCCATATCGCTGTTTTTAATGCAAAACGGCGTTACTAAACGCCAAGTTAGTCGAATTTATTTAGATAGTTTATTTGGCCAGCAGCCCGAAAGTAAGGAAATGATTCGCTCTAATTCGCTTTAATTGGCTAGCGTACAGGCCGTGAAAGGGGTGGCGAGTTTTATTCAACCGAGTTTATTCAACCGAGTTTATTCAACAATGTTTAGGTAGCTACTTGATCTTAGGCTGTCTCTATTTTTTTGAATGCCCTCTTTACACAATAAAATAGCGATCAGTGGTGGCACTCAACTTGCCAAAGCGAAGAGTTAAACAGGTGCATTTTCCTCATCAAATAAACATCACCACCCTCAAAAACATCATATAGAGAAAACTAGAAGAACAGCGAAGAAACACAAAATCATACTCACTAAAAGTGAGTTCAAAAAATAAACGCATCTAGCCCCGTTGCGAATAGTTGAGGCTTAAAGAATTGAGTTTTTGTAAGGTTTGGTGAATAGCAGCTTTTTAAAGGTGAATTTATAGCATCTATATCTAGTCATTAGAAATCTTTCCTATCCGAATTTGTAGGGATGATCTGATGGCTATTTTTGTCTGTTTTTTTAGGTGCTGGGGTTGTAATTTAACGGCTGTTAGTCGCCATTTTGTATTATTTGCCAATGGCCTTGACTAAGCCAATGCCTCCAAAATACAGAAACAGCACAGCGCCGCCGAGCAAGCTTTGCGTTACAGGATCAGTAGATGGCGTGAGCACAGCGCCTAAAATTGCCGCACCCAGTAAAACATAGCGCCAGCCGGACAGCATTTGCTGGGAGCCGACAATTCCTAACAGACCTAGTAATAGCTGAATAACTGGAATTTGAAAGGCAAGGCCGGTACTAAACAGCAGCAGCAGCACGAATTCAAAGTAGCGATCAATCGACCACATTTGCTCTACAACGTCTGCCCCGTAGCTAATAAAAAAGTTGAGTGCAGCGGGCACTAAAGCGCTGTAAGCAAAAGCTAACCCGGTAAAAAAGAGGACGCTAGAGCCAACCACCACCGGGGCAATCAGACGTCGCTCACGGCGAGTTAGCCCCGGCAGAACAAACTGAATAATTTGGTAAAGAATGAAGGGGCTGGCAATTAAGATGCCGCTGTAGGCTGCGACTTTGATGGAAACGAAGAAGTATTCACCGGGCGAGAGTTGCAGAAATTTTGCGCCTTGAGCGGGGACTTCTAGCAGCTCAACAATTTGCCTGACTCTGGCAAAGCAAAGCACGACGCCTACGAATACGGCAATTAGAGCATAAAAAATTCGCGCTCTGAGTTCGTCGAGATGATCGAATAGCGACATTTCAACGTCGCCTGGCACTTCGTCGAGAAATGTCTGTACTGTTTTGGGCGTTTCCTTTGGTACCGTTCCCTCTGGCACCGCAAGGTTGGCAGCAGTTGCCGTCTCTAGGTCAGCGGGAGGCGTCATAAGCAGGTGATTGGGTAATGGGCTAGCGTGAAGTGGATCTTAGGAAGCGACTTCGGTATCTATTGTATTGCCTATTGTATAAGGTATGTTTGGATTATGGGTTGCCGAGGAAGGGCCCGAGAGGGTTACTAGCCTGTCGGTTAATAGTGACTGCTGCGACTGCTGGCTGTCACTAGGCTCTATTGTTATCCTGTGTTACCGTGCGATCGCGAAAGTGCTATTGCGGTGAAAAAATCTTTTCTTCAGGTTGACCGGCTGCACCCATGACGGCGGCGGTGCCACCATTTGCGGCTAGCGTCAGTCCACCTGCATTGCCCGAATAGATGCTGAGCGTTTCTTTAGCTTCCCAGAGCTTGCTGTCCCCAGGCTCTAGGGTGCCTTCAAAGATGCGATCGCCGTCGGCGATAATACTAACCCAAGATTCTGAGGTGGCCGTCGCTTTGACGTAAATTGGGGCCGTGCTAACGGGCTGTGTGGGCTTGGTCACGGGGCTAGGGGGGCTAGTCGGGAGAGGGCTAGCGATGCTATCGGTCGGTTGTTCAGTAGCGGGCAAGGAGTTCGCCAGGTTGGGCTGGCTTGAGCCTCTGCCTAACACATTAAACAAAATTATCGCCCCTACCGTCAGCACTGCGGCAATACCACCAATGACAAACGGCAGTAGCTTCGGAGAATCTGCCTGTGATCTGCCCATCTCGACGCCTACAGGGTCTACAGAACGACTGACAGAAGGCGTCACTGGCGCTATTTCCGTAGTCAATCCCGCTGGCAGATCATCATCGAAGACGAGATTCGCTGAAGGCTCAATCGGCGGCTCAATCGGTGGCTCAATCGGTGGCGTGGCTACGGATTGATCGACGCTTGGCAACATCATTTCATTGTCAGCATTCACCGGCTCGAAATCAGCTAAATCAGCATCTGATCTGTTCTCTTGAACGCTAGTCTCAGTCGCAGTCAGGGGCAAACTGGCGATGGGTTCTACCGCTATGGGATCGGCTACCGGATCGGCTATTGGATCTACGGCTATGGAGTCCTCAATCAACGGGCTATCGGGTACTTCTGGTGCTTCGGGCACCATTTGGTGAAAAAAGGGCTCTTCAAAAGAGGTGCTTTTTAGTTCGGGCTCAAGCGGCGTGATTGACTGAATTTCTTTTGGCTGAATTTCTTCTGGCTGAATTTCTTTTGGAGTCGCCACAGGTGATGAGGCAGCGCCCGTTGCCTCATCAGCCACTGCTGGATGATCTGCGGAATGCAGCGGACTAAATATTGGGGTAGCTGCTGCCGAGGTGGTAACAGGCGGCTCCAGAATTTGGCTGGCTATAGGCGAATTTACCGAAGAAATTCGCGTTAATCGGGTCGTGGCACTGTCTGCTAGCGGTGCCTGCTTTTCAGGGCGCGGGGTAGAAGGAATGGAGGTGACGGTGAACTGCTGGGAGAGTTCGATGCCATCAAGCCCTAGGGCTTCGGCGTAGCGACGAATAAATCCTTGGACAAAAATGGGTTCAGGGAGCAAGTCTGGGTCACCTACTTCGAGCCCAGTGAGCAACTGCGGACGAATATAGGTGCAAATAGCAATGTCTTCTAAAGACTTGGCCTGCTTTTCGCGGTGATCGCGCAAAAAAGCACCGATTTGCGCAAGTTGACTCTGCTGCGGGGCACTAAATTTAGTCACGATACTCCAATGAAATCAACTGAACTTAAAAATTGCCTAGAACCGCTTGGGTACATTTTGGGTAGATTCACGTCCACTATCCTACCAACGATAGGGCTTCGGTTAGTAGCAAGGTAGTCGAGAGCTACAAAAATCAGCAGCGCGCTTAAAGTTGATTTTAGCGGATATTAGCACCGGCACAATCTAGCCCACTCTAGGTCAAAGTATTTGCTTGGCGTGAGCTTATAGCGCCGCTATTTTAGCCGCAACCTCAGGGTTGTAGAGCCTTAAATAATTCCAATAGCCGCCGAAGACAGACTCTACGTAGCCTCTAGTTTCGGGGTAGGGAATTTTTTCGACGAATTCGTCGGCATTCGTAAAGTTTGCTTTCTTAATCCAGCCATCGACGCTGCCGGGGCCAGCGTTATAGCTAGCGACAGCGAATAGCGAATTGTTACTGTATTCTCGGTGAGTGTAGTCAAGGTACCAAGTGCCGAGCTTAACGTTGTCTTCGGGAGCATTCAAAGTGTAAGCTTTATCGCCAGTTTGCTCCGCGATCCAGTTGGCAGTGTCAGGCATGACCTGCATGAGACCGGTGGCACCGACGGCAGATGAAATATCGGCTTGAAATCTGGATTCTTGGCGCACCAGCGCGGTCACCAGTAAGGGGTTGATCTTTCTTTGCTGCGCCCAGCCTAAAATCAGCCCAGAAAAAGGGAATGGGTATAGGGCTTGCCAGTAGGCAGGGGTTGTTTTGATCTGCTGGTATTCGTTTTTTTCGGCGGGGCGATCGCGCCCTGCCAAACTCGACACCATAAAAATGCCTTCCAAATTGTCGCCCACGCCCAGTCTGAGGATGCCATCGGTAAACTGCTCGGCGACTGTCGGCGATTGCCGATTGACAAATTCAGTTTGCCACTGCCCCCAAGCGGCGACATCTTGACCCAATAAATGCAGTTCTTGCACGGTGGCCGATCCGGCTGGCAGCAGCGATCGCTGTGATGGAAACGCAATTAAGGGCGTGAAATTGCGCACTGTATCAAAATCGCCGACTTGCCAGTCTAAATGCACAGCGGATCGCCAGGCATAGTAGGATTCGGGATGTTCACGAATAACTTGCTTAAAGGCACGCTCAGCTATATCTGACTGGTTTTGCTGAAGTGACCATTTTCCCAGCAAAAAGCCTGCTTTGGCCGCAAGATCAGCTTTTGGAGCGGCGGCTATGAGCTGCTGAGCCCAGTTGATCGCTGCGGCATAATTGCCCTGGGCTGCACTGGCTTCGGCTTTGGTGAAGCGAATTTCAGCGGCGGCAACTGAGTCAGAATACCGCGATAGCAAGGAGGCTCTCGCTTGTTGAGCAGATTCTGAGCTTTTGAGTTCATCAAGCAAATCAGCGCGAAAGGCGAGCGCTTCTGCGGCCTGATCGGGAAAGCGACTCATGACTTGATCGAGCAGCGTAATTGCCGGCAGACGGGGCAACAAGTTCGCTAGATTGAGCAGACCCGTGGCGGTTTCAGGCGCTTCTGGAAAGGTCTGATTGAGCTTTTGGTAGAAGGCGATCGCGGCTTTGGCGTTACCCGCAATTTCTTGCCCTCGCGCCGCCCGGTAAAGCGTCATCGGGGTACTAGGCGCTTTGCTATAAGCCTCACCGGCCTTTTCGTAATTTTGGGTTTCCCAATAGCCAAATCCAATGGCCGCCCAGTCTTCTGGAGAGAGCGTACTACTGTAGCTTTGACTCAGCCGATCTAGCGCCACAACATAGTTAGAGCGACTATTAGAGCCACTGAGCCCGTAATAAGCAACGATTTTAAGCAGCGTTAAGTCATCCAGTGCGGTGAGCTTGTTCGCCTTTGGACTGGTCTTTGGCTTGTCCTCTGGACTGGTGGTCTCTGGATTGGTGGTCTCTGGATTGGCTTCTGGCTGAGTCGGGAAAAGCTGTTTGAACGCGATTTCAATGCTGCGCGGGTGGGCCGGAATTTCACTCAGCAGCTTATTCCAATAGGTAATCGCTGTCGGCGCGGGCTGATTGCCTAGCTGGTAGAGCGCTTCAGCCGTAGCGCCGCTGTTGGGATAAGTTTTGAGCAGTTGCCTCCAGGTATCTTGAGCGGCTCCTGCTTGGTTAGCTGCGGCTTGAGCCTGTCCTTTTTTCAGCAAAATGTAGGGAGCCATCGTCTCATAGCCACCTGCCGATTTCTGGTTCAGATCATCCAGCAATGGCAGCGCACTGCCGCTTTGACCTTGATCGATTAAGTCACTCGCAAGCAGGTAGCGAGCGCGATCGCCTTCTCGGGTGCGATCGCTTTTAGCAATTGTATTGAGCGCTTCCCGGCGAATTTCTGGCAGCTGCGTCACCAGCTTCAGCACCACCGATGCTTCATTCTCCTCTGATTGCAGTACCGGACTAAGGGAGAGATTAGGAGTCCGAAAGGGGTCAGTGGCTTTGATCAATGCCACCATCATCCCAATAGAGAGCGCACTGACGCCAGCGATCGCAATCAGCGGCCACCTGTCCTTAATCGTTTTTAGCATGTCAAATTCTCAGAACCTTGCTTGAATGCGCTTAAATGTTAGCTTTGGGGTTAGCTTGGGGGTTAGCGTTGGGTGTCGTTAGAAGCTGACTGATAGAGTTGGGGGCAAGGGGCTACTAGGAATAAAACTTAAGGCAAAAAATACCAGTTTCTAAGCTAGCTTCTGATGAAGTTTTAGCAGAAAAATCCCAATGCAGTCAGAAAAGTTGTTAAATTCGCTAGATAAAACAGGCTGAAAACCCCTTCAAAGATTTTCAAAATCTTCACAGCCAAAATCTTCAAAGATCTATCAAAAATAAAGAGCCAAAAGCGCAAACTGCTTTGCTAAGGAAAACTGCCTAGAACACGTAAAAGAGCAAAATCAGTAGATACTATAGAGCAAGCATTTAAAGTAGACGAATAGGGAATGGATTTTATAGCGTCAGATCAATCTTGCCTGAGCTGGACAGGAGATTGCCTAGTAATCGGCCTTTCGGAAGAGTCTTTGCCGTTGACAGGAATCTTATCGGAACTCAACGACAAGGTATCAGGGCTGCTACAGGTACTCATCGAAGAAGAATCGTTCGAGGGCAAAACAGGCACCACGGCGATTACTCGCCTCGCCCCTGGCTCTCCTATTAAAAAAATTGCCATCGTCGGGCTAGGCCGATCTGACGGAATGGCGTTAGAAGGATTGCGTAAAGGCGCGGCGATCGCCGCTCGTCTCGCCAAAAAAGCCAAAAGCCGATCTCTCGGCATTAGCTTCCCGGTTTGGAACAATAGCCAGTCATTAACCGCCCAAGCGCTGAGTGAAGGCGTAATCTTGGCGCTCCATCAAGATCGCCGCTTTAAGTCTGAACTCGACAAAACTGAAACTCAGCTAGAACACATTCATCTCCTCGCGTTTCCAGGCGAAGAAACCGCTATTCAAGCCGCTCAAATCGTTTGTGAAGGCGTGATTTTGGCCCGTGAGCTAGTCGCCGCTCCGCCCAATGTCGTCACCCCCGATATGCTGGCAGAAACCGCAGCTCGCATGGCGCATGACCACGATCTCAAGCTCACTGTGCTAGAGCGCGAAGACTGCGAGGCGTTAGGCATGGGCGCGTATCTGGGCGTTGCCCAAGCTTCAGATCTGCCGCCTAAGTTCATTCACCTCGTGTATAGCCCTCAAGGCTCTGCTAAACGTAGGCTGGCCATCATCGGCAAAGGCCTCACCTTCGACTCGGGTGGGCTAAATCTCAAGGTTGGTGGATCGGGCATTGAAATGATGAAAATTGATATGGGCGGGGCAGCGGCGGTGCTGGGAGCGGCGAAGGCGATCGCTCAGCTCAAGCCCGACGTCGAAGTTCACTTCATCAGCGCCACTACCGAAAATATGGTCAGTGGCCACGCTATGCGGCCGGGCGATATTCTCACCGCCTCCAACGGCAAAACTATTGAAGTCAATAACACCGACGCCGAAGGTCGCCTAACGCTAGCCGATGCTCTGATCTATGCCGATCAGCTAGGAGTCGATGCCATGATTGATTTGGCAACTCTGACAGGCGCTTGCGTAGTAGCCTTAGGCGACGACATCGCCGCCCTCTTTAGCCCCGATGAAAATCTCTCTCAAGGGCTCAGCGCTGCGGCAAGTCTATCGGGTGAAAAACTCTGGCCCATGCCTATGGAAGACAAATACTTTGAAGGGCTCAAGTCAGTCGTCGCTGATATGAAAAATACAGGGCCTAGAGCCGGGGGCTCAATTACCGCTGCACTGTTTCTTAAACAATTTGTCAAAGAGACGCCCTGGGCGCATCTAGACATTGCTGGCCCGGTTTGGTCTGAAAAAGAAAACGGCTACAACAGTCCTGGCGCGACGGGCTATGGTGTCAGGTTGCTCGTTCAGTGGGTAATGGATAGCGCCGGTACAGATAGTTAAGAAAAGCGAATGTCCTATACCCAAGATCCCTACATCATCGATTCAAACAAACCGATCAGATTGCCTTCAGGATCGCGAAAGTAAGCGACTTTGAGAGAAAATTCTGCATTTTGAGTAGGCGGCTCGGCGAACACGACTTGGGCATGGCGCAGCTCGTGGTAGATAGCATCAATGTCACGAACTGCTAATACAAGGCCAAATTTATCTTGGCAGTCGGAGTCGGTTGGCTTTTCGCTAGTGCGTAAGATTTCGGCCATTTCCTGCTGTCGAAACAGCGAAAGCCGCATTTGGCCCACTTCAAACTCGGCGTAGCCCTTTTCTATTTGTACGGTAACTGGCTTGAAGTGCAGCACGTCGCGATAAAATCTGGCGCAGATGGCAATATCAGAAACGTATAGGCGAGTATGCGCTGATTGAACTTCCATAGGTTGTTGAGGTTGTTTTGAGGATGAAAAGGTCAGTTTTTAGTGTAGTTCGAGCTGCACCGTTCGCGGTTCTCAGAATCATCATAAATTTCGCACTAGAGAGGCTGTAACTCTCTTTTCCAGCGATCGCTTGTGCTAACCCTCATCCTAGCGGTTATTTCAGCTACCTATTCTGTTGGGAAAATCCTGTCTCTGCCTATACATCAGCAACCCCTATGCGCTGTGCGTTCTCCTCAAATGCTGCTTGCGGGCGGGCATACAAGCAATCAATGCCGCTAAAGCAGGACCCTTTGACTAACTACTTTTGACTAACTACTTTTGACTAACTACTTTTGACTAACTACTTTTGACTAACTACTTTTGACTACTACTACAGACTGAAGCGCTGGAGAGTAGACATTTGGCTGGCCGGGATGACATGCCGGTTGACGACGGCTTTGCTGCTCTCTTGCTGGGTGGCCATATCGATGGCGATCGCGGCAATTTGCACATCGAGACAATCCATCGGCACCAGCATTTGAGTCGTCGCTTCTAGATCGCCTAGCGCGTCAGGCTTCAAATTAGTCAGTAGCTTGGGTTCTATCACCAAGCTCCGGCTCTGACGATCTACCATCCAAAGCTTGATAAAAGGCTTAAAGGCCGATGGCCGAGTTCGCACCGTGATCGTCACTAGCTCGCCTGCCACCAAATCTCCCATCGGCACACTGATCACTGGCAAGGCCATTTCCGGCAAATCCGCTTGAGCCTTGATTGGATCCTTTCCGGGAGGCTTTCCGAGAGTCGAAAAGGTCGGCTGTATCGGCTGATCAAGGCGGCTCGTTAATGGACGGTTCAACGATTCTGGGACTGGGTTTTGGTCTAGACTGCGGCTTAGGCCCGCATTGGCTTGGCGGTTAGCTTGCAGGCTAGCCAAACGCTCTGCTCGCCGCTGCTCAATAGCCTGATCTTGGGGAGAATTAGCGCGCTGAGTGTCTCTCTGAGCATCTATCGGGACGTCGCGCTGATTTGAGGAGGTAGCAGCAGGCTCGTCATATACCACAATCTCATTGCCGTCGGTAAAATCGCTAAGCTCTGGCTGGTTAGCGGTGCGCTTGTGGCTAACCCCAGCGGCTTTCATGTTTTGGGCTAACTGACTCGCTTCTTGACGGCCCTCATGTGTCAGGTGGGTAAGCCGCTGCCAAAAGTGATCTTTGAGCTTAAGCGACTGAAAATTGAGGTCAGAGCTGTCGGCTGAATTAGTTGGATCCGACTGACTGTCACCTGGCCAATCAGTTGGCTGAGCAGAGGGCTGTTTCCTTTGGCTACCGGCTCCTGGGAGCGCAGCTTCTATTCCTGGCGGCTCTAGCGCGTCTAAAGCAGAGTTGGCTGAGTGAAAATTTTCATCAATGTCTTCCAAGACAGCCGCGATTTCGTCGGCCTCTAAGTCATCTTCTAAAATGCTGGTGCCTAAAAATTGCGCTGGTTGCGACACCATCGGGGGGTAGATCAACGCCTCACTTGAGGGCGCATTTGGCAGCGAAGCTGAGTCATCCGATGGATCAACGGCGGTCGTAGATTCGAGTGCGATCGCCTCTACTCCATTAGCCACACTCGCGCCAAAGGACGGCAAATCAAGGTATGGAGCGGCAGGCGCATCAGGCTCACATTCGTCTCGACGGGTACTGCGATCAGGATTTTGATTGAGCGAAGGAGGCAGCACGGCCCCGACGGCTGGAGTCACACGCTGAGGCGTCAAGTCAAGTGAAGTTAGCGGCAGCACGGGCTCGACAGCAGCTTTGTGATGCAGCGATTCCGATTCTAAAAGCACCGCAAGGTCTTCTTCAAACATGCCAGCATCTTGGTTCGCAATCGTATCGAGCAATTGGGCGATACCGGCGGTAATGGTGAACGCGGTAGAGGCTAATACCAGTGTGGGCGCATGGATATCGGTCGCCGCTGCTTTGAGAGAAACTTCTCCTAAAATTACCTGCGCTGATGTCTCTGCCGGAAGCTGTATTTGCACCTTAAAGTCAGCCGGTAACCGCGCTAAGCTTAAGGGCCGATGCGCTTCCATAATGACTTGCGCAGTCTGGGGATTTTGCAGCCGAATCCACAATTCGCTCGTTTCTTCCGGCAACGCTCCAGTCAAAGAATTGACCTTGCCAACAATCGTCATCGGCTGATCGAGTTGAGCTAAGTAAGCCTGCTGTCTCAGCGAGATGCGGTAAGCGCGATCGCTTGGGGCCAAACTGAGAGGGGGTTCTGCCTGAGAAGTGGCCTGAGAATTGGCCTGAGAACTAGCTTGAGAATTGGCCTGAGAACTAGCTTGAGAATTGGCCGATATCGAATCATCCACGTCAGAACTTTCGCGGATGGCATGGCTGAAGTCACGGTCATCGCTATCTTCTACCAGAACGCTGGCGACCGTTTCAGAGTCGGTCGGGATTGGCCACTCTGATGACCAGTCTTCTTCGGTACGGGCAAACACATTGAGCTGCACATGGTACTGCCAGCTCTCGTCCGTTAGATCGTCTAGGCGATTGAAGCTACTACTACTATTAAGGCCACTACTACTATCAAGGCCGCTACAGCGCAGCTCCCATTCACCAGGATTGAGGTGCATGAGAGGCATGACCACAATAAGGCCAGCGTCGTTCGTTTTACCAGTGCGCTTGCGAACGCGCTTTCGCGGGGGAAACTCGTCTGTAATGAGCTGACTCACCCGAATATCCATCGGAATTTCAACGCGATCTGTGTGAGCGACGACTCGGTAGCGACCTTCTAAAATCTCTACTTGCTGGGCTTCTAGCGGTAACCAAGTTTGATCGCCTTCTCTCTGGATCAAAAATTCCCAATGTTTCATGTTGCTCGCTCAGGTGGCCAGAATGCGGGGTGTGGGCATACAACCATGAAGTATAGGGGAAATCGTAGCCGAACGTTTTGGCAGAGAGCACATTTTTGTAAAAAAACAGCAGTTTCTCCGTAAAATTGCGGAGCCTTGCTATTAGGTGATCACAGTGGGCTGATCGCGGCCCGTGAGGGTCTGAATTTTGGCGAGGTGATTGGCGATCGCAATCAATGGCTCCAAAGCCACCTGCGCATCGAGCCCATGCTTGGACTCATCCGGCTCATAGCTTTCTAAATACAGCCGCAGCGTAGCCCCTTGCGTACCCGTACCTGAGAGCCGAAACACCATCCGCGATCCATCGGTAAAGCCAATCCGAATGCCCTGATTTTGACTGATGCTGCCATCAATTGGATCGGTGTAGCTAAAGTCGTCAGCATACTCTACGGTGTAATCGCCGAGCGAGGTGCCAGGGAGAGTTGCAAGCTGCGCCGTGAGCCCATCCATAAGCTGTTGGGCTTTAGCACTATCGACGCCTTCATAGTCATGCCGCGAGTAGAAGTTGCGCCCATACGTCCGCCAGTGCTCCAGCACAATTTCTTCAACGGACTGCTTTCGCTCTGCCAAAATATTTAGCCAAAATAGCACTGCCCAGAGGCCGTCTTTTTCGCGGACGTGGTTGGATCCAGTGCCGAAGCTTTCTTCGCCGCAAATGGTAATTTTGTCCGCATCTAGCAAGTTACCGAAGAACTTCCAGCCGGTGGGGGTTTCGTAGCAGTCGAGGCCAAGTTTTTTAGCGACGCGATCAGCAGCTTGGCTAGTGGGCATGGATCGAGCGATGCCAGCAAGGCCATTTTTGTAGCCCGGAACGAGCTGGGCGTTAGCGGCGATCAGGGCAAGGCTATCGCTGGGATTGACAAAGAAGTTATTGCCAAGAATCATATTGCGATCGCCGTCGCCATCCGAAGCCGCTCCAAAATCTGGCGCACTCTCTGAGAACATGATCTCGACTAGATCGTGGGCATACACCAAGTTTGGATCAGGGTGTCCGCCGCCAAAATCTTCCAGCGGTTCACCGTTGGTCACGGTTCCTGCTTTCGCGCCCAGCGCCTGCTCAAAGATCGCCTTGGCATAGGGACCAGTGACCGCATGCAGCGAATCCATGCACATTGTAAAGTCGCTCTCTAGCAACTCACGGATCTTGCCAAAGTCAAACAGATTTTCCATCAGCTCCGCGTAGTCTGCCACTGCATCAACGACTTCGACGCTCATATCACCTATTGCCGTCGAACCGAGCGTATCGAGATCTATATCGTCTGTTTCGACGATTTTGTATTCGTGGATAGACTTCGTATTTTCAAAAATGGCGCTGGTCACCTTTTCGGGCGCAGGCCCACCATTAGAGACGTTATATTTCACGCCAAAGTCGCCTTCTGGCCCGCCTGGATTGTGACTAGCTGAGAGGATAATGCCGCCAAATGCACTATATTTGCGAATCAAACAAGAGGCTGCTGGTGTAGAGAGAATGCCGCCTTGGCCGACTAAGGTTTTACCGACGCCGTTAGCTGCCGCCATTTTTAGAATAGTTTGAATGGCGGGGCGGTTGAAGTAGCGCCCGTCGCCGCCTAGCACCAAGGTTTTACCCTGATAATCGTCTAGGCTGTCGAACGTAGACTGGATGAAATTTTCTAAATAATGAGGTTTTTGAAAGGTCGGAACCTGCTTGCGCAAGCCAGAAGTACCGGGCTTTTGGTCGTCAAAAGGAGTAGTGGGAACCGTTTTGATAGCCATCGTCAGTTCTGCCATGATCAGATCTATAGTGCGGTTAATTAATTACCTTTGATGATCTCACACTACCGTCCCTTGTCTTTGTGTCGCACCTTTCACTCGACTGATTCGCTTGAGTGATTCGCTTGAGTGATTCGCTTGAGCACTGAAGTGCTATTTGAGCGCTAGGACTTTTACAGCATCACCAACGCGCAAGGTGCCGCCAAATGCCGCCGCCTGCTGAATGCAGTTTTGGCCAAACCAAATGCCCTGATCCCAGGCGCGGTAAGTAGAAAGGGTTGTAGTAGGTTCCAAGGTGCGTTGGCCGATCCGATCTTTGGGATAATCGCCCGTCATCGGATCGATGTTGGGAATAGAGCAGCGATCGCACAGTTTCGGCAAATCAAACAGCACCCCACCAATTTGTACCTGCTGCCAACTGTCCTCAAGGTGAGGTCCATCAGCGCCTGCAATCACAAAATTAGGCCGAAACCGCTGCATCGTCACGGGCGGTTTTCCCTGTGCCAATAGCTTTTCATTCAGCCCCGCTAAAGAAGCCTCAGAAATTAATAGATACGGGTAGCCATCGGCAAAGCTCACCAGCTTATTGTTACCGAGTTGCCCATGGGCGGCGGGCCGGTTGCAATTGTCTGGCATGTATACGAGCTGAGCGTCAGTGCCAAGAAATTGAGTAAACCACTGTTGGCTATCGGGGCTAACGGCAATGGCAGTGCAGCGATCGCCCCACACCTCCACACTCATCCAATTCAACGGCTCGTTGCGATCGCCCGCCTTGAGCCCTAAAGAAAAATCTACCGGCACCGACAGATCGGCCATTCCCGGCGCACTTAAGCGCAAGCAACCCGCGCTTTCATCAAGGATCACCCCAATTAGCGCCATCCGAGGGAACCGCCTTTGAGTTATGAATTTGCCCTGAGCATCCACAACCATCCAGCGCCGATCATAGTGCAGCCCCCTGGCCGTCAATTGCGCCGCCTGCACCGCCATTCCCGCTGCTGATTTAATCGGATAAATATGTATTTCACTCAAAGATAGATCAGCCATGCCCAAAGTCCTCAGCTTGCTAAAGTTAAGCTCTTAATAAGCGTACCGGTTCTAGCTAGGCGTAAGGCGTCACGTCTAATTCTATTGACTTTGATGCTATTGACTTTGATGCTATTGACTTTGATGCTATTGACTTTATAGCTGACTCATTCGACTGAGCACTGTGCGATAGCCATCGGCGCTGCCTTGAGCCAAATAGCGTTCGGCGGCGGACTGTAAATCACTGAGCGCGCCAAAGTTATCGCCTAGCGCCGCCAAAGAAATCCCGCGATAGTAGTAGATATCGGCGCTAGCTGCTGGGTCTTTGCGGATGATGTAGGCAAAATCTTGATAGGCGCTTTGGGCATTACCGGCTTCATATTGGGCTCGGCCTCTAGCAGCATAGATATTCAAAGCGGTATTATCTAATTCAATCGCGTAGGTGTAGTCAGCGATCGCTGCCGGTAAATTGCCATAGATTGCAAAGGCATCGGCGCGCCCTTTATAAATGCCGCTGTCAGTTGGGCTGAGATTAACCGCGCTGTTGTAGTCGTTGATTGCATCGATCACATTGTTGTTCGCAACCTCTAATTGCGCCCGCTGCCGGTAGCCATCGCTAGAGTTCACATCTAGCTCAATTACGCGGTTAAAGTCAGCGATCGCCGCCGCATTATCACCTTGGGCGCTATACAGCGCGCCCCTAGCTAGGTAGGCTTTGACTGAATTAGGCTGACGCGTGAGCACCGTATTGATATCGGCAAGGGCATCGCGTCTGCGGCCCATTGCCGAAAATACGTAGCTACGATTGAAATAGGCTTCGCTGCTACGAGGATTAATCTCAAGCGCTTTATTAAGATCTTTTAGAGCAGATGGGAAGGTGCCTAAGTGGTAGTAAGCTACGCCTCGGTTAAGATAGGCTTCAGCCGAATCTTGATCGCGATCAATCGCGGCAGTGAGCTGAGTAACCGCGCCATCAAAGTTTTTGAGTTCAATCAAAGCTACGCCCCGATGTAGCAGGGCCGGGAAATAGTCAGGATTGATTTTTAAGGCTTGATCGTAGTGATCAAGTGCAGAAGTATAGTCGCCGATGGCAGATGAGGTCAGGCCGAGATAGTCATGAGCTTCAGCGTAGCTGGCATCTAAGGCGATCGCTTGCTTAAAGTCATCCATCGCTGCGGCAAGTTCACCCATTTCAAAAAAGAGCGCACCTTTAGAAAAGTAAGCAAGCGCATAGTTGGGGTTGGCCTCAATGGCTAGCAAATAGTTGCTCATAGCAGCGGCGCTGTCATGAAGCTTGAGTGCGGTCGCAGCTTTAAAAACGTAGGCTTCGGCGTAGTTGGGCTTGGCTGTGATTGCCGCGCTGAATTCAGCGATCGCCAAGGCATATTCACCCCGCTGATAGCGATCAACGCCTCGGTTATAAGCGTCCACCGCTGGCACCGCCTGAGAATCTACGCTCAGATCTATATCATCCAAGTCTGGCGTGATCGTAGGCATCATCTCATCGGTTTCAGCCTCACCCGCACCATTCACCCCAAAGCTGGTCTCACTGCCGCTCGATACCACTGGCAAAATCACGGCTTCAAAGGGATCTGCGGCTGGGCGCACGTTGGGCAAATCGCTGTCCAAGAGGCTGTTGGCGTCGTTGGCCTGACTGGGCAGCGCGCCGATCAAAGTTCCCGTTAGGCTAGCGAGGAGTGTCGTGATGCTTAAGAGCCTAAGGCCACTGTGATTCATGACTTTCATTATCAAAAAAAGGATGGATGAGCAGTTGCTAACGGCTGTCAACGGTCGTTAAACGGTCGTTATAGGAGTGCGAAGCTTGAAGTGTAAAGCTGAAGTGTAAAGCTGAAATGTAAAGCGGAAATGTAAAGCGGCTATACGAAGCTGATAGTAGATTGCCCAATGCGAGTGATAAACCGCCTGAGCATAACTACGGCATTGCCTAGAGCACCGATCTGAATGCAGTCCTGGGATTTGCCTAGCTGTTGGTGTTTAAGCTTGTTGGAAGCTGAAATGATGGCGATACACTTAAGGGGCTTCTAGTTCTTTTCACCCTTCCTCACAAAACTTGCGGCCTACTCTTCACAAACTCGCCCACAAAATTAGCCGTAAATCTTTGAAAGCGCTGACGCTCCCATCTAGAACTGCTGGATGGACAAAGCCATTTTTTCGGCTAGCGGCAGCTAATACTTTGTCAAATTTAATGGTGCCGCTAGCGGGTCTCGTTGATACCGCTTTTTTAGGTCATTTAAGCGATATTCGCTATCTCAATGGCGTGGCTTTAGCGACCGTCATTTTCAATGTGATCTACTGGAGCTTTAACTTTTTTCGCATGGGTACAACTGGCCCGACGGCCCAAGCCGTCGGGCAAACCAATCAGGCTGAAGTCTGGCTGATTGTCATCCGTAATGTTTGTCTGGCTTTTGGCGTCGGGTTGATGGTTTGGCTGCTAAAAGTACCGATTGCAGCGATTGGATTTTCGCTGTTGCAAGCTGGGCCTGAAGCCAAAGCGGCGGCTTTAGACTTCTACAATGGTCGGATTTTAGACGCCCCGGCAGTGCTTGTGAACTACGTGCTGCTGGGCTGGCTGCTAGGGCGCGCTAAAGGTCGGCAGGTTGTGCTGCTGGCGATGGTTGGCAACTTTAGCAATATTTTTCTTGACTACTGGTTTATTCGTGGGCTGGGCTGGGGCAGTTACGGGGCCGGGCTGGCAACGGCGCTCAGTCAATATTTGACGCTGGTGGCGGCCTTGATGTTGATCTTTAAAGGGGGCGCTAACAACCCTGTTCCTTGGCATCTGTGGCCACAAATCAAGTCTCGGCTATGGCAACCTGCTGCCCTCAAGGCTTTATTCAATCTCAATAGAGATATTTTGGTTCGTACGTTTGCACTGGTGATGGCAATGTCGCTATTTACAAATTTCAGTGCGGGCATGGGCGATCGCATTTTAGGGGTCAACACGCTGCTGATTCAAATTGTGCTGATGGCAGCGTATTTTATGGATGGAATCGCGCTGTCTGTAGAGAGCTATGCAGGCAATTTTTATGGGCAGCGGGCAACCAATGACTTGGGCTGGCTGCTGATGTTTGGCGGGCTTAGCAGCATGGCCTTGGGGGTGATAATTGCACTGGTTTTGATGTTTTGGCCAACGCCATTTTTTAGTCTGCTCACGAGCCACAAAATTTTACTAGATCAAATTCCGACTTATGTGGGCTGGCTGCTACCAGTCTTGGGCTGGGGTGGTGTGGCCTTTACCTTAGATGGCTATTTTTTGGGCTTGACTGCGGGACGAACGCTGCGTAATGCCACGCTGATTGCGGCTTTTTTAGGATTTTTGCCACTAGCTATTATTGCAAGTCATCTCGCATCGGCTCACTTACTTTGGCTGGCGATGACTGGGCTAATGGCGATGAGAGCAATCTTGCTTAGCCAACAAATTTTGCCGACTTTAGGGCCTAATCGGTCGCTGTGATAGCGTTGATGACAATTTATAGATGCGGTCAATAGCTTAAAAAAACGACGGCTGATTTTGCAGCCGTCGTTAAGTCATTAAAATTTGGCTTTTGGCGCTCAGCCACTCATGGGAGAGTAGGCCAACTTACTTGCGAATATCTTTAGCCATGTTGCGGAACATATCCATTTCACTGCTAGCTTTGCGGCGAGGGCGCTCAGAGCTAGGGACTGAGCTATTGCCCATCGCACTATTGCTAGAAGCTGATGAGCTAGTGCTGGTAGAGGGGGTAGCGCCAAAGCTGCTGTTGCTGGCGGCATTAGCTCGTTGCATAGCCGAAATCTGTCGAATACTTTCTAGATGCTCGGTTTGACCTTTCTTTTTGGCAAAGGTGCGGCGCACGGTTTTTGCAGTGCGCATGTAGTCAATGTTGCCAAAGCTTTTGGAATCGTCATCATTGAGATAGTAAGCCTGTTTGGATTGGCTGTCGTCTTTGGGAGCACTTTTGCCAAATATGAATTCTAAAAGACCCATCGTTTTCCTAGTTAATCTGTTGAATGAACTTAATATTTAGATTAACTTTTATTTTCTTTATTAGAAAGGCAATTTTAAAATTCTTTTCAGAAAATTAAAAAGCAGGAGATGAGTTGCTAATCTCGTCACTTCCTGCTTTTCCTGCTTTTGGTGGGTTGTCTGCCGATCTTGTCACTTAGGGCTTTAGAGCGATCGCTGATACTCCTCTAGCAAATCAATCAGGTTGACTTGACATTGCATAGGCAATAAATCGGCCAAAGGCAAGGTTTTACGCCCGCCGCCTAGCTTGATGGGAATGTCTTTAAGGACTTTGAGTACTTCATCTTCTGAGATGCTGTCGGCGATAACCATCGGCAAAAGCTTTTCAGCCAGCAGCGTATGCAGATTAGCGCTATTTAAATAGAGGTGCCACTTGGCAATATCCATGTAAATGTTTTCGCCAATTTCAGCAGCGAGTGCTTCTATCGATTCGGCTGAGTTTGCGCTTTTCATAATGCGCCCTCCTGTATAAGTTTCGGTTGAATGCGAAAAGGTGATAAAAGCAGTCTGCCAGAGTTTTGAGATTGCTTTGCCTACCTTTAGAGTGGCGATTTTAGAGGGGTCTTTCAAATCAGTTTGCGTTTAGCGCTATTTACCAATGTCTATATTTGGGTTTGAGGGTTGCGGTGCGATTGGTTGGCTGTAGTCTGCGATCGCAAAAATATACACCCCATGCCCAAACAGTATAGCCAGCATCACCAAGGTGACAATTTTGGCCTGAGGCAAAGAACCTGGATTCAGCGTATTAAAAAACCAAAGGCTAGAGTTGACCAAGGCAAAGCCAGCCACATGCACCGCAAAATTAATGCGATCTTCTAGCTTACGCAGCGGGGGATCGTTAGCAGGATCTGGTTTTCGGGGCCAGCGAGGGGGCATAAAAAGTCTTTAGGTATTGGATTACTACCTCTATTGTAGTGAATGGTGGTCGGTCGGTTTTTGCCAATGACCGGATTTGCCGCCGATTTTCTCTAATAGCTGAATGTCACCGATGCGCATGGATTTTTCTAGCGCTTTGGCCATGTCATACAGGGTAAGCGCCGCGATAGAAACTGCGGTAAGCGCCTCCATTTCGACACCGGTTTCAGATTTGGTTTTGACCGTAGCTCGAATGCGATAGCCCGGTAGTAAAACGTCAGGTTCGATGCTGACTTCGATCTTTTTTAGCGGCAGCGGATGGCATAGCGGAATTAAAAGGGCAGTTTGCTTGGCGGCCATTATCCCTGCTAAGCGAGCGGTGCCGATGACATCCCCTTTAGGAAGATTTCCCGCTTGGATGGCGGCTAAAGTCGTGGACTGCATGGTGATGGTGCCGGTGGCGACTGCCTGCCGCACAGAGACTTGCTTGGCCGAAACATCGACCATTTGGGCTTGCCCTTGAGCATCCAAGTGAGTAAGCGCCACCGGATCAGCAGAAGAACTATCAGCAGACGGATTAGAAAAGATCATTATTTTGAAAGGCTCAATTTTTATCAGCAAGACGCGCGATCGGTGTGTTAATATTAAATCCCAAACAAGGGAAATCCCTAATGGGCCTGTAGCTCAGTGGACTAGAGCACGTGGCTACGGACTACGGTGTCGGGAGTTCGAATCTCTCCAGGCTCGCTTAAAGAAGTAAGGTGTCAAGCAATTTTGTTTGGCACCTTATTTTTTTAACCCTATTTGGGGGCTATGTTTCAGAATTCTTTCAGAATTAAGCGGCGACTATGCCCAGCTGTTGATGGTATGCCGGTCTCTATCGCCGTTGCACACCTTAGCAGGCTCCAACTAGCAAGGGCAAAAGTCGCCATCACCCAGCCTACTTCTGGATTGCTAGCGCCAACGCTTTCAATTCATATTCAATTCATATTCAATTCATAGAGCGTCAATAGAACGCTAAATTGCTAAGGATCTGAAAGATCTATGGCCACAGATGTTATCAAAAGAACGGCCCTTTTCGACAGCAGCAGGCGCTACCGCTATCGACTAAATCGCTGTTGGCCATCTCATGGGTCTAGATCAGGTAAGCTGAACGTCGCTTTTGTCATGCTGAATCCTAGCTGCGCCAATGAAACGGCGGATGACCCAACGCTGCGGGCCTGCATTCAGTTTGCGCAGCGCTGGGGATTTGGATCGCTGTCAGTGGTGAATTTGTTTGGCTATTGCACCACCCACCCAGCAGATCTGAAAACGGTTGCTGACCCGATTGGGCCAAAAAATGATGCCTATCTAATCGCAGCAGTTGAGCAGGCTCAGCAGGTAGTGTTGGCTTGGGGCAATGCGGGTGTTTTTTTAGGGCGCGATCGCACCATTCTTAGCCTGCTTGCGCCCTACCACGCTAAACTCAGCTACCTCCAAATCAACCGCTCCGGCCAACCTCGTCATCCGATCTACATCCCGCGTAACGCTCCATTAAACGCTTATCGCCCAGCGCTGTAGATTCTCAATGTCCCATTCCTTCACAGCTGTTAGATAATGAAGAAGTCGCTGCTTTACCTATAAGTTGAATACTGATTTGAGCGTTGATCCAGCCAAACCCGTTCTCATACTCGTCGATGGCCACTCTTTGGCCTTTCGTTCCTACTATGCTTTTGCCCGCAGCCGCGACGGTGGTCTGCGCACGTCCACCGGCATTCCCACCAGCGTGTGCTTTGGCTTTCTCAAATCACTGATGGATACTCTAGAGGCCGAAAAGCCAGCCTACGCCGCTGTTACCTTCGATTTGGCAACCCCTACTTTCCGTCACGAAGAAACCGACACATACAAGGCCGGACGCGCCGAAACGCCAGAAGAATTTACAGAAGATGTTGAAAATCTCAAAAAACTTTTAGGTGCACTCAAGCTGCCGATTTTTTGCACGCCGGGCTACGAAGCCGACGACATGATTGGCACGCTGGCCACTCGGGCCAAGGCCAAAGGCTTTCAAGTCAAAATTCTCAGTGGCGATCAAGATCTCTTTCAACTGATTGACGATCAAGAAGATATCAAGGTGGTGTATTTAAGCACGACTTTTGGCAGTAAAACCAGCACTGCAAGAGAATTTGGCGTAGCCGAAGTACTCGAAAAATTAGAGATTTTGCCCTGTCAGGTAATAGACTATAAGGCATTGTGCGGCGACAGTTCTGACAACATTCCAGGTGTCAAAGGCATCGGCAAAAAGACGGCTGTAAAGTTGTTGGAAACCTACGGCGATTTGGAGACTATTTACGCCTCGATTGATGAGATCAAAGGGGCCGTCAAGAAAAAACTAGAAGAGGGTAAAGAATCGGCGGATCAGTCGAAATTTTTGGCGACTATTGTGACCGACGTGCCGGTAGAAACAGATTTGGATACCTGCAAGCTCGAAGGCTTTGATCCAAACGATGTAATTCCGGTGCTAAAGCGGCTGGAATTGCAGCACTTTGTCAATCGACTGAGCAAATTGCAAGCTTCATTTGGGGGCGAATCGGACTACAAGCCATATATTCAATCGGCTAAATCAGCGCCAGTTGCAGATGACTTTGAAGATGAAGATACCGCTTTTTTTAGTGCCGAAGAAACTGATGCTAGTAGCGGCACAGGGCTCAGCGGCGTCACCATTCAGCCACAAATCATCACAACCGACGCGCAGTTGCAAGACTTAGTAAGCCGGTTAAAGTCTCATACCGCTACCCAAAAGCCTGTTGCCTGGGATACTGAAACAACCTCTGTTAATCCCTTAGAAGCTAATCTAGTTGGCATTGGCTGCTGTTGGGGCGAAGGCGTTAAAGATCTCGCCTACATTCCAATCGGCCACATAAAAGGCGATCAGCTCAGCGTCGAAACGGTGATAGAAGCGCTGCGGCCTATTTTAGAAGATGAGCGCTATCCTAAAGCGTTGCAGAATGCAAAATACGACCGGCTGGTGTTACGCCGAGCAGGCATTGATCTGACAGGGGTAGTGTTCGATTCAATGCTCGCTAGCTATGTGCTTAATCCTGAAAATAGCCATAATTTGGCGGATTTGGCCCTGAGATATCTGTCACTGACGACTGTGAGCTATACCGATTTGGTTCCGAAGGGGAAGACGATTGGAGAAGTTGCGATCGCTTCAGTTGCTGACTACTGCGGCAGCGACGTACACACGACTTACCGCTTAGTGCCTTTGCTCAAAGCCGAGCTAGCAAAAGTTGTTGAATTAGAAAAGCTGTTTAATGATATTGAGATGCCGGTAGAACCCGTGCTAGCCAACATGGAAGCAACCGGCATTCGGATTGATAAAGCTTATTTGAATGAATTTTCTAAACAGCTAGAAACGGATCTAGCTGGCATCGAAAAGTCAGCCTACGCTGCTGCTGGTGAAGAATTTAACCTCGGTTCTCCGAAGCAGCTCAGCACGTTGTTCTTTGATACCTTAGGGCTTGACAAACGCAAGTCTCGTAAAAACAAAACGGGTTATTCTACCGATGCCGCTACCCTTGAAAAACTGCAAGGCGATCATCCGGTCGTTGACGCGGTGATTGAGCATCGCACCTTATCTAAGCTGAAATCAACCTATGTAGATGCTTTGCCAGCGCTGATCTTACCTAGTACAGGGCGCGTTCACACTGACTTTAACCAAGCTGTGACCTCTACCGGCAGATTGTCATCTTCTAATCCAAACCTACAGAACATTCCTACCCGCACTGCCTTTAGCCGACAAATTCGTCAGGCATTTTTGCCCAAAGAAGGCTGGCACTTAGTTGCCGCCGACTATTCTCAAATAGAGCTAAGAATTCTAGCGCATTTGAGTCAAGAACCCATCTTGGTAGAAGCTTATCGCAGTAATGACGACGTGCACCGTTTGACTGCAACGCTACTATTTGACAAAGAAAAGGAAGAGATCACCGCTGATCAAAGGCGGATGGCCAAAATTATTAACTTCGGCGTGATCTATGGCATGGGCGCGGTTCGATTTGCGCGCGAAACGGGCGTTCATCGGTTAGATGCGAAGACATTTATTGATCGCTTTAATGATCGCTATCCAAAAGTGTTTGAATATTTGCAGCAGATGCAGCGAGAAGCGATCGCTCACGGCTACGTCCAAACCATTGCCGGTCGTCGCCGCTACTTTAACTTCACCACGCGCAGTCTACAAGCGCTCAAAGGCACAGATCCTAGCGCCATCGATCTCAGCCAATTACGTACCAACGGTTACGATGCAGGCTCCCTGAGGGCCGCCGCTAACGCTCCCATTCAAGGATCTAGCGCTGACATCATTAAAGTTGCAATGATCCATATTCACGATCTGCTCAAAAGCTATCAAGCCAATATGCTCCTGCAAGTGCATGATGAGCTCATTTTTGAAGTTCCACCCGAAGAGTGGGATGATCTTAAGCCCAAGCTTGAAAGTACGATGGAAACCGCCGTGGACTTAATCGTTCCTTTAAAGGTGGAAGCCAATGCGGGCAAAAACTGGATGGAAGCCAAGTAAAAACTCATTGATCAGAGCTGTCTCAGCGCTATTAAATGAAGAATCTACAGAACAAGTTGAAGGCAAGAACCATTCAGCCATTGGCAATGCTTAACTTGGGTTCATGGACTAACTTTCATCCGATGGAATACCGCAGCGCTTAGTCTATCTACAGATGGCAAACCCAGCTATAGAAACTATAGATCGTACAAATACTGAAAGCACCCATGACGACTGGCTCCGTAAAATTTCGGTCAACGGAGTGATTTAAGAGTTTTTTGCAAAGTTAACTGTTGTGAGGATGACATTCTAGCTAGGCTTGCCGCATTCTATTGATATTAGGCCCCATTACCGCCAATACTTGTCTGCCTGCTGTATTCACCAAATCTTTTCTCTAAAGCATTTTGTTTAGAGAATTTTTTCACAATTTCTCACCTTCTTACCCCAAAAAACAACAGAAACTCTATGAAAATTCGCCACGTTATAGCTAACGCTGGTCTTATTACCAGCGGGGCGCTTGCCCTTATTTCATCTCCTGCTCAAGCTTTTTCCTTTCAGACAAACTACACCGCGTCACTGAGTGGCAGCAAGGCTTCTAAGGGTGACATTTTTCTAAATTCCGTGACCCTGACTAAGGGGCAAGTTGTCAGTAATTTCTCTTTAATCAACGCTGTCAATATCGTTTACAACGACCTTTATACAGGCGGCAATACAGGTGCGGCTAGCGCTGATATTGGCGATCTAGCAACAACGGGTATTAAGCAAGAGCTCCTAACAAATGAAGGCGCAAAAGCTGTTTTGAATAACTTGAACCTCAACAATATCATCGACACTGAAGATACCGGCAAATTTACCCTAGACCTTCACTTTGACAAGGCAGTGGATAATATTTTCTTGTGGGAAAGGGGCATGAACAGCAAGCTGGATATCCAAGCGCTAGATGCTAACGGCAATGCGATGGGTAATTTGCTCAAATTAGCAAACTCCGGCAATTGGAACTACGCTGGCTTCAGTATTGATACTCAAGAAATCAGTGGCGCTCAACCGGTAGGCTCTATCGGCTTAAGCTTGGCTGACTTTGGCTTAAGCGGCGGATTGATTCGCTCTGTGCGCGTCATTAGCGAAGGCAAGTCCTATAATGGCCCTGACTTCAAGCTAGTGGGTAGTGCTGCTGCCCAAGCAAAAGTGCCTGAGCCCTCTACGTTGCTAGGACTTGGCGCGGTAGTAGCCGGCGCCCTGGTAACTCGCCGCCGTCGGCTGTCTCAAGAAGCTTAGTGGCACGAAGCTAAAACAGGTGAAGCTCTGAAATCTCCGAATTGAGAGTTATCGAGGTCTTAGCCCAGTCACTGGCGACGGGGCTTTTTTTTTGCTCTATTTTTTACGCTAAGTGATAGGCTTTTTTCCTGCTCTATCATTTAGAGCTGACTTATTACTGACATCGCTCAGCGCCTTGTCCCCGGCTGCCCTTATGAAACCTTCGCTTCGTTCAATTACAGCTTTCGGTCTGACCTTTGTTTTGGGGACGGGCTTGGGCATTGGGCTGAAAACGTATTTTGACGCCAGCACCTACATAGGTCATTGGCTGCAAGAAAACGAGCTTTTCCTAAAGACATCTACGCCTACTGCCGTTTTGGGGGAATCTATCAGTCAGTCAGCTATTCCAGACCCTTTGCAAGGCAAACTTAAGCTCTATGTTTTGATCGGCCAGTCTAATATGGTAGGCGTTGCTCCAGTACCGGCTGATGTTCGAGTGAGTGACAATGTTTTTACGTTCGGCAATGACTACCGTTGGACTGTTGCGACTGAACCGATTGATAGTGCTGCAAATCAAATTGATCGAGTTTCTGAAGATCCTAATGCCGGGTTTGGCCCTGCGCTTTCTTTTGCAAAAATGCTAGTCGCTCAAGATAGCAACCAAACCATTGGGTTAATTCCCTGTGCTAAGGAGGGATCTTCGATTACCGACTGGCAAAAGAGTCTAAACGATCAAACCCTCTACGGCTCTTGTCTAAAGCGCGTTCGGGCAGCTTCTCCGATGGGAACTGTCAGCGGTATTTTATTTTTTCAGGGCGAGGCGGATACCATTGATCCGCTGAAATATCCGACGTTAAACCCTCAGGCAGACGCTTGGGCCGAAAAATTTGCGACGTTTGCCTACAACTTTCGCACGGATATTGGCAATCTTGATCTACCGCTGGTTTATGCTCAGCTAGGTCAACCCAAGGATTTAGAGGGGCTTCCTAACTGGGCACTTGTACAGGCGCAGCAGGCAAGTATTCAGATTCCAAACGGGATGATGATCGCAACAGATGATTTGGCGATGGATGGGCTTTACTTTACGGTGGATAGCTATAAAACGATTGGAGAGCGGTTTGCGGCGGCGATCGCCTCCCTCCATCCATCCAATTCAACCAACCCTCCCCGCGAAAGCCCACCGCCAGAATCCGCTCAATAGCCCCCCTTGTCCAGGCGAATGGCCTAGGCCATCAGCCAACCAAACAGATCCCCTATCGTCAATTCAAAATCTTGAGCAAAATCAGGCACCCGCAGGATTGTCTCTGGCGCATTGTCGGTCAGGTCGTAAACAGATGCTCCCTGCTCTTTTGAATACACGAATACAGCGTCTTCAGCCGGATCGATCAGCCATCCCATGACGCTGCCTTGTGCCAAGCAGCGCAAAATCTTTTTAACAACTTTTGTATGGCTTTGCCCCGGCGATAGGATTTCAATAATCCAGTCCGGCGCAATTGTGAAAGCATTCGCAATCCGCCCGTTATCTTGGCGAGGAATTCGGTCCCATACAAACACAGCAATGTCGGGCACGATAGAGCTGCCGTCAAACGTACAGCGCAGCTCTGTAAACGCTGAGGCAACTTTTTGAGTTTTTAAAGCGGCATTGATAGCAGGCGCTAACTCCACTTGAATGCTGCTGTGTTCTCCTTGTGGCATTGGTTTTTGGGTAATTTTGCCATCGAAATATTCGGTAGCGGGCTTTGTCTCTGGAAGTGATAGAAAAGCCTCTAGTGTTACTGGCTTAGTTGGTGTTTGTACCATATAGGAGCCCTTCAGCAGATACTGTGAATATGGCCTTAGCCCTAAAAAAAGAACTGTCCATATTTTGATGATAAATCAATGACTTTGGGGCAGTTGAGTCTTAAGGGCCGAGTGACCTTAGATTGAGCTGTAGTGGATGCAACCTTGGCAGGGGCCTATGGGATTGACGGCGCAGCGCATGAGTTCGGATCGGGCGTTATAAGCGCAGGTGATATCGCCGATGACCCAAGTACCGTTCAGGAGCGATCGCTCTTCAGGCACAACGGTCTTTTTGACATGGACAATCGCTTTGTGAAGGTGATAGCGGCCTAATTTGAGCTGATACTGATGGCGGCGCACCAGAATTTGGTAGGTGTGGCCATCGATATCCACATAGGTGCCCGGATATAGGCTTCGATCCATTTTGAGGTGGCCCAGAACAGTCTTAGACTCACTGAGCAAAATATCGGTCGGTAAGGCTTTTAGCTCCATAAATAAATCATAGCTAAACAATTAGGGCTAAACAATCACGGCTAAACGATTACGGCTGAACAATCATCGTTAAAGCGGCGTAAAGCGTTTAGATCGGGCTCTATGCAAAACGCACCCTCTAATTTTTGGTCAGAGAGTGCGTTTGATTCTAAATCGTAACCTCAAGGTCAGTGAGACGATTAGTCACGCCTAACTGGATTTGATGATCTTACTTTTTCGCAGCTTCCTGACGCTCTTTAGCCTCTTTAATCACCTCTTCAGCAACGTTCTTAGGACAAGGTGAGTAGTTACCAAATTCCATTGAGAACTGACCGCGACCGGAAGTCATGGTGCGCAAGTCGCCAATGTAGCCAAACATCTCACTCAAGGGCACGTCAGCTTTGATGCGCACACCCATGGGGTTTGAACTTTGAGACTTGATCATGCCGCGACGACGGTTGAGATCGCCAATTACATCGCCCATGTGATCGTCGGGGGTGAACACGTCTACGTTCATAATCGGCTCTAGAATCTGCGGGCCAGCTTTGGGGAAAGACTGACGGTAGGCAGATTTGGCAGCAATCTCGAAGGCGATCGCACTCGAATCAACCGCGTGAAAACCGCCGTCGGTCAAAGTCACCTTCACGTCCACCATTGGATAACCTGCCAAAGGCCCTTTCTCCATGCTACTAGCAAAGCCTTTTTCCACCGCAGGCCAAAATTCACGGGGCACGTTACCACCGGTTACCTTTGACTCAAACTCAAAGCCCACACCCGGTTCACCCGGCTCAATCGTGTAGTCAATTTTGGCAAACTGCCCCGAACCACCCGACTGCTTTTTGTGCACGTAGGTATCGTTAAGCACCTTCGTAATCGACTCACGATAGGCCACTTGAGGCTTACCGACTTCGACCGCAACACCGTGAGTTCGCTTGAGAATGTCCACCTTAATATCAAGGTGAAGTTCGCCCATGCCCTTGATGATGACTTCGCCGCTCTCTTGATCTGTTTCAACATAGAAAGACGGATCTTCTTGCACCATTTTGCTCAAAGCTAGACCCATCTTTTCAGAGCCGCCTTTGTCTTTGGGTTCAATCGCAATCGAAATCACCGGATCAGGGAACACCATCGGTTCAAGCGTGGCCGGATTCTTGGGATCGCACAGAGTATGGCCAGTCTGCACGTTTTTCATGCCGACAATCGCCACAATGTCACCGGCTTGAGCGGTATCAATTTCCTCCCGGGAGTTCGCGTGCATTTCCACTAAGCGACCAATGCGCTCGCTTTTACCCGTAAAGGTATTGAGCACGGTGTCGCCTTTGTTGAGCACACCTGAGTAGATGCGAGTAAAGGTGAGCGCGCCGTAGCGGTCATCCATAATCTTGAATGCCAGCGCTCGTAAAGGCGCATCGGGGGTGACTTTGGCAAATTTGCCGGTTTCGTTACCTTCGAGATCAACTTCAGGCTGAGGCGGTACTTCAGTGGGGTTAGGTAGGTAATCGACCACTGCATCCAGCACGTTTTGGACGCCTTTGTTTTTAAACGACGAGCCGCAGAAGGTAGGAAAGAACGCTAATTCACGGGTGCCTTTGCGAATACAGCGCTTGATGGTTTCAATGTCGATTTCTTCGCCTTCGAGGTATTTTTCCATAACCTCGTCATCGACTTCAACCGCACCTTCAATCAGCATTTCACGGTATTCAGCGACCTGACCTTTCATGTCTTCAGGCACGTCAGTGATTTCGTAGTTCATCGGATCGCCTGACTCATCCCAAATCCAGGCTTTTTCGGTGAGCAGGTCAACGACGCCTGTAAATTCGTCTTCAATGCCAATCGGCAGCACCATCACCAGCGGTTTGGCTACCAAGATTTCTTCCACTTGCTTAATCACGCGAAAGAAGTCTCCGCCCGTGCGATCTAGCTTGTTGACGTAGATGATGCGAGCGACTTTAGAGTCGTTGGCATAGCGCCAGTTGGTTTCAGACTGAGGCTCTACACCACCGGAAGCACAGAAGACGCCGATGCCGCCGTCTAACACTTTGAGCGAACGGTACACTTCGATGGTGAAATCTACGTGTCCGGGGGTATCGATGATATTGAGCTGATGCTCTTTCCAAAAGCAGGTCGTAGCGGCTGATTGAATAGTAATACCGCGCTCTTGCTCTTGATCCATGAAGTCTGTGGTTGCCGCACCATCATGAACTTCACCGATTTTGTGAATTTTGCCGGTGAGTTTTAAAATTCTTTCAGTAGTGGTGGTTTTGCCCGCATCGACGTGGGCAAAGATACCAATATTGCGGTAGCGGGTCAGATCTTTCATGGGAATTCTTTTAGTTGAGTTGGGGAAACCGTCGGCACACTGCCTAGTTAAGGCGTGCTTACAAAGTGGTTTGTTAATACGTCTAGCGAGAGTAGTAACCGTTAATCATTGTAAATTATTTTGCCGGGGTCGTCGTGACGGTTTGGATGGCGGTTTGTACGGCAAGCAATGTCGTGATTGGATCGCTCATATTTTCGGCAAATCCTAGAATGTTCTGGTCGCGCCATTCGTAGATAATTTGATCGCCTTTGATCAAAAATGTGCCACCGCGCTGAGGCAGATACGCAGCGTTGGGCACATAGGTTTGCCAGTGGCTGAGCACTTCTGTCATATTGCGCAGCCTCAGCGTGGCTAGTTCGAAGGGCCGCTGAAAGCCTTTGCCGCCAGCTTTTCTGAAGATTTCGCCCGTCAGGGCGGGCAAGGGAGCCGCTTTAATGACTTCATGATCAGCGATAAGCTGCGGGGCAGTGCGATCGCCCCTATACCCCCTCAAAACTTCTTTCAACGTCCCCGGACTGCCAATGCCCGCGCACATGAGCAGCAGGTTTAGATAGCCGGTCTGCTGGGGACTGAGGCCCGGCAGCGTAACGCTAGGCCCTTTGTAAAGGTTCAGGGCCTGATGCAGATCAGCGTTCGGATCGACATAGAGCTGTTCGGGTGGGAACCCGGTATAGGTGCAAAAAGCTTCCCCGGCGGCGCGATCGCCAATGCCTACAGCCCGTACCTGAATTTTGGCGGCGTCGAGTTTGTCGCGATCGCGCTTCACCCACCAGGCATATTCCAGCGAATCAAAATCACCTAGCTGCGGCCATAGCAAAATCAGAGTGCGCTTCGAAGCGTCACAGCTATCAAGATAAGAAACAGCTCGACCGTCACTAACGCGCAACGGTCGAGCTTGCTTCAAAATGGCATAGGTACTGAGAGAATTGTCCATACTACTCGTCGTAGCTACCGCCAATGCTGATGGGTGTATTTAATACCGTTGCGTCGGCTAGGTTTACGTTATCGACTTTCGCATTTTCGAGGCTAGTATGCACCAAAGTCGCTCTTGAAAAATCTACGTTGCTGACGAGCGCATTATCCAAGATTGCGTTGGTGAGGTAAGCGCCGCTCAAATTGGTATTAACCAGCGTTGAGCCAGTCAGATCTGCCCCTTCTAGGTTGGCTTGAGCCATTTGCGCATTGGTTAAGTTAGCGTTACGTAGATCCACGCCAATAAGATGTGCACCCGTCAAATCCGCGCCTGTTAAGTCGCAGCCTTGGCAAACGCCTGTTTCTAGTAGTTGGGCCATTTGCGGGGTGATTTGAGTGGTAATCTCAACGATTGTTTCAGTTCGATCTTGAACCGAATTTTGAGTCGAATTTTGCAGAGGACTTTCGGCCTGTGCCGGCAATCTACTGATGGCCATGGAACCGAAGCTGAGGGCACCCGCTACGCTGCCCACCGATATCGCGGCTGCTAATAGCCTCCGAGCAAATAGCTTGCCTGAGACTTTACTGTTAGCGAGATCTGATAGATTCATCATTAATTGAAACCTCCTGTTTGTTGTTTCAAGAATTAGATGCCTTCCTCAAACGCCTTACTTGGGCACCACTTACTAAAGCTTTTCCCAACAGCAACCTGCTCGATTTTGTGCATTTCTCAAGCAAGCCATTCTACTGACTTCCTACAGAGAAGCAATAAGCCACAAAAACATGGACATTTTAAGCATCTTGAAACGCGTGGCAAAGAAAGAGAAATCTATCTTTTGTCTTAGCCTGAATCTTCCTAAATAGGGTTGCAGTTTTGCGTTTTTGATATCGCTATAACTATTGAAGATTCAACGTTTTTTCTATGTTTTCATTATAGCTTGGAGATTATTTTAAAAGTAGAGTATTAACCGTATCGTAAAGATTCGGCAACCTCTTTTTTGGGCTTTTAATGGCTTCTATTTATCTAACAACTAAAGGTTGTTCGTTACTTGGCTAAAATCGTACCAGTCATGCAAGTGCCTGTAAGGTCAGCGCCGACAGTGAGCGTTCCTTGCAGATCTGCGCAAAGCAGGTTGGCCCTTGCCAAAGAAGCTCCTGTAAAGTTAGCTTCCTGCAAGTTAGCTTCTTCCATATTAGCTTCAGTGAGGGTTGCCCCTTGCAAATCGCAGCGAGAAAGATCGGCGCTGCGCAGGTTGCTGTCACTGAGGTTAGCGCCCCGTAGATCCGCGCCACGTAAGTCTGCCCCTTTGAGGTTGGCATTCATCAAGCTAGCACCGCTTAAAAAAGCGCCGGTAAGGCTAGCACCGGTGAGCTTTGCGCCCATCAGGTTAGCGCCGCGTAGGTTAGCGCCGCGTAGATCAGCGCCTGTTAGATCGCACTGCATGAGGTTAGCTCCCCATAGGTTAGCGCGGACATCAGCGCCCGCTAAATTGGCACCCACTAGATTGCTGCCTTCGAGATGAGCTCGGCTCAAATTGGCTTGGCTCAAGTCCCCGCCCGATAGGTTAGCACCGGCTAATTGAACCCCTGAAAGGTTGCAGCCTGCCAGATCAACATCATCTAGCTTTGCGCCGGAAAGCTTTTTAAGCGTGCCAGTACGAATGGCGTCAAGATCAATAGAATCACTCATCAAAATTGGCAGGGGCGAAGGTAAGCAGTTGGAAGATTTAAGGGGATGAAAAACTTAATGGGTTGAAAGCTGGAAAGGAACCGATCCGGATTTGAGCGACCTGAGTTTATAGGCGGCTCACCTAGATTGAGCCGGCTCGGCAATGACTAGCGTCGGCCAAGTCTCGGCGACTTCAGGGTTTAATAGGCCCGTGCTGAGCGTCAGCTTGAGCGGAATGGTGGGTAAGCTCAGTCCTTGCTGCAAACCGCTGACCAAAAAGCCCAGTATTTCCATTAGCTTGGGATCCCAACGCTGCCCTTCGGCTTTTTTACAGGCGGCAAAGGCGTCGGTGACGTGCTGCCACTCGTCTTCGGTGATTGGGTTGGGGATTTGTTTGGCTTCATGGCGGCGACGCGCGACCTCTTGCTGAAATGCTGCAACTAGGCCCAGAATTCGAGCCTCAACTGGGATTTGATCGCCTTGTAGGCCGGCTGGTTGGCCACTGCCGTCCCAGCTTTCGTGCTGATGAGAAATAATTTGCGCGATCGCCCGAAGTCGTGGCAATATCCGCAGTGTCTGCACCCCAGGATTGAGTGGGCAGCTATCGCCTTCTTTTTCACTTTCAGCGGCGTCCCCTACCTGAGCGGGGGCGATCCGGTGCAGCAAACTCGCGAGCCTCAGCCGCTGCATCTGCCACACGGGCAAGTCTAGAAACTGGCCCATCATCTCAGAAATAGAGGCGACTTCGGCGGCAGCTAAGGGATTGGTGGGGTCAGCCAAATCAGCCAGCTGAGCCATTCGCAGGTAAGCTTGCAGCTCATTTGAGACTAAGTTTTGGCCTAAGGTATCGGCAAATTTGAAGGTTTCTGTAGGGGTAATCGGGCGATCGCTCTCTCGCAAATACTCCACCACTCGCATCACCACATTGCCCACTTCACCCGTTTTGGTTTTGGCTTTAACATCTATTTGAGCCAGCTTATCTATGAGGTCAACCTGCACATCGGGAGCGTACTGAGCAATGTGGTCAGCAGCGATTGCAATGGTTTCTCCTACCAGTGCTGGGTCAAATGTCCAGAACCCATAAAATTTGCGCTCCAAATCATTCTCTGGCGGGCCGTTTGGGCCATATTCTTCATCGGTTAGCTCTTGGCAAAGCACCATCGCGCTATAAGTAGAGCCCATAATCATGAGGTGCCATTCCTGTGCAACCGGATCGTCTTCGGCTAGCTCTACTAGCGTTACATTTTCCTTTTGGCTTGTCGGATGCTCCTGAAATCCGGCCCCAGGCGCGGCAATAATTACAATTTTGTCAGCAGTTTCCGCAATTTCACCATAGCGATCTGCCTCTTGCAAATACCACTTTCCCTTTTGAAAAGCAGTCACCATCAACGGCGATGTTTTGGTGGCTAGAACCGCATCTTCCAGGGCATGGCAGAGGGCCACTAAGGTATTTTTGTAGTACACCCCAAAATTTAAAGGTGTACGACCTGAGGTATCTGATTGAGAGTCGGATGAGTTAGCGCGATCACTAACCAGCCTTTGAAGAATAGAGCCCGCCAACATGGTGTTTTTTTGAGAAATTACTAAAGAGTGATCATAAAAACGCTAAGCATCGAAAATCTGCGACTTTTAAGTTAAAACTTTCCTCATGATACCTCAGCCAAGACCCGAGGATCTCCCTTAACGGGTGCACTCAGCGCTTCTGATAAAGGCGATTTACCCAGCTGCCTTTCTAGAATAGCCATCACTGTGCGCCCGAAGTCATTTGGGTTTTCGGCCATTGCCTGCAAGCACACATTGCCAAAGAAAGCACCCAGTTCTCCCGGATTCCACAATAGCTTCAGCGCTACCCAGGGCAAATAAATCGCCAGTGGGTTATAGCCTCGCTTGAGAATATTGTGCTCGAAGGCGTATTCCTCTAAATGTGTATGAGGCTGCAAACCGATGAAGAAAATCGCTGGCTCTACTTTGTCCGCGCCAAAGATATTTTCTAATTCACGGTGATAGGCAATAGTTTGCCGAATGGTGTCATCACGCTCATCAATCACATTAAAGGAGTAATTCACAGAGATAAATTCATCAAACCCAGCCGCTTTCAAGTCACGACAGTTTTGCAGCACCGTTTTGAGGTTGTAGCCCATCCGCATTTTGCGCACGAGCTCTTGCGAACCGCTGGTAATGCCGATTTCAAAGTAATTCATGCCGGTTGCGACCATCAGCTCACAGAGCCGAGGCGTCAGGTTATCGGCTCGAATGTAGGCCGCCCAATTAATATCGGTCATGCCAGAAGCTTGAATTTTTTCTAGCAGCTCGATGGCATCGTTGATGTAGCGCTTAGCAGGAATAAACTGAGCATCGGTAAACCAAAACTTACGGATGCCTCGCTCATAAAGCTGACGCATTTCCTTAACAACTTCATCGGCAGGATTAATCCGTACCTGCTTGCCTTCGACGACGGTATAAATGCAGTAGCAGCAGTTATGCGGACAGCCGCGTTTGGTTTGCACGCCAATGTAAAAGTCTTCTGCCTGCAAATAGTACTCAAACTCAGGCCACATAGCCTCGATATAGTCGTAGTCGCAAGCAGATTTTTCAATCGGAGTGGGCCATTCATGAATCAAGCGATCGCGCGGCGTTTCTCCCACTACGTAGCAGCGCTCCCCCGAAAAGTCTTCGCCTTTCAAGATCTTCTCTAATAGCGTTTCGCCTTCACCTACTGAGACAATTGCGCCTTTCGGTAACATCTGCGGCATTTGCTCATAAAAGACGCTAACGGCGCCGCCACCGACCACTACTTTGGCATCAGGCTGATGCTGCTGCGCCCGTTTAAGCCCTCGCTTGATCAATTTTTCATTGCGCCGCAGCTCAGCCATGTAAGTTGCAGTCATGCGCGCGCCACCGACTGCGCCTCGGATTTTCACGAGCGGATTGGGCGCGTAGGCAAATTCGAAGGCATTTTGCAAAGGGTTGCCGCCACGTCCACCGACCGGGGCGTAAATTTGAATGTCGCGCCACGAAAATACTAGCAGGGTCGGCTGAAAGCTGTCGATTCGCTGATCGAGCGATCGCGTAAAATCCAGCGGTGGCACCGTCCCCATATCAAAAATCTGCTGCTCTACGTCAGGGAAAAGCTTGTGCACATAATCGGCTAAATACACAACCCCAATCGGAAAAATTGGGTTGCAGGGAAGGCGGACATAAAGAATGCGATCATTCATAGCGGCGAAAGCGGGGTGTTAGTAGCGAAGACAAAGGTGTTAGGGGCGAAAGTCAAGCGATCACGGCAACCACGAGCAGGCGTCTCAGTTTTTTCATATAACTTCACGATAGCACTGTCATCTTAGCGTGTTGGCTCGCGTCTTAGGCGGCTGACAAAATCAGTGAGCATATTTTGAGCAAATTTGTGTCTCAAGCTCTAGTGCCGGCAGGCCGTCATATAGATGTCCACAGATGTCCAAGCGATGTCTAAAGAGCGAAGTTTTATAACGCTTTGTAGCGTTATATGATTTGTGAAATTAATTGTTTCATAAATTTTCCGGCAGACGAAGCCCCCAGAACCGACAATCCTATAGGCGAGGGTTTTCCTGACTTAGACTGTCTGCTATGTCAACAAACCTATACCAGTAAACGATTTGATTTAACAGGTTAGGGGCAAGCTACAGTAAAGGAAACTGGCCTCAGCAGCGCTTATAAGCATAGCTTTGATGTCTTAATTGCATAGCTTGAGCGATCGCGCCGATAGCTTGTATTCGTTTTTACAGTTGCTGTAATTTTCAGGTGTTAGCTTTTGTGAGTGTGAAGTGTCGCTAGCTGTTTCTCTCTGTCCTACCGCCATGGCTCAAATCTTGGACCCTCTTCCTTCGGACGATGTCAGTACTATCTTGTGCTGCTATGTCAACGCCACGAGTAAAATTCAGATTGCACGGGTGACCAACGTACCCAATTGGTATTTTGAGCGAGTCGTGTTTCCGGGGCAGCGGCTGATGTTTGAAGCCGTTGCAACGGCAATGTTAGAGATTCATACGGGAATGATGGCGAGTGCCATTTTGTCAGATACGGTGCCCTGTATCAGGCTGATGGTCGGTTCGGATGGCGATTTAGCTGATTCTGGTGATGACGGTGCTAGCAGCAAAAATGCGATGAGTAGCGCTTCGGGTGCACTGACGGCGATCGCGGATTGATCCCCCGGTTAATATCGAGCGCTTTTCAATGCCTTGACCGGACAAAGCAGCCTATCTTGTGCTAGCCAGTTGCGCTAGTCAGTCATTTTAATCTCTATAAAAAATTTCGTAAGAATCTCCACAGAGGCCCAAACTATGGCGCTATGGAGATTTTTATTTGAGCCGTAAAAATGCTATCCCTGATAGATATAGAATCATTAGTTTCTAATTAGAAGCTCCTAATTGCCTAATTGAAGGAGTGTTTTGATGTTTGATTAAAGCGTGGGGTAATTGCAGTGGATCTTCCTTCCTTTCTTTGGCTGTGGCGCATAGCCGCTTGGTCTATGGGCCTTTCACTCACGGCCTATGGTTTGCTAGCAGTCAGCGGGGGCGCATTGCTCTATTTCCGGAGGCAAGATCACTCTGATCAAAATCCTCGTCCGCTTTGGCTGCGGCCCTTGCACTATACGATTGGCGGGATTTTGGTGCTGCTCGTTTTACTGCTGCTGAGTGTTGGCATCGTGGGCACGTTGGGTGAGTACGGCCATTTGGGGCATTCAGTGCATTTGCCCGTCGGGGTAGGAGTCGTGGTGCTAACGCTAATGTCGGCTTGGAGCGCTAGCCGCATTAGCCCGCAGCGGCCCTGGGCTAGAAAGGTGCATTTAACGCTCAATGGAATTTTGCTAATCGCTTTTGTGGGCGTTACCGCCACCGGCTGGAGCGTGGTGCAAAAGTATTTGCCGTAAGTACTTATGATGTAAGGGTGATGTAAGAGTGATGTAAAGGACTTAGCTTGCAGGTAATCCGGGTAATCCGGGTAAAGCCGTTGATAAAGCGTCTGATGGCGAGAAAGAACGCTATGACTTTGAAGGATCTTTTATCTGAACAGCCGTCTGAAACATTCCCCGATTCAGATCGGTTTAAAATCTCTCCGTTAATTCAGCTCACCTTAATGTCTTTGTATGTGGCCTTGGTGGTGCCCCTGCCTTTTTTGGCAGCAGTGACTCACTCAGCAGTGCCGCCTACAGGTCTCTGGATTGGAATAGTGGCTGGCGCAGGTTTACTCTATGGCGTTTTAAGTGAGCGGGTGGAGGTGAATGACGCTGGCATTGCGGTGACTTATCCGACTTGGATACAGGCGTTAGGGCGACGAGGCTGGGCTTTGGCTTGGGATGAGATTAAGGCGCTGAAGCCCAGATCGACTGGGCAGGGCGGAATTGTTTATTATTTTGTGAGCAAACAGCAAGATCGAGCTTATCTGCTGCCGGTGCGAGTGGTGGGATTTGCGCGGTTGGTGCGCTATGTTGCGGCCAAAACGGATCTCGATACCCGTGATGTCAAGCCCTTAGCTCAGCCTTGGATGTATGTGATTTTGCTAGGGCTAACGGCGCTGCTGCTGCTAGTGGATATTTGGGCGATCGCCCAGTCTCAATCGCCCGCTCAATCACTCTTTCAATCCGGCTTACTGGCCCCGTCTGCACGGGCTTTGATCACCTTGTCCGGACTGCTATGGCTGTTTTGAAAGTTGATAATGTCACGATGCGAGCAACGACCGGCATCGTTGAGATTTTAAAGAATTTGAATTTTGCGGTAGAAACGGGAGACTTTATTGCCTTGGTGGGGCCGTCTGGCGCGGGCAAAACCAGCTTGCTGAGGTTGTTGAACCGCTTGAGCGAGGCCAGTAGCGGCACCATTGAATTTGAAGGGCAAGATATTCGCCAATTGCCAGTCGTGAGCTTACGGCGGCAGGTGGCATTAGTTCACCAAGAGAGTCGATTATTGGGGATGAGCGTGCGTGAGGCCCTAGCCTATCCGCTGCGGTTGCAGAAGCTAGCGCCCCCTGCCATTACAGCGGCGGTTGCGATGGGTATCGAGCAGCTTAATATCCCGACCGATTGGCTAGATCGCACCTCAATGAATCTCTCGCTTGGTCAGAGGCAGCGGGTGGCTATAGCCCGAACGCTAATTTCTCAGCCCAAAGTGCTGCTGCTAGATGAACCCACCTCTTCTCAAGATGTCGGTTACAGCGAATTTTTGCTGACTCATTTGGCAAAGTTAGCTGGGCAAAGCCAAATCACCATTATCATGGCTAACCATCAATTGGAACTCGCAGCTCGCTATACCAGCCGACTGCTGCATTTATCAGAAGGTAGGCTAATCGCCGATATGCCCGCGAGTAGCGTCAATTGGGCTCAACTTCATCGGGATCTGGTGAGCGCTGAACAACAGGCAGAGGCAGAATGGTCGTAGATTGATAGTCCAAAAAACAGTTAAAAACTAGCTGGGAAATAACTAGAAAGTAGTCCCCGACATCCCGCTAGGCGAGCTTGCTGTGAGCGGCGATCGCCATTGCCTCTACCTGCTGGCCGACCGGTCGCTCAACTGGTTGAGCGACCGGTTGAGCGATCGCCCCAATACAAATACGGTAGCCTACATTTCTCACCGTCTGGATCAGATCAGGATGGCGCGGATCTGGCTCAATTTTTTTGCGCAGTGACAGCACATGCGTATCGACCGTGCGCGGATTATCAATCGCATCGGGCCAAGCTCGGCGCAGCAAATCGATTCGGCTGAGCGGCTCACCTTCAGCCTGGGTGAGGACATACAGCAAGCTAAACTCTTGCGGCGTCAAATCAACAAATTCACCCATGTAACGCACCCGCCTTTGCACCAAGTCGATATGCAAGTCACCGCAGTCAATTGCCAAAGGCGTTGTCGTGTGGCGGCTGCGACGCGCTAGCGAATGGACTCTTGCCAAAAACTCCTGCATCCCAAAAGGCTTTTTCAAGTAGTCATCAGCGCCCGCTTTGAGCCCTGCGACCACATCTATTTCAGTTGTGCGGGCCGAGAGCATCAAAATCAACGGGTGGCCCTGTCGCTGGAGCCAGTGACAGAGCTGTAGCCCTTGGCCGCTGGCGAATTCAGCTTCTAATACCACAATTCCCGGCTGCTGCGACTGAAAGATATCTCTAGCCGAAATCATATCAGCGCATTGCTGCACCTTGTAGCCCGCTTGCTGCAAATTCCAACTGAGTAGCGATCGCAAATTTAAATTGCTCTCAATCACTTGAATGTGGGTATCAATAATGGCGCTCACAGAGTTATATAGGGCAGTCAGTGCCACTGGCGACAAGTATTTATGCGCAAAGCTTAACAGAGCTATTTGCCGACTTCTGTAATCGAAGTTACGGGAAAAAAATATCGAGCCGCAACTTTTTTATTTGACACCCTTCGCTGGTTTGAGTTTGTTTTACCTGATAAAATGTAAAGTAACAACATGAAAGCTTAAGTCATTCTTATATTGTTACTATCAATAATCTAACCACCCAAAGCTTTCCCAAAACTGATTTCACTCGTTTCTCTGCGAAAATAAGTTAGTTGCCCTTTACCTAATAACCATCAGTTAACCATCAGTTCGGGTGCCGCGTCATTTCCCCTTATTCACAGTTTTTTCGCATTCTTTTCCCCGTCCCTTGTCGAGTTGAGTGAGGCTCTCAGACAAATGCTTCAAGACGCCAGAGTCATTCGTTACTATCAGCGAATAACCGATGCCCTGGTAGACTACTGGAACAAAGGCTACCGCTCCGATGAGCTCAGGCTATACCTAGAAGGCTACATTACTTCCATGCGTCATTCAGGTGCCGTTGAGTCGTATTTAATTAATCAGTTGGAGCAAGAATCTCTGCGGTTTTTACACGATACCTCTAACTTTGTCGTGGCTCAGCCCCAGGTCGAGACAGACTATTACTAGCAGCTACTAGCAGCCGTTGCCCTTAGCGATCGCTGGCTCGTAGCTACTATGATTTGGTATTACTGGCATGACTAGCGCATAGCCACATGGTCAGTACATAGGGTTGCCCATATACGCAAAAAAATGGCAATTAAAAAAGCCTGTCGGTCTAGCAATATTGGCCAGACAACAGGCTTTTAAGAGGGAGGCTGTTCAACAGCTGTTGAAGATTCAGCAAGTATTTAGCGCTATCACCAGCTAGCTCATAGACAAGCTGGCTTATAGACGAACTGCGATCCGGAGCAAAAAGCCCCTAAGCAAGTGCAACCGCAACGGTTTCTTGCAAATTGCCCTCTTGATACAGCTTGATCAAAATATCAGAGCCACCCACAAACTCACCATTAATGTAAATCTGAGGAATGGTAGGCCAGCTAGAGTATTCTTTAATGCCCTGACGAATTTCTGGATCGGCCAAAACGTCAATGGTTTCGTAGGGCGTACCGAGCATATTTAAGATCTGCACCACGTTATTTGAAAAACCACACTGAGGCATCAGTTTGGTTCCCTTCATGAATACCAAAATCTTGTGTTGCTCAATCAAGCTGTCAATTTTAGCTTTGGTTTCTGGAGACATCACAAATCCTAAGAAAATTACGACCCTACTAGTGTAGTAGATAGACGTGGAAACATTGCCAATAGAGCTAAAGCATCCCTACAGCCCTTTACACGATTGACAAGTTATTGGCTAGCTAGCAACCTCGTCAGGTGTGCTGGTATCAAGCGAAAGTGCGTGAATGGCATCACTAGACATCGCTGCATTAACTGCTTTGTATACCAGCTGATGGCGCTTGACCAAGCTCAATCCCTCAAAAGCAGATGAGACAACGGCGACTTGATAGTGATCGCCTGTGCCCTTCATATCCTCTGCAATCACGGTTGCATCGGGCAGGCCAGCTTTGATCATCGTTTCTAATTGGTCGGGGCTAATCATCAGCGTCTCCTTGTAGAAAGCTTATTATCTGTGTAGGCCATCAGGGATAGGTCAACTATTGAGCCTAAATGCGCTCAATTATTATGACGCAATCCCCTTTTTTACTGCGCTTTTCTCTTCGTTGTCATCGGTTCCGTTACGAGCCCTGTTACGGTAATAATGTCTACGAGCCGGGCGCATCGTAAGGAACGGCAACAAAGCCCAACTCATAGAGCTGTTGGTATGCCTGTTGGCCAAGCTCTCGGGTAGGCTGCTGGCTTTGAATCACTTCAACCAGTAAAGGCACGGCAAGATCCGGGCGGCTCTGGGCGCGGTAAACCAGCGCTAGCTGATAAGCGGCCTGATCGCGTACTTGAGCGGACTGTAGGGCAAGATCTCGCAGACCGTTGTTAACTCGAGTGTCAACGCCGACAAAGACGCTGGAAAGATTTTGATAATAGGTAGAGACATCGTTGAGCGCTTTACGGGCAGCAACTAGCTTTTCGGCAGCGAGGGTGTAGTTTTGGTCAGCGATTGCACTTTCAGCTTCGCCCATCAGCGATTGTCCAGCGGCGATGCCAATGGGACTTGATGTCTGCTCGATGGCGCGGGTAGCGGTAGGCGCAGTAGCAGGCGGCTGGTCTGGAGGGGTAGTCTGGGTAATCGTAGGTTGGTTTGCGGTGGGTTGGTTTGTTGTGGGTTGGTTTGTTGTGGGTTGGTTTGTGGTGGGTTGGGCTGAGGCCGCTAGTGGCATGGCTATCCCACCGATGAGGGTGCCAGCTAGAGCGCTAGTTAGGGCGCTAGCCGTCGCCACAGCAGCTGAGCGAGAAAATATGCTGGGTAACGAGCCAGATAGCAAAGCTTTAACGATGAAAACCATAGCTGAAAAACGGCTGAGAAAACAGCTTGCTTAAGTAATTTAACCTAGGGTAGGGCATTGTCTGTGCCATTGTCCTAAATTAATGTGACTCTTGGTCAATTGGAAGCGCCCCGATTGAAAGCCGCAAAGCATCTAAATTTAGCTGCTTGGTAAAGCCCGCCGAGAGCCTCGTAGGTCACGGCGGCGTGTGCCGCTGTCGTTTAATATAATCACTGTTTGCAAGCGTTTTCATAGCGTGATGAGGCGTTAGAGCATGAATCCAATTGAGCAGCCGACGGGCAAAGGCGTTTTGCCGGGTAGCGAAGGGGTGATTTTGCAGCGCGGGGGTGAAGAGCTTCGCCTGCACAAAATTGATAGTCGGCTGAGCCTGTGTCTGAGTGATGCTAGCGCCTTACCGGCTTTAATTGAGCAGTGGCAGCCGCAGACTTCGCGCAATATTAGCCCTCAAGCCGTAGCTACTAGCCCGGTTATCATTGAGTGGCAAATGAGTCCGGAGCAGATAGAAGCTGCGCTAGCGCAGATCAGACCTTTGCCTGCTGTGCTGTATGCCAGCCATGTATACGAGTTAGCGGTGAGCCCAGGCACTTATGTGTACTTGGCCAATCAGCTGACGGTGCAGTTTGTAGACTCGCTGCGGATTACGGAAATTGAGGCGATCGCCCGCACCTTTGGCATCATTCGCAGCCATGCCCTCACAGGCAGCGGCAATACTTACTGCTTTTTTGTTGGCCCTGCTGCCCGCGAGAACCCCTTAAAAATAGCCAATCAGCTTACCCGCTATTCGGGTGTATTGCTAGCTGAACCCAATATTATTTTGGCTACCGCTCCGCTGTATCGTCCTACAGACAGCCGCTATCCAGATCAATGGCACCTTTACCATCGCGGTGGCAGCATCGATCTGGCGGCAAATTCTCACGTTTCTGCTGAAAAAGCTTGGGACATTACGCGCGGCAGTCGATCCATCGTGATTGCCATTACTGATGATGGTTTTGACCTTGCCCACCCTGACCTTCAGGGCGCAGGCAAAATTGTAGCCCCGCGTGACTTTAAGCATAAAGATGACTTGCCAACCGCTGCTGGCAGCGAAAACCACGGAACGGCGGTGGCGGGCGTGGCCCTCGCCGAAGAAAACGGTCAAGGAATTGTTGGCCTTGCGCCGGGCTGTAGCCTGATGCCGCTTCAGACCACTGGCTTTTTGGATGATGGCTCGATTGAAGATTTGTTTGACTGGGCGGTGCGGCAGGGGGCGGATGTGATTTCCTGTAGCTGGTCGCCAGCGGCGGTGTACTTTCCATTGTCTCGGCGGATTAGTCAGGCAATTAATCGGGCGGCGACCCAAGGGCGCAAGGGCAAGGGCTGCGTAGTTTTATTCTCGGCGGGTAATGCCAATCGGCCGGTAGAGGGCAAGGTGGAAGAATCGGGCTGGGCGCAAAATCTGATTAAAGGCGTGACTAATTGGCTCAGCGGCTTTGCGATTCATCCGGATGTGATTACGGTAGCGGCCTGCACCAGCTTGAACCAGAAGGCGGCTTACAGCAACTGGGGGCGGCATATCTCGGTGGCGGCTCCGAGCAATAATGCGCCGCCCAATATGTCGCTGTCGGCAGGTACGTTTGATACTGGCCCGCAAATTCGCACGGCGCTGAAAGGGCGAGCGGTGCTGACGAGCGATCGCACTGGCCCTGATGGCTATACTTCAGATAATTACACCGGCTTTGGCGGCACCTCTAGCGCTTGCCCATTAGTTGCGGGGCTAATCGGCCTAATGCTCTCAGCCAATCCTGATCTAACGGCGCGTGAGGTCAAGCAGCTATTGCAAGGCACCACCGACAAAATTATCGACAAAGATCCCGATCCGCAGCTCGGCCAGCAGTATGGCACCTACGACAGCGGCGGGCATTCTTTTTGGTTTGGCTATGGCAAGGTGAATGCCTATCAAGCCGTGAAGGCGGCTCAGGAAAGTGCTTTGCGCGATCGCGCCCTACACAGCACCCTGACGGCTAGCAATCGCAGCCCAGTGGCCATTCCGGACAATGATCCTAGAGGTATTTTTAGCGCTCTAGACATTAACGAACAGGGCCCTTTGCAAGATATCAAGCTCTACATTCAAGCTGAGCATGATTTTCTAAGCGATCTCAGCTTTACGCTGCACAGTCCCAAAGGCGACTCGGTGCTGATTCAAGGTCGTACGTTAGGCCGTCAGACGCGCCTGCAAAGAACCTACTCACTGGTAAGCACACCCGTGTTACGCCGCCTGCTCAATACTGAAGTCAAGGGCCGTTGGCGGCTGCAAGTAATCGATCATGTGCCAGAACAAATTGGTCAACTGAAGGGATGGGACTTGATTTTAGGCATTTAGGCATTTGATAGTGAGTGCGTGATTCGCCTATCTTGTTCGATGTGAAGCTAGCGCTAGCAGCTCAGCTTGTAGATCGGCGGTTAGCTTTTGAGATTGCTCTTTACCAGCGCCGGCTTTGTAAGGCGATACCGACATCGGTGTGCCAATGCGAACTGTTACTGTGCCGCGCCAGCGAGGATATTGATCGCTATATTCCAAGCTGATCGGGACAATTTTGGCATTGAGATGAGGATGACTTTGCTCGGCTCTGAGGGCAATGCGGGCTAGACCAGGCTTGAGCGGGTTGATGCGATCGCGAAAAATATTGCCCTCTGGGTAAATCACCAGCATTTCTTTCGCCTGCAAAAGCTGGATGCCGTGCCGCAGCGTTTTAATCGAAGGCTTGCGCACATGTACCGGAAAGCCGCCTAGCCTCTTAATAAACCAGCCCTGAACGCCTAAGCATTCATCGGCAGTCACCATAAACCGCAGATATCGACCGGAGCGTCTGCCAATTAAGCCAATGAGCAGTGAATCCCAGTAGGACTGATGCGTGGGCGCGAGGATAACCGGCCCTTGCCGGGGGATATTTTCTTGACCAATGACTTCGATGTGGCTGAAGTAGGCAGGCAGCACCACTTTTCTGCCTAAAAAATACATGAGCGGCGTTAGCCAAGGAGATAGGCGCGATCGCATTGCCGGACAGCGATGATGCGCCCAGTCATCTGGATGATCGGGCGATGAATCAGATGATGACTCGGCAGGAAATGCCATATTAGCAAAAGAGTTGATGAGCATAGCTGATGAAATCAATGCACTTAAAGGAAAAAGGTTTGAGGCGTCAATCTAGATCCTAGATCTACGGATCTTTATCAACACTTTAGATTACACAGCTAATCGCAGCAGTAGAGATAACCATAAGGGGTCAGCGGCTTCTAAAAATATTTAAAATGACACTTTTGCCTTTGGCCTGTCGTCCACCGTCCAAACCTTCTATCTTAGATAAAGGCTCGATAACAGTCAAACAGTACTTAGCACCCGCAGCGCCTTTCAGGTTATATTTACGACATCAACATTCCCTAATCTCGGGGCTGATCTAGCTGAAAAGCTCCTCTGTTGAGCTTAGTTTTTCAACTGAGTAGACACTGGGTCGGCATCTCATCATCGCCGCTGCCGAAACCACCCCTGCAACAGTGTCCGACAAGGCTCCTCCAAAATCCCGCCGGTCGCTAACAGCCGATGATTCGAGCAGGGGCCATCGGGCAAGTTAAGCACCGAGCGAATCGCCCCGGCCTTCAGATCATCAGCGCCGTAGACTAATTCGCCTAGTCGGGACTGCACAATTGCTCCAGCACACATCATGCAAGGTTCCAAGGTGACATATAGGGTGCAGTCATTTAAGTGCCAATTGCCCAACTGCTGACCTGCTGCGCGCAAGACCAGCACCTCGGCATGGGCAGTCGGGTCAGTGTCCCGCTCTTTGCGATTGGCGGCTTGGGCAATGAATTGATTATCAGCGCCGACCACAATGGCGGCTACGGGTACTTCGCCGGCTTGGCCAGCAGCGTGGGCAAGTGCTAGCGCTTGGCTCATCCAGTGGTGATGGCGCAGGTAGATGGGGTGAGCGATCGCAGGCGGCTCAATCAGGGGCAGATCATCCGATGAAGACATCGATGAAGACATGGGTGAACTCACAGGTGTATCACAGGTACAGAAGCACAATCGCAGGCGTAAAATGAGAATTATCTGGATGATTGCCGTTAAATTACGGATTTCAATCGGTCGGCTTTGATATCAAGTGCCATACTAAATAGGTTCAATCACCGCCGTTTTATCCGCTTTCCAGCTCTATCCTTTCGACTTTATCCTTTCGACTTTATGGTGACTACCGCAGATTTTATCAGTCAGCTCAACCCCTCACAGCGCCGGGCCGTCGAACACTTTTGTGGGCCTTTGCTAGTAGTCGCTGGGGCTGGATCAGGCAAAACTCGGGCCCTCACCGCGCGGATTGCTAATCTCATTCTCAACCGTCGAGTCGATCCGGGCAACATTTTGGCTGTGACTTTTACCAATAAAGCCGCCCGTGAGATGAAAGAGCGAATCGAGCGGCTCTTTGCGGAACAAGAAGCGCTATCAAGGCACAGTAAGCCGTTGCATCTGCTGCCTGAGTACGAGCAGGTGCAGCTGCGATCTTACGTTTACAAAACCTTTCTCAAAGAGCTTTGGATCGGCACATTTCACTCGCTTTGCTCACGCATTCTGCGCTTTGATATTGAAAAGTATCAAAGCCCTGACGGCCAAAGCTGGACGCGGAATTTCTCGATTTTTGATGAATCTGATGTGCAGAGCTTAATTAAAAGCATTGTCATTGGTCAAATGAACCTGGATGATCGCAAGTTCAATCCGCGCTCAGTGCGCTTTGCGATTAGCAATGCCAAAAATCAAGGGCTCGATCCGAATGAGTATGAAGAGGCGAATCAGACGTTTAAAGGAAGGGCGATCGCTGAAGTCTACCGCTACTACCAAAAAGGACTTTCGGCCAACAACGCTCTTGACTTTGACGATTTAATTCGATTGCCCGTACAGCTATTTCGCCAAAACACTCAGGTTTTAGACTATTGGCACCGTCGCTTTCGCCACATCCTCGTCGATGAATATCAAGATACTAACCGCACTCAATATGATTTGATTCAGCTCCTTGCTACCAATGGCTCTGGCAACCAAAAATTTGACGATTGGCAAAATCGCTCTGTCTTTGTAGTGGGTGATGCCGATCAGAGCATTTATTCTTTTCGCGCCGCTGATTTCACGATTCTGATGGGCTTTCAGACAGAGTTTGGCGATGGCAAAGCCGACGACGATACCGAAACTCTCGTCAAACTAGAAGAGAACTATCGCTCTACTGCCAACATTCTCGATGTTGCTAACCATCTGATTGAAAACAACACCGAGCGAATTGAAAAAGTGCTGCGGGCAACGCGCGGGACAGGCGATGCAATTTTCTGTCATCGGGCTGACAATGAAGCGATGGAAGCCGAGTATGTGATTGGCCAAATTCGCAACTTAGAGCTCAAAAATCCGGAATTAAACTGGAAAGATTTTGCCGTTCTCTACCGCACCAACATTCAATCTAGAGCGATGGAAGAAGTGCTAACGCGCTTTGGAATTCCGTACAAAGTGGTCGGTGGCCTGCGGTTCTATGAACGCCGCGAGATTAAAGATGTGTTGGCCTATCTGCGCTTAGCGGTGAATCCTGCCGACAGCGTTAGCCTCAAGCGAATTATCAATGTGCCTCGGCGCGGCATTGGCAAAACAACGCTCGATAATTTGGACAAAGCCGCCGCTGAATTAGAGGTGCCGCTGTGGGACATTATTAAAGATGAAACGTCTTTAAAGACGCTGGCGGGCCGGGCGAGTAAGCGAGCGATCGCGTTTTCTAGAATGGTCAGCAGTTGGCAAGCGCGCATAGAAACGGCTTCTCCTTCTGAAATAGTGCAAGAAGTGTTAGAAAGCACTGGCTACCTTGCCGATCTTAAAAGTAAAGAAAACGAAGACGACAACCGCTTTGAAAACGTTGAAGAACTCTATCGCGGCGTCGTGCAGTTTGAAGAAGAAAATGAAGGCGCTACACTAGCTACTTTTTTAGCCAATGCCGCCCTTAATTCTGACAATGAAAGCAACAACGATGAGAACAATCAAGTCACCCTCATGACCCTCCATGCCTCCAAAGGCTTGGAGTTTCCGGTCGTCTTTTTAGTCGGTCTAGAACAAGGCTTGTTTCCTAGCTTCCGCTCACTCGAAGACGCCGCCGCCATCGAAGAAGAACGCCGCCTTTGCTACGTCGGTATCACGCGCGCCCGAGACCGATTGTTTATCTCCCATGCCCGTGAGCGCCGCACCTACGGCAACATGCGCGAAGTCTCCACGCCTTCAATTTTTCTCAGCGAACTGCCGCGCGACTACATTATGACTACTGTCCCAAGCGCCCTCCCGGACAGATGGACGACCACCACCCGCAAAGCCAACCTCAAAAACCCTCAGCCCAACCTCAACGCTCCCGGCACCCACGAAGATGACTGGAGTGTGGGCGCATCGGTGAACCACAAAGCCTTTGGCGCAGGCAAAGTCACCCACATTTTCGGGGCAGGCAACAAAATTTGTCTTGCCATTCATTTTCCCGGCATCGGCAAAAAAATCATCGATCCGAGAACAACAACGATTGATCGATTAGGATGAGTAACCTAGCCTTAGTTATGGTTTGTCCCTAATTCGCTCTAGCCATTTTTCGATCTTGTTGCAGGGTCTGAATGCGCTCAAGCGTGCCTGCGGGAATCGCAGCGATGAGCTGCTGAGTATAGGCTTTGCGAGGGCGGCGGTAGATGTCTTCGGCGGGGCCAATTTCTTCGATGCGGCCTGCATTCATGACCATGATGCGATCGCTCATAAACTTCACAACCCCCAAATCATGCGAAATGAAAATATAGGTGAGTTTAAACTCGGCCTGTAACTCTTTCAGTAAATTCAGTACCTGCGCTTGCACCGACACATCCAAGGCCGACACCGACTCATCGCAAATAATAAACTTAGGATTTAGGGCCAGCGATCGCGCAATGCACACCCGCTGCCTTTGCCCACCCGAAAACTCATGCGGGTACCGATTGATAGCAGCCGGATCGAGGCCCACTCGCTCTAGCAAATATTGAACCCGCTCTTTGAGATTGCGCTGGCCTTTGATCACCCCGTGAATTTTGAGCGGTTCTGCTATAGCTGCACCCACACTCATCCGAGGATTTAGAGAACTGTACGGATCTTGAAAAATAATCTGCATCTCGCGGCGGCGCTGACGCATTTGAGATTTACCCAGCCGGGTTAGATCTCGCCCTTCAAACCACACCCGCCCGCTGCGAGGCTTCACCAGCTGCAATAAGGCTCGTCCCAACGTCGTTTTGCCGCAGCCCGACTCACCCACTAGGCCAAACGTCTCTCCCTTATACACCTGAAAAGACACATCATTCACCGCCATCACATAGCGCTCTACCCCACCCAATACGCCCTGCACCGGATAGCCCACCTTCAAATTCTCTACCGTCAGCAGCGGCCCTTGATCTTCTAGCGCCTCTAGCCGAATCTGCATTTCTCTAGGGCTAACTTCTAGCACTGGCGGCAAACCCGCGCCATAGTCATGCTGAGGCTTAGCCAAGATCACCACTTCCCCGGCCTCGTTAGCCGTTTCTTCCATATAGTCAGAAACGGTAGAAAGCTGTCTGAGGCGGCGGTTAGGCTGCGGGCGACAGGCCAGCAAGCCGCGCGTGTAAGGGTGCTGAGGCCGCTCAAAAATATCTAGCACCGAGCCGGTTTCGACAATTTTGCCGCGATACATCACCGCGACATGATCGGCAATTTCAGCGATGATGCCCAAATCATGCGTAATGAAAATCATCGACATGCCCCGGCGATCGCGCAACTCACGCAGCAAATCCAAAATCGTCGCCTGCACCGTCACATCTAGCGCTGTTGTCGGCTCATCCGCAATCAGCAGCGATGGATTAGACGACAGCGCCATCGCAATCATCATCCGCTGAATTTGACCGCCTGAGAGCTGGTGCGGATAGCGATTTAGCATCGCCCGCTGCCGCCGTTTGATCTCCCGATTGATCGCGTTCGCATTATCAGTATTCAGATCAGCCGCGATCTGCTCATACATCACCGGATCAGGTGCTAGCAGCTGAACCTCCTTGAGCTGATCAATAGCCCGCTCACGCGCCGCTTTTTTAGACATCTTCTGATGCTGACAAATCGCCTCAACCAGCTGAAACCCGCAGGTATACACCGGATTGAGCGAGCTCATCGGCTCTTGAAAAATCATCGCGATTTGGCTGCCGCGATAGTGCCTGAGCTGATGCAGTGGCAGCTGTCTCAAGTCAACAGCGCTTGAATCAGCTAATTTCCTCTCCCCTTGCGGCGGGATAAACAAAATCTGCCCACTCGTCACCTTTCCCGGTGGATCAGGCACTAAGCCCATCACCGCTAGAGACGTCACCGATTTACCCGAACCTGATTCGCCCACAATGCCTAGCGTCTGGCCTCGCCTGAGATCAAAAGAGATCTCATCTACTGCAATTACATCGGCCTCTTCGCTCGCAAACTCAACTGTGAGGTCGCGAACCTCTAAAATGAAATCACCTCTATCTGCATCGGCTTGCTCACTCGCTGGATCATTGGCCAAATTACCCGTTAAATCAGTCGTCATCAGGTCATTGGCCAAATCGTTGCTTGCCGGAGCCTCCACAGCTGGATCTCCAGCCACCGGATGGCGTCTATCGGCGTCACTGGAAGAATTGCTGTTTGAATACTGCTGACTGTCGAGGTTAATCATGAGGAAGCGACTGCAAACCGATAAACTGCAAACTTATAAACAAAGTGATTACGATTTAGCAAGCATCATAAACTATAGGCAATCGTAGCGATGCCTTTATACTGCTTTTTTACCCATCTCCTTTAACTTTTACCCTAATTTTTATATCGATAGCGCCCATCAAAAATGATTAAACTCGCGATCGCTGTGCTCATCATCATTGTCGGTTCAGCCCTTTGCTCTAGCGCAGAAACAGCGCTGCTCTCGATTCCGTTACTGCGAGCTAGACAGCTTGCGCAAGGTGAGCGCAAGCCCAGCCCAGCCGCGATCGCCCTCCTCACCATCCGTCAGCATGTCAGCCGCCCAGTCGCTACCATTGTTATCCTTAACAACCTCTTCAATATTGTCGGCAGCATTTTAGTCGGTCGCCTCGCCGCGTCGCTATTTGGCAACACCGGCCTCGCGATTTTTTCAGTCATCTTGACCTTTTTAATCATCGTCTTCGGCGAAATTTTACCCAAGGTCATAGGCGAACGCTACGCCGAGGGCATCGGCCTCACCGTCGCCATTCCGGTAAGGGCTACCACGCTGGTATTCACACCCATCATCTGGCTGCTAGAGCACATCACAGCGCCTTTGACCAAAGGCAGCAAGCGCCCCATTACCGATGAATCAGAAATTAAGCTGCTGACTATTTTGGGCTATCAGGAAGGACTCATAGAAGACGATGAAGTCGAAATGATCGACCGCGTATTTCGTCTAAACGACCTCAAATCTGCCGATATTATGACGCCTAGAGTCGCCATCACCTACATTTCAGGAGAAGCAATTCTGCAAGATATTCAAGATGAAATCATCAAATCTCAGCACACCCGAATCCTAGTCATCGAAGACAACCTCGATCACGTCATCGGCGTAGCCCTCAAGGCGGAACTGCTCACGGCCCTAGTACAAGGCAAAGGCGATGCCAAAATCAAAAGCCTGATGCGGCAAGTGCACTATGTCCCTGATACCGAGCGCACCGACAGCTTGATCAAAACCTTTCAGTCGCTGCGAGAGCATTTAATGGTAGTCGTTGATGAATACGGCGGTGTCTCAGGGGTAGTTACACTCGAAGATACGCTCGAAGTGCTCACAGGTGAAATTGTTGACGAAACAGATCGCAATGTCGATTTACAGGCATTTGCGCGGCAGCGACAAAAGCGCATTCTCCGACGCAGCGGCTTTCGCAAGCCCAAAGCCACGTCCTAAACTAGGTATAAATTAGGTAACAGATAAAAGCCCGCTAAATCAGGGGTAATGGCTGATAGAAATCCTATTCAGCTGCCGACTCAGCTGATTCAGCGGCATCAGACGGCTCACTTGGCTCACTTGGCTCACTTGGCTCACTCGGTTGAGTGTCTTTAGCATTGGCCTTATCAAGTTTTTCCTGCTCACGCTTGGCCTTCTTTTTCTTTTCAGCCTCGACCATATCTTTCATGACTTCTTGAGCCTGAGCCATTTTCTCTAAGTTGCCACGATACAGCTCCACATCTTTTAGCAGCAGTTCGCTGTTGAAGCCCAAAATTTCTGCGACCTCATTGAGTAGAGCCTCGCGCTTTTCCTTATCCTGCAAAACACCGGCATCAATCGCTTCGATAACGTTATATAGGCCCGTCGTAAAAAGACGACTGTACTTGAACTTAGCGTTGCTAATCACCTTGTGCAGGTTGCCCTTGAGAGTATCGCCATCGCCGCTGTCTTTGGCTGCTGTGAGCACATCTTTAAACGCTTCTACCGAAGGCACCGCTTTGGCAGCAGCTAGCACTTCTTCAGCGTCGCGGCGGTACTGATTCGGATCGCCGCCCACGGCTTGAATAATCGCTGCGTAGATAGAATCTTTGTCGGCATCAGGCTGATAGCCCATCATGAAACGATCGTATAGACTGACAACGCCTAATGCGTAAATGGCGTCATAGGTAAAGTCTATATTGACCAGCAGCAGATGGGTTTCTACCATCAGCTCTTCAACCACACGGCGGTAGATAGCATTAATAGGGCGAGTGTGCGTACCATAGAAGGCTCGCTTTGTATCTGAAACCGTGCGGACGTTGCTCACAAGTTAAGGCTCTTTTTATATACGCTTTGTGAACTTATTGTTACGCTTCTCAGTCCCTTTGCCAAGCAGTTTGTTACCTAACTAACCAAACACTGCTGACCCTGTGGATGATTTCTCGACGCTTTTTGAAAGTTTTTTGAGGCACATATCAATGACAGCAACACCGCTTATGGCACTTGCTACCTACTTAGCGGGTGAATTTGAAAACCGAGATCAGGCCGCTGCTGAGCCCGCTTGGTATGTACATCTGCGGCTGTGGCAAAGACCTGTGCCGAGCCTTTGCGATCGCACAACCTACACTTTTTTCTTAGAGCAAGCTAGCGTAGCGGCAGGCACGCCGCCTTATCGGCAGCGCATCTTACAGATTACGTCAGCTTCAAATCAACTAGATTCGAGCGCAGTTGATTCTCCTGACTCGAATCAACTGCGCGGACAGTATTTTGGGTTAGTAAATCCACTCCAGTTTCAAGGGGCCGGAGTGCACCCGGCGCTTTTAAATAGCCTGTCTGAGAAAGCACTGGTCAGTTTGCCAAACAGCGGCACAAAAATTCTTTATCAGCCGGGGCCATTGCCCAATAGCTATCAGTTTCAATCAGCTTTAGAAGGCGGGCAATACTGCTCGTTTGACTATGACAATCAGCGGCGATACGTCTATTTAGGGTTTGAGATTGGGCCGCAAGCGGACAATAGCATAGAACTCAATATCTATGACAAAGGTATAGACCCCGATACGGGCCGGGGTCTATGGGGCGCTCTGATGGGGCCGTTTAAAATGGTGAAGCAGGCAAATTTCTGGATCTGACGCTTAGGCAACCGCAGTTTTAATGGGCGCTGCCAGCGCTTCTTCTTCGGTGTCAAAAATTTCAAACACAGAATCCATCATCGTTACTTCAAAGACAAGCTTGGCTTCGGGGTGCACATTGCAAATCCGAAAGCTGCCGTCGATTCTATCAGCGTCGCGCATTCCGGCAACTAAAGAGGTCAGCCCTGAACTATCAATAAAATTAACTTCGCTGAGATTAATCAGAATGTAAGGATTTTCGGGAGAAATTGTCTCCTGTAGCTTGAGGCGAAATTGCCAAGCGGTGGTGATATCTAACCGCCCCGTAGGGGCCAAGACCAAGACCTGATCGCCCTGAGGGGTGAGGAAATTTCGCTGCTCCATATCGTTTTTGCCACTCGTTTTAGTAAGGTCGAAATGTCGCTTGCAAGCGCATGTGCTCTATAGAGTGCCCAGCGAAAAGAAGGGACAAACGATAACGGGGCCGCAGTCGCCGGAAGCTGAGCTTTAGCAAAACCAGCCTCAATGAGTTCTATCTAATCAATAGAGCCTAAGTTTATCCGGCTTCTAGGCTGACATCTCGGCCCAGTCTTGGGGCTGAAGGAAAACATCGTACAGCTTGGCTTCGGGGGTGCCGGGTTCAGGGTGATAGTTGTATTCCCAGCGGACGACGGGGGGCATTGACATCAAAATAGATTCGGTGCGGCCATTGGTTTGCAGACCAAACAGCGTGCCTCGATCAAAGACGAGGTTAAATTCAACGTAGCGGCCTCGGCGATAGAGCTGAAAATCGCGTTCTCTTTCGCCGTATTTGGTGTCGGCGCGTTTTTCGACAATGGGGACGTAGGCGGGTAAGAAAGCATCGCCACAGTCGATCGCAAAGTCAAAAATTTCTTGCCAGGATCGCTTGGGGGCGCTGCCTGCTTGTTGGCTGTACAAAGCGGCGGGACCGTCTTGGTGATGACCGCGATAGAGTTCGCCGCGCTGACCGTTTTGATAGTCAAAAAAGATGCCGCCCACGCCTCTCGGTTCGGCCCGGTGCTTGAGGTAGAAGTATTCGTCGCACCACCGCTTAAAGTTGGGATAGTACTGAGGGTTATGGCGATCGCACGTTTGCTTCAGCGTCTGGTGAAAGTGAATGACATCGGCCTCGGTGGTGTAATAAGGCGTCAGATCAATGCCACCTCCAAACCACCAGACAGGGCCAGCTTCAAAGTAACGATAGTTGAGATGCACTGTGGGTACATAGGGATTGCGCGGATGCAGCACCATGGAAGTGCCGGTCGCGTAAAACTGATGCCCTTCGGCCTCCGGCCGACTGCTCAGAATAGAGGGCGGTAGCTGATCGCCCCAGACTTCTGAAAAGCCCACACCGCCCTGCTCAAACACATTGCCTGCTTTCATCACACGGGATCGACCGCCGCCACCTTCTGGGCGCTGCCAGGCGTCTTCCACAAATTTGGCTTTGCCATCTAGGGCCTCTAGCTTTTTACAAATTCGATCTTGCAAGCCTTTTAGAGCGGCGCTGACCTGAGCGCGGGAGTCTTTGGGCGGCAGATTGGGTGAAGCGGTCTCTTTTAAAACTTTTTCGGATTCTAAGACTGTTTCGGAGATCTCCGCTGATGTTTCGGAGCGAGGGGCCTTTACAGGAGAAAGCGTCATAGCAGTTTAAGAATTGTCTGAAGCTAGTGAACTGGACAGGCGGGCTCAAAAATCGTACGGCACTTGAGTAGTACTCAAAACCTACCTCTACCTACCTCTATTTAGTCAAACATGATTTGGAAGCCTTGATTGCTTTTTTGAAACAGAGCGTGACAATCTGTGACAAAATTCTGGCCACTTCTCTAGACGAATTTTTGGAGTGATCGCCTAGACTAAACTTTAATGCGATCGCCCTCGTTGTTATCATGATTTGGCTACAGCAAAATCGAACTGGCTTCTGCTACTGGCTTAGACGCGTTGGCCTATGGCTAAACGGTGAGCGACCCGCAGAACTATATTCGGCGACCCTGTCAGGTGCAGAGCCGATTAGGGTTCCGGTGAATATTCCCACAGATATTTCCATAGACATTTCCATAGAGAGTAACCTGCGATCGCAAGGCATATGGGACAATTCTGCCGCCCACGAAAGCAGTTATTGGGCCACTAGCAGCGCTCCGGCTGAAACCCTCTGGCAACTGCTGACTGATCTAGCCGATCTGGCCTCGTGGCATCCGCTCATTACCTCCACCAATGCCCCACGCGGCCAAAGGGCTAAACCCGGCTTAATTTACCGAACCTGTAGCCGCTATTTACCACTATCAACCCAAATTTTTGTAGAGCGAGTGCTGCCCGGTGAACTGATCAGCATTCGGCTGTTTCCGCTGCCCGGATTACAGGAGCGAGTGACCTACCGGATCATCTCAACCCTATGCGGCACCTGCGTTCTGTATTCAATGACCCTGAGCGGCTGGCTGTCACCCATTGCTTGGCCAATGATGAAGCCGCAAGTCACAAAGGTCGCTGCTGCCCTAGTTCAAGCGGCTGAAGAAGCGGCAATGCGGCCTCATGATTCGTCCAAGCGGCTGCAAAAACTAACTTCTAAAACAGATATTTTTTGAGATACTGACATCAGTACCTTTCCCTAACAAACGCCTTCCAGCACCCTACAACATGATTAAAACGCTCGATGCCACATCCGTTCTCGCTGTGCTCAAACCTGTACAAGACCCGGAGCTGCAGAAGAGTTTGGTAGAGCTAAACATGATTCGCAACGTCGCCATTGCGGGCGGCGACGTGAGTTTTACGCTGGTGCTAACGACACCCGCTTGCCCCCTGCGGGAATTTATCGTAGAAGACTGTGAAAAGGCTGTGCGCACTCTGCCGGGGGTAGAGACGGTAGATATTGAAGTCACCGCTGAAACCCCACAGCAAAAAGCCTTACCTGATCGCACCGGCATCGAGGGCGTAAAAAATATTTTGGCCGTTACTAGCGGCAAAGGCGGTGTTGGCAAAAGCACCGTAGCGATTAATATTGCCGTGGCTTTAGCCAAAACCGGGGCGTCTGTGGGCCTGATTGATGCCGACATCTACGGTCCCAATGCGCCGATGATGATGGGACTGAGCGCAGCGGGGGTAACGGTGCGTGACGATAACGGCGTGCAGGTACTAGAACCCGCTTTTAATCACGGCGTCAAAATGGTGTCTATGGGCTTTTTAATTGAGAAAGACCAGCCCGTAGTGTGGCGTGGGCCCATGCTCAATGGCGTGATTCGGCAGTTTTTATACCAAGTACAGTGGGGCGATCTGGATTATTTGGTAGTGGATATGCCGCCAGGAACGGGCGATGCGCAGCTGACCTTGGCCCAAGCGGTGCCGATGGCTGGGGCGATTATTGTCACGACACCGCAGTCGGTGGCATTGGCCGATGCGCGGCGCGGGCTAAAAATGTTTGAGCAGCTCAATGTGCCAATTTTGGGATTGGTGGAGAACATGAGCTACTTTATTCCGCCAGATATGCCGGATAAGCGATACGCGATTTTTGGCTCAGATGGTGGAGAAAAAGCAGCGGCTGAGCTAGGCGTGAGCTTATTGGGGAAGGTGCCGTTGGAAATGCCGGTAAGAGAAGGGGGAGACCTTGGTCTGCCCATTGTGCTGTCTGCACCTGAGTCAGCAGCGGCAGTAGCGCTGATGGACATTGCCAAAAAAACCGCCGCCAAAATTTCGGTCGCTGCGCTAAGTTAGGTCTTGATATTCGGTCTTAAGTATTCGGTCTTTCTTGAAATACAGTGGGTGTGATATGACCTCTTATTCGGCGCATTCGCTCGTCGGCAGAAACTGGAAACGACTCATGCAAGGGTGGCAGGGCGTAGACTGGCTGCTGTTTTTACTGCCAGTCGGGGTCACCATTTTCGCCAGTATTTTAATTAGCAGTACCCAGAAATACACCAAAGAAACCGGCTTTGCTGTCAATCATCTCTTGCTAGGTGCAATTGGCGTGGCCTTGGCGCTGTGGATTGCGCGCAGTCGTTACGAGACTTTGTTGCAGTGGCGATGGATTATCTACGCTGCGACTATTGCCTCGTTAATTGCGGTGATGGCTATTGGTACCGAGGGCTTGGGGGCACAGCGCTGGATCAATATTTTGGGCTTTCACGTACAGCCGTCAGAATTTGCCAAGCTAGGGGCAATCATCACCCTAGCTGCAATGCTTAAAGACCGCGATGCCTCAACGCTGTTTGGCATGGTTAAAGCCTTGGCGATTACTGCGGTGCCTTGGGCGTTGGTATTTTTGCAGCCTGATTTGGGCACTTCTCTGGTTTTTGGGGCAATTACAATAGGGATGCTCTACTGGAGCGGTACGCATCCGGGTTGGTTGATTTTGATGATGTCGCCGCTGGTATCGGCAATTTTGTTTGGGGTTTCAATTCCGGTGTGGATTGGTTGGGTGCTGCTGATGGGGCTAATTGCCTTTCGCTCGTTGCCTTGGTGGCCCATTTACAGCGGTATCTTGGCTGTAATGGTTAATTTGGGATCAGGCGAGCTTGGCCATGTGATGTGGGGCCTGCTCAAGGAGTACCAAAAAGATCGCCTGATTTTGTTTTTAGATCCAGACAAAGATCCGTTAGGCGGTGGCTATCACCTTATTCAGTCGCGAATTGCGATTGGCGCAGGAGAGCTGTGGGGTCGGGGTTTGTTTCAGGGAACTCAAACGCAGCTCAGCTTTATTCCTGAGCAGCACACTGACTTTATTTTTTCCGCGGTGGGCGAGGAGCTTGGCTTTATGGGCGGCATGGTGCTGGTGCTGGCTTTTTGGCTGATTTGTTTGCGGCTAGTGATGATTGCTCAAAGCGCGAAAGATAATTTTGGCTCCCTGCTGGCCATTGGCGTGCTGAGCATGATTGTCTTTCAAGCGATCATCAATATTTGCATGACGATTGGCCTCGCGCCGATCACGGGGATTCCGCTGCCCTGGATGAGCTATGGCCGCTCGGCCCTGCTGACAAACTTTATGGCGATTGGCCTAGTAGAGTCGGTGGCCAACCATCGCGTTAGGCTGAAGTTTTGAGGGAGTATCATGACAGCTTATAGCCCGCCCGTATCGGCGCTGCTCACGTATGGAAGCCCCTTGGAGCGAGACAGAGAGATTGAAGATCCAGAGCAGGAGCGCATTCTTAAGGCGTTCATGGCTGCGAAGCCTGGAGAGGCCAATTTAGCTGATCTAACTCAAATTAAGCGCAGCTTAAAGCCTGAAAAGTGGCCAAATTATCTACAGGAGTTGGCAATCACCTCGGCAGATATTCCGGAACTGATTCGGATGATGACAGATGATGATCTCAATTGGGCCGATAGTGACTCAAGTGAAGTGTGGGCTCCGGTTCATGCTTGGCGCTGCCTGGGATTTTTGCGGGCAGAAGAAGCGATCGCACCTTTGATTGACTTGTTAGGTGATGATGAAGGCGATTGGCTGATGGAGGAAGTGCCTTGGGTGTTGGGGCTAATTGGGGAGAGTGCGATCGCGCCATCCGCCCTTCACTTAGCCAACCGTGGCGCATCGGAATGGATCCGAATTGCCTTGGTTTCAGCCCTGGAATATACAGCCTTACTACACAGCAATCTCAAAGATACCTGCATTGAAAAGCTAGCCTCTCAGCTAGCAGATTATGCTCACAACCCCGAATCGGTGAATGGCTTTTTAGTCAATAGCCTAGTTGAGCTAAAGGCCGTTTCTAAAGCGCCGCTGATGAGCCGTGCCTTTAGCGCTGCGCGGGTAGATGACACCATTCGCGGCAATTGGCCAGAGTTGCAAATTGAGATGGGCCTTGCCACCAGAGCCGACTTTACGCCTGAAGAGCTAGCCCACCGCGATTATGAGTGGGTATATGATCCCAAGCCAAATAAAAAGCTCAGAGAACCGACCAACCGGCAGAGTATGCTCCCAATTGAATGGCCTCAAAGCAAATCCTCATCTGAGCATGTACCGCAGGGCTTTGGCACTCAAAATGCTGAGGTGAAAGGAAAAAAGAAGAAGCCCAAAAAGAAAAAGCGCTAGCGGGCACTCGGCAATAGCTGACTGACGGCAAAAGACACATCCGGAAACGCCAGCGGAGAAAGAGTGCCCTGCTGTAGCTCTGTTTTGAGCTGATAGTCGCCATCTTGAGGCTCTCGAAAAACGAGCAGCCGAGCATTTTTAAGATCTAGAACCCAGTAGTCTTGAATGCCTGCTGCTGCGTAAATGAGACGCTTTTGGTTGATGTCCTTATCTAGACTAGAATGGGCTATTTCAACGATGAGTAAAACATCTTCGGCAGTAGGCTGACGGTACTCATAATCTTCAAATGTGCCTTTAACGACTGCAATATCAGGCTCAGGTTCAGAATCAGAAAGCGTGATTGGATGGGCATCTCGAACTTCTGCTTGCTCACCGAATGCTTTTGTAAATCGTTTAAAGAGGCTGATACTACGAAAAGTATGAGGCGTTCCTTCCGGAGCCACGGCACAAATTTCTCCAGCGAGTAATTCTACAGAGCGTTCCGCTAATATTCCTGCCTCGATCATGCGGTGATAGTCATCGACTGTCCATTTGACTGGCGGTTGCGTCGTCTGGGGTTGCGTCGTCTGTGACTGCATAGCCTGTGATTGCATGGTGAGTCTCGCATGGTGAGCCTACAGCTATTATTCTATACGGTGCTATACAGCACTAAGCACCCCGTTGGCGGCTGAATAGGCTAACGGGGGCTGATAGGAATCTATAAAAAATATGAACAGAGCCGTTTAGTAGCTGTCGCCGTCGGTGACAGTTTTAATGGCGAGGGTGTGGTTGGCTTCGTGAAGGCGCTCGGCGATGGCATCTCGCCAGTTTAGGCTGATTTTGGGATTGGCTAAGTACTTGCTGCGCCCGCTCCCGGCACTGGGCGCCTGCCATCATGGTCATATCGCCAATATTGGCTAAGTCTTCGTAGAGCTTTTGGAGGGGGATTCTTTGCTTTGACTGCTTTGACATTTTGACGGTATCTGAGAGTACATCAGTGGTCATTTCAGGCATGGTCTAATTCTCCTGGGGATAAGCTTCGTTTTTTTGAGGTGATGCTATGAACCGGGTAGCTTATTCGGTGATTATGGCTGCTTTTGCAGGTGCTAGGAGATTCAGGCCATGAAGCTTTACAGAGCACCATATAGCGCGTGATTTCTTTGCATTTCTTAAAACAAAAGTACAGAGATAGGCGCAAAAATCAAAGGCAAGAAAGGTCAATACCTAGATAAATATAAGAGAATTCTGTATGTTGCTATCGCCTCAAGAAAAAGACAAGCTGCTGATTTTTACGGCGGCGCTCGTGGCTGAAAGGAGAAAAGCAAGGGGTCTTAAGCTGAATTATCCGGAGGCGGTTGCCTATATTTCAGCGGCCATTATGGAAGGAGCGCGCGATGGCAAGACGGTGAGTGATCTGATGAGTGAGGGAACGACCTTGCTAACGCGTGACGATGTGATGGAAGGGATTGCGGAGATGGTGCATGAAGTGCAGGTAGAGGCGACTTTCCCGGATGGCACTAAGCTGGTGACAGTACATAACCCGATTATGAATTAGCTGGCGATTTTAGATCCGCTCAAGATTAGGGATTAGCTAAAGATTCTATAGAGAGAGATTTGACAGAGATGTATAAGGAGAATCCGATTGCGCCTGTGCCGCTAGTGCCGGGGCAGATTATTCCGGGTAGTGCGGAGCCGATTGAGCTAAATGCGGGGCGGGAGGTGATTAGCCTAGTGGTGAGTAATGTGGGCGATCGCCCCATTCAAGTCGGCTCTCATTTTCATTTTTATGAAGTGAATCAAGGGCTGAAGTTTGATCGCGATCGCACTCACAAAATGCGGCTCAACATCACCGCAGGTACCGCCGTTCGCTTTGAGCCGGGTGATGAAAAAGAAGTTGAGCTAGTGCCTTATGGCGGCAGTCAAGAAATCTATGGCTTTAACGGTCAATACGAGGGTGCAAACCTCAAGGGATAGACACATATGCCAACATCAGCCGCAAGATTGGGAATTGGCGGGCCGGTCGGCAGCGGCAAAACGGCTTTGATAGAAGGGATGGTGCCGTTGCTGATAGCTCAAGGGTTAGAAGTAGCGGTGGTGACCAATGATTTACTGACCACAGAAGATGCGGACCGACTAAAGCGCAAGGGCTTTTTGCCACCTGATCGAGTGATCGGGGTCGAAACGGGGAGCTGCCCCCATACGGCCATTCGCGAAGATCCGACGATGAATCAGCTCGCGATTCAGGATCTGGAGCTACAGTTTCCGGGGCTGGATTTGATTTTGATTGAGAGCGGGGGAGATAATTTGGCCTCTACGTTTAGCTATGACCTAGTAGATGCATATCTGTTTGTGATTGATGTGGGAGCAGGAGATGACATTCCGCGTAAAAATGGGCCGGGGTTTGTGCAGTCTGATTTGGCGGTAGTAAATAAGATAGATCTTGCGCCCTATGTCGGGGCGGATTTGGACTTGATGCGGTTGGAGTCTGAACAGTACCGGCAGGGTAAGCCGGTGGTGTACACCAACTGTAAGACCTCGGAAGGATTGAATGAGGTGGTAGATTTTATTCAGTCGACGCTGTTGTTTAGTCAGACAACAAAGCAGCCATCCGTTAGCAGTCGCCTGTAAATCATGCTGTTATCAAATGCGGTTACTCATCAATTGAGAGAGGGATTAGGAAAAGGAGAAAGGGGATCTATAGAACAATCTCCCCGGGTTCAGCTGGCTTTGAAGATGGGGTGCAATGGCGAAGCCTTCCAAGGGAATCGCACCGAAAAAACAGTCTTCCAGCATCGTTACATGGCTTATCCATTGAGCGTTTCACCGATTTTCAGATTAGAGGAAAATGGTACAGCGGCGGCTTCTCAACGGGCCTATTTATACCGGATGAATACCTCGCCGGGGCTATTAGCGGGTGATAGCATTCGCATTGCCTTGCAGCTAGAAGCTAGAAGCCAGCTTTATTTAGCAGATCAGTCGGCGACGAAGGTGCATTCTATGCCGCAAAAAAAGACTCAAGCGACGGTAGATTATGCGATAGAAGTCGAATCGAATGCCATCTTGGAGTTTTTGCCTGAGCCGTTGATTCTTTTTGCTGATGCGGAGCTGATCCAAACCACAGACATCATGCTGCATCCCACGGCGACTTTGATCTGGGGAGAAATTCTTTTGCCCGGTCGGCTGGCGCGGGGTGAGGTGTATGAGTTTCGGAAATACTTAAGCCGAATGCGGATAAAATCACCGACTGGAAATGTGTGGTTTGCTGAAACGATGAAGTTACTAGGTAAAGAAAATCAGTTTATAGCCAGCGATTTGTTTATAAGTAAGCCAGTATTAGGGACGTTGGTTTTGGTGTTGCCGGAGGCGATCGCAACTTCGCAAACCCTTTCTACATTAAGCTCGGAGATAGATCTACTGACTGGCAACCGCAAATCTGTTGATCTAGCCAGCACAGTTTTACCAGGAGGAAGCGGATTGTTTATTCGAGCGATGTCTGAGACCACCCGCGAACTGCAAGCTTGCTTTAAGGCAGCGCTAAACTGTGTACGAACGCTGAGAGGACAGGCAAAGCTACCCTATTCTTTATGAGGACATGTGAGGACATGTGAGGACAGATTCTGTTGAACTCTCTGAAATGAAATCCGAAATGAAATCCGAAATGAAATCTGTGATGAAATCTGTGCCTGAACCCGATTTACAATCACTGTCTGCTGAACTTGCAGAAACTTACATCGGTAACTTGAATGATCAGCCAGAAATTGCCGATCAGGTAGCGCAAGCCCAAAGAAACGGACGGTGCTGGGCGGTGACGATTGAGCGAAAAAGTCGCCTCAAAGGTCGCATTCTTACTCACACGGCTTCTGGTCAGCCCATTGGGATTGTCAAGAGTCGCGATTGGCTGCTGCGGGATGGCGATGTGCTGATAACGGCGCAGGGCAATTGGGTCGTGGTGAGCATTCAGGCTCAGCTTGTCATGGCGCTGCGATTTGAGGAAAAGGCGAGCAATCAGGCGATCGCGCTGGTGCATTTGGGCCATGTTTTGGGCAATCATCACTGGCCGATTACGGTGCAAAATGGTGTGATATATGTAGATCTAGCGGCTGAGGCGGCGGTGATGGCACAGACGGTCAGGGCGATCGCGCAGACCTTAGAACTCAAGGGCTTACAGATCAATTTTGAAGAAAGATCGGCTGATAAGTTCTTAAATTTTTCTCAAGAACTTTCTCAAGATTCCTCGCCAAATCTCTCTCATAGCCATCATCACGACCACCATTAGAACAACGCCATGTCTGCCAACTCCTCAAACAATTTGAATACCCTCGATCAGCAGCTTATTCTGATGCAGTTAGCCGATTCCTTTTTTCCATCGGGCGCTTACACGCTTTCTCATGGATTAGAAAGCTTGGTGCAGTCTAAGGCAATTACAAGTGCTGAAGGGATAGAGACTTTTGTTCGGCTGTTGCTGTGTCAGAAAGTCGGCACTACCGATATGGTCGCTTTAGCCCATGCCTATCGCGCTAGCCAATCTAGTGATTTCACAGCTATTCGAGACATTGACGCGCTGCTGTTTGCTCAAACACTGATAGAGAAAACTCGCATCGCTCAGCGTCAGAGCGGTCGGGCTTTGCTGATGGTCGCGGGTAAAACTTGGCCTCACCCACAGTTAGCCATGCTAAATGAACAAAGTGCAGCCGGTGAGATCAATTGCCTGCATCCGGTTGTTTTTGCCGTAGTCGCCCAAGTTGCTGGGCTTGATCAGCAGGCTAGCTTAGTGGCTTTTGTGCATGGATTTGTGACGGGTTTGCTAGGGGCGGCCATTCGGCTAGGAGCCATTGGGCATGTGCAGGCGCAGCAGGTGAGGAGCGCGATCGCCCCTGATATGGCCAGCCTCTGCCAGAGCGCGGCCGCCTTATCGCTGGATGAAATGTGGTCTTGCACACCGCTCATAGACCTTGCCCAAATGCGGCAAGCCAAGCTCTCTAGACGCTTGTTCGCCAGTTAGTGAGCCTGAGGGGGAATTAAAAAAGATAACATGCGAATCGCGACGCCTATGGGGCTGTTTACAAAGGCGGAAAACCCCAGGGCACTGGCTGCACTCGATGGCCTATCGTGATCGAGATTTGGCCGCAGCCGGAAATTACGACGGTCTGTGATGCGATCGCAATTGGCGATGTCACTGCTGGCGAATCTTTGCGCAAGTCGATCGACGACTCAATGGTTCAATCGCTGCAACAGAATTCAGTGATTGAATCATTGATCACCCTCTGCATTTGCGGTGCGATATTAGGCTATGGAACAGTTGCCGAAATTGTTTCTCAATCCGCTGATCATCCTCTACGGGCGCTAATTTCACTAATGGATCACACCCTAGGGCAATCGATATGCTGGTGGGGCTGCTGTGCGCCTGAGTCATCGACTAAACGGTTTGACTTGAGTGGATATCAATAGACCTTGTTGAGTGCCTCAACGAGTAGCACCAGGAGTAGCACCAACGCTTTTGCCGCATACCAACTATCCATTAGCATAGTGTGAAAGGGGTGTGAAAGGGGTGTGAAAGGGGAGTTGTTTGTGATGCACTAACCTGCTTCGCATTGCCACTGTATTGCCGACGCCCTAGCTCAAGTTTATCTGGCTCATCAGTTTTCTTTAAAATTTATTCTGGAGGTGAATGGCGAAATGCTGTCATTGTTTTTGAAGAGACTGGCCGTAAGAGCAGAGATCTAAAATAGGGCAGCGATCGCACATTGGCTTTCGATAATAACAACATTTTTGTCCGTGCAACATCAGCACTTCATGATTGTCATAGACCTGTTGCGCTGACCATTCTGGCGGCAATTGCGCTTCTAAGATTTTGTGCGATGGCCCCACCGCTACTTTGGCAGCAATCAATCCAGTTCGCACCGCGACTCGATGGTGATGACTATCTACCGGCAGAGCGCGCCTGCGCAAAGTACTAAAGGCCAAGACTGCTGCGCTCGTTTTGGGGCCGACGCCGTTCAGCGTTTCTAGCCACATGCGGGCGACTTCAACCGATAAATCAGCTAAAAAATCAATTGATAGTGTGCCTCTTTCCGCAGTGATTTGCGTGAGTATGGCTTGGATGCGTGGCGCTTTTTGTTCGGGCCATGTGCAGGGAGCGATCGCCGCTTGCACAGCGCTAGTGTCAGCATCTCGAACGGCTTCCCAGGTAGCAAAGATAGATCTGAGCTGCTTAAATGCCTGAGCAGAGTCTTTATTTTTAGTGCGGTGCGAGAGTAAGGAAGAGATTAGCTCGCTCAGCGGATCTAAGCTGTGAAAATAGGCAATCGGACAGCCGTACTCGTGGCAGAGCTTGTTGTGGATGGCGATCGCTTTCTGCCGCAGGTCAGGAGTAGTTGTTAAGTCAAGTTGCAAGATGGATGAATAAAAAAAGATGAATTTCAATCAAAAATATCAAAATTTTCCGGCGCAAACGTCTGCCTAAAGATATGGCCCAAAAACGCGGCAGAAAACGCGGCAGAAAATGGCGCAGAAGAACCAAATGCATTTTGATATCTATGATTTAATGTCTTTGGACAGAGGCTAAAAAAACAACGCCTTTGCATAGACTTTGCATAGAGATGAAGTAGGGTGGAAACAATGTTTTTTTACGGTGTATTTTGTGGATAAGATCTCTGTTTTAACAATTACACGCGATCGCACCGCTCATCTCACTAATCTTCTCAAGGGGCTTGCCCAATCTAGCCTTTGGCCTGACGAGTGCATCGTCATTCATATGAACGAACCCGCTCAGTCAATCGGAAAATGGCCTTTCCCCTGCTACCATCACACCTATCAAAGCTCAGCGTCACTGCCTTTAGCACAAGCTCGAAACTTTGCCGCGAAGCAGTCCACAGGAGAGATTTTAATTTTTTTAGATGTAGACTGCATTCCTGATCGAGGCGCGATCGCAGCTTATCAACAGGGCTGTAATCAGGCCCTTACCTCTATTATCATGGGCTCTGTTCGCTATCTGCAAGCTCCCATCAGCGCAGATTGGACAGCATCTAGCCTAGTCAAACAAAGTCAGCCTAATCCTAACCGAGACATCTCAAGCCTAAGCCCACTCGCCATAGAGCCCAACTATGGCTTGTTCTGGTCACTCTCATTTGCGCTTAGGCAATCTGTATTTGCGCAGATCGGCGGATTTAGCGAATGCTACTCGGGCTACGGCGCAGAAGATACCGATTTTGCCTGGAAAGCCCGTCAGCAAAATATTTCTCTGCGATGGCTGCCCGATGCTGTTGCTTTTCATCAATATCACAGCAGTTCGGTTCCGCCCTGGCAACACTTTGAAGATATTGTTGCCAATGCCCGCACCTTTTACAAGTGCTGGGGAGAATGGCCAATGGCAGGTTGGCTAAGCACCTTTACCCAAGCAGGCTGCTTGGAATGGACGGTCGAAGGAGACTCTATTGAGATTGTTGGTTGGCCAGTTTCACAAAGCTCTGGATAAAAACAATCTATCCGCCTTTGTATATTGGCCTTTATCTATTTGTTTTCGTACACTGCTCAGCAATCTTCGCAATAAACCTCGCTGCCCGCTGCGCTGCACCACCATCTTGCACCTGCTGCCATTGAGAGAGATCTTGACTATGAGCCTGCTGCTTTAAGTCGTGCCACTGTGAGTCGGTAGGCCACTTTTCGACGACTATGCCTAAATTCAGTCGCTTTAAGGTCTGGCTCTTGCAAATCTGCTCAGAAAATGGCCGCTCAGCCGGGATGAAAATAGCCGGTACGCTCGCCGCTGCAATTTCCATGACGGAATTGTGACCAGCATTTGCAATTACCAAATCAGCATGACTTAAATAAGGCCACACATTTTCAACAATGCCCTCGCTGCAAACACCGACCATATTCAGGCGCTTACCTAAATAGTGCCATTGCCAATCTGGCGTAGCAGCAGCGGCGATAGAAATCTTTTCAGGGGTAATGGTTGTGCCTCCAAAGCCGGTCATCACTAAGATATTAGGTTTCGTTTTGGCATAGCTAGCAGGCGCTTCAACCATCTTTTGGGGCATCTTTTTGGCTATTTTACACATGCCGGAAGATAGGCTAGAAGATAGCCCGGAAAAACGAGAGAATCCACCACTGTAAAAAGTTTTGCGTTGAATCCAGTCAGGACAATCGAGCTGTTCCATTTTTGCTGAAAAAGGAGCCCATAGCGCACAGGCCCACTCGTAGGCCAAGCGGTGCCCTTTGTCCCATCGGTGGCCATGCTGTCTAACATATAGCGTTGGGATACCGCACATTCGCGCCAAAATTGAGGCTTCTAAGCCGACATCAACTACCAGTAGATCAGGCTGCCAACGGCTAAAAAAGGAAACCATTGCCAGAACAAAGGCAGTGTTTTGACCGTGATTTACAAGCAGCCCATGATAGTCAGGGGCGGTCTGCTGCTGCATGAAAGGGAGATCAGAAGCAGGCCCAAATCCAGGAACGCTGATGCGCTCTATCGGACGAGAAAGCTTATCTACGGCAGGTGGGCCATCCATGCCAATTACGGCTAGCTGACAGTTAGTAGGAAAGTAAGGCGCGATCGCTTCAAATCGTCGGCAGTGCCCCATTCCCTGAAGATTCAAATAAAATGCAATTTTCACTGCCTGCACCTGTGTCACGTTAGAAGCTGTATTTTAGAAGCAGTGTTTTTAAAGGCAGTGTTTTAAAAGCAGGTTTTAGAAGCAGTGCCTAGGCAGCATCCGGCATCGGCAGTGGGCCTTGATCCAAAACATTGACGGCTTGCTCAGGCTGAATATTCTGCTGTTGTTGCCGGTAAATGAGCTGCTGATAAAGCTGTTCGTAACCGTCTATCATCGAATCGATGTGGCAAAAAGATTCAGCCCTTTGGCGGCAGTTTTGACGAGAGAGCTGAGCAGCGATCGCGATCGCCTCAGCTAAGGCTTCAACCGTTTTTTCCTGCACGACAACGCCGCAGTCAGGTGTCAAAATTTCGCTCGCCGCCCCACTGTCAAACGTCGCGATCGGCGTACCTGACGCCAGCGCCTCAGCATATACAAAGCCATAGGGCTCTTCCCAGAGCGGGGTATTCACAAAAACACTAGATTGAGTTAGCAAAGACCTGATTTCATCGTGTGAGAGATGCCCTTGATAATTAACGTGAGGACTTTTTAGCAACGGTTTCACCTGCTTCTCAAAGTACTCCGTATCGGCAATGGGGCCTGCTACTTCAATGGCATATCCGGCCATTAGTGCCGCTTGAATCGCGAGATGGGGGGCTTTTTCGGGCACAATGCGACCATACCAAAGGGCTTGCTTGGGCTGTATTTGGCCAGTATGGGAGGCGGTATAAGGCCAGTTGTCAATTTCGATTCCGTTGTATACGACATGGGCATCGGTGAGCGGCTGCCACTTGAGGGCGAGACTTTTAGAAACAGCAGCGATCGCCATTCGGCCTGAGTTGTTACGAGAGTTATGGTCAGGGCGATTACGGGCAGTGGCGTAGCGAACTGCGGCAGCTAGCTCTGGGTAAGGCGGCGTGTGGAGCACCGTCAGCATCGGCACGGGTAAGTCGGCTGCGCTGAGCAACACTAGCGGATGCAGTGCATTGTTGTGAACGACATCAAACTTACCCTGGCAAATTTGTTTGATTACGTGGGCATAAGCTGACATGTTACAAGCTTGCCGCTCTGGCAGCGTTTGAGCGCGAGGATGGCTAGCCAAAGCGGTTTCTATGCAAGGCGCTAAGCCCATGTTAGGATCAGAATCGCCGCTGGCGAACAGCGTTACCTCATGGCCTTTAGCGATAAGCTTTTTGGCCAGCCACCAGGTATGAGCTTCCATTCCTCCGGCAAAAGGCTCAGCAACGGGATGATGCAACAGCGCAACAACAGCAATTTTCATGCGAGCATTTCTAATGACGAAAGGGGATTCATTAAAGTTGAGGGTTTGTTATATTTTTTTAAGCTTAAAGCCAGCGAACCGCATCTGAAGCTTTTTACACGTAACGGTCTGAGATCGCTAGCAGCAGATTCACCTAACCGAAAGATAAGGCATTTATCTAGAAATCGTAGTCTATCTAAAGAAGCAGCTTTTGTATGTCGCAGGAGTGAGAGATCCTATCCATTCGCCCTTCATCTTCTCGATATCGAATTCGTTGAAGGGAACAATCAAAGAGATGCAGTATCTAGTTTGTTGACTGTTTCAAAAAACACAATCAGACGGCTTTTAATTTTTTCTACCCCACCAACTACGTTAGATTCAATATTAAGCGGTAATACCGGATCGTGAAGCGATAGACGCAGCAAAAACCAGCCGTCTTCAGCGGCATCTGTGCAGGCGACTCGAATGCCCTCATAGTTGTTAGGAACTAATTGCCAATCGGCTTGTTCAATGGCAAAGGCTTTGAGCTGAGCGATCGCGCTGTTCCCATGAACTTTAAAGTCTTCTGCCAAAATCTTTAGCCGGTATTCTTCACTCTCTTTGGGTTCTTGCAAATCAGCGATTAAGTCTGTTAGCACTTGGCCCGATTGCTTAGCCCGCGCCAGCTCTACCAGTAGCTTACTAACCAAATACGCGCCATCATCGAGAAAATAGTTCTCTTTCATCGCTCCGTGACCAGAAGTTTCTATTGCTAGCCATGATTCTTGACCGGCCTCATTTAAGCGGATAGATTCATTAATGACGTTCTTATAGCCGCGCTGAAACCGATGATGCACCCCGCCTAACTGACTGATAAATTGTGCTAGGCCATCGGAGGTGATGGAATCGGTAACGATAGTAGAACCTGGATGTTCGCGCAGCACTACCGCTGAGATCAAAGCAATCAGGCGATTGCGGTTCAGCTCATGGCCCTGCGGATCGACTGCCGCCGATCGATCTACATCTGTATCAAAAATAATTCCGAAATCTGCCTCATTCTCTAGCACAGCTTGACAAATTGCCGCCATTGCTTCGGCATTTTCTGGATTGGGAATGTGATTTGGAAAATGGCCATCCGGTTCTAAAAACTGGCTACCGCTGATATCTGCGCCCAAAGGTTCTAGTACTTTACCCGCATAGAAACCGCCTGCGCCGTTTCCGGCATCGACCACAATATGTAGCCCCTTTAATGGTTGTTCGTAGTGATCTGGATGATTGACTTCCCGGCGAATCTGTTGCACTAAGCCCTGTGAATAAACTGAAATGAAGTCTCGTGAGATGAGTTCTCCTTTATTTTGAGCTGTGCTAAAACTGTTCTCACGAGCTAGGGTCAAAATAGCAGTAATGTCGGCTTTATTTAGTCCGCCTTGAGCGGTGAAAAATTTGAGGCCGTTACGGTTAAAAGGCAGATGGCTAGCCGTGAGCATAATAGCTCCATCGCAGTCGTAGCCGGAGGTGACGGTACTCATGAACATGGCGGGAGTAGAGGCGATGGCAAAGTCAAACACCTTTGTACCCAAAGACATCATGCCGTCAGCGAGACCCGCCATCAGCGCGGGCCCCGAAAGCCGACTATCTAGGCCAATCGAAACGACTAATTCATCTGTTGCTTTATTCAGCGTAGGCGCTAGCCAACTAACAAACCCTTGACCCAATCGGTAAGCGATTTCAGGCGTTAAATTCACCGCCTCACCCGCAACGCCTGATAGAGCTACCCCACGAATATCTGAGCCATTTTGCAGTCGCTGCCAGTCATAGGAGGGATCTATCGTCATGATTACGCTTTCTCAGATAGGGTTGTTGAGTTCATGACTATAAAAATACAGGCGATGGAGGCCGATGCGTAAATGTGCGTAAATGTAAATATAGTAGGCATATGATCAAGCTATCGCTAAAGGTGGCAGATTTCAAGCTTGTCAGGTGTGCTACTAGATGATTATGTGCTGCTAGATTAGTTGATGAACTGGTATTGAATGAACGGGTGCTAATTTGCTGACTTTTAGATTTGCTGACTTTTAGAGGCGGCGAAGCGCTTAGGCAAATCAATAAAGAACAAGACAGATGGCAGAATGACAAAAGCGGGCGGATATGAAAAATTTGGTAGGTAAAATTGCGCTGCCCTCTTTTGCTGGGTTGCCAACTGCTGGGTTGCCAACTGCTGGGTTGCCGACTGCTGGGTTGCCGACTGAAGGAATACTGAGTTTAGCTAGCTATGGCAGCATTTTGAGTATTGGCAGTGCGGGTAGCGTTTTGAGCATTGGCAGTGCGGGCAGCATTTTGAGTATCTGTAGTGCGGGCAGTATTTTGAGTGTGGGCAGCGCGGGCAGCATTTTAAGCTTTATGAGTGCTGGAAGTGTACTCTCGGCGCTCAGTATGGGCAGTCGGCTAAGCTTTTTGAAAAATCGGGCGGTGCGCAATCGGGTGGTAGATGATGTCATCATCGGTCAAGTACCCGTTAAGCGGAGTAAAGATCACGCTTAAATCATTCAAAAGATAGATGAGTACTCTGTCTTGTGGACTATAGGCTTTAAATAAACTGATTTTCGACCTGATTGGCAACTTGATTGGCAAAGCACACTATGGGCGAAAGAATGCCTGAAATGACGCCTAAGATGCCCTTAGATAGCGGAATTTTTGCGGGTGGTGGTGAGATGGGGGCGCTGATGCGGGCCACTTTTGGAAGGCCAGATCAGGCCGGGACAGGATCAAGCACTTCTCCTCTGCTAGGGACGATTACTGACTGGCCTAGCAGCTTAAAGACGGCTGTTAGCATTTGTCTGAATTCTTGCTTTCCAATGGTGGTGTGGTGGGGGGCAGATTTTCGGCTGCTTTACAATGACGCTTTTCGGCCTATTTTGGGGAGCGATCGCCACCCCCAAGCCCTCGGCCAACCTGCGCAGTCTGTATTTGCAGAAAGCTGGCACATTATCGGGCCTCAGCTTAAGCGAATATTTGCAACTAAGCAAGCCGATCAAGAAGAGAATCTGTTGATTCCGGTGCGGCGGGCGGGCTATTTAGAAGAGTCTTATTACACCTATTCTTACAGTCCGCTTTTAGATGAATTAGGAGAAGTAAGCGGTGTTTTTACCGTTATCAATGAAACCACTAGGCAGGTTTTGAGTGAGCGTAGACTGATCACCTCTACCCAGCTAGCCGAACAGGCAGGCGCTTTGGCGACATCCGCTGCTGACGAAAGCCAACCAACAGAAGAGATGTATGAGGGAATTATCAAAATTCTGTCAGAAAATCCGGCTGATATTCCGTTTGCGGCGCTGTATCGGCTGAACTCTGCCAAGACCCAGGCGGTGCTGTGTGGGCGAACGCCAGCGGCGGCTGAAGAGATTTGGTTGCCGGAGCGGATGGATTTTACCCAGCAGGATCCTTGGCAGTTCGAGACGGTGCTGCATTCTCGAACTGCCATCGCGCTCACAGATTTGCCTAAGCGATTTGGGAAAGTGCCCCAAGGCGTGTTTGATCTACCGGTGACGAATGCGCGAGTGATGCCGGTGCGGGCTTTGAACCTGACGGGACTAGCCGGGCTGCTGATTGTGGGCCTGAATCCGGCGCGGCAGATGGATGAAGAGTATGAGTCATTTTTGGATTTACTCACAGGCCATGTTGGCAGTGCCCTAGCGAATGCTAACAATCGATCCACCGCAAAGGCGCTCAAAATTAGTGAAGAGCGCTTTAGAGTCTTTGCGGAATCAAATGTGGTGGGTATTTTGGTTGGTGATGTTAGCGGTGCGGTGAATGAGGCGAATGATGAGTTTTTGAGAATTGTAGGCTACAGCCGAGAGGATTTGCGATCAGGCAAGCTGCGCTGGACAGATATTACCCCACCTGAGTATTTCCCGGCGGATGAGGCGGGAATTGCCGAGGCGAAGCGAAGGGGCTCCTGTACACCTTACGAAAAGGAGTATATGTCGCAAAGACGGCAGTCGGGTTCCGGTACTGTTGGGCTACACCCTGACGGGCAAGGAGCGGGAGGAATCGGTGGTGTTTATTTTGGATATGAGCGATCGCAAAAGAATCGAAGCCGCCTTACAGCAAAGAGAAATTGAGCTTCAGCTCGTGACCGATGCCCTACCGGTACTGATTTCTTTTGTGGATGCCGATTTGCGCTATCGCTTTAACAACCGAGCTTACGAAGAATGGCTGGGCTGCTCAGCTTCAGAAATGTACGGAAAATCCATGTTGGAAATGATGGGTGAGACTGCTTATCAGGAGGTTCTTCCCTATATCCAACGGGTGCTAGCAGGCGAAACGGTGACTTACGAAAGTGAGTTTTTTTCACATGCGGGCGATTTACGATTTTTGAGTGCGACTTATGTACCTAGGGTAAATCCTGATGGCAAGGTGGATGGCTTTGTGGCGATGATTAGCAATGTCAGCGATCGCAAAAAAGACGAACTCGAAAAAGAACAGCTTCTGCAAAGAGAACATCATGCGCGCGAGGCTGCCGAACGTGCCAACCGCATTAAAGACGAGTTTTTAGCCGTGGTTTCTCACGAATTGCGCACGCCGATGAATCCGATTTTGGGCTGGTCGCAACTGCTTAAGCGCGGATCGCTGAGCCCCGAAAAAACGGCTCAGGCACTCGAAAGCATAGAGCGCAATGCCCACTCTCAGGTACAGTTAATTGACGATCTGCTGGATATTTCACGGGTGCTGCGCGGCAAAATGAACCTAGCTGAAAATCCGATTGATCTGAGTAATGTCGTCACTGCGGGTTTAGAAACTGTTCGGCTAGCGGCGGAAGCCAAATCTATTAAAGTCACCACTGCGCTGTCACCCTGCGCGGTCAATGGCGACGAGGGCAGACTACAACAGGTGATATGGAATTTGTTGTCTAATGCTATTAAGTTTACCCCGGAGTTTGGAAAAGTTGTTGTTTCTCTCAAGGCTGAAGATCGCTGTGCGGTAATTACAGTGGCCGATACGGGCAAAGGGATTACTGCCGATTTTTTGCCCTACGTGTTTGAACATTTTCGCCAAGAAGATTATTCTACCACCCGTCAGTTTGGTGGACTCGGTTTAGGACTAGCGATTTCAAGACAAATTGTGGAACTGCACGGTGGCAGCATTGCTGTTGAGAGCAAGGGCCAAGATCAAGGGGCTACCTTTACCGTCAAAATTCCGCTCGTCGATCAAAGCCTGATGGATTTACCGGCAAGGGCATCAGCGCCAGAACCTAAAAATTTGAAGGGGCTGCAAATTTTGGTAGTAGATGACGAAGCTGATTCACAAGAGATTACAGCTTTTGCGCTGAGCCAAGCCGAGGCAAAGGTGATCACCGTTAGATCAGGAGCCGAAGCGCTTGAAGTGATCGCTCAGCAGCCGCTAGATCTACTGATCAGTGATATTGGTATGCCCGAAATGGACGGCTATACGCTGATGCAGCGGGTGCGGGCTTTGCCTTCCAACCAAGGCCGCTCACTTAAAGCGATTGCGCTCACCGCTTATGCGGGTGAAATTGACGCTAAGCGGGCTTTTTCGTCCGGGTTTCAGCGCCATGTTTCCAAACCCGTCGATCCTGACCGGCTCTTAAGCATCATCTGTGAATTAGTTAAAGGCCCAGACACGACTGCACAAGCAGCAAAAAATATTAGATAATATTTTTGATCAGCGGCTTAACAGTTCATAATATTAAGACCCATAGGTTCAAGACTCATTGGCTCTCAAATTAAACCAGATTAAACTTTAAACAAATACCGCTTTTAGAAAGCCTTGCCCACTTGCTCCTACCCATTGCTCTAACCAATCGCTCCAAAGGTCTAGGATAATTTGATAGTGAACGATGTAACGCCTAGAACCTCTACCTCCGTCAGCGGTGCACCGTCAGCTTTTGTCGGTGGCGGTGAAATGGGCGATCGCATTCGCGCCCACGACTGGCGCACCTCCCCATTGGGATCACCCTTGGGCTCAGTAGAGGCTTGGCCTCAAAGCCTACGAATTATGGTCAGCGTGATTTTGGGCTCTAGCCATCCGATGTTTGTGATGTGGGGGCAGTCTCTAACGATGCTGTATAACGATAGCTGCCGCTCTATTTTGGGCAGTCAGCATCCGTCTGCTTTGGGCAAAGCCGGTGCAGACGTGTGGGCGGATGCCTGGGACACGCTTGGCCCCATGGCACAGCAGGTAATGACGACTGGCACTGCCGCTGGCACGAACAATTTGCAGCGATTTGTGCAGCGTGAAAGCGCCCTAGTTGAATCTTATTACAGCTTTTGCTATAGCCCAGTGCGCGACGATGCAGGGCACATTAGCGGTATTTTTTGCTCGTGCAGTGACACAACTCAGCAGGTCGTGGGCGATCGCCGCTTGCGCACATTGCGATCGCTCGATGGCATTCTTTCGCCCATCGAAGCGCTGCCGGAAGCTGCCAGAATGGCCATAGAAACGCTCGCTAGCAACCCTCAAGATATTCCGTTTGCGCTGCTTTACCTGGTTGACGGCAATCAGCTAGCGCGACTCACCAGCTTCACAGGCATTGAGCCCGATACTGCCGCTAGTCCGTTAATTATCGACCTCACTCAAAACGACGAAACCGCTTGGCCGTTTAATCAGGCGTATCACCGCGCAGAAAAGATAGTCGTTACCAATTTGGCCGAACGGTTCGAGGACTTGCCCACCGGAATGGCCCAACAGCCGCTCTCTACAGCGGTGATTAGACCTCTAGTTCAGCCCGATGCTGAGCAAGTCATTGGCCTATTGGTCATGGCCGTGAGCCCTACACAACCTTTTGAGGAAGACTATCAGGGCTTTTTCGATCTGGTGACAACCCATGTCGAAAAAGCGATTATCAATGCCAAAATCTACGCCGCTGAGCGCGATCGCATGACTGCCTTAGTTAGCAATGACTTGGCCCTGCGCGAAAAGCAGCAGCAGCTCGATCTCGCCCTCAAAAGTGGCAGAATTGGCACCTGGCAGCTAGAAGCTAATACCCTGGCCTTCTCTGCTTCTGATCAGTGTAAAATCAACTACGGTCTGCCGGTAGAAACCGACTTTACCTACAGCCTACTGATGTCGCGCATCCATCCCGACGACAGAGCTTGGGTAGAAGCCCATCTAGAAGAAACACTTCAAGAAGTCTGTGGCGGGCAAGATGCCTGCCCTGACCGTACCCAATACGATGTTGAATATCGAACTAAGTGGGACGACGGCAGCACGCATTGGATCGTTTCGCGGGCTTATTTAGCTTGTGATGATGCCGGCAGGCCCCAGCGGGTGATTGGCATTACCATTGATATTACTGAGCGAAAGCAAACGGAAGAAGCCATTAAAGAGAGCGAGTGGCAGTTTCGCCGCGTGGTGGAATCAAATATGTTTGGTGTTGTCTTTGGCAACATTCGTGGCCAATTGCACTATGTGAATGATTACTTTGCTCAGCTACTAGGCTATGGCAACGCTCAAATTATCTCTGACGGCCTGACTTGGCAACAAATTACCCCTCCTGACAATACAGCGCCTAATCCACGAGTGCTAGAGCAGCTAAAAACAGAAGGCATCTGTGCCCCTTACGAAAAAGTGCTGCAACATGCAGACGGGCGGCGAATTCCGACTTTGATGGCAGCCGCCATGCTAGAAGAGCCGTATGACCAGGCCGAAGAATCGATTGGCATCTTTTTAGATTTGACTTCACTGAAGCAGGTGACCGAAGATCGCGATCGCTTCTTTAACCTATCGCCCGACATTTTTAGCATCGCCAATGCTGAAGGCTACTTTACCTACGCTAGCCGCGCTTGGGAAAAAATTCTCGGCTTCACCCCCGCCGAAATCACCGCTCAACCCTACCTTGACTTTGTTCATCCAGATGATATTGAATCTGCCCTTGAGGTTGCTCAACAGCTCTCTCAAGGACATTCTTTGATCGAATATGAAAATCGATATCGTCACAAAGACGGTAGCTATCGCTGGATTTCGTGGAACGTGATTGCGACCCAACAGAACACACAATTTTACTGTGTGGGCCGCGATGTCAGCGAACAAAAGCTGCGAGAATCTGAGCGAGAACAGCTCTTAAATCAAGAACAAGCGGCCCGTGAAGCCGCCGAACGCGCCAACCGGATTAAAGACGAATTTTTGGCAGTAGTTTCGCATGAATTGCGATCGCCTTTAAACCCCATTCTCGGCTGGTCACAGCTTTTAAAGCGAGGCACCCTCACCCCCGAAAAAACAGCCTACGCCCTAGAAACCATCGAACGCAACGCTCAGCTTCAGGTGCAGCTAATTGGCGATTTGCTCGATATCTCTCGGATTTTGCGCGGCAAGCTCAGCCTGGAAAAAAAATCTGTTGATCTAGAGGCAGTGATTGCTGCTGCCGTTGAAACCGTCCGCCTAGCCGCTGAAGCCAAATCGATTCAAGTCACCCTCGTCTCACAAGCCTGCACCGTTAGGGGCGACGCTGGCAGATTGCAGCAGGTGATTTGGAATTTGCTCTCTAATGCAGTCAAGTTTACGCCCGAAAACGGTGAGGTGCGGATCACCACCGCAATCAATGGCAGCCAGGCTCAAATCAAGGTTACGGACACTGGCAAAGGCATCAGCGCTGAATTTTTACCCTACGTCTTCGAGCATTTTCGCCAGGAAGACTATTCCACCACGCGTCAATTTGGCGGCTTAGGCTTGGGCCTTGCCATTACCCGCCAAATTGTTGATCTGCATGGTGGTACGGTTCAAGTCGAAAGCCCCGGTGAAAACCAGGGGGCCACGTTTAGGGTTTCTATTCCACTGGCAGTCGGCGCTGCAGTGAAGGAAGCGGACTCTTTGGCTAACGCAGAGACTCATCTAAATGGCCTGCATGTTTTGACGGTTGATGATGACGCTGACTCGCAAGAAATTACGGTTTTTGCGCTAGAGCAGGCCGGGGCGCGGGTGAGTGCTTTTACATCGGGGGTGGATGTGCTGGCGTTTCTGCAAGAGATTTCTGGTGATCTACCTCATGTCATTATTAGCGATATTGGCATGCCCGACATGGACGGATATAGCCTGATGCGAAAGATTCGGCAATTGTCGGTTGCGCAAGGGAGTCAAATTGTGGCGATCGCCCTCACCGCCTATGCGGGAGAACTTGATCAGCAACAGGCATTAGCCGCTGGCTTTCACTGCCATGCCACTAAGCCGATTGATCCGAGCAGCCTGATCTCCCTGATTGCGGAGCAGCTCAATAAAGTTTCTAACCCGCCGTCTAGATCAGCGGCAGCATCCGCTTAAACGCTTAAAATGGACGTTGGTGCCACTCAAAATCCCAAAAAAGCGCCGCATAGATACCAGCCAATGCCCAAAGAATCGCTCTCACCGATAGAATCTATGCTGGCATCGAGTCAGCAGCCTGAGCGCCTTTTGGCTTTGCATCAATACGATATTCTCGATACGCCGTCTGAGCAGTCTTTTGATGATCTCACGCAGCTAGCCGCGAGCTTGTGCCAAGCACCAGTCGCTGTAATCACTTTTGTCGATAGCGATCGCCAGTGCTTCAAATCAGTTTTTGGCGCACAGATGACGACCGCTCCTTTAGAAGCAGGCTTTTGTCCGTTTGTCGTTGAGCAAGCTCGGCCATTAGTCGTCACCGACGCACTCAATGACCCCAAGTTTCACAGCCATCCGTCAATTGATGACATGGGGCTCCGCTTTTATGCTGGCGTGCCGCTGATCACCCACCAGGGCCATGCCATTGGCACTATCTGCGTGGTCGATTTTGAAACCCGACCGCTTAGCGCCGATCAGCTTGATAATCTCCAGGCGCTGGGTCGTCAGGTCATGTACCTGTTGGATTTACGCTTGGCGGCCCGCCAAGTCGCGATCACCAATAGCGCCCTTACAGCCGTCTCGTACGGTGTTGCCGCGACCCTTGGCGACACTTTTTTTAAGTCACTAGTACAGCAGTTTACGGAGGCGTTAGGCGTTGACTATGCCTACATCTCGTTAATTGCTCAGACCGAGCCGAGATGCATAATGAAAACTATTGCCGTCTGCCATCAGGGAACCATTGTTGATGATTTTGAATATGAGCTGCTGCACACGCCCTGCGAAGAGATTTTAGCGCGGCGATCGCTCTACTGGCACGACCGCGAACTGACCAAGCGCTTTCCCAAAGTACCGGTGATTGCCGAACTCAATATTGAAAGCTACGCCGCCATTCCGATTTTTGACCATCGCCATGAGCCGCTAGGCGTGTTAGCGGTGATGGATACCAAGCCGCTGAGCAATCCTCATCTAACAGAATCACTGCTGACCATTTTTAGCATTCGGATCTCTACCGAATTGCAGCGTCAGCACGACCAAGCTCAGCAGGCCGATTTGCTGATGCAGGCGCAAACCGCTCGGCAGCAGGCAGAAAAGGCGAATCGCATTAAAGACGATTTTTTGGCGGTGGTTTCGCATGAACTGCGATCGCCGCTCAATCCCATTATCGGCTGGTCACAAATTTTGCGTAAAGGCACCCTCACCCCCGAAAAAACCAGCCATGCGCTCGGCGTCATCGAACGCAATGCCAAGCTACAGGTACAGCTTATTGATGATCTGCTAGATGTCTCTCGCATTTTGCGCGGCAAACTGAGCCTCCAAAAAGCGCCTGTCTTACTGGCATCTACCCTTATGGCCGCGATTGAAACGGTGCAGCTAGCTGCCGAAACTAAAGCGATCGCCCTCAAAACCGAGCTACCCACCGAACCCATCACCGTCACGGGCGATGCTGCTAGACTTCAGCAAATTGTCTGGAATCTGCTGTCGAATGCCGTCAAATTCACCCCAGAAGGGGGCCAAGTCACGGTTTCACTGACCGTTGTCTCATTGGCTTCAAGCCTAGCTAGCCCAACCCCTACCAAAGCCGCTCAAATCGAAGTAATCGACACTGGCAAAGGCATTCAGCCCGAATTTTTACCCTACGTATTCGAGCGATTTCGCCAAGAAGACTATTCTATCACCCGAAAATTTGGCGGACTAGGGCTGGGCTTAGCCATTGTGCAACAGCTCGTCACCGGCCACGGCGGCACAATTCAAGTGACGAGCCCCGGCATCGATCAAGGGACAACATTTACCGTTCAAATGCCTTTAGGTGATAGCTAGGTGATAGCTAGATGATAGCTAAGTAAATAGTCACTAAACGCTCACAAAACAGTTCACAAAACAGTTCACAAAACAACTCATTAAGCACACTTAAAGGATATCTTCGCCAACCTCCTGACAGATCTGCTTTGCCAGCGCTGGTTTAGTCAACAGCCAGTCTCCTAGCCAATCGCAGCCCTTCTGCATCAGCGCTGCTAGCCGCAAATCCCATATTCGCAGCGTCCCATCGCCACTGGCCGAAACAATCCGCTCTCCAGTCCTATCAAAGTCCACATCCCACACTACCCCCTCATGCCCCGTTAGCGGCGGTAGCAGCTGCCTGCTGGCTTCCCCTGCTACCGCTGGCAGTGACCATAGCCGCACTGTCCCGTCATCACTGCCAGAGGCCAAAAACATCCCGCGCGGATCAAAGCTCAAGCTTCTAATCCAATCGCGATGACCGCGCAACAGCCGAGGATTAGACTCTATCAGCAGATGTTGATCTAGCTGATCTGGCGGATTTAATACTTGGCTTAACGGCTGCCTAATCGACCACAAGCGAATCACACCATCTGCCCCACCGGAAGCTAGCCAGCGCCCATCATCGCTAAAGCACACGCACCAAACGCCGCCTTCATGATCACGTAGCGTTTGCAGCAACCCTTGGTCCCGATGCCACAGGCGCAGGGTCCCATCTTCACTGGCGGTCGCTAAATACTGACCATCGGGGCTAACGCTGACATGCCAAATCGTATCGGTATGGCCCGTCCAGGTTTTGATCAGATCACCTGGGGCTGTCCCTTGAGTTGACCACAGGCGAAGGGTGCGATCGCTACTCACCGAAGCCAGCCACCGGCCATCTGGGCTATAAGCAATCTGCCAAACCGAACTTTCATGGCCCAATAGCACCGCGATTAGATCGCCTTCGCCGGTCCAAAGTTGCACCGAATGATCCGCACTGGCCGACGCAAACATATCTCCTGCTGGGCTCCACACCGCGCTATGCACACTCCGCCGATGCCCCTCGATAGACTTCAACAGATCGCCATTGTCACGCCAAAGTTTAATCGTGTCATCTCCGCCTGCTGAGAGAATTTTGTCTGAGAGAATTTTATCCTGATTGCCCATTACCTGATTGTCCATTACCTGATTGCCGGGCCGCCAGCGCGATCCCCACACAATCCCTACATGCCCATAGCCGATAGCCTCCGGCGGCCCCGACAGCTGCCAAATGTGCACTTGATCATCATCTCCTCCCGCTACCACAGACGCGCCATCGGCGCTCCAAGCTAAGCTGTGAACGCTGCTGCGCTGATTAAAAATTTTCTCTACCGTGCCGTCCAATCGCCAAATGCGCACCGTCTGATCATCACTCGCTGACGCAATCCGCTGACCATCCGGGCTAAAAGCGACACTGCGTACCCAATCTTCATGACCATAAAACGTTTTTAGCTTACGGCCATCAATACTCCACAGCCGCAAATTGCTCGCATCTCCTGCCCCAATCACCGTTTTGCCGTCCGGGCTAAAGGCGACGCTGCGCACCCATCCCCGATACCCGCGCAGCACCTGCAACATTTCTCCCGCTAGCGTCCAAAGCCGCACAGTTTGATCTTCGCCACCCGTTGCCAAAATCTGTCCATCGGGGCTAAAAGCCACTGTTCGAGCCCAATCCTCATGGCCCTGCAAAGTGCCCATCAGAGTGCCATCTAGGTGCCACAAACGCACATGAGAATCGCTGTAGCTGGCTGCCAATATGGGTTCAGCAGGCGGTTTCGTGGGGCTAAAGCTAACACTCGTAACGCTCGCTGCCGGATGCTCGATGACGCGTATAAATTCTCCATTGGTTCGCCACAAGCGCACCGTATGATCGAGGCTAGCACTAGCCAAATATGCGCCATCGGGGCTAAAGCGGACGTCGACAATGCCCGCCTGATGTCCGCTGAGCGTTTGGATGAGCCTGCCCCGGCAATCCCACAGTTTGATGGTGCCATCTTCACTGCCTGAGGCAATGAGACCTGTTGTAACTGCACTAGGCGCTAAATCAGAAACCACACCAGCCGGTGAACAATCAAGTGCTAGTACCCAGTCACGATGGCCGTCTAGCTCATTTTTTTCTCGAATCTCTCTGAGCGAAGCGTCCAGGCACAGCGCTGTTTGCATCTTCAGCAAAGGATCCTCGCTATCGATCATTTGGTTAGCCGCTTGCATCGCTTTAGCTAGCGCCTCTAAGCCATGTCCCGCTAGCCGCAGCGATTGAGCCGATGAAATCAGGGCTTTAATTTCGGCAATTTTGGTTTGCTGACGAGCCAGCGTGGTTTGCACAGCCGAATCTGACTGCGCCGCTAAGGCTTGTTTGAGCTGTTCTTCAGTGATCTGAAGGCGCTGGCGCTCGGTTTTGAGCGCTTCGATAAAGTCATTGGGCTGCTGTTGCACGAGGCTAGCAATATACTCATGCGCTAGCTGATAGCGCACGCCCGATACTTCTGGCACCTCAAAAATTAACCCGGAACCCATTAAGATATGCAGCACCAGCGGCAGTTGCCTCAGCGCGGTTAGAGGACTGCTTTCGTCGCTACTTTCGTCGCTACTCTCACCGCTATTTTTACGGCTATTCCGATTGTCGTCTTGATCGCTGTTTTGAAACAGATTAAAAGTTGCCGCAGGCTGCTTTGCCGACATTTGATCTGTAACTTGTTGAATCTCTGCCGTCATATTCGCGAGTACTAGAGCCTCTTCTAGCTCTAGATAGCTTTTGAGCGGGCGGTTATTGCCTTCGCTGAGCAAATACAGCACCGCTTGAGCGATGCCGCTATTTTCTGGGCCGCAGTCATGAACGACGCTACTGACGAAGTTTTTGAGTAGCTGATTTTTAGGCGATCGCCCCAGATCCTGATAGGCCGCAAGCGTTGTAATACTTTCTCGCTGTAGCTGCGCGCCCACTAGCTGCAACTCAATCGGGCGAACGTCTCCGGCTTGAGTTACCAAGTCATCTACAAGCGCCGTAATCAGTCCTTCCTCTAGCTCAGAAGCGGCTGATTGAGTCAGATAGCGAATCAGGTTTTCAGCGGCCTTGGGCGTAAGATTACCCAAGTAATAGCGAATCTCTTTGCTCAAAATATCGTTGTCGATAGTGCTCAAATCAGCGTTGCGATCCCATTCCAAAAGATAGTGCAAAAAGTCTTCTCGTAGCGAAAGCACAACTTTTACGTAGGGTAAATCTAAGCAATCACGCAAAAAAGCATACAGATCGCGCCGATCTTCAATTTCAGAATGCTCGTAAAAAAAATCTTCAAACTGATCGAAAATCAGCACAATTTGCTGATACTGTTCTTGCGTAGTAAGCTTTAGTCGATTAACCAGGGTTGTTGTGTTGAGGTAAAGTATCACTTAAAGTATTATTTAGACTATTGCTTAGGCCATTGCTTAGGCCATTGTTTTGAGCGATCGCGCCGCCAACTTGAGCAATCCAATCGCCATAGCTACTAATCAACACGGGCAGCGTTCCTCTGCCCTCGCTCGTTAGGCTCCGCAGTCGTGGCACTAACCCGGCTCTGAGCATAGAGCTTTTACCTACGCCCGATTGACCGTGAATGACCACAATCGGGTAGCGCGGCTGTGAAAGTCGGCCAATCAGCGCTTCAATGTCTTGCAACCGACCAGAAGCTTTAATTTCAGCCGCTAAGCGTTGTTCTGCTGAGGGTAAATAAAGCGACGATTGAACAGTGAAAAAAGCGGCGGAATCAACTGTTGTTAGAGCTGAGCTAATCGGCTGAATCGGCGGTGGCTGAATCGGCGGTGGCTGAATCGGACTGGCTCCAATAAAAGCTCTAAGGCCAAAAATATTTTCAACTCGGCGCAGAGCAAGCTTAATTTCAAATGCTTGAGCATAGCGCTTGTGCTGAAAATACAGATGCCAAAGCCGGTCTAAAATACTGCGATAAAGTGTGAGATCGTAGCGGGGATTAGTCTCCAACTTAGCTATTTCGAGCTGAGCGAGAGCCTGCTCTAGCTGCCCTTGAAGCTGCTGGGCTACCGCTAATAGGTAGCGATAGCGACCCTGGGCATGGCGTAGTTCAGGCGTATTTGGCTGGTTTTCGTGAAGTGCTAATGCTTGCTCTGCAAAGCGTTGAGCTTCATTCAGATCATCGCTCACATCATCTTCCCAAGGCTTGGCGGGGGCACGGGCAAGCCCCACTTCTGCAAGGTAGCCATAGTCGCGGGCTAGTCTGATTGGATCTTGTTGGTGAAGGGTGATGCCAGTTTGGGCACAAGCGGCCAGATCAGACCAATCTCCTAGCTTTTGTAACACTTCTGCAAGGGCTAAGATAAATTGCCCAACCCGATCAGGACGATTTTGCTGCCAGAAAATCGCCAGACAGGATTCAAAATATTGCCGCGCTTTTTCGTAATTTTGACGCTCGTTTTGAGACTCGTTTTGGCTCTGGCTCTGGTTTTGGCTCTGGTTTTGGCTTTGGTTTTGGCTTTGGTTTTGAGGCTGGCGGTTGTAGTTACGCCACCAAAGGCCGAGATGAAGCAAGAGAATGGCTTGTTTGTCTTGGGCAGTAAGGGGTGAGGATGCTAGCGGGAGATCTGGCGGGAGATCTGGCGGGAGGCTCTGCCAGTAGTTAAGGCTGTTTTCGTAGTAGCTGCGCGATCGCACCCATTCACCTTGCTGCTGTAAATTGCGGGCCTGCAAAAAAAGCAGATCGGCAATCAGGGCTTTGTCAACTGTTAAATCTTGGCTTTCTAGCGCTAGATCGAGTTGATCTAGCGCAAACGTAAGCTCTTGCGGCAGCAGTGAATCGCCGGAAGTGAAATCGGCATGAAGAGAGTTTTCGGAGCCTTGATCGGTTTTTAATAGCTGGTAAAAAGTGTTATTGGCTTGAGCGGTGAGCGTAGCAATCAAAGCCTGAATGGGATATTCAAAGCGAATCGGGGTAGCGGCAAAGCTTTTGAGATCAGGCGCGTAGCGGTTAAGCTGCTGAAGGATGGTGTCATTGACCCACAGCACGACCGGATGTTGAAAGGCTTTGGGGAATTCGTCTCGGCCTAAATTAGCAGATTTGAGTAAGGGCTCTAGCGCTAAAACATCTTCTAAGCCGGTTACCATTAGCGCTTGGATAGGTACAATCGGTTGAGGCGTACGAGCGGACGGGATCAACATGTCTCGTAGGCGGATGGCAGTCGGCGGCAGCGCAACGATACTTGTTCGCAGATGCTGCGTGAGTTCATCTATCAGGATTTGGCGCAACTGCCGGTAGTTTACGCGCGCCAAAATCAACGAAAATTGGCCCTGACCCAAAACGACGGCCCGCCGCAGATTGTTAAGTGCATTTTTGTTGTAAGTAACAATCTCTAAATAATCTAAATAATCTAAATGAGATGAGGGCGATTCGTTCATTACCGGCACAGTTTGACAGCCATTTGCTCGTATTCTACCGCTCCAGCTAAACGTTAGTTTGCCTCAGATTGAGGCTCTTGAAAGCGGCTAGCCTGCCAAAGCCGATAGCGTTTGGTTTCAGCAAGTACCGGATTGAGCCCAAACCAACGCCCGTCATCATCTCGATATTCGTACAAAAATAAGCTGCGCAGGAGCGGATTGTAGGCTTCGTTGCCCTGCTCTCCGCTTTCACTGATGGCATTGAATAGAAGCTGCCATTCAGAGACACTAATCAGGCCTAGCAGCGCATCGCGCTCATCTCGAATCACGGATTCTAAAATGTCTTGAGTGATGGGCGGATCGATTTTTTGCAGGCAGCCGTATAGCAGCCGCATTAGGTTTCGCATATGGCCGCCGCTGATCGCAACTAGGCGCATGAGCGTATCTGCCGAGTCAAATACTTCGTCGATTTGCTGCCAGCGATCGCTCTCTTTTAAAGTTGGAAACGCCCGCGCCATCACCATTTTTTGCAAGAGCGATCGCCCCCTCGGTGAAAATTCACCCGTGCGCGTACTCACCGGCACCATTGCCAGCACCTTAGGCGCAGTCCCAAACCGATTCGACATTCGCGGTAGATCATCTGAAAAAATCAGCGATAGCGGAATTGTATAGACCAGATGACAGTCTAGCCGCCTTAGCTGCTCACCGCGATCTACAAACAAATACTCTGGCTGCGATCGCCCGTCAGCCCGGCGCACCGCATCAATTCGATCCAAATTATCGGCAATCACCACCAGCCCGCGTTTACCTTTGGCCTTAAGCTGAGCGATTGCCTCAGCCAAAATCTCTTGATTAATGGCGTCAATAATACTCTTCGTGCGCGGCTCCAAATACTGCCGAAGCTGACTGCGCATTTCCGGACTTTCTTTGGCCCGGGCGGTAATTGCCGCAATCCCCACCGAAAAACTGACGTCTTTGATTTCTAAAGGCGATCGCAGTATCTCTAGCAGCCCCTGAAACAGCTTCTCTAAATAGGTAGGTCGCAGCCGAATCCCCAGCGATTCCATGCTTTCCGCCACCTGATGAGCAATCATCAGCAAAATATCGCTCACATCCACATCGGCCATTTCCAAGTCCCGATCCGACTCAAAATACACCACATGAAAGTTCTGTTGCTCTAACCCGGCTTTCAAGCGAAACAGTTCAGTCGATTTACCACAGCCAATATGGCCTGTAAAGAGCTGAGTCGTCGGTTCATCCGGTGACAGCCTAGCAATCGTTCGCCCCAGTTCACTGACAATATCACCGCCCCTGACCGAGGCAAAATTAATGTAATAGCGCCGATCTTCTAGCTTAGTCACCTCCAGCGGGCGGCTAGGATTGGCAGCACGATAAAAACGAGACAAATCAAGCGGCATAAAAACCCTATCTCTAGCAGCTTCATCACCACAGTACTGGATGAATAGATCAAAACCCGCTAATCAATAGAGTTAATGGATCGAATTAATGGATCATCAACAAGTCAGACATGGCTTGATCGAAGCCTGACCATCCGGCTTTAAATACTCAAAAAGCCGATAGTGCCCTTATCTTAAATCGGGTACTATCGGCTTTTGTAGAAAGCGGTTGGAAGCAGCCCAGAAAGATCTCGCTAAGCGACTAGAACAACTTAAGCTAACGCCATCGCGGGCACAGCCGAATCAGCCAGAATTCCTTCCGATTGAGCCATATACAGCATCAAATCCATCACTCGGTTAGAATAGCCCCACTCATTATCGTACCAAGCCAAAACCTTGAAAAAGCGATCATTGAGCGCCATCCCCGCTTTGGCATCGAAAATGCTGGAATGGGGATCACCGGTAAAGTCGGAAGAAACCAGTGGCTCGTCGGTATAACCCAAAATGCCCCGCAGGCTGCCCAAAGAAGCCTCGCGCATTTGAGTACAAATTTCGTCGTAGCTAGTGGCGCGCTCGGTGCGAAAGGTCAAATCGACTACCGAAACATTCGGCGTCGGGACGCGCACAGCCATGCCCGTAAGCTTACCAGCGAGTTCTGGCAGCACTAGAGTGACCGCTTTAGCCGCGCCGGTAGAAGCTGGAATCAGGTTTTGGCCTGCGCCTCGGCCACCGCGTAAGTCTTTCCCACGAGGGCTGTCAACAGTCGGTTGAGTCGCGGTGGCGGCGTGGATAGTGGTCATGAGCCCTTCTGCGAGGCCAAAGCTGTCGTTGATGACTTTGGCGATGGGGGCAAGGCAGTTGGTGGTGCAGCTAGCGTTGGAAACGATGCGATCGCTCGCCGGGTTAAACGTCTCATGGTTCACCCCTACCAAGAAGGTGCGCACCTCGTCCGGGCTCTTGGTCGGAGCCGAGAGAATGACTCGCTTAGCGCCCGCGACCAGATGGGCCTTGGCAGTGTCATGGGTGATAAAGTGACCGGTCGATTCTACGACATAATCAGCGCCCAATTCACCCCAAGGCAGATCTGCCGGATTACGAATAGCCGTACAAGGAATAAACCGCTCGTTGACCACAATGCCATTGTCACGGGCTTCGACATCGCCACAGAAGGTGCCATGAGTCGAGTCATACTTGAGCATATAGGCCAAGGTCTCAGGCGCAACCAAGTCATTAATGCCGACGAACTCGATATGGCGGTTGTCAATCGCCGCCCGAAAAACGAGACGGCCAATCCGGCCAAATCCATTGATACCAACTTTTAGAGCAACCATAAGCAAAATTTAGATAGTTTGGGTTGAGTTGAGGGGGAGGTAATGTTAGCGCTGTGAAGGTTTGCAGCAAGTCGCGCAGGTTTTGAAGCGCATATGTTTTCAAGCAGAAAAGAAGCAGAAATCATTATGCTTCTTTTAACTTAGTTATAGAGACAAAAATCAAAAAGCGAAGGATCTACACTTTTCCTTCAGACTTGCGCTTCAGATCGCTTAAGTGATGTAACCAAACGTATCGGAATATAGCGATAAGTCACTAACCGCAAACATCGTTGCTCGCTTTTGAAGAATTCAAAAGCGAGCCTTTCATGCGCCGCCAGTCAATTGCCAGTTAATTGCCAGTCAATTGCCAGTCAGCCGCCAGTCAGCCGCCAGTTGCCTGTATAAAAGCAATGCTTCGATGCCACAGAACACTCTGATTAGCCAACTGCCGAGTGACCTGCTGAGCGATTAGATCAATTTCTTTTGAGCTTAAGTTTTGGCTGGTCAAAAGCTGACGGTACTTTCCTGATTGTCCTAACCACCGATCTAACAGCGCTGAGGTAATGACTAACGGCGTTTTAAAAGTCACGGTTTGAATTTGGCAATTCAAACCCACGTTTGCAAAGTCTCGCTGTAAATCGGGCACATCCCAATTGACCATCGCATCTGTTGAATCGTGAAATAGCTGATTTTCAGCAGCAGTAAGCTGTTTCAAGAGATCGGACTCTATTGAATTTGGCTCTAATAGTTGCGAGAGTCTCTGACTACGAGAAGGGATAGATTCGGCTAACACGAGCTGCCCCGTTGGGCTTAAAAGCTGAAAAATCTGTTGAATCGCAGCTAGTTTGTCAGGTAATGCCATTAGCACATTGCGCCCGATGATCCCATCAAACAAAATAGAAGAGTCTGTTTTAGTTTGTTGTTTGAGCGCTGCTAGCCAGTTTGTGGCGCTGGCTTTAAATACGGTAGGCCGAGATAATTCGCTCAGCACAGCGGATTGTTCTGTCAGCGCTTGATAGTCTTTGTCGGTCGTAACACAGCTAAAGACGCCGCCTTCTGGCACCAAGCGCACTGCCTCCCAAGTCAGTAGGCCGCTGCGAGCGTTGAGATCTAGCAAAACGTGGTGGCGCTGGGGGCGAAGGGTTTGGAAGAGGCGATCGCGCACTTCTCCCATCTGCTCACCTAGCACTCCGCTGGCTCGCTGTAACCATCTATCCTCACTGGCATTGATCGGCCCAAAGGTCAGCGCTTCCGGTGCTGACCAACTGCTAGATCCTACGCTCCCCGCTTCTACTAAAGCCGCTAGCTGCGCCTCTCTACGCCGAGCCACCTGTAGTTGAATACTGGCCTCGTAGCCCTGATCCGAAGGCTGATAAAAAACCTGACCCTGCAAGCTTCCTGGCAAATACTGCTGCGCCACCCAGTGGTCGCGATAGGCATGTGGGTACAGATACCCCGCCCCATGCCCAAACCCCTTATGATCGCGAGTCGCATCGCGCATTGCATTCGGCACCTCGCCTTCGCGATCGCGCTCCACTGCCGCGAGCGCATCAAAAAACGCCATCGTGCTGTTGCTTTTAGCCGCAGTCGCCAAATACAGCGTCGCTTGAGCTAGCGGATAGCGCCCCTCCGGCATTCCCACCCGATCAAAAGCCGCCGCGCAGCCAGTCACCATCACCACCGCAGTCGGATCGGCCATGCCCACGTCTTCTGAGGCCAAAATCACCAAGCGCCGAAAAATATAGCGCGGATCTTCTCCGGCATACACCATCCGCGCTAGCCAATACAGCGCTGCATCTGGATCAGAGCCACGTACACTTTTGATAAAGGCGCTAATAATGTCGAAATGTGCATCACCTTCTTTGTCGTAAAGCACGGCCCGCTGCTGAATTGAGTCTTCAGCTACCGCTAAAGTGATGCGAATGCAGCCCGACTCATCAGCCGGGGTCGTTTCCACCGCCAGCTCTAGCGCGTTTAAGAGCGTTCGAGCATCGCCGTTGGCAATGTTTACTACATGCGCCTGCGCGTCCGCATCGATCTGCACTTTTTTATGGCCATAGCCTCGCTTTTTGTCGGTTAAAGCCTGCTGAAGAATTTGGCTTAAGTCAGCAGCTTCTAAGGGCTTAAGCTGAAAAAGGCGCGACCGGCTCACCAAGGCTTTGTTCACTTCAAAAAAAGGATTTTCGGTCGTCGCGCCGATCAGAATTACGGTGCCATTTTCGACCCAGGGCAGCAGCGCATCTTGCTGAGACTTGTTGAATCGGTGCACTTCATCGACAAATAAAATCGTGCGCTGACCGCGCTGACCGCGCTGAGTTTGGGCGAGATCAATTGCGGCTCGAATATCTTTAACGCCGCCCAATACGGCATTGATGGCGACAAACTGAGCTTGGGTGGTGTTGGCAATCACGCGGGCAAGGGTCGTTTTACCGGTGCCAGGCGGGCCATAAAAAATTACAGAAGAGAGCTGATCGGCTTCAATGGCGCGGCGCAGCAGGCGGCCTGGGCCCAAGATAGCGCTTTGACCGATGAATTCGGACAGCGATCGCGGCCTCATCCTAGCCGCCAACGGCGCTTCGGCTTCAATCAACGCCTGCTGATGCTGCTCAAAAAGATCCATAGTGCTGATTTTAGCTTCAGAACCGAATGTTCAGAACTGAGTGCCCAAAAACGAGTGTCCAAAACCGAGCGTCCAAAACCGAGTGCCCACGAGCGCTCCGGCTTAAATCAAAAAAACCTCTCCTAAACCCAAGGGCCCATGGGCCTTTTGGGGCACTCAAAGGACAATTAACGAACTTTTAATATCCGTCAAAAGGCTGATATTAGCGCCGATATCAATCCAGATTTTTGCTTTTCTGCCTTTAGTTAGCGTGTAGGATCAGTGTGTCGCAATAGAAGAACTAGCAATACTTGCGGACTGTCCGATCAGTCTTTCTAGGGATAGTCGGCATCATTGAAAACATTACCGATCAAAAAGAACCCAAAGAGAATCAAGCCAGATTATTAGCCATTTGAAAGAGCGATCGCCTGATCTGATGAGTAGTGCCGATGCCGCAGGTCATAGCTTAATTCCACCTGTCTTTTTCTTTTACTAGATTCCCTTAGGATCAGATGATTTGTGTACTGTAAACTACAGTTATCCTTTATCAGGAAAAGTTGACATGTCTCAGACAGAGCGCCTGGTGATGCTGGCTGAAGATCAGCTCGCTGAGTACAGCACCGACGCGCGCAAAATCGAAAAGCTGCGACAAAAGATAGCGCTCTCGGTGTCACCCACGCAGCAAAAGCAGGTCAAGCAAGAGCTCGAGACTGACTTGCCGCGCAACTTTGTGGATGAAATTTTGCTAGAGCAGCGGCAGGCCGTATCTTTACCCTTTTGGGGAATTGCAGGCTTAGGCTTGCTATTCGGCATTTCCTTTACGCAGCCGATAGATTTTGTCGCCACTTTAGTCGGCGGCGCTGCTGCTATCCTCATTCAAAAACGCGGCTGGAAACTCCAAGCCAAAAACTTAGTCGTGCAAGCACTCACCGAAATCGAAACCCGCACCCAAGCAGCCAAAGCCCCCGAATAGAAAGGTTTTACAAACATTTAGTTAATGACTTATTACATTTCGCCGAGCTTTCTCAATAAGTTAGCAGTTCACATTACCAAAAACTATCTAGATCTCCCTCAGGTCAAAGTGCCGTTGATTTTAGGTGTTCATGGCCGCAAAGGAGAAGGCAAAACCTTTCAGTGTGAGCTGGTTTTTGAGCAGATGGGCGTGGAGGTAGTTTACATCTCCGGCGGTGAGCTAGAGAGCCCCGATGCCGGCGACCCGGCTCGATTAATTCGCTTGCGCTACCGAGAAGCCGCAGAGCTAGTGCGGGTGCGAGGCCGAATGGCGGTGCTGATGATCAACGATCTCGACGCTGGCGCCGGTCGCTTTGATCGGATGACGCAATACACCGTCAATACGCAGCTGGTGAATAACACGCTGATGAATATTGCCGATAACCCAACCAATGTGCAGCTTCCGGGCAGCTATGACGAAAAAGCCCTGCCGCGCATTCCGATTATTGCGACCGGCAATGATTTTGCCACGCTTTACGCGCCCTTGATTCGCGATGGCAGAATGCAGAAGTTCTATTGGGAGCCTAGCCACGCCGATAGGCTCGGCATCGTCGGCGGGATGTTTGCAGGTGATGGCCTTGCTAGTGAAGATATTGAGACGTTGGTGAATCGTTTTAAAGATCAGGCAATTGATTTTTTTGGGGCAGTGCGATCGCAGCTCTACGACGAACAAATCACCCAGTTCATTCACTCAGTCGGCATCGACAAGATCGCCAGCAATGTAGTCAATAGCCTCAAACTGCCCAGCTTTACTCGCCCTAGCTTTCAGCTAGATCACCTAATTGCCATCGGCGAAACCCTCGTCTACGAGCAATCGCGGGTTCGCACAATGGGCTTGGTCAGTGAATACAATCAAGCCGTTACCCCTACCGGCTCAAACCTACATCAGGTAGGGCATCAGGTAGGGCATCAGGCAGTGCATCGTCAGACCGCGCCCTCGACTTACCGCCGCGACACCGCCTTACTCACACCTCCGGAAGCAAGTTTTCTTAAGCCCTACGGACTCGGCAAAAGAGACGCGCAGCTAGCCAATGGTTCCAAATCATCAATGCCTACCGCCGCTCAGCAACCCTCCGAAAACCCACAGCTGCACAGTATTCTCGCCCAAGGCAATCGCCTCGGCATCGAGCATGTCGATCAGCGGCGCTTTAGAGTGAACTCATGGCAAAGCTACGGCACCTTTGACCCTAGCCATACAGCCGAAGCTGATAGCCAACTACAAGCCTGCCGTACCCAGTTTCCAAACCACTACATTCGGCTGATCAGCATCGATCCTCAGACTAACCGCCGTCTCAATGAGACCGTCATTCAGCGCCCCGAAGCCCCATAATTTAAGTCCTATCCAAGGGGATGATCCTCTAGGGTTGCAAATAGCCCTTGAGGCGCAGCAATCCAACCGTTTGGCCCAAATTCAGCGGCAGTAAAGACACCCCTTCTAATCGCGACTGCACCCAGCCTTCGCCCCACTGCCACTCATGAAAGCCGTCAATGCTACCGCTGAGCACAAACCGCACCGCCACTGGTGTGATCTGCTCTACTTGGTGAGTTACTTTGGCTGGGCCTACAGAGCTCTCAAACACCTGACCAATCGCTAGCTTGGTCGCGGTAGTACTGCTAAAAGACTGGCCGCCATTGCCATTTGAAAAGCTAACCTGTTGAGGCCACAGCCATTTCTTTAACTGGGCTGGTTCAGTCAGGCTTTGGCCAATGCGATCAGCACTAGCTTTTAGCTCAATTCTTAACTCACTGTGCTGATAGGTTCCAAACATTCTTTTTAGAAGTCATAAGAGCAACGACTAGCTAGCGACTTTTTCAGGACGCAGTTCAGCTTGACTTGGCAATTCTAGACAATAGCCCGCCCCATAGACAGTTTTGATGTACTGAGGATGGCGCGGGTCAGGCTCAAGCTTAGTGCGCAGATGCCGAATGTGCACGCGAATGGTTTCAATATCGTCGTTGGGGTCATAGCCCCACACTTCTTTGAGAATTTCACTAGGCGAAACGGTTTGCCCGTGTCGCTGAAGCAAGCAGTGCAAAAGCTCAAATTCCAAATGAGTCAGCTTCACCGTTTTATCTAGCCAGATCGCTTCAAACCTTTCTGTAACCAGCGTTAGCGGGCCATAGCTCAATATTTCGCTGTGTTTAGCCGCTTGCGGAATGCGGTCGGTGCGTCTAAGCAAAGCGCGCACTCTAGCCAGCATTTCTTCTAGCTCAAAAGGCTTGGTGAGGTAGTCATCTGCGCCAGCATTGAACCCATCGACCTTGTTTTGGGTTTCGCCCAGCGCTGTCAGCATCAGCACCGGAATATCAGCGGTGCGATCATCTCGCCGCAGGCGCTGACATACCGTAAACCCATCGACTTTGGGTAACATCAGATCCAGCATGATCAAGTCAGGCACAATCTGCACCGCGAGCGCCTGACCCTTGATCCCATCGCCAGCTTGACTGATGTCGTAACCAGCCATTTCAAGGTTAATAGAGACAAGCTCTACGATAGCTGGGTCATCGTCAATGACAAGTATACGAGGCATATTAAAAAGAGGGGTGATATGCTCTTAAGCCTACCATCTCCGTCAATAGGAGGAGGTATTTTTACTTACTTAGGAGATGCTTTTTTGATAGGGCTAAACAGTCACTGATAAAAAGCCTATCAGAAGACGATGACTCAAAAAGCAAGCATCAGAGCATCAGAGTCGCTCTAGCAGCTTCAATAATTAGAAGCTAACCAAGCTTAAACAATTATTCATATCTTAACACTATGTAACAAAAGTATAAAAACCTTGTTGCTTTAACGTTGCTTTAAGATTTTAGGCGCTAGTTGCTTAAACTCCCCAGGTAGGATTCGAACCTACGACCAATCGATTAACAGTCGACCGCTCTACCACTGAGCTACTGAGGAATGGGAACTTCATAGTACATAAGCTAGTGACCGTTTGGCAAGATTTTTTTTTGCAATGTCACTCGGTTTCGCCCATTCGCATTTTGGCTAGCCGCGCTTGAATATCGGGGTTTTGGCTAATGGGCACTCGCCCTAAACGTTGTTTTTGAGGCTTTTGGCGACGTTTTACCTGCTGCACGATGCTGTCGATTTCTCCTTCTAGGTGCAGCGCTGATATGCCTTCGGCCCCATAACCTACAACCGTTTGACGGTGCACTGCATCTGAAGTGGCCACGATCAGCCGCTGAGTAAACTTGCGGGCGTCATGGCGAAATTTAGCGCAGGCTCTTTCAATATAGCTATCGGCGGTTTGGCCAAAGCCTGTGTAGTGAACCGATAAGTGTGGGGTGATAAATTCTTGCGACGGGGGGGTGCGCTGCTCGTAAGCGTCGAAAACAGCCCAGGTTTCGTAGCCTTTATAGGCGCTGTAGTTAGCCAGTGTGGTGATCAAGGCTTCTCGGGCCGCATCTAGCCCTTGCCGCTGCTTAAGTGTGGCCAGAGTGTTCCATGCGCCGATGATGTTGTATCCATCTACCAGCAGGATCGCTTGGGAGGGTTTGGTGGACATGGAAAGGCAGCCGTAGCGGGGATGCTTTCAATGTTAAGCGATTTTTATGGTTAAGCGGTTTCTAGCTGTCTTTCTAGCTGTCTTTGAGCTTTTGCTTGAGGCGCTGTGGGTCACCGCTATCGCTGACGGCTCCGTTTTCAAGCAGGAAAGCGCGATCGCAATAATCCAATTCTGCCAGTCGATGGGTCACCCACAAAGCACTTAGCCCTCGGCTTTTGACCAATGACTGTACCTGCCGCACTAGATCGAGTTGACTATCTGGATCGAGCAGCGCCGTGGGTTCATCTAGAAGCAGCACTTGGCAGTGTTGGGCAATGGCTCCGGCTATAGCTACTCGCTGCTTTTGGCCCCCGCTCAGGGCGTAAATGGCGCGCCGCTGTAAGTGCTGTAAATTCACAGCCGTCAGCGCTTCATTGACGCGCTGACGGACTTGGCTCAAGCTCAAATTTTCTTTGACAAGGCCAAAGGCAACATCTGCGCCAACTGTTGGCATCACAAGCTGGTGATCCGGGTTTTGAAATACGAAGCCGACTGGGCCTTGGGTTTCTATGTGGCCGCTCTGCCGCTGGAGTAAGCCTGCAAGCAGTCGTAAAAGGGTGGATTTGCCGCTGCCATTATTGCCTAGCAGCATACAAAACTCTCCCGGCGCGACTGTTAGTGAACAGTCGCGTAGGACCGCGATGCCGGTGGGCCAGTAAAAGCTGACGTTGGTAACGGCGATCGCCTCGCCTGATCGGTTGCCCAATTCGGCGCCTGCTGAGTGAACCGCTGCCGCCTGCTGGCTATTTTCCGCACTTGTCATGCCAATTACACATCACCGCCTGTGAGTGCAAAAAATCCAGGGGCCCTGCCGGAAGCGCCCGCACTGCCAGATTTTTCATACATTTGCACAGCGGCAAGTTCGCTGACGGCGATCGCGACTTTTTTATCTGTCATCTTGTCACAAGCCGCTTCCAGCATGATCGGATTGCCCGAGGTCAGCGCTGCTAATCCTTCTTTGTAGGTGGCTTCAGCGCTCTCTTTATCCTTTTTTTGTACCGTTAGCGGCATCGCCGTATGCTTGAGCGTAAATTCAACAATGTACATAGAGTTTAGAGTTCGTTTCTCAAATCGTTAGTCCGCCCTCTAGTATTGCAAACAATCCTAAAATCAGGGCCGTAAAATTTTTTGAGGCAGCTTTATTCGCCCTTCATTTAGATCCATCTTTATCATTTTATTCAATTTCTTGTAGCCCTCTTATTGCAAAGGATTTCCCGCGCCGCAATAGGGTTTTATCCCTTAGCTAGAATATTTTTCAGAAAAGTGACCCTATAATAATGAGAAGTACGGTGAAGTTTAGTAAACACTCCTGATCTTTTTCTCAGGTGAGTGATATCTAGCTGTTTACGCCTATGAACGTTTAGATTCAAGCTATCTTCACCTCGCTCTCATTTAATAGATAATCTGTTTGGAGATCTGCTTTTAATGACTATAGCAATGGGACAAGCGCCCGCCGCTCGGGGACGCTTTGACGTCGTCGATGACTGGCTAAAGCGTGACCGTTTCGTATTTGTCGGCTGGTCTGGTCTGCTCCTATTTCCGTGCGCCTTCATGGCCATCGGTGGATGGATGACCGGCACCACCTTTGTCACCTCGTGGTACACCCACGGGTTGGCTAGTTCATATCTCGAAGGCTGCAACTTTTTGACCGTAGCCGTTTCTACTCCCGCAGACAGCATGGGCCACTCGCTGCTGCTATTGTGGGGCCCTGAAGCTCAAGGCGACTTCGTGCGCTGGTGCCAGATTGGCGGACTGTGGGCGTTTGTGGCGCTGCACGGGGCATTTGGCCTGATTGGCTTCATGCTGCGTCAGTTTGAGATTGCCCGCCTAGTCGGGATTCGGCCTTACAACGCGATCGCCTTTTCGGGCCCGATTGCGGTGTTTGTGTCGGTGTTTTTGATGTATCCGCTGGGTCAGTCGTCGTGGTTCTTTGCGCCGAGCTTTGGGGTAGCGGCGATTTTCCGCTTCCTGCTGTTCTTGCAGGGCTTCCACAACTGGACGCTGAATCCATTTCACATGATGGGTGTGGCGGGCATCTTGGGTGGCGCGCTGCTGTGCGCAATTCACGGAGCAACCGTAGAGAACACGCTGTTCCAAGACTCCGAAAATGCCAACACCTTCCGCGCGTTTGAGCCGACTCAGTCGGAAGAGACGTATTCGATGGTGACGGCGAACCGCTTCTGGTCACAGATTTTTGGGATTGCGTTTAGCAACAAGCGCTGGCTGCACTTTTTCATGCTGTTTGTGCCAGTGACGGGTCTGTGGATGAGTTCGGTCGGCATTGTCGGCTTGGCTTTGAACCTGCGGGCGTATGACTTTGTGAGCCAGGAAATCCGCGCGGCGGAAGACCCTGAGTTTGAAACCTTCTACACCAAGAACATTTTGCTGAATGAAGGCATTCGCGCTTGGCTGAGCCCACAAGACCAGCCGCATGAGCAGTTTGTCTTCCCTGAAGAAGTGCTGCCTCGTGGTAACGCTCTCTAGAATTGCTCTAGGATAGTGAGGTTCAATTAATTGCCCCTGCTCTGTTAAGTCAAGGCGGGGGCAATTTTTGTGGTGATGTAATGTAAAAACACCTCGTCACCTTCAGATCGAGCCGATTTGAGCTTGAGCCGGGGCGCGTTAGGTAAAGCAAAGCCCAAGCCATCTACTGGGGTCGGCGCCATGATCCCGCCGATGATCAAAGGGCAAACGGTGAGGTACAGTTCATCAATTAAATGATGGGCCAGTAAATCGGCCATTAGCGCGCCACCACCCATCACCACTAAGCGCTGAATAGGCAGTGAATAGGGCTTTTGGGTCAACGTTGATCGGCCCGCACGTAGCGACTGCATGAGCGCTGACCAATCAAACGGGCACTCAGTCACTAGTATTTGATCGAACAGTTCTGGAGGGTTCATTGTCTGATCTACTGTGATCGGGTTCGACTTCCAGGCCAATAATCCCGCCGAAGTTGTGATTAGCCAGCGCGGAATGGGCTGCTGAAAAAAGCGCCACTGTCGATCTAGCTGGCCGGTAGCGGAGCAGACAATTTGCACCGGCTGACAAGGTTGCTGTCGCTGCTGCCGATCTGCTATTAAATCAGGATTAGTAACCGGCAGTGTGGTGCCATAGGCTCGGAGCGTACCGGCTCCAAATAAGGTGGCATCAGCCTGAGCGATTTGCCTTTCTAAGTGAGTTTTGTCCGCAGCCGATGGGAACCGCGCCGCTGAGCGCTGAGCATCAGCAATTTTGCCGTCTGCGCTCATAGCCAGTACAGCGGTAATGTGGGGCTTTTGGGAAGTTGGAAGCGATCGCCTCGACTCGGCAGACCTCGCAGGCAGATCAGATGATCGTTGAACTGGGTCTTGAGTGGGCCTTTGATCTGAGTCTTGAGTGGGCCTTTGATCTGGCCTTTGATCTGGGCCTTGATCTTTATGTTTAGAATGGGGTTGCAATTTATACTTAATTTCTAATTTTTGGTGAAGAGTCTACGTAACTTTGCGGTTTGCCGAGCAGAGGCAGTGACTTGCCAGATACACTGGTGAAGAATCCAGCGTTGGGCACAACCGCACTTAACAATTGATAATTGCACGATTGAAATCGCCCTATATGATTTTAATCGTGCTCTTCTTAACCGGATTAACCGCACTTTTGACAAGTTGGTGAGTTTCAGATGATCAGCACTTTCTACAGCCCGTTCCATTAGTCATGGCTAGCCGTCCGCGTTCGTTTCGGCGCAATTTACTGCTCAAAATTTTGGCGTTTAGTATGCCAATTTTGCTGATTGGGCAGGCAGTTGCGCTGCGTAAAGCTAGAACGAGCTTACTCAAAACAGCGCGCCAAAATTTGACTAACAGCGCCGTTCGCAAAACCGAAGAGCTAGAAACAGGCATTCAATCGGTTGCCGCAGATATTGACTTAATTGCCCAAACAGAAGCGCTGCGATCAGGCGATCCAAAGCGTATTGAGCAAGTGATCGCTAACTTTGCTCAAGATACGCCCTACACCATTAGCTGCGTTGAACTCACTGCACCGCAGGCTGAAACGGCGACGGTAAATACGTGCGATCGCTCCATTGTTCCCAGTGCCAAACAAGCACCTTGGCTGCAAAGTGGTGGCATTGAGCAGCCAGACTTTTATGTGTTCTCGCCCAGCTTAGATCCAGCCATATCGCTACCCAGTACCGATACCAAAGTCGTTGCTGCTCGCACAGCTAATCGCGCGCTGGTGAAATTTATTGTAGCTAGCCCCATTTACGATCAAAGCAATCAGCTACTGTACACACTGGCAATGGAAGTGTACATAGCGCAGCAACAAGACATTAACGATCTGTCTCTAGTCGGTGAAACCGTTGTCATCGATCCGAACAACATTGTCATTACCCATCCTGATCCCGCTCAGGTCGGCAAAAACATCTCCCAACTGCGTGAGGCCCAAAAGCTCAATAGCATTGTCGGCAGCGTTAAATCAGGGCGCAGTAGCTTTGCCCATCTTTTTCAATTTTTACCCGAAGACAACGAGTGGCTAGCGGGCTATAGCGGCTTTAAAGTGCCGGTAAATCCCAAGCAAAACAACGTCTGGACGGTTCTGACCGTCACCCCCATTGACAATGCGCTTTCAGGTCTCGACGAAATTCGCAACGTGCTTTTTGTGCTGACCATTGGCCTACTCATTGCCAGTACGCTCTTAGCACTGTATGTAGCCCGCAGCCTGTCTCTGCCAGTCGAGCACCTGATTCGCTACACCCAAGATGTCGATGACCTTGCACACCTTAAAAGAGCGCCCCACAGCTCCCATATTTGGGAACTTGACTACCTCGGTACCGTCATTGAGCGGATGCTCAAAAGGCTCGGTGAAAACTCAGCCGAGCTACGCCGAGCCTGGCAAGATGCACAAATGGCCAACCAGCTCAAAAATGAGTTTTTGGCAAACACTTCTCACGAGCTCAGAACACCCCTCAATGGCATTATTGGCTCGATTGGCGTGATTCGAGATGGCCTGTGTGACAGCCGCGAGGAAGAGCTGGAATTTTTGCAGCAAGCGGACAAAGCGGCCTTTCACCTGTTATCGGTGATCGAAGATATTTTAAACATTGCCAAAATTGAAGCCGGTACGCTAAATGTCAAAATTGCGCCGGTCGATTTGCAACAGCTCCTCCGGGATGTGCTAGACATACAGGCAGCTCAGATCCAGCAAAAAGGACTTCAGCTGATTCGCCCTGAGCTTTCAGAGCCGCTGATGATTCCGGTCGACCACTCTCGCTTCAAACAGGTGCTGCTCAACGTACTTTCTAATGCTATCAAGTTTACCGATCAAGGGGCGATCGCGATTACGGTAACGACTGACGAAAGTGCCCGCGAAGCAACCAACAATAAGCCTAATCAAGCCATCATCGAAGCTCCCACCCCTCAAGCTGACCTCTTCATGCCACCAGGCCCCTGGGTCAAAATCACTGTCCAAGATTCGGGCATCGGCATCGATCCGAAGCATTTATCAAAACTTTTTAAACCCTTTGTCATGGTCGATGGCTCCCATACCCGTGCCTATGAAGGCACCGGCCTAGGCTTAGCGATTTCGCAGAACTTTATGCAGCTCATGCAGGGCGATATTAGTCTTTATAGCGAAGGTAAGGGCAAGGGCGTCACGGTCACGATTGTGGCTCCTCGACTAGTCCCCCAATTCGCAGACAGCGACGATAGCGCTTCCGAAACCGATAGCAAGCTTTACGCCACAGCAGTCGAGGCTCCAGAACAAAACGGGCGTTCTGACCAGCACCTGCCGCTACCGGTTTCTTTGACCCGTAAAAAACCCTGAAAAGCAGGCATTGGGTTTATTTACCTTTAAGCGGATAACGCGCTTTTGAGGGCGTTTAGTTGGGCTAGATATTGAGGGGTAGCGATCGCGGCTGCTCCCTCTAGGGCACTGACCGCTGTATCAACTTCTATACCAGGCTCTAGATCAATCCAAGATCGGCACCCCCCATAAGCCGCTTGCCAAGGCACCCTCACCGGATCCAGCAGCCGGTAAACCTGCAGTACCAGCACATACAGCGGCTGCTGAGGCTTCCACTTTAATCGCGACTGAGCGAGCTGCGAGTGCCAAATATGAAACGCTGAGAGGGCCGCGACTTTATCGGCCTCATCCGTCAAAAAAATGTGAGTAATCTCAGCCCAAGCCTTGAGCGTAATAGTTTGCGGATGCCAGCCGGGCTCCACAGGCTGCACTGCCGCCTGATAGTTAGGCTTTAGCAGTTCGCGCTGCTGGTGCTCAAACGTCGGAAACAGCAGCACCTGCTTGGCCTGTGCCGTAAATTTTCCCTCCTGCTCTTTAATGCCGCCCTTGCGTAGCAGCACCATCGTTTCTCCATTGGCCAAGGCATCTACGGCTACCGACCACTCTTTTAACGCCGTTGTGATAAGCATAGATTTACTCGCCCTGAGAGTTCTTGGTTGAGAGCTTGCTGCTATTGAGAGCCTGTTACTAACAAAACTGTTTTTGAACCGATTTCAGCCCCAATTTTTGCTTGAGGGTGCTTAGGCTGATAGCCCCAATTACGCAGCCAGCCGCGTAGTAAACAAAGTCTAAACCAGAAAAGCTGGTGCCGAGCAATAAGCGCCACCAGATCTGATCCTGCCAAGCCGCCGGAAAGGGAATGATCTGAGAGCATTCGATCAGGGCGCTGACTAGAAACGCGATCGCTGCAATTCTATCGACCCGCCAACGTACCTTCACAGTCCCTACCAGCCAAATCCAAAACATTTGATACAGCAGATCGCCACTGTAACCCTGTACCCAAGCTTCTCCCCAGCCGCTATAAGCTTTACTGGCCAGCCCCAAAGCGACAAACACCATCATCACAACCGAGCATAGCCGCCGGTAAAGCGTTACTGTTTTCATCCAAATTCAGACCCCTCGTTATCAGCTAGAAGCTATCGCGACAAAGCGCTCGAACCCCAATTTGTGCGAATTTTTGCTCAGGTACTAACTTTCAAAATCGTCGCCAACGATAGATTTCATACTCTCTAATGCGCCGGGAATGCTGCGGGGGTCGAGAAACATGACTTTGGTGCTCTCGCTTTCGCCAATTTGCCGGCCCATGGTCAGATAGTCTTGCGCCAAAAGGAATTGCAAAGCCTCGCGAGCGTGAGGATCGGTTTTCAGTTTTTTTGCCAGCACATCTATAGCTTCGGCGACGGCCTGCGCTTTCAGCACCTGCTCTTGACGCTGAGCTTGAGCGCGTAAAACAATCGTTTGTTGCTCTGCTTGAGCATCTAGCACAGCGGCCTTTTTACGGGCTTCGGCATCAAGAACTGCCGATTCTGCTCGCCCTTTGGCCGAATTCACCGCAGAATCGCGTTCGCCTTCGGAAGTCAAGACATTGGCCCGCTTTTGTCGCTCAGCGGTCATTTGCAACTCCATCGAATCTTGCACCGCTTTAGAAGGGGCAATGTCGCGTAGCTCTACGCGGGTGACCTTAACCCCCCACGGATCGGTCGAAATATCGAGTTCGCGCAGCAACAGCTCATTGATGTCAGCGCGGGCCGTAAAGGTTTGGTCGAGCTCAAGCTGGCCCATTTCCGATCGAATCTGGGTAAGCACTAGGTTGACCATCGCCGCCTGCAAATTTTCGACTTTATAATAGGCTTTTTCCAAATCGACGATGCGCCAATACACGACCGCATCAACGCTGATAGAGACATTGTCACGAGTGATACATTGCTGAGGCGGCACATCTAGCACACGCTCGCGCACCGTTTGCTTGTACACCACCTGCTCGACAAAAGGCACGGTGAAGTTGAGGCCGGGGGTGAGCTTTTTGCCGTTGTACCGGCCTAGCGTTTCCACCAAAGATTCGTCACCCTGATTGACGATACGAATGGATTTAGACGCGACAAAACCGCCGCCCAACGCTAAAAAAATCAGTAGTGCAAAAGGATTCATAGGTTTAGTCAAAACTCCAGCGAAGCTGATAGGGACAATAGTTTTTTGGCGCTTAACTGTGCCTGGGTTATTGAAAAGTGCTGAGCGGAATCACAATCAGGGTATTGCCTTGACGCGAGACCACAAAGACTTCTTCGTCGGGGCCAATAGCGACGCTGCCCTCTTCACAGCGGGCCTGCCAGGAGTTGCCTTCGTAGATTACCCGGCCTAGCTGTCCGGGGGCAATTGAGGTGATAGTTCGAGCTTCGGTGGCTGCTCTTAAGCTAGGAGCGGTGCGGTTGGGAATAAATCGCTTTAGCGCCCAAAAAGCCAGTCCTGATAAGATCATCCACAGCACAATCTGTATGTTTGGATTAGGAATAATCAGGCTGAGCAGCGCTACTGCAAATGCGCTTACGCCCAGGGCGGACTCCATGAAGGCGGTGGGCAGCAGTAGCTCCATCAGGCAGAGCCCTGAGCCAATCATCACCCATATCAAAGCAGCGTTCATAACTTAAATACCGGACTTTAATGCCGGGGCAAGCGCGATTTGTGGGAACTAGGCCGCAAGCTCTAGCTGTTGGCAAAGCCAGCTGAGCCTGTGTTAATGACTCTCTTTACTAGCCTAATTCAGCGATCGCCAAGTGTACTCTTTAGGTCGTTTTTAGATCGCCTTTAGGATCTGATGTGGCCTAGTAACTTTGGGCTCAATCCGCCTAATTCTGATCAAATTTATTTGCACTAAATCCCTTTTCCCTTACCATTGACCTAACTTAACGGCAATCCCTGCGCAGCGATCAATTTATATGAACGGTGAAGAGAGTAAATATCCCTTTAGGCAGTATGTTTGGGCCTTGGGCCAGGGCACAAACAAAATCCCAATAGGCGATCGCGTAGACAATCGCTATCAGGTGATTGCCCCTTCGATTTGGCTCGATACCCAGCCAGAAAAAACGCCTAAAGTCCCCGATCCGATTCCTAGCTTTGCGCTTCCCTATCTTAAAGCCTATCCCTATCAGCTGAATTTGCCGGGAATATACGGCATTTGTCATCAAGCTTCAGGCGAGGCCGTGCTGCTGCTAAGCAATGTGCCGGTCGGTCGTCAGGGCCAGCTCATGCCTGCGATCGCTAAAGCTTGGCCAGAAGCATCCGCCTTTCGGCAGGCTTACTGGCTGTGGCAAATGATTTCTCTCTGGGAGCCTTTAAAAGAATTTGGCGCAGCCGCGAGTCTGCTGAAAAAAAGCAATATCCGCGTCGAAGCTTGGCGGGTGCGCTTAATTGGCCTATCCACCAATCCGGCTGATCCGAGTCTGGTGCAGCTTGCAGCCGCTTGGGAGAGTACCTATTTGCCGGGGGCTCAGCCTGCCATTGCGCAGCTCTTGCGCGGGGCCTGTCAAACAATGCGATTGCCTAATCCCGATTTGGCTGCGCTCAAAACTCAGATTAACGCTCAGTTGCTAGCAACCGCTGCTAGTAAGCCAATGGCTCTTCAGGTCGCTGGTGGTACGAGCGCTGGCCCTCAAAAATCACGCAATGAAGACGCCTGCTATCCTAGCCAGGCTGATCTCAAAAGCACCGCTACCGCCGATCTGCCACTCTTGCCCCGGCTAGCGATTGTCTGTGATGGGGTGGGCGGGCACGAAGGCGGCGAAATTGCCAGTCAAAAGGTCGTGCGATCGCTCCAGCTACAGTTGCGAGGGCTCCTTGCTCAGGCGATTGAAGAAGATAACGCGATCGCGCCCCAAGTCGTCATTGAGCAAATCGAAGCCGCCATTCGCGTTGCCAACAATCTGGTCGCTCAGCAAAACGATCAGCAAGGCCGCGCTGATCGTCAGCGCATGGGCACCACCCTGGTGATGGCCCTGGTATTACCCCAAAGAGTCGATACCCCCACCGGCCCCGCCGAAGTCAATGAACTTTATCTCACCCACATTGGCGACAGTCGCGCTTACTGGATCAGCTCAGAGTACTGCCAACTGCTGACTGTAGACGACGACATTGCTGCTAGAGAAGTCAGTGCCGGCAAAAGCTTTTACGCCACAGCGCTCCAGCGGCCCGACGCGACGGCGCTCTCTCAAGCTGTTGGCGTTCGCGAATATGATCGCTTGCAGCCTCACACCCAGCGTTTTCTATTCGATTCTACCGGCGTGCTGCTGCTGTGCTCTGACGGCCTCAGCGACAACTACCAAGTGGAATCTTCCTGGACTACCTACATCGATCTCATCATTAAAAAGGTCGTGCCGCTAGAAACCGTTGTCGATACTTGGATAGAGCTAGCCAATCAAAGAAACGCTCATGACAATGTGGCCGTTGTGCTGATGAGCGTCGAGCAGATCGATGACATTGCTCCCCGATCCAGTCAGGATCGCGAAGTGCTCAGCGCCGGGGATACGCCCAGTCAGCCATCTAATCGTCCGGTGGGTCATACTCCGGCTACTGGGCTGGCTCAGCCATCGACAGCTACCCCCATGACCGCTGCCTCTAGAGCGCTGCTTTACGGCGAAGATGATGATGACGACACACCGCTGTCAGCCGAAGATATGGCCGAGGTCGAAACCACTGCAACGCATACACGGAGCAAGGGCCAAACAGCGATCACGCTGTTACTCGCGCTGATTATCTTCAGCGTGGTCGGCGGCGTCGGCTGGCTTCTGTGGCGGACGATGGCGCGGCCAGAGCCGTCTACACCGCCGCCGCAGACAGAGATAGGGAATTAGAGGCACTTATTAACGAAGATAAAATTAACCCCAGCAGTCGGAAACGAAAAGGCAGAAGGCGGAAATCAGCAGGTGAAAGCCGCGATTGTGAGAGAATGGGCAAACGTAAATTTTGTAACTGCTGTTAATAATTTCCCCTATGAAAGTTGGCGATCGCGTTCGTGTAAAAGCTCCTTTAACACTCTTTAATCACCCTCAGCACCGTAACCAGCCCCACAACGTGCAGGGCATGGAAGGCACTATTGCCGCCATTCTCACTGATTGGGAGGGCCGCCCCATTAGCCCGAACTATCAAATTGTGACAGCTTTTGAAATAGAAGGGGCTAAACGCCCCTTTAAAGCGCATTTGCACGAAGATGAGCTAGAAGTGATTGCCTAGCTAAAAAGCGCGGCTGCACTGAGCTAGCTTGTGACTGAGTTAGCTTGTGACTGAGCTAGCTTTCCTGCTGAGTCGGTCGTAATAGCAGATCGTTGATTTCGACATGAGGCGGCTGGTCTAGCGCATAAGCGACTGCACTGGCAATATCGTCAGCCTGGAGGACGGGAAACTGAGCGTAGGTTTCTTTGGCTTTTTCAGTGCTTTGATGATATTTCTCAGCAAACTCGGTTTCGACAATGCCGGGGCTGATGGCGGTAATGCGGATGGGGCTACCGGCGGCGCGCAGTTCTCGCCGGAGGGTTTCGGTGAGCGATCGCACCGCGAACTTAGTGGCTGAGTAAATCCCGGCAATCGCCGGGACTCGGTGCCCTGACAAAGAGCTAATGTGCACAATATGGCCTTGCGCCTTTGGTTCCATCAGCCGGATCGCCTCGCGAGTGCAAATGCACAGCGCCAATACATTTACATCTAGCATTTCGCGCCAAGCCTCGGTGCAGCCGGTCATCATCGGCTCCTTATGACCTAACCCGGCATTGTTTATCAACACATCCAATCGATTCCAGCGATTTTTGACGGCTGTAAAGAAACTTAAAATTTGAGTCTCGTCCCGCAGATCTACAATTTGGGCTAGCACCTCAACCGGATGAGCGCTCAAACTGTCGGTAACCGCTTGCAGCCGATCCGCCCGGCGCGCGCAGATCGCTAAGTTGTAGCCTTCGGCGGCTAGACGCTGAGCGATCGCCCGGCCAATTCCACTAGAAGCGCCGGTGACGATGGCCACCGGCCTTTGAGTTGCCTCAAAAGCTGCCCCTGAATCTGCTTGCAGATCAAGGTGAGATGAAGCTTGACTGATTGTAATATTTGTCATGTTGGAAGCCAGTTAGCGGCGAGTGGGTGCTAAATTAGTATGAGAGGATTGTTACAGCCTTTTAAGCATTAATACTTTTTTTGGAGAAAGCTCAAAATGGATATTCGCGTTGTGCTTGTTCTGTCACCTTTGCTGATTGCAGCTGGCTGGGCTGGTTTTAACATTTTCAGAGCCGCTTTAGGTCAAGTGCAAGACTTACTCAATAAAAATAACGCCGCCTAGAAATTGGGCCTAAAAATCGGATAGGTTGGGTTGAGCTAAGCACAATTCAACTCAACCCAGCCAAAGCCCTGAATACGCCCATCATCTTCATGGATACCAAAGCTTTTAAGCGCCAGCTCAACCACTCTGAAAACTACTACCGCAATCAGGGCTTTGGCCAAAAGGAGGCGATCGCCGGACAAATGCGATCGCAATACGAAAGCGGCCTCATTCAAACCATAAGAGCCAGCCAAAACCGCCTCGTCCAGAATGATGTAACCATTCACCTAGCTGAGTCATTTGGCTTTTGCTGGGGCGTAGAGCGGGCGGTGGCAATGGCCTACGAAGCTAGGCAGCACTTCCCCAACCAGCAGATCTGGATTACTAACGAAATTATTCATAACCCCGAGGTCAATCAGCAGCTCAAAGCAATGAATGTGCAGTTCATTGAGCTCATTGATGGCCACAAAGACTTTAGCGGCATTGGCTCAGGCGATGTCGTTATTTTGCCTGCCTTTGGCGCTAGCGTGCAAGAAATGAAATTGCTGCACGATAAAGGCACCGCCATTGTCGATACCACTTGCCCCTGGGTTTCTAAAGTTTGGAACACCGTCGAAAAACACAAGAAAAAAGAATTTACCTCCATTATCCACGGCAAATATCAGCATGAAGAAACCGTGGCTACTAGCTCTTTTGCAGGCACTTATCTAGTCGTTTTAAACTTAGCGGAAGCAGAGTACGTCGCTCACTACATTTTGCACGGTGGCAACCGAGATGCTTTTCTTGCTAAGTTTGCCAACGCTCATTCCGCAGGCTTTGATCCTGATAAAGACCTTGCCGCTGTTGGGGTCGCCAATCAAACCACCATGCTCAAGGGCGAAACCGAGCAAATCGGCAAGCTATTTGAGCGCACCATGCTAAAAAAATACGGCCCTTTAGAACTCAACGAGCACTTTCATAGCTTTAATACCATCTGCGATGCCACTCAAGAACGCCAAGATGCGATGTATGGCCTCGTAGAAGCTGATGACATTGATCTCATAGTCGTGATCGGCGGCTTCAACTCTTCTAATACCACTCACCTCCAAGAAATTGCCGTAGAGCGCAGCTTACCGTCTTTTCATATTGATAGTGCCGCCCGCGTTGGCCCAGGCAACTGCATTGAGCACCTGCCCTTGCATAGCAAAGAGCTGGTCACGACGCCAAACTGGCTCCCGGCTGGCAAAATTTCAGTTGGGGTGACTTCAGGCGCTTCTACACCGGATAAAGCCGTAGAAGAAGTCATTGAGAAAATCTTTGCAATTAAATCTCAAGTTCCAGCAGGTATTGCCTAGCTCAATCGGCCAGCCGACAACCCACTAAGCTAGGGCAAATACCCAGTCAGTGCGGGCTTACAGGCGAGGCAAATAGCAGTATCCAGCCGCAGGCTAGGCATAGAGCGATCGCAATAGATACTAAGCTCATCGTCACCTCAATTACATCAATTTAGGAGCAGTTTAGAAGCAGCAAAGTTTAAAAGATAAACCCAAAGGAAGTCGTTGCATTGAAAGAGAAACCTCTCTTTTGACTACAAATCTATCCGTTAGCTAGCGAGGCGCAGTATGAATAACTGATTGCTGAGTCGGCGCGGCTTCTTTTTCCAGCCAATCCTCACCGACTCGAATAGTCAAGTCAGATTCAATATCGCCGGTAGAATCTGAGACAACTTGACCTAGGCTGAGAGTACTTTGCACAGACCGCGCACTGCCTAGATCGCCACGCTGAGCAACGACTGAAGTTTGACGATTATTATTTGACCAGTCGGGAGCGATGTAGACGTTTTCAAAACCTTGCGATCGCAGATATTCAGCCATAGAGTAGCTAGCATACTGGTCATCAGTCGCATTTTGAACGGCAATCCGTAGCCCGTGTAGGGTTCGCTCAGAAGGCGGCTCGTAGTAATTCACCCCATTGACAGTCGCTGCCGGGTCATTGGCAGCAGCCACTAGCTCACCGGGCTGCGTATCGAAGTAAGTGCGCATTAGATCATCGCTAGCAGCCATATCGGCAATCCAATAGCTGGCTTGATATTCTTCAGGGCTACTAAAACGCCCTGGCAACATCACCATTTGCAGATCGTCTTTGCCTTCTAAGTTCAGGCCAAATCCAGCTAGCGCCAGCATTTCTTCGGTGCTCAAATTGGTATCAATGTTAGCTTGCAACACTCGAATAATTTGAAGCAGCTTGGGCAAAACAGCTGGATTCATCAGTCGCTTGCGCAGCGCCTTAAGCAAAACCTGCTGCCGCTGCACCCGGCCAATATCTCCGTAGGAATCGTGACGAAAGCGCGCAAACTGCTCAGCTTGGTTACCGTCAAGCATTTGTAGCCCTGGCTCTAAGTCAATAAATAGACCTTGAGTTTTATCTTCGTACTTCATTTCCTTAGGCACTAGCACTTCAACGCCCCCGACTAAGTCCACAATCTCTTTGAATGCAGCTGTGCTCACTCGCACGTAGCGGTCAATTCTTACGTGGTCAAAGTTGTACATCACGGTCTGCGCTGCTAGCTTTGCCCCGCCTTCAAAGTTGGCCTGGTTGATTTTGTCGATGCCATAGCCTGGAATTTCTACGCGAGTATCGCGCGGAATTGACATCACGTTAACAACTTGCTGTTTGGGATCTACTCTAACGAGCAGCATGGTGTCAGTGCGGCCTACGAGGCTACCGGGCTGTGCGCCTTCTACATCACGCGCTTCATCTAAGCCCATAATTAAGATATTGACGGGGTGCGAAACCTGGTAGCGAAAGCCGGACTGCCAAAGATCAGCCAAAGGTGGCAATACCGCTTCGCCGCTAATATGCTTAGGAAAAGGAAACGTGAGAACCGCGATCGCCCCTAAGCCAGCCGCCGTAAAAGCGGTCGCGCCAAAGAGCACAGATCGAACCATGCCTCGCAGCACTCTAGCTAGCGGCGATCGCTTCATCGGCGGCGACGAATGAGGTGACAGCACAATCGCTGTCGCTCTAGCCGGAAGTTTGGCCGGTGCTTTTGGCGTCTGTAATTTTTGATTGGGTGTCGTTATAGCGTCAGCAGCATGGCTAGCAGCGGGCTCTCGATCATTGGGCTGAGTAGTCATTAATGAGCCACGCGCAGGATAGGAGTTTGCAAAAAACGATCAGCAGCTTCGATTTACTTGATGCTCAAGCTTTCAGATTTTTAACGGAATGAATTTCGGCTTCACATACTTAGCAGAAATTATCAATCACAAGAATTTTTGAGATCTTTTGGAGATCATTTAGCGAAAAGCGCATTTCTAAAGAGATATCCGCTGATGTGAGTATACCGATCAAATCGTTTGGCAGAATTATTCGAGAACTATACATTCTTAGCTATACATTCTTAGCTATACATTCTTAGGAAGCTGGCGGGAAAAGGTTGGCAGAAGAAAAATTAAATCAAAAATAATAGCTGATGCTGATTTCTATCCATTTTGCTGTGATGTTTACCCAAAGATTTGTAAAAATTTTCACAAATATTGTATTTTGTTAGTCAATTGTTAGGGTGATTATAGCTTGCGGTCTTCCCCCAAAGGTTACGATAGACCGAAATCTTTGATGTCACCGTGATTCTTATGCTGCGTTTTATCCCTGTTATTTTGGCTGGTGGCAAGGGCGAACGCTTTTGGCCAGTGAGTCGATTAAAGCGCCCCAAGCAGTTTCTCTGTTTGGATGGCGGCGAGAAATCGCTGCTTCAGGCCACGGCTGCTCGGTTGCTGCCATTGGCCGATTGGGACTCGCTGTTTGTGATTACGGCTAGTCACCTAGCGGAAGGTGTCAAGGCGCAGCTTCCGAACATCCCTGAAGCCAATATTTTAGTTGAGCCCCAAGGCCGCGATACGGCTCCGGCAGTTGCTTGGGCGACCTTAGAGATTGCCCGGCGCTATGGCGATGATGCCGTCTGTGGCTTCTTTCCAGCCGATCACTATATTGCCGACGAGGTTCGCTACTGCGATACGATTAGAGCAGCGGCAGAGTTGGCTGTCAGTAAAGCCGCGATCGCGACTCTGGGCATTACCCCCACTTTTCCCTCTACTGGCTATGGCTACATTGAGCAAAGCAGTAGCGCGATAGGTCACTTTAGTGCAGGCACGGTCACCGACTTACCGGCCTATAAAGTCAGCCGCTTTGCTGAAAAACCCGACAAAGTCACGGCTGAAGCCTTTCTCAATAGCGGTCAGTACAGCTGGAATAGTGGCATGTTTATTTTCCCGGCTGCTGTGATGATCGCTGAGCTTAAAACTCACGCCCCGGCTATGATCAATGCCCTTATAGAAAAAGGGGTCAATGCCTACGCTGATCTAGCAAAGCTCAGCATTGACTACGCTGTGATGGAAAAAACCGGGCGGGCCTACGTCGTTCCAGCTGATTTTGGCTGGGACGATTTAGGTGATTGGAACGCGATCGAGAGGTTATTGCTAAAGCAACAGGGCAGCAGCCCAGCAGAGAATGTAGAGCTGTGTCAGCACATTGGGTTAGATACTAGCGGTAGCATTCTGTACAGCGCCGATCCAGATGAAGTGATTGTCACCATAGGATTAGAGGATGTCGTGGTGGTTCGAGATGGCAACGCTACTCTAATTGTCAAAAAAGATCGCACTCAGGATATCAAGCAGGCGGTGAAATCTCTCGGTCAGCAAGACAAGTTTCAACACCTGCTGTAAGTGACCTAGAGCAGCTACTAGCTACTAAGCTCAACCTCCACAGCCCCCCACGTCCCCTTATAAGTAAGAAGGAAAATAAGAAAGAAAACATAAGTAAACAAAAACTCATCTAAAAGCCCTCCGCACATTGTCTCTTTTGAGGCTGTGCGGAGGGCTTTTAGTTAGCTGAATGAGCTATGCTAGTTGGCTTTTGCTGACTCCGAAGAGGTCACAAAGCTAGACTATCAAGGAACAATCAAATGACTATGCGTTGGATTATGCGTTGATAGAAGGAGCAGTCAAAGCCACAGGAGCAGCTTCGCCAGCAGCCAAGTCAAGCGGGAAGTTGTGAGCATTGCGCTCGTGCATCACTTCCATACCCAAGTTCGCCCGGTTCAATACATCTGCCCAAGAACCAATCACTCGACCCTGTGAATCGATGATTGACTGGTTGAAGTTGAAACCGTTCAAGTTAAACGCCATCGTACTGATGCCCAAAGACGTGAACCAGATTCCAACGACTGGCCATGCACCCAACAAGAAGTGAAGGCTACGGCTGTTGTTGAACGAAGCATATTGGAAAATCAAACGACCAAAGTAGCCATGCGCAGCCACGATGTTGTAAGTCTCTTCTTCTTGACCAAACTTGTAACCGTAGTTCTGTGACTCAGTTTCCGTCGTTTCACGAACCAACGAAGACGTCACCAACGAACCGTGCATTGCACTGAAGAGCGCGCCACCGAAGACACCGGCCACTCCCAACATGTGGAAGGGGTGCATCAAGATGTTGTGCTCGGCTTGGAACACCAACATGAAGTTGAATGTACCAGAGATACCCAAAGGCATCCCGTCAGAGAATGAACCTTGACCCAACGGGTAGATCAAGAATACGGCGGTTGCTGCGGCAACGGGTGCAGAGTAAGCCACACAAATCCAAGGACGCATACCGAGGCGGTAGGATAGCTCCCACTCACGACCCATGTAGCAAAATACGCCAATCAGGAAGTGGAAGATTACCAGCTGGTAAGGGCCACCATTGTAAAGCCACTCATCGAGTGAAGCAGCTTCCCAAATCGGGTAGAAGTGAAGACCAATCGCGTTTGACGAAGGCACAACCGCACCAGAGATGATGTTGTTGCCGTACATCAATGAACCTGCAACGGGCTCACGGATGCCGTCGATGTCAACGGGAGGAGCGGCGATGAAGGCAATTACGAAACATGCGGTAGCAGCGAGCAATGTCGGAATCATCAACACCCCGAACCAACCTACATAGAGGCGGTTTTCGGTGCTAGTGACCCACTGACAAAACTGCTCCCACAACGATGCGCTTTGGCGCTGCTGTAGTGTAGTAGTCATTTTTATTATTCCGGTAGTTAGGTACGTATTAAGGGCTCGGCGACTTCAAAAGAAAGCGCTTTGCCTATGTACTTAATATAGCAAATGTAACGGAATGTTGCAAGCTTTTCAGTTTCTGCTGAGCGGATCTCTATCGAATGGAGGAGCGATCGCGCCCACCTCTCGCGCCCACCTCTCGCGCCCGCCTAAAGCCCAAAAGACCCAATAGCAACCAAAGTGCCAAACCACGTAACTATCGATTTCACAGGACTATCGCATCGCGCCCATTGTGCTTTTCCAGGACAGCTCTTTACACAATACTTTGAGCGCCCTTTCATTTGCGCCCGTAAATAACTCACTCGCAATCAAATCGCCTAGCACTTGCTGAGTGAGTTGAGCCGAAAATCCCCCACCTGAACGCAGCAAATGGCCGTAGTAAGTAAACTGCGGTTGGCCTTCAGCAGTCAAATGAAAACGATGAATCTCTGCCGTATCCATTCGGCAAACGGGAGTATTAGCTGGTACGACCACCCGAGGAATGCCCTGCATACCGTAATCGTGAAGCTTGCCTTGCTCCAAACTGCCGACCAAAACCACATTCAATAGAATGCAGGTATCCTGAATCAGATCAGGCGTAAAGATAGGATCTGGGGTGCTAGTCAGGCGCGGGCCGCTGTTTAGAAAAGCCGAGTTAAAGAGCTGTGTATCGTACACAATGCCAACGGCCCAATGCCGGTGGCTATCAAATTTTACAAACTGGCCGAAGCCGTAGTCTTCAATCGCAGGCGGCTGGTCAACATCGTTAGAGGTATCAAGCTGAACCACATAGTCGCAGTGCGAATTAGACTTGACGACCCTACCGAGACAGGTAGATGAGATAGAAGAGGTTGTACGAGCAGAATAGACCATAGCTAGCTAATGTGCTGTGGATTCAAGGATATATCAACCAGCGTACAATTGTATTAAAGCAGCCAAATCATTAGGCTCATAAAATTTCTGTTAAACAAAAAAGCCAATGACTAGAAGGGTATTGCTACGCTTTCTAGCTCTTGGCTTTTAAGTGGTTGATATTTATTTAGCTAGTTAAGTAATGCCGTCGTAATGCCGTCGTCAATCATCGGCTGACGACGACAGACTTATGAAGACATTGCCTGAATGATGTAATCAAAATAGGGCGCGGCTTCGGCAGCATCAGCGTCACTCATGAGTGGGAGAGAGGCTTCCTTGAGACAGCGAATCGCTTCTACCATGCCAGGGACAGGGACGTCGAGGGCATTGTACATTTCTCGGACACCGATTAGGCCGATGTTTTCAATCGGATCTTTGTCACCCGCTAGGATGCTGTAGGTGATCAGGCGGAGATACCAGCCGTAGTCGCGCAGGCAGAGGGCGCGCTGCTTTTGGCCGTAGGCGTTGCCACCTTTGGCAATAAAGTCGGGGCGAATTTTCCAAAGTGCGCCGCTAGCTTGGTTGACAATTTTTTTCTCATTGTCCGCTAGGGTTTGGGCGATTCGCATCCGCTGATCGCCTGTGCTTAAAAAGTTTTCTATCCCTTTGAGTTCGCCGCTAGTGGGGTAGCGCAACTCGTCATCTGCGTTGAGGATTACTTGGCTGACAACAGACATAGTTTTTTAATGGCGATAACTCTACTTATATTGCCAGTTTAGCGACTCTAGGGGAAACAAGGAAAGCACTATTGCCTATTTTTTTAGTGATTGGGATGGCAAAAACGAGGCGAAACGCTGCTAAATCGCGCCTGAGAAAAGACTTAAGAAATATTAAGCTGACTCTAGAAAGGCTTCACTTTTAACGCTGAGGTTTTGGCTGAGCTCAATAAAAACCGAAATAACCGGGTAAATGCGCCATACTAATAGCCCGGTTTAATCCTTGTGTTGAACTGCTTAATTTGATTGCCTGAATTTGATTGCCTGAACTTGATTGATTGAACTTGACTCGCCTGCCTCTGCCCGCAGCTTTGCCGCTATGACCACACCTGCCGAAATCTCTTCATCTCAAAAGCAGCCAAAGACGACTTCTCCTAGCCCGCTGAGCGATCAGCTTGACCAGCCAGCGTCAGAGACCGTTTGGCCAGCTGATCTGCCGGAACCGAAATGGCAGCAGGGCGAAATGCTCAAAGTTGCGATCACAGATTTGACGAATAGCGGTGATGGGGTGGGCCGCTGGGAGGATCGGGTGGTGTTTGTGCCGAATACGGTGCCCGGAGACGTGATTCGAGTGAAGATGACGAAAGTTAAGGGCACTCATGGCTTTGGCATTCCGGCGGGGATTGTGCAGCCGTCGCCGCAGCGAGTGCGACCGGCCTGCATTGTGGCAGACAAGTGTGGGGGCTGCCAGTGGCAGCAGGTGAGCTATGAGCAGCAGCTAGTTTCTAAACGAGATTTGGTGGTAGATGCGCTGACGCGAATCGGCAAGCTGGAAAATGTGCAAGTTGATCCGGTGATGGCTAGTGAGAAGCCGTTGGGCTATCGCAATAAGGCAACTTATCCACTGGGGCGATCGCAGATCAACGCTGTCCAGGCAGGCTACTACCGTAAGGGATCTCATCGCTTAGTCAACCTTAACCAGTGCCCGGTGCAAGATCCTTTGCTCGATCCGCTTTTATCGGAAGTCAAAGCTGACATCGAAGCGCGGGAGTGGAAAATATACGATGAAAGGCTGCACAAAGGGCATCTCAAGCATTTGTCTTTGCGGGTAGGGCGACGCACTGGGCAGGTACTGCTAACGCTGATTAGCCGTTCGGTAAAGCTCAAGGGCATTCATCAGCAGGCAGAGCAGTGGATGGCCCGCTATCCAAATTTAGTTGGGGTACTGGTGAATCTAAATTGGAAGCGGACGAACGCTATTTTTGGCCCAGATACCTATGGCATGGCAGGGCAGTCGTATTTAGAAGAAGAATTTGCGGGACTGACGTTTCACATTCAGCCGAGTACGTTTTTTCAGGTGAATACGGAGCAGGCAGAGCGGCTGCTCCAGCATGTGCAGGCAGAATTGGCCCTGACGGGTGAGGAGACCCTAGTGGACGCCTACTGCGGGGTAGGCACGTTCACGTTGCCTTTGGCGCAGCAGGTAAAGCAGTGCATTGGCCTAGAGGCTTTCGCGGAATCGGTAAAGCAGGCTGAGGAAAATGCCGTGCTGAATAAAATTGAGAATGTAGCTTTCAAGATTGGAGATGTGGCGGAATTGCTTCCCCAACTGGAGGTGAGGCCAGATGTTGTGCTGTTAGATCCGCCGAGAAAAGGCTGCGATCCGGCCATGCTAGAAGCGCTGATCACCCTCAAGCCTGAGCGAATTGTGTACATTAGCTGCAATCCGGCGACGCTAGCGCGCGATCTGCAAGTGCTGTGTGACGCCGGCAAATATCGGCTGACGCGGGTGCAGCCAGCAGACTTTTTTCCTCAAACCTCGCATGTGGAATGTGCAGCCTTTCTGGTAGCTTAATTTTCAGAGGATTTTAGGTGTGTCCTAACAGGCAGGGCCAGAGGTAGAGATCATGAAATTTAGCCAGATTGTGACAGCGCTGGGAGATCAAGTAACGGCATCGAGCTTGGGCTCAGACCCAGATATTCAGTCGCTGGCGGCGATTCAGGAGGCAGATAAGACGGCTCTAAGCTATGTGGAAGGGCCTAAATTTGCGGATTATGTGGCGACGACTCAGGCGGGGGCTTTGATATTGCCGACCGATGAGACGTTGCAGGCGAAAGCGATCGCCCGCAATCTCCCCTGGGTCAGTGTAAAAAATCCTCGGCTGATTTTTGCTAGAGCGATCGCCCTTTTCTATCAGCCTTTCCAGCTTCCACCGGGCATCCATCCAACGGCGGTGATCGATCCGAGTGCTGAAATCGGTAAAGATGCTGCCATTGGCGCGCATGTTGTGGTGCAGGCGGGGGTAAAGGTGGGCGATCGCGCTTGCCTGCATCCCAACGTCGTGATTTACCCTGGGGTCAGCATTGGCGCAGGTACAGTGCTTCATGCCAACTGCGTGATTCACGAGCGCAGCCAAATTGGGGCTAACTGTGTGATTCACAGCGGCGCAGCGATTGGTTCAGAAGGCTTTGGCTTTGTGCCAACGGCCACTGGCTGGGAAAAAATGCACCAGTCAGGGGTGACTATTTTAGAAGACGGGGTAGAAATTGGCTGCAACTCAGCAGTCGATAGACCGGCGGTAGGCGAAACTCGCATTGGGCGCAATACCAAAATTGACAACATGGTGCATATTGCCCACGGCTGTAATGTGGGAGAAGCCGTGGCCATGGCCGCGCAGGTTGGTATTGCGGGTGGGGTGACGATTGGTAATCGGGTGATTTTGGCGGGGCAAGTCGGAATCGCCAATCAAGCGAATGTCGGCGATGGCGTGATCGCTTCTGCCAAAGCCGGGATTCACCATAATATAGCCGCTGGCACAACCGTCTCAGGAATGCCCGCCATCCCTCACAAACTCTACTTAAAGTGCTCAGCCCTGCTTAAAAGACTGCCTGATATGTCCGAGTCTATTAAGCAGCTTCAAAAACAAATCGATAGTATCGATAGTGATGAAGCGGATTTAGATCTTTCTAACAAACAGTAAACTGATTGATAATTTCCGTAGCGCTTCATTAAGTTCAGCAAAAGAGCCTATTTTTGATAGGTGAGTGTGTTAGCTTATAAAGCAAGGAAGACAACTGAATAACTTGTTTAGTTCACGTCTCTAAAGCCTCTCTTTTTATAGGTTTGTCCCGAATTAGGCAGCTCTAGTTTGAGAGACTATTTCAGTCAGTGACAACATCCCTCCACCTACTTAGTTTATTGCTTTGCTAGCCTTCTATTTTAACCGGGGCTTTTTAGTCTAGTCGCTGCATCAAAGCACACCTCTAGACTCAGCCAAATCAAAATAGATTAAAAGTAGAGGCTCAGCTAGCGCTGTTCATATTCCTCTTGTGTGTTATCTGTTTTTGTTAGCTGTTTAATGAATGTGTCATGAGATAGTTCTACCGATTGCGAGTAAAGGAGGCTATTAACTGTTCATTTCAAATAAACCCATTTAGGGCTGATCACCTTTGATCGGCCCTTACGTTTTTTAAACCGTTTGCTTCTACTATGGCTTGCCGTTGTGAGAGCTTGCTTTTGCTTAAAAGCCAACACCTATGATTGCCAACTTGAGATATTTTGTCTGATTTTTTGATGTCGCCAGTGTGGCTAGCTTTGGTGATCGGCAATACTCGATTGCACTGGGCGATGTTTGCTGAAGATGAGTTGTTAGAAAGCTGGCATACGCCTCACCTGACGGCTGAAGCTGCGGCTAAATTGCAGCAGCTTCAGTTTCGATCTGCGGCTTGGCGATCGCTCTTTAATATCTCCTTAGCTGAGCCATTACCAAAGTTGAATGGGCTGCCCTCATCGCTGTGGGTCGCTTCGGTCGTCCCGGCCCAATTGTCGATTTGGACGAACAGATCAAGGGAGAATGCGATTCCAATTGAGGTAGTGACGCGATCGCATATTCCGCTATCTAACCTCTACTCAACTGTAGGGATAGATCGCGCGATTAATCTGTTAGGGGCCGGTAGCACCGTGGGCTGGCCCGTACTGGTGGTTGATGGCGGCACGGCTCTAACCCTGACGGCAGGTCATCAAAACTCTCTGTGGGGCGGGGCAATTTTACCCGGCCTACGCTTACAGACCCAAGCTCTCACCCAAGGCACAGCGGCGCTAGCTGAGGCCATTGGTGCTAGGCAGACGGAGCGATGGGAAATGGCGGCGCTGCCTGAACGATGGGCAACCGATACGGCAGGTGCGATCGCTAGCGGCATCACCTACGGCCTCACCGCCACCCTCACTGACTATCTCACCGACTGGTGGCAGCAATTTCCCACTGGCAACGTCATCTTTACCGGTGGCGATGGCCCCTTGCTTCATGCCCTTTTCCACCAGCATCTGCAAAAAACGAAAACCCCAAAGAAAACCCCAAAGAAAACAGGGAAAGTCTCTAGGGTTCAAGTCGATAGTGATTTGATGTTTTGGGGAATGCGGGCCTATCGCAAAGCGCTGACTTGGGCGCTATAGGCATTCGTGTTGAGTCCAGCAGTCGCCCCCGGAACCGCCGCTTCACTATCAAGCTGCCTCAGCGCATTCACTCGGTTAGTTGCATCAGGGTGAGTACTCAAAAATTCCGGGGGCGAACCTTGGCGTACGAGCTTTTGCATAAAGGTAACCATGCCGGTTTGGTCATAGCCTGCTCTACCCATAGTATTGAAGCCACTCTGATCGGCGGCATACTCAGCGTTTCGACTAGCAGGAAGTTGGAGGGCAATTTGGGTGCCAATGTTTACAAGCCGGTCACGGTTCACGCCCAGTGCGCCCGTAATGCCTTGAGCAATCGCCGCCTGCCGCATTTGATGCACCGAGTCGCGATTGACAATATGACCGATTTCATGCCCAATCACACCTGCTAGCTCGGCTTCGTTGTCAGCGGCGCGCATCAGGCCAGTGGTGACATATACAAAGCCGCCCATTGTGGCAAAGGCGTTCACTGATTCATCTTCGACAATTTGAAAGGTATAGGGAATGTTAGGGCGATCGCTCACGGCTGCTAGATCTTGGCCAATGCCATCGACATAAGCATTCAGGGAGTTATTGCGATAGCGCTTCATTCCACCACTTGCAAATATCTGACGATTGATCCCACCACCCAAATCCACTTCTTGAGCATCCGACATATTTGAGAGCTGATAGACCTGAACGCCTCGAATGAGAAGATCGAACCAACCTGCCTGAGAGGGCTGCGCTGTGGTTACGCCAATTCCTAACACCATCACCATCGCCATCAAGCCATACACCATCCGGCGATAGAGCTTGTGTCTAAAGTTGAGCCAGTCAAAGGTGAGCCAGCTAAAGTTCAATAGGTTTGGCATGGATCGGGTGAGGATGAAAGGATTCTTTTAAACCTTAGCGACACCGCTCTAAATTGAGCGATAAACTGTGACAATTCTCAAATTGCCAAAGAACTCCTTGAAAACAGCTCAAAAGCTTACACTGCAAGGCTTATAGCATTCTATCTGAAGAATTTGGGCGTTCCCTTCAGCCCCTTCGTAATGCTGAGGAAAAGTGTGGTTAAATACGGGGGTTAATGTCGCGCAGTCAGCTTGGACAAGTGAGGAAAAACGATGGCAGTTTTAGATTCTAAAGGACGACTTTTTGGCAAACTCAGCCTGCTCGACTTAGGCGCGGCGCTGGCGATTTTGATGGTTATTTTTGGCATCTTTTTCTATCCAGGTGCAACTGGATCAGTGGCTCAAGTCAATGCTAAAACTCAAGAAATTGAGGTAGATGTAATCGCTAGAGGGCTAACGGTACTGAATCCAGAAACCTTTATCAGCGATCTGGCCAAGACAAAATCAACCAAAATCATTGTGCGTAACCAGCCCTATGGACAAATTGGGGTCAAAAAAGTACAAGCTTTGCCTCGCAGCGTCGCGGTGCCTCAGCCCGATGGCACTGTTAAGTCTTACCCAGACCCTCGCCCTGAGCTAAACTACACTGCTGATATGCTGATCACGCTGGGTGGCAAAGCGCAGATTACCGCAGACGGGCCAGTGCTGGGCGTCCCTGTAAAAATTGGCACGCCAATAGAAATTGAGGGCCAAAGCTACCATTTTAATGTTTCGACGGTGGCGGTACGCGTATTGGATCAATGAGTTTCTAGACGGCAATCGAACGAGCGGCAGTTAGGAGCCAAACGGCAGTTAGGGAGCGGCAGTTAGGGAGCGGCAGTTAGGGAGCGCTGGAGGCTGTCGCTGATCTTCTCGGCAATGCCGGAGATCCAAGCTTCATCTTGCTGAGTATAGCTACGCGGCGCATTCGCCCCTAAAATTAAGACGCCGCGATCGCCTAAAGGCTGACAAATCACGCCCTGAGTATTTTCGGGCAAATAGTCAAATTCAATGCGACCTGGATAGATATTCAAATTGACTAGATAAATCGGCTTTTGCTTATCCAATACTCGCCGAATAATGGCACCGGGATCAACAGCCGATCTGCTGCCTAAAATGCCACGTCTCAGCAAAACTTGACCATCGTAATACACCACCACGCTACAGGTCACCGTATTGGTCAGCAGCAAATGAGAGGCCCAAGCCAACTCGGTTTTGAGTGTCTCAGAGAGCTGCGGCATCAGCTCAAAGCCTTCATCACCCACTAATGTCACCGCTTCTGGAAGCTTAGGCTGAATTCGCTGCCACAGCAATCCGATTAAAATCAGCACCGCACTCAAAATCACCCCAAGCGCGTCGCCCCGTGCCTGCGAATCACTCAAAACAGGCGTCGTCACTCGGTTGAGAAAAAGCAGCACACCGCCCAAAGCACCCACTACAATCGGTAAACGTCTCAACACTTCATTTTGATCAGATCTAGCCATAACCGAGCCGTTGTTGGAATGACAGGCAGAGAGCAGAGACACATCGCCAGGGCGCTCAGGTGCCCTAGCAATAGTGTATCTTTGGCGAGAACTGATTTCTGTGCGCTCGTTTTTAACCCCACCGTTTTTTAGGATACAAAATGACTGGCCTATCACTAGGCATTATCGGCTCAAGCTTATTGAGCGGGCTTTTGAGCCTTGGATTAGGGCTAGGGTTGAGTAGCCGAGGCTGGCAACCTTCCATGAGCCTTAACCTAAGTGCGGTCGATATTCGGCCTCAGTGGGAGTCTGCCTGGCTCAAAAATCTGATTGCTGATGATCCGGTCGCTAAGACAATTGTTTCTAATTACCTCTCTGGGCTTTCTTCGGCGGGCTATTTATTAGATGAGCAGGGCGTTTGGGTCGCAGCGGGTCAGTTTCCGATGGCTCAGCATCAGGGCAACATTCGCAAACCAGCCGCTTCTATTACTAAGGTCGCTACCACCCTAGCAGCTTTAGAGACTTGGGGGCCGGCCTATCAGTTTGAAACGCTGGTGGGCTGGCGAGGGCAGTTTAAAAATGGCGTGATCGAGGGCGATTTGATTGTTGAAGGAAGCCATGATCCGCTGTTTGTGTGGGAGGAAGCGATCGCGCTGGGCAATGCCCTTCAGCAAATGGGCGTGCGCCGGGTGACGGGCGATCTGATCATTGCGGGTGACTTCACGATGAATTTTGAGCCGAATGCGGGCAACTCTGGACAAATGCTCAAACAGGCGATGAATGCCGCAGATTGGGATGATCCCGTGCTAACGGCCTATCAAAATCTGCCGCCGCAAACGCCCCAGCCTGCGGTGCAAATTGACGGCCAAGTTAAAGTGTCGTCTATGAGCTTGAAATCTGAGGTCAGTGGCTGGCTGGTGCGTCATAGTTCACTGCCGCTCGTCGCAGTGCTTAAGGCCATGAACATTTATAGCAATAACGCCATGGCTGAGCAGATTGCCCAAACGCTAGGCGGGCCTGAGGTTGTCATGAGTGAAAGCGAAGCAGTGGGCGTCAGCGCCAGCGAGATTTCTTTAACCAATGGCTCAGGGCTGGGCGAAACCAACCAAATTTCGCCAAGAGCCGTCGTTACCATGCTGCAAGAAATTCAGAAGATCTTGCAGGTGAATCGGCTGACGATTTCTGATATTTTCCCGATTGTAGGCACCGATGGCGGCACCGTGCAGAACCGCAATTTGCCTAACAATGCGGTAGTCAAAACAGGTACGTTGGCGGTGGTCAGCGCTTTGGCGGGCGCAGTACCAACCGAGAAGAAAGGGATTGTGTGGTTTTCCCTGCTGAACTACGGATCTGATCTGGACGGTTTGCGGATGCGTCAAGATCAGGTAATTTCAGCGATAGAGCAGCAGTGGGGAAAGGCCGCAGCCGTGCCTGTAGAGCTGCGGACGACGGTGGTAATTGGTCAAGGAGCCTATCGTTTTGGCGATCAGCAACGCAATCAGCCAATTTCTACTCGATCTCAGGGCTCTGTGAGTTTGACTCAGCCAGCGAAGTGATACTGGGGAGGAGGAAGGCTTACCGATTGCCAGGTAGGTCATCGGGCACAATTTCGGTGATAACCTCGCCTTCTGGGCCGCCCGTAATCACCACGGTGCCCTGCTCTAGGTTGCCGACGGCTTTGGGGCCTTTGAGCGAAACTTCAGGATTGGCAGCTTGCTGGTAGCTGACGTTGCCTTCGGCTTCAATCTCTTGAGAGTTGGTTTGCCATGTTACTTTATCGGCGAAGAGGCGAGAGTCGTTTTCTTTGCCACGAGCGCGAACGTTGCCGATGAGATAGACGATTTCTTTGTCTAAGTCTAAATTCGCTTGGCTGGCAGAGGCGGTGATTTGGCGATCGCGCTTCTCCATCTCCACCGGCTGATCGAGCCTGACTGTTTGTGCATCAACATCCCAAATGGCCTGTTCGCTTTGCACCTTGAGCGATTGATTAAACTGATCGAGCTGTACAGACTGTTCAAGGGTGACTTTGTTTTCAGCTAGCTCTACTCGCCCTTTAGCGCCAATTAGGCGATCGCTGACGGTTTCATACGCCTTGCTCTCGTACTGCTCCACTTTAATTGGCTGCTTCGCCTCAATCAGCTCACGCTGAGTAAACCAAGCGAGCGATTGCGAGGCAAAGGTCATCCAAGGCGTATTTTTGCTTCTAGCCAACACGCCGCCGAGTAGATCGACGCGACTATCTTGATTAGATACCACCACTACTTGAGCTATTGTTTCTACGTCGGGCGTAAACCCAGTGACCGGAGCTTGATTCGGTTGCTCAAAGGAAAGCTGCGTTCCCTTATTGCCAGGATCAAAAGACGTGATAAATGCCTCACGGTCAAAATTTGATGGAATTTCAGCAGCTGGTGCCCCTGATAACGCTTGACTCTTCTCAATTTCTTCAATTGAGAGGGGCTCTGAGAGCGGTTTAACCGGTATAGGCGCAGCGCTATTTACATCAGTACTGTCGGCATTATCGGCGTCAGTTGCAGCGATATCGGCTGGGGCAGCCTCGGTAAATTGTTCATCTTTGAAATTGCCCATCACGAGCAGATCTTGCTTAGGCTGCCACCTGAGCCGCTCTGATTCCAAAGTCAGCTCATCTTCTAAGCTCTTAGCGACTAAGTGGCCTTGCAGAAACAGCGTTTCTCCATTTTGCTGCACCTCTCCTTTATCCGCCGTTACCGTGTAGATCGTTTCACCCGCCTGGAAAAACTCACCTTCTAGATCCACTAGATCAGCTTTTTGGCTGTCTGGGCTGTACTTCACTGATTTTGCTTTCAGCCGCCACAGCAACGTCCCATCCGCATCGGGCTGCTCTAAGGTAACCGCTTGCAGCGTTAGTTCAGCCTGGATAGAGTCATTTGAGCTGGGATTTGCTAGTTTTGTACCGGTGCTACAAGTTCGCAGCGCCACAATTAATACTACGACCACTGCTGCGATCGCCGTTCCTCGATACCACCGATTAATCTTCACTGATCCCCAGTTCTCCACAAAAATCAGGCGCTATTAATCTATCCTATTGAAATAGGCTCTATTTAACTAGAGCCTGTCGAAACAGAGCTGCTAGTAGCGCCACTCAATGAGTCGCTTTTAGGGATGAACCTCAGCGCCGTCTAACAGCGAAATACCAGATAAAGGGCGGTAGGTGTAGTTGCTTTGGGCGTGAGTTTGAGCGGGGGGTTGAGAATGCGGATGATTGCCTTTAACATGCTTGCGAATGTCGTCTTTAATGCCGTCTAAATCAATGTAGCGATCTGAGACATTGATCAAACTATCACTAGTCATCGCTCTGAGACTGACGACTTCAACTCGAACGCCTTTGTAGCTAGCAGCATCAACTGCATAGGCCAAATCGCCATCGCCACTGACCAAAACTGCCGTGTCGTAGCAGTCTACTAAAGCCATCATATCAACCGCTATTTCCACATCTAAATTGGCTTTTTTAGAGCCATCTGGGAGCTGTACCAAATCTTTGGCAATAACTCGATATCCGTTGCGCCGCATCCACAACAAGAAGCCTTGCTGTTTTTCATTAGCGCGATCAACACCGGTGTAGAAAAAGGCGCGAAACAGCCGAGACCCTGCTGTCAATCGGCATAGTAACTTGGTGTAGTCAATTTCAATGCCGAGCTGTAAAGCTGCATAAAATAGGTTAGAGCCATCTATAAAAATAGCAACTCTCCCTCGATTTTCTAATACCTGTTCGGGGGTAAAAACAGAGTCGCATCCCAAAGTCTGATGGCTATTTAGCATTTATCTTCTCGCTTGAATTTTCGTTTAATAAAGTATTGAGCTAAAAAAGGTTCGACTGCGAGATACTACTCGTGTCTTTTTACTTAAGTTTTGACCAAAGACGATCCTAAATGCTTGCCTCAAGGGCCTGTATTAAGAAGTTTTCTAGAAGTTCTCTAGAAGTTGCCTCAACTGTTATTGAGCTGTTATTGAGCGGGCGGTTGGCATCTGCAATGCGAATTGCTGTGGTAATTATGGCGGGCTACAGCGCTGTTCTGGAGCGCTTAATATTCTGCGCTTTTAGTCATGCAGTGCAAGCATCAAGTCAGGGCAAGAATGTAAGTAAATTGGAAAAAATTAAGCAAATAATTTAAAAATGATTTGTTATCAAGAGATGCAATTTTTAAGGCTGAAGCAAGTTGATAAAACCGTGGCGAGACAGCGGCTTCAGGCTAACCCTACAAAATGAATTTAAAGAAACCAAATCTAAAGTTATTTTTGCTAAGCATTTACTAAGTAATGACAGCCAAATAAATCACCTAAAAGCCTCGATAAAAACAGGATGGACTCAACACATTTATGACAGTTTGCAATGAATCGTTGATTGCTCGTTAAAAACATTGCAATAACCTGCAACAAGGAGTATTGTCCGCTTCTGATGATAGATTGAATGTTGGCTTTACTTTAAATCATGTACTTTAAATCATAAAGGGCTGGCCTATGTGATCCAATCATACAGTACAGATTTTTGAGTGCGGCGAGAGTAGGCAGAACTTAATCTCTTCTCAAGGAATGAGCAAAGAGGGGGAGCGAATGAATGGGTTAAAATCTTTAGAGCGTTCATTTGATGCAAACTTTGATTCAAATATGTAATCTAATTCATTATTTTTTTAGATCATTTTTAAATCTTCTTGTTGCGATGTGATCGCGATTTCTCCCTGATTGCAGGTCTAATTAAGCAAGTAAAGCCTTGGTCCACTGCGGTCTGGCTCTAAATCAGCCGCTTCTCAACTCAGCTTTTCAGACAGCAAAAATACCGTGGCTGGGCAAAGAAACTATCGAATCGATAGACTTCTGACATGGCAGGATTGTTCATATTTTGTTACAAATGATAGTGCACTTCTCAAGTAGGTATTTACCTCAAGCATGTTAGGTGGTCTGCTAGGTTCTCAATCTTCCTCGACGGATTTTGGCGAAAATATGCTGAATTCCGTTGCTCGTCAGGCTATTCAGCAACTATTTACCCGCAGCGAGGCGATCGAAGTTTCGATTCGCTGCTCGCCTTCTAGCAAAATTTTGCAGGGGGTGGTGGATAGTTTTCAGATGAAGGGTCGTGGTTTGGTGATCCGCAAAATGTTTGAAGCTGCCGAGATGGAGTTTGAAACAGATGCGGTTTCAATTGATGTGGCCGGACTCATGGGCGGCAAAATTCGTTTAAAACAAGCAACTCATGCGATCGCTACTGTCGCCATGACCGAGTCGGGGATCAATAAAGCCTTTACAGCTGATTTGGTTGAAAAGCATTTGCAGAATGTCGATACCGAAGAAGTGACTAACCTTTCGGGGGGCGATCCGATTTCCTTTCGAGAGGTCAGCATTGTGTTGCTGAACGATCAGCGCGTGAAGATATCTGCTAAGACAGATTTGCCCAATCGCAGCGATATTCCCATCTGTCTGTCGGCTCAGGTGTGTGTAAAACGACGGCGACAGGTGATTTTTGATAATCCTTGCTTTGAGCCGGAAGGCATCGAGGAGGATGTGCAATGGCTTTCAGAGGCGCTGATGCCAGGGTTTGTGGGTGTATTAAATAAAATGGTTGATTTAGAACGATTCGACCTTGATGGCGTGTCGCTGCGAGTCAACCGGCTAGAAGTCGAGGGTAAGCGCCTGCTATTTAACGGCTACGCAGAGATTGAGCACTTTCCGGGTATGTGATTATCTGGGTATGTGATTATCTGGGTATGTGATTAAGGGTCTATAGCCAGGGGGAGCGATCGCTGTACGCTACTGAGCGAGTATTCGCGAGGAATAGCAAGCTGTGGGGCTGATCGAATTATTTTTGTCGGGTGGGGTGGTGATGTGGCCGCTATTGGCTTTTTCGCTGCTAGCGACCACGCTGGTATTAGAGCGAGGCTGGTTTTGGCTACAGATCATTCAGCCTCAAGATCAGTTTATTCAGCAGGTATTACAGCAGTACGGAGCGCAGCCACAAAAGGCGATCGCAAGCCTGAAGGAGAATACGCAGTTCCCTATAGCGCGGATTTTTTTAGCGGCTTTGACGCTAGAGCAAGGCACCCCGGAAGATTTTCGATTGGCGTTAGAAAGCGCTGCTCAAGCTGAGATACCCTTACTCAAACGGTTCAATACGGTATTCGAGAGCATTATTGGAGTTGCCCCCCTGCTGGGCCTGTTAGGCACCATTTTGGGTCTGATGAGGACGTTTGCGTCCTTACGATTAGGAGAAGCGATGGGCACTGCTGCTGAGGGATCTGTGGGTAGTTCAGCCGGGAATGTGACGGCAGGCATTGGTACGGCCCTAGTTTCGACGGCGGCAGGGCTGCTAGTAGCTATTTCAACCCTGCTGTTTGCCAATCTTTTTATGGGCCTTTACCGTCGGCAAAGGGCTGCGATTGAAGCTTACACGGGCAGGCTAGAACTGCTGTATCGGCAGTATTATCGGCAATATCTAGCTCGGCAGAAGGCCAGTCACTAGCGTTTAGTTTGCTGCGACGTGCCTGGCTTAAGCGATGGTTTGAGTATCAATAAATTAGGTGGTAGCGATCGCTATCTTTTAGTTCCGCTATTTGCCCTATTCTATTGGGGTCATTATCGTTTTAGATTGTTTCTTTCTAAGCCCTATGCGTCGTTCTAGATTGATATGGGTAGCTAGTGTGATTACATTTTTTTTGACGGCCTGCCTGATTGTTGCAGCCGGATCCACCCCGATCAAGCAGGCTGTGAGCTTACCTCAGCAGGCTAGGCCGGATACGCAAGCAGGGTTATCGGTCGCAGGATCTAGCACCAGTCCTACTGATTTCACTTGGGGCAGTGCGGTTAATGATGGCTCTGGCAATCTTGCTGGCAATCTTGCTGGCAATCTTGCTGGCGACCCTTCTGGCGACCCTTCTGGCAATCTCGCTGACGATCTTGCTGACAACTTTTCCAGTAGTGCGACAGCCGCGGTCAATCCTGCTCCAGTGACCCCTAGCTATCAGCCGCGAGAAGTTGTATACCTAGCAGATCCTAGCAATTATGGAGAGCGCTTCAGCCAAGATGCTGCTGGCAACCCCATTAACAATCGCTATATTGTCGTTCTGCACGAAACGGTTGGTTCGGCCATGAGCGCGGTTAATTTGTTTCAAACGCCGCATTCTCGGGACGAGGATCAAGTCAGCTATCACTCCTTGATCGCCGCCGATGGCACGGTAATTTATATTGTGCCGCCAGAGCAGCGAGCTTTTGGTGCGGGTGATTCTGCTTTTCGCTCGGCTAACGGTGAAGAGGCCGTCGTCACGAATGCTGGATTCCCGCCTTCGGTGAATAATTTTGCTTATCACATTTCGCTAGAAACCCCACCCGACGGGCGGAACAACGGGGCCACTACTCACAGCGGCTACACCCAAGCTCAGTATCAGTCACTAGCATGGCTGCTATCGCGCACCACAATTCCCGATGACCGCGTCACGACTCACCAAGCCGTTGACCGCTCTGGTTCACGGATTGATCCCCGATCCTTTGACCCTGAGCGATTGTTAAGCCTTTTGCATCAGTATCCGAGTCGATTAGCCCTGAACTAAACTAATAGCCTCTAAAGCGCTTTTGCCCAAAGGGGGGGGTGATGGGACAGCGCTTAAAGTCAACGATTTAAAGCAGCCTTTAGCAGGGCTTTGATTTGGGCCTGAAGCAGATCAAAGCGTGAAGACTTTTGCTGTTTAATGACGGCGGCAGCTTTACCATCGGGATCATTGCGGTAGCGGTAGTGCTCCCATAAGTCGCGGTAAGGGCCACCGGGGCACATAGGGGTACCTGCCCAATGCAAGTAGCGAAGCGGACTCGTGCCATCAAACAGCTTTTCGCCGCGCCGTTCAAAATGGGGCGATCCCCCCCAGCTTCCGGGCTCAGGGTTGAGCGATGCCGCATTGGCCTTGACGATATTCAGCCGACGCGGAATCGCTGTGAGTACGAGATAGTTCATAATGGGCTGATCGGTCGTACCGCTCGAAAAATCAAAATATTCGCGGTGAGCCGCGCATTCTGTGAGCACTTCGTAAAGTTTTTCTAATGACAGAGCGCTTTTTCTAGATCCCCATAAACCGCTGTTAAACACGTCTTGCAACGCTTCGAGGCTGAATAGCTTTTGATCCGGCACAACTGCTGAAAATACGTCTTCTAATCCCCGTTTGTAGTGGTAGTCGCACCAGATGAAGTCAGCTTGATCTAGGTAGGCCAAGGTATCGGTAACCGGGGTGAAAAAAAGAATGTCGGTATCGATATATAAAAATTCGTCAAGCGGGCCAAACCAAGCGGCTAGCTTACGCATTTTATTGGGTAAAGCCAGGAAATCGGGCGGAAAGATTTTGCCAATTTGGGTCGTGAGATCGGTTAAGAACGCTAAGTCAGGAAATAGCTGCACATCGTACAGATCTGCTAAGCGGGTGGCAACCGCCTGATATTCGTCATTGAAAGGAATCAAGAAGACGGGAATATCGGGATCGTAACGGCGCAGGCTGCTCATCAGGGCGATCGCATTTTCCTGAACTTTGTCGTTGGCTACAATATATACGCCGCGCATGATTGCTTTCCGTTTCTAATTCAAGGGCTCATTCAAGGTCTAATTCAAAACTTTGCGGCCAGATTTTTCTAAGTCTTCAACAACCTTCAGCAGCGTCAGGGTGGTGTCGTAAGCTGAAGCTGTCATCTCGGTGCGCTCATGGGGATCAGATAAGACAGTGCCGTCCGCTAAAAGATTCAAAATGCCTAAAATGCTGCTGAGATGCGATCGCATCTCATAAGAGGTTTTGGTCACTGTTTCCTCCCATTCCGATAGCTCAGGGCCATACACATCGCCTTTTACCTGCTCAGAAAACTGCATAGCGCAGAGCCGAGCGTAATAGCCGCCCTTTTGCAGAAGCTCGGAGTGAGTACCGGTTTCGACCACACAGCCTTGATCTAGCACTGCAATTTGGTCGGCATTTTGCACCGTTGAAAGGCGGTGAGCAATCACTAAGGTCGTGCGATCCTTACTCAGTTCGTCAATGGCCTTTTGCACCAAGCGCTCAGAGATTGTGTCTAGGGCGCTAGTAGCTTCATCCAAGATTAAGATGTCAGGGTCTTGCAAGAGGGCTCTAGCAATCGCTAGTCGCTGCCGCTGGCCACCTGAGAGCAATACGCCGCGATCGCCAATCAGCGTATCAATGCCTTCCGGCAGCGCCAAAATAAATTCATGCGCATTAGCTCGATAAATAGCATCTTTAATCTCATCTTCTGTAGCTTTAGGGCGACCGTAGGTAAGGTTATCCCGCACCGACGCATTGAATAAAAATGTATCTTGACTCACTACCCCAAGTCGCCGCCGAAAGCTTTTGATCTCAAGCTCTTTTAGGTTAATGCCATCAATTTCAATGCTGCCCCCGGTTGGATCGTAAAAGCGCGGCAGCAGGTCTGCAATCGTTGATTTTCCTGCCCCTGAAGCGCCTACTAGCGCCAGCGTTGTGCCCTGCTTCAAATACAAATTCACATTTTTGAGCACTAGCTCATCGCTGTCTGGATAGCTAAAGCTCATTTGATTAAAGCGAATGCCCTTTTGCAGCGGGGTGTAAGAGCGATGACCCAAACTCATGAAGGGCTTCCCTTCGCGCCTAATGAACTCGCTGACAATATCCACACTCGGCAGCACATTCGCCATCTGAGAGCGGGCTCCATTGAGCTGTCCAATTGATGGCAGCATTCGGAACAGCACCAATAGATAGGTTAGTAAAATCGAGGAAAATGCCTCTATTTGCCCCTTCATTAAGACCCGTCCGATGATCGCTACCGTAATCAGCGCAATAATGCTAAATACTTCACTGATAGGGCCAATGCCTGCGAATAATAGCTGTGATTGATACTCTGAAACTTCTCTCGCCTCAATCAGTTCGCTGACAGCCTCATATTCCATCTCCTCATTAGCCGTAGATTTGACTAAGCGAATACCTGACAAAATTTCGACAATGTGAGCTGAGTACTGCCGAGAAAGCTCCGAAAGCTCGGCCCCAAAAGTTTTGGATTTTCTGACTGCGGCCTGATTCACCATTGCGACTGCGCCTAGCGCTACGGTAGCAACTAGGGTGAGTTGCCAAGAAGTCCAAAGCAGAAAGCCGACAAATACCAAAATGGTAATAACTGTGATCGCAATCCGCGCTAGCGTCCGAATAGCGACCGTAGTACGGCTGATTTCAATGTTGAGATGATTGATCAAGTCGCCGACTCTTGATTTGGTGAAGTAGTCTAAATCAACATCTAAAAGAATCCGCAATCCTTCTAATCGCAAGTTAGCGGCTAGCTTACGGTTGAGATTGCTAGCCGCTAACGAGCCTATGTAGTTAGCCAAATTTTTTAAAATAATCAGCGATACGACCGCCACCGCCATCGCTAGCAACCGGTAGCCCTCTGGTACGCCATCAAATGCGCCCAGAAATTTTTGTAAGATAGCGGGTAGCTGGTTGATCAGCGTGGTCGATTGGCCTAGTAGCTCTAGCAGGATAGGCACAATTAGAACTGTGCTCACACCATTGAATAGCGCTCCCGAGAATCCCATCAAGATGGTGAGAAAAACCAGAAACGGGTACTGCCTTAGCAGATTAATAAGAAGTTTTCTAGAGTGCATAACCTTCTTTAAAGTGATCGGCTCCAATCGGGGGGTAGGCAGCAAGCAATATGATCAACACTGCGACTCATACTAAAAAGTAAACGCTGACAGCCGAAAGTAGATGTAAATAATCAATGAAGCTAGCCAATCTTTATTAAGACGTAACTGTCAAAGTAAGTGTAAAATTTAGCAGTTTTCGCTCAGGCGCAACTCTTTCTACAATACCCATTCGGTTTGATCAATCCAAAAACGGATGCTTGATGCCCCCGAATGGATTTGTGATTTTCCTAATCTGAGTCGTTTTTGGCAGCTTTGAAGGCCATCATACGAACATCCTCAGAGCGCTAGAAAAAATTGGTAAGCTGGAAAAAATAAAAATTGATAATATTTTCTGACGAATATTGACTGGCTAATTTTTCAAGCTAATGTTTTGGGGGCTTAATATCCATTTGGACAAACATTGCCTGCAACCGGCTGATCATGGCGGTGATACTGTACTGCTCTACGCAGCGCGATCGCGCCCGCAGTCCTTTTTGCTCCGCTGCTGCCCAGTCCTGAAAAATCAGCGTTAGCTTTGCGGCAATTTGCTCCGGTGAATGGGGATCAACCACATATCCAGTATCGCCCACAATCTCTGGAATATCGCCCACCGTCGTTGTAATCACCGGCTTAGCCATGGACATGCCATCGGTTAGCTTCAGCGGAAACTGAGCCTTAGCGGTGGCCAAATCACGCTGAGGCACCACCACTACATGCGCCGCCGACACCACTTCAGCCATTTCATCAATGGGAAAGCGCGGTAGCTTGATGAGCCACTGTCCCCATCGCTCAAAGAGATCGTCCTCGTAGCCATCAGGCCGCCGACCGCCGACGAGGACTAGGCGAAAATCTGGCTGATTGATCTGATCAAGCGCGATTAAGACATCTTCTAAGCCTTTGTGCGGGCGGGCTGTACCGGGAAACATCAGAACGCGATAGGGCGATAGGCCGTACTTTTGCCGACTAGCGACGGGATCGTATAGATCCGGGTTGAAAATGGCGGTGTCTTTGCCATTGGGCAGATAGTAGCCGCCGAAGCGCTGCTGCAAAAACTGGGTGGTGACGGTCACGGCATCTGCTTTTGAGACCCAGTTTTCCATCCATTCTAAATAGAGAGGATGTTCGGGGTTGTGCAGCGCGCCGTTGGGTTTGATCACGTCGCGCAAGAGCTGTTTGGCTGTTGGCCGATAGCGATTTCTCTCTCCCCCGAACCAACTCATTTCCCAGTCGTCAATATCGACAATCACAGGCTGACGAGTGATGATCTTTTTAAGCAAGGCAGTGCCAAAGCTAGTAGGTCGGGGCTTGATGGCGTAAAGAACTTGCCCGTCGATTTTTGGCAGAAGTTGCGCCAAGTTGAGGGTGTATTTGAGCGATCGCACCGCAGGCAGCGCGGAAACCTTAAGATTTGCGGGCGGCACCGGATAGAGCTGATCGGCAAACTGACAGCCGACCACCGTAACCTCGCAGCCCATTTGCTGCAAGGCATTGGCCACTAGATAAACCCGCGTTGTGCCGCCACCCGCTAGATCGGGCGCAATCACAGAAATTTTTAGATCAGCAGAGGAAGGAACCACGGGGAAAATAGTCGTAAGCATGACGGTCGTAAACGATGACACTCAAACAGGAGCTGCTGCGACGGCATTGGGCAGTGATTTTGTTTGGGATAGCTCTGTCAGGGATTCGACTGCCGAATCTGTCGCCAATTCGACCGATGATTTGGATAAATTCAACTCCGGCGGAATCTCCAGCGTCAGCTTACCCAATACGCCTTTGCGAAACTCTAGCAGCAGCTTGCGGGCGGCGCGTTCTTGCGATCCCTGAAACTTGTGCTCGGCTAATTGGTGTAGGTACGTTTCGCCTGTACAGTCAGTTGCTTCAATTTCATATCGGGTTTTCAGCGCTTGCAGTCGCTCAGTGGTGTGCTGAGCCGCATCTAGCTGCTGGAGCAGTTCAATAAAGGCGGAGGCAACTCGCTGGGTGTCGTAGGCGGCTTGGCCAATGTCATCGCAAATTGCCAGCTTTAAAGCAGCAGCTTGATCCGTCAGCTGAGCCGGAATAATGCCGGGAGAATCGAGTAGCTCTAGCTCATCGGAGATGCGCACCCAGCGCAGTTGCTTCGTGACGCCTGCCTTGCGGGCACTTTCGACAATACGGCGCTTGAGCAAACGGTTGATTAAAGCCGATTTGCCAACGTTAGGAAAGCCGATGACAACGGCGCGTACAGGGCGCGATCGCATTCCTCTATCCTTGCGCCGCTGGTTCATCGCCACGCCTGCTGCTTGGGCCGCTCTAGAAATTTGCCCGACCCCAGTACCTTGATTAGCATCGGTGTAGTAAGCCACCTGGCCTTGGCTTTTAAACCAAGCCTGCCACTGATCGCGCGCTGCGGCGGGAATCATATCCACTCGGTTAATCACCAGCACTCGGCGCTTGTCGCCTAGCCACAAATCGAGCTTGGGGTGCAAAGTTGCAAGCGGAATTCGAGCATCGCGGACTTCGAGCACCACATCGACTCGTTTGAGCTGGGTTTGAAGCGATCGCTCTGCTTTGGCAATATGGCCGGGATACCACTGAATCGAAGGAGAGGCCATAAGACAAAACACACAGAAGAAGGAAATCCTCTCTAGGCTACCAAGATAAGACCTGACTCGACGATTCCTCCACAATTAACCCGGATTGATCACCGACTAAGGCACCACCAAAACCGGACAAGGCGATAGATTAATTACCCGCGCACTGACGCTATCTTCTCGGCCTTCTTCCGTGAGGCCGGTGCCCCGACAGCCAATTACGACGAGATCTGCTGCGACATCATCCGCGACATCGCAAATAATAAAGGCCGGATTGCCTGATCGCTCAATCGTTTCAGCCTCAAAGCCGCGCTGCTCAAATAGCTGCTTGGCTTTTTCTAGCAGTGAAGCTACTGCCTCTTCGGACATTTGCTCCGGGTGGGCCGGGTCACTATTTTCAGCTGCCTCTACGACCGACAGCAGCACCACTTTAGACTGGCAGAGCTGAGCCATATCCAAGACGGTTTGAATCACCTTTTTGGCACCAGGACTAGAATCTATCGAAAACAAAATCGTCTTATACATAGCCGTAGAATCGGGTCATTTTAAGAGTGCAATCACAAGCCGGAATTTGATGCAGAAGAGATCACAGACTTCTGTAAAATGGTTAACACATGGCAATAAGTAGTTCTACTCATCGTCGTTCTACTCATCGTCATTGGTGACTATTGATGACTTAAAACACCCCTTGAACAGTCTTTGACAGGCATTCATCATCTACTGTATCCATCATTCGAGATCTAGGGTAGTCAAGGACAGGCCCGCTTTCGAGGTTGGTGCAGATAAACGTTACATAATTTTTTAGGAGAGTATATTCCGTGGCCAAGAAAGCCCTTGCTGATTTATCCGCTGCCGATGTTGCTGGTAAACGAGTATTAGTTCGCGCTGACTTTAACGTACCGTTAGACGATGCGGGCAACATCACTGACGATACCCGCATTCGCGCCGCTTTGCCCACCATTCAAGATCTTACTGGCAAAGGAGCCAAGGTGATTTTGGCGAGTCACTTCGGTCGCCCGGATGGCAAAGTCGTTGACAGTATGCGCCTAACGCCCGTTGCTAAGCGCCTGTCTGAGAAGCTCGGCCAGACGGTGATTAAATGCGATGACTGCATTGGTGATGAGGTTGCGGCCAAGATTGCCGGCATGCAAAACGGCCAAGTCGCGCTATTAGAAAATGTTCGCTTTTACGATGGCGAAACTGACAACGATCCTGACTTTGCGAAAAAGCTGGCAGCTAATGCGGATCTATACGTTAACGATGCCTTTGGCACCGCTCACCGCGCTCATGCTTCTACAGCAGGCGTCACTGAGTACTTGAGCCCCTCGGTCGCTGGCCTTTTGATTGAAAAAGAGCTGAAGTATTTGCAGTCAACTGTCGATGACCCGCAGCGCCCTTTAGCGGCCATCGTCGGTGGATCCAAGGTCTCTTCCAAAATTGGCGTGATTGAAACTCTGCTGGATAAAGTCGATAAAATTTTCATCGGCGGCGGCATGATTTTTACCTTTTACAAGGCTCGCGGCATGAGCGTGGGCAACTCTTTGGTAGAAGAAGACAAGCTCGAACTAGCGAGATCGTTAGAAGCCAAGGCCAAGGAAAAAGGCGTTGAGTTTTTGCTGCCGACTGATGTTGTGCTAGCTGACAAGTTTGCCGCGGATGCAAATACTCAAACGGTGAGTGTCAATGATATTCCAGATGGCTGGATGGGCTTAGATATTGGCCCTGATTCGGTCAAGACGTTTCAGGCGGCTTTGGCTGACTGTAAGAGCGTGATTTGGAATGGGCCGATGGGCGTATTTGAAATGGATGCTTTTGCCAAAGGGACGGAAGCGATCGCACATACCCTAGCGGGCCTCACGGGCAGCGGCTGCATCACGATTATCGGCGGCGGCGACTCCGTAGCAGCGGTTGAAAAAGTGGGCTTGGCCGATCAGATGAGCCATATTTCGACGGGCGGCGGTGCGAGTTTAGAATTGCTCGAAGGCAAAACGCTGCCGGGAATCGCGGCTTTAGACGATGCGTAAACATCCCAAATCTGTCTCAAAGATCCAGTAAATAGACTTTTAAGCCGCTATTTGACAGTTACAAATAGCGGCTTTGCTCTTCTCTAGCCGTTTGCACCGCTCTGATCACCAGTTCTCCGACTTGACCAATCTCTGTTTGAGTAGTTTCTTTGCCTAAGCCAAACCGCAAAGTGGCTCTGGCTAGTTTATCGCTGCGTCCCAACGCTTTGATTACGTGAGAAGGCGCAGGGTTGGCTGATCTACAGGCTGAGCCGGAAGAAAGCGCAACGTCTGGCTGTAGCTTTGAGAGTAGGGCTGCGCCGTTGACGCCTGCAATGCTGACGTTTAAATTATTGGACAAGCGCTGGGTGGGATGGCCGTTGAGATAAATATCGGGGATTTGGCTGAGGTGATGCCAGAGGCGATCGCGCAGCCCCTTCAACCTGTCACCTTCTGCCAACTGCTCAGAAACCGCTAGCGCCGCCGCCGCGCCAAATCCGACAATTTGCGGCGTATACAGCGTACCTGAGCGCAAGCCTTTTTCCTGTCCGCCGCCGTGCATTTGCGGGGCCAACTGCACCCGAGGCTTGCGCCGGCGCACATACAGCGCCCCGATGCCTTTGGGGCCATAGATCTTATGCGCTGTTATTGACAGTAAGTGAATATTCATGGCCTGCACGTCGATGGGAAGTTTACCCAGCGCTTGAGCGGCATCGGTGTGGAAAAGGATATGGCGATCGCCACACATCTGGCCAATTTTCGCAATCGGCTGAATTACCCCAATCTCATTATTCGCCATCATCACCGACACCAAAATGGTTTCGGGTCGCAAAGCCTGCGAAAGCTGCTGCAAACCAATCAGCCCATCTTTATCAACTGGCAGATAAGTGACGCTGAAGCCTAACGTTTCTAGATACCGACAAGGATCGAGCACTGCATTGTGTTCAGTGGTAACCGTCACAATGTGTTTACCGGTTGCTAGATAAGCCTCAGCCACCCCTTTGATCGCTAAGTTGTTGGATTCAGTTGCGCCGCTAGTGAAAATAATTTCTTCTGGTTCCGCCTTAATCGCTGCCGCTAGCTGCGATCGCGCTTTGGCAACACCCGCTTCTGCTTCCCAGCCATAGGCATGGTTGAGGCTGCTGGGATTGCCAAAGTAATCGGTGAAGAAAGGCAGCATAGTATCCAACACCTGAGGTGCTACCGGGGTGGTGGCATTGCAGTCTAGATAAATGGGGCGCTGAGGCATAGCGGCAAACAGGCTGATTGAACAACAATACTAAACCAACATTAAACCAACCCAAATTTAACGTTCTGTCCCGGTCAGAAAGAATCGATTTAACGCGCCAATGGCTTGGTAGTTGCCAAAAGGTGTGGTGGTTTTGTACGTGCTGAAGAAAATACGATTGTTGTATTCGGTGTTATTAATTACGAGTTCTTGAATCTGTGCTTGCGAGAGCGTTTCTCCATTGGAGAGTAAGCTTTGACAAGCGCCGCTAAGCGCTTCTCCAATTTTGCCGAGCCAGTCAGAAAAGCCTTCTGGCTGGCACAAAGAGACTTTCGCTTCAGTTGTCAGGGTGCCGGATAGATAGTCAGCATAATCGGCTTCGGTGGGATTAGTGAAATACAGTGCGCCCCCTAAAGCCGCTAGCGACAGCAAAACGAGAGAAGATCCAAGTTTCATACCAAAGATATTAAAGAGTTTATTACGGGATACTTTTAACTGTAGCGCTGCTCAAGCTCCACCTGTCTATCTGCTGTCCACTTGCTCAAACGGCTCTGATGAACACGCCCGCTCACGCTATTTTCAATCTCGCTTTGTTGGGCCGTAAGCATCGCCCTGAGTGGAACCCGCTGATTATTTGGGGGGCTATTATTCCCGATCTAAGCATGTTTGGATTTTATCTTTGGATGCGGCTAGGCACCGATATTTCCGAAAGGCAAATCTGGCGCGTTGAGTATTTTCGGCCCTCGTGGCAGCTTGTGTTTGACAGCTTTCATTCGATTCCTTTGGCGATCCTGGGGTTGATAACCATGCTGAAGGCCAAACGCATTGGCATTGCGCTGCTGTTCGCGAGCATCGCGCTTCATGCCCTAGAAGATCTGCCGGTGCATCATGACGATGCGCACCGGCATTTTTTACCCTTGAGCAATTTTCGCTTTGTTAGCCCGGTTTCCTATTGGGATAAAGATCACTTTGGCGCGATCGCTGGCCCAATAGAACTGCTGTTAATGATCACAGCTAGCCTTTACCTATTTAGACGAGTGCGATCGCGCTGGACAAAAGGTCTATTAATTGTTGCCAACGCCCTGCCGCTGCTGTCGCACCTTTGGTTTAGCATCCTCGATTGAGCGATCCTAACGGCTACCGGCTCAAACTTAACTAGCTCAAAATTGACATTAGGTATCCGACAAGCGCCGATGCCCCCAGGATGCACCAAGCTAAGTGCCAAAGTAAAACAGTTGCATAGATCTCAATAGCGACGGAATTGCCTAAAAAAACCGGCAGATTCGCTTCTAGCACGCCCATCACTCGATACCGCTCATTATAATAATCACAATCCCTAGCGATTGCTGCAACGTCCAATAGCTGCGCATAAACCGGAAATACCACAGAATTGGATGTTCGTGCCGCCCATTATGAGAGTTACTAAGACAGATTTAAAGGATCTACATCAATTGTTAGGCTGATGCCTTTTGGAGTTTGCCGCGATAAACCCGTTAGCCTTGGCAGTGGGCTCTCTAAGGCGTACTTAAGTAAAATATGCCAGCGATAGCGGCCAGCGACTCGAAAAATAGGGGCAGGAACTGGCCCCATCAGGCTTTCAGGCGCTTCACTGGGCCCTAGCTGCTGAATCTGGGCAGCCATATGCTCGGCTGATCGCTGCGTGATTTTTTCATCAAGGCCGCTAATGCGCAGTAGCAGTAGCTGCTTGTAGGGCGGGTAGTGTAGATCGGCGCGATCGCTCAACTCCATCTTCAAAAAATCGCCATAAGCCGCCTGATTGCGCTTCGTCAGAGCCTCAATCGCGCTGTGATCGGGGCTATAAGTTTGCACAATTACCCGTCCCGGCTGATCACCTCGCCCAGATCGCCCCGCCACCTGCGTCAGCGTCTGAAAAGCCCGCTCACTGGCGCGGTAATCCGGCATAAACAGCAGCCCATCGGCAGCAATCACGCCCACTAGCGTGACTTGAGGCAGATCAATCCCTTTGGTTAGCATTTGCGTCCCGACTAATAAATCCGCCTCTTTCTGGGCAAACTGAGTCAGCAACGCCCGATGCGATCCTTTATTTTGCGTCGTATCACTGTCAAAGCGAATGCAGCGAGCCTGGGGTAAATACTTCGCTAAATCATTAACCACGCGCTGAGTGCCGCTGCCAAAATTTTTAAGATAGGGCGATGAGCACTCCGGGCACGCCGTCGGATGGCGCTGAGCGTAGCCGCAATAGTGACACTTAAGACTGGCTTTGGCCTCACGGTGGGGCTGATGAAAAGACAAGGAGACATCACAATGCGGGCACTCCATCACATAGCCACAACTGCGACAAGAAACAAAGCTGCTGTGCCCCCGCCGGTGGATAAACAAAATGCCCTGATTGCCTTGTTCAATCATCTCTTCTAAAGATTTTTGTAAGGGCCGACTAAAAATCGTCCGGTTACCTTCATGCAGCTCTTTGCGCATATCCACGATTTCAACTGGCGGCAGCGGCCTTGCCTGGACTCGCTGAGGCAAGCTCAAATAGTGAAGATAGTGAAGATCCTTATTCAAGCTGCAATTTTGCCCGTTTAAAGTTGCGCTATCGGCCTGGGGATCAGACACTCCTGGTTCCTTCATCACCGGCTGAAATCGCACCCACGTTTCTAGAGAAGGCGTGGCTGATCCTAATATCAGAGGGCAATTTTCTAGCTCAGATCGCCACCGGGCTACCTGTCTGGCGTGATAGCAGGGCATGGGCTGATCCTGCTTGAAGCTGCCGTCATGTTCTTCATCTAAAACGATCATGCCAAGCTTGGGTAGGGGCGCAAAGACCGCTGAACGGGTGCCAATAATCACCTGCGGCTTGCCTGTTAGCATTTGCCGCCAAGTGTCGTAGCGTTCGCCTTCGGATAGGCCGCTGTGATACACGCACACTTTGTCGCCAAAGCGGCTGTGAAAGCGATCAGTCAGCTGAGGGGTGAGACCAATTTCGGGAACGAGCACCAGCGCTGACTTTTGGGCCTTGAGCACCGGGGCGATCGCCTGCAAATACACTTCTGTTTTTCCTGATCCCGTCACCCCATGCAGGAGCGCCTCACTGTAGCCTTGCAGGCGGTGCAAGCTTTGCAGCGATCGCGCCTGATCGTCCGTCAGCGCCTTAGGGCGATCGCGATCAGCCGGAGAATGGCTGCTCGCGCGCAGCACCTCACGCGGCTCAATCACCAGATAGCCGCAGGCCGCGATTTTTTGGAGCGTTTTACTCGTTGTTTTGAGCAACTGCAACGCTTCATTGAGCCAGAGCTCACCGCCGTGATGCGCTAGGCCGTTTACAATTGTCTGCTGGCGATCGCTCAACGCCATTTTGATATCTGCGATCTCAGTGGCCTCATTAGCCGTTGCTACCAAAACCACCGCCTGTCGTTTCTGCGCGCGCGGCGATCGCGGTGGGGCTAAGTAGCTTTCTACCCAACCGAGTTCGGTCAGCTGTTGCAGCCCTTGCTGAAGCGCCGCTACTGAATAGGACTTGAGCTGACGACGCAAATGCAGCCAGCTATAGTCTCGCTTTGGAGAGGTGCACAAAGCTTGTATTAACTGTGAAGCAGATTTTGGCAAAGCGTGCTGATCTGTTAACTGAGTCGCTAGTTGGGCGGCACTCATTTGTGAAGCCAGCAGAGTGCAGCGAATTCTCCGCTGCGATTTGGCCAATAGCCCCGGTGGTAAGGCTGTGCGGATAACGCGCACAAAAGGGGTCTGATAGTAACGGGCGACACGGTTTAATAGCTGCCAATACTCTTTAGTAAAAAAAGCTTCATTAATAACGCTATCAATCGTTTTTATGGCATCTAGAGCTAGTCCTTCAGGCGGCTTTGAAAGCAGTCGAACAGCGATCGCCCCCACCTGCTGTGATCCAAAAGGAACGCTGACAATTGCCCCCGGCTGCACCCTCAAACCATCCGGTATGCCATAGGTATATAGCCCTTGAGCGCCCGGACAATCTACTAGCACTTCTGCCCACACAGCCAACAGCTCTTGCTTGGTCACACTCATAAATTAAAAATACAATTAAACACAAATCACCCAATCACATCGATAACAAACCGCCGTATCGAATCCAGAAACTATTGGAAGTCATCATAAAACTAACAACGAATCGTAATAAAAATAGTGAAAGCCTTATATACAGTGCAAATAACCAGTAGCTAGTAGCACCTAAGTTATCGTAGTGAACAATTTCTTAATAAAGGGTTGCTATAGTAAGGCTGTAATCCATTAAGAGTTACGTAAAGCAGCCCATTGGCCAGAAGATTCTAACAAGGCTGAGATAGCGCCGGCTTCAAACAACGCGAAGCCAAATCTAGCGTCTTCCCCATCAAAGCCCAGCCTGTCCTTGAAAAATCGTCATGATGTGAACCTGATTCTAAATATGACAGCCCCTTATAACTCTGATCTCAGCAGCGCTTCAAGCTCGATTAGCAGCCGCCATTCTACCAGTCGCTCTACAGGTGCTGCGCTAAAGGTTTCCGTCACTCATCAGGCGATCGCCCACAGCGCTACTGCGCGGGGACACAGCGACGCCAGTTGGGAAGATCGCCTCAAAGCACCTAGCTTATACGCTAGGCGGACCGATACTCTACTTAGCGATGGCCTGACCGGTGACAAAGCCACCACCGATCAAGATTTATTCCCTGATGATCCCCAAATCGACTCAGAAGATTCTCCAGAAACCCTCCTGGTAACGGATGATTCACTAGAAGATGACTCAGATACGGATGCAGATCTTGACTCGGACGACGACTCTCTTTACTCTGCTCAATATTCTGAGCAAACGACGGCGACCTCACGCTACCGAAAATCATCTAGTGATGACGCCGTCGGTGCCTTCTTCAAAGAAATGGCTCGCTATCCTCTGCTTAAGCCAGACGAAGAAATTGAGCTAGCTCGGCAAGTACGCATAATTTTTGAGCTAGAGGAGTGCTCAGAGCGGCTCAGCGAAAGCCTCGGTCGGCGGCCCAATCTCTCAGATTTAGCTACGGACTTTGGCTGCACCGAACAGCAGCTCAAGCAAAAGTTGCAAAAGGCCCGTGCAGCCAAGCGCCGCATGATTCGCTCCAATCTCAGACTAGTGGTTTCGATTGCTAAGCGCTACCTCAATCGCGGCGTACCTTTCTTAGATTTAATTCAAGAAGGTGCACTCGGTCTAAATCGAGCTGCTGAAAAATTTGATCCTGACAAAGGCTACAAGTTCTCGACCTATGCCTATTGGTGGATTCGGCAGGGCATTACCCGCACGATTGCCAATGATGCTCGCACGATTCGGCTGCCGATTCATATCGTAGAAAAGCTGAACAAGCTCAAAAAAGCGCACCGGGAGCTGCGTAAAGAGCTACAGCGCACCCCGACGGAAGCAGAAGTTGCGGCCGAACTCGACATGACACCCGATCAGCTACGGGTGCTTCAGCAGGTGCAGCGAAAATCGCTTTCGCTGAATCATCGAGTGGGCAAAGGTGAAGATACCGAGCTAATGGAGCTATTAGAAGACGGCCATTCGCTTTCTCCCGAATCGCAAATCAGTGAGTCGATGATGCGTCAAGAGATTTCTGATGTGCTCACCGAAGTCCTGACCGAGCGCGAAAAGGAGATCATTGCCTTGCGCTACGGCCTAACAACAGGCGAAACGCACACCTTAGAAGAAGTCGGGCGGATTTTTCAGCTTTCTAGAGAGCGCGTGCGTCAAATTCAGACAAAGGCCATGCGCAAGCTGCGGCGGCCTCAGGTGGCCTCTCGGCTGAAGAACTGGCTGAAGTAAGCTAATTTTAGCTGAATCTAAATTCCCTTAATTTCAGCCTGCTTGAGACCAAATCAGGTTATCTTGCCGATTTGTTATGAGTTTTGGTTCTAAAGGTTACGTTTACGCCTTCATTCGTCTGCGCCAAAATTAATAGCGGCGTAGGCTTGGCCTTTTGATCCCATTTCATGTTGGCGATTCGGCCTTGCAATGTGGGCTGCCAGAAGCTTTCATCTTCGGGTGGGTTGAGAAAGTGCTCAATGCAGTCAACAATTTCTTCGACCGTTGTAGAGGTAGACTGCGCGGGTAGCTTGGTGAGCTGAATCTGGATGCGAAAGAGAACGCGCTTGCGCTTTTGAGGATCGTTGGGCGCGACGTACTCAACGTCAAAAAGCTGATCAACCGGGCGGGCGTTAACCGTCGCAATCCCGACCATTCCTTGATTCGCTTGGGAAGGCCTGAGCGCTTCGCCGATGCGCTGCTTGACCTTGATTTTGAGCTGATTAATAATCGCAAAGTTAAATTGCTTTTCTTCCATCCGCATTCGCAAATAGTCGAGGTTAAAGTCGCGTGAGTGTACCAGATCAGGGTTGCGCTCCATGGTGGTAATGGTGCTCAGCGCTAGCTTGACTCGCTTTTGCAGCTCTTTATTTTTGTAGCTTTCAAATTTGAGCTGCTTTTGCAGCTTGCGGGTTTGAAAATAAGAGAAAATGCCTAAGCCAACGAGCAGTACAAACAGCCCGCCTGTGGTGTACATCCAGGGGTTGAACGGTTTGGCTAGTTTGGGCGTGGCTGCTGGCGTTTGAGCCAGCCAAATCGGTCGGCTTTGGACGATCCCAAAAAGTGTCGAATGGCCGTTTGACATAAGGGCACTTGCGGACGTGATGGTTGCTTTCCAGGATGCCCAAGTAACCCGCTCCGCAAACCGCTCCGCAAAGCCGATAGAATGCAGTCGACTTGCTTTTATCAAGGTTTGCTGTTTCTATTCGTTCTTGAGACAGGGCAGTGAGATAGTCAAAGCTTAGGTTGTAACTGGTTTGAGGTAAAGATAATGCAGCCCATAAGACTAACACCAGCACTGGGCCAAACAGCGCTGAGTGAGATTCGTTTGGTTGCCACAGATATGGATGGGACGCTGACGAGTCATGGAGAATTGACGCCCGCAGTTTTGCAGGTGTTTGCGCAGCTTAAGGCTCGCAATATTGAGGTGATGATAGTGACGGGGCGATCGGCGGGCTGGGTGAGTGGGCTGGTAAATTATTTGCCGGTGGTGGGGGCGATCGCTGAAAATGGCGGACTATACATTAGTAAGGCCCATCTAGAGCCGATAATTTTGCCGGACATTCCGCTGAAGGCGAGTCATCGCGATCGCCTAGCCACTGTTTTTGAGCGATTAAAAACCCGCTACCCAACCCTTCAGCCTTCGGTCGATAATCCTTACCGCATCACCGACTGGACGTTTGATATTGCTGGACTCACAGCGAGCGACCTGATCTGGATGCAGACTACCTGCGCTGCGCTCTCAATGGGCTTTACCTACAGCACAGTGCAGTGCCATCTAAAAATTGAGCGGCAAAACAAAGCTGCTGGGTTGCTAAAAGTGCTTCAGCAGCAATTCCCGACACTTTCTGTAAAAGAAGTTGTGACCGTCGGCGATAGCCCCAACGATGAAAGCTTGTTTAATTCAGAACAGTTTCCTCATTCAGTTGGGGTGGCTAATGTTGCGCACTATTTGCCGCAGCTTGCACATGCTCCTACTTATCTAACCTCAGCCTCAGAGGGTGCAGGTTTCTGCGAACTTGCTGCGCTCTTGGCCCAGTTATCTGGTTCATAAATATCTGGTTCATAAAAGTTGAGTTGATTGAGCTTCGGGCATTAGCGTCAAGCCGCGATAAACTTGCTCAATGGGGAAGCTGAGATCGATGCTTTTTAGCGTCACCGTGTCGCCTTCCTGGTAGTTAATGATAATCCATTCACCCGCGTCGTTTTTGTGATACAGATCTATTTCTACGCGGGTAGAACTTACCAATAAATAGTCTCTTAAAGCCGGGTTGTTGCGGTACAGTCTAAACTTAGCGCCCCGGTCGTAGGCTTCGGTGCTATCTGAGAGCACTTCAACAAGTAAGCATGGATACGTAAAATATTGAGAGGTGTTTTTATCTCGTTCATCGCACGTTACGCTAGCATCCGGATAGGTATAGTTGTTAGCATTAACAATATTAATCTTGATATCAGAATTACCCGTAAGGCAACCGCTATTGTCTAAATGGGTATCGAACATAGCAGTCAATTTGATTGCAATCCGGCCATGATCTACGCTACCACCGCTCATCGCATAAACTTCACCATTGATATACTCGTGCTTTTCTAGCTGCTTTTCTTCCCAAGCAAAATACTCTTCAGGCGTAAGCTGCGGGAATTTTTCTGTTGCGGCAATCATCGTTCATCCAGGCATAGTCAACTGCTTTAAGTTTACACGAACGTTCTTTGCAGAAAGCCTTTCTCCGACAGGCCTTGTTTGGCAGTGCGATGCTTAAGCAGTCGATGAAGTAATCAGGTCCCTCCTTGGCGGATGAGTTGATGGGAGAGCGGTGATGAGGCTGCTGAATATGAATAAGGTTGTGTTAGGCGGTGTAGCCACGGTTAAAACCGCTGCTTAGCCCGTGCCCTTCCCGGTGTGAATTGCCCCGAAAAATCTAGACCTGTTTCTCTAACCTCATCACGAACAACATTCTTGCGCGAGGGACTACTATTGCGCTTGTTATGTTCGCAATGGATCTCTTCTACTTTCAGCAGAAAAGCAATGTCTTGAATAGCTATCTTGAGCTTTTCTTGTAGCTTTTGCCGATCAGCGATAGTGTTTCCTATGATTGCAGCGGCAACTGCCGCGATGAGCGCACTCAAGACGGTAAATATTCCAGAGACTAACGCAGCTTGAATTTCAATATTAGATAAGTCGAAGGAAGGCATTGCCGCAGACCTGATAATTCGTTTCTGGTAGACATTTTACCGTTTATGTCTTCGGTGATTGTTGGCGCTGCGTTAATTTGCGTTGGCGCGATCGCCCTACAAAAAACAAAGATCGCACTTATTAAAATAGTTTAAGGGCGCTCCTAAAACGGACTCATACTGAGTATGATTAAGCCTGTAACGATATTCTTGGTAATTTAAACCGCTTTCCAGGTAGCTCTGATTCGCAACCGTAGGTTAGCGGTTTTTCCAAAGAAAGGTAGAGGTAATTATGAGCAGCGAAAGCGGATGCCCGTTTATCAGTGGGTCTCAAAGATTCACGGCGAGCACGTCTAGCCAAGATTGGTGGCCCCATCGGTTGAACCTGAAGATACTCCACCAGCACTCACCCCAATCTAATCCTATGGGTGAGACTTTTAACTATGCTGACGAGTTTAAAAAACTTGACCTAGCGGCACTAAGAGCAGACATCTTCGATCTGATGACCACATCGCAAGACTGGTGGCCAGCCGACTACGGGCACTATGGCCCGCTCTTCATTCGGATGGCGTGGCATAGCGCTGGCACCTATCGCATTGGCGATGGTCGTGGCGGTGCCGGATCGGGGAGTCAGCGGTTTGAGCCTCTCAACAGTTGGCCTGACAATGCAAACCTTGACAAGGCGCGCATGTTACTTTGGCCAATCAAGCAGAAATACGGCAAGAGCATTTCGTGGGCTGACCTTATGGTCTTCGCAGGTAACTGCGCGCTTGAGTCGATGGGCTTCAAAACGATCGGCTTTGCCGGTGGGCGTGTCGATGTCTGGGAGCCTGAGGAAGACATCTACTGGGGTTCCGAGAAAACTTGGCTCGGCAATGAGCGTTACCAAGATGATCGTGTGCTCCTGAATCCCCTCGCCGCCGTTCAGATGGGTCTGATCTACGTGAACCCGGAAGGCCCAGACGGCGAGCCCGATCCGCTCGGATCAGGTCGTGACATTCGCGAGACCTTTGCGCGGATGGCGATGAACGACGAGGAAACCGTCGCGCTCACGGCAGGTGGGCATACGTTTGGCAAATGTCACGGGGCGGGTGATGCGTCGCACGTAGGGGCTGAGCCGGGGGGCGCTACCATCATGGATCAGGGGCTCGGCTGGAAGAGTGCCTTCAACACCGGCGTAGGCGTCGATGCGATCACCAGCGGGATCGAAGGTGCCTGGACTCCCACGCCAACGCAGTGGGACAACAGCTATCTCGAAACCCTGTTTAAATATGATTGGGAATTAGTGAAAAGTCCGGCGGGCGCGCATCAGTGGGCACCTAAAAATGGCGCTGGCGCGGATACCGTACCGGATGCGCATGATCCGTCGAAACGGCACGCCCCCATGATGACCACCGCCGATATGGCCATGAAAATGGATCCTATTTACGAGCCGATCGCGCGGCGTTATCACAGTAATCCAGATGAATTTGCCGACGCGTTCGCCAAGGCGTGGTTCAAGCTAACCCATCGTGACATGGGTCCTTACTCACGCTATCTCGGTTCGGAAGTTCCAACAGAAGAGTTTTTGTGGCAAGATCCCATCCCCTCAGTCACCTATGAATTGATTGATGAGCAGGATATCACCGCTCTTAAAGGTAAGATTCTCGCTTCAGGGCTGTCTGTTGCCCAATTGGTTTCGACGGCTTGGGCATCGGCTTCCACCTTCCGCTGCTCTGATATGCGGGGGGGCGCGAATGGAGCGCGAATTCGTCTCGCACCGCAGAAGGATTGGGAAGTCAACCAGCCTCAGACACTAGCGACGGTGCTACAAACTCTAGAATCCATCCAAGAAGAGTTCAACAGTTCGCAGTCTGGTGAAAAGAGAGTTTCGATTGCCGACTTGATTGTTCTAGGCGGATGCGCGGCCATTGAGAAAGCGGCGAAAAATGCTGGTCACAATGTGACGGTTCCCTTCGCGCCGGGACGCACGGATGCGTCGCAAGCGAAAACGGATGTGGAGTCTTTTGCTGTACTTGAGCCAACCACAGACGGGTTTCGTAACTACTCCAGCGGCAAACACAGTGAGTTGACCGAGGAGTTGTTGGTTGATCGGGCTCAATTGCTGAGTCTGTCAGCGCCTGAGATGACGGTTCTCGTCGGCGGCTTGCGCGTTTTAGGGGCGAACTTTGAAGCGTCCAAACACGGCGTCTTCACCGATCGGCCAGAGACGTTGACCAATGACTTTTTTATGAACCTGCTCGATCTGGGCACGGGGTGGAAAGCGGTCTCGGAGGGAGAAGATCTATTCGAGGGGCGCGATCACAAAACAAACGATCTGAAGTGGACGGGCACTCGAGTTGACCTCATTTTCGGTTCGAACTCTCAGCTACGAGCCCTAGCGGAAGTTTACGGATGTGTGGACTCGCAGCCGAAATTTGTGCATGACTTTGTGGCCGCGTGGGACAAGGTGATGAATCTGGATCGCTTCGACCTTGCCTAATCTCTAGGGCATCATTTCAGCAAAAAGGTCTTTGGGCGTTGCTGCTTCTATCTTCAAGCGATTGCTCAGCAATCTGCTGAGCAATCTATAAATCGAGGCTACAATCAACCAGCGGCAATCCTGAGCGCGGGTGGAAAACAAAGACCAAAAAGTAGGGCGCGGCGTTTCAATTTGTTCTGAAACGCCGCGATCGCGTGAGATTCTAGGGTGCCCAAAAGCTAGTTGCTATGAACGCTGCGATTGAGTTCTGTTTACTTCCTGTTTTGTCTTTAACTTCCTATCCCAGTGTGCATGGATGCAAAAGATGTAAAAAATAGAGAAAAATAAGGCTATAGCTGTTGCAACTGCAAAAAGTGAGCAAATGAAAGTTGAGATGGATTTTTCTACTTGTCGCGTTCATTTTCAAATCTGTTGCCGCTGGCTCTCATTGAACTGATTGGGCGACACCGTGCAATCCATCCTATCAATATCCTATCAATTAGGCTGCCCTTCTGGGCTTTTTGCCCTTTGATAGTTCTAAGCAATACTCTTTAGCTTTTTCGTATTCTCTACAAGGCTTGTAGCAAACTCATCTAGCCGCTGGGAGAGTTTTTCATCTATCAAGTTGCCGGATTTATCAAAGGCTTTCCAGGCTTGGCCAATGGCAATTTGTTCAGGAATTGTCCAGGCATGTACCCACCGCATAATCACTCTCATATCGTTGAGCGCATTGCTGTTGGACTGCCCGCCCAAAACGCTAATAAAGCCCGTTACTTTATCGCTGAGCTGATCAAAGCTCATCAGATCCAAGGCATTTTTAATGACACCGCTGACGCTACCATGATACTCAGGCGTTGACAAAATCAGAGCATCTGCGGTGGCTACTGCGGTGCGTAAAACCTCTACATCAGGATAGTCAGGGTAGTCACCGCCCCCATCGCAAAAGGGCAAATCCATTGTTTTGAGATCTAGTACCTGTACCTCTGCGCCTAGATTTTTGACTCGCTCAGCCGCTAAATGCAGCGCTTGCATACTGTAAGAGTCTGCTCTTAAGCTGCCACCAATCCCAACAACTTTTATCATATTCTTGACGCTTTACAATACTCAAAGCTTACAGTTGTCCGGCTGAGCTTTCAATCTATCGGGAGATCGGTTTTTAGCTTTTTTTCTGGCCTTCAGCGACTTGTTTCAATCGCTGCAACTGACTTTCCATGTCTTTTTTTGTCCATTTCGCCGCAAACTTCTGAAAGCCAAAGTTCACCAGTGGATTTGGAATGGTGAATTCAAAGCGGTTTAGTAAGCGGGTGCCTTGAACAGCGTTTTGGGTTTCAATCTGACACTGCCAGCGATCGCGTCCCCGAAAAAAACCATCGAATGCCCACACAATCAGCCCCGGCTCACGCTCTATTACCGTACTCGGCAGCGTTGGAGCTAGTACCGGCAGCTTCAGCTTAAAGTCAAATTTGCTGCCCACCGTTGTTTCCCAACTGCCCACCGGTTCACAGATTAATGCAGGGTTAAGCCATTGATGCATCAGCATTTGGTCAGTAAAGCAGCGCTCTACTGTAGCGGCATTGGCTCGGATAAAAATAGATTGTTCATAGATGTTGTTCATAGACCTATTAAAATTCACCTGGCTAGGAGCTAAATGGCTTGCTTAGCCGCTTGTTCAAAAGCAGCCGTCGCGCTGATAGTGGCCGGGACGTTGAAAAGAGCTTGCGCGATCGCCTCAGAAAACGTAAATGTATCGACGCCTTGCGCCGCTAGCACCGAAATATCTTCAACATCTCGAATACTAGCCGTCAAAATTCGTGTCTGAGACCTCACGCCATTCAACACCTGCTGCATTTTGGCAATCTCACGGCGACCCTCTCGCCCCGACTCGTTAATCCGGCCTAAGTACGGCGCGATGTAGCTAGCTCCAATCGCTGCCGCAATCACCGCCTGCTGCACTTCATATAGTGCCGTTAGCGTCACCGGAATTCCCTCGGCAATCAGCCTTGTCGCAGCGGCTGTCCCGATTTGCGTAGCCGGCAGTTTAACCACAATGCGGCGATCTGCTTGAGCAAACTGTTGGCCAATTGCTGACAGTTGCGCAACGGAGTCGCCCCATGCCTGCAAATGAACCTCTTCAGCGCCCAAATCAAATGCCGCTCTCGCTAAACCAATCAGCACATCTGGCTGGCAGCTAACCCCCGCCCGCTGCACCAACAAAGGATTGCAGGTCACTCCATAAAACAGCCCTGTCGGTAGCCAAATTTTCCACTGCGCGACTTCGGCGGTGTCGAGATACAGCCGTAAATGGGGCCGAGATGATTTAGGTTTGATCGATTGCTGCGAATTAGACACTTTCGCCCCCAATTACTACGTCTTTAATCCGCAGGCTCGGCCCGCCGCAGCCGACCGCTAGGCCGCTTTGCCCGCCTTTACCGCAGCCACCTGACTCATCCCAATAAAAGTCATCTCCAATCGCTTCAATATTGGCTAATGTGCTAAAGACATTGCCCGAAAGCGTCACTTCTTGAACGGGTTCGGCGACTTTGCCATCTCGAATCATCCAAGCTTCACCGGCTGTGAAGGTAAACAGTTCGCCGTTGGTTTCACCGCCAATCCAATTACAGGCATAAATGCCGTTTTTAATTCCGGAGAACAAATCGTCAACTGGAGTATCGCCGCGCTCAATCCAGGTATTGGTCATGCGCACCAAAGGCGAGTAGTGATAGTTAAGGCAGCGAGCGTTGCCAGTGGGCTGCTCATCGAGTTCGCCAGCAGTCGCGCGTGAGTGTAAGCGGCCTGTGAGTACGCCGTCGGTAATCAGCTGCGTGGTGGTCGCCGGGGTGCCTTCATCGTCATAAAAGTAGCTGCCGCGATGACCAGTAGGGGCCGCACCATCAAATATTTGCAGATTTTTTGGGCCGAATCGCCGGCCCAAGGTCATCGTTTCTAGCAGATCAGGATTTTCATAGATCATATCGGCTTCGGAGAGGTGGCCAAAGGCTTCATGGACAAACAGGCCACTGAGGATCGGATCGATCACGACGGTGTAAACGCCGCCTCTCGCCGGGGGCAAAGTGAGTGAAAGGGCAGCGCGATCGCCCGCTGTTTTGACCTTTTGCTCTAGGCCCAGCACATCTTCATAGGCGCTGCGTGAGCCGACGGTTTCTCTGCCGGTCTGTACCTTTTCGCCCTGACGAGCCGTGGCGGCAAAGCGCATTTCTAAATCCATCCAGCCCTGTTCAATCATCGTGCCTTCAGACGTCATCAGCAAAATTTCCTGGTAGCTATCTTCGTAGCGTACGCTCGTTGAGGCAATGTCTTTGTGGGTGCTGCGTAAAATGTCGGTGTAGTAGTGGCACAGCGCTTTTTTATCGGCTAATGGCACCAGTCGGGGGTCGGTGCCCGTCAGGGGCAAAACGCAGCGAGTTTGGACAATTTCAATCGGGGCGAGGCGAGTGATGTCGTCGCCAATCAGCCGAGCGGAAGTGATCGCATCTTCCATCCGCACCGCTAAATCTACCAAACGATTAAAGCTCGCAAATCCCCAGCCGCCTTTGTAGCAAGCCCGCACCTGGCCGCCAATCGAAATATCTTCACTCAAGCCTTCGGGCCGATCATTACGCAATCGCACCTGAGCGCCTTGCGATCGCTCCAACCGAATCGCCAAATAATCTACCCGATGCCGATGGCGCGCGATCAAATCACTCACTTGATCTTTATACGCTTCTAAACTCAATGCTTCTAAGTTTGGTCGCTCCACACCTTGCGTCTTGAAGCTATTTGCTGCTATTTGCATACGGCCTTGCCTTTATTTAAGTCTCAAATCCCATCGACTCTATTTTGCCGCGTCTGCGCAATTCACAAACTAATTCACAAACTCGTATTCATAGAAATTCGTATTAACATAAGGGGGCTTGTTTAGCAGAGCAACGCCCATGACTGGTGAACTCGGTTACGCTCTTCCGCCGGCCATTCGCCGAATTGCCACAAACTTTCGCCTCACGGGTTGGGTCAGCCTTTGGGCGCAGGTGGTGGTGGGCGTGATTTCTAGCCTCCTGTTCTTCGTCAATGCGCTGGAACCTAATACCAGTCTCTCAAGTGCCAGCGCCGACTTATTTCAGGCATTAGGCGTTCTGTTTGTTTTCATCAGTGCCTTCTGGGGCTTTCGCTACGTTCGCTTAGGCCGCAGGCTGCGCACCAGCAATCCCGATTTGCGGCCTAAACCCAAAGATGCCGCTCAAGCAGTTCGGCTCGGCATTTTGATCAGCATGATCGGAATGCTGCTGACGATTATTGGCGCAGAGGCTATGGTCGCGACGCTGTGGCTTAGAGCGCTGAGGCAGGTTGCAACCTTTGGCGGCATTTCTCAAGATAGCTCAGCTTTTATTAATGCCGCTGATATTGCCGTTGTTTTTTCAGTCATTAATACGATGTTTGCCCACTTTATGGGTCTGAGTGCTTCACTGTGGTTACAGTATGTCGTAGATCGTCAGTAGGACTAGCTAGCACTTTAATCAATTAGGACTTGCCAGCATTCAGTCAAAATTGCTGTCAAAACCGTGAACCGGGTTGTTGTAAAAACGCTATTTCGGCTGGCGTACTCTGCCGCCCCAAAATTTCATTGCGATGAGGAAAGCGGCCAAAGCATTGAATCACTTTCTGATGGCGAATAGCATAGTCTAATCCGCCTTTGATCCCCTCATCGAGATCGGGAAAATCATTTATAAAGGTTTGCATGAGCTGAACGCATTGGTGTTGGTGCTCAATGTTTTCGCTGTGCTCAAACGGCAGATAGACAAAAAAACGATGGACTGGAATCAGCGTTTTGTCTGCGCCTGTGGTGACTAAGTGATGAGCAACACTGAGCGCTTTGGGATCGCTCGCAAAACTCTGTGGCTGGCCGCGAAACAGGTTGCGCGGAAACTGATCGAGCAGCAGTAGCAAAGCCACCGCCCAAGTGGGATGAGCGATCCAACCGGCATATTCTTCAGCGACGGCTTTGTCATAGTCGCCGATAAAATGCTGGCGAATTTGGGTGTCAAAGTCATCATTTTTAGTAAACCAAGCTGGGCGATAGTGGCCATACTCAGGCCCATTAGGGTCACCAAACCAAAATCGTAAAATGGCTTCAGGGCGATCATCCATAGCAAAAAAAAGTAGCAAAAAAAGGTTTTATAGCGGCCATCAAAGCAAAAAAAATTAGAAACAAGCTGCTGCGCCAATTGACATCAACCGCAGCCTAAAAAGATGAAAAGCGGCGATTCTAATATGATTGAAAAGTTGCCATTCGTGAAATCCTACTTTTTTGCTGCATTAAATTTAAGCGTCTATGTCCCTTTTACCTATTTTGTTGGCGATCGCTCTCCTTCTAGCTCTCACTAGCTGGCTCACAGGCTATCGGCTACCGCTCAATTGGCCTACTCGCTCACGAGCGATTAGCAATAGAGGGCACAGCAGCATTCAACGCGATCGCGGTGTTGCTAGAGGCACTCGCAAACAGCTTTTGCGCTTAGTTGGCGGCAATGCAGCTGTCGCCCAAAGGCTCGTCAGCGATGTCAGCGCTCGTAATCCCGGTCGCCCGGAGCAATGGTGCTGGGAAAAAGCAATTTACGATATCGAGCGCGATCGCCGCGCCTGATCCGGTGCCTTTAGGCTCTAAATTGTGTCCTGAGTGTCCATAAGTTAGCGCCAGCATATAGACATTTTGCAAAAAACTTACAGACTCTTGATAAGCGAGGCCGGCAGCAGAGGTATCTTTGTGTAACGGTTAGTAAAGTGGCATCTGCATACCCAGGGTTGAAAATAATAGTAGTTTTATCTCGGCAGGGTGGAATATTGGTTGAATCAACGGCGGTTAATTTAAACCAATCCTGATTAGATTTTGATTAGAGCGTAATTATTATCAAACCATCTCGGTCTATGGCCGCTTGATAGAAATTTAGCGCTATATCTATCAATATCTACGCCTATCTACATTTTACGTAAGGATTCTGAAGCATAATGACGCAATCGAAGCGAGCACTCATCACCGGTATTACGGGGCAAGATGGTTCATATTTAGCCGAACTTCTGCTCGAAAAAGGCTATGAAGTGCACGGCGTTATTCGCCGCACCTCCACATTCAACACCGACCGCATCGACCACATTTATGTCGATCCTCACAAAGAAGACGCCAAGCTCTTTTTGCACTACGGCGATCTCAATGACGGCACGATGCTGCGCCGCATTGTCGAGCAGGTGAGGCCCCAAGAAGTATACAATCTCGGCGCTCAGTCTCATGTGCGCGTTAGCTTTGACTCACCAGAATACACCGTTGATACGGTTGCCATGGGCGCACTGCGCCTACTAGAAGCCATCCGCGACTATCAGCAGCGCACTGGCGAAGAAGTCCGCTTCTACCAAGCGGGATCATCCGAAATGTTTGGCAAAGTGCAGCATGTCCCCCAGTCTGAAGAAACGCCCTTTTACCCACGCAGCCCCTACTCCTGTGCCAAAGTGTACGCCCATTGGCAGGTGATTAACTACCGCGAGTCGTACGATATGTTCGCCACCAACGGCATTTTGTTTAACCACGAATCGCCGCGCCGAGGTGAAACCTTCGTTACCCGCAAAATCACTCGCGCCCTAGCCCGGATCGTCGCTGGCGACCAAAAAACGCTCTACCTTGGCAACCTCGATGCCAAGCGCGACTGGGGCTACGCTAAAGACTACGTGCGCGCCATGTGGCTGATGCTCCAGCAGGACAAGCCGGATGATTTTGTCGTCGCTACCGGTGAAACCTACTCCATTCGACAGTTCTTAGATGTTGCCTTTCAGTATGTCGGGCTTGACTGGAATGACTATGTTGCCTTTGATGAGCGCTACTTGCGACCTACAGAAGTAGATTTACTGATTGGCGATCCAACCAAGGCGAAAAAGCAGTTGGGCTGGGCACCCGAGGTCACCTTTGAGGGCCTAGTCAAGCTAATGGTAAATGCCGACTTAGAAGCAATTGGCCAAAAGCCAGTAGGTGGCGTTGAGAGCAATGGTTCCGAAGCGGCGACTGTTCGCAGTCAGGCCGTCGGCTCTATGGCCTAACGGGCTATACCTAACAGGCTGCGGGGTGAATTTGCATTGTGTGAATGATTCAATAGAAGGCTAATGCAGGTAGGCAATATGGAACTAGCAGATAAGAAAATCCTGGTTACGGGCGGGGCGGGCTTTTTGGGTAAGCAGGTGGTCGATCAGCTGCTGAAAGCGGGCGCTGATCGGGCCAATATTTTGGTGACGCGATCGCGCGACTACGACCTCACCCAGATGGACGCCTGCCAGCGTGCCGTCCAGGGCCAAGATGTAATCATTCATCTGGCCGCACATGTCGGTGGCATCGGCCTCAACCGCGAAAAGCCCGCCGAGCTGTTTTATGACAACTTGATGATGGGCACTCAGCTCATTCACGCCGCCTATCAAGCGGGCACCGAAAAGTTTGTCTGTGTCGGCACCATCTGCGCCTATCCTAAGTTCACCCCCGTCCCCTTTAAAGAAGACGATCTGTGGTCGGGCTACCCCGAAGAAACCAATGCACCGTACGGCATTGCAAAAAAAGCGCTGCTTGTACAGCTCGAAGCCTACCGGCAGCAATATGGCTTTGATGGCATTTATCTTCTGCCCGTCAACCTGTACGGCCCCGAAGACAACTTCGATCCGCGCAGCTCTCACGTCATCCCGGCGCTGATTCACAAAGTGCACGAAGCCCAACTGCGGGGCGATCAGACGCTTCCGGTTTGGGGTGACGGTAGCCCCACCCGTGAATTTCTATACTCTACCGATGCGGCGCGGGGCATTGTCATGGCCACGCAACACTATTCGGATGCAGCCCCGGTGAATCTAGGCACCAATTCTGAAATTTCTATTCGCGATCTAGCCGAGTTGATCTGCGAAGTGATGGGATTTGACGGTGATCTGATTTGGCAACCCGATCAGCCCAACGGCCAGCCTCGGCGCTGTTTAGACACACAGCGCGCCAAGCAAGCGTTCGGGTTTGAAGCTCAGACTGATTTTCGTGAAGGCTTGAAAAATACGGTCGAGTGGTACCGTCAAAACGCGGTTTTGCAGCCTGCCTAGGTCTGCTGGCGTTAAGGTCGACGAAGAAAGAGCGGTAAAAGGCCGATAAAAGAGCGGTAGATGGCAAATGAAGGGACGGAAATTTATCCCTTAAACTTCTATAATTAGGGCGCAGTCAAGTCATCGCTAACTAGCTATGTACCTGCTGCACTTGCCGCTATATAGAGTTTGGCTAAAGAGCATGGCAGAAGAAAGTACGTCCAAAGAAATCGCCGAAGAGACCGTTGAAAAGAAGCCTGAAAAGCAGCCTGCTGAAAAGGCCGCCGCTGCCAAAAAGCTTGCGGCTAAAAAGGCAGAAAAGCCCCCCAAACCAGAAGATAAGCCCTTCAATGAGTTTATGGAGCAGGATTATCTGCCTAGCCTCAAAGCGGCGATGGCTAAAGCAGGCGTGGACGATCTAAGCCTGGAGTTTGCAAAGCGTAAGCTGGATTTAGTGGGTCAGAGCGACACTGAGCCCTATTGGCAGGTGCAGGGCCAATGGGAAGCCGCTGGCGAAGGGCTACGGCAGTTTAACGTCGCTTTTATTGATGAAAGTATTACCGGGCAAAAGGTGTTTACCCTAGCTTCTAATGGCGCAAAGTCCAGCACTGTTGAGCAGTTTATGGGCGATGAGCGCCGGATTACGCTAGATCTGCTAGTGGGCTACACAGTGCAGCGGTTGAATGGCCAAAAGTGGCTGACTCGCAATTAATCTGCAATTTGCCATTAGACCGGCCATTAGGCCGGCCATTAGACCGGCCATTAAATTTGGCATCAGTGTAAAAAGTGTCGGACTCCAGTAAAGGCCATGACTATGCCTAGCTCATTTGCGGCATTAATGGAGTCTTCATCGCGGATGCTGCCACCGGGTTGAACAATGGCTTTGATGCCCGCAGCAGCGGCAGTGCGCACTGAGTCTTCAAAGGGGAAAAAGCCGTCGCTAGCCAGCGTTGCGCCTTGGGCTTTGTCGCCCGCTTGTTCTAGCGCGATTTTGACTGAGCCGACTCGGTTCATTTGCCCTGCGCCCACGCCAAGCGTCGTATTGTCACGCACGACTAAAATAGCGTTGGATTTGACATGCTTGACCACTCGCCAAGCGAAGAGCATTTCAGCGAGTTCGGCGTCGGTCGGTTTGAGGGTAGTGGCGATTTCCCAAGTCCCCACATCAGTCGCCAAATCATCGACTGCTTGGCTCAAAAAACCACCCGCTATCGTTCTTACGCTCTGCTGTGGTCCCGACGTGAGATCCGGAAGGAGCAAAATCCGCAAATTCTTTTTCGCGCTTAAAATTTTCTGCGCTTCATCGCTGCATCCCGGTGCAACCACACATTCTAGAAAGGTGCCGGTCAGCGCCGTGGCCGTGGCTGCATCAATCGGCTGATTCAGCGCAACAATACCTCCAAAGGCGGAAGTGCTATCGGCCTCAAATGCCTGCTGATAGGCTACTACCAACGAATCACTAATCGAAACGCCGCACGGATTTGTGTGTTTGAGAATGGCCGCAGCGGGCTGTTCGCTTTGCGGAAACTCAGCAATGATGCGGCGAGCAGCTTCCAAATCAATCAAATTGTTATAGCTGAGGGCTTTGCCCTGTAGCTGCTTAGCTGCCGCCCAGCCGCTAGAAATCGCGCCGCTTTGATACCAGGCTGCGCTTTGATGCGGATTTTCTCCATAGCGCAGCGTTTGCTTGAGGTTGCCGCCAATAGCGTAATGAGTCGGAGTAGCCGTTTGATCAGATGAGTTCGCTTGGGTCAGGTATTGAGCGATCGCACAGTCATAGTTAGCCGTATGCCAAAATGCCTGCTGCGCGCAGAGCGCCCGAAACGCTAGCGGCACTTTGCCTGAATTAGCCGTAGCAGTTGCCAAATACTCCTCATACTGATTGGGATCGCACAGCACGGTTACATACTGGTGGTTTTTCGCCGCTGAGCGAATCATCGTTGGCCCCCCAATATCAATGTTTTCAATCGCCTCGGCGAGGGCCACATCCGGCTTCGCAATGGTTTGCTCAAAGGGATACAGATTCACAACGACCAAATCAAAGGCGCGGATGCCATTGTCGGTCAGATCTTTTTGATCAGCCGCCTGATCGGGGCGGGCCAAAATACCGCCGTGAATTTTGGGGTGCAGCGTTTTGACCCGTCCGCCTAAAATTTCGGGTGAGCCCGTGTAGTCAGATACCTTAGTAACCGGAATGCCTGCTTCGCTCAGCGCTTTGGCGGTGCCGCCGGAGCTGACCAGCTCAAAATCGAGGGTTTGGTGGAGCGATCGCGCCAGCTCAATCAAACCAGTTTTATCAGACACACTCAAAAGGGCAAGGCGGGGCATGGGCTCAGTGAAAAAATATAGATGGGCAAGTTTAAAAGCGTACAGGCAATAGCGGAGTTTGGCGAAATTCCAGCCAGGAATTCTAGCCAGAAATCTCGCCCAAAAATCCCTATGATTGAGGCTGGCCTTTCTCAACCGTTTTTACGAAGCAGGTGCTATTTGGCTTTACGAGCAATTTCTTTGACACCCGAACCCGAATCAGACTGGCTGATGGTGCTGCTGCATGGCTGGGGCGCAAATGCCGAAAACGTCGCCGGACTCATCGAATCGATCAATATGGTTTCTATCCCCTTTAAAGGGCTAATACCAGACGCCCCGTTCGATCATCCGATGGTGCCGGGCGGAAAGCAGTGGTATGGCTTTCCGTCTAACTACGACTTTCGCCGCCCACACGATCTGGAGCGTCAGGCTGATTTGATCTCCAGCCGTAAGCATCTCCAAGCCTGGATGGAATCACTCCCCGACCAAACCGGCATCCCTTTAGAAAAAACGATTATGGGCGGCTTTTCTCAAGGCGGCGCAATGACGCTGGATGTCGGGCCGAGGTTGCCATTAGCGGCGATGCTCATTCTCAGTAGCTACAGCCACGCTCCCATTCCTACCTGCATTACGCCTCGTCCGGTGCTCGTACTACACGGCACTCAAGATCAAGTCGTGCCTTTGTCCAAATCTTTAGACACTCAAGCGCAGCTAGAGCGGCAAGGCTTACCCGTTACCTATCAAACATTTGCAATGGGCCATGAAGTCTCTTTTGACGCGCTCAAAGTAGCCAGTCAGTTTTGCACGGCGCTTACTCATTCGGTGGGCTTATAGCGGGACACAGCATCCAGTCCCTTGGATTGAACTATTTTAACGTTGTGATTTGTTGCGTTCTCTGACGTTTGATTTATGCCAGATGATGTTGGGCCTAACCCCAATTAAAATGAAAAACAGCGCCTAGAATACATAGATAAGGTGACATTTAAGGTGGTACTGGTCTACTCTTAAGTATCGAAAAGCCAAGTATCGAAAAGCCATTCATGTTAAAAACATACTGGCTCTGGTGGCCTACTTGGGTCGCTAGGCTGAGCGATGATTTTTCCCTGAAGGGTATTACAAGTCGCTGTTTTGTTTAAAGTTGTCACTGACTGAGATAGGTAATAGGCCATGCAATCAGCAAAATATCGTGAGCCCGTTTCACCCGCTGCTACTCATATTTCTCCTCAAGAAATTGCTCAGATGACGCCAGATGACGTGGCCCAGCTCGCTCAGCGTCTAGAGCAAGACGCCTATACCAGCGCTTTTGCAGGTCTGCAAGACTGGCATCTGCTGCGAGCGGTGGCGTTTCAGCGCTCTGAACTAGTAGAGCCCTACATACACTTGCTTGATTTAGAAGCGTTTGATGAGTCCTAGATTTGGTGAGTCCTAGATTTGGTGAGTTCTAGATTTGGTGAGTCCTGAGCACGGCTTGGCCGATTCAATCGCTGCTTCAATGAATGTCGTGATTGGTGTTACGGGTGGCATCGCGACCTATAAGGTGTGCGAGGTGGTGTCTACCTTAGCAAAGGCCGGGGTGCAAGTGAAAGTAGTGATGAGCGATCGCGCTCAAAGCTTCGTCTCAGCCGTTACCTTTGCGGCTCTCTCTCGCCATGCGGTTTATACCGACGCTGATTTTTGGTCAGCGCAGCAAGGCAAGCCATTGCATATACAGCTGGGCGAGTGGGCAGATGTATTCCTGATTGCGCCGTTGACGGCTAATACTCTCGCCAAGCTGACTTACGGGCTGGCAGATAATTTACTAACTAACACGGTGCTAGCTTCGGTTTGCCCCGTGCTTTTAGCGCCGGCAATGAATACCGACATGTGGCAGCAGTGCGCAGTGCAGCGCAACTGGCAGATGCTGATGGCAGATGATCGCTACCATGCGTTGCCACCTGGATCGGGGCGGTTGGCTTGCGATCGCGTCGGCACCGGTCGCATGGCCGAACCTACAGAAATCGTCGCTCACATCACGTCGCTACAGCACACACGAGGCCACAGAGATCTGATCGGAAAACACCTTTTAATCAGTGCTGGCAGCACCCGCGAATACTTAGATCCGGTACGATTTATCGGCAATCCGGCCACTGGCAGAATGGGGATTGCTTTGGCTATAGCCGCTCAGCATCGTGGCGCTACCGTTACCCTCGTCCATGGCCCCCTTTCAGCTGACGTAGCTAGCACTCTACCTGTGAACCTTCAATCCATCGCCGTCACGACAGCGGCTGAAATGGAGCAGGCTATGCTGGGGCACCTCACTCAATCAGACTGGGTAATCATGGCAGCAGCAGTGGCAGATGTGCGGCCCCTCGAAACAGCATCCAGCAAACTGGCCAAAACAGATCTTCCTAGTCAGCTACCGCTAGAATTCGTTCCAGATATCGTCGCTCAACTTGCAAATAGAAAAGCCGCCCATCAAAAAAAAGGCCAAAAAATTGTGGGCTTTGCGGCCCAGACGGGTGAAATAGTAGCACCCGCTTTCGCCAAACTCCAACGCAAACAGCTCGACGCCATTGTTGCCAACCCGGTAGATTTGCCGAATAGTGGCTTTGGCAGCACGCACAACGAAGCCGTAATCCTATCTGCTGATGGCCGAAAACTTAAAGTTGCTAACACTAGCAAACTTCTTCTAGCACATCAGCTTTATGATTTTTTGTCAGCTGATGCTTTGCCCTAACGAATCTAACCGGGGCGAGCCGTAGAGACCCGAAATTAATCTTTTTGACTATACTGCCTTTCTTAGCTTCACAACAGCGCTGAGAATTTCAAAGATTAGACAAAATCGTCCGCGAAAACACGGGCACCGAAACGTCCGTGCCTATGATGTGAATGTCTTGTTGCATTAGGGCTTAGCTTCCCTTTCTCGCTAACGATATAGGGCTTTTCCTTAAATTAATGCGAATCAAGCTAAACAAACTTGGCTAGTGACCTAATGATCTCTACTTATCTTTTTAACTCTAGGCAATCAAACAGGCAATCAAGCACACGTCCTCAGCGCTTCCCTGAGCGAGCTTCCTTAATGCTGACCAATTCTACTAGCGCTGTGATCGCGCCGCAACAGATTTCCTGGCCTGCGGCTTTACCTGCCGCTACTAGCCTTTCAAAACGCTTGATAGATATTGCTGGTGCCCTGGTTGGTTTATTGCTGGTGACAGCCGTGATTGTGCCAATGGCGATCGCCATTCAACTCGACAGCCCTGGCCCTATTTTTTTCTCTCAAACTCGCTACGGCTACCGAGGTCGGCCCTTCCGCATGTGGAAATTTCGCTCCATGATAGCAGATGCCGATGCCCAGAAGCACAGCGTCACAAACGAAGCCAAAGGGCTGATTTTCAAAAACGAAGCTGACCCCCGCATCACTCGCGCTGGCCGTTTTTTGCGCCGTACCAGCTTAGATGAGCTGCCTCAATTTTGGAATGTGCTCACTGGCAGCATGAGCTTAGTCGGTACCCGCCCGCCTGTACTCAGCGAAGTCATCCAGTATCAGCCACATCACTGGCAAAGGCTCGCTATCAAACCCGGCATGACCGGCTATTGGCAAACCAGCGGTCGCTCAGGCATTAAAGACTTTGAAGAGATTGTGGCCATGGATATGGCCTACCAAGCTCAATGGTCACTCTGGCTCGATTTCAAGATTCTCTTCAAAACGGTTGCCGTAGTTTTTAGCAGCAAAGGCGCTTGCTAACCTGTCGGCTGAAAAAGCACCTAAAAAAGCCTCTCAAAAAGCACTCCACAAAATAAAATAGCAGCCGACTCAACATCATAGTAAGTCGGCTGCTTGATGAAAATTGGCAACCCTGGCCAAAATCTAGTCAAAATCTAGTCAAAATCTAGATCGTGCAGTTAGCTACACAGTTCGGGGACAGGCTATAAACAGGTTTGTTTATTAGTGCTAAGGGGTCGGGGCCGCCTGTGGAGCCGCCTGTGGGGCCGCCTGTGGAGATGATTGCTGAATGGCAGTGATCGTTGCGGAATCGGGCAACAGTCGAATTTGATTGAGCGTCGCGTCATCTCTGTTTTTTAGTTCCATCAGCATTGCTTCTAAAGGCAAAACGCCGACGCTAATAGCAGCGCGCGCTTCTGGGTTGCGTGTGGCCAGATCGTTTAGCAGCGCGTCCAAGTCAGATCTAGAGAAAAACAGCGGAAAAATAGTCTCACCATTGTCCTGCTGTACCGGTGCTAGAGAGCCGTCTGCAAAGCGAGCAAAAAACAGCGGTACTCCACCCTGATAGCCGACATTGAGCGCTGCTGCCTGAGTAGCCTCGGCTTCTTCGGGCACATACACAATCTGTAGAGGGTGATCGCTGTGATTTTGAGACTCTTGATACAGGTTTTCCAGGCTCGTCAAACCCACTTGAGCTTGCGGTGCAAACTGCGGATTGGCTTCATTCGCTCTAGCTAAAAAGGTTTTGGCATCTTGCTCGGTCATGAACACGTAAAGACTCGGCTGAGCTAGCTGACCTTCGGCTTGGCCATTAGAAATCAGCACTAGGCCATCATTGTTGCCAATGACAAAAACAGGCACGTTAGTGAGCTTGCTAGCAACTTGCTCATTAGTTAAAGCAAACGCTGGCATCGCCACTACTGCACTAGCTAGGCCAGTGGTAAGGGCTCCTACTGCCAGGGCTTTGGCCAATGGCTGGGTCAGTATTTGACGGATAAAAGATCTCATAGAGCCTCCTGTTTTTTGATACTCCGCTACACATCATGGGTGAGGTGCTTAACAATACTCAAGGACTTGTGGACAATTAATAAATTGACATGATAATTGAAAGCTACGCTGTTTTGACGCATTTGGTTACCGCTTCAGTGATTCGTCACCAGAAGCGGACAGATCCTAAGATAATTTTGCCCAAGACATAATCTTGCCCAAGCAGGCATAGATTTCCGAGAATCGCCTTCAGAAAATGGCCTGCCAAAAGAATAAAAGATGATCCTTCCTTGAAAGGTTCAAAAACTAGCAGCTCAAAATCGGGATGACAGGATTCGAACCTGCGGCATCCTGCTCCCAAAGCAGGCGCGCTACCAAGCTGCGCTACATCCCGGCCCCCACTATAACATGGGTGTAACATGGCAATGGCATAGATGATCAACTTAAAAACGAGAGTGGTGTGAACTCAAATCCTGTGAAATCTGCAAATCACCTGATCGCTCAGCTACCGGGCTTAAGCGCACTTGAAATCAAACGGCTCAGCGCCTGTGGCATAGCCACTACCTTTGATTTACTACGCCAAGGTAATAGTGTGCCCCAGCGACAGCAGCTTTCAGCTCAGCTCAATACGCCTATGAGACACATTACAAAGTGGACAGCGCTGGCAAATTTGGCCCGGATTCCGGGCGTGGGCTGTCAGTATTGTGGGCTGTTGCTCCACGCGGGTGTGAGTACGCCACAGCAGCTAGCGGCAATGAGTGTGCAGCATCTGCATCCTCAGCTATTGCGTCTGCAAGTGCAGCTATTTAAGCGGGCGGATTTGGCTCCAACGGTGGGGCAGGTGGCAAGTTGGATTGAGCAGGCGAGAGGGTTGGCGAAGTAGGAAAGTAGGAAAGTAGGTAGCTGTAGAGATAGTAGTCGGGTTAGGGATGCCAGTTGCGGCGAAGGAGAGCGTAGACTTTGTGATCGACGAAGTGATCGTAGAGCCATTCGACTTCTCGAAACCTACCTTCGTAGGTGAAGCCTAGCCTTTGCGCGACAGCCTCGCTGCGATGGTTTTGATTGGCGCAGCGGATTTCGAGGCGGTTGAGCTTGAGGGTGCTAAAGCTGTAGTGAATGAGGGCTTTGCAGGCGATGGTCATAATGCCTTTGCCTTGATGGGCCTCGGCTAGCCAGTAGCCGAGGCCAGTGAGTCGATTTTCCCAATTGATGTAATTGAGGCCGACGATGCCAATGATGCTGTGGCGATCGCAAATCGCTGAAATAAAGCCGTTGTTGGCCTCAGCGCGATCGCGGCTAAACTGAATAAAGTTTTGACTGTCGGCCAGGGTTCGATGCGTATCTAGCCAGGGTAGCCACTGCTTGAGGTGGTCGTGATTAGCCGTGATGACAGCAAACAGCGCTTCGGTATCGTTGTGGTTAAGCGATCGCAAATGGAGATAGTCTACTGAGGGGCAAAGCAACTGACATTGTAAGCCTTGCTCATGCCGAAAGGGCTCGAAGTCGATTTGACCGGCAAACATTAGTCCGGATACCAAAACATGCCTTTAATGCCTTCCGGATCGGGCATAAAGCCTAGCTGCTTATAGAAGTTCACCACATCTGGATCGGCAAAGAGGGTGACGTTACTGATGTCTTCGCTGCGCAGCTTTTTGATCAGCTGCTTCATCAGCGCCTTGCCTAAGCCTTTTCCTTGAGAGTCAGGATGAACCACCACATCCCAAATAGTCGCATTAAAAGCGTGATCAGACGTCGCTCTAGAAAAACCAATTAAGCGCTTGCGATTGCCCTTTTGCTCCCACATGGTAATCACTAAAAAGCTGTTTTGAATGGCTTTACGCACTTTGCGAATGGGTCGGCGCGACCAGCCTACCGCGTCGCAGAGCTCTTCTAGCTCGTAGAGATCGATAGTGCGATCCGTGCTAAAAAAAATGCGGCGATCGCTCTGGATCGCACTGGTTTCGCCCAGGTAACCGGCAGTGGCTGTTTGCGGGGAAGCCGAAGTGGCTTCAGTAGTGGTAAACAAGCTTTTCCAGAAACCCATGCAGGCAATTAGTGATAATAGTTTAAGGAGATCGAATAAAACCCATCAAAAGTATATCGCTTGGCCGTTCACTTCAGCGGGCAGCGATCAGCGCTGATCTGCTAAATTCATCTGCTCGATTGGTTGAATTTAGCAGCGATCAGGCCGAAACATGACGCTAAAACCGGGCAACCTATGGCAACTCTCAGATTTGCCCTTGATTCTGAGTTAGGAGGTCGGCCTTTTTATGGCAACTGCTTTAGAACCATCTACTTTGGAATTGCTCAAGCGCTTTAACCGAGCTTTTCCTCAATTTTACGAGCAGTTTGTCGGTAGCGATATTCAGCTGCAAAATTTACGTTTAGCGTATCAGCTTTTTAGAACGCAAAAGGCTGTGATTGAGCTGTCGGCAGAGGGCGATCGCACCGCCATTCATTTTGCCTACCGCAACCAGTCTTTTTTGCTCAGTGATATTTTCGGTGTGCTAGCGGCCTACGGTCTGACCATCCACAGCCTTAGCCTGTACGGGCAAATTTACCCCCCGATGCTGGTATTTGCCAAGCTAGTCGTCTCGCGCGGCGGCAAAGAACTCTCCCCCAAAACCGCTGATAACGTGCGCCGAGCCGTGCGCGAAGCCTTGGCTGGTCGGTTTGAAGTAGAAGATATGCTAAATGTAGAATTCAACTTAGACGCGGGCCTAGAGCAGGTCGAAACCGAGTTTTATGTCGATCCGGTATTTCATTTGCCCGCGCTGCTCATCGAAGCTGACAACCAGCCCGGTTTGTTCTACAAAGTGATGTACACCATTTGGCAGGAAGATTTGCTGGTGGTCAATGCTAACTTACTGGTGTGGCGAGGCCGCACCCGGCTAATTCTGTATTTGCTTGGCCCTAATGAAGGCGTGATTCCTGAATATTTGGGCCAAAAAATTGCGGAAGGCGTCAGATTCAGGCTACTCGGTCGTTAATCCTTTAAGCTGTGAGGGGACGCTTGGCGCTAGCATAGCTAATATGCTGACTATCGATATTTTGGGTGTGACCCACGCTTACGAGTTGAGTGCTTTGCCCAGGGCATCAGCGGCTCAAGACTCAGATCAAGACTCATCTGAGCAACCGTCTGAGCAAAGCTCGACCCCGACGTTGGTTTTTATTCATGGCTGGCTTTTGAGCCACGCTTATTGGCAGCCGTTAGTCTCTCAGCTTTCTTTGCATTACCGCTGCTTGACGTATGATTTACGCGGTTTTGGGCGATCCACTCAAGCGAGTCAATTTACTCACACGCCTTCATCTGGCTCTGAAACCACTCGGAATCTGCGAATTATTTCGCCGCCCGACCACTGCCCTAGCCTGATCGCTGAGTCTTTGAACGTATCAACCTATAGTTTGGCGGCCTATGCGCAAGATTTAGGCGAATTGCTCAATCAGATCGGTCTTGACAACGTCTGGCTGCTGGGTCATTCTTTGGGCGGCAGTATTGCGCTGTGGGCTGCATATTTGCTGCCTGATCGGGTGAAAGGGGTGATTTGTGTGAATGCGGGCGGCGGTATTTACATTCCCAATGAGTTTGAAAAATTTCGCTCAGCCGGACGGCAAATGGTAAAGTTTCGGCCCGCTTGGCTGCCGCAGGTACCGCTGTTGCCTCGGCTGTTTGCTCGGCTGATGGTGAATCAGCCCTTAAAGCCAAGCTGGGGGAAGCAGCGAATTCAAGACTTCGTACAAGCTGACCGGCAGGCGGCTGAAGGCGCATTGCTGGCTTCAACAACGCGTGAAGAGGTGCATTTGCTGCCTCGGCTAGTGGGCTTATTGAAGCAGCCCGTGCATTTTATTACGGCTAGTCAAGATCACATTATGCCGCCTCGGTATGTGCGGTATTTGGCTAGCTTTCATCCGCGCTTTGAGCAGGAGAGCCTGGTGTCTGAGCTGTCAGATTGTGGCCATATGGCGATGTTAGAGCAGCCGGAAGCGGTTGCAGAAGTAGTTCGATCAGTCTTGGCGCAGTCAGAAGATTCGGGGCCGCCGGATTTGGGGCTACCGGATTGGACATGATGGGCCTACGTTAGATTGATGCGAGAGATTGATGCGAGATTTAGCGAGGTCATCGGCATCGGGGTAAAGCTGGCTGATGTCGGTAAGGGCAAGTTTTGATTGGGCGCTGAGGGTGAGCGGCGATCGCCTGCCTGCTTCAAACTGGGCGACGGCGGCGCAGGCAATCATGGCCGCATTGTCGGTGCAGTACTTCATCGGTGGAAAAAGTACCGTCAGTCCGTTGGCTGCTGCTGCGATCTGGAGTTGTTCGCGCAGCCGGCTGTTGGCCGCGACGCCGCCGCCGACCACAATAGTTGTCAGATGGTGATCTTGAGCGCAGGCGATCGCCCGTTTCACCAAAGCGCGTACCACCGTTGCCTGAAAGCTAGCGGCAATATCGGCCACGGGCAGATCGCCTGCTGGTTTCAGCTTGTCAATCAGCCGTAGCACCGCTGTTTTGAGCCCGCTGAAGCTGGCATCGTAAGGGTGAAAGCCGCCTTCGGGCAGGGAAATTTTGCCCTCCGGTAGCGCAAAAGCTTTAGGATTACCGGTCTGGGCGACTTTATCGATAATGGGGCCACCTGGATAGCCTAAGCCCAGCAGCCGAGCAACTTTATCAAATGCCTCACCGGCGGCATCGTCGCGGGTTTTGCCCAAAATTACATAGTCGCTGGCACCACGCACCTGAATAAAGCTGGTGTGCCCGCCAGAGACCAGCAAGCATAAAAAAGGCGGCGCTAGCGAGGGTGTGTCTATATAGGAAGCGTAGATATGGCCCTCTAAATGGTGGATCCCTAAGAAGGGTTTGCCATGCACCATCGCTAAGGTTTTGGCGGCAGTTAGGCCCACCATCAAGGCGCCAACTAGGCCCGGAGCGCAGGTCGCTGCGATCGCATCAATTTCTGCCCAGCCTAGGTTAGCAGCCGTGAGCGCCTGCGCGATTGCCTCTCCTACCGCACTTACATGCTCTCTAGAGGCCACTTCAGGAACGACACCGCCATAGCGCTGGTGGGTTTTGATTTGGGAGGTGATGAGGCTGGCGAGGATGGTGCGGCCTTGAGCGATCGCTACGGCGGTTTCATCACAGCTCGTCTCAATGGCGAGGACAATAGAAGACATAAGGGAGTGTTTTTGGGTAAGTGTGTCGGGATGTAACGCCTGTCTTAGCTTTCTTTACGGTGCTTCCAACCGGGGGGTATGATTACCTGAAAGCTGGGCTGTGATTGCAGATTTTTGTTGATAAAACTTAATTGACGCAGCGACAAGTTCACGTTTTTCTGTAATGAGAGGAAACCAATTTATGAGACGGTTGTTTGCTCTGGCTTTAATGCTCTGCATTTCTTTCGGTTTCGCCGCTCCGGCGACCGCAGGTCTTGCAGGCGACGATGTATCCGGTTTGGTGCCTTGTGCCGAATCAGCCGCTTTCCAAAAGCGCGCTGCGGCCCAGACGACGGATGCAGGAAAAGCCCGATATGAATTTTACGGCAACACTAGCCTTCTGTGTGGCCCCGAAGGACTGCCTCACCTCGTCGTTGACGGTGATTTGTCCCATGCTGGCGAATTTTTGATTCCGAGCGTGTTGTTTTTACTGATTGCAGGTTGGATTGGCTGGGCCGGTCGTTCCTACGTGATTGCGGTTCGCAGCGATAAGTCTCCTGAAAACAAAGAGGTCATCATCGATGTGCCTCTGGCTATCAAGTGTTCCTTGGGTGCGGCGGCTTGGCCTCTGCTTGCCTTCAAAGAGATCACATCAGGTGAGATGTTTGCGAAAAAAGAAGAGATTACAGTCTCTCCTCGCTAGCGGAGATTAGCCGCCTTTGGGATGATGCCTTTGCATGTGCCTTAATTTAGGGTAATAAAAAGGTCATTAAAGCGGGGCGGCTGAGTCCGGCGATTGTTTACCTCAAAACTCCAAAGGAGGAGTGTTATGAGCAGTAATTTTTTGAAATATCTTTCAACGGCTCCGGTGATTGCCACCGTTTGGATGGTGATTACAGCGGGTATTTTGATTGAGTTCAATCGGTTTTTCCCTGATTTGTTGCTACATCCGTAGCAGTCTGTTGGACTAAAACTGGTTGGTTCAAAGCTTATAAGTTTGGCACGTCAGTGTTCGGTGTGCCTTTGTTGGCCTAGCCGTTTGGGCCGCTGCCTTTAAGACTGTGTTGAGTAAGTTTGGAGAACCCATCGTAATAGATATGCCTACATCATCGAATTTTATTAAGCCTTATGCAGGCGATCCTCAAATTGGCAACCTTGAGACGCCGTTGAATTCTTCGGGCCTTTCTAAGGCTTTTTTGAGTAATTTGCCTGCTTATCGTCAGGGCCTTTCTGCCCAGCGCCGCGGTTTGGAAGTGGGCATGGCTCACGGCTATTTACTCTATGGCCCGTTTGCGTTGCTTGGCCCCCTTAGAGATACTGATGTGCCCGCGATCGCGGGTCTGATCGCGGCGGTTGGCTTGGTGCTGATTTTGACCGTTTGCCTATCGCTGTATAGCGGCGCTAATGTCGATCCAGATGTTGCCCGTCATACTTTGCCGTACACACCACCAAAAACGCTCAATACCGATGAAGATTGGAGTGAGTTTGCGGGTGGCTTCTTTGTGGGTGGCGTTGGTGGCGTGATTGTTGCGTACTTTTTGACCGCTAATTTGCCGTTGCTCTCTAGCTTGGTTGTCGGCACTCATTAAGCCGCCTAATAAGTGCCTAATCAGCATGAGCCTTAGGAGCCTTGGGAGCTTTAGCAATAGAGTTTGTCACAACCCTATTGTGTAGATCTACTAAAAAAATCCTTTTCTAGTTGTTTAGCTAGGAGAGGATTTTTTAATGAAACCAGGTTTGCGCTGGCGATCGCTGTAGGGGCTACAGTTATCGCTGGTAAAGAGATTTAGAATAGAATCGTTTACGGCATTGACCCTCAGCGCACTTGATGAAGATTGGTATGAATATTGGTGTTCCCAAAGAGATTAAAGATCAAGAATTTCGGGTGGGGCTGAGTCCTGCTAGCGTGAAGGAGCTGTGCGATCATCATCATTCTGTGGTGGTAGAAACTCACGCTGGGGCTGGGGCGGGCTTTAGCGATGAGGATTATGTGCAGGCGGGGGCAACTATAGCGCCTGATGCTTCTTTGCCCTGGCAGCAAAACATGGTGGTCAAGGTCAAAGAGCCTTTACCGGCTGAATACAGCTATCTACAATCTGGTCAGCTGTTGTTTACTTATTTGCATTTGGCGGCAGGCAAGGAGCTCACCGAGAAGCTAATTCGGAGTGGGGTGAGTGCTATAGCTTACGAAAGCGTGGAAAAAAATGGCACTCTGCCTCTACTGATGCCGATGAGCGTGATTGCCGGAAGGCTGTCGGTGCAGTTTGGGGCACGGTTTTTAGAAAAGCAGCAGGGCGGCCGTGGGGTGCTGTTGGGTGGAATGCCCGGCGTTGCTGCCGGTAAAGTGGCAATTATTGGCGGCGGCGTAGTCGGTACTGAAGCTGCCAAAATGGCAATTGGCTTAGGCGCACAGGTCACTATTATTGACATTAGCGTCGAGCGGCTGAGCTATTTAGAGACGTTGTTTGGTTCGCGCGTGAGCTTGCTGTATAGCAATACACCTAACATTTCAGCGGCAGTCACCGCCGCCGATCTGGTGATTGGTTCGGTGCTAGTGCCCAATCGCAAAGCCCCGACGCTGGTTACTCGCCGCATGGTCGAAACTATGCGCCCCGGCTCCGTCATTGTCGATGTCGCCGTTGATCAAGGTGGCTGCATTGAAACCTTGCGAGTGACTTCTCACAGTGAGCCGGTGTATACCGAGCTAGGCGTTGTTCATTACGGGGTGCCCAATATGCCCGGAGCCGTGCCTTGGACGGCTACTCAAGCGCTCAACAACAGTACTTTGCCCTATGTATTGCAGCTCGCTGAGCACGGCTTTGATGCCCTTAAGCAAGATTCGGTAACTGGCATTGGCTTGGCCTCAGCGCTCAATGTCCATGACCATCAGATCGTGCATCCGGCAGTGCGCAAAGTGTTTCCTGAGTTGGCTAACTAGCCTTTGAAGACCGTACGCTCGTAATCTCTACGGCAGATGATGAGGCATCAGTATTTTTCTAGGTACCAAAAAATTAGAAAGAGGGTGAGCCAGCTAAGATGCAAAAAGCCAAGTATCTGGACACGCGCAGCTTGCCTACTGATTCGTTTTCGGACGCTGCTTCGTATTTACGAGTCCCGGTAGATACCTTTCGGGGCCGTTAATTGAGCTGACTGGCTAATGGGCAAAAGAGCTATCGTTACCGGAACGCATTAACAGAGTTTTCTACTCACTAGCGACTCTATCAGCGTCCTGGGCTACCCGAAAGGGGGCTTTGTGTTTGCCGAGAAGGCGATCGCGCAAATGCTTAATTCGATCTCTGTAGGTACTTGCTTCTTCAAATTCTAAGTTCTTAGCCGCCGCTTTCATCTTAGTTTCGAGCTGCCCGATGAGCATGGGAATATCTTCGAGCGACAGATCCTCACTGTGGTCATAAGCTTTCTCTAACTCTTCGTTGTTCAAGCGGCGAGAGACATCGAGAAAAGAGAGAATAGAGTTGCTGTTGCGGCGAACAATTGGCTTGGGCTCGATGCCGTGCGCTTGGTTGTACTCAAATTGAATGGCGCGGCGACGGTCAGTTTCTTCGATGGCTTTTTCCATGCTTTCGGTCATGTTGTCGCCGTAGAGAATGGCTTTGCCTTCAATGTGACGAGCGGCGCGACCGATGGTTTGAATAAGCGATCGCTGCGCCCGCAAAAAGCCTTCTTTATCCGCATCGAGAATCGCAACTAAAGAGACTTCTGGCAGATCCAATCCTTCTCTCAGTAAGTTGACGCCAATCAGCACATCAAATACGCCATTGCGCAAATCTTGAATGATTTCAATGCGCTCGATGGAGTGAATTTCTGAATGCAGGTAGCGCACCTTAACGCCGTGTTCATGCAGATAATCGGTGAGATCTTCAGCCATGCGTTTGGTTAAGGTGGTGACCAAGGTGCGCTCTTGTTTGGCGGCGCGATCGCGCACTTCACCGAGCAAATCATCAATTTGTCCTTCTGTAGGCCGCACGTCAATAATCGGATCGAGTACACCCGTCGGACGAATAATTTGTTCAACAATGTTGCCCTTAGACAGATCTAGCTCCCACTCACCGGGCGTTGCTGAGACAAAAATGCACTGATTCACTTTCTCCCAAAACTCTTCTGACTTTAAGGGGCGATTGTCAGCTGCACTCGGCAATCGAAAGCCGTGATCTATAAGCACCTTTTTACGCGCCTGATCGCCGTTGTACATGGCTCTAAGCTGCGGCACCGTCACATGAGATTCATCGACAGCTAACAGCCAGTCATCGTGAGGAAAGTAGTCGAGCAGGCATTCGGGTGGCGCACCGGGTAGCCGACCGGCCAAGTGGCGAGTGTAATTTTCAACGCCATTGCAGTAGCCGACTTCTTCGAGCATTTCCAAGTCATAGCGGGTGCGCTGCTCTAGGCGCTGGGCTTCAAGCAGTTTGCCATTACTTTCTAAAAATTCGAGCTGTTCTTTGAGTTCGGCGCGAATACCCTGGCAGGCAGCTTCTAGTTTGTCGTCGGGGGTAACAAAGTGGCGAGCAGGGTAAATGTTGAGCGCGTCCATGCTTTGCAGCGTCGCCCCTGTGACCGGATCGATGTAGCGAATGGCGTCAATTTCATCGCCAAAAAACTCTACGCGGATAATGCGATCTTCATAGGCGGGGCCAATTTCGAGCACATCGCCTTTGACTCTAAAGCGCCCTCGACCCATTTCCAAATCATTGCGGGTATATTGGACTGAAGCCAGATCGCGCAGCACCTGCCGCTGATTGGTTTCAGCTCCCACTCGCAGCGGAATCGAGGCGTTGAGATATTCAGAGGGAATGCCTAGGCCATAAATGCAGCTAATGGACGCGACGACAATCACATCTTTGCGCTCGAAAAGCGATCGCGTGGCCGAGTGCCGCAGCATGTCGATTTCATCGTTGATGGAAGCCGTTTTTTGAATGTAGGTGTCGGTGACCGGGATGTAGGCTTCTGGCTGGTAATAGTCGTAATAGCTGATGAAGTATTCGACAGAATTATCCGGGAAAAATTCGCGTAGCTCGTTGCAAAGCTGCGCCGCTAGAGTTTTGTTATGGGCTAGCAGCAGCGTTGGCTTACCGATGGCATCAATCGTGCGAGCAATCGTGTGAGTTTTGCCAGTACCGGTTGCACCTAGTAGGGTTTGATATTCTTGCTTGGCTTTTAGATTTTTGACTAACTGCTCGATGGCTTTGGGCTGATCGCCTGCGGGCTCAAACGGGGCTTGAATATGAAACTTTTTGCTCATGGGTGCAGAGAAGGCGACGGTGACCAGATCAAGCGCGATGTTCACAGCGCTCTAACTTGTTCAATGGTAGACGATTTGAAAGGGAGCGATCGCATCTTTCGATCAGAGCAATCCGCCCAAAAACCGTACAGACGTTCTATAGAATAAAATTTGCCAATGCGAGGCAAAAAACTGACGTCACGGCTTTATAAGCCCTCTAAAAATTGACTGAAAATTGGCGCAAGGAGCAAAGCATAGGATAATCCGGGATGGCAAACAGATGTTTTGTCCTTTCCTTTTGTATCCTATAGCTAGCGCGAGCCTCCTTTTATGAACCAGCGGCCCCATATCCCAGACTGTGCTTGGCAATGGCCGATTGGCAAAAAATGGGAAACGCCTTACATCGTTCGCTATGCCAGCAACTTGGACGATGGGCCAGAGCATGGCGCTCCCTTGGGCGGATTTGGGGCTGGGTGTGTAGGGCGATCGCCCAACGGCTCATTTAACTTGTGGCATTTGGACGGCGGCGAACATATCTTCGATTCATTTCCGGGCTGTCAGTTCAGCGTATTTGAGCAAACGGCTGAGGGGACTTGTACCGCCTATGCCATGAGCACCGATGCTTCCGCATCCCTGCTTTCGAGCTGGCAGTGGTATCCGGCTAGCAGCGCCGACCATTCTACTGGCCGATACCATGCCCTCTATCCACGTAGCTGGTATGCGTATGAAAACGTTTTCAAAGCGCAGCTTACCTGCGAACAATTCTCGCCAATTTGGGCTAATAACTATCAAGAGAGCAGCTATCCCGTCGCGACCTTTGTGTGGACAGCACATAACCCGACCGATCAGCCCCTCACCATCAGCATCATGCTGAGCTGGCAAAATATGGTGGGCTGGTTCACCAACAGCGAAAACTCGCCTAACATTCAGCAGCGAGAAGACGGCAGTCCTTTTTACGACTATATGCCCCGGCTTAGAGAGAGCTTGGGAAACTACAACAAGCTGGTGTGCAATGACGAGAAAGCTGTCGGGTTTGTGATGGATGGCGAATGGGGCGGAGAACCTGAAGAAGGAGATGGTCAGTTTGCGGTAGCAGCCTCTCACCCTACCGCAGAAGTCACTTACAACACCCGCTGGGAGCCGGATGGCGATGGCCGCGATCTGTGGAAAAGCTTTGCTGCCACGGGCCGATTAAACAACTTTGAAGATGCAGGCATTAGCACCGATCAGCAAATTAGCGGCGCTATAGCCCTTCGCCTGACGCTCGCGCCTGGCGAAACCCAACAGATTCCTTTTGTTCTAAGCTGGGACTTGCCAGTCACCGAATTCGCTACAGGCAAACTGGCCTATCGCCGTTACACGGACTTTTTTAGTCGAACCGGACGCAACGCTTGGGTAATAGCTCAAACCGCGCTTAATAATTACCGCACTTGGCAACAGAAAATCCAAGCATGGCAGCAGCCCATTCTAGACCAACAAGATTTGCCGGGCTGGTTCAAAATGGCGCTCTTCAATGAGCTGTACGATCTCGCTAGCGGCGGCAGCTTGTGGTCAGCAGCAAGCGCGGATGATCCCGTTGGCCAATTTGGGGTGTTGGAGTGCCTTGACTACCGCTGGTACGAAAGCTTAGACGTCCGGCTTTACGGTGGATTTGCGACTTTGTTGCTGTGGCCCGAACTCGAAAAATCGGTGCTGCGCGCTTTTGCTAGAGCGATTCCGAGCGCTGACTCTAAGCCGCGCATTATCGGCTACTACTACACCATTGGAGAACAAGATCACACCGCGCCGCGCAAGCTCAAAGGGGCAACGCCTCATGACTTAGGCGCACCGAATGAAGATCCTTGGACGGCGACCAACTACACCAGCTATCAAGACTGCAATCAGTGGAAAGATCTCTCTAGCGATTTTGTGTTGCAGGTGTGGCGAGCTTTTCACTTCACAGGGAGTAGCGATGTTGATTTTTTGGCAGACTGCTGGCCGGCGGTGGTCGAAACCTTGGCTTATAGCAAGCAATTTGATACCGATGGTGATGGCTTGATAGAAAACAGCGGCGCACCCGACCAGACCTTTGATGACTGGCGATTGCAAGGAATTAGTGCTTACTGCGGCGGGCTGTGGATTGGGGCTTTGAGCGCGGCGATCGCCATCGGTGAAACCCTATTGCAGCACAAGCGCGCGCCCGGCAACGCGGCGATTGTGCTGGCTCAGTATCGCCGCTGGTGGCAGCATAGCCGCCATGCCTACCAAAAACAGCTCTGGAACGGCAGCTACTACCGCCTCGACACGGGCAGCGGCTCCGATATAGTCATGGCCGATCAGCTCTGCGGCCAATTTTGCACTTCCACAACGGGCCTACCCGATGTCGTCGATCAAGACTATATAGCGCCCGCTCTCAGCGCAATTTATGACGCCTGCTTTGTCAAGTTCAACGCCTACGCAGCGCAACTGGGGCCGCAAAATCAAAAGTTTGAAGGTGCGCAAACCGGGCATTTCAGCGCCGCTGCCTTGGGAATACCGATTGGCTGTGCTAACGGCGTCAGGCCCGATGGCTCACCACAAAACCCAGATGACACCCATCAGCTAGAAGTTTGGACAGGCATCAACTTCGGCCTTGCAGCCTTTTTTGTTAAGGCGGGCAAACGCGACGAGGCGATGACGATTACCGAAGCGGTTGTTCAGCAGATTTATCAACATGGCTTGCAGTTTCGCACGCCCGAAGCCATTACGGCTGTAGGCACCTTTCGCGCTTGCCACTACCTAAGGCCAATGGCAATCTGGGCGCTGTACTATACGCTGAGCGCAGACGATGCCTGACAGGTAAAGCAGTCTAGCAACTACCTCATTTATTTATTTATCTATCTAATGGATTTATCTATTTAATGGAGCGATAGAAAAGCAAGCAAATGGGGTTTTATACACAATAGGCACATATCAAACAATATTAGTCACTCAAATCTAGCTGCCATCTCCATCTGCCCACATTACTCAGGAGGAAAATTCGACATGGTGCCTTCCGACACATCTCAGAGCGTTCCACCCCAACCTAGCCCCGCTAAAAAAAGAAGTCAAGAACAGGGCAAAGAGCATTCGCAACTGACGCTATGGAGTGTTGCAACTCTCTTTTTTATACTAGGCGCAGCGGCCAGTGGCCTAGTCATTTGGCAGCTCCATAAGCTGTACCGGGCTACGATCGCACCTCTTGTCACCGTCGAAGGCACCCTTCAGGCCAAATATGGCTACCAAACAGGCGATAAAGCCCAACCCGCACCCGACGGCTACTTTGTTGAAAGCTCAGGGGTGGGCCGCGTGTATCTCACTGGCCAACCGCTCAACGCTTATGTCGGGCAATCTATTCAAGCTCGAGGCAGCGTTGTCGGTATCTGCGGGCCTAAGTCAGTTCCCTGCTTTCCACTGGTAGAAGTTCGTGAGGTAGGACTCGCCGCCGAAGCTCAGTAGCCTTTCACGAAATGATTCTATAGAGCTAACAAAAAGGGTCGGTAACGCTAAGTTGCCGACCCTTTTTGTTCAAAAACTAGCCCTTGCAGACGCGATCAAACTATCCTACAGCAGGCGAATGGTGAATACGCCAGTGGTCCCGCCTCCTGGGAAAGTTAAGATATAGCCATCTAGCACATCATTAGCCGCTAGCAGCAGTCGCCAGATGGTCATTAGCGTGGGTGACTCAACTGCTACCGCTAGCTGCTGGGCCGTGAGCGCTTTGAAAAAGGTGTTGATTGAGTCTGTCGCGGTTTTGACATCGGCTTCAGAGGTGCCTAGAGCGGAGAGATCTACCTGTATTTTGCCGCTGGTTTCATCAAAAATCTGCTGCTCTAATAGTTCAATATCGCGGCTAGTACGCTCAGGCGAAAGCGCTGCGGTGATAATGCCCACTTTAGCTGCTGGGATAAACAGATCTTTACCTGTTACAGAAATAACTGATTCTCTCGCCTGAACTGTTCGCAGAACGCTCAAAACGTTGTAGCCGATTTGAGTGGTCAGGGTCTCGCCCTCAGCGCGCGGTCTTGCGGGTGCAAATGTCTCACCTACCGCATTACTAGAATCCGGCGGCACGACTGGACGACTACCGGCTAGGGCTGTGTGTGGGGTGACAGCAGTGGCTGCGATCGCACAGAGAAAAGCGGTAAAAGAACGCTTGATCAGCGATTTTCGCCCCGTCAGCGGCTTCGATAAATTGCTTGATAAATCGCCTGATAGATCAGCTAATGGGCTAACAGACAGTGAATGAACGGAACGATTCATGTGCATAGAAGAAAACCTGGTTGATTGTCAATTTCTGAGGTGTTTGACCTGTCTAAATGTTTGAAGTGCTGTTTAGAATGTATAGCCATAGCCCACCGAGCCCGTAAGGCGAGTGCCATCAGGCGTATTATTGGTCACATCTGCAACCCCAACTGTGAAGACGAAAGGATTTCTAAAAGGTGCGGCAGAAGCTGCAAGCCCTAGTCCACTGCCTGTCCAGCTAGAAATCAGCGACAGTTCAGGTTGCAGGCGTAAGCCTAAGCTACCGAAAAAGTTGACCCCATTGGTATTGTTAGCAATTGATCCAGTTGAGCGATAAGCCCCCGTTCCAGCGCCTAAAGAAACGGTCAGCGGCACTGGGTTAGCTTGCCCCGGCTGGAGGTCAAATCGATGCGACACCACGCCGTAGAAAGTTTCCGGTTCAATTTGAGCCGATCCCCATTTGATTGGGTTTTCCCAGCCAAAGGCAACAGCCAAATTATTCGCTGAAGGAAACACCTTGTGGAGCTTAAACCCGGCGCTGCCATCATCAGCAAAGCCGCGCAGGCTATTGATGCTAGAATTTATTTCCAAACCTACGTACCGAGTAGCATCACCTAGGCCAAAGCCGACACTCGCAGAACCATCCGAATCGCGACCTCGGTTGGCGAGGCCGATAGTACCTGCTAATCCGACATAGACATCTCCCCAATCAGCGCCATAGGCAGTCGGTGTCAAAAAGCTAGAAGCCGGGGCGGGTCGGGCCCGAGTAACAACTTGAGGATCAGGCTCAATCAATAGCCGCTGACGAATTTCTTCTTCGGTTAAGGGCGCAAAGACATCGCCGACGCTCGTGCTGCTTTGCGCTAGCACTTGATCAGCATCAGGAGCCGTATTTTGAACATAATCAACCGGCTCAAGCACTGGCACAACATTCGATGAAAGCTCAGTCAAAGAAGGCTCAGCCGAATTTCCCCCTTTTAAGAGATCAGCTGCCGTGAGCCCGTTGAGTCTGCTATCGGCATGAGCAGTTCCAGCGAGAGAGAGACTGGCCATCAGGATGGATACAGTAGATGCTGTCCCTACCAAAACTTTTCGATACAGTTTGATATTCATATTTCGTTGGAGAAAGGCAATAACGGGAACTGGAAAAAGAGGCAACGCTCTAGCGCTTAAGTAGCAGAAAGAGTGGGCCAAAAACGATTGATGAAAAGGAATCTGCTAAGAATTCTTTGGCAGATTGGTAAAAACGACTGAGAAACTTACCCAGCAGACATACCCGTAACCGTTGTAAACCTAGCAGCTTAGTGAATTTAAGCTGTCTTCAAAGCTTTACTTCAGAACATAGAGTAAATATCTCATTATGTTTACCACATCCAGTCAGTTTGGTGAAGCTTTTTACACTCTATCTAGACTCAAAAAAATATTCATAGCAATTATTTAAAGAAAATGATCTCAGGGTATATATCAGCACTTTTCAAGTTCAGTATTTTACGTATTGCTTTATGTAGTCCAAAGAGTACAAGAGAGTATCCATATTCGCTAAGAGCTTTCAGTCTGTACCTTTTTAAGGGAAATGAGATGATTAGCAGTTGTTAATTTGCTCTCAAAAATATGAGAAAAATAAAATTATCTGCACTTCAAAAAAAATACAGTCGTCATAGATTTTGTCCGCATGATTTTAAGGCGAATATTACTTTTAGCACTCACTTTTCAGCAGATAATTTATGCAGTATCCGGGAATAAATTATTGGCTCAATTTATCCGAAAAAACACTTAGACTTAGCCAGTAAATGTCATCATTGGTACAATGATTTACATACTTTTGATAAGGACTTTTGAGAAAAATCTATGCTGAACTTTCAGCCCGCTGGGTTTGGTCAAAAATCCATCCTGACACGCCTAGGACGAGTCGCTTATTACACTTTTGTGGAATCGGCTGAAGATGTTGAGAAAGCTCACTTTGAAGCTGAAACTGACTCGCCGCTGATCCTCTTTTTTCACAATTTTGGCGGGGGTGCGTCGGCCTACGAATGGGCTCAAGTCTATGCTGCTTTGGCCCGTAGCCACCGGGTCATGGCTCCAGATTTAATCGGCTGGGGGGCTTCGGCGCATCCGGCGAGGCGGTACTCACTGGCAGATTATTTAAACAATATTGAGGATTTCATTCGTCAGGTAGCCGACGAGCAGCCGGTGACGGTGGTGGCTAGTTCGCTGACAGCGGCTTTAGTCGTACGGCTAGCCGCTAAGCAGCCTGAGTTATTTCAGCGGTTGTTTTTGGTTTGTCCGGCAGGATTTAGAGATTTTGGCGCTAGCGCCTCACGCCGCATTCCCGAACCAATTATCAATGCTCCTTTCGTTGATAAGGCAATTTATGCGCTAGGAGCCACGAATGAAATTGCAGTGCGTAATTTTTTAGAGAATTTTTTGTTTGCTCGGCGCGATCGCCTCTCCCCTGAAACCGTCGCCGCTTACTTAGCTTCTGCCCAGCAGCCCAATGCCGAATATGCCGCGCTATCTTTCCTACGAGGCGATCTCTATTTTGATTTAGCGCCTGATCTCGCTAAGCTCACCGTCCCAACCGCAATGGTTTGGGGCCAGCAGGCTCAGTTTACGCCTGTGAGCTTGGGCCAAAGGCTAGCGAGTCTTAATCCTCAAGCCGTGCAGCGATTTCAGGTAGTATCAAAGACTGGCCTATTGCCTCATTTAGAGCAGCCGGGCACTGTGATCTCGCTGCTATTGGATTGGATTCGCGAAAAGGAAGCTTCAGCATGAATCAGTATTTCGCTACGGTCGCCAGAGGGCTAGAGCCGCTTTTGGTGCAAGAGCTGGAGCAGTTAGGTGCAAAAGACGTGGAGCCTGGATTTTGTGGGGCGACGTTTTGGGGCGATCGCCCGCTGCTTTACCGGGTTAATCTGTGGGCGAGGCTGCCCTTTAGAATTTTGCTACAGGTGGATGAATTTGACTGTGTGAGCGGTGATGATCTGTTTGTGGGGATTCAGCACATTGACTGGAGCCAGTATCTAAAACCTGACAATACCCTAGCGGTGAGCGCTACTGGCAAAACTGCTGAGCTAAATCACACGCATTTCACCGCCCTACAGGTCAAAAATGCGATTGTCCATCAGCAAAATCAAGACTTTGGAGAAAGGTCCGATGTGGATACGCGATCGCCCGATCTGCGGGTGAATGTGCACTTGCATGATGATCGCGCCACGGTTAGCCTAGATAGCTCTGGCGACAGTCTGCACCGCCGGGGCTATCGGCCTGCGGTGGGCGCGGCCCCTTTAAAGGAATCTTTAGCGGCAGCTTTAATTCAGCTGTCGGGCTGGGAGCCGGATCAGGCTTTTTTTGATCCGCTGTGTGGATCGGGCACGTTGCCGTTAGAAGCGGGGATGCGATCGCTTCACATTGCCCCAGGTCTATTTCGTGAGCGCTTTGGCTTTGAAACTTGGCTCGACTATGACGATGATCTCTGGGAGAGTCTGATTGCTGAGGCGGAAGGGCAGCAAAAGGATGAATTAGGTGCGTTTATTGGGGGAGCGATCGCGATCTTAACGTCCTTATTCAAGCCAACAGCAATGCCCGTGAGTGTGGTCTAGATCAGCTCATTCGCTTTCAGCAAAAAGAACTCGCTGACGTCGAAGCGCCTGCCGACAGCGGCATTTTGCTCTGCAACCCACCGTATGGCGAACGGCTCGGCGCTGATACTGACTTAGGCGCATTTTACAAGCTGCTCGGCAACGTCCTCAAGCAACGCTTCAAAGGCTGGAGTGCTTACGTTCTTAGCGGCAACAAAGCCCTTTCCGGCAACATCGGCCTCAAATCCGCCTCCCGCACCCCGGTTTATAACGGTTCACTCCTCTGCCAACTGATGAAATATGAGCTTTATTAACTGATGTGTAGATCAGCTAGCGCAGGCATTGTTAAGCAATACCCGAACCTAAAGTTGTCGGTAGTATGAGCTACAGTCCAATGAAAGGGATGCAGCCGAGATTAACGACTTACAACAACTCAGCTTCAGACAAACGACCTTCGAGCGGTTCATACTCATCTTCAAGCAACCAAAGCTGGGCTTGATCGTAACTATCACAGCGCTTGATTAATTTGTACTGCTCAGCTGGGTTAAGAATTTGACAACGACCTGATTCGTCACCCAAAAGCATCAGTAAATAGGGGGGCGACTGCATGGGATCGACCCAAACCTCAAGAAAACTCCAGCTATTCTTCGCTGGGTCGAGTGCGGGGAACGGGATGGTATCTGTTGTCTGCATCAATCTTTACCTCGCCATACAATAAAGGGAGCGGTGAGCCGTCAGGCTCACCGCGAAGCCCTATGGGCTCAGTGAACATCAATCCGTAACGAGTATAGCCCCTGGCAAACCCTGTATGATTTCCTCCCGGATCGTGATTGGTGTTGCTTGTCGGGCGGTTGTGTGATCTAAAATTTATCAACCTCTAAACTGCCTAGCATCTACCTAGAACAGCGAGATGCTTACTCAAAAAATAGCCAACATTCGCCATTGAGGGGACTTGCTGAGAATAACGAAGCGATCGCACTTCCTTATCAACCCTCCAAATCCTTAATTAACGCCTTCATCTCACCAATCTCTCTAACTTGCGCTTCAATAATTTCACTTGCCAACTGCTGAACGCGTGGATCGGAGAGGTTTGCCCGCTCACTGGTCAAAATCGCAATCGAATGGTGCGGAATCATTGCTTTCATCCAGGCGACATCGCTAATCGTGACTTGACTGCGAACTAGCCAAAGCGAGAGCGCAAACACTAAAATACTGCTGCCAAAAATGCCTATATTAATGCGACGGTTGTTGTACATGTGCAGCATGAAGCCCAGCATGATAATCGCCATTGATGCGCCCATCAAAATCGCCATGTAAGCGCGCGTTTCACTGAAGTAAATATGGCCTAGCTCGTAAGTATTCAAATACATGAGGCCAAACATGACAACAGTAGAGGTTGCAATCATCGCCGCAAATGTTCTGTACTTACTCATCGACATTTTTTTGCTTTTCATTTGGCCTTCCATAGTTCTCGCTGCTCTCGCGGTAAGTGGCTTAATTTTGTTTACTACTTTAGTGAATTAGCACCTTTTTTCGCGTCTAACCTGTGGCGCAGATAAAAGGCACGCTACCAGCTAAGAGAACCTCCTTGGGAGATACCTTCATTTCATTTCGGTTTCATTATTGTCTGCTAGCTTTCTGGTTTTTTCGGCCAATCGGCTGGCTTTTCTGCGGCGTGGCGGGTTGTTTCTGGAAACTTAGAGACTTTAGGGTAGGGCTTTGGAGCGCGTTTGGGCGATCGCACATCCGGCTGCATCGGCTCATCCGGCACCAGCGATAGCTGAGCGACCTTCGGGCTTTGAGCCTGGGGCTTTTGAGTTTGGGTCTGTCGTCTGCGCCGAGAAACGCCTTCTTCGCTGGTTTCTTCAGCAACAACTTCATACAGCAGCGCCATTTTACCGCTGCTACCCTTGCGTAATACGCGCCCCAACCGCTGAATATATTCTCTTACCGAGCCACTGCCTGAAAGCAAGATCGCCACCCTCGCATCGGGCACATCTACCCCTTCATTCAGCACATGCGACACTACAATTACGCTGTAATCACCGCTGCGAAACTTTTGCAAAATGTTGTGGCGCTCTTTGACGGGCGTTTGGTGAGTAATGGCCGGAATCAAAAAGTCTTGCGAGATTTTGTAAACAGTGGCATTGTCGTTGGTAAAAATGAGCGTGCGCTCAGGGTAGTGTTGTTTCAACAGCTCTTCTAACAAAGTGAGCTTGCCAGCGTTGCCTAACGCAATATTTTTGGCTTCGCGGTGCGCTAGCATGGCTCGACGGCCCGCTGGTGATTTGGCGCTTGCCTGCACAAATCGCTGCCAGCCTTCGGGGCTACCGAGCCAAATGTTGGACTTTTGTAGAAAGTCGTTACGCTGTTGGGTGAGGGTTTGGTAGCGATCGCGCTCCTCCTCACTGAGCTGCACCTTAAGCTGCACCACCTGATAAGGCGCCAGCGCCGTTCCTGCCAGATCTTCTGAAGTTCGCCGGTACACCACTTTACCAATGAGCTTCTCTAAATCCTCATGCCGACCATCTGTTCTTTCGGGCGTGGCTGTTAGCCCTAGCCGGTAGGGTGCAATCGAATATTCGGCAATGCTGCGGTGAAAGTCACTGGGCAAGTGATGGCACTCATCGCAGATCAGCAGCGCGTATTGATTGCCCAAATCTTCGGCGTAAATGGCGGCGCTGTCGTACGTAGCGACCAAAATGGGAGTGCGATCGCGCGATCCACCACCCAAAAGCCCCACCTCCACTCCCGGAAAAGCCGCCTCCAAATTTGCATACCACTGATGCATTAAATCCAGCGTCGGCACCGTAATTAGCGTTCGCCTCGGTGTCGATTGCATCACCATTTGGGCCAGATAGGTCTTACCCGCCGCCGTGGGCAATACCACCACGCCTTTGCGCGCATTTTCTTTCCAAGCCTGCAATGCCTCTTGCTGATGCGCATAGGGCGTCAGCGCCAAATTTGCCTGCAAATCCAGCGGCTCAAATGTCTGCACCTTGTCTTCAAAGCGCACCCCTTCGGCTCTTAGCGCCTCCACCAAGGGCCGATACTGATCGGCCCGCACCCGAAACCGCTCAATGCGATCGTCCCACACCGCATAGTCAATCCAAGCTTTGCCCCTTGGCGGTGGATGCAACACCAGGGTGCCGCGATCAAACTTGAGTGTCGGCATTCTTGCCATGTAGTCGGCCTAGCAGCGTTCAGGTCTGTCTTACTCTCTTCTTTATACTAGACCCTTGCTGGTATAGAACGCTGCCATCAAATACGGAACGCTGGTTTTCTATGATATGAGTCACCGCGTGATGGTTCGGCGATGGGTAATCTGGGCAGACTGAGCGATGATCAAACACCAAATTTTTTTGATGTTTTCTGAAAATTGCTCGTTAGAAGGTACGGATTGTGAGTGCAAAGCAGCGTAAAGAGTTAGCAGCTTAAGCTGTCAATCATTTGCTATCAATGCTTTTGCACTGCATGACGTATTTTATACAACAGCTTACTCACCTCGTCATTTTCCAAAGGATTTGTCATGGCTAGCAAAGTCACCCCTCTTTACGCTGAAACGTTGATTCTTTTGAATTTGTGGGCGCTCAGTAAAACGCCTGCAACTAGGCCTAAGTTTGTTGACTCAAATCCTAAAGATAAAGATTCTAAAAATGCTAAAACGTATATAAAGGCGCTCAGTGATCTGGTAGAAATAGGCGCCGTGAGCAAAACGACTAAAGGAAAGAAAACCGTCCTTTATGACATTACGCCCAGCGGTAAAGCCAAGCTAGCAGAAGGATTAGCGAACGAGAATTTTGCCTTCAGCACGGCAATAGGGCCAAAAAAAACGAATGCCTTGCTTAAGTGGTTTAGACAAGAGTCTTTGAGTAAGAGCGCTGCTAGCTTTCAGACATCGGCTGAAGCTTCTAATGGTCAGGCTAATGGCGATCGCAATGGCAACGCTGCCAAAATCAGCTCTTATGAAGAATTTACGAAGACTGCGCTGAGTACCTACGACCAGCTCAATCAGGACTATAACCTAGATGATTTGGTGCCGATTTATCGGATTCGTCGGGAATTGGGCGATCGCCTATCGCGTCAAAATTTCAATAGCTGGCTGTTAGAAGTGCAGGCCAACGACCTCGTGCAGCTTATGGGCGGCGAACTGCCAAACGTCACCGCCGACCAGCTAGAAGACTCTGTTGCCATTCCAGGCGGCGGCACTCGCTTCTATGTCAAACGGCTTCAGCCCGCTTAAACCGGCTGCTCAAGTCAACTTAAGCTTCTAAGCCCATACCTCACACGACTCAATTCACACCCAATCCTCTAGCCTTTTTGAGCCCATGCCAGCTTCATCCAAAGCCTCAACAGCCGCCGATATCTTTGCCGCGCTCACCGCGATTAACCCCTTTGAAAAACCGCCCATCGTCCGAGAACAAAACATTTGGGGCGAATCTTTTCCTGATGTTCCGGCGCTCAATGCCGTTGCTTCTGACAGTTTGTTTGAAGCGATGAAAAAGGTGCAGGCGGCTGAGTCCATCTCGGAAAAAGTCACCTCTATGGTTTTTACTGCCGAAAAAGGCGTCGGCAAAAGCCATGTGATTAAGCGCATTCGGCACCGGCTACAGGCCACGGGCGAGGGCACTTTTATCTATGCCAGCGCCGATAAGTATGGAGATTTGAACTATGTGGATGCGCTTTTTCAGCAGTCGGTGGCTGAAAGCTTAGATCAGCTAGGCAGTGAAGGGGTAACTCAGTGGCAAGAAGTTGCTGCACTGATGGTGGCTAGAGCGATTAGAGCCAGTAATGCCCAGGCAACGATTCTAGCGGCTCGTGATCTGGTGAGTAGATTTGATCAGGTCTATCACAACAGCCGAGCTAGGAATAGAGATTTGGTTTCTGATCTTTCTCAGGCGATTCGTCGGCTCAAACCCAATACCGATCTCTATCTTTTACGCGCTATTATTTGGACGCTTTCTGAAGAGCGTGGATCGCTAGCGGTAAAATGGTTAGCGGGTGAGCCTTTGAGCACTCAAGATGCGGCTGATTTACGGCTGCCGGTGCAACGTCAGGCAGAAAGCGAAAGAAATGCCTCGGCGCTCTCTTTTTTGTGTAAGATTTTGGCTTGGGTGAGTGAATATAAGCCTCTTGTGGTTTGTTTCGATGAACTAGATACATTAGTGACAAATGATGATGGTTATACGACCGTGATGATGATTTTAGATCTAGTCAAGCGGTTAGCGGGCGCGGTAGGCCAATTCGAGGGTAGCAATGGCATTGTGATCTTAACTGTGATGCAACCAGATAGCTGGAGACAGATGAAACTCACTAGGGCATACTCTTCGGAAAAAATCTCGTCATACGGCAAGCCGATTAGTTTGGACTATCTCAATGCTGATACGATGTGTGACTTAGTGACCGTCACCCTGCAAAGATTTTATGAAAAGAAAGGCTTGATTGCACCAACGCCTATTTATCCTTTTGATGTAGAAGAACTGTCTGTTTACGGTAAAGGCAAGCCATTTCCTCGTGAAGCCCTTACTTGGCTGGCGACTAAACTCAACGAAAAAATTGAAGGCTTTTCTCCTCCAATAGTGGTTCTTCCTCCAATGGAGAGGTTTAAGCAGGCTTATGAGAGTGCGATCGCCCAATTTGAAGAAATAAACCTCGACAGCAACGAACTGATTGCTTCAGCGCTGTCTTTTAGCTTCCAAAAAATCACTGAGCTCAGTAGCACCAAAGATCAGCTGATTGCAGGCGTACTTGTTAAAGCTATTGAAGAAGTAACGCCCAAAAGACAAAATAGCGGTTGGCTAAACTTTAAGCTTGTTGGCGAAGAAAATGACGAACTGGTCGTGATTGGAATTGCTGTCTTGCAGCAAACGCATGGCCTGTCTGTAGGTGCTGGCTTTCGGCGATTGCTAGATACCGAAACATTTGGTCTTTCTAGAGGATGTTTAGTACGCTCTAGAGATCGAAAAATTCAGCGTAGCTGGGACTCTTATGGATACTATCAGCAGCTAGTGGCGAATGGCGGCGAATGGGTCGATTTGACTATTGAAGATATCAAGCCGCTGATGGCGTTGCAATATGTTTACGAACATCATGAGAAGCTTGATCTCTCCCTTAAGCGTTTAGATTCGTTTGCATTTGTTCGCAAACTGCTCCAGCAGAATCCGTTAATTATAGAGATTTTGAGCCGTCCAGAAGGCTTAGTGGTAGAAGCGGCTTTGGAAGGGGAGGCACTCCAACCCTTGAACGAAGACGTTGATCCACAGGATTTTGATGAGGATTTATTGCGATCGCTCGAAGCAGAATCCGCTGATGAAACCGCAGTGCAGCCCAATTTAGCAGAGCTTACTGAAGCTCTCTTCTCATGACCCTACTCAACATTTCACTGTGCCTACCCGAATTAGACATTGTTGCACTTTGCCAAGGGCGCTCCATTGTCGTGATTACCCAGCGCTTCATGGTGCCCGATAAGTCATTTGTCCTGCTGCCCTATGGCGATTTGCCCCATGCCAAACTGACTCACTGGGCGCAGTGTATGTTTTGTCAGCAGTTAGTCGATGAAGAAGCGATCGCAGCTTTGGGCGATCGCACCATCTGGACAGCCGCTTCGTTGATGAATTCTCTGGCTAAGGGCGATCGCCTCTTCCTCTCCTTCTTGCGAGTGTATGCGCTGCCAGCAGCCATCGAAAACAAGACCATGCCCAGCAGCGAACAGCTTTACAGATTTGTCCCTTTACCTGGTTACATAGAAGCCAACACCTTCAATCCCGTACTCAGCGATGCCGACTTTTCAGCCGCAAAAGAAGCCCTGCTTCAGCCCGCTACACTCGAACCCAATCCACCTGATTTGGACAAAACCTCAGAGGATTCTGGTCAAACTCTCGAAGCCTTACCAGAAATAGAAGAAGATATCCTGGACTCACCCAACTGGGTCTCAAAAATCTCCGAAATAGGCAACTCCAGCGACGGCCATACCTTCGAGAAATTAGTTAGAAAAGGTCTAATGGCGTTGGGCTTTAGCAATTCACAGAACAATGCCGCCATGAGCCTAGACCCAAATGCAACAGGTGGAGCAGGCGGACTAGATTTCTATGCTGACCAGCCCTATCCACTTGTGGGCGAGTGTAAAGCAACCAGCACTCAAAAGGTAAACAGCAATGCTACCGCGCAGCTCATTGTGTTGGGCATGAAGCACCTATCTAAGGGCTATCAAGACTGCATTAAGCTGGTGGTTGCGGCAGGCAACATTACTGCCGATGCTCATAAAATTGCCAAAGAACATAACATCAATGTCATTCGTCCAGAAACCTTACAAGCTCTCGTAGAACTCCAAATTAAAGTACGAAAGGTCGGTCAATATGGACGTTCTAAAGCATCATCTTGCAACAACCTCCTTTTAGTGTTGCTGCCGACGACACGATAAAAACTTTTATTCAAGAATGTGAAGCAGAGATTAAAAGCAATTCTCAGTATTTTCAGCAAAGAAGGCAAATTATGAAAACTGTTCAAGAGCTATCTGATCAACCTATTCACTCTACAGAACAGCGTTCACCGCTGTAGAAATTCGAGCGCACCACAATGCAAAATACGAGCCTTGCGTTAGCGATGCAGCTATGCAAGATATGCTTACAGAACTCTCCTCTCCGATATCTGGTTATCTAGCGAGGATAAACTTCCGAAAGGGCCAGAGCGATTTTCTTTCGTTAAAGACATTATGAACCCTATGTAAGTCCTGATGGCTCTAAAATGACTCCTTAGTGCTCAAGGATTTAAGTGACAGGAGACTCAGCTCATGATCGAGGTTAAACCGCGCACCTCTAATAGCTTTAAGAAGCTTCAGAGTTTGCTGCGGGGGCGAGTAGGTAAAGCGATCGCTGACTATCACATGATTGAAGCCGGTGATCGGGTGATGGTGTGCCTATCAGGCGGCAAAGACTCCTACGCGATGCTCGATCTTTTGCGGCACTTACAGCGCAGTGCGCCCCATCCCTTTGAGATTCTTGCAGTCAACCTCGATCAAAAGCAGCCCGGATTTCCCGCCCATGTGCTGCCTGAATACTTTGAAAGCATTGGCGTACCCTACCGCATTGTTGAGCAAGATACCTACAGCACCGTCAAGCGCGTAGTGCCCGAAGGCAAAACCACCTGCGGCCTCTGTTCTCGGCTGCGGCGAGGCGTACTTTACCGGGTTGCCACTGAAGAAGGCGCTACCAAAATCGCTCTAGGCCATCACCGTGACGATATAGTAGAAACTCTATTTCTCAACTTATTTCACGGTGGCAAACTCAAAGCAATGCCGCCGAAGCTGCTGACTGATGATCGCCGCCATATTGTGATTCGCCCCTTGGCCTATTGCGCCGAAAAAGATCTGGCCCGCTACGCCCGCCATCGTGAGTTTCCAATCATTCCCTGTAATCTTTGCGGATCACAGGAAAATTTGCAGCGAGTTCAGCTCAAGCAAATGCTGAACGATTGGGAAAAGCTGTGGCCAGGGCGAACCGAAACCATATTCCGTAGCTTACAAAACGTCGCTCCGTCTCAGCTAGCCGATGCGAGTCTGTTTGACTTTGCTAATCTAGAAAGTAATTTGGAAGAAGCTTTTGATATCTCTAGCAATCTACCGCATGAGTAAGCTTTCGAGACAAACTTCGAGATATCAGCCACCCGCTGATATGTACCAGTAGTAAGTCGCCATCGGAATTACCGTGGCGGCTATCAATAGCACGACGACGACAACAGTGGAAGATCCGCGAGTGGCTTCGGTTTCTTCGGCGGTGGCAAAGTTTCGGTCAGTATCTATGGTGCTGTCGTATGCCGGTGGGCCAGGGTCAGGCTCCCCCGACAGGACGGCTATCAAGCGATCTGTTGCGTTTAAAACTGACTGATTATATTGGTTGCCGCGCAGTAGGGGCACTTTCATGGTCTCGCTGATGACGCTTTCAGCAATCTCAGGGGTGAGCGTTTTTGCTGACTGGTCGCCCACGCTAATGCCAATATTATTAGTCACATCATCCAGCACAATCACGGTTTGATTTGCCTGCGCTTCAGCCGTTGGAAACCAGCGCTCCATCAGCTCGTCGGCAAAGGTCTGAGCCGTTTCGCCGTAATCAAATCGGTGAATAGTAACAAAGCGCACCTCATCACCGGTTTGTGCCGCTAGCTGCTTAAGTTCGCTTTCGATTTTGCTCTGATTTAGTCGAGAGATCTGATCGGCTTCATCGAGCACCCAGGCGCTCGCGGTCTGCGGCATACTGTAAAGCCCCGTTGCCAAAGCAGGCGTCGCCGTCGCTGGCAAAACCAGCAGCATGATGGCTAAAAGGCAAAGAATTTTAGATAGGGGCTGAATCAACCAGCCGAAAGACTTTGGCATGGGCTTTGGCATGGGGGTACGGGGAGTAGGGGGATTTGATTTAAATAATAGGGGATTTTGGGAAGAGAGGGAGAAGAAGAGAATTCTTAAGGCTCTAAGAAATTGTGCTGGCGCAGAATCTTGGGTAGATTGACATCCCACTCTAGTAGGCAGGCATGGCCGCTGTTTGGCAAAATGGTGAGATGGGCGTTGGGAAAACGGCGCTGTAGGCTGCGGGCCTCGCGGATAGACGGTAAGAGCTTATCTTGACGGCCAGCGATCAGCAGTACAGGGTGGTTCATGTGCTCTAAGGGGAGGCGTTCGGCCTCAAAGCGACTAAGCAACAGCATTCGCCAAGCGGCGGTTTTGGCCGGGACTGAACCCATCGCCTTTTCGAGGGCGGCCCGATCACGTTTGGGCACCCGATCCGCCTCAATCAAAAACGGGACTAAGCCACGAGCGCTGTAGCGATAAGCCAAATCGGGTAGCTGGCGGGTCAGCATAGAACCGAGCTGCATCCAGGGCAATCGCCGAAATGAGGAGGCTGGATTAATCAAAATTACGCGATCAAACAGATGCGGCGAGATCGAGAGTACCTGCATCGCTAGGCAGCCGCCAAAGGACTCTCCACAGAGATACACGGGGCGGCGACGGCTTTGAGGCGCATCATCTTTTTGGCCTGCTTTTTGGCCTGCCGTTTGGCCTGCTGTTTGGGCCCGATTGGGGTGAGCTATGGTTTTAGCATTATCTGCTGCTAGCGCTGACTCAATTAAAGCGCTTACCTGTCTAGCTAGCGGCTCCCAATCGGTGTGGTCTTGGTTAGAGATGGCGACGCAGCGCACGTCAAACCAAGGCACTAGGCGATCTAGCTGGGAGCGTAATAAGGTGCCGGTGCCATCCATTCCGGGTAAAAAGATAAATAGCGGATGGCTAGATCGCACGGGCCTCGGTACTAATAGACGAACAGCATCGTGGGCGGCAGTCATAGGTGCGGTCATAGGCCCAGCGATAGGCCCAGCGATAGGCGTACTCATAGGCGTACTCATAGGCAAGTCAATAACACCCTGCCTGAAGTAAAGATTGAATTTCGTTGTGGCAGCAATCGCTCAACTCTACCGCCACTTGACTTGCCCCTTTACCTCGATAGCGCTGACGCAATAAATCAGTCACAGGCACTGGCTCACCAATCGCCACGACCACCCGCTGATAAATTACCGCCGGATGCTGTCCGGCCTTTTTAAACAAAGGTTCACTCGGATCAAACAAGCTCAGCATTTTGAAAGGAACGGTCTTTTGCTGCTTTTCTTCAATGGCCAGAATCGCCGCCGGAACGATGTGAAAATCAGCAATTGGGGCTCTGAGCGCAAGGTGAGCAAAGCCTCGATGAAACGCGCCGACTTGAGCCGGTGGCGGCACATCAATCATGGGGCCAGTGCCTTCTGGGAAAACGCCGATGGATTCTTGCGATCGCAAAAACTGCGTTGCTTGCTTAAAAAAAGTACGCCCGCGCTGATCGGGTTCATCCAAAGGGAAGCAGCCCAACGCCCCAACGACATCGCGCATGACCGGCACTTGTGCCATGTAGTGATGGCAGGCAAAATGCACCGGTTGGGCAGCAGCGGCCATCAGTAAAGGCGCATCTAAAAAGCTGCGGTGATTGGAGATCATTAAAAAAGGCGATCGCGGCAGCCGCTCTGCGTAATGCAGTCGAATGCGAATGCCCATAGAAAACAGCATCCAGCGAGAAACTTCAAGAGGGCTCAGCGGCATTAGGTCAAAGGTAAGCGAATATTATCCGTGCGATCGCGGATTTACTTTCAACCTTAAACGGTTGCAAAAGGCTTGTAAACTAGCCGAAAGCGGTAAAGGTAGAGTTCAGCAGGCTAACCTAGCGAATCATCCGAGGTATACAGCGGTATATAGCGGACAATTTGACGATTTAGCGGACTATATCTAAGGGATCTGTTGGCCTAGCCAGCGTAGATAATCCGCTGAACCTTCAGAAATCGGGAGCGCAATGAGTTCGGGGATGTCATAGCTGTGCAGCGATCGCACCTTCATCGACAGCGCCTCAAAGCACGCTAGCCGCGTTTTCATCACTAGCTGCCACTCCGCCTCACGCTGCACGGCTCCCTGCCACCGATACACCGATTTAATCGCAAACAAATTGACACAGGCAGCAAGCTGATCTTCAATTACAGCCGTCGCGATCGCCTCGGCTTCGGCCTCAGATCCCACGGTGGTCAAAACAACGGCCCAAGCTGTGCGATCTGTGAGATTTGTGAGATCTATGAGATCTGGGCGATCGCTGCTCATGCCGAAACATTCGCTGAAGAATTTGCTGAAACATTTGCCGAAGAATTGGATCGACTCAAGCAAGTGCCGCTCAAATCAGCATCCGACCAATCCACCTGCGTCAGATCAATTCGACGCAAATCCGCCCGCGTAAACCGCACGCGATGGAGCTGCGCGCGATCAAAATTAGCGCCTGCAAGCTGAGCATCTTGAAAATTACTATTTTGTAAGCTAGCCGCCTTAAAGCTAGCCGCCGTCAAATCCGCTCGGCTAAAGCTAGCCCCTTTTAATCGCGCGGATTCAAAGCTCACCCCATTGAGATCCATATCGTCAAAATGAAGACCATTCAGCAGCGCTTGATCAAACTTTACCCCGTTAAAATTGCAGCCGCTGATATCGGCCCCAATCAGCCGGACAGCGCTGAGGTTGGCCCAGCCAAAATTAGCACCCAGCATTTGAGCATTGCGCATATTTGATCCCGTTAAGGTGGCCCCGCTAAAGTTAGCTTCTGCCAATTGCGCCCTTCGCAAGTTGACGTAGGCCATCTGCGCTCCGCTAGCGATCGCCTGCGTAAAGTCAGCGCTGACTCCAAAAGCACCCTGTAAATTAGCTTTGGTTAGCTTCGCTCGGACCAAAGCGCAGCCACTTAGCTTGGCAAACATCAAATTTGCCCGACTCAAGTTCGCCCCGGTAAAATCTACCTTCGTCAGAAAGGCTCGGCTCAAGTTCGCCCCCGTCAAATCGGTGCCTGAAAAGTTCACCCCGACCAAGATCTGACCGCCAAAGTTAGCGCCGGCTAAGCGCAGTCCGCTAAAATCTCGATGGCCTTTTTCATAAAGGCTAAGGACATGTTGTGGTAGCTGTGATTGCATAAGCCATGTACCTGAGCTTGTCCAATCCTTAAGGTAGTCTACAGATGCAGCTTCATAGTTGAATGCTTCAGCTTAGTTACATAGCCATGAAAAACTTTAAAATTCACTGCAAACATTCAAACAAGCTCTCATTAAACACATCCTCTTCACCTGCACCATGAGTGAAAAAATGACTGATAAAAATAAAGCTGCACTCACCTCTTCTGGACTTTTTTCTGGGCTTTTTTCTAAGCCTTCCTTTTGGGGGTTTTCCTTGCTATGGCTAGCATTTAGCCTGTACGCCTTCATTTTCGCTCCCGATGACGTTTCCGCATCCGCAACTTTAGATCTCATCATCCGGCTTTCTTCTGGCCAATGGCAGGGCATTAACCCGCTCATCGTTACCTTATTTAATCTGATGGGTATTTGGCCAATGATCTACGCCTGCCTTGTTTTAATCGACGGCGTCGGCCAAAAAATTCCGGCTTGGCCCTTTGTCAGCGCATCTTTTGGCGTTGGCGCGTTTGCTCTATTACCTTACTTGGCTTTGCGCCAGCCCAATTCCAGCTTCACGGCGGCCAAAAGCAGGCTGATTAAGATTGTAGATTCACCTTGGACGGGGCGAGTGTTGCTGTTGGCAACGATAGCGCTGTTGATCTATGGGCTCACTCAAGGTAGCTTATCGGCAAATTGGCGTGATTTTACGGCGCAGTGGCAAACCAGCCGCTTTATCCATGTGATGAGCTTAGACTTTTGTATACTATGCGCAGTGGTGGCTCCACTATTGCGAGATGATCTAGCGAAGCGCCAGATGAAAGGGCAGATGAGAAGGGCAGACGGTGCTTTTTTGGGTAGGTGCGCTCGTGCCGCTGTTGGGAATTTTGCTGTATCTTTCGGTGCGATCGCCCCTCACGCCAACGCTTGAACCCGCCGATGAATAATCTCTTTTACGCTCTTTTGACGCTCTTTATATGATCTCTCAATGGGACTGTATTCAGCAAAATATCGGGACTTGGCACGGCTCTTTTACGCAGTTTTCACCCGCTGGCGAGCAAGTGAAAGAAACGCCCAGCGTATTGACTTTAGAAGAAAGTGAGCCGGGCGAGAAAATGCAGATTACGTTGGTGCGATCGCCCTCAGGTGAATCTACCAGCACCATTACTCAATCTTTTGCCTACCCAGGGCCCGCTCCCTACGTCTATTTTTTTGAAACGGGCGCGTTTGCTCAAGGATCTTCTCAGTGGTCCGCTTTTGGCCAATTTGGCGCAGAAATGTCGCTCAAAGTGCAAGATCAGCGAGTGCGATTTGTGGCGATGTACGAAGGCACCAGCGCCGGCACTAGCCAAATCAAATACGTCACGCTAATTCGAGAAACCAAAGGTAAAAAGACGCCCTTTACTGAGCCATCGCTAACACCAGAACAGCTATTCGGTCGCTGGGTTGGCAAGGTGTCTGCACTTTCTGCGACCTTGCAGCCGATGACTAGCGGCACCAGCGATTGCCAGTTTAATGATCGCCAAGGCTGGCTTAGCCGCGAACGGCTTAATTCAACCGATCCAGCACTTGAGAAAACACTTTCTCTTGCCGCAGAATTTACTTTAGAAACCGCTGCTCCTAGCATCCCGATAATCTTGCAAGGAGATCTGACCTATCAGCTCATGCTTTTGCCCAACGGGGCTTATTGCCTATTGCCCAAACTCATATTTAAAGGCACCGCCTTTCGCATTGAGGTTGGCTGGCTACGATCTACTGGGCGATCGCGCCTAATCCGCTACTACGACTCGCGCGGCGCTTGGATGCAGTCGGCTCTTGTCGAAGAACCGATTGAAGACGCCCTTAAAGAATAGCTGGCTACGCTTACGAGCCACTAGGCGAGCCATTGCGAGCCATTCCCCTTTTGGAAATATCTGTCCTAAAAAGGTAGGATTGATCTTTGCTAGATTATCTCAGGAGTTGAATGATGAAGCGTTTAGCGGTTGGGTTATTATCTGCCGTCGGGTTTGTTTTTCCTTGGGGAAGCGCGCTACTGCTTTTGGCTGTCCCTGATGCGATCGCTCCGGCTTTAGCGGCCAGTCAGTTTCAGCCAAATCCTTTTCAGCTGGTCAATATGGCCTATGAGGGCGCACTGATAGATCAGGGCATTCCGGGGCACTTGCAGTTAGAACAAGACTATACGGCTGGCCGAGTTCGCCCGCAAGATCTGGTGATGGCGGCGGTGCAGGCCGGTGATTTGCCAGAAAGTAGGTTGCAAGACGAGGGCTATATCAATGCCGTGCGCTCCCAGATGCGATCGCTGATGATCGATAGCGGTCGTGGCCGGCTTAGGGCTTAGCCTGCCGGTTAATGTTTCAGTGATGGCGGCAATTGATGCTATGACAAAAAGGAGCCTATGAGTTTGTTGACGGGTTTTACTGCCGGGTTGCTGCTAATTACGCTATCAGAGCTAGGCGATAAAACGTTTTTTATTGCCGCCATTTTGGCGATGCGTCACCCTCGGCGCTGGGTCTTTGTCGGCGCGATTGCGGCGCTGTTTACAATGACCGTTTTATCGGTGCTAATTGGCCAAGTCGCGGCGTTTTTTCCGCAGCAGTACGTCAAAGGCATTGCGGCGGCGCTGTTTATTGGCTTTGGCCTGAAGCTGCTGTACGATGCGCTGAAGCTAGGAGGTCACGGCTTAGCCGATGAACAGGCGGATGCCCAAAAGGCCGTCGAGCAAAAAGAACAAGGGATTGTAGCTTGGTCAGTCAGAGCGGTAGTGATTGAGGCGTTTACGCTAACTTTTGTAGGGGAATGGGGCGATCGCACCCAGATAGCGACGATCACGCTAGCGGCAGCCAATAATCCTGTGGGCGTGGTGATAGGCGCTACTTTGGGCCATGCGATTTGCGCGGCGATCGCGGTTGTCTGCGGCAAACTGTTGGTTGGTCGCATATCAGAACGCCTACTGGTGAGCATGGGCGGCGTTTTGTTTATTATCTTTGGCATTGTCGCCGCGTTAGAAGTTGTCTAAGGAACAGATGTTCAAGTAGGAATGATAATCAGTATCATAGAGAAGTTATAGAGAAGTTACCGATGATTCGTTTAGTAGTGCGTTATGGCTGATGCCAAGCTGTCTCATTCCCAAAAGCCCTTAGCCGACGATGCGCCCGTTTGCGAAGCTTCGCTGGTGCATCTTGATAATGTCCGGCAGGTGCAGCCGGAAGTGCTAGAAACCCACCAAGCTCAGCGGATGGCAGAGTTCTTTAGGGCCTTGTCAGATCCTCATCGGCTAAAGCTGCTGTCGGCTTTAGCGCAGCAAGAGCTGTGCGTTTGTGATTTGGCGGCGGCGGTAAAAATGGGTGAATCGGCGGTTTCTCATCAATTGCGAGTGCTGCGATCGCACCGCTTAGTCAAATACCGCCGCCAAGGTCGCAATGTGTACTACAGCGTTGCAGACGATCACATCGCCTCGCTTTATCGAGAAGTTTCTGAACACCTCAACGAATAGCCAGATCTATCAGCGTTCCGAATCAATTAGCCAATAGCTGAGCGCCGCCTTTAAAGTTGCCTAATCGCAGATCGTTTTTTGCGATTCATTTTTTTGCGATAATATATGAACAAGCTTTCATATATTCATATATTTACAAGGCAGCGGATAGCAACGATCATGGCAAAAGCTCACAATCACGACGACTGCTGCGGGCATGACCACGGCTCAGACGACTTTAGTCTGTCGGCAGTGCTGCCGCCGATTGCTATTGCCACTGTCCTTTTTCTAGTCGGCCTATTTTTTAATGAACGGCTACAGAATACACCGGGGGCGATCGCGGAATACGCTGTTTTCATCCCTGCTTACCTGATCAGCGGCTGGAGCGTGCTGACCACCGCAGGCCGCAACCTTTTAAAAGGCAGCGTATTTGATGAGAACTTTCTAATGACGATGGCGACGTTGGGCGCGATCGCTATTCATGAACTGCCCGAAGCGGTGGCAGTCATGCTGTTTTTTCAGGTGGGAGAGCTGTTTCAAAGCTATTCGGTGGGGCGATCGCGACGCTCTATTAAGGCTTTGCTAGAAGTGCGCCCCGATACTGCCAATCTCAAAGTAGATGGCGAGATTCGTACAGTCTCGCCTGCGCTAGTTCAAGTCGGTGATGTTGTGTTAGTTCGTCCCGGCGAAAAAATTCCGCTAGACGGCGAAATTTTAGCAGGCAAATCGCAAGTCGATACCTCTGCGCTCACCGGCGAATCGGTGCCTCGCAACGTTGATATTGGTGAACCTGTGCTGGCTGGCATGATCAATCAGTCCGGGGCATTGAGCATTCAGGTGAGTAAGCTTTTCAATCAATCGTCTATTGCCAGAATTCTAGAATTAGTCGAAAACGCCAGCAGCCGCAAAGCCAATACCGAAAAATTTATTACTCGCTTTGCCCGCTACTATACGCCGGTGGTGGTGGTGCTGTCATTGGCGATCGCGCTTCTACCCCCTTTATTAATTCCCGGCGCGACCCGATCTCAGTGGGTCTATCGCGCCTTGGTATTGCTGGTGATCTCATGCCCTTGCGGACTAGTTATCAGCATTCCGCTTGGTTACTTTGGCGGCATTGGCGGCGCTGCTAAGCGGGGCATTTTAGTCAAAGGTTCCACATTTCTCGATGCGCTCACTCAGGTCAAAACGGTTGTTTTTGACAAAACCGGCACCCTTACCCAAGGCAACTTCCGCGTCAGCGAAATTGTACCCGCTAACGGTTGGCAGCCAGAACAACTCTTGCAGATTGCCGCTCAAGTAGAGTCACAGTCTACCCATCCGGTCGCGCAGTCTATTTTGCAAGCCTACGGGCAACCGGTGGATAGTTCGATAGTTCAAGACTACGAAGAAATGGCTGGACACGGCATTCGCGCCCGCATTGAAAATCGCCGAGTATTGGTAGGCAATGATCGGCTGCTGCACCGAGAAAATATTCCTCATAATGTCTGCACGGTAGCAGGCACGGTAGCTCACGTCGCGGTCGAAGGTCAGTACGCTGGCCGAATCGTGATTGCCGATGAGATCAAAGCCGATGCCGCTAAAGCGATTCAAGCCCTGCAAGCTAAAGGGATTAAAACCGCGATGCTCACAGGCGACAATCGCTCTGTGGCTGATAGCGTCGCTAAAACGCTAGGGCTAGATGACTACCGCGCCGAACTTTTGCCGGAAGATAAAGTAACCGCTCTCGAAGTTTTTTTGGATCGGGCGGCGAAAAGCCAGCACAAAGTTGTTTTTGTCGGTGATGGCATTAACGATGCGCCCGTGATTGCCAGAGCAGATGTGGGCATGGCGATGGGCGGACTCGGTGCGGATGCGGCCATTGAAACAGCAGATGTAGTGATTATGACTGACTCGCCCGCCAAGGTCGTTGAAGCGATCGCGCTGGCCCATCGGACTTTGCGCATCGTCTGGCAAAATATTGGGCTAGCAATGGCGATCAAAGCCATTTTTCTGATCCTAGGCGCGATCGGTTTAGTCTCCCTTTGGGCAGCGGTATTTGCTGATGTGGGCGTCGCCCTGCTAGCGGTGTTAAACGCGGGCCGCATTCTCAACGTTAGCGCCGGGAACAGATGTGGAAGCTTTTAGCGATCGCTTAAGCGGCGAATTTGATCAGTTCAACTTGGTCAAAACCCGGCTGCGAGTTTCGCCGGGTGAAGTGCGCGGCTTGATTCTCAACAACTCGCCAGTGCGCGGTGATGTAGATGTTATTTTGCAAAGCAGCGATCCAGCCTTGCTCGCCGATGCTGGAGATCAGGTGCTGGCCGCTCTCGAAGCCGAAGCAAAGCTCGCTAGCTACTCACCCGATGCTGATCCGCCGCAGCCAGAGGTGCAAATTCGCCCTGACTGGGAGCGAGCGGCTGATCTGGAACTATTGGCGTAGGTGATCGGAAGAACGGTACAAACGGTGCTTACCGGGACGGTGCCAACTCAGTTGCCGCGAGGCGATCGCCTCGTTGATGTGCGCGTTCAGACGCCCAGTGCCCTGATTCAAAACCCGGCGGAATTAGCCCAACTACCGCTGCTCAATGGCGGCAACCAGCGGGTGCGGCTTGGTGATATCGCCCGCATTGAAAACGGCCAAGTGCCGGGTGAAATTCAGCGCATCAGCCAGCGACAGGTGTTTATTATTGAGGGTAATTTGAATGAAGAGGCTAGTTTGGGAGCGGCTCTAGCAGAAGCGAATAGGATTTTAGATAATCTCCAACTACCTCCAGGCGTAAGCCGACTGCCCAGCTTTAGCACCCAAAGCAATCAGGCTATTCAAGGCGGGGTCGGCATCTTGGGTGGACTTGCGGCATGTTTGGTCTTTACCGTTATGGCTGTTCAGTACAACTCTCTAATCGATCCCTTGGTGATTATGCTAACGGTACCTTTAGCTTTAGCGGGCGGCATCTTAGGCTTGCTTATCACGCAGACGGCGATTGGAGCAACGGTAATTGTCGGAGCGGTGCCGCTAGTTGGCATTGTTGTGAACAATGCAATTATTTTGGTAGAGCTAGCCAATCAGATCTATGAACAAGATCGCGATCGCCTCACCGCTATTCTCAAAGCCGCCCCTCAGCGGCTGCGCCCCATTCTGATGACGACTGTGACCACGGTACTGGGCATGTTTCCGTTAGCGATCGGACTTGGCCAAGGCTCCGAATTTTTACAGCCACTAGGTGTTGTTGTTTTTTCTGGGCTTTCTTTAGCCACGCTGCTAACGCTGTTTATCATTCCCTGCTTTTACACGCTGCTGCATCGTGAAACTAACCAAAGCAACCCATCCCTCTTAGAAAACACAGGCAAAATTAACTAGTTGCAAAGTCGCTAACAGCTTGGTCAGCAAGGTCATGAACTGTGACGTTGGATAAGGCTCTAAAAAGGGTCATGCAAACAGTCTGATTGATTGATTGATTGATTGATTGATTGATTGATTGATTGATTGATTGATTGTTGAATAAAGCCGATCTACTGACTTATGAGACTTAGGATTGAGGATTTCATAATGGGTACAATTCCTGATCTTTATCTGGCTCCCTTCTTCTATCCGGAGAAGGGGGCCAGATTTTTAGCGCCCCCTTTTATCCGGAGAAAATTGGGGTGAGGGCAGCGAGAGGCTGGCAAATAGCCAAATTATTTAATTCTCATTCCTTACTTATGAGGCGACTCGATGCAAAATGGTAATGTGTGTTACAGTCAAGTTAGGCTGAGTTTGAGCCGAGACTCAATTAGGAATTGAGATTTTCGCTACAGAACCTACATCACTTAGACTTTTCACTTAAGACTTTTCACAAAAATTGCTGGATTACGTGGCTTTTGCGGCTTTGTTGTACTCATAGGCCGTAAGCTTTGTGAACCAAGGTTTTCTCATTGACGAATTTGATTGAAAACCTCGGCTGTATCAAGAGTTTTTCAATGTATTTGTTCAACAAAGTCAGCCCTGATGGCATATTTTTTAGTGAAAATATAATCACAAGCTTCAAATTAGCCCAAGACTGAAGGAAGTTAGTTGAGTGGTCGCGATTAAAAAAACAGCTTTAATTTACTGTGAGAAAGAATTCGGCTTGGTAGATGGAAAAACTGCCGCCGGGTTAGTTAGACACTCTGAAATCTATACTATTGTTGGCGTTATTGACAGCTCACTAGCGGGAAAAGATGCAGGAGAAGCATTAGGGGATAAAAAGAGTAATATTCCTATCTTTGCCGACTTAGATGAATCGTTGAATGCTTTTTCAGAGGTTCCAGACTGTTATATCTACGGAAAAGCGCCCTTAGATACCTACATATCTACAAAAGAAAGGTTTCTAATCCTAGAGGCGATGGGCAAAGGAATGGATATCGTCAATGGTCTCCATCAGTTCTTTTCTGAGGATCCAGAATTCGCCCATATGGCTGTTAAGTGCAACATCCGAATCAAAGATATTAGAAAACCTCCACAACTAAAAGATTCTCATGTCTTCACGGGGAAAATATCTAAAGTAGATGTTCCGGTAATTGCTATATTGGGCACCGACTGCGCCTGTGGGAAAATGACTACCGCAGTAGAACTCAATAAAGCCCTGAACAATTTAGGACTAAAATCGGTCATGATCGCAACCGGGCAAACTAGCCTGATGCAAGGGGCAAAGTATGGAGCTTCTATGGATGCACTGGTTTCCCAATTTGCAATTGGTGAGATCGAACATGCGGTTGTTCAGGCTTTTGAACAAGAAAATCCCGACATTATTTTAGTCGAAGGCCAAAGCGCCGTTAGCCATCCTGCCTTTATGAGTTCTATTGGTATTTTGAAGGGAAGCGTGCCTAATGGAGTTATTTTACAGCATCCGCCTGCTCGAAAATTTCGCTGTGATTTTCCTGATTTGGCGATGCCTACGGTTGAGAGTGAAATTCACTTGATTGAAGCTATCTCTCAATCTCAGGTGATTGCGATCGCGTTAAATCACGAAAACCTAGCAGACGAAGAAATCTCGAAAACTATCAGTGACTATGAAAGTCGCTTTTGCCTACCCACGACAGATGTGTTGAACTACGGTTGCCAAAAACTGATTCAAGCTTTAAACGATCACTTTCCAAAGCTGAAGCAAAAAATCACCCGAGTGCGTTCAGAAAGAATACCTCTATTGGCAATGAGGTAGACATAAAACACTTGGCCAAATACAGATGAAAGCATTGATGCCAAGGATAGAAATTACGCTATCTCACATACGGCATAATGCTCGGGTGCTATCCGAACTTTATGGGCAAAAAGGAATTTCCTTAATGGGTGTTTCTAAAGCAACCCTAGGAGATCCCTTGATTGCTGAGGCGATGGTTCAAGGCGGTGTCAGCTTTATTGCCGACTCTCGACTTGAAAACATCAAAAAAATGAAAAAGGCGGGGATTCTAACTCGGTTTGTGCTTCTACGCACGGCTTTAAGTCAGGCAGAAGCTGTGGTTAAATATGTAGATATTAGTCTCAATACAGAACTAGAGACTGTGAGAGAGTTGTCTCATTATGCAACAATCAATGATACACTCCACCAGATTGTTCTCATGGTAGAAATGGGCGATCTGCGAGAGGGTATTCTTCCTTGTGATCTTTCTCAATTCATAAAAAAAACACTTAGCTTGCCCAACATCAAAATTATTGGGATCGGCTGCAACTTAGCTTGCTATGGTGGAATCAAGCCAGACAACCAAAAAATGTGTGAGTTATCTAAATTAGCTAACGCAATTGAAAAAGAATTTCAGATTAATTTAGAAATCATTTCGGGTGGAAATTCAGCCAACTACGAATGGTATAAATCCGCCCAAAAAGTTGAAAGAATCAACAATCTACGCTTAGGCGAATCGATTCTTTTGGGCTGCGAAACCATTAATCGAAAGGCCATTCCCGGTTTACACACCAGCGCCTTTAAATTGATTGCTGAAGTCATAGAATCAAAAGAAAAGCCATCTTTGCCCTTTGGGGAGATTTGTCAGAACGCTTTTGGGAATGTTCCTACTTTTCTAGATCGAGGTATTCGTCGCAGAGTTATTATTGCCTTAGGAAGGCAAGATGTTCTGGTATCTGGCTTAAGTCCTCATAACGGTTTGGAAATACTGGGATCTAGCAGCGATCATGTTGTTCTAGACAGCAATCACGATGACTGCAAGGTTGGCAGTGAAGTGAAATTCCACCTAGATTATGGTGGGCTGCTTTCAGCCATGACTTCTCCTTTCATAGCTAAACAGTTTATCGGCAATAACCATAAATCAGGCTACCGGCTAAAATCAGCGGCAGCAGATGGCCAAAGCCACTAGTGCTAGCTTTGACCATCTGCTGTATTTGGATTGTTACGGCGCTCCCGGGTGAAGAAATTTGAGTCGCTCAATCTGTTGGGTTTGCTCTTGTAGCCGGATCGCTAGACGATCACACACCAGTTCGCAGAGTTCAAAGATCATGGGATCTGAGATCTGATAGTACACATTAATTCCCTCTGGGCGGCGAGTTGCCATGCCTGCTTGTACTAAAACTTTTAGGTGTTTGGAGACATTTGCCTGACCTAAGCCAGTCGCCTCAATAATTTCCGTTACGTTCTTGGCACCTGTCTTGAGACAACACAGCACTTGCAGCCGACTTACTTCTGATAACACTTTGAAATAATCAGCAACAGGCAACAGCATATGAGGCGTAGGGTCGATCATAGCCGCTCAACAAGAAACTCCCTCTAAAGTTGGATGCTTTCATATTACCGCATAGTAGTGTAGTAATGAGTATACACAGAGGAAAATCCATGGAAAACGTCAAGAGAATCAATGATCAATTAGCCGTAGCAATGGGTCAAGTTACGCCAGAAGACCTGCAACAGGCAGCCCAGGAAGGATTCAAGTCGGTGCTGAACTTGCGATCGCCCGAAGAAGAGGGCTTTATGAATGACGAGCAGCAGCAGACAGAAAAAGCAGGACTTCAATATGTCAATATTCCGGTGAAGCCAAATGACATGAGTGATGAACTAGCAGATCAAGTGCTTCAAGGAATTGATCAATTGCCCAAGCCTGCCTTGATTCACTGCAAAAGTGGAATGCGTTCTGGGGCAATGTCGCTGATGTACGTTGCTATTCAGCAAGGAATGACTGCTGATGAAGCTATGGCAATAGGTAAACAAAACGGGTTTGACTGTGATTCTAGTCCTCAAATGAAGCAGTTCTTTGAGCATTACGTTTCAGAACACACCACGGCCAGTTGAGGTTTTGATTCTGATTGAACCGCAGCGTGACGACCTCACAATTTAACAAGTTCAACAGATTTAGCACGGAGAACTCTACAAATAGAAGATAAATACGAAGAGAAAAAAGTATCATGGCACTCGTTTTAGAGCAGATTAATGTTGAAGGACTGGCACAGTTGTCGTACATCGTGGGGGACGACAAGGCAGGAGTAGCAGCCATTATCGATCCGCGTCGAGATATTGATGTTTACTTGCAGCGAGCCAGAGAACTGGGCGTGCGATTGATTGCTAGTGTAGAGACACACATTCACGCTGATTTTGTCTCTGGTGTTCACGAGCTGAAAGCCCGGATAAACGCTTCGATTTACGGTGGCAAAACGGACGATTATCAGTTTGAATTGCATCAGCTTCAAGAAGGTGATGATCTAAAAATTGGCAGTGTGACGCTGCGCGCGCTTCATACGCCGGGCCATACCCCTGAACATATTTCACTGCTCATTTACGACTCGAAACAGGGAGAAGAACCGTTTGGGCTGTTCACAGGCGATACACTGTTCAATCTAGATGTCGGTCGTCCTGATTTGTTAGGCGGTGGCACTGAGCAACGGTTAGCCGCACAGCTTTATCACAGTCTGTTTGATAAGCTTCTGCCGTTGGGCGATCGCATAGAGGTTTATCCCTGTCATGGTGCGGGGTCTGCCTGCGGTAAGTCGATTGGCGATCGCAGACAAAGCACGATCGGCAACGAACGCATTTTTAACCCTGCATTTAAAGAGCGTTCGGAAGAAGAGTTTGTGGAGTGGATTATGAGCGAGATGCCAGAGCCCCCACGTCACTATGCTCGACTCAAAAAGGTCAATGCCAAAGGCGCACCGATTATGGGCTGTGCTCCCACGCTGGCACCGCTGACACCGAGTGAGTTTCAGCAGAAAATGCAGGATGAAAATACAGTTGTTATTGATGCGCGATCAATTCTTGCCTTTGGTGGTGGACATATTCCGGGCGCAATAAACATCGCCCTACGTCCAGAGTTTCCAAGCTGGGTCGGCTGGATGATTAAACCAGAGCAGTCACTGCTAGTTGTGGTGGAAAGTGAACGGGATATAAAGCTGGTGACAGATCAGCTTTTCCGCCTTGGATACGACAATTTAGCGGGTTATTTGCACGACGGGATGACAAGCTGGCAGAATGCGGGCCTACCGCTGAAGCACTTGGGCGAGTGGACGGTGCAGGAGTTAAATCAGCATAAAGACGATCCTAATGTCACAGTACTTGATGTGCGTGGTGATGATGAATATGAAAAGGGGTTTGTTCCTGGAGCCAAACATCTCTATGTGGCTCATTTAGAAGAACACCTCGATCACCTTGATCAGTTAGATAAAGAGCAAGTGATCGCAACCTATTGTGGCAGCGGCTATCGAGCTTCTATCGCGGCTAGTCTCTTGCAAAAGCACGGGTTTGAGAACGTGATCAATGTTCCTGGGTCTTGGATTGCTTGGAAAGCGGCTAAGTTACCAGTGCAACAACTTGAAAAATAGATTCTGTAGCAGCGGCATAACGGCTAGGTTGGGCCGCTGCAGAGACCTTGTGAGCACCATGAAGTGAGCGTCTGTTCGCTTCAACAACTCGTTAGCCTTTAGTCTTAACTGGTTAGCCTTTAGCTTTACCACTCATCCCGCTCTGCCCGGTTTTCCACCGTTTAGCTAGAAGCCAAGCCCTAAAAATGCCGTAACTATAGACATTCCCTCAGCCAAATCCAACCCCGCAAATTGGGATCAGATATCTTTGATTCGTCCAGCCAAACTCGCAATCACGGCAATTAATTCAGCCGGTTCAACGGGCTTAGCAACATGGGACTGGAAGCCTGCTAAAAGAGCAGCTCTGCGATCTTTAGCTCTCGCATAGGCAGTTAAGGCTATAGCCGGAATTCCTGCCTTTTTCTCTAGTTTCAGGGCTCTGACTCGGCGTAACAGAGCATAACCGTCTTCATCTGGCATTCCAATATCGCTAATTAATATATCCATCGGTATCGAAGATTCAGTCAGTACTAAGATTGCTTCGTCTGCTGAAGCTGCCGCCGTGACGCTTGCTCCACAAACCTCTAGCGTGTAAGTGAGTAAATCCCGACTATCCGCATCGTCATCTACTATCAGTATCCTCAATCCATCTAACCGAGGGGAGCCATCAAACGGGACACTGCCGCCTACTGCTGGATGCACTCGTTCTGGTTCAATCGGTTTTGGGTCAACAGCCATTAGAGGTATTTTGACTGTAAATGTTGCGCCTTGTCCTTCTCCTGGACTTTCCGCATGAACCGTTCCGCCATGCAGTTCCACCAGCTGGCGGACAATCGCCAAACCCAACCCCAGCCCACCAAAAGACCGGGTAATGGAACTATTTGCCTGACGAAAGCGACCGAAAACATGAGGGAGAAATTCCGCACTGATACCTTGACCGGTATCTGCTACAACAATTTCCACATGGGAATTAATTCGTTGCAGGCAAACCTGAACCCGCCCCTGTTTCGGTGTAAATTTGATTGCATTGCTGAGCAGATTCCAGACAATCTGCTGTAACCGCTCAGAATCTCCTAAAACAGACCCTGCGGCTGAATCGAGCACCGATTGCAGTCGGATATTTTTTGCCTCAGCGGCAGGTTGTACCGTATCCATTACGGCTTCAATCACCGGCAACAGCTTAACTGCTTGAACATTCAGGCGAATCTTACCTGTAATAATTCGCGAAATATCCAGGAGGTCATCAATTAATTGGGCTTGAGATCTGGCATTGCGCTGGATCGTTTCCAGCGCCCGATTCATCGTTGCTTCATCTAGCCGCTTGCTATGCAGGATGTGAGACCAACCAAGGATGGCATTTAGGGGGGTTCGCAGTTCATGGGAAACGGTTGCAAGAAATTCATCTTTCAATCGATTAAGATGCTCAGCTTCCGTGCGTGCTTTTTGTTCCTGTACCAGAAGTTGAGCCCGCTCTTCTTCCGCTTGTCGCCGCTGCCGAATCTCTTTTGCTAATTCATCGATCTTTTTATTAAGGAGGATGAACCGACTACTGGCAGATTCCTTGTTTTTTAATCGCAACAAAATGAGTGCAGGCAATTCGGGTGACCACGGTCGAATGGCTGCCCCTTCACAGCGACACAAGTAAGTTTCTCCATTGCGGCCACTCAAGGTCAAAGCTCCAAGCACCATTTCTCGGCTGCTGGAGCAATTACGTAGATACTGTTTGACCTGATCAGGAGGATTGGTCACCAGATCAAAAAGCATTTTTCCTGGCGGCATCTGACGGTGTAGCTCCGCCATCTTAGAAAATGACGAGTTGGTAGCCAGAATCTGACCGTTTCCCGCAATCAGGAGCACGGGTTCTGGCAAAAGTCTGGCAAATTCAAGAAACTGTTCGGGAGTCAACTATCAGCCGCTCCCTTGAAGTACTCTCGTCCCTGACTTGCTTCTGCCTCCGGAGTAGGTTTCAAATAGACGATCACCCGGCATTCGGACGCACCCGTGGCAATCGTCTCTTGCAGTTCTACCTTGGCGTAACCTAAATTGTCCGCCGCAATGGAGCCAAAGACATTGGAGGTCATCATGCACATGGGTGGGCGATTAATGACTTTTTCGGCAAACGGGCAAGCAGTGTTCCCTAAGACCATCTTTTCATCCGTTTGTTCGATAATATAAAAGTTACCCTGAATTCGCTTCTTTAAATCCACTAAAACATCGGCTACTTGTGCTTGGGTTAAGTGGGATACCTCTAGAGCCGCTTTATAGTCCTGGTTTATTTGCTTGCCTATGTTTTGACCCACTACACTGATAAACCCTGAGGCTTCCTCTAAGCCCACGACATCTTGCAACGTACCTGCCAACTCTCGAATTAAGCTCCGTAAAAACACGTCCCGCTCTAAAGGAATTGCAAGATTTTTCACGGACACTTCAGACTTAAGAGAACTATTCATAGCAAATCTCGTAAAAGGGGGTCAGCAGAAATTAAACGTAGTCAAAACTATGATGCTATTTGGTGAAAAGCAAAGTATATCAGGATTTACGCAAAAGCAGGATTTACGCAAAGGCCTGCTGGTGAGGGAGGAGAGGAGCTTGGCAAAATGAAGTTCTCGAGCAAGAGGCAATGCCTCTCATAGCCTCAGAGCGGAGAGCTGTCATCAGTCCGGAGAGTGATATTCTGTAAGCGCTACCTTGGGGCTATGTTCTAACCGCAATAGAGCCATGCATTCAAGGATGTGAGTCAGAGCGCAAATGGCCAAAATCAGCGGCAGCTAGTATCTTGAAAGTTGCAACCAGCCATCTCTATTGTGTCCACTGCCTTTGGATTGTTACGCTGCTAGGCCTGCTCAACTTTCAAGAATCCTCAATTTCAACTATTTTTCCTAGGGCAATGGAATTCAAAACGCTACGGCCCTCTGGCAGGAGCGGGAGTAAATCAGGCAGCCTATTGATCAGTGTGATCAGAACAACAACTGCTCTAGCTTGCCGCAAGATGCCTAAAAGGGCGTGGGGCACATTCATCCAGCAGGATTCGCAGATGCTTGTCAGCATTTCTTTCGCTAGTTCAAGGGTAGCGATCGCTTGTTCAAGCGCTGACACGGGAAAACGATCTAGCAATACCTCTAATAAATCGGTAGGCAAGCTTTTATACGAGTATGTTTTACAGCACGATTATCCTTTTGTGACTTCAGCTTCAGCTAGCATCAAAACCGGCGGCTAAGAAAAGACCTTTAGCGACGTACACTGGTAGCTAATAGTGAAAGTGAAAGGGCTAAAAACGACATGAAAAGGCTGAAGCTATTGGGTATGGCGGTGCTTTTGATAGTGCCTTTGGTGGTGTTTAGTAGCTGTACTGCATTTGCATCGGTACCGCCGGATGAAGCGGTGAAGTTAGCGATCGCCCAACAGCTCACCCACACTCAGCAAACCCTCGCTCAAGCGCTTGGCTTTGAGTCTACGCCAGCACCAAACTTCAAAATCGACAGCTTCACAGTCAAAAGCCGAGAAAAACTCAATTCTTCAGAGTTCTCTCGTAACGATATTCCCGGTGAACTTTACCGAGTGAGAGGCACGTTTGCAACGGCGCTCACCGCCCCAGCGCTAAAAGCAAAAGAAGTTGTTCAGCAAAATAGCCCATTTGAGATTTATCTGGCGAGTGAGCCTCAGCCGCCAGATTCTGACAGTGCTCATAAAGTACAGACTTGGTATTTGGTAAATTCTCCTACCGCATCTCTGACAAATACCCCATCTCTGGCAAACTCATCTCTGGCAAACTCATCTCTGGCAAACTAGAGAACCCAGCTAAAGGCGCTACTTGAGCACCGAAGCAGCCTCAATAAAAATTCGTTTCACATCAGTGTGAGTCGTGCGAATCTTCCGCTCAATCCTGCGAACAGCGGCTTCGATTTCGTCGGCAGAAAGCGCATCTTTAAACTCGATATTTAGCGCTACTAGCACGTCTTGCGGCCCTAAATGAAGCGTGATGGGCGGCTCCGCCGCAGAAACCGCGCGATCTAATCGAACAATCTCTTTAATGCTTTCGCGGGTTTCCGGGGAGGCGCTTTCACCTACCAATAGCCCCTTTGTTTTCGCGACCAGTGCGGTTGCTACTACCGTGAGTAATAGCCCAATGGCAATTGAGGCAATAGCATCATAGCGAGAGTTGCCAGTCGCCTCACTGAGCCATACGCCCAAAAAAGCGATTGCCAACCCGACCAGCGCCGCCGCATCTTCTACAATCACAATGAATCCGCTGGGATCTTTACTCCGCTGAATCGCTTTCCATAGACCTATTTTGGGATTATCCTGCGCTTTTTTAAAAGAGTGAATTGAAACCGCTAGCGCCGACCCCTCAAAGACTGCGGCGGCTATGAGCACCCAATAGCTGACGATTGAATCGCTGGCCGCTACTGGGTTTCGCAGGCTCCACACGCCTTGCAGCACTGAAATCCCACCGCCTAAGGCAAAAATCAGTACCGCTACCATCAGTGACCAAAAATAAAGTTCGGGCGATCGCCCCAACGGATACTGCTCATTAGGCCCTCCCTCACTTTGCTTAAGGCCATACAGCAGCAGCACCTCATTGACTGAATCGACCACCGAGTGAATGCCTTCTGAGAGCATGGCCGAACTGCCGCTAATATAAGCACCCACAAACTTAGCAATACCAATCGCTACGTTGGCCGCCATCGCCGCATAAATAGAAGTTTTAGAAGATGCTGTTGACATAGGCTTTTGACTATAGGCTTTGACTA